>CAMKDV010000007.1 GCA_946411385.1 uncultured Bacteroidales bacterium
TAGGCCTGTCGCTAGCGTTCATCCTGAGCCAGGATCAAACTCTTCGTTGTAAAATTATAAAAAGTCAAATCCATGCTCAAAACTTTATTGTAGTCGTTTTTGGTGGATCAGCCTGATGGCTGATTCATTAAATTGACAAGGGACTTTTTTATTCGCGGCTCACACTATATATATAATATGTATATAGGCTTCTTCGCCACGAATGTTTTTCCCATTCTTTCAAAACATCTTCTCAGCTTCGCCTCGATTGTCCCTTTCGGAACATCTTCTCAGCTTCGCCTCGATTGTCCCTTTCGGGACATCTTCTCAGCTTCGCCTCGATGATGCTTCTTGTACTACATCTTGATTAATCAGTTTTTCAAAGATCGTAGGGTAAAAAACCCTCGTTTTTGGCACCGTTCAAATTTTAGGCGCGAAAACGGGTGCAAAGGTAGTACATTTTTTTGAAATATGCAAATATTTGTCAAAAATCGTGCATTTTTTGCTTATTTTCGCAAAAATCTGTCAGTTAAAGGTTGCAAACACAGGCAACTAAGCCCTTTCTACGCGCATACTCGCGTGCATAGGCGAGCGCACACGCCCGTAGCGCGTACATTGTTTAGTATTAGGACCGGCAGGTAACAGGCTCAGCTGATCCGGATGTACTCTTGCTTGAAATACAGATTGAGCGGCCAAAGGATATAGCGCTTGACGAGCCATGACAGCAGTTTGGACTTTGGCAAGCGGTTGGGAGTAGATCTCCATAGAGACATATCCCGATATTTACGCCACAGATCCAGATAGGGCATCTTGTAGTAGAGGATCATCCAGGGTTTGGTCGGTCCTGAATAATGCATGATGAGCGGAGAGGTGGTATGGAGGATGTCGTGTTTCTGCTCTTCGGTCATGGGGTCGAACAACGATTGGCGGAGCAAGGGTATCTGGAAATTGTAGGTGACGGGCAGCATGCGTTTGCGGTTATACAGGACACCATTGAGCGTATCCTGATCATTGAACCACAAGCGGTCGAAATTATCGCGGATATAGCACATAAACTGCTCCGCCAGGTTCTGTTCACGCCAATAGCGTAGATTGATCACCATCGCGCCGGTATTGAAATATTGCCGGTCGTATGGCAAGCCCAAGCGCTCATAGACTTGCGGATTGGGTGCCCAAATATCCTCCACCACCCCGAGAGCCACATCGCTGACATCAATCTGCCACATCTCGCGGATAGAGCGCGTAACGATAATATCCGCATCGAGGTAGATAATTTTGTCGATAGAATCAGGCAGCAGTTCCGTAACCATCAAGCGATAATAGATAGCATTGGTCCATTGCGGGTTATAGACAGGATACCGGTCGAACCGCGAGGGATCGACATGAATGATATGGAGCGTTTTACTGTATTGGCGGGACAGTTGAAGATACTTATCCGTATCATCCTTTGCCACCGAATCGTCAACCAACAGATAGACAACAAGCTGCTCATCCTGATTGTTCGCAAACAACGAGGTGAGCATTATGCCGCAATAGGGAGCAAAATAGCGGTCGGTAGAACAAAGAACGGTTATCGTATCCATATCACACTATAAATCCTGAATCATAATGCATCCATCCCAGCGGCCAAAGCAGGTATCGCTTGATGATGTAGTTGATCGTCTTGCGCTTGGGTAAGGTTCGGGGGATATGCCTCCACGGAGAAAGCCGTTGATAATATTGCCATTCGCTGAGGAACGGCTTTTTGTAGTACAAGATTGCCCACGGCTTGATATAATACGCATAGTGAATGACAAGAGGCCGGGAATAGGCATCCAGGATCTCTTGTTTTTTCTCTTCCGACTGCAAGGCAAAGAAATGTTTGGACAAGAACTGTATCTGATAGTTGCAAGCCAAGGGTAAGGGCACGCGCACATTCCACAAGACGGCATTCAGAACATCCTGATCGTTCGCCTCAAGGCTGTCATGATGAGCTTCAAGGAAGCTGAGACATTGTTTGCCGACCTGATTCCGGCGCCAGTAATCGACATTAATGAGCAATACTCCGGCATTGAAATATCCAGCAGCAGGTGGATAGCCCAGATTGTTCTGGCGCGCATCCGTATAGATATAGATGTCATCCGCAGCAGCCAAGGCTTTGTCAGTCAGATCAGTTTGGTACAACTCGTGAAGGGAACCGTTCACCACGATATCACAATCCAAGTAGAGGATTCGATGCACGGTATCCGGCAAGAGTTCGGCCGCGTAGAGACGATAATAGGTTGCTACCGACCAATAATCCATGCCATTGACGGGAACATCCTGAACAAACGACTTATCTATTTGCAGAAAACTGATGCCGTTGTTGTACTGCTCTGCCAATCTCATGAAACACTTTTGAGCCTTAGCGAGCAACGGCTTGTCAATCAAGACATACACGTTGATACGCTCGCTTTTGTTGCACTCAAAAACGCTCGTCAGCATCACCGCGCAGTAAGGCACATAAGCCGCATCGGTGGCACAGAGGATATTGATACATTCGTTCATAACCGCAATTTTCATCCGGGCGATGGCATGGCCGGTTACGGATGACCGGTTTGCACATGCAAAGATACTAAAAAAAATCGAAAAATGCTAATATTTTTGCACATTTGTTTAGAATAAAGGAAAAAAAATGATTTTTGTCGGAAAAACGGTAATAAAGAGGATAGAATTGTTGCAAATATCGTTTTTTTTTTGTAACTTTGTAGGCAAATACTAACACCTGTGATTGCTATGCTATTCGATCAGATTGTATACGGTCCTATTCATTCGCGCCGGCTGGGTGTATCGTTGGGCATGAATCTTATGCCCTGCACCGGCAAGCTCTGCACCTTCAACTGCATCTATTGTGAATGCGGGTTCAATCAGCCTATGTTGCATCCTGTACTGCCTATGGCAGGTGAGGTGGCAGCTGCCTTGGAGCAGAAACTGCAAGCGCTGGCAACAGATGGTGTGCGTCCGGACGTGATCACCTTCAGCGGCAACGGCGAACCGACGCTTCATCCTGAGTTTGAGCAGATTATACAGGATACCTGCCGCTTGCGGGACATGTATTGCCCCGAAGCCAAAGTATCCGTCTTGTCCAACGCCACGCAACTGGGCAGAGCAGATGTGGTACGCGCACTAAAGCTTTGCGACAACCGGATACTGAAACTGGACAGTGCCATCCAAGCAACGATGCTCCGGATAGACGATCCGACGAACAAGCATCTGACCGTTGAGACCATCATGCAAGGGCTGGAACAGTTCGGCGGAGATTTCATTTTGCAGACCTGTTTCTTACGCGGCACGCTGCCTGACGGAAGCCTGATTGACAACACGACGGAAGAGGAACTGGCAGCGTGGTATGCAGCGGTGCGGCGGCTCAAACCGAAGCAGGTGATGATATACGTTATTGACCGCGCCACGCCCGTCAAGACACTGGAAAAGATCTCTGCCGAACAGATGAAAGGCATAGCCGAACCGCTACAGCAAGATGGTATAGACGTGCAAATAACTGCCTGATACCGATGCGCATACTGATAGCTCCGCTGAACTGGGGACTGGGTCACGCCACGCGCTGCATCCCCCTGATTGAGCAACATCTCCTCCATGGAGATGAGGTAGTGCTGGGCGGAGACGGCACATCGCTGACGCTGCTAAAGAAGCGTTTTCCTACGTTGCGTGTGCTGGCACTGGCTCCGCTGAATCTACGCTACAGCAAGGGGACAAGCCAAGTTTGGGCTATGGTCAGGGCTTTGCCGCAGTTGCTACGTTCCGCAGTAGCCGACCATCGGTTGCTGGAGGAGTACCTGCGTTACGAGCAGTTTGACCTCATCATCTCTGACAACCGCTTCGGACTATACACAAGCAAGGTGCGCTGCGCCTACATGACGCACCAGTTGACGATTCCTCTCCCCCGCGGATGGCGATGGCTGGAGCCGTTGGCAGCCGGGATGCATAGACGGATCATCAATCGATACGACGAGTGTCTCGTGCCTGACTATGAGGCCGTTCCCGGTCTGGCAGGCAGGCTGTCGCATCCGGCTGTACTGCCCCGAAACACGCGCTACATAGGACCGCTGTCACGCTTTGCGGGGATGGAGGTGGAGGCAGATGAAACGTACGAGGTGGTAGCAGTACTGTCGGGCTTGGAGCCGCAGCGCAGCATGTTTGAAGAGGAAGTTTGCGAGACATATAAGAACAAAAAGTTGCTGGTGGTTCGGGGAAAGCCCGGCTTGCCTCCTACAGTAAGCAAGCACGGGAACGTGACACTGGTGCCATGGCTGGACGAAAAGACGATGGCGACATACATGAAAGGGGCTCAACGGCTGGTGATGCGCTCAGGATATACATCGATAATGGATATGGAGACCTTGGGACTGACGGACAAAACCGAATGGCATCCTACACCCGGACAACCCGAGCAAGAATACTTGGCAGAGCTGCTAAAGCAGCGAAACGCATAAAAAACTGAAAAAGTTGGAGAGAAATTTGCAAATATCAAAAAAAAATAGTAACTTTGTAGGGGATTTTACGGAGGGGAAGGGAAAGGGCTCCCACGGATTTAACGGATTGGACGGATGGCAGATGAGGAAGGACGCCCACGGATGGGACGGATTGGACGGATGGCAGATGAGGAAGGAAGCCCACGGATTTAACGGATTGGACGGATGGCAGATGGGCACAGGAAAGAATAACAAATAAATAATACATGAATATGAACACGATTGAAGTATTGAACAAGGCGGCTAACAACATCCGCATTCTTGCCGCAGCGGCAGTAGAGAAAGCCAAGAGTGGTCACCCGGGCGGTGCTATGGGAGGCGCTGATTTTATCAACGTACTCTATTCGGAGTTTTTGGAATACGATCCTGAGAACCCCGCATGGGAGGCTCGTGACCGTTTCTTCCTTGACCCGGGACATATGGCTCCGATGCTTTACGGCCAACTGTGTCTGGCAGGCAAGTTCTCGCTGGAGGATCTAAAGAACCTCCGTCAGTGGGGCAGCGTTACGCCCGGTCACCCCGAGCGTGACATTGAACGCGGCATCGAGAATACGAGTGGCCCGCTGGGGCAGGGACATACCTTCGCAGTAGGTGCAGCCATCGCAGCCAAGTTCATGAATGCCCGTTTTGGCGAAGTGCATAACCCGACGATCTATGCCTTCATCTCCGACGGCGGTGTTCAGGAAGAGATATCGCAGGGCGCAGGGCGCATGGCAGGTAAGTTGGGCTTGGACAATCTGATCATGTTCTATGATTCGAACGAGGTACAGCTCTCCACGATGTGCAAAGAGGTGACGGCAGAAGATGTAGCAGCCAAATACAAGGCATGGGGATGGTTTGTACAGGAGATCGACGGCAACGATGCCGAAGCTATCCGCGGCGCACTGAAAGCCGCAAAGGCAGAGAAAGAGCGTCCGTCGCTCATCATCGGTCATACCCGCATGGGCAAAGGCTGCGTGACGGCAGAAGGCGAGAACTACGAAGGCAAATGTTCGACGCACGGCGCACCACTAAGCAAAGCCGGTGCATCGTTCGAAAAGACGATAGAGAACCTCGGTGGCGATCCGGCTGATCCGTTCAAGATCTTCTCCGAAGTACAGAAACTATACGAGAACCGTGCAGCCGAGCTGCGCGAACTATGTAACGCCAAGTATGCCGCTTACTACGAGTGGAAACAAAAGAACCCCGTATCGGCTACCGAATATGAGGCCTATATGAGCGGCGAAGTGCCTTGCCTGGACTGGAGCCTGGTACAGCAGAAAGCCGGAGCGGCTACGCGTCTGGCATCGGCTACGGCTTTGTCGTTCCTGGCAGAGAATGTGGGCAATATGATTGTCAGCTCGGCCGACCTGAGCAACTCCGACAAGACGGATGGTTTCCTCAAGAAGACCAAAGCCTTCACCAAAGGCGACTTCAGCGGACAATTCCTACAAGCCGGCGTGAGTGAGCTGACGATGGCATGCGTATGCATCGGTATGCGTCTGCATGGCGGTGTGATACCTGCTTGCGGTACGTTCTTTGTGTTCTCCGATTATATGAAACCTGCCGTTCGTCTGGCAGCGCTGATGGAAGTACCGGTGATCTTCGTATGGAGCCACGATGCCTTCCGCGTAGGCGAGGACGGTCCTACCCACGAGCCTGTGGAGCAAGAGGCACAGATCCGCCTCATGGAGAAGCTGCATAACCATCACGGCAAGCCGTCGATGCTCGTGCTTCGTCCCGCAGATGCCGAAGAGACCACGCTGGCATGGCGCATGGCTATCGAGAACACCGCTACGCCTACCGCACTCATCCTGAGCCGTCAGGATATAGCAGCCGTGCCTAACGTGAACAAAGCAGGCTTTGAGAAAGGCGCCTATATCGTAAGCAAGGACGAGAACCCGCAGGTAGTGCTGCTGGCATCGGGTAGCGAAGTAAGCACGCTGCTTGCCGGCGCCGAGTTGCTGCGCAAGGACGGCGTACGGCTGCAGATAGTAAGCGTACCGAGTGAGGGCGTCTTCCGCGAGCAACCGAAAGAGTACCAGGAGCAAGTACTGCCAAAAGGCATCAAACGCTTCGGCATGACCGCCGGATTGCCTTGCACGCTGGAGGCTCTGGTAGGCGAGAACGGCGCCGTATGGGGACTGAGCAGCTTCGGCTATTCCGCTCCGTACAAGGTGCTTGACGAGAAACTCGGCTTCACGGCACAGAATGTTTACGACCAAGTAAAAAAACTGCTGTAAGCGCATAAACAGATACACAATGGTAAAAAGACTGGCAACGCTGGTGATAGCATTGTCGGTGTGCGTCGTTCAGTCGTTCGCCCTGGTGGAGGGTCGCACACTTACCCGCACGCTCATAGACCTCAACAACGAGTTGAGGATGACTTATGAGCAACGGGAAGCAAACCAGCAAACCTTTGACGAGACATACGAACGCCAGCATCAGAAGATGCTTGACGTGATCAAAGAGACGAGCGAATTGTCCATCCTCCTATTCACTCAGGAGCCGGACATGACGTTCGACATGGCGTATGCCTTAAAGAAGGCTACGGCCGACTACTCGGCGTTCAATCAGGACCGTCGTCCGTACGACCGCATCATCTATGGCCTGAACTATGAGGTGGAGCGTTACGCCCGACTGATAGAAGCGCTGCGCCGTCTGCCGCCGGTGATGAAAGAGATAGAGGTGGAGATAGTGCCGGATAGCCTGCTCTACCACAACGATTCGCTGGACGTACGCATCTCGCAGATATCCTCGGAGCTGGAGAAAGAGGTTATCCATATAGCCGTCAAGGACTCCGCTTCCGCACCATTCTGCCTGGATGCAGAAGGCGAACTGTACCGCGACTCGTGTATCCGCTATTCGTCCGAACTGCTGAAGATGCATGCGGATAACAGGGCTATTGTACTGGCTGACAGCATTCATTATCAGGAAGCCTACTGGCGCATGGAAGAGGCGTACGACTATGCCGGCAAGCGCTACGCCGACCTGAGCAAGTATGTGTTTATTGACGGTCAGACACCTTTCCTCGATATCGTACGCAACTGGCAGGACTATTGGGGAAAGACCAAGAAAGACCTGCACGATCAATACGATTTCTACGAGTTAATCGCTCCGGATCCTGTCGACTCCACAACGGTGGATGCCGATGCAGCTGCCAAGCCAGAGAAAAAAGGTGACACTTTGTCCGGACTATCCAGCAAGGGCGTGAACACCTTATTGGTACTGCTGAGCGTCTTCCAGTTGGTGGCACTGGCGGCAGCATGGCTGGTGGTATTCATTATACTGCTGCTGGTCTACCGCTTTGTAAAGTCGGTGCAACGTTTTCTGCCGCGCAAAAAGCTGCCGCTGTTCTCCGTGCTGGTAGGAACGTTTCTGTATTTTCTGGTTATCGGTTACGGGTTTGTGGAAAACCCCTATATCCAGCTGGGTGCACACAACCTGAACATGTTCCTCTGGCTGCTGATTGTCATCTCGGGCTCGTTGCTGTTGCGCGTCAAGCCCGAGCAGATCACGAGAGGCATCATGATGTACCTGCCGGCACTGCTCATTGCACTCATCATCATCTTCAGCCGCAACTCGTTTGTGCCGGATAGTCTGCTGGTGCTGCTCTTCCCGCCCATCCTATTCCTGTCGGTGCTTCGTCAGGCGTTTGTATGCATACATATGAACGGCAAGACAACGACCGAAGACAGCACCTTGGGATGGATATCGCTGCTATTCTATCTGATGGCTTTTGTAGCCGCGTTCCTCGGTTATACGTTCTTTTCGCTGATGATCATCGTGTGGTGGTACTGCCAGCTGGCTGTGCTGCTGACGGTACTATGCGCCACGTTCCTGATGGACCGCTACAAAGAGCGCCGGCTGGAAAAACACATCAACAATATGCGTGAGCGTATCACCTATGTCGGCGGTGACGACCGTGAGTCGCTGCTGTTCGGCGCCACATGGTTCTTCGATCTGATACGGGAAGTGGTCATACCTGTCGTGGTTATCCTTTCGCTTCCTATGTGTATCCATCTGTCGCTGGGCGTATTCGACTTCAATGACCTGTTCAATAGGATTTATACCGATTCGTTTGTGCTTCTGACGGACGACCAGGGAGTAGAATCGCTGCGGATTAGTTTCCAAAGCATCGTCAATCTGCTCATTCTGTTCTTTGCGCTCCGCTATCTGAACCGCGCTATCCACTTCATCTGGCAATACCTGCGCTACGCAGCCTTCATGCGCCGCTACAAGCGCCAGAACGTGCTTGCCAACGAGATCAATATGTCGCTGGGCAACAGCATCATCACAGTGCTGGTGTGGACAACATACGCGGTGAGTGTAGTAGTGGTATGGAACATACCTACAGGTTCGCTCGGATTGATTGCCGGTGGTCTGTCAGCAGGTATCGGTTTGGCGATGAAAGATATCATCAACAACTTTATCTACGGCATCCAACTGATGGGAGGCCGTGTACGCGTAGGCGACTGGATTGAATGTGACGGCGTGCGCGGCAAGGTGACGGCTATCAACTACCAGTGTGTACAGGTAGAGACGATTGACGCGACGGAGATGTCGTTCCTCAACGCATCGCTGTTTGGCAAGAACTTCAACAACCTAACGCGCAACAACTCGTATGAAATGACCAAGATATGCGTAGGCGTAGCCTATGGCACAGATGTGGATAAAGCGCGTGAGGTGCTGGTAAAAGCCATGCAGAAGATGCGCACCAAAGACCGCTACGGCAGAGAGATCGTCGATCCGAAGACGGGTATATATGTGATCGTTGACGATATGGCCGATAGCGCCGTAGTGATTGGCGTGAAGCAGATGGTGCTCGTGGCGGAACGTATACCGTACGTCGAGCACGCAAAAGAAGTGATCTACAACGCACTGACCGAAGCCGGCATAACGATTGCCTTCCCGCAATGCGATGTTCACCTGATACAGGAAAAATAGATGTAAAACTGTTAAGCTGTTAAATTGTTAAAAAGATATATGGAATACAACTTTAGTGAGATTGAACAAAAATGGCAGGCGGAATGGGACAAGCAAGCCGCCTACAAAGTCTCGAACGAGAGCAACAAGCCGCATTACTATGTACTGGATATGTTCCCCTACCCGTCCGGTGCAGGTCTGCATGTAGGCCATCCGCTCGGATATATCGCTTCGGATATCTATAGCCGCTACAAACGATTGAAAGGCTTCAACGTGCTGCACCCCATGGGCTTTGATGCCTATGGTCTGCCGGCAGAGCAATATGCTATCCAGACCGGTCAGCATCCCGAGAAGACCACCAACAAGAACATCGACCGCTATATCGAACAACTGCGCAAGATTGGTTTCTGCTACGATTGGAGCCGTCAGGTGAAGACCTGCGATCCGAAGTTCTACCATTGGACTCAATGGGCGTTCGTGCAGATGTACAACCACTACTATGATCCCGTGGCTCAAAAAGCCAAGCCGATAGCCGAACTGGTCGCACGATTCGAGAAGGAAGATCCCCATTGGGCTACGCTGAGCGAGAAGGAGCAACAAGAAAGGCTGATGCCGTACCGCATAGCCTATCTGGCTGATACCAAGGTCAACTGGTGTCCGGCTTTGGGCACGGTGCTTGCCAACGACGAGGTAAGTGAGGGGCTGAGCGTTCGCGGAGGTTTTCCTGTAGAGCAGCGCGTGATGCGTCAGTGGTGCTTGCGCGTCAGTGCATATGCACCCCGCCTACTGGAAGGTCTGGATCGTCTGGACTGGACCGACAGCTTGAAAGATACCCAGCGCAACTGGATAGGCCGCTCCGAGGGAGCTGAGATGCAGTTCAACATCAAGGGTCAGGACAATCCCATCACCATCTTCACTACGCGTGCCGATACGGTGTATGGCGTTACGTTCATGGTGCTGGCTCCCGAGAGCGAGTATGTCAGCCGCCTGACTACCGACGAGCATCGCGCCGAAGTGGAGGAGTACCTGGCTTGGGTGAAGCGCCGCACGGAACGCGAGCGCATAGCCGACAGAAAAGTGACGGGCGTCTTTACAGGCAGCTATGCTATCAATCCGCTTACCAATGCCGAGATACCTATCTACATTTCCGACTATGTTCTTTCCGGTTACGGCACAGGCGCCATCATGGCTGTTCCGGCTCACGACAGCCGCGACTATGCGTTTGCCAAACATTTCAACCTGCCCGTCATCCCGCTCATCGAAGGCGCGGATGTCAGCGAGCAGAGTTTTGATGCCAAGGAAGGCATCATGATGAACTCCGGCATACTGAACGGCTTGGAGGTGAAAGATGCCATCGCCAAGATGAAGGAGTATATCACTAATACGGGTATCGGTCGCGTGACGATCAACTACCGCCTGAGGGATGCTATCTTCTCGCGTCAGCGTTATTGGGGCGAGCCGTTCCCTATCTATTACAAGGATGGCATGCCGTACACCTTGCCAGAAGAGTGTCTGCCGCTGCAGCTGCCGGAGGTGAAAGAGTTCAAGCCTACTGCTACCGGCGAACCGCCGCTCGGACATGCAGCGATGTGGGCGTGGGATGAGCAGAACAGAAAAGTGGTGGACAAGCAGCTGATTGACAACAAGACAGTCTTCCCCATAGAGCTCTGCACCATGCCGGGCTTTGCCGGTTCGTCGGCATATTACCTGCGCTACATGGATCCGCATAACGACGAGGCACTGGTCAGCAAGCAAGCCAACGACTATTGGCGGCAGGTGGATCTGTACCTCGGCGGCAGCGAGCATGCTACGGGACACCTGATCTACTCGCGCTTCTGGAACAAGTTCCTATATGATCTGGGCTTGGTGTGCGAGGACGAGCCGTTCCGCAAACTGATCAACCAGGGAATGATTCAGGGTCGCTCCAATTTCGTGTATCGCTACATTGGCGAAGGCGCATCGGGCAACCTGTACATTTCCTATAACCTCATCGGCAATCCCGAGTACAAAGACAAAGTGCAGCCTATCCACGTGGATGTCAACATCGTGCATAACGACGTACTGGACATAGTAGCCTTCCGCAACTGGATGCCGGAGTATAAGAATGCCGAGTTTGTGTTTGCCGACGGCACCAGCTCGGAGGTGGAGGATAACCCGTATCTTGGTTCAGCCATGCCCAAGCAATACATCTGCGGTTGGGCAGTAGAAAAGATGAGCAAGTCGATGTACAACGTGGTCAATCCCGACGACGTCGTTGCCAAGTACGGCGCGGACACCTTGCGCCTGTATGAGATGTTCCTTGGCCCGTTGGAGATGAGTAAGCCATGGGATACCAACGGCATCGACGGCGTACATCGTTTCCTCAAGAAAGCATGGAACATGTACGAGAACATCAGCGATGCCGAGCCTACGGCAGAAGAGCTCAAGAGCCTGCACAAACTGATCAAGAAAGTGACGTGGGATATTGAGAACTTCTCGTTCAACACGTCTATTCCGGCATTCATGATTGCTCAAAACGAGCTCTACACCCTGAAGTGCAACAAACGCGCCATCCTTGAGCCGTTTGCCATCTTGCTGGCTCCGTACGCTCCGCATATTGCCGAAGAGATGTACCACCGCTGCAATGGGCAGGGCTTCGTGATTGATGCCGCGTGGCCCGAGTGCTACGAGGCGTATCTGGTGGAAGATACGCAGAAATACCCTGTGCAGTTCAACGGCAAGGTGCGATTCACCTTGGAGTGCCCGAAAGACACGCCGAAGGATGAAGTGGAGAAGCTCGTTCTTGCTCACGAAGACACCGCCCGTTACCTCGCCGGCAACGCCCCGAAGAAGGTGATTGTCGTTCCCGGACGAATAGTGAACATCGTGATATAAGTATACAACAGGGCAAACGGTAAAGCTTGAGAGGTATGAAAAAATTATATCTAATCGTTGCCGTGTTCACGCTTGCAGGCTGCACGATGCAGAGCCGGCGTGCGTCCTATACGATGGATTATCCCCGTGCTGAATGGGACAGAGCTGCAGTGATACTGATGCACACGCCCGGGCAGGAGTTGTTTGACGGTGTCATTCACCCGGCGGCCGGACTGTTTGACCACTATTTTGATGTGGACAAGGCTGCTGAAGAGCATCGCGGTTACATCCGTATGCTGGAAGCCAACGGCATACGTGTGCATACCATAGCCGATATACTCAACGAAGTGTCGCTGGACACCTTGCGCCCACTGGCAGCCAAAGCACTCCATTACGACATCAGTGCACTGCCTGACGCCGACAGCAATGCAACCGAAACCTACCGCCGGGAAGTGCTGTCGCAGATGAGCCGTGCAGATATGATACGATGCTTACTGATGAAACCCGTTGTGCGGCTGCTGCCGACAGACAACAACACCGGTGTGGAAGCAGAGTATACCCATACCCCAATGATGAACCTCTATTTCACGCGTGACCAGAGCATAACCACGCCTTGCGGACATATCATATGCCGCATGAACTCGCCGCAACGTGCCCCCGAGACGGATATTATCGATCTGTGCTACCGTCATCTTGGTGTAGCCCCCGTGCTACATATCGAGGGCGATGGACGACTGGAAGGCGGCGATTATATACCTGCCGGCACGATAGCGCTGATAGGTTGCGGAATGCGCACCAACGATGAAGGCATACGGCAGATTATGGAGGCGGACGCATTCGGACATGACACGGTAGTGGTGGTGCGCGACCACAAACGCTGGCAGATGCAGATGCACCTGGATACACATTTCAACATCATCGACCGTGACCTGTGCACGATGGTCAGCAGCCGACTGAACGCCAAACCCGGTGAGCCGGAGTTCAACACCTGCGACATTTACGTGCGCCAGCCCGGCACCAGGCCCTATCGGTTGCAGGAGAAAGATGTGCCATTTGTGGAATACATACGTGCCCGCGGATTCAAAATCATACCGATTGTTCCGGAGGATGAGATGCACTACGCCAACAATTACCTGACTGTCGCTCCGCGGCATATCATGGCGGTGGCGGGTCAGAGTGAGGAACTGCAGAAGCAGCTGGCAGACGCAGGCGTAACAGTGGAGTGGATACCGCTGGAGAGCCTGATTGAGGGCTACGGCGCAGCACATTGTATGACGCAAGTACTGAAACGTGCAAGGTGACGGGCACAAAAAAAGCAGCGATAGTTCGCTGCTCGTGAACCAGCTGGGGCTCGAACCCAGGACCCCATCCTTAAAAGGGATGTGCTCTACCTGCTGAGCTACTGATTCGCGCCTTCAGCAAATGTTGCTTACAGATGTCGCAGGGCGACATAAAGCGCAACATTGCTTCGGCTTTTCCCCACCAAAACGTTGCATGCGCAAGTTTTGTCGGGGACCCCAATTTCGAAGACTAAAAGACTTCGGTCATTTTGGGGACTTTTGCGCAAAAGCGGGTGCAAAGGTACAATAAATATTCGGAAATCGCAAATTTAGCGGGCTGTATTGCTCGAAATATACAATAAAATTATGGATTTTGCAAACTACACACGTCGAAAGACAAGTACAACACATGTTGGGAAACTATGTATCGGTAGTGATTTCCCGATACGTATTCAGACGATGGCCAACACCTCGACCAACGCTATCGATGGCAGTGTGGCGCAGGCGTTGCGTTGCCGCGAGGCAGGTGCCGAACTGTTGCGGTTCACGACGCAGGGCGTGCGCGAGGTGGAGAGCCTCAAGCTGATACACGAGCAGTTGCTGCCATTGGTAGGCGACAGCTTGCCGCTGGTGGCGGACGTACATTTTCAGGCGAACGTGGCGGACGAAGCGGCGCAGGTAGTGGAGAAAGTGCGTGTGAACCCGGGTAACTATATCGATCCCGCGCGTATGTTCAAGCATATCGACTATACCAATGAGGAGTACGCAGCCGAATTGCAACGTTTGCGCGAACGCTTCACGGCATTTCTGGCAATATGCCGCGAGCACCATACAGCAGTGCGTCTGGGCGTTAACCACGGCAGTCTGAGTGACCGGATCATGTCGCGCTACGGCGACACGCCGGCAGGGATGGTGGAGAGCGTGATGGAGTTTCTGCGCGTGGCGGTGGACGAACAGTTCGAGGATATAGTTATTTCCATTAAGGCATCCAACACGCGCGTGATGGTCGATACGGTGCGTCTGCTGGTGAAGCAGATGGATAAGGAGCAGATGGCTTTTCCGCTGCATCTGGGCGTGACGGAAGCCGGCGAGGGTGAGGACGGACGCATCAAGTCTGCCGTAGGCATAGGCGCATTGCTGGCAGACGGCATAGGCGATACAATACGCGTGTCACTATCGGAAGCCCCCGAGGCGGAGATACCTGTGGCACGCGCGTTGCGCGACTACTTTGCCGCCCCGCAATCGGTGCGCTACCATGGCGCGAATGTGGAGGCGAAAGATGGGGTGGTATACTATTCGTCAGGCACGGACAACTGGAGTTTGTTCCAATTGCAGGCGGCTGCCGAGTGCGGAAGACTGCTGTGGGACGAGGGTGCCAAGCAGATTGTGTTGAGCAACCCGCATTTCAGCCGAGAGCAACTGGAGCGGCTGGGCAAAGATATACTGCAGGCTGCCGGCGTTATGCGTTACAAGACAGAGTTCGTGTCGTGCCCCGGGTGCGGCAGAACATTGTTTGGACTGGAAGAGACGATAGCCGCCATCAAGAGTGCTTTCCGTGAGGCGGAAAAAGAGCATCCTTTCCTTCGTACGCTGAAGATTGGCGTCATGGGGTGTATAGTGAATGGTCCGGGTGAGATGGCGGATGCCGACTACGGCTATGTGGGTGCGGCACGAGGAAAGGTTAGCCTATACGAAGGCAAGACCTGCATCCGGATGAACATACCACAAGAAGAGGCGGTGCAGACGCTTATCGCGTATATTATCGAGAAAAATAAATAGACGATCTCAGTCTTTCCCTGCTACGATCAGGACTATCTCGCCTTTGGGCGGTTGTTCGCGGAAATGTGCAGCCAGTTCTGCCAATGTTCCGCGAACGGTCTGTTCATGCAGCTTGCTTATCTCACGGCTGACGGACGCCTGGCGCTCTTCGCCCAGTACTGCTGCCAGCTGCTCAAGTGTCTTTATTAAGCGGAAAGGTGATTCGTAGATGATCATCGTGTGGTCTTGCTCAACGAGCTGGTTAAGGCGCGTCTGCCTACCCTTCTTTTGCGGCAGAAAGCCTTCGAAATAAAATCGTTCGCACGGCAAGCCCGAGTTGACCAGTGCCGGCACGAAAGCTGTAGCTCCCGGCAGGCACTGCACCTCCACGCCTCGCGCCACACAAGCTCTGACGAGCATGAAGCCCGGATCGCTGATGCCGGGCGTGCCGGCATCGGATACGAGGGCGGCTTGTTCGCCGGCGGCTATCCGTTCGGCTGCACGTTCGCAAGTCTCGTGCTCGTTGAACTTATGGTGGGCGCGCAGGGGCGTATGGATGTCGTAATGCTTGAGCAGCACGGATGTGGTACGCGTATCTTCCGCGTAGATCACATCCGCCTCTTTCAGGATCTTCAATGCACGAAGCGTAATATCCTCAAGGTTTCCGACCGGTGTTGGTACTACGTACAACATGGCCTTTTTATCCAAACCGGCGATGCAGCACGTTGATAAACAATTCGTAGGTAGGCGACTGTTTGTCCCAGCCGAACTTCTCGATGGCGTTCACTGCCTCGTCGAAAGTGTGAAGTACATCCAGTTCCGATAGAGCTTGCTGCAGCTTTTCGCCATTACCGCCGAACAGTTCGCGTTGGAAGAGGAAGCGGTCGCCTATCGAGACAGCCTGACGGATATCCGTTACGGCTGCGCCGAACAAGGATGTCTGTTGCGGTACACGGGGTTTGGGTGCTTCCTTGGCGGGTTCGGGCTCGGGAGCCGGAACTTCTGCTACCGGTTCCGGTGCAGGCTCTTGTATAGGCTGCTCCTCAGGTTCGGGCGCAGGGATAACCTCTACCGGTGCGGGTTCTGCAGATGCTTTAGGTGCTACGGGCTCGGCAGGTGTTTGCTCCTCAGCAGCGGGCACGTCAACTACAGCCTCTTCCTCTTCGGGATAAACCAGTTCCACCTCTACCTCAGGATCATCGGGGTGTTGCATCATATCAACGATTGTGGCATCAATCTGCTTGAGCTGTTCGCTTATGGCTGCAGCGGCTGCCGTAGTATCCGCCAGCTGGTGATAGAGTTGGTCAATAAGCTGTTTTTTCTCTCTCTCTTGCTGCTCCAAGGCGGCTATACGGGCTTCTTGTGCCTGAATACGTGCCTCCAAGGCCTCGAAATATTTAATCAGTTCGTTCATAATCAAATGACAAATTACAAATCACAAATGACAAATCTCAAATGACAAATCACAAATGAGAAATGACAAATTACTTCGTTGCATCCTCCAGTTTTTTCATCATCGAGAACATGAAGATAGCCGCTACGAGGCATACACCGATGAATACGCTCCATACCAGCCACAACGGCAGGTTGCCCCACAGATAACCACCCACCGAAACGAGGAAGTTACCCAGCGCAGTGGCTACAAACCATCCACCCATCATCATGCCTTTGTACTGCGGAGGAGCTACCTTGCTCACAAACGATATACCCATCGGGCTGAGCAGCAGTTCGCCGAAGGTGAGCACGAGATAGGTCAGGATGAGCACGTTGGCATTGACGAAGGTGCCACCGCCCGTCACGCGTGCCAACTCTTGCTCGGCGGGAGTGAGCAGCCCTACGGAGCAGAGTGCCATCACGCCATACGCAGCCGCAGCTACCAGCATTCCGTAGGCAATCTTACGCGGAGCACTCGGCTCTTTGCCTTTCGATGCCAGCGCACCGAAGATAGCCATGCTTACAGGAGTAAGAGCTACTACATAGAACGGGTTGAACTGTTGGAAGATAGGAGCGGAGATGCCCAACTCTGCCGGATGATGCAGGTACTGATAAGCCAGAGCTGCTATGCCGGCTACGCCTACGCAAGCCCAAATGGTCTTGGCCTTGGCGGTGTTCTTGCCCAGGATGCCGAACAAGGCATATACCAATATTGCTACCAGCACAAGGTTCCATATATTGAATGCCATAGTCTGCGTGCCCGTCACTACCGGCGTAACAAACTCGTTGGCAAAATACGTGAGCGTCAAGCCGTTCTGGTGGAAAGCCATCCAGAAAAACAGCACTACGGCAAACACGAGGCACAAAGCCACAATGCGTTTCTTGGTCTGCTCGGGCGTCAGTTCTTCCACTTTTTGTCCGCTGGCTGCTGCCTGTTTGGCGGTGTTCTCCACATGCTTGAACCATGGGCGGCACGCATAGTAGATAGCTATACTCAGCACCAGCGACGCGCATGCTACGGCAAATGCAAAATGGTAGCTGTCGTTTACGCTTACGCCCAGCGAGTCCTGAGCCCACGCCATGATCTTCACGGCAGCTGTCGGAGCAAACATCGCGCCGATATTGATTGCCATGTAGAATAGCGAGAAAGCGGCATCGCGGCGGTCGGCATACTGAGGATCGTCATACAAGTTACCTACCATCACTTGCAGGTTGCCTTTGAACAATCCCGTACCGAACGATATGAGCACCAGCGCACCTATCATGCCGGTCATGGCAACCGCTGTACTGCCGTACTCAATGCCACCCATAGGGATAGCCAGTAGCACGTAGCCCAGAAACATGATGATAATACCGATCGTCACGCACTTGCCGTAACCGATCTTGTCGGCTATTATACCGCCTATCAACGGCAGAAAATACACGAATGCCAGGAATGTGGAATAGATGGCACCGGCTGCACCGGCCGACAATCCGAAATTAGCGCGCAAGAACAGCGCAAACACGGCTAACATAGTGTAGTAGCCGAAACGTTCGCCCGTGTTGGCAAGGGCGAGAGCAAAAAGGCCTTTGGGTTGGTTGTTGAACATAAATGTATTTCTTTTTTTGTGATTATTTTCCACAGCATAGCCGGCACAAAAAGGGCGTACCGGACTTTCACGCTACAAAATTACTAAAAAAATTGCATATTTGCAAATTTTCTTAGCAAAATATTTGCACAAGTCAGATTTTTTTTGTAATTTTGCACGCGAATTAATGAAACGATTTCTACATACTCTCCTCCTTGCGCTGCTGACCGGTAGTGCGCCTTTGGCTGCTATGGCAGCAGAGCGTACAGGCAACTCCGACAAATCCAATCCAAATCCGCGAATCGAACAGCAAAAGCAATCTGACAAACCGAGCAAGGCTGCGGTGTTCTTTTGCATGGTATCGGATAAGGTCAACCAGTTTCAGTTGCACGGTCTGGATACAAATTACATCACCCTGCCGGAATACAACTGGCGTGTAGCGATGACAACTGGCGGCACGGGCATTCATGCCACCTATACCCCCCTGATTGATCCCGCCACGCCCATCTCGTTGCTTTCGCAGACCACGCCCAGTCTGGAGTTAGGCTTCAATGCCAGCTATTGCGGCTACGGCGGCGGCTATTCGTGGGATGTGCTGAATGCTTACACCACGAACTGGAACCTTTCGTTTGGCAGTATGTTTGTAGGCATAGAATTTCTGCGCAGCGTGAGTACGAACCTTACGGGCAATTTCTCCATAGCCGGCACGGTGGATCCTTCCCTGGATAAGCTGAACAAGGGCGATATGCGTATAGCCCAAACCTCGCTGAGCGCGTGGTACGCGCTGAACGCCGCCCACTATTCGCACAACGCCGCCACCAAACAGGGGTACATACAGAAGCGCACAGCCGGTTCGCTGCTGCTGTCGATAGGCTATATGTCGTCAGAGATGTCGATACTGGATAGCGCCAAATATATCCGTGAGGACTATCTGATGACATTGTTTGACGGCGTGAAAGGTATGGTGACGAGGCAAGTGGCTTTAGGCATAGGCTATGGCATCAACTATACGCCCAACAAAGGCAAACTGCTGCTGCACGCGGCGGCAAGCATGCAGCTGGTGTGCTATTCGATCAACCATGTATCGTATGTTCCGCCCGCAGGAGTCTATCTGCCGGGCGAACCGCAATACATGCTTCGTCCCGAACTGCCCGTGCACGTCACAGGCAATATGCGGGCGGCGGTATGCTGGGAGATCAACAAATGGGTACACCTCTCCGCATGGGGGCAGGTGAACCACCTGCGGTTCACATCCAAAGCAGGCGACATGTCCACGCTCAACATCAACAACTGGCACTGGCAGGCGCACCTGAACATCGGCGTGCGTTTCGGAGCAGGCAGAAAACATATCCGTCAGGTGCTGGGCGAACCCGAACCGAAAGCCGCTCCGGATACGCAGGACAAACAGAGCAAACTGCCGCTATGGGTGACGGATTTCTTCTTCTCATCCATGAAATAACATGATAACATTCAAGGAAATAGGAGACAAATGCCGGACATGGCTAAACGCGGCCTACGACAAGTGCCCTGTATGGCTGCAAGAAGCCTGCAAGCGATGCGCGGCATGGCTGAAAGCGGCAGCCGAGTGGTGTGGGCGACAGTGGCAACGCCTGGCGGACAAGTATCAAGCGCAGCAGGAGGTGATCAAGCGTCAGAGCGAAGTGTCGCACGAGCGTATAACGATGAAGCGCGCCGTGCTCACATTCATGGAGACATGGGGACTCGGCTCGCGAAATATTTTCTACACCGCGTGGCACCTGATGTGGCGCCCCGGGCACGTGATCAACGATTATCTCAACGGCCGCCGCAATCGCTACCTGCAGCCGTTCTTCATGTTCTTCGTACTCACGCTGATACTCGTGCAGCTGGCATGGCTGCTGAACGTACAGCCGCCGAAGAACATGGATATGACCCTCACGGCATACGAAATACTGCGCGACCATAAGGAAATGTTCAATGAAGAGCAGTCGACAAAAATACTGGATGTGGCACAAAAGCTGGATGCCGTGCAGGACTGGTGTGACGAAAACCGCGGATGGGATATACTGATCCACTCGCTGGGTGTGATACTGGTGTCGTGGCTGCTATGGCGCAAGAGTCCGCGCGTCGGTACGGGCGAATGGGCCGTGGAGAGCGGAGAGATGGTCACAGACTACAATTTTGCCGAGATCGTGACGGCTATCGGGTATATCCTATGCCAGCTGCAACTGATAAGCATGCTGGCGATGATCCTGTTCCGCCGTCTGCCGTTCGACCACATGCAGGGTTGGGCGATGATTGTGCCGAAACTGATACTGTTCTTCATCCTCTGTATCGACTTCAAGCAGCTTTTCCAGCGCGACTGGTGGCCTACGGTATGGCGGACGGCGGTGATTGTGTTGTTTGTCTAACCTTGACAACAGCATGATAAGACCCCGACAAAAGCATGATAAAACCTTGACATAACCCCGACTCGATAGTCTCTCGATTGTGTCTCGTTAGTCTGATTTAAGCAATATAGAAACAGTAATTATACCAAAATGAAGAAATCTTACCTACTTATCATTGCTCTATGCACCCTGATGCTCCTGCCGGAGCGGGCACAGGCACAATGGCGCCTGGGCGCATCCGGTGGAGCTACTTACAATTGGTACTGTATTGACACGCATTACCAGAACGACTTCCACTACGATGGCGCGTGGGGTTGGAATGCGGCTGTGTTTGGGCAGTACAACTTCAAGGACTGGTTCGGTCTGCGTGCGGAGATAGAGGCATCAGAGCGCAACTACCGTTTTCGTCGTTCGGGCATCTATGCCGGCACGAACTACATCGTGCGCAACACCTATGTGCAACTGCCCGTGATGGCGCAGTTCAGTTTCGGAGGACAGAAAGTGCGCGGCTTCGTCAATGCCGGCGTCTATGCCGGTTACTGGGCTGCCGGACAGTACAAGGGCACGCTATACGATCCGATGCTGGAAAAGACGAGTTCTGTGGACGCACCCTATATCTTCCAAGACAAGAAAGACCAGCGTGGCGACTTCGGTCTGGCAGGCGGTTTGGGTATTGAGTACCGGTTCTTGGAGCACTGGGCGCTGCATGCCGAGGGACGATGCTACTACAGCTTCATTAGCACCACCAAGCAGTACATGGAAGTCAAGGACTATCGGTATAATACGACCATTGGTATGAACGTAGGCTTTGCCTATATATTTTAAGGAGAACTGAATATGAAACGAAATATATCTAACAGCGGCATCAGCCGCGGTCTAACAGCGAAGCGGTCTAACAGGCTATTTATAGCCGGTCTAACAGCGTTAGCGGTCGTAGCGCTCTGCGCTACTTCCTGTCGCCCGCAGAGTGATGACCTTTTGTCGTATGGTCAGAATGATGTTCAGGCTTATAACGATGCCAATAGTAGTTTCGCGGGTGAGTTCAAGGCGTTCTGGACCGCGATGAATGAGAACTACGGTATATGGGACTTCGAGGAGTCGTTCGGCACCGATTGGGACGAAATCTATCGTACCTATCTGCCTAAGTTCGAAGAACTGGACAAACGTCAAACCAAAGTGACCAATGAAGAACTCAAGGCGCTTTACAAACAAATTACAGACACGCTGCACGACGGACACATGAGCCTGCAAGTGAAGAATCTACACACAGGTAGGTATCTTACGTTGACTCCTCATATGGACCGTGTAGCCCGTGAGCGCGGAACACGGCAGAACGAAGAGACTATGAATGCAACTACGCTGGATAAGTATCAAACAACCGAAGTGCCGGCTATCTATCGCACTCTTGCCTACGATGCCGCCAGTTCGGATGATATCATCATTGATCATCTGGACTCGACTTTCCATCGTGTAAATCGCGCGGCGGTGGCCTATATAGCAAAGATAGATGCTGCCGGTGGACCGGATGATACGAACAATGCCGTTTATGAGTCTGCAAAGAACTTGAAGACCGAAACGGACCAGATGATAGAATCTTTCCAGATGCCTAGAAGCATGTTGTCGGCCTTCATCGCCATCATGAGGCCGTTGTTTAACGACTTGTGTACGAAATATGCCTTAACCGCTCAGCAGATAGGTGCGGAGATGGTTCCCGTTGAGGATATGTTAGCAGAAGATATGGTAAAGACGATCCGTTTCGCGCTTTTTGATGGCAACATTGCCTATCTGCGTTTGGGTGCGTGCGGTCTGACAGGACATCTTAATCCAGTCTACAAGCAGAAACCGATACCCGGTTCGGTGTATGAGTCTTACCACTTGGCGGTGGAGCGCGTTTGGCATCATTGGTTCGACACGATCCAGACGCTACACAAAGCCAATGACTTGGGCGGTGTGATCATCGATATGCGTAATAACGTTGGCGGCTATGTGTTCGACTATCAGTACCTGTTGGGTGCGTTGTTGCCTTCCGGAGGCTGGGAATCTCACCGCTTGCGTGTCAAGGACGGTGTCGGACGCTTGGATTTCGGACCGATCACGCCGTTCATGGTACAGACCTATGAAGGGGAACACGAGGTGATCAACGATCGTCCTATCGTGGTGCTGGCTAACACCAATTCGATGAGTATGGCCGAGAACACCACGTATGGTGTCAAATCACAACCCAACGGTTGCTTCATCGGAACCCGCACCTTTGGTGGACTGAGTGCGCTCAACCCTGACCCCGAAGCGTACAGCGAGACCTATTCGGGTGCGTTCGGTGTTAATGGCACAACACCCATATATGGATATATACCGAAATATGTGTGCCTTTATCCGAACAAGAATGGCGAATATAAACCCGTGGAAGGCTACGGCTTTGAACCGGACATCGAGTGCCCGCTGGATGTTGACCTCTGGCTATCCACCGGTCGTGACAACCAATTGGAGAGGGCTGTGGACTATATCATTCAGGGCAAATAACAACGCGACATTAAAGAGTTAAGAAATTAAAAAGTTAAGATGTTATGATAAAGAAGATTTTTGCAGCATTGCTGCTATTAGTGTTCAGCATTCAGTTTTCAGCAGTCAGCGCAGAAGAAGTGGTGCGGTTAGAGCCTGTGGCGGGCGCGGAAAGCGACTACAGCGTGGCGGAACTGCTGCGCGTGGAACTGAACGGCGACTATATCCGCTTCATCGCTCAGGACGGCACGCCGGTGGCCGAGGTGTATAAGTACGACTACGTTAAACTGACCATTGCTGACAAAGAGCCTACAGCTGTAGAGCAGCCAACGGCCAACGGTCAACAGCCTATGGCCGGAAAGGTCATCATGAACGGGCAGGTGTATATCCTGTTCGGCGACAAAGCGTACCTCATCAGCGGAGAGCAAGTGAAGTAGCAGGCAACATTCAACCATTTAACGACAATAAAATAAAAAGATATGAAAAAGTTTTTACTCGCAATTGCTGTTCTGCTGACTGCCAATTGCCAATTATCAAACGTTAATGCCCAGACCTATGTATGGAAGAACGGTCATCCGCTGGTAGAGGATCCTGACAGTATAACCTTCGTCAAGCCCGACATGGGTTTGCAGGTCGTCAGTTTGAAGACGGATGCTGCCACGACGATAAAGTTCCTGTACCCGACCAAGGATTATGAGGGCAAGCCCATCTGGATGTCGGCGCAGATGTTGATTCCCAACAATCATGTGGAGTCCAAGCATATCAGCAAGATGGCTATGTGCAACCACTACACCATCACCCGTTCTGACGAATGTCCTACCAGTCCTACCCGCGAACTCGACCTGCCGGATATACTCGTTCCGTTAGGATTCACCGTGGTGTCATCCGACTATGAGGGTTTCGGCGAGACCGGTGACCGCGTGCAGGCGTACTGCTTCGGTGAGGCAAACGCGCGCGCATCGATCGATGCGCTGCTGGCTGCCCGCGAATGGCTCGTGAAAGAGGGCTACACGCTCAGCGATACAATCATCAACTACGGCTACTCGCAAGGCGGACAGACCACCGTGGCGGCTGTCAAACTCTCGCAGAGCGAATATCGCGGCAAGGTACACTTCATGAAGAGCTTCGCCGGCGCAGGACCATACGACCTGAGGCTGACCTACAGGAAGTTCCTCGAGTGGGGCAAAATCGGACAGCCTGCCGTGCTGCCGCTCACCATCATAACCGTCAACGAGTTGATGCATATGGGGCTGGACTACAACACGGTGTTCCTCAATCCGCTGGCAAGCAACGTCAAGAGCTGGATCATATCCAAGAAGTTCAACACCGACGAACTCAAGGTACTGTTCGGCAACGACAGCGTGAAGTACTACATGCAGCCCGCCTATCTCGACTCGACCAACGCTTCGATAGAAGTCGTGCTGCGTGAGGTGGACAAGCATCGCCTGACCACCGGATGGGTGCCCGATGCCGACACCGATATCAAGATCTATCACTCCATGCGCGACGATATAGTAGCACCCGAGAACTCGGTGGATATGTATAACTTCTTTGTGCAGAACGGTGTTACGGGAGCGGTATTGGATACCACGAGCCTTACAGGCTTGCACACCGCCTCCGGCACAACATTCGCCATGACCCTCATGATGCAACTCATGATGTGGTAATCCGTGCTGTATTCCGGTTACGAAGTATGTCGTACTTATAAGGATCAAATAAGGGGCAAATCGAGGTCTCGTCCACCGGATGAATAAACGGACTACAAAAATACATTGATCAATAACTATATGAAACGAATGAATAAATGGATGCTGGCCGCCATCCTGATTATATGCGGCGCAAGTGTGGCAAGCGTGTTCACGGCATGCAAGGACAAGAACGCAGCCAAAGGCCAGCTGCTGGAAGTATATGACGTACAGGGCAGTGCCGCCAAAGCGCGTCTGACGGTGGATGGCAAGGTGCTATTCACCACCGACGTGTTTGTCGGCAAGAACGGTATCAACAAGACGGGTGAGGGCGACGCCAAGACACCTACCGGCACCTTGCGGCCGCTCAGCGCCTTCGGCATCAAGCCCAATCCGGGAACAACGATGCCGTATATCAACATCACTCCTTCACATTTTGCCTGTGACGAGGACTGCGAGTACTACAACCAAATTATCGACACGGCTGTGGTGCACCATCCCTGCAAGGGCGAAGAGATGTACTCCTACCAGCCGCAGTACAACTACGGCATCGCTACCGACTTCAACAAGGAATGCGTCTATCCCAAGGGTAGCGCAATCTTTGTGCACGTGAAAGGTCAGAAGACCTACACCGGCGGATGCATCGCATTCGATGAGGACAAGATGATCGAGATCCTCAAGCACTGCGATATGTCGCTGGTGATTACGGTGAAAGAGTAACTATCTGCAAATGTTTATCCCCTATGGTGCCAGGAAATGGCACCAATGGTGGATGTCAGGAGTGCGGGCGTACTGGATGTCGCGAATGGCTTGGTAGAGCCGGGCACAGACGGCGCCGGCCTGTTCGCCGAACTCGTAGGTGATGCCGTTGTCGGGATCGATGATGCGCGAGATGGGTGAGATAGCCGCTCCCGTGCCGCACGAGGCAGCTTCGGCGAACGTGCTGAGTTCCTCTACGGGGATGCGCCGCTGCTCCACAGCGATGCCCAGGTCGCGGCAAATGGTCATCAGGCTGTCGTTGATGATGCTGGGCAGGATAGAGCGAGAGAGAGGCGTGACGTAGGTATTATCCTTTACGAGGAAGATGTTGGCTCCGCCGCACTCGTCGAGGCACTTATGCTCTTCGGAATCGAGGAAGAGTACTCCCAGCCCGGCTTCATGGGCAGGCTCGGTAGCCCGGAACGATGAGGCATAGTTGCCACCCACTTTCCATTGGCCTGTGCCGAGCGGAGCGGCACGATCCACATGGCGGTTGATGATGAACGGCGTGGTGCCGAACCCTGCGGGGAAATACGGTCCGATAGGCGTCACCACGATGCAGAACTCAAACTCTTGTGCGGGACTGACGCCTACCTTGGGTGTCGTGCCGAACAATATAGGCCGGATATACAGGGTAGCGCCGGTCTCGTACGGCGGCAGGTAATCCACATTGCTGCGCACTGCCAGTTCCACAGCTTCGATGAACAGGTCGGTCGGAACCGGTGCCATGTACATCGCTTCGGCCGACTGTTGCATACGCCGCGCGTTCATCTCCGGTCGGAAGATGCTGATGCGTCCGTCCACGGTGCGGTAGGCTTTCAGTCCCTCGAACGCCTCCTGGGCATACTGCAGCGCCGTGGCGGCAGCATGTACGCTGATCATCGGGTCGGTCGTGGCGTAAGGTTTGCTCCAGGCGCCGTTAGCGTAATGACTGCGGACGATATAGTCCGTAGGTGTATACGAAAAAGTAAGATGAGTCCAGTCTATTTGTTTCAAAGCGTTAAACTGTTAAATTGTTAAGCTGTTAAGCCGTTAAGCTGTTAAGCCGTTAAGCTGTTAAGCCGTTAAGCCGTTAAGCTGTTAAGCCGTTAAGCTGTTAAATGGTTAGTTCGGGTCCGAACTCCATCAGTTCGTCCACTATGCTTATGCCGTTGCCCCAGTACTGCTCCAGGTCGGTGGCAGCGAACTGCTGTGTACGTTCTGGCTTCCGGGCAGGCTTGGCGGGTTGGTTGCTTATCAGGCGGAGGATGATGTCGTGCAATGCATCGTTCAGGTCGACGAGCCATCGGGTCTCGTGCTGATAGAGCGGAGCAAAGAAGTCGGCATAATAGTCCCAATAAGGCGTCTTGCCGTAGGCGCTACGCAGTGCCATCCAGTGTTGGTGCTGCCAGTGTTGCTGGTAACTGATTTGCACATCGCGCGTGAGCTGTTTGTGCTCCACGCGGAGGACGGGTACGGTCAGTGCCACTTCACGGCCTTGGGCATCGTGGATCAGGCAACGGTTGCGGCAGGTCTGCTTGACGAACGACTCCTGTACTTCTATCTGCACGTCGCCTTGGGCAGCGAAGTACGCTTCGTACCATGCTTTGGGCGCCATATATGCCGTAGGCAATACCATCCGTTAAACCGTTAAATCGTTAAGCCGTTAAACCGTTAAGCCGTTAAATCGTTAAGCTGTTAAACCGTTAAGCTGTTAATAAGCATGCATGCCTATGCGGTTCCAGCGGATGTGGCCACTGAACCACGGCTGGTCTTTCTCGATGCTCAGCCATACGAAAATCGGTTGGCCTACGATATGATCTTCCGGCACGAAGCCCCAATAGCGGCTGTCGGCACTGTTATGCCGGTTGTCGCCCATCATCCAATAGTAATCCATATCGAAGGTATAGTCTTCTCCCACATGCATCGTTTTGAACTCGTAGGCGTCGGCTATGCGCTTGTATATGTGATAGTTCTCTTCGGTGATGCGGATGATATCACCTTTCTTCGGCAGGTATATTGGTCCGTAGTTATCGCGCGTCCATTGAGTATGTCCGATGGGATAGACTGCTCCGGCATAGGCGGCTGACTCTACCTCCAGATGTGTCACGTGCGGGTTTTTCTGCAGCTGCTCTTTCATCTCGACGGTCAGCGGGAAATGATAGATGCCGGGCTGCACCAGATGGCGGTCGTCCTTGCTGATACCTAATTTGGTGAGGTACGAAGCCGAGAAAACATGCCCGTCGGTATATACGAAGTAGTTGAGCTGTGCATACGGATGCGTCGGCTCTTGCTCCCATTGGGCGTCGGCATCGTCCGTGGATTTGATGTAGATGATGTTGTCGATGATCTTCAGGCTGTCGCCGGGTGTACCTACGCAGCGCTTCACGTAATTCTCACGCCTGTCTACGGGGCGCGTGGTGAGGTGCTTCATATCCTGTGGAGTGATGCCATAGTAGCGCAGTGCCCCTATGCCTTGCGTTTGGGCTATGTAGCGGAGCGTGTAGTAGTCGGGGTTCTCATGGCCAACCACCACGGTATCGCCTGCCGGGAAATTGAACACTACGATATCACCTTTCTGCGGACTCTTCCAGCCTGCCAGACGCTTGTACTGCCAATGCGGGTTGTCCATGTAGCTCTTGCCGCCTCCCAGCCAGTTGGGGAAGGTGTGTTGCACCAGCGGCATCGACAGTGGCGTCTGCGGCACACGAGCGCCGTAGCCCATCTTCGATACGTACAGGAAATCACCCACCCGCAATGTTTTCTCCAGCGAGGAGGAAGGTATCTGGTAGTTCTGGAAGATATAGATGTTGATGAAGTACACCGCCACCAGCGCAAATACGATCGCATCTACCCACGAGCATATCGTGTACAGCAGCGGTTTGGCATCGGGATTGGCTCGTTCGCCTTTGTCCGCAGGCTTATACTTGCGCCACCAGCTCCAGTTGATATATTTGGTGGTGAAGGCGTCGGCTATCAGCGGCAACAACAGCAGCCACCACAGGCTCTTCCAGTCGCCCCATGCTACCCAGAGAACGAAGATGATATACAGTGAGCACCATACGGCGGCACGAACAAATCCTCCGCGAGGTGCGTCCAATATTCGGTTCTTAAATGATTTCATTCGGTTAGTGTTATTATTCAAATCCATAAATGTCTTTCAGTTCCATCCATCCGCGCTTGCCGGCTATCTGTTCGGCGGCAATCACGGCTCCCAGAGCAAATCCCTTGCGCGATTTGGCTTCGTGGCGGAGGGTAAGTATATCTGCCTCGCTCTGCCATTGTATCTCGTGAATGCCCGGCACTTCGCCCTCACGAACGGACTCTATCCGTACGTCCGTTTCTCCGGCAGCTATGATCTGTTCGCGCAGACTGACCGCCGTGCCCGATGGTGCATCCAGTTTGTGTACGTGATGCACTTCCGTGATAGCGGGCGTGTAGCCGCCTACGCTGTGCAATAATCGTGCCAAACGCGCATTGATGGCAAAAAGAATATTCACCCCTATGCTGTAGTTGCTGCTCCACACCACTGCCGGATGATCCTTGCCTTGCCACTCGGCCCGCAACGCCTGCACATCCCAGCCGGTGGTACCGCTTACTACCGGCACGCCCAGCGCCACAGCGGCACGCACGTTAGCCGCAGCCGCATCCGGACGGCTGAACTCAATAGCTACATCTGCCGTGCGAAACGCTTCGCTGTCAAACGTGTCAGCTGAGCATAGCGGGTCGATGATACTTACCACCTGATGTCCGCGCTGTTGGGCCACAGAGGCTATCATCTGCCCCATCTTGCCATAACCGATTAGTGCAATTTTCATCTTTCCTATCCGATTTGAACTGCAAAGTTACGAAAAAAAATGCACATTTGCAAATCTATATGCACGAAAAGTAAAAAAAATGGTAATTTTTCAGATTTTTCGAATATTCGTACTGCTCGACCTTATCAATCAGTTAGGCAGTTTTGATGACATTTTTCTTCCTTTTTTGAATGAAAAAATTTGCAAATATCAAAAATTTTTTGTATCTTTGTATCAGATTTCAAAGGAAGAGGAGATCCGGACGATTTTATGATGTCAGGCGTAGGTAATACATCCGAACTTTGGAATTATATCCTACACGGAATCAACCTGTTAAGGGTTTAGGAAGAGAAAACTGCCTAAAAATTTCACGTATAACTTATTGATTTACAAAAGAGAAGCCTCGGGAAGTTCCTATGAGGTTTCTATGTGTTTCCTATGAACTATATAGTTTGGTCTGTGGATGGCAGGTGGCAGGTAGGTGGATGGGCCGGTGGAGAGAGATGAGAGAGAGATGAGAGAGAGGTGAGAGAGAGGGAGGTAAGAGAGAGAGGGAGGTAAGAGAGAGGGAAGAGGGAAATGAAACGGTGACAGACTGTCACCAGTTGAAATCGCCGGCTGATGAAAGAACTGCCCTTTGAAGACATTTAGAAATAGATTTTTGCCCTATTCTGCGACAAAAGTGATCTTTTCTTCGGGCTGAGGGAACAAAATCGCAAAATTATTTGCAAATGTGCATTTTTTTTTGTAAATTTGCAGGCAATTAGTGAACCGCAATCAACAACAAACACATCATATCATCATGATAGAATCAATGACAGGGTTCGGGAAGGCCGAGCGGATCATAGGAGGACGGCGACTGATCGTGGAGATCAAAAGCCTCAACTCCAAACAGCTGGATTTGAATATGCGTCTGCATCCGTCGCTTCGCGCGATGGACTTATCTATCCGCAGTATGCTGGCACCGCGTCTGGAGCGTGGCAAGGTAGATATCAGTCTGTCGCTGGAGGAGGTGCTACAGGCAGAAGGGTGCAGCATCACGCCCGTGCATCGTGAAGCCTACAAGTACCACATGCAGGAGTTGGCAGAACTTTGTCCGGCACTGAGCGAGGCAGAACGCGCGATGCTGGTGTTGCGCATGCCGGATGTCATCCGCCCCGCAGAGCCACAAGAACCTACCGAGGAAGAGCAGACGATGATCGTACAGGCTATAGAGGAAGCCATGGAGCATTTCAGCGCTTTCCGCAAGCAGGAAGGCAAAGCCCTGGAGGCAATGTTTACCGAGAAACTATATGCCATAGCCGCCTTGCTCGCAGAAGTAGAGCCGTACGAGAAGAACCGCGTGGAAAGGATTCGCCAACATCTGCTCGGCGGCTTGGACAAGCTGGCAGAGGAGACCCGCACGAAAGTAGACAGCAACCGTCTGGAGCAAGAGATGATCTTCTACCTGGAGAAACTGGACATCACGGAGGAGAAAGTGCGCCTGACGAACCACATCCGCTATTTCCGCGAGACGATGAGTCAGCCGGCAGCGGTCAGCGGTCAGCAGTCAGCGGGTGTGGGCAAGAAACTCGGCTTCATTGCCCAAGAGATGGGACGCGAGATCAACACGCTGGGTAGCAAGAGCAACCAGAGCGAGATGCAGATCATCGTAGTGAAGATGAAAGACCTGCTGGAGCAGATCAAGGAGCAGGTACTGAATGTACTCTAATCAGCTTATCTCTGCTTGAGGATGACATAGATGATCACCGGTGCAGCTATCAGCGACGATAGTGTGGAGATAGGCAATGAGAGCGCAAGGCTGTAAGCAGCAAGCGAGACCAGACAATCGCAGAAAAGCAAGATATTGGCGCCCAACAATGCACAAGCGGGAACGGTAAGGCGATGGTTGGAGGTATGCATGATGCCTCGCGCCAGATGGGGAACAGCCACGCCGATAAAAGCTATGGGTCCGCACCAAGCCGTCACGCCGCCGGCAAGCAGCGAGGTGGCAAGCACGATCAGCGTGCGGGTGTTGCGGATATTGACGCCCAAGGCACGCGCATAATTTTCTCCAAGCAGCATGCCGTTCAGGGGCTTGAGCAGCAGCACGACCAATACCGCACCTACAAGCAGCACAACAGCCATCGTAGCCAATTCGTTCCAGCCGACGGAAGAGAGCGAGCCTAAGGTCCAGACGATAAAGAGCTTGAGCGCGTCAGGGTTGGCGATGTTCTGCATGATATTGACCAGCGCTCCGGCTACCGCACCGATCATCATACCTACGATAAGCAGGCTGACATTACTCTTCACTTTTCCCGCCACACTCATCACGAGCAGCAGTACCAGCGTAGAGCCGATGATGGCTGCCACGGCTATAGTGCCCGCTCCCGCGCGTACCATACCGAAGATGGATGTACACATCACCACGAACGCCACACCCAGACTGGCACCCGAGCTGACACCCAGGATATATGGTCCTGCCAGCGGATTGCGGAAGAGCGTCTGCATCAGTATGCCGCTCACGCTCAGGGCACTGCCGGCAAGGATAGCCGTAAGCGCCTTAGGCAGACGGATATTGATAAGGATATGCCGATAGAGTTCGCCTTGCTCACGCAAAGAGAAGATTGTGCTGCCCAGACACAAATCAGTCAGGAACAATCCCGCCAGACTGAGGCACAAAAAAAGGAACAATATGATGTGCTTTTTTGCTTTCATGCTACAAAATTACAAAAATTTTGGCAAATATGCAAGCATATTCGCAAAAATCTGCTATTCGAATGTGTCGTTTTTGTATTTTTTCTTGCATTTACCAATTATTTTTCGTATCTTTGTAGGCGAATTGCGCAAGTCGCAAATTTTTTTAGTGTAAAAAAGAACATATGAATATAGTAGAATTTATTACAAAGTTGTTCGGCAACAAGGCGCAGAAAGATATGCGCGCCATCCAGCCGTATGTAGATCAGGTAACCGCCATTTATCCAGAGATCGATGCTCTATCGAACGATGCACTTCGCGCTCGTTCGGCAGCGCTCATGACGAAGATAGCCGATGCCGTAGCGCCGAAGAAAGCCAAGATTGCCGAGTTGAAAGCGTCGATCGAGGGATTGGAGATCGACAAGCGAGAGAAAGTATACCAGCAGGTAGACGATATCGAGAAAGAGATCAAGGAGCAGTACAAGGAGATCCTGATGGATATTCTGCCCGAGGCGTTCGCCATTGTCAAGTCGACAGCCCGCCGCTTTACCGAGAACGAATCGATCATCGTCACCGCCACGCAGCACGACCGCGATCTGGCTGCCGATGCACGCTATGACTTTATCGAGATAGACGGAGAAAACGCTGTGTACCACAACCATTGGATGGCGGGTGGCAACGAGATCACGTGGGATATGATCCATTATGACGTTCAGCTGTTCGGCGGCGTGGTGCTCCACCAAGGCAAGATTGCCGAGATGGCCACGGGTGAAGGTAAGACGCTGGTGGCTACCCTGCCGGTATTCCTCAACGCCTTGACGCACGAAGGTGTACACGTGGTAACGGTGAACGACTATCTGGCCAAGCGTGACTCGGAATGGATGGGACCGCTGTATATGTTCCACGGGCTGACCGTAGATTGTATCGACAAACACCAGCCCAACAGCGACGCACGCCGTAAGGCCTATGCGTGCGACATCACCTTCGGCACGAACAATGAGTTCGGCTTTGACTACCTGCGCGACAACATGGCTACCAGCCCGTTGGATCTGGTGCAGCGCGGACACAACTATGCCATCGTGGACGAGGTGGACTCGGTATTGATCGACGATGCCCGTACGCCGCTGATCATCTCAGGTCCCGTACCCAAAGGCGAGAATCAGATGTTCGACGAATACAAGCATCGCGTAGAACTGCTCGTGCGCAACCAGACGCAACTCACCACCCAACTGCTGACCGAAGCCAAGCAGAAGATGGGCAGCAGCGACGAGAAAGTGCGCGAGGAAGGCGAGTTGGCACTGTTCCGCTCGTACAAAGGTATGCCTAAATCGAAGGCACTGATCAAATACCTGAGCGAGCAGGGCGTGAAAGTAAGGATGCAGAAGACCGAAGAGTTCTACCTGCAAGAGAACGAGAAAAACATGCACATCGCTACCGATGTACTGTTCTTCGTCATTGACGAGAAAAACAAGACCATCGAGCTGACGGACAAAGGTATAGACACCTTGACGGGCAACATGGACGATCCGCTGTTCTTCGTACTGCCCGACGTAGGCAGTGAGATGGCTGAACTGGAGCATGAGAACCTCACGCCCGAAGAGAAGCAGGCGAAGAAAGATGCTATCCTGACGAACTACAGCATCAAGTCGGAGCGCGTACACACGGTCAACCAGCTGCTGAAAGCGTACACGCTGTTTGAGAAAGACGTCGATTATATCATCGACAACAACGAGGTGAAGATTGTGGACGAGCAGACCGGTCGTATCATGGAAGGCCGGCGCTGGAGCGACGGACTGCATCAGGCGGTAGAAGCCAAGGAGAACGTCAAGGTGGAAGCTGCTACGCAGACCTTTGCCACCATCACGCTGCAGAACTACTTCCGTATGTACAACAAGCTTGCCGGCATGACCGGTACGGCGGAGACGGAGGCAGGCGAGTTCTGGAACATATACAAACTGGATGTGGTCGTTATCCCGACCAACAAGCCTATCGCTCGTATCGACATGAACGACCGCATCTACAAGACCAAGCGCGAGAAGTACAACGCCGTGATCGACGAGATTACAGCGCTCGTAGCCAAAGGCCGACCGGTGCTGGTAGGTACCACCAGTGTGGAGATATCCGAGCTGCTATCGCGCATGCTTACGCTCAGGAAGATACCTCACAACGTGCTGAACGCCAAACTGCATCAGCAAGAGGCTATGGTGGTGGCAGAAGCCGGTAGAAAAGGCGTTGTAACCATCGCCACGAACATGGCAGGCCGTGGTACGGATATCAAGCTCACGCCGGAAGTGAAAGAAGCCGGCGGTCTGGCTATCGTAGGTACGGAGCGCCATGAGAGCCGCCGTGTGGACAGACAGCTGCGCGGCCGTGCCGGACGTCAGGGGGACCCGGGTAGTTCGGTATTCTTCGTCAGTCTGGAGGATGACCTGATGCGTATGTTCGGCTCGGAACGTATCGCCAGCGTTATGGACCGTCTGGGCATGCAAGAGGGTGAGATGATCGAGCACTCGATGGTAAGCAAATCCATCGAGAACGCACAGAAGAAAGTGGAGGAGAACAACTTCGGCATCCGTAAGCGCCTGATCGAGTACGACGACGTAATGAACCAACAGCGTAACGTGATCTACGCCAAACGTCGTCACGCCCTAATGGGTGAGCGTATAGGCGTGGATATCACCAATATGATCTACGACACCTCGGAGGCTATCGTGGCTGACTACCGTCAGATGTTGGATTACGAAGGGCTGCAACAGGACGTGATGCAGGTATTTGCCATGGAAGTGCCGTTTGACGAAGAGACGTTCCGCAGCACGAAAGAATCGCAGCTGTCGAACATGTTAGCCGAAACCGCCATGGAGATGTTCAAGCGCAAGATGGACAGGCTGGCACAAGTGGCTAACCCCGTGATCAAACAGGTATACGAGACCCGCGGACAGATGTACGAGAACATCCTCGTGCCCATCACCGACGGACGCCACGTATATAACGTGAGCTGCAACCTGAAGCGTGCTGCCGAGACCGACAGCAAAGAGGTTATCCGCGAGTTTGAGAAACGCACGCTGCTCTATATCATCGACGACGAATGGAAAGAGCATCTGCGCGCCTTGGACGACCTCAAGCGCAGCGTGCAGAACGCCAGCTACGAGCAGAAAGATCCGTTGCTGATCTACAAACTGGAGTCGTTCAACATCTTCAAAGGCATGCTCGACAACTTCAACCGTCGCGCTATCGCCATTCTGCTGCGCGGACAGATACGCACCGAGGCGCCTGAGAATGTGCAGCAAGCCCAAGCGCCCAAGCGCCAAGACTACTCGCGCTATCGCACGCAGAAAGATGTAGTGGAGCAGGCAGCACGCCAGAGCGGCATGGCTCAAGCTGCAGGACGTGACACGCGTGAGCAGCAACGCCCGATGCCGATGCATGTGGATAAGAAACCCCGTCCGAACGATCCGTGCCCTTGCGGATCGGGCAAGAAATACAAGCAGTGCCACGGACGCCTGGAAGCGTAACGATCCCTACCCTTCCGGCTACGCCAACATCTGCGTGGCGCGCCGGAGGGCGAGGATGAACGCATCAATATCTTCAGTAGAATTATATAAGGCGATAGAAAGACGCACCGTGCCGGGAACGCCCAGATGATCGATGAGCGGTTCGGCGCAATGATGTCCGGTGCGGACTGCTATACCCTGACGGTCAAGCAGCGTGCCTATATCAAACGGATGAACAAGTTTGCCGGACGTATCGTACACATTGAACGATAGCGCTCCGGCTTTCTTTTGCCCGGCAGCGTAAACAACTACTCCTTCCACTTGCTGCAATTGCTGTTCGGCATAGGCGATCAGTTCGCTCTCATGTTGCGAGAGCGTCTCCACGCCTATAGTCTGCATATAGCGGACCGCCACACCAAAAGCGTACGAGCCGACATAATCCGGCGTACCTGCCTCAAAGCGGTAAGGGAGCTGATTGTAGGTCGTGCCACTCCAGCGCACATGTTCGATCATCTCGCCGCCGCCCTGATAAGGAGGAAGCTGTTCCAGCCATGAGCGTTTGCCATACAGTAAGCCTATGCCTGTCGGACCGTACATCTTGTGCGCCGAGCAAACGAAGAAATCACAATCCATTGCACGGACGCTGACCGGCAGATGCGGGGCAGCCTGCGCGCCATCCACGCAAACGGGTATGTGCCTCTCATGCGCCAGACGGATTATTTCCTGCACGGGCTGAACGGTACCGAGCACGTTGCTTACCAGCGCTACGCTGACTATCTTCGTGTGTTGTGTGAGCAGCCCGGGCAAAGCATCTATATCCAATGTCAGGTCGTCGCGCAAAGGGATAACTTTCAGTACGGCTTTCTTCCGCTCGCAGAGCATCTGCCATGGTACGATGTTCGAGTGGTGCTCCAGCGTCGAAACGACAATCTCGTCGCCTTCGCTCACAAACGCCTCACCGAAACTGAACGCCAACAGGTTAAGGCTCTCGGTTGTACCACGCGTAAAAACAATCTCTTCCGGCTCGGCTGCACCGATGAACGATGCCAGCAACGCGCGTGCCTGCTCATGTTTCTCGGTAGCCACGATGCTCAGGTGGTGCGTGCCGCGATGGATATTGGCATTCCATGTGGTATACGCTTCCACGATAGCGTCGGTCACGGCAGTAGGTTTCTGCGTGGTGGCGGCATTATCCAGATACACGAGCGGCTTGCCGTGAACGTGTTGGGTTAGTATGGGAAAATCGTCTCTGTGCATTTCTTTTCAATCGTCTTATGGCTTGTAATAACTCTCACGCAAAAGCATCTCGGCATCGGTTTGTGCAATCAAATCCTGCATGCTTACCTCCGGATGATGGCGCATATAGCTGTCGATAATCCTCCAGCCTACCCATGTGCCGATACGCGGAGGAGCTTCCTGGGATATCTCGCTGGTAAACGGTCCGTCATTCAGGTAAGAGGTCATCACAAACTGCTCTGACTTGAACAGGTCACGCTTGTCCATCATCCTGTTCCACACTTGCCGTTCGTATTTCTCGCACCATTGCCATTGCTCCCGGGTATACCCCATCACTTCGTATTCAGGCTCATCCAAAAGCGTGGAACACAGGTACATCAGTTTGCCGCGATAGAGCATGTTCTCCAGCAAGCGGCTTTTCTTGCCCTCAAACGGGAAATGCGCAAACACATATCCGCTGACCACATCACCGGCTACACACTCTTTGCGCATAGTTTGCTTCTGGTAGTTGTACACCACCTGGTTATAGTACGGATAATCCGCACCGAGGTACATATCCAGTCCTACCGCCATATTATCGTCTTCCAGGAAGAGCACCGAGGCATTAAACCCGCTGACGAAGGTATACAGGGTAGGTATATGAATGTCGGGATAGAGATATACCAGACGGCTGAAAGCGGTGTTCAGTTCCTTTTGTATGCCGCGCATGTCGGCAAAAGTCTGAGCCACACACCTGTTGGTTTGCGCAAAGCCGTAGAGCGTATCTGCAAGGAACAGCGGCAAAGCGCTGATCAGATAATTTGTATCACGCCTGTCCACGCCTAATGCCTGTTCGGCAAAATCCGGCATGAAAGCCTCGTACTCAGCGTACAATGCCGGCACAGCGGCGGGAGCATTGAGGCTGTCGATAGCCATCAGCGCCTGATCGAATCGCACTATCCGGACCGTCTGTTCGGTCAGATGGCGGGGATAGTACTGCCGACGATTGTGGCAACCTGTCATCACGACGGCAACGGCCATGAGCACGAATATATTACATCTCAATCCTGACATCAATTTCTCTATGCATTTACTATCTTTCCGTCCATAAGTTCGATTGTCCTGTCAGAGATAGCCGCCAACTCTTTGTCGTGGGTAACGATGATGATAGTTTGCCCGAACCGCTTTCTCAAGTCCAGCAGCAAGGCGTGCAGTTCATGTTTGTTCGCCTCGTCCAGGCTGCCCGAAGGCTCATCCGCCAGGATGACATCCGGCTGCATCATCATCGCCCGTGCTGCTGCCACGCGCTGCTTCTCGCCGCCACTCAGTTCATTGGGCTTATGCTCCAGGCGATCGCCCAGACCAAGTTCGGTGAGCAGCTGCCGTGCACGCACTTCCGCCTCTTTGCTATCGTTCTTACCCGAAGCCGCAGCAGCTATCAGCGCCGGCATCATCACATTCTCCAAAGCCGTGAACTCCGGCAATAGCTGATGAAACTGAAAGATAAAACCTATATGCTTGTTACGGAAAGCCGCCAACTCTTTCTCGCCCAACTGCAGCACATCTGTACCGCCAATGCGTACCGACCCGCTGTCCGGACGGTCAAGCGTACCGATGATCTGCAGCAGCGTAGTCTTGCCTGCGCCGCTCTTGCCAACGATAGAGACAATCTCGCCTTTCTGTACATACAGGGACACGCCCTGCAAGACATGCAAGACGCCAAACGACTTATGGATATCTTTTACTTCTATCATACATTCTGTTATTTCGTTGCTCATAGCAGCCGTGTAACGACAAAACTGAACAGAGTGCCCATCAGCAAGACGAACTTCATGACATTCTGTGCAGTGCGGTAGTCGGAAGATATACGCGCAGCCAAAAGCAGATAGAGCGTGCATGCCAGCGGTACGAGCAACCCGAAAATAGCATACCGCGCGGTGATCGGTGAAGGAATAACCCACCATGCCAGCCAAACGATAGCTGCTGCCATAATCAAGACGAGCACGGTAAGGATGATCTTCGTAGTGGACTCACCCAGCACGATAGGCAAGGTGTGACATTCCAGTTCGCGATCACCCATCTGGTCCTGCATATCCTTGATTACCTCGCGGATGAACGTACCCAGGAAAGCAAAGACGGCAAAGCCTCCTATCCACACGTAGATGTCGTGCGGAAGAGTGGTGAGCGAAAGAACATCTATGCCGTTGATGCTACTATAATGCTGCTTGAGATACGCCACATTGGCTATTGCCACCACCAGCGGCGTGAGAGCAGCCACCACGGAAACGATCAGATTGCCCAGAAGGAACATCCGCTTGTACGATGCCGAGTAGAACCACAGCAGTCCGGGTACAAAGACGAAGATGACCGCCAGTACCCAGCTCCTGACCAACCATGCCGAAGCCAAGCCGCAAAGGATGCCTACAGCCGTAAGTATCTGAAACAACTGCATGGCTTGCTGCTTGCTTACGCCTCGCGTGACGATAAGCCTGTCTGGACGGTTGATGGCGTCAATCTTTACATCGAAATAATCGTTGATAACATACCCTCCGGCAGCTATAAAGCAGCATGCAAAAGTCATGAGGAACAGCACATACCACGGCAACTGTTCGCCAAAATATGCGGCACAGAGAAGGGGCGTTGCCACCCACTTCTCCATGACATACACGACGATAGCCGTCATCAGTACATTCTGCCAGCGCACCAGCGCCATGAAATCGCGAAACTTTTCCATCAATGCAGTTTAAGTATTGCTCCTGTCCATGCGGGCAGCGTGATATGGAATGGCGCAGTAGCCATCAACGGTCCTTCGTGCACCACTCCGCTGAGCAGGTCTTCCGCCGCTACGCTCAAGCGCTCCTCCATCTGCAGGTAGACGAACGCATCCGAAGGAATGGTGACGGGCACATCCACTTGCTTGTCGTCGAAGTTGACGACGATAAGCAGCGTTTCTTTGTCATGCTTGCGCAGGAAAGCGTATTGTTTGTGCCGATTGAATCCTTCACCTTGAGCATATTCGAGGTCGTACATCTTACCATCTGTGATGGCAGGATTGGAGCGCGCAATACACAGCAGCCGCTTGTAGAACTCGCGCAGTTCGCGTTGCTCGTCATCCAGTCCGGCGCCATCGAACTTACCTTCATTAGCCCATGCCTGGATGCTCTTGACGCCCCAGTAGTCGAAGATGGTGGTACGTCCGTCCACGCCTGCAAAACCTTCCATATCCATACCCTTTTCACCCAGTTCCTGACCGGAATAGATCATCACGGGGTTCGTGCCGAGTGTGGCTGCTACGATCATTGCGGGCTCGGCTGCTCTTCCGCTACCGCAGAAGAAACCCGAAGCCAAACGCTGTTCGTCGTGGTTCTCGAGAAAATAGAGCATCTTAGGCTGGATGTCGCCTATCACCTGCCATTGGTGGGAGATGCCCTCGGCAGAGTAGCCGCGGCTCGTCACGGCACGCAGGTAATCATACATACCCACTTTGTCGTACAGGAAGTCGAAACCCGCCTGCAGATAGGAACGATAGATGCCCGGTTCGTAAATCTCGGCTATGAACTGCACATTGGGGAATACGGCACGTACGCGATGGATAGCCCAATCGAAGAACTCCACGGGTACCATGTGAGCCATGTCCACGCGAAAAGCGTCGATGCCTTTTCCTGCCCAGAAGAGCAGGATATCGCACATCTTCCGCCACGTGTCGGGGATAGGATTGAACTGCTTCTCACCGCCACCCAGTACGTGAACGCCATAGTTGAGCTTGACCGTCTCATACCAATCGTTGACCGACGGATGTGCCGAGAAGCAGTCGTTACCGGTAACTCTGGCGGGGAACTCGTGGTAGTCGCCGATAGGGAACGACGGACTGAACGTCTCACCGGGCAGGTAATAGAAGTTATTGAGCGGCGAGAATGCCCATTCAGGATGATCTTTTTCACCCAGATCCTCTACGCCTGCAGGCCGGCAAAGCGATTTGTATTCGCGGGAGACATGGTTGGGCACAAAGTCGATGATCACTTTCAATCCGGCTTTGTGGGTACGGCCAACCAGCGCCTCAAATTCCGCCATTCGTTTCTCTTCATGTACCGCCAAATCGGGGTCAACATCGTAGTAGTCAGTAATAGCATACGGACTACCTGCTTTGCCCTTGGTGATACCCGGATTATTCCGCTCGGCAGTAGCATGGCGAATGACGCCTGTGTACCACACATGTGTCGTACCGAGGTCATGAATGGCTTTCAGGGCTTTGGTGTTGATGCCCGCGAATGTTCCACAGCCGTTCACCTTGCGATCGCCGTTCGGCACGCGAGCGGTGACATAGTTTGTAAACCAGCGTGGGAAACACTGATAAATGATTATTTTACTCATGAATACTGTCTGCTATTGGTTAATAAATTGGGTAAACACCCCGTTGTCAACGATGTGTCGGGGACACACGCGTTACTTAACCAATGCAACAGTGTCACTTGCAATCATCAGTTCCTCATCCGTCGGGATAACTACCACTTTCACTTTCGAGTCGGGTGCAGATATAATAGCCTCTTTGCCACGGATAGTAGCGTTGAGAGCATTATCCAGCTTCACGCCCATGTACTCCATGTCGGCGCACACGGCCTCACGCATCGATGCCTGATTCTCACCCACACCGGCTGTGAAGACGATGATATCCACGCCACCCATAGCGGCTGCAAACGCGCCTACATACTTCTTAATCTTATAGTTGTACATGTCGGTAGCCAGTTTGGCTCGCTCGTTGCCGGCTGCTACAGCTGCCTCCAAGTCGCGCATATCAGAGCCTACGCCCGATACACCGGCAACGCCTGACTTCTTGTTAAGCAGGTCGGACATCTGATCAGGATTGAGTCTCAACTTTTTCTGCAGGAAGGTAACGGCACCGCCGTCAACGTCACCACTACGCGTACCCATCATGATACCTTCCAGCGGAGTGAGGCCCATCGTGGTATCCATGCATTTGCCATTCTTCACGGCAGCCAGTGAGCCACCATTGCCAATATGGCAAGTGATGATGCGCTGCTTATTGTAATCGACACCCAGAAATTCGCATACGCGTGCGCTCACATAGCGGTGGCTCGTTCCGTGGAAGCCGTAACGGCGAACGGCATATTTCTCGTATACTTCATAGGGCAGTGCGTACATGTAGCTGTAAGCAGGCATGGTCTGATGGAAAGCTGTGTCAAATACGCCTACTTGCGGCAGTCCCGGCATCAGTTCCTCTACGGCGCGTATACCTTTGAGGTTGGCGGGGTTATGCAGCGGAGCCAGGTCGCTCACTTCCTCAAATGCCTTGATGACTTCCGGGGTAATTACAACCGACTTGGCAAACTTCTCGCCGCCGTGCACCATACGATGACCTACTGCGTCAATCTCCTTAAGGCTCTTGATTACACCTATCTCGGGGTCGGTAAGCAATGAGAAGATGAACTTCACACCCTCGGTATGCTCAGGCATATCGTGCATGATTTGCCTCTTCTCGCCATTGGCCAGCTTTACCTTCACGAAAGCGCCGTCCAGTCCCACACGCTCTGCTCCGCCAGAAGTCATGACGCTCTTGTCGTCCATGTTATACAATGCATACTTGATAGACGAGCTACCACAGTTCAAAACTAAGATTTTCATGGTTGTATGTTGTTTTTAGTTAATAATTGTTGTGTTGGCCGCCATGCATGGCGGCCGGTATTGTTATTTTATAGCCTGGTTGGCAGTGATAACCACCATCTGCACAATATCCTGTACCTTGCACCCACGGCTGAGGTCATTCACCGGAGCGGCTATACCTTGCAGGATAGGACCTACGGCATCTGCACCCGAGAAGCGCTCTACCAGTTTGTAGCCGATGTTACCTGCCTGCAAGTCGGGGAAGACGAGCACGTTGGCATGTCCAGCCACTTTGCTGCCCGGAGCTTTCTTCTCGCCTACGCTCGGGATAAGAGCGGCATCTGCCTGCAGTTCGCCATCAATCTGCAGATCGGGAGCAAGCTCTTTTGCCATAGCGAGTGCGGCAGTTACTTTATCCACATTCTCATGCTTGGCTGATCCCTTCGTCGAGAACGACAGCATAGCTACACGCGGCTCAATGCCTGCGATAGTGCGAGCAGTTTCAGCTGTTGAAACGGCTATTTGTGCCAACTCTTCAGCTGTCGGATTAGGGTTGACGGCGCAGTCGGCAAACAGCAGGAAGCCGTTCTCGCCAAGATGCTTGGCGGGAGTAAACATCAGGAAAGCGCCGGAAACAATTTTGCAGCTGGGTTTGGTCTTCAAGATCTGGAAAGCCGGACGGATGGTATCGGCAGTGGTGCCGCGTGCTCCTGCCAACTCGCCATCAGCATCACCGGCCTTGATCATCAAGCAGCCGAGATACAAGGGATCCTGGACTTTCTTGGCAGCTTCCTCTTCAGTCATGCCTTTCGACTTGCGTAGTTCGTACAGCAAAGCCGCGTAATCCTTCGTCTTCGGATCATTCTTCGGGTCGAAGATAATGGCTTTGTCAATGTGACGATAGCCTTTCTCTTCTGCCATTCTCCGGATGACTTCAGGATCTCCAATCAGAATGAGGTTAGCCAACTCTTGTTCAAGGATGATGTTTGCAGCCTCCAAGGTGCGAGGTTCATCACCTTCGGGAAGCACAATGCGCTGACGATTAGCACGCGCACGGGCGTACATTTGCTCAAGTATATTCATAATAGTAGTGATTTGTTTCGATTTTTCATTGATAATATTGCAAAATTCTCTACAAAGTTACACAAAATTTAGCAAATTTGCAAGCAATATGATTTTTTTTTTATTTTTTTTTGAATTTTCTTGCATATTTCAAAAAAAAGTTGTATCTTTGTAGCCAAATTGCGAATAAATTTTAGCAACCATGCATACAAAGAAAGTATTTTTAACAATTATCTGCGCAAGTTTGTTCTGCTTTGCATCTGCACAAGAGAACGCAGTAGACACAACCGAATTAGGTGTACACCCCTTCAAGACCACTGCCAACTTGGCTTTGGAGCACACCGGTTTCTCACTTATTCTTCACGGCGGTATCAACCAGTTCCGTGGCGATTATCCGGCTGAGCGTTTTAACAACCTCGGCTACGGTGGAGGTTTGAACCTGGAATACAACTTCACTCCGGTTTGGGGTTTAGGCGTAGGCTATGGCTTTGATTGGTCGCAAGTGAGGACAAAAAAAGATGAACCAAGTTTCCGTGACATTGACGGCACTTCAGTACTTTCCCTAAAAGCCGGCGATTTTGTACATCAAAGTATGCTGCACAAAGGACAAGTGTATGTTACCTTTAACATGGTTAACGCTTGGTTTCCGCGCGCCGTGAAAGACATCTTCGCTTTGAATTTCTTTGCAGGTCTTGGTGGAGCTTTGTATCACAACAACATTTCATTCCACGACACCGGCGAGTATAACGTTATGGGCAAAGTCAGCGATCCCGGCAAATACGTAAAGGACGGTGATGAAGCACATGCTCACAAGGTGCTGGATGAGAACGGCAACCCAACGAATAAGGATAAATATGAGACGGCAGGTTTCATTCCTCTCGGCGCATCGGCTGAGTTCAACTTATCACGCAATATCGCTCTTGGCGCGCGCGTACAATATAATATGTTCCTCACCGACTATATGGACAATCGTTACCACAGCACATCCAACAAGCGTAACGACGGTTCGTATAACATCGATTTAGCGCTGCGTATCAAGATTGCTGCCAAGAAGAAGAATCACATGATCAACGTATCGTCATTTGAAGTACTGCAAGATAAGATTTACGAATCGCATCCTGAACTTCGTCCGGATTATGCTCACAGAGTGGATACCGTGGTGGTTATGCATAAGGACACCGTGGTTATCATCCGTCGCGATACGATTGTAATGAAGAACGGTTCCGACGCTGTTCCTGTTGTAGTTGCTGCTCCTGCTGAAGAGAAGCCTGCTACCGTGACAGACAATAATCTCCGCGAATTCGATCTTGACGAGAATTTCGAAGTAATGGAAGATGCTGTTGTAGCATACGGTCAGTCGCTCAGTCAGCTCGCTCGCAAGTACTACAACAATACATTCTGCTGGGCATTCATCTGGCTGGCTAACCGTAGCGTTACTCCCGATCCGAACCTGATTTTGCCGAAAGATCCGCTGAAGATTCCTGTTCTGACAGCCGAGCAAAAGTCTATCACGAAGGAAGAAGCGAAAGCTATTGCGGCAAAGTATCGCAACAAATAAACCCTTAATCGGGGATGGTCTCATAGCTCAGTTGGTTAGTAGCACCTGACTCATAATCAGGGGGTCCTAGGTTCAAGCCCTAGTGGGACCACAAAAAAGCGAAAGTTAAACCTTTCGCTTTTTTGTATCTCAAAATGTTCTTGTAAATCAATCTACGTACTCCGTAGTATCCACGATGCCTGCTTCGCGCAGAGCTTCACGGCGTTCCTGACAGGTGCCGCACTTGCCACAATGTTTATCCCCGCCCTTGTAGCAACTCCATGTTTTGCTATAGTCTATACCCAGTTCTTTGCCGCGCTTAGCTATATCGGTCTTTGTCCAATGGGTATAAGGGGTAAAGAGTTCAACACCGTTGTAGGTGCCCTCGCGTACTGCTCTCGCCATCGCATCCACAAACGCCGGGCGGCAATCGGGATAGATAGCATGATCACCACTATGGTTGGCCATCAGTATGCGACTGAGGGTTCGGTCTTCCGCCATACCTGCGGCTACGGACAGCATAATGCCGTTGCGGAACGGCACGACGGTAGAACGCATCGTCACATCATCATACCGCCCTTCCGGTATAGCCTCTGCGCCTGACAAAAGCGAAGAATGGAAATACTGCTTGATGAACTCCAGCGGAATGATAATGTGCTCTATGCCTAACCGCTCACAATGGTAAGCAGCCATCGGCAGTTCCTTGCGATTGTGATTGCTGCCATAATCAAAACTGAGTGCTACGGCAATGCTCTCTGCATAGTCGTAGAGCATCGTTACGGAATCCATTCCGCCGGAAAGGATGATGATACTGTCTTTCATCGGTTACTGGTTGTTGTTAAGAGCTATGGTAAAGCGCTCACGCATACGTGTCTTGACAAGTTCCTGGTGCTCATCATCGCCCCAGTTGGCGAAGGGGAAGATGCTGATACCTCCACGCGGAGAGAACACACCCGTCACCTCCAGATACCTTGGGTTCATCAGATGAACAAGATCCTTCATGATGATATTCACACAATCCTCGTGAAAATCACCATGGTTGCGGAAAGAAAACAAGTAAAGCTTGAGCGACTTGCTCTCTACCATACGCTCGCGGGGTATATAGGAGATGATGATGGTAGCAAAATCCGGCTGACCTGTCATCGGGCAGAGCGTAGTAAACTCCGGACAATGGAACGTAACAACATACTCATTGTCAGGATGTTTGTTCACAAACGTCTCCAGCAAATCCGGAGAATAGGTCGTCGGGTACTGCACCTGCTTGTTTCCCAGCAGACTTACGCCTTGCAACTCTTCTTTTGTACGCATATTCTTTTTCTCTTAACGTTCAATCTATAATCTGAATCGCCATTATCCCACCATTCTGTTGGCATCAATCTTAGCCAGTTTGGCTTCAGCCAGCGAACGCGTAACCACAAAATCATGCTTCGGGATTTCGAACATCACATCCATCATGATGGTTTCCGTCAGGCTGCGAAGTCCGCGTGCCCCGAGTTTGAACTCGATGGCTTTATCCACAATATAGTCCAGCGCGGCTTCCTCAAAAGTCAGCTCGATGCCATCCATCTTCAGCAGCTTCTGGTACTGCTTGGTGATAGCGTTCTTCGGCTCGCATAAGATGCGCTTTAGCGCAGCTCTGTCCAGCGGCTCCAGATAGGTGATGATAGGCAAGCGGCCGATGATCTCAGGTATAAGACCGAAAGCTTTCAAGTCCTGCGGAGCAACGTATTGCAGCAGGTTCTCTTTGTCTATGCGTTTCGTCTTCTCCTGCGATTCAAATCCCACTACCTGTGTATTTAGGCGCTGGGCTATCTTCCGCTCTATCCCGTCGAATGCGCCACCGCATATAAAGAGTATGTTCTGCGTGTTAACATGAATAAACTCTTGCTCGGGGTGCTTGCGTCCGCCCTTGGGCGGCACATTGACGATGGAGCCTTCCAGAAGCTTCAACAGCGCTTGTTGAACACCTTCGCCTGACACATCACGGGTGATGGACGGATTGTCGCTCTTGCGCGCAATCTTGTCAATCTCGTCAATAAAGACGATGCCGCGTTCGGTCTTCTCCAGATTATAGTCAGCTTCTTGCAGCAGTCTGACGAGAAGTGACTCCACATCCTCGCCCACATAACCTGCTTCGGTCAGCACAGTGGCATCCACAATTGTGAAAGGCACCGCCAGCATCTTGGCTATGGTTCGCGCCATGAGCGTCTTACCGGTACCTGTTGAGCCAACAAGGATGATGTTGGATTTCTCTATCTCCACCCCATCGTTGGTGTCGGGCTGAAGCAGACGCTTATAGTGGTTATACACCGATACAGAGAGATACTTCTTAGCATCATCCTGACCTATCACATACTGGTCAAGAAACGACTTGATCTTCTCCGGTTTTGGCAAGGTCTTCATCGTCAGTTTTTTCGTGTTTATCCCGGCAAGTTCTGCCTCGGCACGACCTTTCTCCTGACGACGTTTGCGCTCCTTGGTTACCGTCCCTTCATCATCGTCCGATTCATCGTCGCTGAACTGTTCTTCGATGATGGTATGAGCATTCTCAACACAATCGAAGCAGATATACTGATTATCCACTCCGCGGAACAGGTTCTCAGCCGGAACCGTTCGCCCGCAGAACGAACATCTTCCCATTTCTTTCTTCATGATCCTGACTTCCTGATGCTTATCTTTCCGACTTCGTGTATACTTTGTCAATCATGCCATAAGCCAATGCTTCCTGCGCAGTCATCCAATAGTCGCGATCGGCATCCTGGCGAATTTTCTCAATATCCTGCTTCGAATGAGTGGCAATGATCTGATAGAGTTCGTCCTTCAGTTTGAGAATCTCGCGTGCGGTAATCTCAATATCGCTTGCCTGTCCTTGGATGCCTCCCATCGGCTGATGTATCATCACGCGCGAGTGCGGGAGTGCGCTGCGCATACCTTCTTCACCTGCCACAAGCAGAATGGCTCCCATTGATGCCGCCATGCCCGTACAGATAGTGCTCACCTTGCTCGATACGAACTGCATCGTATCGTAGATGCCCAAACCTGCATATACCGAACCGCCGGGAGTATTCAGATACAGATGAATATCCCTATCCGGATCGCTGGAGTTCAAATAGAGCAACTGCGCCTGGATGACATTGGCTGTATAATCGTTCACCTCCGTGCCGAGGAAAATAATACGGTCCATCATCAATCGCGAGAACACATCCATCTGCGTCACGTTCAGTTGACGCTCCTCAAGGATGGACGGGCTGATGTACGAATTGCGCATCATCCCTGTATGCTCCATGGATGCCTGCATTACTTTCTCTACATGCATCGAGTTCAATCCCGCTGCTGTTGTGTACTTTAGAAAATCGTTCATTTGATGCCTCCTTTTTTGTTGCAAGTTTGTTAGTTGATTTTGTTGACGCGAAAAAGAGGCTACCACACATGGCAGCCCCTATACTCTGCAAGGCTTCATCAACTTACGCGAGTTTGTTGATGTAGATAGCCAACTTCGATTTCAGGTTAGCTGCCTTGTTCGTGTGGATGATATGGCGCTTAGCCAGCTTGTCCAACATCGAAGACACCTTCGGTAGCATACCTGCAGCAGCTGCCTTGTCGGTAGTGGCGCGAAGGTCGCGCACAGCGTTACGGGCAGTCTTTGCATAGTAGTGGTTACGTGCCTTGCGTGTCGCGGTCTGGCGAATACGCTTCAACGATGATTTATGATTTGCCATCTTTTCTGCATTGAGGGTATCCAACCCTCGTCAATTTTTTAGTTAAACTTATACTTATTTCTTGTAGTCCATAGCAGAGTCGAACTGCTCTTTAGAGAATGAAAATCTCTCGTCCTAACCGATAGACGAATGGACCGACGCGCAAAAAGCGAGTGCAAAGATACAACATTATTTTGAATTTTGCAAATTTTCGACGAAAAAAAGTGATTTTTTGGCAAAAAATTTGCATATTTACATAAATTTTAGTAACTTTGCGTGACAAAATATGCGCCACAACGAAAAAATGACACGTAAATCACTATCAATAATTCTACTATGCTCATCCCTCATTTTCGGGAGTGCATACTCGTTTGCCCAAGAGCGAACGATCCTTGAATCCAGTCTGGAGCAGCGCGACTTCTTCGACCCGACTAAAAAGGAAGTTAAAACGGAAAACTACTCTTTCGGACTTGCATGGCATCTGGAAGGCGGATATGCCCAGGATCATCAGCGCATGACATCCGACACCATCAGTGCGCTCTACCTGCATGGAGCAAGAATAGGCGGACAGCTTGAACTGTTTCTGCCCAAAAACTTCTCCTTGAACATCGGATTGCTCTACTCCGTTCTGTACGGCATATCGGAGCAGCACTACCATTCGGCGCTATCCGGAGAAGTGCAAACGGAATATGTGAAGAACCACATCGTGGAGCATGCGCTAACCATTCCCGTGCGCGCATACTATAATATATCGCTGTGGAAGAAACTATCCATGCATTTCTATACGGGACCGCAACTGATGATCGGTTTAGCCCAAACCGATTATGTCAAACCCAACCTGTCGACGGCTACAGAACAATGGCTGAAGGGTCAAGGCAAGCACCTGACCACCTACGACAAATATGTATCGAAGGAACTTTACCGCACCAATATCATGTATGGTCTGGGGGGAGGATTTACGTGGGATGTTTATCGGATAGAAGCCGGTTATGATTTCGGATTGAACAATCTGATTCGCACGCCTATCTATTCCAAAGACCGGATGTCAGAATGGCAATGGCATGTCAGCTTCGTCTATACGCTCTGACAGACGCGCTATAACCAATCTCCCTTAATCGTTCAATCGTGCCACACGGATGCCGTTGGTGGCATATTCTGCCAGCGTCTTGGGTTCTATGATTACTTTCTTCGCGCCGTATGAGGCATGAATGAAGTGCATCTCTCCGTCATGCTCGTAGGCTATCGCCACATGCGCCAGATCCAGACCGTCCCACGTAGAGATGAATGCCACTATGTCTCCGCTCTTGATCTGCGCCATGACTGACGCTTGAATCAAAGCGCTCTGTGGAACGAAGAAGTAGGGCTTTTGCGTAGAAAGATGCTCCTCCATCATCCGTATTTTACCCAGTTCGCATACATCATGGTTCAGTTGCTTGTAACGCGTGGGATGCATCGACATGTAGTAGAAAGGCTGCTCAAACTCCTGACCTATCTCTTTGGAATATTCACGCAAAATGCCGTTGGTGCTGTTTTGCAGCAGCCATTCCGATGTATAATGAATACGTGAAGCATAGCCGTCCACCACGCCCAGACGATAACGCATATTGCGTATGTTGTCGCATAGCAACGGATAGCAGGGTGTCGCATCCTCCAACGAAGGCTTTTCGCGCATAGCAAAATGTTCGCCGTCACCTGCCTGAACGATGCGTTTGCCTTTGAGCGTCAGAGCCATGCAGGTGGACAGCTCGACGAAAAGAATGCAGTCGGTCTTATCCAAGTACACTTGCAGCTGCTCCGGCTCGCTCTCCAGCGATGCGCCTAAATAGGGCGTACCGAGCAACTGAAGCGCTACCTGCACCACCAGTTCCGACATCGAAAGTGACGGGGCAGCAGAACCAAGAGCCGCAGCTATACGGTCATATACCGCTATGTTCGCAGCTGTCTGCTCGGGCGTGGCTGCCGTAGATAGCTGACCGGCATCTTGAGCGAAAGAAGATGTCCGGACGATACAGGCAAAGAAGATGACAAGAAGAATGCGTGCTTTCATACTGCTGCCATCCTACATCTCGTAGTCGACTGCCGCACGGCCTATACGGCATTTGGTGATGTATGCAGCCACTTTCAGGTGTTCGGGATGAGCCTGATAAGCGTTCAGGTCATCCCACGATTCAAACTCGCATTCCAGACAGATATCGTGGTCTGTCTTCGTGGCATTGGGGATATTAATGCCCACTTTTTCTGATTTGAGTACAGGCACCTTATCAAGCAGGGAAAGCAATCCCTGCTTGATAATCTGTGCATTCTCCATCTTCGTTTTGCCTTCGGCCTCATCTGCAAGGCGGAAGAACACTACATGCTTAATCATAATGCTTATAGATAGCTAAATGAATTTACCAGATCTTTACGCGGTTCTCAGGAGCGACATACAGCGGACTCTCCTCCGTGACGTTCCATGCCTCGTACCATGCGCCTATGTGCGGCAGGGCGCCGTTCACACGCCAGCGGCCGAGAGAGTGAGGATCGGACTTCGTACGGTTGAGAATCTCCTCCGGACGGATATTACCTGCCCATACATTGGCGTATGCCAGGAAGAAACGCTGCTCGGGCGTGAAGCCGTCCACCGTGCCGAGACGCTCTGCTTCGGGTTTGGCATTCTCGTTGTTGCGGAAAGCCTGGAACGAGATTTGCAAGCCGCCATGGTCGGCGATGTTCTCGCCCAAAGTGAACGCACCGTTGGCATGTACTCCCGGAGCTACCTCGATGCCGTTGAAGTATTCCTCCATCACCTTGGTGCGGGCATCAAACTTGGCTTTATCCTCCTCGGTCCACCAGTTGAGCATGTTGCCGTCCTTGTCAAACAGGCAGCCCTGGTCATCGAATCCGTGGGTCATCTCATGACCGATCACCACGCCGATAGCACCATAGTTGAAGGCATCGTCAGCGCTCATGTCGAAGAACGGATATTGCAGAATACCGGCAGGGAAACAGATCTCGTTGCTGGAAGGATTGTAGTAGGCATTCACGGTCTGCGGTGTCATGTACCATTTCTTCTTGTCCACGGGTTTGCCCAGGAACGAGAGCGAATATTCCTGCTCAAACTTAGCGGCACGCTGCAGGTTGGCGTAGTAGGAAATGCTATTGTCAATGTTCAGTGCACTATAGTCGCGCCACTCGTCGGGGTAGCCAATCTTGATGGTGATGGCATCCAACTTCTCCAGCGCTTTGGCTTTCGTGGCATCCGACATCCAGTCCAGCGCCTGAATACGCTCGCCCAATGAGGCTTGCAGGTTATGCACCAGCGCCAGCATGCGCTGTTTGTTCTCCTCGGGGAAATATTTCTTTACGTACATCTGTCCCACAGCTTCGCCCAGCGTACCGTTGACGATACCTACGGCACGTTTCCACAGCGGCGAAGGCTCTTCCTTACCCGACAATACGCGGCCGTAGAAATTGAAGCTCTCCATATAGATATCATCCGTCAGATAGGAGGCTGCTCCGTCCATCACCTGCCAACGCAGCAAGGTCTTAATATCCTCCAGATCTTCTTCTGCCAGCATCTTGCCTACCTCCTGCAGGTGTGCTACCTGACCTATGTTCACGCTGTCAAGTTCGACGTTCAGGGCGGTGAAGAATGCTTTCCAATCGATCTGCGGAACGAGCTTTTGCAGATCGTCAACCGACATCTTATTGTAGTTGGCAATCGGGTCACGCAGTTCTACATTGTTCTTGGCTGCCTTAGCCAGACGCGTTTCCATACGCAGAACGGTTTGTGCCGCTTCGTCAGGATTGCTGATGCCGAACAGGGCGAACATGTTTGCTACATGCTGCACGTAGGCTTTACGGATCTTGAGCGTCTGCTCATCGTCGTCCAGGTAATACTCTTTCTCGCCCAGCGCAAAACCTGCCTGGTACTCGTTCATGATGTTCATCGAGGAGTTCATGGCGTCAGCATCCACGTACATAGCAAACAGTCCGTACTCCATAGATGCACCGAGGAGCGTGGACAGTTCGTCACGCGAACGGATAGCAGATATCTCATGCAGCGTCTTCTGCACAGGCTCGATGCCTTCGATGTTACGGCGTGTCGTGTCCAGAGCCAGGTTGTAGATGTCACCAATCTTCTGCTCCACCGTACCGGGTTTGTGCTGTTGCTTGGCGATGTCCTGTATCAGGCCGTTCACCTGCTCCAGATTGTTTAGTGCCAGCTTGTCGAACGAGCCGAAACGCGAATATTCGGCTGTCAGCGGATTGGCTGCCATCCAGCCGCCACAGGCGTACTGATAAAAGTCGTTTTGTGCCACGACGGTTGTGTCGAGGTTCTCAAGATGAATGCCCGTAGTCTGTTTCGGGGCGGAAGAGCATGCTGTAAATACTGCTGCCATCACAAAGGGAATTAGTTTTTTCATATTGTTGATTAATAATGTATGCGTGTCAGTATCGGATAATGGTCCGAATAGTCCACATGAGGTATATCGAACTCATCCGCACCCAGTTCGCGCGAATGGAGAATATAATCGATGCGGATGCCAATGCCGTGCATCTCGTAGGTGTGTCCCAGTTGGGCGTTGGACGACTCCAGGAAAGCATCCCGCATACCATGTTGCAGTTGGCGGTAGGTGTACGACACGGGTGTAGTGTTCATATCGCCTACAATCAGCACCGGATAAGGTGAACGCTCTGCATCCTCGCGGATGATCTTTGCCTGACGGTTCCGTACTTCGGACGCTTTCTCCAGTTTGCTGGTCGTATTGCTCAGGGCGGTCTGTGTCTGCTCGTGCAACACGGATGCCGGCAGGTCTTCCCGCTGCAAGCGGTTGGACTCCAGATGGTTGGTGTAGAGGCGGATTGTATCGGTAGGCAGCACAATGTCACATACCGAAGTGATGTTGCCCCGCGATTCGTAGCGCAAGGTGTGCTTGCCTATCAGCGGATACTTGCTGAATACGGCATTGCCGTACTGCCGGCGGCTGTTGTATATCTTGAAGTCGAAATAGGTGTACGGATAGACTGCCATAGCTTTCTTCAGTTCGGGCAGCGTAAGATGCTCATCGGATTTGGATACCTCCACCTCTTGCAGACACACCACGTCCGGTTCCGTACGAAGAATGTATTGTATCACGCGGTTCTGCGCGGGTTTGCGCACCTCGCCCATACGGCAGGTGTTGTAGGACATGAGCGTGAATGAGTGCGGCAGATTTTTCTTGGGGAAGAACAGCGCAGCATGTGACACTGTATTTATCAGCGGCACTACTGAACAGGCTATTGCCGCTAAGGACAGCCAGCACCACTTGCGATGCGATGTGAGCAGCCAATAGAAGAACAACACCGCTTGTGCACCTACCAGCCACTCAAACAGCAATCCTATCCATATAGGCACGGGCAGCGCACTGGCCGGAACAAACGCCGACACTACTGCCAACAACAGCGCGCAGGTCAGCAACACATGCAACAATCCTACTATGACATGAATAACGATGCGCATCACTTGGGAATCATGTGTACCAACGGAACGATCATCTCCTCCATGGATATGCCGCCATGCTGGAAGGTGTCGCGGTAGTACTGGGCATAATAGTTGAAGTTATTCGGATAACCGAAGAAATCGTTGCAGGTACAGAAAGCGTACGTGCTGCTCAGGTTAGGCGCAGGCAGACCTACTTTCTCCGGACGCTGTATCTCGAAGATGTTTCTGCTCTGGAATGCCAGCGATTTGCCCACCTTGTATCGGAGGTTGGTGTTCGTATTCTTGTCCGCCACGATCTGCACGGGGTCGGATACGCGGATAGTACCGTGGTCGGTGGTGAGAATCAGATTGTAGCCGAGTGCAGCTATCTGGCGGAACAGTTCCAGCGTAGGTGAATGTTTGAACCACGAAAGGGTCAGACTATGATAGGCAGCTTCATCATGTGCCAGCTCACGCATCATCTTCGAGTCGGTACGCGAATGCGAAAGCATGTCGATGAAGTTAATCACGGCAATGTTCAGCGGAGCTTGCAAACCTTTGAGTTGACGGATCACTTTCTCGCAGAAGTCCGACTCGTTGATCTTAAAATAGGTATAGTCGTAGTGCTTGCGATAGCGCTGGAGAAGCGTGCCTACCAGCTCTTTTTCGAACTTGTTTTTCGTCTCCTCGTCGCCTTCTTCCACCCAGTATTCGGGGTACATCTTTTGTATCTGCAAGGGCATCATGCCGGCAAAGATAGCATTGCGTGCATATTGCGTGGCGGTAGGTAGGATGGCGGAGTACTGCTGCTCTTTCTTTATCGTAAAGAACTCTGCCAACAGCGGCTGGATGGTTTTCCATTGCGAGTAGCGGAAATTATCCACCACTACCACAAACACTTTCTCGCCGTTGTCCAGCAGCGGGAACACGGCATCACGGAAGACGTCCGTACTGATCATCGGGCGGTTCTCCGGGTGCTCAAACCAGTCTTCGTAGTTCTGCTTGATGAACTTGGCGAACGCATTGTTGGCTTGTTTGCGCTGCATGGTCAGCAATTCAGCCATTGACGAACCTGCATCTTGCAGCTCCAGTTCCCAGCGCGTCAGGGTGCGCTCGATGGCAGCAAACTCGTCGAACGTACGAGCGGTATCAATCATATAAGTGATGTCCGAGAACTCCTGGCGATAAGTGGCGTTCGTATGTTCTTCGACAATCTGCTTGCTGTGAATATGCTTTTTCAGGCACAGGAGAATCTGGTTCGGATTGACGGGCTTGATCAGGTAGTCGGCTATCTTCTGACCAATAGCTTGCTCCATGATCTGCTCCTCTTCGGATTTGGTGATCATCACTACCGGCAGTTCAGGATGCGCATCTTTGAGCATCTGCAGCGTCTCTATGCCCGACAAGCCCGGCATGTTCTCGTCCAGAAATACTATATCCACCGCCCGTTGATTGCAAAGGTCGATAGCATCCTGACCGCTCATGGCGGGAAGAATCTCGTAGCCCTTGGCTGACAGATAGATGATGTATGGCTTCAGCAGGTCAATCTCGTCATCTGCCCAAACGATAGTATTCATATCTTGTCTCCTTTCTTCTCTAAACTCTAAACACTAAACTCTCAACTAGCACAGCGTGTTCATCTGATAGTTGCGCCATTTGTTTATCACCGCCGCAAAGTCGGGTGCCCATTCGCTGTCGAAATGCATCTGTTCGCCTGTAGCGGGATGCACGAAACCTAAGGTCTTGGCGTGCAGCACCTGGCGCGGACATAGGGCAAAGCAGTTCTGTATGTACTGGGCATACTTCTGCGTGCGCAGCCCTTTGCGGATGATCGTGCCGCCATATTTCTCGTCGGCAAACAGCGGATGGCCTATGTGCGTCATGTGTACGCGTATCTGGTGGGTGCGTCCCGTTTCCAGCCGGCATTCCACCAGCGTGACATACGGATAGCGCTCCAGCACCTTGTAGTGCGTCACGGCAGGTTTGGCCAGCGGGTTCTCTTCGATGTCGTATACGCGGTAGATGGTTCGGTCGCGGTTGTCACGCGCCAAAGCGCCGTCTATCGTGCCCTCATCTTCATCGAAAGTGCCCCATACCAGCGCATTGTAGGTACGCTCGGTAGTGTGGTGGAAGAACTGCAAGCCCAGCTTCGTCTTGGCTTCAGGAGTCTTAGCTATCAGCAGCAGTCCCGAGGTATCCTTATCGATACGATGCACCAAACCTATATCCGGATTATTCATATCAAGATCCGTGCCAGACTGCTGAAAATGGTACGCCAAAGCGTGTAAAAGTGTATGTTCGTAGTTACCGTGACCGGGATGCACCACCAGTCCTGCCGGTTTGTTCACCACCAGCACTTGATCGTCCTCATATACTATGTCCAGAGGGATGTTCTCCGGCGTGATGGTAAAATCGTGCGGCTCATGGCTGAGCAGCACTTGTATGGTCTCGCCGGGTTTGACCTTGTAACTGCTGCTTACGGTCTTGCCATCAGCCAGCACCTGACCGTTGTCCGCTGCTGCCTGTATGCGCGTACGCGACGTGCCGGGCATGTGCTCCGCCAGATATTTGTCCACCCGCGTAGCAGCCTGCCCCTTGTCCACCACACATTCGTAGCGTATAAACAGCTCGTCCTGACTATCCAGGTTCTCTATGTTCGTTTCGTCTGTCACCTTGTTAGATATATATGTTGCTACTTCTATTTCACGCTGCAAAGTTACAAAAAAAAATGCACATTTGCAAGTTTTCATGAAGAAAAATCGCAAATGAATGCATTTCGGCCACTTTTATCGAGGTTTTAACGAGGTTTTAACGGGGTTTTATCAGAGTTTCTATATTCTGCCTCTGCACACAAAAAGAGAACCACTGTGTGATTCTCTTTATGCCGTGCCGATTTCTAGCGACCAGCATTGTTTGATATTCGCGAGATTCGCACCTACAAAAAAGAAGCCCAAGTGGACTTCTTTTGTGCGGTGCCGACGAGACTCGAACTCGCGACCTCCGGCGTGACAGGCCGATATTCTAACCAACTGAACTACAGCACCTTGTCGGAACAAACTTGGCTACGGATTTGCTGCGCAAATAAAGCGCCTCGTTGTTCCTCCTCTCCGATTTCGAAATGTTTGCACATTTCTCATCGGGGTTTCAACGACCAAGACTTTATAGGTTTTGATTCGTTTTGTGGGCGTTTACGGATTCGAACCGCAGACCCTCTGCTTGTAGGGCAGATGCTCTAAACCAGCTGAGCTAAACGCCCGTTTGAATTCAGCATTTTTTCAAACGCGAATGCAAAGGTAGCACTTTTTCGGCAAATATGCAAATTTTTGTACAAAAAAACGCGAAAAATTTGCTTTTTTCATATCTTTTTTGTAACTTTGCATTGCAAAACGCCTTCGACAACGCGATTGCACCGGATGCCGCACGCGGCATAAAAGCAACGCGTGTCTCGGCTCTCCCCACCACAAACGCTACGCTGGTTTGTGTCGGGGACCCCAATAAAATCGGTGCGGATTGCACAGATCCTACGAATCACGGAAAACAATTAAACAGATATACCAAATGATAACATTCATTATTGCATTAATTGCGCTCGTAGCAGGCTATCTGCTATACGGAACATTCGTGGAGCGCATTTTCGGGATTGATCCTGACGCCAAGACTCCCGCTCTGACCAAGACGGACGGCGTGGACTTCGTGCCGATGTCAGGATGGAGGATCTTTCTTGTACAGTTCCTCAACATCGCCGGTCTGGGACCGATCTTCGGAGCAATCATGGGTATCTTTTTTGGTCCGGCAGCCTTCCTGTGGATCGTGTTCGGAACAATCTTCGCCGGTGGCGTGCACGATTACCTGAGTGGCATGTTGTCACTCCGCAAGGGTGGTGTGTCGCTGCCTGAGATCGTGGGTAGTGAATTAGGTTCGGGCGTACGCGTGTTCATGCGCGTGTTGTCTTTGGTGTTATTGTTACTGCTCACCACCACGTTCCTCTCCGGTCCTGCCACGCTGCTGCAAGGTCTGGCTCCGCTCAACACGCTGCCGTTCCAGGGCAGGATGCTTCCTATCGCCTGGGTGCTGATTATTTTTGCATACTACGCGCTTGCCACCGTGCTGCCCGTGGACAAACTGATCGGCAGGTTCTACCCCATCTTTGGCGGCATGCTGCTATTCATGGGCGTAGGCATCATGATTGTGATGCTGGGCTGGCACGGGCAGGAGATGCCTGAACTGGCAGACGGACTGTACAATCGCAAGGCAGATGGACTGCCCATCTTCCCTATGATGTTCGTGAGCATAGCATGTGGCGCTATCTCGGGCTTCCATGGCACGCAGTCGCCTATCATGTCGCGCTGCCTGACCAACGAACGTCAGGGACGGTGGATCTTCTACGGCGCGATGGTGGCAGAAGGCATCCTGGCACTCATCTGGGCAGCCGCAGCCGGCACGTTCTTTGCTGACCCCGAAAACGGACTGTACGGCATCGACGGCTTGCAGGCTTTTGCCGCACAGCATAAGGGCGAAAACATTGCCGCGCTGGTGGTGGATACCGTTTCGCGCTCGTGGCTGGGCACGGTAGGCGGTATACTGGCTATCATCGGCGTGATAGCTGCGCCTATCACTTCAGGAGACACGGCTCTGCGTTCTGCCCGACTGATCGTGGCAGATTTTCTGCATATCGACCAGAAGCCCCGTCTCAACCGTCTGTACATAGCTTTGCCGCTGTTTGCTTGCGTGTTCGGAATGGTGTTTGTCAATTTTGATGTGGTATGGCGTTACTTCTCGTGGACGAACCAGACCTTGGCGATGTTCACCCTGTGGGCTGGTACAGTCTGGCTCTACAAGAACGGTCACGAGCCATCAGCCGCCAGCCATCAGCCGTCAGGTATCAGACGCTACGGCTACCTGATAGCCCTCATCCCTGCGCTATTCATGACGATGGTGAGCGTGAGCTACATCCTGATCGCGCCGGAAGGTTTCCATCTGCCCGTCGAGTTGCGCTGGATAGGCTATGCCGCTGCGGCTGTCGTGACATGCGTGCTGCTGGTACTGTTCGCACGCTGGGCAAAGAAGATGTGATGATGTATGGATGTATTGATGTATGAATGTATTGATGTATGAATGTATGAATGTATAAATGTATGGATGTATAAACAAATAAAATCCTAATGATATGAAAAACTTACAGCCATCGGGTGTTTGGCAGAACTTCGCCAAGATCACTCAAATTCCTCGTCCGTCGGGCAAGAAAGAGCAGATTTCGCAATTCCTTGTGGATTACGGCAAGAGTCTGGGACTCGAAACCATGACCGATGCCATCGGCAACGTGCTTATCCGCAAACCTGCTTCAGCAGGCTACGAAAGCCATCCGGGTGTCATTTTGCAAGCGCACATGGATATGGTGCCACAGAAGAACAGCGACAAAGTCTTTGATTTTGAGAAAGACCCTATCGAGGCATACGTTGAGGACAACGGCGAGTGGGTGACCGCCAACGGCACGACGCTGGGTGCTGACAACGGCATAGGCGTAGCCACGGCTCTGGCTATCCTGGCCGACAAGAGCGTGGTGCATCCTCCATTGGAAGCTTTCTTCACCGTGGACGAAGAGACCGGCATGTACGGTGCTTTTGCATTGGAAGGCGGCTGGCTGCAGGGCAAGGTGCTGCTTAACCTTGACTCGGAGACCGAAGGCGAGCTGTACACCGGTTGTGCCGGAGGCGTGGATACGGAGGCCAAGTTCCGCTATGTGCCGGTGCCCGTTGAGGAAGGTGACATCGCAATCAAAGTGCGTCTGGCAGGCTGCAAGGGCGGACACTCGGGCTGTGATATCCATCTGCAGCGCGCCAATGCCAACAAGCTGCTGTTCCGCTTTCTCAAGGATGCCGTAGCCAACTACGAGGCTCGTCTGGCTTATGTAGAAGGCGGATCGCTGCGTAACTCCATTCCGCGCGAAGCAGAAGCCATCATCACCATCCCCGCTGAGGGCTATGACGACGTGATGAACCTGGTGGATGATTACGAGACGCTGTTCGTGACCGAATATCAGGGCATTGAAGATGCTATCAGCCTGACAGCAGAACAAGTAGAGTGCCCGAAGACGGAGATGCCCGAAGAGGTACAGGACTTCCTTATCCACGCCATCACCGTATGCCCGCACGGCGTATATCGGATGATGTCCGAAATGCCCGACATCGTCGAGACATCCAACAACCTTGCCATGATCCAGATGAAGCAGCAGGGCGAAGAAGAGGTGGTCAGCGTATTCTGTCTGACACGCTCGGCGGTAGAGAGCCGCAAGAACGAACTGCGTGAGATGATCCAATCAGCTTTCTCGATGGCGGGAGCCGACGTGGAGTTCTCAGGCGACTATCCGGGATGGAAGCCCAACCTCAGCAGCCGCATCCTCAACACGATGAAGAACATTTACCGTCAGGAGTTTGCCGCTGATCCGCGTATCGTGATTATTCACGCAGGCTTGGAGTGCGGCATCATCGGCAGAAACTATCCGGGCATGGATATGATCTCGTTCGGTCCTACCATCGAGCACCCGCATAGCCCCGACGAGCGCGTGAATATAGCTACCGTGCAGAAGTTCTACCACTTCGTTCTCGCCACGCTCAAGGCGCTCTGATAGCGGCCGTACAATTGCTCTGAGTTTCTCAATTTCAGGTTTCGTCACTACGTGCCGTGCTACATCCGCCGGCAAGAAAGCAGGCAAGTAATGGATACAACAAACGCAGCTCACGTAATAAGTGAACTGCGTTTGTTGTATTGAGAGGGATGGGCTCAGCGTATTGCCGGGCTTTGGCTCTCTGATCAATCGTCGCGGCCTTCCGGCGTGATGATTTCGAGCGTTACCTGCTTCTTGTCACCGGTGGATACCTTCACGGATACCACACCGTTGCGGTGGTCATCGTTGTCGAAAGTGGCAAAGTGGAACGTCTCGGTATCTACAATCCCTGCCTCGCTCGGATCCAGATCTTCGGGCGATTTGAGGTCGAAATGTGCCACACCCTTGTTGTTGGTGGTCTGTATGTCCTTGGAATTGGTCTTATACAGGGTCGTCTCCACACCCATCTCGTTGTTGAAACGATAGACCTGCACGCCTTTCTGCACTTGGCCGTCCTTCATCACGGTTACATCCACGGTGGCTTCGGTCTTGAACCCGATACAAGCGGTCATCAGCATGGCTACCAAGGCCATAGTTAAAAACTTTATCTGTTTCATTAGGATAGGAATCGTTTGGTGATGATTACTTTACGCGGGTCAACTCCAACGGGAATACATTCATACCGAAAGTGGAATCAGTGCCGGTGGTCATCTTGCCGTCAATAATGTCGTGAATGGTCAAGTGAGTCTTCTGTTCGTCATCGAGGTCCAACCATACGTCCTTGGCATCAATGCAATGCCATGCGAGGATGTTTACAGTAACTGTTTCTTTTTCGAACACAGCAGTAATCTTGGTCTCTGTGAACGTAATGGTTGCCAGATCACCTTCACCACCGATGAGAGAATACGTGCGACCTTGCCATGGACCCTGCAGAGCTTCGGCTTTTATCAGGGCAATTCGTGCCTCGTTAGGATCAGCCGGAGTGTTCTGTTTGCAACCCGTAAAGGTCAATGCAGCTACTGCCATAAGCATGGCTGCGAAAAGAAAGAATTTCTTCATAATGATTGTTAGTTAATTTATTGTTGTTGTAATGTGTCTTGTCACAAACCGGATGCAAAGTTACAAATATTTATGGATATTTGCAAATAATGAGAATAAAAATCTCATGTTTTTATTCGTTTTGCATGATTTTCTTTGCATTTGACGGCAGAAGTCATATTCCGTCGCGTGCATCCGGCGTGAGGTTCAGAGATTCCGGAGCATGTCGGATAGGCACATCTTCCATATCTGCCAGTTATGGGAGCCGGGCATGACGATCAGCGTGTGAGGATAGCCGGCTTTGAGCATCCGGCGGTGAAAACGATGGCCGTTGGGATAGAAGATATCCACGTTGCCCACATAGATAAAATAGGTCTGGGTTGAATCGTCAGGCAGTTGGTCTTTGTGTAGCACAGGCGAGAATAGTCCCACGGTACGTAGGCGGTCAGGACGCAGGTTAGCCGTGTTGGCTGCTATGCGTCCGCCGTCACTTAGTCCGGCAATGGCGCACGATGAGACGGAGTAGGTACTGTCGATCATGTCTATCAGATCGCTCAGTGCCTGCTCCACTTCATGTTCATGGCTGAGCTTGGGATAACGGACGAGGCATTTCCACAGATGACCATGTTCTACAGGCCGCTCGCGAAAAGGCCATCGGTTGCAATCGGGCATGACCAGGATAGTGGGCGGACATAATCCCGCAGCTATCAGGCTCTCCAGCGTGTCAATGGCGTGTCCTTTGTCCATCCACGACCCTTCGTAGCCGTTGATGCCATGCAGCAGGTACAGCACAGGCAACGGCACCGTACAGGTGTCGTACGCTGCAGGCAGGTAGATATCCACGTGGCGGAAGATCTGCTCCTGTCGGCTGAACCATGCCGCATGAACGAGGTGTGGCGATGGAACGAGCGTATCAGACGGCAGAGCGCTTATGGGCAGGCAGCACAGTAGCGCGAGCAGCAGGGCTGTTGGTCTCATGACGGTTGTGGGTATTGTTACGCGCCTCGACTATCTCCTGGCGGAGCATCAGTTCGAACAGCCTGACAGAACGGCTCAGACTGTAGCGATGCGCCGCTTCTGTATAACGCTGCTCCATCTCGGCTTTCTGCTCGGGATGTTCAATCCAATAGTCGATAGCCCGAGCCAGGTCTTGCGGGTTGCCTGCCTCAAACAGGCTGCGGTCGTCCAGAGCGAACTGCGGTGTGGCGCTCACAGGCGAATTGGCGATGACAGGCACCAGTCCCGTGGCAAACGCTTCGATGCATGAGATGGCTTCTATCTCCATATCCGAGGCATGGATATACAGGTCGGTGGTGAGCAGTTCACTGATGAGCTGTTCGCGGTTGAGGTAAACGAAACGCGGTGCGTGCTTCAGATCTTTGCTCATGCGCACGTAGCGCTCATATTCCGGTCCGCGCCCGGCAAAGACGAGTTGTATGCGGTCGGCATAGCGGCTGTAGCGCATAGCGCGGATGATGACGTCCTGACGCTTCTCGCGGCTCAACCGGCCGATCATCATGATCTTGATAAGACCGTCCGTTGGACTGTTAGAAGTTAGAACGCTATCGCTGTTAGACCGGCTACGCCTGTTAGATTGCTTTAGCTCTCCGGCTTGAAGAAACTCGTCGTGTATGCCGTTGGATATGACATGCATGCGCGAGAGGTAGCCATGCTTGCGCAGCTCCTCGGCAATGAATTGTGAGGGAGTATGAATGTGTCGTATGCGGTTGTAGGTAAAATGGCGAAACAGGCGGTAAATAAGGTCGTTGAACGGCTTGAACTTTCCCATCCCGAAGGATGAGGAGATGTTCTCCGGCTGCACATGGAATGCGGCTGTCACGGGCTTGCCGGTCAGTTCGCAATAGTCGATCACCGCGTTGGACAGGAAGAACGGCGTGTACACGTGTACCACATCCGCCCAGTTGCACGCCTGACGGATAAGCTGACGGTCGGCATTGGCGTAGAAGAAATCGTGCTTCTCGCACAGGAACTGAAAAACAGGAAAATGGAAGATGCCTGTGCAGAAATCATCATCTGCCAATTGTTGATCCTCGGCGGTCTTGGGCTTGTCGCCACAAAGGATGCGTACACGATGTCCGCGGCGACGCAACTCACCGGCAAAGCGCTGGGCGGAGATACTGGTTCCGTTATTCGACGTATAGAACGTGTCGATTACAAATAGGATTTTCATAATTCCAAAGCAATAATTTGTTTTTGTCGGGTGTGTCGGTCAATAGCCTGCCGATGGATAACTTACCGACGCAAAGCCTTCCGACCACACCCGAGCTGTTTTCGGATGCAAAGTTACTGCTTTTTGTTGGAATATGCAAATTTTTCATATCAATCGTAAATTGAATGTCAAAAATATGCAATATTATAACACTATTTATACGTATAATCTTAAAAATAGAACATTTCTAATTTCAAGCACCTAACCCGTTAGCTATGCCCGGGCGATAATCTATCCAATAATAGATTCCTCACTCCCGATGATGGACCGTAGTTGACTTGTAAACGGACCGATAATGGAGTGGAGATGGGCTGGAAACGGAAGGGAAATGGATTGATGAATTGATGGATTGATGGATTGATGGATTGATGGATTGATGGATTGATGGATTGATGGATTGATGGATTCTTATCTCGGCTGCGCCTCGAACGATCGGCTTAAGCCGTATCGAGGGTAGTGATGAATCCTATCATTGGAGGTATTGCCTCCGGTAATAATCAACAAATATTCAACCAATATACAACGAATCACTAACGTTCGCCATCGGCAACGCGGTCGCATCGGATGCCACTGGCGGCATAAAGGCGACGCGTACCTCGGCTCTCCCCACCACAAACGCTTCGCTGGTTTGTGTCGGGGACCCCGTAATACTATTGGGGTGTTATTTGTCCAAAATCACCAAAAATAATCCAAAAATAGTACTGTTGCGATAAAGTTAGAAAATAAACAAACAAAACCCTTTTGAATGCTTTTGATGCTTCGCATCTCGTGTACATTGCTCCTAAAATGTCCTCAAAGGTAAACTTTCAGTACTTTTTACGATCAATTTCCACAACTCAGAGAGTAAAAGCATTCAAACGACATAAAAAACATTTTCATTTCAAATCGAAAACACGGCGCGGCGCGTTCGGCAACGCGGTCGCATCAGATTGCGCATAGCGCAATAAAGGCGATGCGTGCTATCTGGGTCGGAGCGACGCTCTCCGCTGCTCCTTCCGTTCGAAAGCAAAAGTCAATTGCTTTCTCCATGCTCTTCGAAAAACCGTCACTGTGTTCTTAGCCCTAAAGGGCACGATTATTTCGACGCTTTTTCGAGATGGAAGAACACCCGCATGCTATGCGGGGAAATAAACATAGTAGAAGAAAACCGCTGACGCGTAAGAAAACAATGTAGGCACATAAAAAATTGCACTGGCGAAAGTGGCAATAATGGCAATATTGCCAATATTGCCATGCAAAAATTTGCATGAGATTCTTAAGACAGTTGAGACAGTTGGGTGTCAACTTTTTCAGGACAGATGTCAACTTTTTTAGGACTAGTGTAAACATTTTCAGGATATTTCATGGCAGAATAGCGGGAAGTGTCTCAAGAGTCTTAACTGTCTCATGTCAATTTTTTATGCTATTAAAATGAGCGAGATGTGCATATCGGGTATCCGGATTCAATCCGGACCAATTCAAAGAAAAAGCATGACACATTACGTCGTTGACGGCAGTTGCCCACATAACATGCGGGAGAAATAGACAAAATATAAACATCCAATGCAATGAACGATGTAGAAAGGAAGAAAGGTAAACGCGAGGCTGACGACTCGCGCACTTAACAAAAAAATGAACGATCTCGTAGTTTGCCAATTTTGCCAACTTTGCCAGTGCAGATTTTTCATTCTCGCTCATGGAAATCGTGAAAACTACCCCACGCGAGCACAGGACACCAATTGTCCAAATACGATTTGGACGTAACGGACGAAGAGGAATGTCCGAATGAAAAGGTCAAAGGGTCAAAAGGGTCAATTGATTTTTTATAAGTCAAGTGTGAGCTTGTTCCCTTTTGAATACGAAAGGGAACAAGCTGACAATCTTCACAAAGCATTAAATCAATTAATTACATTTTCTACTATGTTTCTTTTTATATACAAAAGGGAACAGGGTTGGAGGGGAGATAGTTGGGGCGTAAAAAAATACGCTTAACCTGCTTAACTCTTACTCAAAATAGTGTCCGGTGAGATATGCCCACATGCCGGGAGTGTTGCCGACCTTGAAACAATAACGCACATCTTCTTCTTTGACGTAGGTCTTGACCATGTGCACGATGAATTCTGCGACTTGAACGATGTCCCAATCCTGGGAATAATCATCTTTTGCTAACTCTTGCAGGTACTCAAATTGATACTCGCGGATCAGTTGCGGCGTGATGGGCTGTTGGAATTTCTCTCCCCAGCCGGATTGTTTGAGTTCGTTGTGCCATCCTTCGATGTACTCTCCATACTTGTGTTGGATCGGATTTTTTGATTTGTCCATTGCGGTTTGTTGTTTGTGCAAGTCATGCTTGCGGTGAATTATAACCGCCTCATCTGACAGCAAGAGGGTCGTATGCCTGATTAGCACGCGACCCTCTCGCATGCCATTAGCATCATTCTTTAGCGTCGGGAGCAAAAGGCGAAAATGACCGACGGAACTATGTTATTTATTCTCACCCATCGCGTTCCAGCGAGCAGCTTGCTCAAGGACTTTGTTGTGATCCAATGGTAAGCGCTGTTGCAAGCGTGCATTGCTCTCCAATGCCGCTTTGCTGTGCTTCATGTGGGTTTCGTTAATGTACCAATGGCCTGTTTCTTCGTCGTATATCATAGTTTTATACCATTTTATGTGTTTTTGCTCTAATCAAGAGCAATAGCCAATTTAACTCGCTACCGCTTATGCAGTAATAGGAATTGAAATTTGCTACTAACATGAACTCAGCGCGACAATTAGATAAATGTACAATGCCAGTTCTCCGGCAGCGAATAGTACAGCAATAATAGAATCCATAATAGTGATATTTTGATTGTTCAACATCAGATTTCGCATCAAGCAGGTGCCCTGTCACCTCGCATGTCCGAAAATCCGCTGCAAAGTTAATACGAGATAGTGCTATATCGTGTCATAAGCTCAAAAAATCGTTCAAAAGAGTGCGATTTTCGAAAGAAATGCAATCTTTAGTTAGCAAAACGTCGCTTGTGGTTATCTAATTGTATCTCCTCATCACCAACATCCTAACCTTTCTTCTTATTGGTTAAGTGGGAAGACTAATTCCTTATGGGAGATTTGATTGCATGGTATATGCTTAAACGATTTGATCAAACAATATTACCATGTCCCACGTGCTAAAGAATAATCGTTCTCCGGTGTTCTTTCCGCGGGTTGTTTCGTAGGTTTCGTAGGTAAATGGTTAAAAAATTTTTCCAATGGTTTTTCATCAATCTCTTCCATTTCAATTTGTTTAGCCAAACCGTATGATGTTGCTAATATCGGATACAATTCGTCAGGAATACCTCCCGCATTTCCTATATGTTCGACATTAAGAAGAAATTTATTAATCAGATTTTTGTCAGAGAAATACAAATCCGTTGTACTAAATTCTCTCATCTTATCATAAATCGATCCTCCACCACATAAATAGATCGGCTTTCTATTCATTGCCTTTTCAATATTAGACCTGTCGTAGCCCTTACTGCGATTAGCCGAAAGGAAAGAACTTATAATAGCATTAACGAGTTGCTCTATCTTGTTATGTAATTCCATGTGATAGTTGTTAATCGATTGAGAAAAATCTTTCTTGCCGTTTGTTTCTTGAAATATATTATGAATTGTTGATGTTGATAAATCAGTGTGTTTCTTTTGATACTCTTCAAACACGTAATTAAGCCCCTTATTCATTGAAAACACCTTATGTATTCCAATTGTTTTCTCTGAATCTACAGAGCACATTGCGATATCGGTAGTTCCTCCACCAATATCCACAAGTAAGAACATGCCTGTTCCGAGTTTATCACGAATAGCCAATAACCCTGCACTGGCTTCCGGAATAACTGTTGATGGCGAAGTGAGATAATTAAACTTATTCAATACGTCCATCAATTCCTCAATAGATACCTTTATATAGTTTTCTGCTGATTTGTATTGATTTGCTAAGTATACTGCTTTATTCCACATTCTTTTTGCTGCATACTTTTGTTGTTCAGAGAGTTTCTTGTTCGTTCCCATAGGGGCACCTAACTGCACCGTAAAGTCATAACCAATTCGATTACGAATGCACAAGCAAACATACGCCAAATATAAAGTTGACAATGTTTCTGGGGCATATGAATAGTGCCAAGGGGTTGAATTGGGATAGAACGAAGCTTGCTTGAAATAGCGGAAACGCATTTGCGCAGATTGTTGCACGTCTTTCTCCCATTCCGCGTATTGTTGACGATATTCTTCTTCGGCTACTTTAACCCTTTGCTCCCAATCTTTCCGCAATTGTTCATTGGCTCGTTTTGCTTCTCGTTTGGAATTGAGCCAGGCTTGCTTCCGATATTCATTAGCACGTTCAACAGTTGCACATTCCTGCTTCCATTTCCTCATCGTTTCCGAGATTGGAAGGAGTTTTTCAAGAACCGCTAAGTAACCCGTATTTTGGGATTCCGGTCGCTTTGGCAAGGACTCATATTTTGGCTCAGAAGGAATAGGACGATACTGAGGTTCCGGAATAACTTCTTTCTCAGGCGGAGTATTTCCGTCATTAACTATAATGAGAGCATCTGCCGGATCAGCAAAGCCATAACTGACGGTATGATCTTTGTTGATTTGTACGATAGAAGGAAGCAAAACGGTCTTTGTTCCGTTCGGCTTGGAATACTCCAAAAACTCATACACAGGAACACGCTTATTCAGAGCGTCCTCTATACACACTTTTGTTTGGTGAGTACCAAAATCTATTCCGACGTTATACCTCATATTACTCTACGATTACATGGCTAAGTGAGATTAACTTGTAAACTTGCAATTGCTCAATGTTACAATCTCTCACACGTTCTAAGGCCTCGTTTTTATCTTTCTCAAGGCCACGAAGAATACCTCGACGAGATGGTAAAACTCGTTCCAGGTTCTTTTGCTCTTGTTCCAACTCTTCTTTGTAATTACCCCAATAGTATTGCACGCTTTGTTTGATTTCTTCTATGCGCTTCTCAAATCGTGCAATCGTTTGTTTCTCTTGCTCAATCTTATTGTTGTGGTATTCCTCTTGGCGTTTTAATTCCACCTGTTTGGTACTTTCCAGACGCGTCCGATAGTACGTCAACTTCTGATCTTCTTGCTCACATATCTCATCGGTAAATTGATTTGCGAGAAGGTCTAACAAGTGTTCATCCGCTAAGACAGGGTGCGACATGGGGCGTGCATAGAGTTGGGCTTCACCAAGTAGATGCTCGGCAACATCGGCATCGTCGCACATCTTACCTCGCTCTTTATCGTACAAGATAGGCAGTAATATTTCCAGATTCTGTGCCTTGCCATACATGGTACGTTTAAATACCAGTTGATAAAGCGCCAAGAAGTATTCTCCGGTGTGCATAGCCGGCATATCTTTGAATGTTTCTTTAGGCACAACGTATTGGAAGGTATCTTCATCTTCTTGGTTGCGCTGCTTGAAGTATTGCATAGCCGCCAAGATAAACGGATGATACGGATCAATATAGATGCATCCTGGATGTTGTTGAGCGATGTCTCTATTGAAAGCTAAACGGATCTCTGACAAATCGCGTATCTTCGTTCGAAACCTATTGGCATCTTTCTCATATTCCGCACCGACGTACTCATATTGTGCCAAGAAGGCTGTAAGCACACGCGGAGTATCTTGCGGCACATGGAATATATAGGTTCCGTCGGGTAACGTTTCCAATGTACAGGTTGTCAGTTTGTATCGTATTACATTCCTGATATAGCTCTCCAACTCTTTGTCCGTAATGTAACGGTGGTTGCGTTGGATACTATTGATCTCATTCGTAAAATAGGCATCGTTGGTTAAGGTATTCGTCAATTCCTCGGTAATATCCTCCAAGTTCTGTTTCTCACGAATGATTGCTTGTGCGACAGCATCGATTTTGGTTTGTTCTTGCTCTTTCGTAATCTTAGTGCAGTATAACTCTTTCTCCAAACTTACGAATATCTGCTGCAAACTCTTGCCTTGAAGGCCGGACACTTCCAAGTCTTTATCCAAGATTGCTTCCAAGTCACCGATACATCCTTTGAATATATCAATCCTATCCAGCAAACGTTTATAAATGTCTTCCTGAATGGAGTCAGCCACGATGAGGTTGTAGATATGTACTATCGGTGATTTTTGTCCGAAACGATCGACACGACCGATACGCTGCTCTACTACCATCGGATTCCAAGGTAAGTCATAGTTGACGATAGAATCGCAGAATTGCATATCGAGACCTTCGCTGCCGACCTCCGAAGATAGAAGTATTTTCACGTCGTCGTTATCTCTGAATCGTTCAATCTCTTGGATTCGGTTTTCTACAATGTCACCATGAATCATGGCCGTTTTATATCCTAACTTTTTTAAACGGATAGCAAGATATTTCAACGTATCTTTGAAGAGGGCGAAAATAATTATCTTGTTGCCGCGCGCTAGGTTGTTATCAACTACGGCATGGATTATTTCCGTCAGTTTGTCGAACTTAGCATCGGGTTTATCAGCGTACATGTCTATGCCTTCATCCAGCATATAGGTTTCGTTCTTATAACCATACACGCTACTTGCTACGCGACGTTTCTTCTGGATAAGTCCAAGCGTGGCACCCATCGACATCTTGGAATCACCGTATTCATCGATATATGAATTGTCTTCTTTATATTCCTCAATAATCTCGTCAAATATTTTTCGCTCTTCCGGATATAGATTGACATAATGGGTCTGCGGATCACGTGTGGCTTGTGACAAATCCAAAGCAACCTGATTCTTCCGTGTTCGAGTAAATATATTATTGATCATACTCATAGAAGACAAGTCCGTTTGAAGTTGCACGCGCAGTTGCGGTGTGTCGGGCAATTTCGATTTAGCCATTATCTCCTGATACAATGGTACATCGGCATATCGTTCACCAATGGTCGTAACTGCATCATAATTCAATTGTGTCTCCTCATTTCCAGATTGATAGTGCGTAAGAATCTGAGCACTATTCAAGTCTTTCATAATGTCGGAAAGATTGTTATTTGACTTAGCCAATTTACCAAGCGCTTCAATGAACGGTCTATTCTCTATGAGTGCGTTATTGAATTGCGGAAAGTTGTCAAACCTATTCTCATCCAGTAAGTTGAGCAGATTGAACAAGTTCTCTTGGCTAATCATAATAGGAGTTGCCGTTAAGAACACAACAGCTTTGGAGTGTTCGATCAGCATACGCATACCTTTGTGCAATTGGGTATTGCTATTCCTCATTCTATGTGCCTCGTCGCAGAGAACAAAGTCGAATCTGAGTGAAGAATAATATAATAGATGATGCAGGGTCTCTTTTGCAACTGTCCATTTGTTTGCGTCTAACTTTCCACTTGCAATATCTTCTAATATCTCCTCATCTTTCTTGGAAAGTCTTACCTTTTCGTAATTGATGATTCCTCGCACAATTTCTGGTCGGTGCTTGAGGTCATAGATTAACTCTTGGATATCATCGTATATCTTGAAATCGAAACCAAATTTTTCTTCCAACTCGTCATGCCATTTGTCCAAAAGAGAATGTGGGCAAATAACCAGCGCATTTCTCATCTCTTTACGCGCCTTCAACTCCATCATAATGTGACCGGCTTCGATAGTTTTACCTAGACCGACTTCATCGGCAACCAAAATACGGCGATTCTCTGAGTTGAGGAATTTGAGCAACGGTTTATACTGATATGCTTTGAAAACTGTTTTGGAAGCCATCAAAGTAGAGAGCGTATTGTTACTGGTGTTCTCTAATTTGAACGTGGTGTTGATGCGTGTGAAATCCTCACAACTACCAAACATACCACGTTTGCACTTATCAAATGGGTTAGCAATTGTCACAGATCTTTCAAGATATCTTTCAAGGCATCTTGTTTCTCCACTCGGAAAACTGACGGTATATTGCTGTCGTCCATCAATGGCTGGATGAACAACTTGAACAGTTCCTGTTTGGTTGGTGCGGATATATACGACTCTATCTCCTACTTGAAATTCCGGCATAATAGGGGTATTATTATCAATTACAAACATCACCGGAGCAAGCAATAAGTGGCCCTGCAACGGGCAATGCATTTGCATCTCTGGTGATGTGTTTTTACAAAGATACAACGACATTGAAGCGAATACAAATTTTTCGAACAACGTTGTTGTATTTTAGGTTACATTTTGAGACTTTTGACAACTATACTTTACAATTGGACAATATTCGCTTTAGCGTATTTTTTCCGACTCAGCAGCTTGACGATGGTTTTACCGTCTCGGAGTCGACTATATTTGAACTATTCTAAAATTTTGAGCAGTTGAGTTGTCGCAAATTTTGCAACAACCTAAATTATTCAATTATCTCCCACTGGCAACCATTGTTAAAGAATCACCCAATGTCCCGCACTGGTATTGCCTTCGCGAATTAAAACGCCTTTTTTCTGCAAGTCGGCAAGATGGCGTTTTATCGTTCTTTCAACTAGTGACAAAACTCGTGACATTTCTTTTACAGAGACACGTGAATTTTTTCTTATCAATTCAAGTATATTCTTTTGTCTTTCAGTTAGTTGCACTGGTGACAAACTGGTGACAGAACTAGTGACATCACTTACGACATTTCTTGCGACATGCGACAACTTTATAAAGTTGGTTCGTTCAATTGAGACTTGAACGCCTCCGCAGAAATTCTCCACTTTGGGCATGGGGATTCCCTCTGCTTCAAAACCGCTACGAATCTTTTGGTAACCTCTTCCCCACGTATCTATGAAACCGGCTTTGAAGAATACATTAGCTATTTTATGGTTACGTGGTTTGGATGAATGGCGAGCGAAAAGAATTTCCTGCGTGTATCCCGCAGGTAGTTCTCCTTCGTTCCAAATCTCAATATGATCATCATATACATGCATCTGTATGTCGGCTCCGGCATAATCCTTATGCGCGATAGCATTGTATAGAATCTCACGAAATGCGTCTTTCGGCAGCTCCAATTTCTCATAGCGTTGCATACCTTCGAAACGCACGGGCGAAACAAGGTATTTAGCCTTCAGCACATCCATGACGCGATCTGCCATTTGGAGAATATTACCCTCGATAACATCTTGAAACATCAAGTCTGCTTCGTCACAACCAAAGCGACCAATCTTGAATACTGCGCTCGGGTAATACCGCTGAGGATTTTTCCCGAAAAGTAAAACTGCAGCATTGCTAAGCCCTCCATTATCGTCAATCAACCCGAGACTCGTTAATACCTCTTCGGGTGTTGCATTGTGAAGATCTTCCGGAATACGGTCAGCGTCGACACCTTTGCTAATGAAATAGCTGATGGCTTCTGTATCAATATCATTGAGCGTTGCATGGTCATTAATCACTTCGTCCCATGAGCGTCCCATCTTCTTGAGGACGAAGTTTTGAAGTGCTGTACCGTTCAACTCCTGTAAGGTGCTGCCGGAACGTACATAATACTTACCCTTGTAACTGATAGGTACGTTACTTGGTGCAACGGCAATCTCCAAATATTCGATATCATCTTTTTTGAGGGTGTTCACGTCAGCCACTATACCGAGGAAAGAAACGATCTTATTCGGGATGTCCTCTGATAGTTTGTGGATGTTCTCAACCGCGCAAACCTCACCTCTATCGTTAATACCGATATACAATTTGCCACCTTGCGCATTCGCAAAGCCGCACAGCCATTTTACATACTCGTCTCTCCAAGATTCTTTGTACTCAATATTTTGGCTTTCTTGATTCATGGCAGTTTTATATAAAACGCTTTTCGCCCACAAAGTTACAAAAAAAATCTCAAAAAAGCAAATGCTGAATGCAGATTTCTGCAAATTCCGCAGAGAAAAGTGAAAATTTTACCGGAATGAGGGAAAAATGACGCGAAAAGGGAGAAAAAGCTCGGCGAGTGACCGCCGAGAGCAGAACACGAAAGACAAAATCGGCATTCGCGTTCGGCAATCGGGTCGCACAGACTGACCGCTCCGCGCTCATTAAAGCGACCGATGCCTCCGCTCTCCCCACCACAAAACAGCCTTTGGCTATTTTGCGTCGGGGGCCCCAAGGAACAACCAAGAAGATACTATTTGAAATTCTTGATGACGCCGAACTTTATACCGTAGAGTCCGGGGGTGAACTGGTTGGCTATAAGGTTGGAGAACTTGCCGGAGAAGATGATGACGTCGTTGGTGTACTCCTTGTGGTCGGAATAGCAGCGCGTGGTTCCGCTATAGCCCAGACTCAAGATAGAGAAGAAGAGCTGCACAGTGGTGCGCCGGTTGAACTGATAGGTAATCACCGGTGATACCTGTGCACCATAGGTGATGCTATGCTTGAGGTCGTAATAATCCGTACCCTTGCCACTATTATCCCGCAGATGAGGGAACTCCATACCGGCATAGAGGTGCGTTTCGATCCATATACCTACCTTGCCATCGAACATCGTTTTGAGGCGGTAACGTCCGTAAGGAACAACTTCCCACGAGCCTGTCTGTACACGCATCGTCTCGGTAGAAGCTACTCCATTATCGCCAACGACGGAATAGGTGGCATAGGTATCGGCATAGCTGCCTCCGAAACGCATACCCATATAGAAGCGCTCACTCACACGCCAGCCCAGTTCGGGTATAACACGGATAGACCAGCCGTTCTCTTTCTTACCTTCCTGTGAATCGTGGTGGTAGTAGATATCGAAATTATAGCCGTAATAGAGTTTCTGTTTCCACAACGGTATTACGGGTGCTTTCAGCGCAGCACTATCCACGGCTGTGGTGTCCTGAACGGGCGTGGCATTTTCAGCCAACATACCGGTTACTGCCAAAAAGGAAACGATGATGAGAGAAAGTATTCTATTCATAACGCAAACATATTAAAGACTAATTAACCTATAGGTGAGATAGCCTGCATAGACGAGCAGCAGCAAAGCTCCTCCCCAGCGCTTGACCTGGCGCTGACGGTTGGTCTTGACGAACATCCAAACCAGCACGCTGCCGATAGCCGCCATCCACGCATCCATCTCGATGCCTTCGTAGGCGGGCAAGGGGCGTACCACGGCACTCATGGCAAGAACGAAGAACACATTGAAGATATTGCTGCCAATGACGTTGCCGAGAGCAATATCGCAGTTCTTCTTGGCTGCCGCTATCACCGAGGTAGCCAGTTCGGGCAGAGACGTTCCCAGCGCGACGACAGTAAGACCGATGATAGCTTCGGAGACGCCCAGATCGGTAGCGATCTGCACCGCCGAGCTGACAATCATCTTTCCGCCGATCACCAATCCTGCCAATCCGCACAGGACAAACATGACCGCCTTGCCGGTAGTCATCGGCTTAACAGCCTCTGCTTCGGCTTCTTCGGGATGGTCCTTGGCATGGCGGAACGTGTTATAGAGGAAATAGGCGAACATAATGAGCAATACGCTACCACCCAAGCGGGTCACGCCGCGACCTTCCTCACCGAAAGGCGACTGTACTGCCACAAAAGCAAACACCAGCACACCGGCAATGATGGACAAGGGTATATCAAAGTCGCGCGAACGCTTTTGCGAGGTGATAGGATAGACCACAGCCGTCAAGCCGAGGATGACAAAAGTATTGATGATATTCGACCCGAGGATATTGGTCAGCGCCAGATCGGTAGCCCCTTGAGCCACCGACACCATGTTCACCACAAACTCCGGCATGGACGTGCCGAACGCCACGACGGTAAGACCAATCACCAAATCGCTTATGCCGAAGCGTTTGGCCACGGCGGAAGCACCGTCGACGAGCCAGTCGGCGCCCTTGACCAGCAGCACCAAGCCGATGATGAGCATCGCGGCGAGTAGCCAGGGATTGCTTAAACAATATGAAAAGACAGCATCCATCGCGTAGGGTAGATCCGCCAAAATTGGCGGATGCTTACATTCTATTAAACATTGAACAGGAAGTGCATAATATCGCCGTCCTGAACCTCATAATCTTTGCCTTCTACTGACAGTTTGCCGGCTTGTCGGCATGCCGCTTCGCCGCCGAGGCTGACAAAATCGTCGTACTTAATCACCTCCGCACGGATGAACCCGCGCTCAAAATCAGTATGGATAACTCCGGCACACTGCGGCGCTTTGGCACCTGCACGGAACGTCCACGCACGCACCTCATCCGAACCGGCCGTGAGGAAGGTGCGGAGGTTGAGCAGGGCATAAGCCGCCTTGATCAGACGGTTGACGCCCGACTCTTGCAGACCAATCTCCTCGAGGAACATCCGGCGCTCCTCGTAGGTCTCCAGTTCGGCTATCTCGCTCTCAATCTTGGCTGCCACTACCAGCACCTGTGCTTGCTCGTCCTTGACCGCTTCGCGTACCTGCTCCACATAACGGTTGCCGCTGACGGCGGAATCTTCATCCACATTGCACACATAGAGCACGGGCTTGTTGGTCAGGAGGAAAAGGTCGTGCGCTGCCAGTTCCTCTTCCTTGTTCTCGATGATGACGGTACGAGCCGACTTGCCTTGCGAGAGCGCTTCTTTGTATCTGAGATACAACTCCAGCGCCGCTTTTGCCTGCTTGTCACCGCCCACGCGCACCTGTTTCTCTATCTTCTGGATGCGGCTCTCGACGGTCTCCAGATCCTTGAGTTGCAGTTCGGCATCAATCACCTCCTTGTCGCGCACAGGATTGACGGCGCCATCGACATGCACCACATTCTCGTCGTCGAAGCAACGGAGCACATGGATGATAGCATCCGTCTCGCGGATATTGGCGAGGAACTTGTTACCCAATCCCTCACCCTGACTGGCACCTTTCACCAGGCCGGCTATATCCACAATCTCCATCGTGGTAGGGATGATGCCTCGTTCGGGATGGCACAACTCGCCCAGCACGTTCAGTCGCTCGTCGGGAACGGTGATGACGCCCAAGTTCGGTTCGATCGTACAAAAGGGAAAATTGGCTGACTGCGCTTTCGCGTTACTCAAACAGTTAAACAACGTGGATTTGCCCACATTAGGCAATCCTACTATACCGCATTGTAATGACATCTTTTCTTATAATTAAAATGGTTTGCTGCGCAAACGTTAAATAGTTAAAATGGTTTGCTACGCAAACGTTAAAGGGTTAAAATGGTTTGCTATGCAAACGTTAAATAGTTAAAAGCCGCTGTAGACTACTTCAAGTTCGAGATTATGCTCGGGGTGCTGCGCACTGAAGATCTCGGTAGCGGTGAGCGACTGATCGTACCGGATATCCGATATGTAAGTCGAGCCTGACGAGGTGGTACTCGTGGTGATACTTACCGGCACGAGCAACATATCCAGCGTGCCGAACCGGTCCTCACGCAACTGCTTGGTGAGCAGCACGGACAAGTCGAACTCGTAGGAGTAAGTGGTCACGTCCAGCGTATCCGTTTCCGACTGCAGCACGGCGTACATCGCTATACTATCCGAGAGCTCCATCTGCTCGTTGAAGAAGCGCTCCATATCGCTCTTACGGATGAGTAGCATCGTGCTCGCGGGCTGTGCCCAATCGTCACGCGTCTTGTTGCTCTCCAGGCCGTCGTAATAGTTGAGCACGGGCAGCGTGAGGTGAGCCCGGTTGACATACGGACGGCGGGAACCAACGGCATTGGTGATGGCGGTTTTCATATCCGTCATCGGGAAAGAGAGTTGTGTATAGATATGTACGGGCGAGATGACGTAGTTGGTGTCGGTGTTCTGCTCGAGCGATGTAAGGTCGCTGGCCTGCCACAGATAGCGGTTGAGCTGTCGCACTTCGCGGCTGGCGTAGAAACCCTTCATATCCTTCTCAACCACCGTCTCTACTCCGGCGCGCTCGTACTCGAAATGATAGAACACGCCCATATTGATGTCGATAAGGCTGAGCAGCGTACCTCCGCCGAACTCGGTGGTGATATACACGCCTTTCATCAACTCGTTGTACGCCTCCTGGCTGCTGAAATCGTTGGCAGCAAATACTTTCTGCGCCCAACGGTCGTTGAGTTTGAGCGTGATAGTAGGTATATAACTGCCGTAGGAAGAGGAATAGGTGCTGTCGGCATACGCCAGCGCCGTGGTGACATAGGCATGATCGATCATCCGCGTGGAGTCGTCCAGGCTGCAATAAGTAGCGATAGCCGTATCGCTGGGCAGCGGCTCGTTGTAGGAAAAAGTAGCTCTATCCATCGCATAGACCTGCACAGCCAACGGCGAACGCTTGTCGCCGTAAGCGTGACGGTAATAGAGGAACAAACAAACGGAATCCAGCACGGCTCCTTCGGGATAGACGAACCCTTCGGGACAAGCGAACTGCGTGAGGATGTCGGCATGCAGATGACCGTACTTGCTATCCATCTCACCGAGCAGGAAAGAGTCGGGCGTGGCGGTGATAGCCGTACCGCGCACCAACGACGATGACAGGCGGAAGGTATCCGCCCTGACGATGATGGAATCTTCGGTTTCCAGGACAGCCGAACCGGCACTGACCACATCGTCCTTGCAGCCCGCCAACAGCGAAGCCGCAACACTCAACACCCCTATAATCAACAATCTACTATATCTCATCCGCATCTTCTTCTACTGCCGGCGTCTCTGCAACTGCTGAAAACTCTTTGAAGAAAGCAAGGAACTGCTCCTGATCCGCGGCCGAGAGATCATAAGGTTTCTTGCCGCGGTTCTCCGCATAATTGATCAGTCGCGAGTTGCAATGAGGCGTCGCCAAAACTACTGCATCGGCATAATCGATAGCCAGGTGCATCAAATCTTCGTAATAGACCGGCATGCCTGCTATGCTGCGCACATCGCTGCCAACCAGACCGTCGATCATCAACTTATCCGAGAACTGTGAGCCGAACGGACGCATATATTCCTGGTTGTCAAGAGCCACAACCACCTTGGCATCCGCAAAGAAAGGCGTACCGCCGAAAGCCCGTTTCACATACAGAGGAATAAGCGCAGACATCCAGCCGGAGCAGTAGATGATCTTAGGCGGCCAACGGAGCTTCTCGATCGTATCCATCACGCCACGCGCAAAGAAGATGGTGCGTACATCGTTATCCGAATATTCCTCACCAAACGCATCGTGTATGCCCTTGCGCGAGTGGAAGAGATCATCATTGTCGATAAAATAGATCTGCAAACGCGCCTGCTGCACGCTGGCAACCTTGATAAGCAAAGGATGATCCACATCATCGATGGAAATGTTCATACCCGACAAGCGGATAACGTCGTGCAACTGATGACGACGCTCACTAACCTCACCGAACTTGGGCATGAACGTGCGCGTCTCAAAACCATTGGACTGGCACAGTTCGGGCAAAGCACGGTTGAGAACACGAATCGGAGTCTGAACTTCGATGTACGGACTGATCTCCTGACTCACGAAAAGGATTCGGCTCTTGATTCTCATATCTACTCCTCCTACGTTTGTGACAAAACTCAACACATTGCGACAAGAATTGACCAATCTGTCGCACAAAAGGTGCATTTTTGTCTAATTTACTGCAAAGGTACAAAAAAAAATTGAGAAAAACAAATTTTTTAGCGAAAAATCTTTTATTTATCATTTTTTTTTCGTAATTTTGTAGGCTTTTTGCTTCAGAAGGCAAAAATAGTACACAAAAATTGAGAAAAATATGCAGATATTAACAACTCGTGCAGACCTTTCTGCACAAATTGAAGCATGCAAACGCTTGGGACGTACGATCGGGTTGGTGCCGACGATGGGTGCGTTGCATGCAGGTCATGCTTCGCTCGTACGGAAAGCGGTAGCAGAGAACGACATCGCTGTGGTAAGCGTATTTGTCAATCCTACTCAGTTCAACAACAAAGAGGACTTGGCCAAATACCCCCGGAACATCCAACGCGATGCCGAACTGCTGGAAGCCATCGGAGCACATTTCGTGTTTGCGCCTACGCCCGAGGAGATGTATTCAGCCGAGGAGATGAACGAGACATTTGCGTTCGACTTTGGCGGACTGGACCAGGTGATGGAAGGCGTGATGCGACCGGGACACTTCAACGGCGTGGTACAGGTCGTATCCAAACTGTTCTACCTCGTGCAGCCAGACCGCGCATATTTCGGCGAGAAAGATTTCCAGCAGCTGGCAATCATCCACCACATGGTGGAGCGTTCGTCGCTTGCCGGTACGTTCGGCAACCTGACTATCGTAGATTGTCCTATCGTACGCGAGACGACAGGCCTGGCGCTATCATCGCGCAACGAAAGGCTCTCCGCGGAAGAGAAACAAACGGCGCTGGCTATCTCGCGCACCTTGTTTGCTTCGCTCTACTGGGCTGAAAATCCCGATGCTACCGTAGCTGAGGTGCAACAGAAAGTGATTGACACCGTGAATGCCGTACCGGGACTGGAAGTGGAATATTACCAAATCGTTGACCAGCAAAGCTTGCAGCCTACCGATACTTTCCGCAACGCGATTGGATGTATCACCGTATATTGCGGTCCGGTCAGGCTGATTGACAACATCAAGTATTGCGGCTGCTAATATAAAGCAAGCGGACGGCCATCCACGATGAGAGTGCTGATAGACAAATACATTCCTTACTTGCAAGGCGTCTTGGACGAGATAGCCGAGGTGTGTATGCTTGAGCCCGAAGAGTTCACTCCTGCTACGGTTCAGACGGCTGATGCGCTCATCATCCGCACGCGCACCAAATGCGATGCTGCGTTGCTGGATGGCAGCAAGGTGCGCTTTATTGCCACAGCCACCATCGGCACGGATCATATCGATGAGGCTTACTGCCGGATGCGCGGCATTCATGTGATGAGCTGCCCGGGCTGTAATGCGCAAGCCGTTTGCGACTATGTGGAAGAAGTGATCAATACGCTCATTACAGCCGACGAATTATCCGATGGTACCGTAAGCGCGAAACCAAAGGTTTCGAAAACAATCGGCATAGTGGGCGTTGGGCATGTAGGTTCGCTGGTGAGGAAGATGGCAGAGAGACGCGGATTGCGTGTAGTATTGAACGATCCGCCGCTGGGGATGAACGGTGATGTAAGCGATTGCGATATCATCACATTTCATACCCCGCTTACACGCGATGGCAGTTATCCTACTTACCACCTGTGCGATGCTGCTTTTCTTGCCCGCTGCCGTGCAGGCTCGCTCATCATCAATGCAGCACGAGGCGGTATAGTGGACGAACAGGCACTGCTGGATAGTCGTCATCCGTTCGTGATCGACACATGGGAGAACGAACCGCACATCCATCCCACGGTGCTTCAGGCGGCATGGTTGGCATCCTGCCACATAGCAGGCTATTCCATAGAGGGCAAACGCAATGCTTCACAGATGTGTCTGGACGGTCTCACCGCGTTTTTCGGGCTGCCAAAACTGCGCCTCAACGACGACCGGCTGCCGCAGGGCGATAACGAACCGGGATGGCTTAACCGCTTGTCAGACACACTGAAAGCCCACCCGAACGATTTTGAACAAATACGCAAAAATTATAAACTACGATAAATAATGGCAAATTTTCAAAAACTAACCCCACGGAGTGAAGATTACTCCAAGTGGTACAACGAACTGGTAGTGAAAGCCGACCTGGCCGAGCAGTCAGCAGTGCGCGGATGTATGGTAATCAAGCCCTACGGCTACGCTATCTGGGAAACAATCCAAGCCGAACTGGACAGACGGTTCAAAGAGAAAGGTGTGCGCAACGCCTATTTTCCGCTACTCATCCCCAAATCGTTCCTCAGCCGCGAGGCGGAACATGTGGAAGGTTTTGCCAAGGAATGTGCTGTGGTTACCCACCACCGTCTGAAGAATGATCCGAACGGCAAAGGTGTGATCGTCGATCCCGATGCACGCCTGGAGGAAGAACTGATCATCCGTCCGACATCGGAAACCATCATCTGGTCGACCTACAAGAACTGGATATCATCCTATCGTGACCTGCCTATCCTGTGCAACCAGTGGTGCAACGTGATGCGTTGGGAGATGCGTACGCGTCTGTTCCTGCGTACGGCAGAGTTCCTCTGGCAGGAAGGCCACACCGCCCATGCCACCAAAGAGGAGGCTGAGGATTATGCCCGTCAGATGCTGGATGTATATGCCGACTTTGCCGAGAACGTGATGGCTATACCCGTAGTGAAAGGCGTGAAATCGCCCAACGAGCGTTTTGCCGGAGCACTGAACACCTATTGCATCGAAGCTATGATGCAGGACGGCAAAGCACTGCAGGCAGGTACGTCACATTTCCTCGGACAGAACTTCGCCAAATCGTTCGACGTGCAATACTTGAGCAAGGAGAACAAATATGAATATGTATGGGCTACCAGTTGGGGCGTATCTACGCGACTGATGGGTGCGCTGATCATGACTCACTCGGATGACAACGGTCTTGTTCTACCGCCGCATCTGGCTCCGACGCAGGTAGTGATCGTGCCGATCTTCAAGAAACAGGAAGATCTGGACAAGTTACTTGCCGTACTCAACCCGCTCTTTGACAACCTGAAAGCCCGCGGCATTCGCGTACAACTGGATACCGACGACAAGTCCACACCGGGATTCAAGTTTGCCGATTACGAACTGAAAGGTGTTCCCGTTCGTCTGGCTATGGGCGGCCGTGACCTGGAGAACGGAACGATAGAGGTAGCTCGCCGTGACACGCTCACCAAAGAGACGCTGCCGCTCGAAGGTATCGAGGAAAAGATTGCAGCTCTGCTGGAAGAGATTCAGAAGAACTGCTACCAGAAAGCCCTGGATTACCGCATTGCTAACACACGCGAGGTGAACAGCTACGACGAATTCAAGGAGGAAATCAAGAAAGGCGGATTCCTGCTCTGCCACTGGGACGGCACGCCCGAAACAGAGGAACAGATCAAGAACGACACCAAAGCTACTATCCGCTGCATTCCGCTGGATCCGCTGCCCGGACACAAGCAGGAGGAAGGCAAGTGCATGGTAACAGGCAAACCTTCGGCAGGACGAGTAGTATTTGCTATCGCATATTGATATGAAACTCGTTTTCGCTTCGAATAACGCGCATAAGCTGCAAGAGGTGAGAGCCATCCTTACGGAGCATGAGATACTCAGCCTCGAGGACATCGGCTGTCATGCCGACATTCCCGAGACGGCTGACACGCTCGAAGGTAATTCCTTGCTCAAAGCGCAGTACATCTACGACCACTACCATTGTCCTTGTTTTGCCGATGACACCGGTCTGGAGATAGCGGCACTGGGCAATGCGCCGGGCGTATATACTGCGCGCTGGGCAGGTGAACCATCCAATCCTGCCGAGAACAGAAAAAAGGCTCTCCGCCTGCTACAAGGACAGGCTAACCGTGCCGCACGCTTCCGCACGGTGATAACCATCATCCGCGACGGAATCACCGAACAAGTGGAAGGAATAGTGAACGGTAGCATCGCACTTTCTGAAGCGGGAGACGGAGGTTTTGGTTATGATCCGCTCTTTATTCCCGAAGACTACGACCGCACTTTTGCCGAACTGCCCGCTAAGGTAAAGAATACAATCAGCCATCGTGCCCGCGCCTTGCAGGCACTAAAACAAATACTTTGACAGCATTAACGCTCTGACAGGCTATCAAACATATACGATCATGAAACGAATCATCTTTTCTGCCCTGACAGTCTTGTTCACTTTGTCGCTGACAGCGGCACAATGGACAACGCACTTTGCATACAACAGTGTGAATCGTGTTGCGGAAGGCAACAACGAGGTGTTCGGCGTCTCGTCCGGATCGCTGTTCTCTATTCAAACGCAGACAGAGAAGATAACAACTTTCAGTCATCAGGACGGCATGCACGGTACGAACATCGCCTGCATCAAATGGCTACCGCAAGTAGGCTCGCTGATGATTGTATATGCCGACGGTAAGGTGGATATACTCAAGAACGGGCAGTTCCGCTACATACCCGACTTGTACAACAAGAATGCCACCTTCAGCAAGTACTGCCATAGCATCACGCTCAAAGACAGTCTTGCCTTTATGGCAATGGATTATGGCATTCAGACCTTCCACATCCGCAAGCAAGAGTTCATCGACACCTATTTTGTTGGTCCCGAAGCTACGGAAGTGCCTGTCAAGAGTATTGCTTTTGCCAATGATGCCATCTACGCTGCTACCGAAAATACGTTGCTTGCCGCATCGCTGACGGACAATATTGTGGATTATTCTTATTGGTCGAGCATTCCGCTGCCCGAACAAGGTGCCATACAGCAGATTGCCGATGTCGGCGGTGTGTTGTTCCTGCTGCAGAACAACCATTGTTATGTTCGTCGTGGAAGCACATGGAGCAGGTACGACAGCAACACATACAACGCCCTGAATATCATCGGCGGTGTGATGATGCCCGATCAGTATCCCGCCATCGAGAACGACGGCGTTTGGCTGGCTGCCGGCAATGAGGGAGTGCTGCGACGCATGTCTTCCGGCGAAGAGATAGCCTACAAATTGGACGGACCGCTGACGAACACCCCCTACCATCTGGACTTCGACCAAAACCAACTATTCATGGTAGCCGGAGGTCGTTGGGCAGTGCAGAACAGCACGCCGGGCGACGTGATGCGTTATGACGGGCATGAATGGCACAACATTCCCTATACCGACATTCTTGGTAAAGTAGGATCGTCCTATTGTCTGGACATGATGAATGTGGCTGTGGATCCGTTCGATCCTGACCATTTCTTCGTTTCATCCTACGGCACGGGGCTATACGAGTTCCGCAATGACGTGTGCATCAAGCGCTGGGGACCGAGCAACTCAATCATCACAGCGGCCGCACCGAACGATCCGGCACGCTACACGCGTACCGACGGCGCCATCTTCGACAAGCAGGGCAACCTGTGGGTGATGGTAGCGGGACAGGCACATGCCGAGTATAATATTGTAATATTCACCCGCACGGGCGAGCAGGTGGGCATGAATACTTTTCTGCCTTCCGGCGCACGCTATGCCATCGAGACGGTAGGCGAACTGATATTCGACCGCAATAATGAACAGCGCTTATGGGGCATCGTGCCGCGAGGATCTGACGGCAAAGAGGCCTGTGTATTCTACATCGATACCAAAGGCACAATCAGCAATACCGAAGATGATAACAATGTTCTCCGCCACAACTGGATAGACACAAACGGCGGCGAGCATACCTATACTGCCATCTATACGCTGGCACAAGTGCAGTCGGGCGATATATGGGTTGGCACAGACAATGGCTTGTTCATCATTCCGGCAGATGTTGATTACCAGCAATCCAACCAATGCGTCATTCCCACCGTACTTGACGAGAACGGACTGAACATCTTTGCCGAGGAGGTAATCAAGGATATCACTATCGACCATCTCGGACAAATATGGTTAGCCTCGCAGACGCACGGCGTGTATGTGCTTTCGTCGGACGGCACAACGCTGCTGGAACATTTCACGATGGATAACTCGGCTCTTCCGTCCAACACCATCCTCTCGCTGGCAGCGGATATATCCGGCCAAAAGATGTTTATCGGTTCGGGACTTGGACTGGTAGCATATACCGACCGCGATGACGGCATCCGTGACTCGCATATCCTGACAGAACCATCGGACATTTTGGGCACTATGCAGCAATGGAGAACCCATTTTGCTTACACTGATATAGCCGACCTGCAGATGGCCGAAAATACCGTCTATGCTTTATCGGAAGGCTCGTTGTGCAGTATCAGCAAGAACGATGAATCGCTGTACTACTATTCGAAGCTCAACGGATTGAACGGTTCTGCCATCCACTGCATTGCGTACGACACATATACCCGCACGCTCCTCATCGCTTACGAAAACGGCTTGATCGATCTGCTGCATGCCGACGGAACGCTTCATCCCGTAGCCGATCTTTACCTCAAGCAGATGAATACACCCAAGCTTGTACAAGCTGTCACTTTCCGTCATGGAACGGCTTATCTGGCTATGCCCTTCGGCATCCTTGCGCTTAACATGCGCAAGCAGGAAATAAGTGACACTTACTATATCGGCCCTAACGGCACCGACCTATCCATACAATCGATAGTCATCATAGGTGATACGATCATAGCAGCCAACGGCGCCACCTTGTACCGCGCATCGCTCAATGACAATATCGTCGATTATGCCCTGTGGCAGACGAGCGTGGCTCCCGGTGAGGTGATGCAACTGGCAGAGATGAACGGTGAGTTGTATATACTGGCTGACAGCACTCTGTACCGCAACGGTACGCCTGTACCGACAGAAGCAAAGATCAGTTCGCTGATTGTACACGATAAACGCTTGCACGGCATAGCCGATGACAGCCGCATATATGAATATGACGTATCTGCCTCCGCCTGGAAAGAAAAGACGCACTTGGCTCAGCACAAGGCACATTGCGTGATACCCGACGGGCAGACCTACTGGTTAGGTACGGCTAACGGCGTGCTGCATATAGCCGCCGACCACTCCGTTCAGCAATACGAGCCCGATGGTCCGTCATCGAACATGCCGTACGCCATGACTACTTACGGCAACCGCTTGTGGGCAGTCCCCGGAGGCAGATGGGCAGCAAGTTTCTTGCGCGAGGGACAGATCATGTACTACAACGGCAGCCAATGGGATAACCTCACTTATAAGAAGATATGCGATAGGATGGGCTCTGTACTGTCGCTGTACGACATAGGCCATGTGGCTGTCGATCCGGCTGATCCCGACCATTTCTATGCCTCCACTTTCGGCACCGGACTGCTTGAGTTCCGCCCGGACGGCACAGCCAAGCGCTTCAACCACGGCAATAGTCCGCTCGTATCGCTGCTCAACAATAATCTTCGCTACCGCTATTGCCGCGTGGATGCGATAGCCTTTGATGCCGAACGCAACCTGTGGCTCACCAATACGGGTGATATAGCCACCAATATCCATATCATCGACCCGCAGGGAGGCTGGCACTCGTTCAACCTGTTCAATGGCGGACAACGCATCGTACTCAATACGGTCAGCAAGATTCTGGTGGATAGTCGCAATCAAGACTATAAGTGGATAGCCAGCGCACGTGATGCCGCCAGCCTAATCTTGCTCAATGACAACGGCACGCCCTACAGCAGCTACGACGACCGCGTTATATCACGCCAGACTTTCATCGATCAAGATAAGAAATCCATCACTTTGGACAGGCTCAACACGATAGCCCAGGATCATAACGGTGACTTGTGGCTCGGAACGGGTGAAGGTATACTGGTGATTGATGCGGCAACGAACATGTTCCAGTCGAACGCTTGTCGGCGAATGAAGATCTCCCGCCACGACGGCACTAACCTGGCGGATTACCTGCTGGGAACAGAGCAGATTAACGCCATCGTATTTGCCGGAGGCAACCGTATATGGATAGGCACAGACGCTTCAGGCGTGTATCTCGTTCACATGGTGACCAAAGAGGGCATCTATGAGCCTGAGATACTTGCGCATTTCACTTCCGCCAACTCGCCTATGCCGTCGGATTGCGTACTATCCATCGCGCTGAACGAAGAGAATGGTGAGGTATATATAGGTACAGCCAAAGGACTCGTCTCCTACCGCGGTGACGCCACTCTCCCGAGCGAGGATTTCAAAGAAGCATATATCTACCCCAACCCCGTACGGCCGAACTACGAAGGTACGATCACCGTCAACGGACTGATGGACAACACCACCGTATACATAGCCGATGCAGCAGGCAATGTGGTCTGCCGCACCCATAGCAACGGCGGTACGGCAGTCTGGGATGGAAAAACGCAATCGGGAAAGAAGGCACACTCAGGCGTATATACCGTCTATTGCAACACAGCCGACGGAAAGAACCACACCGTTCTCAAAGTTCTGATTATGCACTGATGAAAATAAAAAGGAGATGTGCCTATGTTGACATATCTCCTTTTTGTCGGGATGACAAGATTCGAACTTGCGACCTCCGGTCCCCCAGACCGTTGCGCTACCGGACTGCGCCACATCCCGATTTTGTTGGGTGCTCTTGATCTTCATCGCGGAAGATTTTGCAAAAGCGGGTGCAAAGGTACAATATTTTTTTGATATATCCAAATTTTTATTGCAAAAACAAACGCTTTGTGGCACAATAGTTGTATTTTGACATGTCAAGAAACAATCGAACGTGAAAAAACGGCTCTACATAGCATTATGTGCATGTCTTCTGGCGACAAGCATCCATGCACAGGAAGCGGAGAATGACACCATATATTATGCCATGCTCCATGAGGTGTATTGCTATGCGCCGCTAAAATTCAAGAACAAGCAGCAAGAGCGTTTCTACTGGCGGACGGTACGCGATGTCAAGAAGACCTTACCCTACGCCAAACGCATCGCACGCGAGATAGAAGAGGCAGAAGATACGCTGGCTATGATGAGCCAGAAAGAGCAGCGCCAATGGTGGCGCAAACGTGAGAAAGAACTTTTTCGCGAGTACGAGAAAGATTTCCGCAACATGACAGCTTCACAGGGTAGGATGCTGATGCTGCTACTGGATCGCGAATGCGACCGAACATCGTACGAACTGATCCTTACCTTCAAAAACAAGTTCGTAGCAGATTTCTGGCAGTTCATTGCCAAACTATTCAAGAACGACCTAAAAGAGTCTTACGACGCTAAGGACAAAGACCGCATCACCGAGCGTATCATCACCCTGGTTGAAGCTGAGCAACTGTAAGCATCAGCCGAACCTCCGTTACTTTTCAAAAGCATTCCACCCCTGCGCAGTAAGAGGGAAAGGCTCACCCGTACGCGGTATGAGGCGCAAGGCATTGCCTTCGGTTATATGACCGATGATATAAATATCGTCAATCGGCACCAGTTTCTCGTAGTCATGAATATCGCACGTGAAGAGCAGTTCATAGTCTTCACCGCCATTGAGCGCACAGGTCACCACATTGAGGTTCATCTCATCGGCAAGCGCTGCTGACTGGTAGTCCACCGGCAGTTTGTCCTCATAAATATCACAACCCACTTTCGACTGCGTACAAATATGGAACAACTCCGATGAAAGTCCGTCCGAGATGTCCATCATCGCCGTAGGCTTGATGCCTGCCTTGCGCAATGTTTCCACTATATCCATGCGTGCCTCAGGTCGCAACTGTCGCTCCAGAAGATACTCGCGTCCTTCGAACTTCTCGTGAATCGAATCGTCGGTCTGTACCTGAGCGAGGTTGCCATGTTGGGTGGCGCGGAACGTACGCAGTTCGCGCTCAAGCAGTTGCAGCCCAAGATAGGCAGCACCCAGGTTGCCCGTAACGCAGATCAGGTCGTTCACTTTGGCGCCGTTGCGGTAGACAATATCTTTCTCTTCAGCCTCACCGATGCAGGTGATGGCGATGGTCAGACCGTTCACGGAAGCACAGGTATCACCGCCTACGAGGTCGACATGATAATGCTCGCACGCTGCCCGCACACCGGCATAGAACTCTTCAAGATCTTCCACGCCAAAGCGTGAGGAAACACCCAAGCCGATGGTGATCTGCGTAGGAACAGCATTCATGGCGCATATATCCGACACATTGACAGCCACCGCCTTGTAGCCAAGATGCCGCAGCGGAACATATTCGAGGTTGAAATGAACACCTTCCAGCAGCAGGTCAGTAGTAACCAGCGTGCAGCGATCGCCATGACGCATCACGGCAGCATCGTCGCCTACGCCATACATAGTAGAGGGTTGGATTTTTGGCAAACGGTCGGTCAGATGACGGATAAGACCGAACTCGCCGAGCGAAGAGATAGGAGTTTTTGACATTTTCGTTGATTTTATTGCGCAATACGGCTGCAAAGGTACAACATTTTTTTGAAAATAGCAAATTTTCTTTAGGAAAAATTTCTTTTTGCTTTGCAAACGCGTTTTTTCTAATCGAAAATTTGCAAATTCGCATTATTTTTTGTATCTTTGTACGCGATTTAACAATAAAGTCGGTTTCTAAGCCGCGTGATACCAATATGAGAAACATTATTCTGATTATGCTTACCGCATTAGCAGTAACTGCCTGTACGCGTCAACCTCGCTTGGAAGACGAGTGTCTGTATGGCCACAAAGCCACATCGTTCACCTTCTGGTCACCTGTAGCGGAACAGATGGAAGTATGTCTGTATCCTGATGCCACCTCCACCGAGCACGAGACCATCGCGCTGAAGAAAGACAAACAAAACTTCTGGCACGCCTACATCAATGGCGACCAAGCCAGCAAGTATTACACCGTCCGCTCGTATCAGAACGGCACATGGAGCGAGGAAGCTCCGGGTATCTTTGCCAAAGCCGTGAGTGTGAACGGCGCACGTGCCGCTATCATCAATATGGCACAGACCAACCCCGAAGGATGGACTGCCGACCAGCGTCCCGCCATGCCGGATATGACGGATATCGTGGTGTATGAGACGCACATGAGAGATTTCACCATGTCGAACTATTCCGGCATTACGAACAAAGGCAAGTTCCTTGCCCTGACCGAAGAAGGCACCACCACTCCTGAAGGTTTTGCCTCGGGCATCGACCACCTGAAAGAGCTGGGCATCACCCACCTACAGATACTACCTATGTTCGACTACGGAAGCATCGACGAAACGACGCTCGACAAACGCAATTACAACTGGGGTTATGATCCCGTGAACTACAACGCCCCTGAAGGCGGCTACTCCACCGATCCGTACGATCCAACTTGTCGTATACGCGAGGCCAAGCAAATGATCCAAGCCCTGCATAAAGCCGGCATACGGGTAGTGATGGATGTGGTATACAACCATACCTACAACGTGATGGGCTGCTCACTCGGACGCGTTGTTCCGGAATATTTCTACCGGATGAACGAGGACGGCACTTATGCCAACGGTTCAGGTTGCGGCAACGAGACTGCCAGCGACCACGCTATGATGCGCCGCTTCATGGTAGAGTCGGTTTGCTATTGGGCAAAAGAGTACCACGTGGACGGTTTCCGCTTCGATCTGATGGGCATCCATGACCAGGAGACGATGCGTCAGATACGCGCTGCACTGGACGAGATTGACCCCACCATCCTCACTTACGGCGAAGGTTGGGCTGCCATGGCACCGGCTTATCCGTACGAGGAACTGGCCATGAAGCAGTGGACATACAAGATGCCGCGCGTTGGCGCTTTTAGCGATGATATCCGTAATGCCCTCATCGGCTCGCCGTTTGACCACGAGCGCGGTTTTGCTTCGGGCAACAGCCGCTGCCGGCAGGCTGTTTGCTTCGGATTGACCGGTGCTATCAACTATAACGACAATCAGTTTGGCGAAGGTTGGGCAGGCGAACCGATGCAGCATGTAAGTTATATTACCTGCCACGACAACTACTGCCTGCGTGACCGCATTGATGCCAGTGCCACCACAGAAACGGAGGATACCAAGCACCGGATGAATAAACTGGCGCAGACGGGTGTACTCGTATCGCAAGGCATGACGTTCATATATGGCGGTGAGGAACTGTTCCGTACCAAACTGGGTATCGACAACAGTTATCAGAGTCCCGACTCTATCAATATCATCCCTTGGGAGAACAAAAAGACCTACCATGATCTGTACACTTATTACCGTCAGATGATTGGCATTCGCCGTGCACACAAAGGTTTCCACCTGGGCAGTGCCGAATTGGTGAACGAACATGTCGAGTTCATCGAGACCGACAATGAGAGTCTGATCATCTATCGCATCAAAGATCTGGAAGGCATCGATAGCGCCAAATCGCTCATCGTGCTGATGAACGGCAGTGCCGAGGTAGCAGAAGCCGAAATACCCGCCGGCAACTATACGATCCTGGCCAAAGATGCACAGGCCAATGCCAAGGGCATGGGTACGATGGAAGGAAACAATGTAACAGTAGAGCCCTACTCTGCACTGATACTTGAAGAGCACTAAAAACGAACAATATGAAACGTTTATTCATTTCAATGTTTGCACTATGCGTGCTGTGCCTATGGACGGTGACGACGCTTAGTGCACAAAGTCCGAAGACCGAGTTTCGTGCTACGTGGTTCACCACGCATTATGGCATTGACTGGCCTAAGACCAAAGCTACCTCTTCTGCCAATATTACCAAGCAGAAGAAGGAGATGACTGATATCCTGGATGCCCTCAAGGCCGGCAATATGAATGCCACCTGCTTCCAGGCTCGTCCGGTGGCAGACGCATTCTACCAGTCGTCGTACGAGCCGTGGAGTCACATCCTGACGGGCAAACGCGGACAGAACCCGGGCTATGATCCTCTTGCCTACGCCGTGGAACAGGCACATGCCCGTGGCATGGAATTGCATGCATGGGTCAATCCTTTCCGCTATGAGATTACAGCGGGCGAGCGCACCAGCGCCATCAACAATGGTACGGCTCTGGCCAGCAGCGATCCTATCCGCGCTCAACACCCCGACTGGCTGCTCACCTACAACAACGGCACATTCAACGGAACCATCCTCGATCCGGGCAATCCCGAAGCACGGGCATATGTGGTGAAGGTGCTACTGGAGATTGTTAACAACTACGACATCGATGGCATGCTCATGGATGACTACTTTTATCCCTACGGTGGCACCACTACCGAGGATGCGACCAGCAAATCGCTATACAAACCTTCGGGCATGAGCGATGGCGACTGGCGGCGCGAGAACGTCAACAAAGTGATCAAAGCCGTGTATGACTCCATACAGGTGGTCAAACCCTGGGTGAAGTTCGGCATGGCTCCCGGAGGCATCTATTCGATGACAGCCTCTGCAGCCGCAACCTACGGACTGACCTTGCCTTCCGGCATCAGCGGAGGTGATATATGGAAAGTGCTGTATTGCGATGCGCTGGCATGGATCGACGGAGGTTATGTCGATTATATGGCTCCGCAAGTATATTGGTCAACCACCGCAGCCCAACAGGACTATGACGTCCTCTGCCAATGGTGGGGACAAAGCATCAGTACGCTCAATGCCCGCCGTACCGACGGCAAGAAAGTACACTCGTACATAAGCCAGGCGTGCTACCGTTTTGGTCCTGATGAACTGGGTCTGGAGATTGATGCCAATCGCCAATACTCGCCTTATAGCGCACCGGGAAGCATCTTCTACAACACCAATACCTATCTCAAGTTCACCCATGACGGCGTAACCGACTACAGTTGCAGCACGCTGGCTACGACGCGCTTTACGCAGAAAGCGCTGCCGCCTGCCGTCACTTGGAAAACCACGTCGCCTTTGGCTGCGCCTACCGGTCTGACGCTGAGCGGCACCACGCTGAGTTGGCAGCATCCTACGGCACAACGCTTCTCGGTATATGTATTCCCGAAAGGCACGGATGCCGTTCAGGCTATGAGCACAAGCGCTTATCTGGTGGGGATGGTGTACGGCAATCAAGCCGACCTCAGCGGCTATGGCAACCTCAATAACATGACCGTAGCCGTCTGCGCCATGGACCGCTATGGCAACGAGAACGAGGCGGCACTGTACAACGAGGGCGAAGTGCCCGAACCCGAACCGCAAGTGGACGGCGAGCTGTCACGCATCGAACTGTGGCGTAAGTCGGCAGCACAACTGGGGTTCAATACTGCTAACGCCAATCGCAGCATCGCCTGCTATGACGGACATCTGTACGTATCCGACGGAGCCAACAGCAAATATTATGTATTGAACGCCGCTTCGGGAGCAATGGAGAGCACCGTGAACTTGCCTACGCAGTATTTCCTTTGGTACAACCTGCGCATCACCGATGACGGACACATGCTGCTCGGCAACAGCGCCACCAACGCCGGCAATCAGTCAGTATACGTCTCGCAGGTAGGCGGTAACAGCCCGACGAACGCAGCCACCTATAGCAACAGCGGCTTTGGGAGGACCGACTATTTCTACCCTTTTGGCGCATTTGAGCAGAGCGGCTACCTGCTCATGCTTAGCAACGTCAACCATCGTGCTTTGAAGATGGATTATACTGGCGGAGTGATGGGCAGTTCGTACGTGATAGCCAACGAGCAACTACCCGCCGGCACAAGCGCCAAAGCTATACCGAGAAACGCTACGACCTTCTTTGCCTCGGTGGCAGGCAGCCTGCCTACGGTGCACAACCTCAGTACCGGCGCAAAAATCGAAGGATGGACGGGAGCGGTCAAACCTACGGCGGTCAATGCGTCCGGATTGGGATATTTCGTTCTGAACGGACATGAGTACCTTCTCGTACCTGCGGATATCTATGGCAGCTTCAACACCTACGAGATCACCGGCGGTCTGCCTCAAGCTGTGCAAGTGCTTGCCACTACAGAAGCACTCGGCTCTACCGAGCACCAGGCGTTCACCGTAGATTTTGCTGTAAATGCGCAAGGCAACGATGCCTACGTCTACATCCTGGCGCCCGACAACGGCATTGCGGCATACAAATATATGTTTACGCCCGAACAGGAGCATACGGCGCTGGAATACACCCCTCAAGCCCAACAGGCGACCAAACGGCTCACACCGGACGGGCTCGTCATCACCGTCAACGGACGGACATACAACGCTGCAGGCATGCAGATACAATAAACGCGAATTGTTAAATCATTAAAATACTAATGCTTATGAAAAAACTATTTCTTTTGGTGGCAGTGGCCCTGCCTATGTTGGCTGCTGCACAAGTTCTGGAGGTACAATCGCTTGAACAGGTCAACACCCCGCAGAACATGGAAACGAAGATTGCCGGTGTATCACCTGCAGGCGACTATCTGCTGCTGACCACCGTTGCCAATCAAGGACTGATGCGTTACGAACTGGCTACCGGTCAGATCACTGAGATCTCGAACGCACCCGGAGCAGGCTACAACGTCAAGATCAGCCGTGACGGCAGTGAGATTGCTTTCCGCGAGACTACGTACGACAAGAACAAATTGCGTCGCAGCAATATTCTCCGTCAGAACTTCGCCAGCGGCAAGCGCCAGCTGATTGCCAAAGGTCAGCGCGACCTGAAGAAGATGGATGTGAAGGATGCAGAACTCACCGTGTCGATCATCGACCGTCATATTGCCGTTACCCGCGGTACGCAGACGACCATGCTGGCTCCATGCGGCGAGGACAAGAGCTACATCTGGCCGAGCATCTCGCCCGATGGCACGAAAATCTGCTTCTACGTTACTACCGGCGGATGCTATGTATCGAACATCGACGGCACTAATCCGCAGTTCGTCGCTTTCGACTGCCGTGCTGCCAAGTGGTACAACAACAATGTAGTGATCGGCATGGCCGATAAGGACGACGGCGAACGCCTGACAGCTTCGAGCATCGTGGCTTATAGCCTGGACGGACAGACGCAAGTGCTGACCGACCCGTCGATGGTAGCTGTTTATCCCTATGCCGTAGAGGGGGCTATTGTCTTCACAACGGATGAGGGAAAAACCTATCTTATGCGAGTACAATAATCTGCATGACTACATGTCGAACACTTAAATCGAATGCGTATGAAAAAGATTTTATCTATACTTACCGCCTTAGTGATGGTGGCTACGCTGAGTGGTACCAATCTCGCTGGTAAGCGCATTTATGTCAATCCCGGTCACGGTTCGTTCGGACCTAACGACCGCCCGATGGCTACTATCCCGTATCCCAACCTGTCGTCTACCGGCATGCCGGATACCTGCGGTTTCTACGAAACGAACACCAACCTCTGGAAGTGCCTCTACTTGCGCGACCGCCTGGTAGCAGCCGGCGCTACGGTAGTGATGAGCCGCGAGGAATGCGGTCCGTGGCCTTATGAGAAGGTGAACGGTCAATACCCTGGTTATTCCTGGGAGGACTATCAGAACCGCCCGGACTATACGTCGCTCAACAAGAATCTATCGGTCATCTGCGAGGAGGTGGAGTCGGGTAACTACGACCTGTTTATCTCTGTTCACTCCAATGCTGCCACCGACGGTTCGACAGCCAACTACCCGTTGTGCCTCTATCGTGGACACGATGAGTCAAAAGGTGGCACATCCACGTTCGAAGTAACTTGCCAAAACATCTGGAAAGCTATCTGGCCGTGGCGTCAGGAGATGTTCGCTTCCGAGTTTGAGTACGAGAGCAGCTACAAGACCAGCCAGAACATCCGTGGTGACATCGATTTCTACGGCAGTTCGTCCTCTCGCACATCGGCTTATTCGGGCAAGACGTATACCGGCTACCTCGGCGTGCTCAAGCACGGCTGCGTAGGCGGTTTGGTAGAAGGATATTTCCACACCTACCAGCCTGCCCGTCACCGCGCACTCAACCATGACTATTGCAAGATGGAGGGCTACGCCTACTATCGCGGTATCATCGATTATTTCAACGCCGATGATGATACCAACGGCTATATCCTCGGCGCCGTAAAAGACATGCATACCAAGATGCAGCACAACCTCTACACCTATGCTGCCAAGACGCATGACCAGTACAAGCCTTGCAACGGTGCTGTCGTATCGCTGTACAAAGCCGGTACCAAGATTGCGGAATATACCGTCGACAGTTTGTACAATGGTATTTTCTACTTCGGCAACCTCGTTCCGGGTAACGATTATACGCTCGATGCCACCTGTGACGGATACAACCCCTTGTATGATGAGTTCAAGACTCCCATCACCGTCACAGCTAACGAAGTTACGTATCCTATCATCTATCTGGAGGACGAGACCTATGAGCCGCCTACCATTACCTACGAGACCTATCCCGAACCTGAACTGCCTGCTTATGTAGGTCTGGCAGGGCGCTACCAGATGACGGAAGTGTTCGCCAATACTGCCATCGAGCAACTGCAAGGCAAAACCATCCGCCGCGCCATCGTTCGTGATGACAATACGATGTATGTACTCGCATTGGATGCACAGAACAATCCGTCGCTCTACCTCATCAACCCCACCACCCACACTGTTACCGCTACCCTGCCTACCGACTTCTGTACGGTAAGTGCTTCCGGCAAGCTCAAGCTGTCGGATATAGCTGTTACGGCCGAGGGCGTACTCATCGGCTGCAACGAGGAGGCTGTGACTTTCACGCCGACTAACAACTGGCAGCTGTACAAGTGGACGGAGAATGCAGGAGTATGGAGCGGAGCTGTCTGGCTGACTAATACCACCAGCGAGACTGCCGGCAACTACTACAACGCTATCGTTGGCTCTACCCTCGCTTATGCCGGTACGCTCACCGACGGATATATCTACACCACCACTTATACCACCGGCAGCGATGCGCATGGCGTACGTTTCGTAGTATACGTGATTGCCGATAACGCTTTTGCAGGTGCCTTCCGCAACCAGGATGCTGCATACAAGCTCTCTGAGATGGGACATGACATCCAATTTGCCATTTCGCCGAAGGGTGACAACAAGGTGATGATTACTGCCTCCAACATCGCACCGATGGAGTGGACTACCGTCACCACCACCGCTTCCGCCCCAATCATCGCTACCATGCCGCAGACCTTCCTCGGAGCGAAAGGCTTGAACTACTTCAAGTATGCACATCATCAGTTGATGGTTATGCCTGCTGCCGACCGGTCGGCAGGTGTAGCTCTTTATGACATCACCGATGGCGTTGACCAACCGAAGGAAGTCACCTTGCAGGTGGCCAATCCCACAACTGCCACGCCCGCTGCAGCCTTTGCCGTAGTGGCAGAAGGTGAGATATCCCTGTATCACGACGGCATGGATGGTCTGAGCAAACTCACCACCGCCGGTGTTGCCCAGCCTGTCATTGCACATATCAACGCTTATGGACTCGGCTTGGCTTATAACGAAGCCGACTCAATGTACACCTTCACCTATACCGCCAACGATGCTGCAGTAGCTACGAACATCGTGTTCTACCAGAACGGTAGCGAAGTAGGCAAGGTGGCTGTAACGCCCGCTATCGCCGGAGCCAACAGCGTGCAGATCAAGTCCGACAAATTGCCCATAGCAAGTTCTGTACTTGCCACGTGGGCTGTCGAACTCATCGGCGAAAATGTAAGTAACTGGGGTACGCTCTTTGCCGATAACTCCATGGTACGCAGCAGCACCACGCGTGTGTTCAACAACGTAGACAAGAGTCCGGAGTCGGATTATTTCGGCCGGATCTATATCATGCGTCGTGCCGGCTCTTCCGGATCGGCAGAACGCCCGTATAGCGGTATCTACGTATATAACCCCGACTACACGCTTCTTACTCCCGACTATCTGAAAGTAAGTACCGACTTCGGTAACCCGGGACGACTCTCCGTAGCTCCTGACGGCTTCGTTTATCAGGCTGACTGGGCGGATGGCTATTCGGGTGTATACATCCTCAACCCTGCTGATCTGAGCAGCCCCATCACGCAGTTCTTCCAGGGTACGCGCGCATCTTCCGGTCTGTTCACCAACAACGGCGTACAGGTCGGCAGCTCTACGCCGGGCTTGAATATCTACGGCACAGGCGCTGACACCAAGCTTATCGTCTACAACGAGGATGCCGGTGGCACGCTCCCCGCTAACGGTATAGTCGTTTACAACATTGGTCAAGCCGACGGAACCATCGCTCATTCGTGGGACGTTGCGCCGAACGCTGTCTATCCGCTCACCATGCAAGCCAATACCGAGGGTACGCCTGTCGGCACATCACACGGTATATTCGTCAGCCAGGTTCGCTCGTCGGGCAACAACAACAATGCTGCTCCTTCGCTCATGTTCATCGACTATAGCGGTACGATGCAGATGGCTACGTGCTACGAGCCGTACGACGACATCATTGACGGTTCGGACGGTGGCGGCTATGCTGTCAGTGCCGACGAGAGCATGCTCATCCTTCACGGTGGCAAGAAGCAGTTCTATGTATTTGATATCGAGTGGGATGGCGATAAGCCTGTGCTCACGCTCCGCTATGAATACGAGCACGGCATCCAGACTATCCGTCAGATGAACTTCGACTATGCCGGCAACCTCGTTTGCTCCGGTGAGTCGGGCCTGCAGATCTTCACCGTGCCTACCGATCACAACGTGACTGTCATTCCTGCCAAGAGCAGCCTTACCGTTCTCAAGGGAGAGTTGCCCGAACCGATTGCTGTCAACGGCGTTGAACTGGATCTGCACGAGCTGTCGCTTGAGGTTGAGCAGACCGCCACACTTACGGCTACCGTTACTCCGTCTGACGCTGATGACAAGAGCGTAGTATGGACTTCGGACAACGAGGCTGTAGCTATCGTGGCTGAAGGAGTCGTGACTGCCGTAGCCGAAGGTGAAGCAGCTATCATCGTTACTACCGTGGATGGCAACTTCACCGATACTTGCTTCGTAACGGTCAGCTTGCCTGTTCCACCGGTTGTACATGTCACGGGCGTAACGCTCAACTTCGACTCGATATACTTCGATATGGGATGCATTGGATCGCATTCAAAGGATGAGCCGCTGGTGGCTACTGTTCTGCCGGACAACGCAACCGACAAGAGCGTAACATGGGACAACAGCAATCCTACCGTAGCTACATTTGATGACGGAATCGTAACATGCCTGCATGTAGGCGAAACGACCATCACCGTTACTACTACCGACGGAGGCTTCACCGCGGCATGCGTGGTCACGGTTGAGGAGTGGGATGGCCTCTTCGATGTTACTATTCGTGGCATATCCTACAGCGAGCTGACCATCCATAATGCCAACGGCATGGATCTGCTCGTCTTCTCGGCTGACGGCAAGCTCGTAGCGCAAGGCAATAGCGACATATCCATGAGCGCTATGCCGGCCGGTACATACCTCGTTCGTCTGCCCAACGGCGAGGCGGTCAAGATCGTTCGCTAAGCAAAAAACAGGTAGGAACATCCCTATCGTTCTCACATGGCGCGGATGCCCCAATAGGGTGTCCGCGCTTTGTACGCTTTGCAATCGTCTGCCCGTTTTGTACGCTGTATGTTCCATAAAAAAGTTTTTCGGCGGGAAATGTGTGCCAAAATTTGGATAAACGAAATATATTTCGTAACTTTGCACCTGCGAAAAAAATACGCTTGTTTTTGAATTCAAAAAGCAAACTATGATACTAGACAAATTAGAAAATGCCGATTGGTACTTCGGGTGCGTGCCCGGATTCCAACAGTTCATGCAGTTCTTCAACGACAACGATCTCGAAGAACTTCCCGCATGCAAGATTAAGTTAGACGGTCGTGATCTCATCGTTAACATCTGCGATCAAGCGCCAAAGGATGAGAAAGACTGCAAACTCGAAGCTCACAAGGATTATATCGACATCCAGATTCCTCTCACTACGTCGGAAACTATGCTTTGGAGTTCGCTGGAGGACTGCCAGAAGATCGTTCAGGAGTATGACGAAGGCAAAGACGTGGAGCTTTACGGTGACAAACCCTCTGCACGATTCAGCGTTCCGAGAGGCTATTTTGCTGTCTTCTTCCCAACGGACGCACATATAGCCGGTATTGCACCGTCCACGTTCAGAAAGATTATTGTTAAAGCCAAAGTTGAATAAATCTAACCCCGAATATGTTACCTATCGTTGAAAAAGAGTCAGGCCTACAGCCTTACGAGGGTGCCTTGCAGGCACGCATGGACTACGCCAAACGCAAAGAGAGAGAGCTTACAGGCGGCAAAAAGAAATTATCCAATTGGGCAACCGGATACCTCTATTTCGGCTTGCACCATCTGAACCCCGGATGGGTGCTTCGCGAGTGGGCACCTAATGCTACGGCTATCTATATCAAGGGTGATTTCAACAACTGGGAGAAATCCGAGAGCTATCGCCTCTATCCCGTCGGCAACGGCGTGTGGGAAGGCTATTTCACCGAGGAGCAGATGCTTCACGGGCAGCACTATAAGCTGCTCGTTGAATGGATAGGCGGTTACGGTGAGCGCATCCCGTCTTACGCACAGCGTGTCGTACAGGACGAGGGCACGAAGATCTACTCCGCACAGGTGTGGGCACCGGCCACCAAGTTCGTTCCTGCCAAACGCAAAGGACCGCGCGGATGGAGAGCCGACAGACCGCTCATGATCTACGAATGCCATATCGGTATGGCTACCGAGGAGCAGCGCGTAGGCACCTACATCGAGTTCAAGGATAATGTGCTGCCGCGTATAGCCAAACTCGGCTACAACTGCATCCAGATCATGGCTATCCAGGAGCACCCCTACTATGGCTCCTTCGGCTACCATGTGTCGAACTTCTTTGCCGCTTCCTCACGCTTCGGTACGCCCGAAGAGCTTAAGGAGCTTATCAAGGAGGCGCACAAGCTCGGCATAGCCGTCATCATGGATATTGTGCATTCCCACGCCGTAAAGAACGAACTGGAAGGCCTCGGCAATTTCGACGGTACACCCTACCAGTATTTCCACGACGGACCGCGTCGCGAGCATCCGGCATGGGACAGCCTCTGCTTCAACTATGGCAAGAACGAGGTGATGCACTTCCTCCTCTCCAACTGCAAGTTCTGGCTCGAGGAATATGATTTCGACGGTTTCCGCTTCGATGGCGTTACATCCATGATGTACCTCAGCCACGGTCTGGGCGAGGATTTCAACGGCTATCCTTCCTACTTCAATGGCAACGAGGACGGTGACGCCATCTGCTACCTCACCCTCGCCAACAAACTTATCCACGAGGTGAAGAAGAACGCCATCACTATTGCCGAAGATATGTCAGGCATGCCCGGACTCGCCAGCCCCATCGAGGATGGTGGTATGGGCTTCGACTACCGCCTGGCTATGGGTATACCTGATTTCTGGATCAAGTATATCAAAGAGGTGCGCGACGAGGACTGGAAAGCCGGACACATCCTCTACGAGATGACCAACCGTCGTCAGACCGAGAAGACCATCTCTTATGCCGAGAGCCACGATCAGGCACTCGTAGGCGATAAGACCATCATCTTCCGCCTCGTCGATGCCGACATGTACTGGCATTTTGAGCATGGCCACTCCACCTATATGGTCGACCGTGGCATTGCCCTGCACAAGATGATTCGCCTCATCACCGCTTCTACCATCAATGGCGGATATCTCAACTTCATGGGTAACGAGTTCGGCCATCCCGAGTGGATCGATTTCCCGCGCCAAGGCAACGGATGGAGCTATCAGTACGCAAGGCGTCAGTGGTCGCTCGTCGACAACAAGAACTTCTACTATGCCGACCTCAACCGCTTCGATGCCGCTATGGTGCACTTCATGCTCAGCTCCGGCATCAAGCCCGACACCCCTATCATCAACCTCTGGGATCGCGAGGGCGACCAAGTGGTGGCATATATGCGAGGCGACTATGTGTTCGTCTTCAACTGGAACGGCGTCAAGTCCTTCCCCGACTACGGTTTCCTCGCCCCGCAGGGCAAGTATCGCGTGGTGCTCAATACCGACAATCCGCAATTTGCCGGCTTTGAGCAGACCGACGACTCTGTCGACCACCTCACCAACCCCGACCCCGAGTACACACGCGCCAAGAAAGGATGGCTCAAACTCTACCTGCCTGCACGATCGGCACTCGTACTCAAGAAAGTGGATTAAATTATAACAATGGTCAAATAGTACATAAATGACCAAATGGTAAATGACTAAATTGTAAATGTCATGAGACTTATTATCGAAAAGAACTACGATCTGATGTCGGAATGGGCTGCTAACTACGTAGCCAAACGCATCAACGAATATGCGCCGAAAGAGAGCAATCCTTTCGTGCTCGGTCTGCCTACAGGATCATCGCCGCTCGGTATGTATAAGAAACTTATTGAACTCAACCAACAGGGCAAAGTATCCTTCCGCAATGTGGTGACGTTCAATATGGACGAGTATGTCGGGCTGCCCGAAGACCATCCCGAGAGCTATCACAGCTTCATGTGGAACAATTTCTTCTCGCATATCGACATCCGCAAGGAGAACGTCAATATCCTCAACGGCAACGCTCCTGACCTCGAGGCAGAGTGTGCACGCTATGAGGCGAACATTCGCAACCACGGTGGTATTCATCTCTTCCTCGGAGGCATCGGTCCTGACGGACATATTGCCTTCAACGAACCGGGATCATCGCTCACCTCGCGTACACGCAAGAAAGAGCTGACCACCGACACCATCATCGCCAACTCGCGCTTCTTCAACAACGATGTCAATCTCGTGCCCAAGACCGCGCTCACCGTGGGTGTCGGCACAATCATGGATGCCAAAGAGGTGCTCATCCTTGTCAATGGCCATAACAAAGCGCGTGCGCTCCAGCACGCCGTAGAAGGTGCTGTTTCACACATGTGGACCATCAGCGCACTGCAGATGCACCAGCACGGTATCATCGTCTGCGACGAACTGGCGTGTGGTGAACTCAAAGTAGATACCTACAAGTACTTCCTCGATATCGAGAAAAACAACCTCCTATAAGTCTGCAGCCAAGCTTGGCTGCATAACGCTATGCTATACCTATATAATACGCTCGCGCGCACGAAGCAACCTTTCCGCCCTTTGCATGAGGGACACGTAGGCATGTATGTGTGCGGACCTACCGTCTATGGCGATGCACATCTCGGGCACGCAAGGCCGGCTATCACGTTCGATATACTCTTCCGCTACCTGCAGCATCTCGGCTACAAGGTGCGCTATGTGCGTAATATCACCGATGTCGGTCACCTCGAACACGATGCCGATCAGGGGGAGGACAAGATAGCAAAGAAAGCACGCCTCGAGCAACTCGAACCGATGGAAGTTGTGCAGTTCTTCACCAACCGCTACCATCACGACATGGAAGCGCTCAACGTGCTGCCACCCTCTATCGAACCGCACGCTTCCGGACATATCATCGAGCAGATTGCTTTCGTCCAGAAGATTCTCGACAAAGGCTATGCCTATGTCTCCAACGGAAGCATCTATATGGATGTAGAGCGCTATGCACAGGATTTTCCGTACGGCAAACTCAGCGGACGCAACCTCGAAGATATAGTTACCGACACGCGCGAACTGGACGGACAGGACGAAAAACGCCACTCCTACGATTTCGCACTATGGAAGAAAGCGGCTCCCGAACATATCATGCACTGGCCTGCCGTCTTCCGCTATACCGAACAAGGCGAGCAAAAAGAGCTGCATAGCGAGGGTTTCCCCGGATGGCACATGGAGTGCTCGGCTATGGGTACGAAATATCTGGGTGAGGAGTTCGATATTCATGGCGGCGGTATGGACTTGATGTTCCCGCACCATGAGGCGGAGATTGCGCAGTCGTGCGCCGCACTCGGACATGACACGGTCCACTACTGGCTCCACAACAACATGATCACCATCGCCGGAAAGAAGATGGGTAAGAGTTATAATAATTTTATCACACTCCGCCAGTTCTTCTCGGGCGAGCATCATTTGCTCTCCAAACCTTTCAGCCCGATGACCATTCGCCTGTTCATCCTCATGGCGCATTACCGCTCTACCCTCGACTTCTCTTCCGAAGCTCTTGAAGCTGCCGAGAAAGGCTTCCAACGGTTGGCAGAGGCCTATGCCCGCCTGCAAAAACTGCATCCGACAGCCAAAGGCAATCTAACAGCGCAGCGATCTAACAGCGATAGCGATCTAACAGGCGTAGCCGGTCTGCGTCAGCGCTGCGCCGAAGCCATGGATGATGATCTGAATACACCTATCGTCATCTCACATCTGTTCGACTCCACCAAAACAATCAATAGCCTTGCGGATGGCAAGGCTACGATTAGTGAAGCGGATCTCAACGAACTGCGGGATGTATGGCAGACCTATGCCATAAATATCCTTGGCTTGCAACTTGCCGATAGCGCATCGGCTGCCAACAGCAATACTGCTGCCTATAGCGGTGCTATCGACCTGCTGCTCAATATCCGCCTCGATGCCAAGCGCAACAAGGACTGGACTACTTCCGATCGCATCCGCAACGCCCTCACCGATCTGGGCTTCAGCATCAAAGATACCAAGGACGGCTTCGAGTGGTCACTCTAAAGTGACTACTTGCCGCCGATCACCAGCGTGGCTGCTCCCAGTCCCTGCGACATGATTTTCGATTCGATGCCGTAGGTCTGTTGCAGATGTTTCTGTAACGGCCGTAGCCATGTGCGTGCATCCAGATCACGGCCTTTGTCGTTCTGCAAAGGTATAGCCACGTTCTCAAACAACATCTGGCTGCTGGTAGCTACCGACGTGTTGAACCGTCCGCGGAGCGTGTTATCGGATATCCAGTCCTCAATCAGCGCACCCAGTTCCTCGCCATTGTAATCACTCTCCAAGTCACCGTCGAAATCATCAAACACTCGCACGCGGATAACTATCTGTCGGCCATTCTGCTGAATGTCGGCAAAATGCGAAACCAGTTGGTCGGAGAAATTGTTCATGTGTCCGAGTATAGCCTCTTCCAGCATGATGGGCAGTTGTGCCTGCGAAGCATAGACGGCTTGACCTGTGCCGGTAGCACCGGCTATCTGCTTGTCGGAATAAGCGTCCAAGCCTTGCATCACAAACGATAGCGACTGCTGGCTGCCACCTGCCATCTCATTGACCGTCCATCCGATCTTTACCCATATATCTGCCCGGGCAACTGATTTCAGTTGGTCGATAGGCGATACGATGATATCCGCACCGGATTTGGATGAAGTCATAGCATCTTCTGCTGCCTGCGATTTCAAGGTCTTGAGTTGCGACTCCAGGTTCTTCAGCGGGAATCCTCGGTCGGCAAACAACGTGTTGACCTGTGCGATGGCTTGCAGCAGTTCGTTGCTTGTGGTTACAGCATTATAGTAGTCAGGCAGTCCGTCTTTGGTCACGTAGCCGTTCTGCAAGCACCATTGGTCGGATGGAACAACCATCAGTGTCGGCACTTTGCCGTTCATCATCTCACCTACGCCTTGCATCACGCCGTCGTTCTCCAGCCGTTGGCGCAATTCGTCTGCCAATACCGTCACTACCAAGCCTACTTTGTACTCCTTGCCAATCTTCACCACCTGATCAGGCACTCCGTTACCCATCAGCGAGAAGTAGCGCTGATACGAACCGCCATCCTCGAAGAATTTCTCAAAATAGGTGGCAAATTTCTCTTCCGTACCCGGAGTCTCTATCATCGGATGTCTTCCGGGAAGACGTTTGCTGTCGGTAGAGGGAGCATAACCGGTGAAGATGATGCCATGCACGGCATTTTTGCCTGCCTGCGATGTGGCTACATTGGCGTTCTTCGAATACGACCACACTCTCACGATGGCGCATCCTTGCGGAGCCTGACCTACTGCCGGCTGAATCTCATAACGCCACTGACGCGTATCCTGATCGGCTTTTGCCTTTGCCGCTGCTTGGGCAAACATGCCTGCTGCCAGCGGTAATAATAATCCAAATAGAATTAATCGTTTCATCGCTCTTCTGTATTTTATCCGCCAAGCACGGCGGATGCCGTTATCATTTTTCTATCAGCAGCAAGCCCGGATAGAGTTTGCCGTTTTTGGTCTTGAACGTCGTGCCACGCATAGCGTTCATATCTTGCTCTACTCCATGACGGTTGTCCCATATCTGATCGGCTTTCAATGGCGGCATCACATCGCGATACGTCGTCTTGCCGTTCTGGAAAACCATCTCACGTACTGCATATTTCTTCTTCAGCGTCACACCTTCCTTTTGCCCGATAGCCGCCATGAAGCCTGTCACTTTGCCTTTAGCATCATACAGGATTTGCATGATAGGCGTATACACGCGGAAATCCTCAAACTTGGCTTGCAGGTTGTTGATGGCGTCATCCATCGTTCGTGCGCAGGTGATGAGGATCTGATCGGCTTGCTGCATCTTCGAATAGGTGCCGGCATTGAAGGCGGTAGCGTTGTTGGTCACGGTAGGCATCATGCCTACGTATTTCAGCCGGAACGTACTCTTGTCGTTCAGGAAAGCTTCTATCTTGCTTGCATCGCCGTTTTCGGTATAATACTTGCTGTAGAACTTGTTCTGCACGGCAGGCGACCAATCCAACTGATACAGATAAGTAGCTTCCAGTACGGCAAAGCCTTTTATCTCCAGCAGTTCGTTCGTGCTCTTGGTCAGGTCACCTGCCAGTTCGGCTACGCTACCTGCCAGACTCGATGCTGCTCCGGCCAAACCCAGAACGCCGTCCAGCAGACCTATGCCCGTATTCGATTGCTGCAGTTCGTTGCCTACCTTCTGCGCCTCTTTGCCATAGTCCGCAATTACCGTACATATATCGCTCACCGTCTGTGCGCGGTCGGCATGATTGATGTAGCTCATGTCGTTGATCAGCACGAAGCTCTTGCTCACCAACTCGTTGCCTGCATCCACCAGGTTGATCATTCCCGCCAGCGTGCCGGCTGCCAGTTCTTTCTGCAGTTCGGATGCATCGTACATACCTTCCGTCACCAGACGCTCGGTGCTGAAGCCTCGCAACGTATCGAACATGAACCAGTGCGCCACAATCATCTTCGCAAGCTCCGACTCGTTCAATGCCTTGTCGAACACCCGATGCATCGTGGTATCGCGCACCGTGCGGTGATTCGAATGGTCGTCCAACAGTACAACATCTACCACCCCTGTCTCGTTGAGGTTGTTGTAGCGGTCAGGGAAGGGCAGGTTTTGTGCCGAATACAGGATCTCGTTCGCAAACGAATCTTGCATGTGTACCACCGGCATCACATACAGCGAACTGCGGTGATAGCCCGTCGAATTGCTATAGTCCTGTCCAAAAGCAGCAATAGTAAGCAGGGCTAATAAGAAGGTAGTTACTTTTTTCATTGTTGTCAGTATTTTGGCTTACCACCAGTTGATATCATAGCTCTCTTTGTTGAACTCACCTGCATCCTCGCGAGCCTTCAAGGTCTCCACGATGCGCACTTTAGCCTCATCTATCAGTTTCTTGAATGCCTGATCCCCCGACTGAATGGCTTTCACGGCCTGCATGTAAGCTTTCTCTGCATCGTCAGCCACACCTTTCTTGGTCATGTTTTGCGTAGCAAACAGTATTCCGCTGTCCACGTCGCCTATGTAGAAGCTGAACGATACTTTTACGTACGCTTTTGCCGGAACGCTTTCGGTCATGCCCTCGTCCAGGATGTTCGAGCGAACGGTCAGCACATAGCGCGAACGGTCGCTCTGATCCATGATGCCCTGTTTGAGCAACGCTTGTTTCATCTTGTCCAGCATCAGCGATTTGGCATAATCCGGCACGTCGCTCGTGATGGCTACGTGAGGAATGATGATGATTTTCTCTGCCAGATTCTCCTCTGCCGTAGGTTCGGCTGTCTGAGCTGCCGCCAACAGCGGCAGGCAGCATAGTAGCAAGGCTATAATCTTCTTCATAATATCTCGACCATTTTTGTTAATATTCCGTTACAGACCAAACTGACAAGTATTACATCAGTTTGCGCTTGGCATTCTTGTTGCCCAACTTGGCAGCTTTCTCGTACCACTCAATGGCTTTCTGTTTGTTGGCATCCACGCCCTCGCCGTTCTCGTACATCGTTCCCAGTTTGAAGGCAGCCTCACCTGCTTTCTGCTTGTCGCTCAGGTTGGATGCTTTCGTCAGGTTCTTCACGGCATTGTCATAATCGCCGTTGTTGTACGCTTTCATGCCGTCAGCATAGGGGTCAGCAGGTTTGGGCTTGGCGGCAGGTTTGCTTGCCGTGCCTGTCTTGGCTGCTGTTTGTCCGGCAGGCGTAGCGTTCTGTGCCGGAGCAGCTACTGTCTCCGTTTTTGCACCTTCTGTTACGGGCTTTCTGCTTGTACGCAGATAGATTACTATACCTATACCCAGCACCACACCTGCTATCGTAGCTATCAGCCACGTAGGCATCCGCCTGCCGGTCTTGATATAGATGGTACCTTCACCCGTGATGCTGCCTACACCTTTCTGTCCCTCTTCTGCTTCCACGTGCGGAGCACTCTGCTGATGCTGATGGCGTGGCTGTTTTTGTTTGGATGCCGCATCGTTCACTGCAGCCGTCGTTGCGTCATCCACTATACCGCCTGGCAACTGACCGCCTGCACCCACATTGATGATGATCGTCTGCTGGGTGTTGTTGGTCGTATTGTTCGCCACGTTCGTCGTGTTGGCGATATTGTTCTGGGTGTTCTGCGTATTATTCTGCGTGTTGTGAACAGAATGGTCAGCCGATACGCTCACGTCGCCGTGCGCCATGATCGATTCGGGCATCGCTACGTCGGGTGCAGCCGGTTTGCCGGGTTTTGTCGGAGCCGATATGTTCGGCTTGCTCGGCGCGGCGGCTGAGGGTTTGCTCGGTGCAGCCATATTCGGACGCTCAGGAGCGCTCACGGCAGGTTTGTCGGGAGCGGCTGCTCCACCGGCTGCTGCAAATTCAGCATCGGTCAGTTCGTAATCGCAGTTCGGACAAATACGTGTTCCGGCGGGTATCTCCTCGTTACATTCAGGACATTTCATACTTTTTTATCATTTATTGCGGTTATACACATGTTGTTATATTCTTCCTCTACGCCTTCTACCACTACTTTCTGGTCGGCATATTCACGGATGAATGCCACATCTGCTGCCAGATGTCCATGGCGGTACAATCGGTAGCTGTGCTCCTCGTCCACTTCCAGATAGGCATAATCGCCCTCGGATTTCGAGCCTTCCAGCTCACGGACGATTCGGATAATTCCTTCGTACTTCATAATCAGTTGTTATTGTTGCCGTTGTTATTACCGTTGCTATTGCCATAGTTCTGCGGATGGTTGTTGGCAGCCATCGTGCGCAGCAGTTCCATCATCTGGTCGTTCTGGCGCTGCTGTTGTTCACGCAGACGCTCGTTCCATTCCTTGTCGGTATCGACATGTACGCGTGCCATCTCCAGTTCGTGCTCACGGTTGGCATTCTCCATCGACATGAACATCTCAAACTCCCTCTGCCTTTTCTCCATCTTCAGTTGTTCCTGACGCTGCTGTTCCTGGAATTCGAAGTCGGCCTCCCTCTGACGGCGCTCCAGGTCTGCTTCCTGTTCCAGGCGGCGATAGTCGATGTCGCGCAACAAGCCTTGCTTGCGGATCTCAGCCAGTACGGCATCTTCTTCCTCCTTCGTCCGAGCCTCGCGCAGGCGGCGCTGGCTGTCCAGCATCAACTGGAACTTCTGCATCTCATCTTCGCGCAGCAGATTGTCTTTGTTGATCTTGTCCAGTTCAGCCCGCAGTTCGGCTTCGCTGCGTGCTTCGGCTATCTGCTGGGCGTTCTGAACGGCCGTCATTCGGTTGCGGAATTCGTTGGTGCGCTGCAGGTAGTCCAGTTCCTGTTCGCTCAAGTACATCTCGCGGCTCAGGTTGCGGAAGCGTTCCATGTCCGTGCTGTCGGCGGTTATCTCCACAATACGAGCTATGCCCAGACCGAAGAACTGCTCCGTAGCCGTCTCGTTGATGCGGTCTTTCATCTCGCGGCGTATCTCCGTAGGCAGACTGCTGCCGTCCCACTCGCGGTTCTCCAGCAGTTGTTGCAGGGTGGCGCGGATACTGTCGGCTATCGTATCTACGATGTGCGCCGTGGTCAGCAGGGTGCAGTCGGTCAGATAATGTCCGATGAAGCGCTCCTTGTCCTGTATCTGGAAGAAAGCGTTCACGCCTACTTGCAGGTCGTAGTACTTCGTCTTGATAAGCATCGGCTTGAATGTCTTGTAGTCATCCAGCGTCGGCTGCTTGGCTCCTACCAGGGCGGGGAAAGCTTTGTCCACCAATATGACGATGGTGAATGCTGCAGCTTTCTGCAGATTCAGTATCAGCGCTTTCTTCTCCTCTTCCTGTGGGTCGGGTTTCTTCTCAAACAGGTGCGATACAAAGTGCCATGCACGCTGAATGGCGTTGCCGCCTTGCTCGGTCTGCGCTATTCCTTCCTTGAACTCGTATACGCCTCCGCCTAAGGTGGCTACCGTTTTGCCGTCCACACGCACGTATGCCGTCGTGCCCTCGCTCACGATCACACCTTTGGCATTCGTGTAAGCCGACATCTCCTGAGCCGTTATCACACGAGCTATTTGCCCTTGCTGAATAGTCCAGTAGATATGCTGGCTGGATGTTTGTACTACGTCTTCAGCAGGTTGCTGACGGTTTCTGCTATGCTCTTCTTCTGCCACAGGTTCGGCGGCTGCAGCTGCTGATGGTTGTGCGGCAGGTTGCGCATCAATAAGTTTCTCGCCACATTTGGTGCAGAACTTCTGTCCCGGCTTCACCGGTGCATCACATCTTGGGCATTTATCCATAATCGTAGGGTTTATAGGGTTATCGTTATTTGGTTGTTATCACGCTCAGTATCTCACCTTTCTCGTCGGTGGTAACCATCGCCATGGCGTTGTCGCCGTCAGGCACATTGGTCATCGGATAGTCATAGCCGAGTTCGCGATGACCGTCAGGATAGGTCTTGCGCGAGATAATCAGCGGCTCACGAGGCGGTATGCCGTATTGGGCGTATAGCTGTTTGGATATCACTTCGTGTATCTTCATGATGTTGCTGTCCACGGCTTGCCTGAGTTGTGCCAACATCGATTGAGGTTCGCCGGCATTCTTGTTCATCAGGATCTCTTCCGTTGGCACGTTCAGCGGATCGTTGGCGCCCAGAGGAGCCGCTTTGGATACATGTGCCGTGTAGAAACTTGCACCGTCTACTGCGAAGTGCATCATCGGATCGCCGTACAGGTTGAACTCCGCTATCGTTAGCGCGTGCGTCGGCTCACCCGGACGGTTCTTGAACGTAGCCATTCGTGCGGCCAACATCGCCTGACCTGCACTCTCACCTGCCATCATGTGCTGGTTGAATACTGCTCCCAGCACATCCGATGTGGACAGATGACCGTCGCCGTCACCTGCGCCGTACGCCGTACGCGAACTGCCAACAAACACCATCGTCATCGACGAGATAGCCGTCAGCAACATGCTGTATTCCTTCGGATAGCCGATGAAGCGGCCTCCGTAACAGGCTTGGGTGAATAGTATATTCGGACGCACCGACGAAGCAATCAGTCGCGGCGAGAAACCTGCGCAGCAATGCTGACCGGACATGTCGACGCCGTAGTAATGGTACGAGCCCATGCTGTCGCCGCCGTGCATGTTGAAGAAGATGTAGGCAAACTCTCCGCCGAAGTTAGGCTGCATATCATCTTCATCCAGCATGACATAAGGCGTGAGGAAGATATGTCCGCGATGCAGTACCTCTTCGGGCGCAGCGTTGTACTGCGGATATAGCCCGCATTCGTACATCGGCGAAGTGATCACGTTCGTCACCTCTTTCCAGTGCGGGTCACATTGCGTGTACGCCATGCCCACCGGCACGGAGCAATCAAGCTGTATGCTGCGGTCCAGATAGCCAGTCAGGTCTTCCAACGTAGCGTTATCCGCCAGCGGCAGACGGCCTACGTAGAACAACGCATCGTAGCGGAACAACCGCTGACTCATCAGATCTTCTTCCATCTTCTGCCCGTACGGATAGGAGTAGAGCAGATCGGTATCCATCGTCTTGTCACGGCTGCCGGCTTTGGCGTGCGAAGCAAGGAAATTAGGCAAGGTGGGCATCGGCACATCTTTGTTGCCGCCTATGATGAACAGGTACTCCGACTCGTCCATGCCGTTCTTCTGCTCCCACTCATGCTGGTCTAAGGTCAGGTCGGCAAAAGCATACCACGGGTCGCTGCCTGTCAGATGAACGGTCTTATGCTGCCCGAAAAGGTTCTTACGCTCGTACGTATAATCCGAAGCATCTATCAGCCTGTAACTCAACCCGATGTTTTTCAGCGCCTCTATATAATTGTTGATGATGCCTCGTAGCGCCAGCGGATCTATCCTCAATCGCTTGCCTATACCCGCCAGGTTCGTCAGTATCAGTCCACGTGCAAACACCGGACGCGTATCTGCCTCTTCTGCCGGAGCCGACGGCCCGTTGGGTACACGCTCCGTTGTACCGCCCGACATCGTGCCTGTAGACGAACTGCCGGTTGATGAACTGCCGGAAGACGAACTGCCCGGATTATTCTGGGCAGCCACAGGCTCTTCTTCGTGCATCACTTTCGTGCCGCATTCCGGGCAGAACAGCGCATCATCATCTAATCGGGTTCCGCATTCAGGACAATACATAGGCTTCGTGTTTTAAGGTGATGAATCTTTATTTCACGTGCGCGCATCACATGAGCATTCGTAGCGCACATCGCTTTTTATACGTAACGGCAACAAAGTTACAAAAAATTTTTGACATTTGCAAATTTTTCTCCGAAAAATACCGATATATTCCTATATTTTTGCAAAATGCGCATAATTTCGCCTGTTTTCCCCACTTTCCTTATCCGGTTATTTCCTATTAAAGAAAGGAGTTCCTTCGAGTCGCTTTCTCATTTTCTAAGGAACACATCTTTTGACAGACGGATTCTTACAGCCGTTGAAAAATATTGGTGACAGACACTTTGTATGATAATGTGTTCATAGCACTATAAATTTCATAATCTACGATTCTACAAATCCTCCAAAATAGCACTTAATCGGGCGGATTTGATATATTTCACTCCTATTCCCGCCGATTAAAGAGCGCATCAAGTGTTATGGATTGTTGTGCAATACCGGCATATTCATTTTGCTTAATGCCGAAGGACGTTATAAATACCAGATGTGTTATTTTCCGCTTGGGTAAGTGTTCCGATAGCAATTGCAAGCGCTCACGAAGTGTCAGATCATAGTTTTTATTGATAGCAAACAGACCGTTGGTAAATTTCATTTCACATACATCAACTATATTGTCTGCCCGATCAATAATCATATCTATTTGCGTGCCCTTCGTAGATTCATTTCCTTGCAATGCCCACTTAGAAACAGTTGTACTAACTTGTGGTATACCTAAAGCGTGCTTGATTTGCGTAATGTGATTGAAGCACAACTCCTCAAATGCAAATCCCCGCCATGCATTTATTTGTCCTGACAGAGCATTTTGTTGCCAAAAGTCTGACGGGCGATTCTTTCCATCCATAAACGTAAGGAAGAATTGACAAAACGGATCAATCAGTTTGTAGCGTTCCTGACGCTTGCCATCCATATAAGACGTGTAAGGCAACAGAAAATCGCTCATCACGAGATTCTTAAGCACAGCAGAGAAGTTACCGCCATCGGTTTTGGACATATCCGCTAACAATTGTTGTCGGGTTAAACCTACATGTGTCTTCCCGATTAGCCGAACAATCTTTATATATTTGTCGGCATTCGAGAACAACGAGCCGAACAATCGCTCAAATTCTTGTTTTAAGGGAGCTTGGTCGGCAAAGAAAATACTATCAATAGCATGAGGAAGACTTTGCTTTGGTTGCACAAAACTGATATAGTGTGGTATTCCTCCGGCAATCATATAGAACTGTGCTATATCGTATCTGCTCCACTTGACACCTCTGTCCTTTAGCAGTTCTTCCGTTTCGTGCAGACTGAATGGCATTACTTTTATCTCACGTGTGATGCGATTGTATAATCCCCCTTTATTGTTGATGATTGATTGTTTCATCCATGATGTTGCCGAACCGCATACAATAAGCATCAAGTTTTCCTGTCTTGCTCCCCAACTGTTCCAGAAATGCTCAAAGGCAGCAAGGAAGTTAGAGCGTGGAGTGTCTAACCATGGCATCTCGTCTATGAACACAACCTGACGCCTGCCATTCGACTTGTGAAGCAGCACAGATTTAAGGAGTTCGAACGCATCCAACCAGTTTGTAGGCTGAGGGATATCAGCATCCAACCCACTGCTGCGCAAGGTGATATAAAAAGCGTGTAGTTGCTCTTGCAATGCGTTCTTTTTAGCATGTAGATGCGGAGACAAACCGGTATGGTAAAATGTAAAACGCGAATTGAAAAGTTCGCTCACAAGATATGTTTTTCCCACTCGGCGACGACCATATACAGCCACGAACTCAGGACGTTTACTTGCGTACAATTGCTCCAATAAAGCAATGTCATTTTCTCTGCCATAGATTTTCATAGACTTACCAATTTTGTAAACGCTGCAAAGATAGTATTTTTTTTTCAAATATGCAAATAAAACGCATTAAATCGGCGGATTTTACATATTTTTATGGCAAATCCGCCAAATAAAGATGTCTTATTGGGCGGATTTGACATCAAATCCGTCCTATCACAATTGTTTTATAATAGTCTGTCATGGTTGGCTCAATAGCCTCTTTCCACCATCAAAGGAAGCAGTGTGGTTGCCTTTGGTCGTAATAGCCCCACACAAAAAGGCCAAGATCCGAAGATCTCAACCTTTCTGATATGATGCATATATCAATATTACAATACTACAGCTACGCGAGGGATATGCGAGAGCCAAGCGAGGATGCTTTGGTCATTACGGGCTGTCTGTAAGTTGTATAATGATGTCATAGGACTATTGCGCCAGCAATTCATGCAAAAAATCGTCAATACCTATTACTTGTACCGGAGGAAATGTAAGATCTTTTAGCACGTCGAAGTGATGATCTTCAGATACGATATATTTGGCATTTGCCTTAATGGCACAATCCACGAACTTATTATCGTCCGGATCCACTTTGATGAGTTCAAAATGAAAATAAACCTCTATATGCTTGATGTTAGTTCTATTCAGTATAGCCGCGATTACATGTTTGGCTATTTCGCTTGAGCCGGTTTTTTGTGTTATAATCTCTTCGTACTCATTTAAGATGTCATCTGTAAAACACAAGCAATACTTACCGCTGATAAAATCTCTCCATATGGGATAGTAGATACTATCGCGTTTCAAGGCAGGAAGCAGGCAGTTCGTATCAAGAACAATATTATCCATACATTAGCGGTTATAAGCGGTACGCAGATGTTCTTTTGACCACGACTGAATAGTTGAAGTCGATAGTTTGCCCTCGGTGCACAATTCATCCATTGCATCTAATGCTTTATTTGAAAAATAATCAGCAATTAGATTCCGTATATCAAACAATTCTTTATCGGAAGTGACATGTGATATACTATCCAAAATTTGCATTTGATATGGAGAAAAAACTTGTACCATACTACTTAACCATTTTGAAGTTTTGAATTGATAATTTTCAATTTCCGCATGCAAAGGTACGAAAAATATTTGACATTTGCAAATATTTCTGGCAAAAAGCATTAAAAATCATTCACATTTATAAATTTTTGGTCATTTTGGGCAATTTTTGACAGATAAGTCCATTGCCCTCCCCCACACAAAAAGGCCAAGATCCGAAGATCTCAGCCTTTCTGTTTTGCAACGCAAAACGCGTTATGGATAGAGGGTAGGTTAGCCGCCGATGATGTCACCACCGCCGATATTGTCTGTGCCACCACCGGTTGGGATCGGACTTCCGGGTGCTACAGGACTGCCGGATAGCACCATGGCTTCGGGCAACAAATGCATTTGCTCTACAGCAGGTTGAATATACATTTTCTTCATAATAGATAGTATTTATTTCATTGGTTAGTTTTGTCCGACCGGTCAACCGGTCTACCATAAGACCGGTTGACCTGAAGAATCATCTTACTTCACCAGACGTCCGGTGGTGTCGTACATCTTCTGTCCGCAGAGGATGAAGAGTTGGCCATCAATCAGCGTCTTTACAGCTACCTCGGAATTAACGTTCACTTCATCCATGCCTGTAGCCACCTGCTCGCCATTGGTCTGCATCGTCACGCGGCGTCGACCCGGAGCCGGAGTGCCTTCGTTATATTCAAGAACAGCTGCCATGTTCAAGTAGGCACGGTTGGCACCTACCTTTACATTATCCGTATTTACATAATACAATGCATTATTGTAAAGAATGTAGTTATCGTTGCTTCGAGCAATCATCTCCTGCGTGAACGAGCCCACCAGACCGTTGTTGCCTTCTGTTAGAGGAGCACCTACAGCACCACCTGTATAAACAACCTTCAGCACTGAAGCCGTTGCATAGAAGAAGTACGGACGACCTGCGTCAAGCGTACCTGTTACTTCCTCAAGGATGATACCCGAGCCTTCCTGAGTCTTGCTCAGCACTCTCCAAATTGAAGCACCATCGATATGCGTAACAGCCTTATCCAGACACATGGTGTAGTAGTAACCTGCAGTCAAGTCGGTACGTGCTTCCGTCCAATCAAGTTCCGGTTCTACAGGAGTATCCTCTTGTAGCGTGTATATTTTAACCGGTTTCTGACTTGCAGTACCATAGCAAGAGAAGATTGTACTTCCACTATTATATTGCATTACCGTCTTGCTTCCTGCAGCAGCTACGATGCTTGCAACGCCTTCTTCAATAGAGATAGTCCATTTTGCGTTATCTAACTCATAGTTTGCAGTCTCCAAGAGGTTATTGCTTGTACCCGAGGTAGCAGATGTCAGATAGTTGCCATTAGATGCCTTGATAGCGAACTTGCCTTCACCAGCATCGACAAGGGTGAATACCTTTGTTGCTGCACCCGGATTCAATACATCTTCAGAAAGAGTACTTGCTACAGCAGCACGGTTGTTGGCATTCTGCTTACCCATCGTGTAGATATCTGCATTGTTAGCGCCCATGATGATAATCTTATCACCGGCAGCTACAGAAGAAGCAAGAACCCAAACACCTGTAAGGTCGTCACCTGCCTCGTTTACAGTAATGGTGTACGAAGCATTGCCAGCCTGATAATTATCATTGCCAGCGAAGGTGGCAGTAATCGTTGCTGTACCTGTTGCATTCGCTACAAGCGATACTACACCGCTTGCATTTACTGTAGCAAGTTCTTCATTATTCGAAGCATAAGTTACTGCTGCCAAGCCGTCAAAGCCTTCAGCATAACTTAAAACTGACGGAGTGAACGTGTTACCAACGGTCAGCGTAACCTCTGCAGGAGTATAAGCCAATCCGGGATTAGCCTTGCTGTTGATAACAATATTAGCAGGCTCAATCTCGATTACTTCTGCTATACTTGAATAGTCTGAAGATCCTGCATTAGATGTTGCATAGTTCTTGAAACCGTTAGCACTTTCTCTATAGATGAAACTGCGTGCACCAATGTGATAGTACTCATCAGTAGCATTCCAACTCCAGTTGCAAGCAGCATCAGCAACTGTTAAGTCACCGCCATTAGATGCACCCTTCAAATATTTGTCATCTGCATCTTGGAAAGTAGTGCTCTCTCCATTGGTAATCTTTTTCCATTGGATAGCAGCCTTTTCCTCTGCACTGGCCACAACAATCTTATCGCCGTCTTTCTCAATCTCAACAGCAGCAGCAGTTTTGTTGCTGATCGAATTGGTCAGAGCATAGAACTTGCTATCATACTCTGCAATGATAACTACATTCTTAGCATCAACAGGCTCTGAAACTGTAATGGTGAACGTTGCATTACCTGCTGCATAAGACGCGTTACCTGCAAACGAAGCAGTAATGACAGCTGTACCCGTTGCATTTTCTACAAGTGATATTACACCTGCGCTAGTAACAGTAGCAACTGCATCGCCACTTACTGCATAAGTAATCGGGGATAAAGTATGCGGGTTATTAAATGTCGGAGCACTCAATGCTTGACCAACTTCCAGACTTGCTGAATTCGGAGTGTAAGACAATTCAGGATCATCCAGTACTAACTCTTCGATGTCAGCTGCACTACGCGGCAGAATTTCTTTCGTTGCATCAAACTGCTGATAAATACCTGTTACGTTGTAGTACGTATCTTCTGTCAATGCATCGTAAGCGAACAATGTGTTGTACGGCTTAATACTGTTAGCACCGTCCGTCAGGTATTCACCATCAAATTGTACGCTATTGATCGTAACAGGAGCACCGGTATTGATACCGCTGAGTGCACTGATAGCCTTAACTTCCGGAGTTACAGAACCGCCAGTTGCGATATTCAAACCTTCCGTTTCAGAACTCAAGTTTGTCAACTCAGCAGCGCCTTTATACAACTGAACTTTACATGTAACCGTTCCGCTGAGAACATCACCAACACTAAAGCCCATAGAAGCACCACTATCAAAGATAATCAAACCTTTCGTTCCATCGGTTACGAATACGTTCTTTGCATTTGTCGAAACGCCGGATACAACCCAGTTGTTGAATTTAATATTTGCATCAGTAGCTGTGCTGCCTGCTGCAGTGGCGGCTGCATAGATTTGATCCATCGTGCTCAACGGCAGGTTGATAGTATAAGCAGCTGTTGCGACTGCGGAATTGGCCATGCCGCTCTTAACAGCGATAGCCTTAATGGTCATATCCTCGCCAACTTCAATTGCACCGCTATACTGCGTCGAACTTGTTGTCGGGGCGTCACCATTCGTGGTGTAATAAATCGTTGCGCCGGTGGTTTCAGATGTAATAGTTACGCTCTTAACCTCCGTATAAGTACCTGCTGCCGGCGAGAATGTCGGAGTTTTTACTTGATCTTGGCAATCGGTAGAATAATCGCTATAAGTAGCTGAACCTTGTGCACTCAGCACTAAGTCATCAATGCAGCGAACTGCAGTGTTCGAACCGTAGAAAACACGTACATATACATCAGAGTATTCACTAAGATCGCGGACAACTTCTACCCATTCACCTTTAGACATGCTTGTCGCGCTTTGTGCATCATCAACTTGTGTCCAAGTAGAGCCATCAGCCGATACTTCCACTTTCCAACTGGAAGCAGTCGTATTGGTTGTTTGTTTGCTTACGTAGAACGTAATCGAAGCAGGGTTAGCAATCTTTGCTATTGTGGTAACATATGCTGTTGCTTTTCCTCCTGTAGTTCCAAAGTAACTACCGCCATGAGCAGTGACGGCCGAGTTGGTTCCTTTTGATGTCATATTTTCAAACATCCAATTCGTAAACGCTGCCGTTTCATCCTCAAAATCAATCGGGTAGGTCATTACGGCTCCAGGTGTTTCCGATGCATAAACAGCATATAACTTGTTATCTGCTGCAAGCGTATATTCTGCACCAGCTTCATAATAGGATTCTAAGCTCTCATCACCATCTTCAAAATCGGCCTTTGTAGTCCAACCCTTAAATGCCTTGCTGCATGCAGTAGCCGTAGAAGGCAAAGTAACCTTATCGCCTACGTGTTCACCGTTCAAGTGAGATGTTTCAACACCAATTTCGCTCAAAATATATGTAGTAACAAGCGGAGCTGCGTTCTCTTCGAACGAAGCAGCGATAGTTACATCTGCCGAAAGGGTAAGAGTCGATTCTGCATATGCACTACCATTAACAGTGACACCAGCTAGTTTATATCCTTCAGCCGGAGAAGTTACAATTGTTAGGACTGTACCTTCATTTACAGCAGAACCGGAAACTACAACATTGTCACCGTTCTTAATGGTCAACGTACCATTATCTGGAGCGTTGTTGTAAGTAACCGTGTGAGTAACAACATCTTCTACAATATCAGCCGCGCTACGCGGACAAATCTCTTTTGTTGTGTTGTATTGAACATATACACCTGTACATTCGTAATTTGTTCCAGCGGAAACGGAGAACGAATAGAGTTGGTTGTACAACTGTACACCTGCAATATAATACTTACTGCTTTCGTAAGTACACTCACCGCTAATCTTAATTACCGAACCGGTATTTGCACCGGTGAGCGCTGCAATGCCTTCTGCGTCAAGAACAACAGGGCTTACAGAACCTCCTGTATTTACAGTAACTTTCGAAGCTGTTAACTCTGTTAACTCAGCAGAACCATTATATAATTGCACTTTACAAACAGCTGTACCACTGAGAATATCACCTACTTGGAAACCATGGCTGGAAGTGTAGACAATAAATCCTTTCGTTCCGTCAGTAACGTAAGCGTTGCTGTTTTTAACACCAGTTACAACCCAGTCGTTAAAGGTAACATACACATCTGTAGCCGTACTACCAGCTGCTGTTGCAGCCGCAAAGATTGCGTCCATTGTGGCAAGTGCCTCTACCTTGGTAAAGGTCTTTTCTGCAACATCGCTTGATGCACCGCCTTTAACTGCGATTGCCTTAACGGTTGCAGTATTGGTCAACGAGAACGGAGCAGAATAGAGAGTACTGCTCGTTGTCGGAGTACTACCGTTCGTCGTGTAATAGATAGCATCAGCATCAGCATGAGAAATGCTAACAGAGGTCGTACCAACAAAATTCTCTTCTCCGCTAATCGTCGGTTTAGCAACTGCCGGCGCTTCGCCAAAGAAAATCTTAATTGCCGAGATTTGAAGATTAGCATTAGAAGTTACTTGAACTTTATAAGCCGTATTTGCAGCAGGATTTGCAATAGTAAATTCTTGACTTACATTCTTACAGCCTGTTACCTCTGTACTTACAGCAGTCGTGCCATCATAAATATTAAATTTGACACCTGTAGAACCACCACTTGTTCCTACTACAACAATCTTCTCAATAGGGTGACTGAATTCTGGAAGTTCAACATACGCACCTGTTTTACCTAAGATAAGATACCCATTAATATAATACCCTTCTCCAGTAGAACCGGCAACCTTGATGGTATATGTGCCATCAGTATATTCACCTTCATCTACTGTTTTATTTCCGCTTCCTTTAGGAATATTCCAATTTGCATTGCCCTCGAAAGCAATTGTTACATCTGGACCTTCGGTAATGGTATATTCAGCTGTTGCAACTTCACTATCGTCATAATTTGCAAGTGTCGCGTAAGCTTTAATAGTCATGTCTGCACTTACTGCAATCGGAGAAGAATAAACCGACGAACTTGTTGACGGAGTAGTACCATCCGTTGTGTAATAAATAGTAGCACCGGTTGTGGACGAAATAGTTACATTCTGAGTTCCCTCATAGGAACCAGCCACCGGCGAAAATGATGGAGTTGCACATGTTGGAGTAGAACCACCATCGTCGTATGTTACTACCATGTTAGAAATATAAATACGCGTGCCTGACGTTGTGCCAGTAACAGTCAGCGTAAGAGATGTCGTAGAACCTGTCCATGTAGAAGTCTCCGAGTTGTATGTACCAGCGCTGAAAGAACCATTACTAGCAGTCATACTATTCGCAAAAGTAAAGACTATCTTGGTAATAGTTTTTTCCGAACTAAAGGAAATAGTATTACCAGTTGTTTTACCACTTGCTGCCTGATAAAGGCGCAATTGGCTACTTGAAATAGCAGGGTTTGACGTTCCATCCCCCTTAGCACAAGAAACGGTGATAGGGTCAACGCCACCATCATTCAGCGCTTGTGAAGGAGAGATTGTTACTTCACCTGCCCAGATTTGCCCGATGCTGAGGATGGTTGTCAGCAGACAGGCGAAAAATAGTTTTAAATGTTTCATTTTATTTTGATTTTTTAGTTATTAATATTTTGTTTTTTCAGTATTTTTGCTTAACTCGTTATAATCTTCCTTTTATGGCTTGTATCTGCGAGGCATCCATTTGCGTGAAGGCAAATAGTCGCTTTCCGGCATCTTTCAGCGAAGCGCCTATGAGATACACTGTAGTGTCATCAATAATCAAAAAGCGATCATGGCATGTGAGCGTTGTGTGTAGTGATAAATCGCCGTACTGCGTATTAAAATGCTTTTCTGCCAATTGCAAGGACTTGCTTATCTGTTTTGTATATATGTCGATATGTACACCTGCTTGCCTTTCGCTCATCATTGTCAGAACAGATTCATCCACATAATTATCTATCAGCAATATTGATTTCTGTGCCGACTTAATCAACCTTTCAATAAGTTCAAACGCATCGTAGATTTGCCCATCTACAAATATTCCTTCACGCGGAGGTAATGCCGAATGAACAAAATATTCTATCTGTTTTTCTGCTTTCGTCATTCGCTGTTCCAAACGCTCAAATCTATTAGATACTGCATAACCGCGAAGTAGATAGTCTCTTAAAACTCCTGTCGCCCACTGGCGAAAACGAGTGCCCTGCACAGAATGTACTCGATAACCAACCGAAATAATCACGTCCAAATTGTATATGTTTATTTCATCACTCTGGGTTTTATCTATCATTGCTCCATGCTGAGTGGTAATTCGAATTTTTCGAACAACCACTTTTTCATCCAACTCACCTTCCTTGAATATATTGGAAATGTGATAACTGACAGTTGATTTGGCTTTTTGAAATAAAATGGCTATTTGCTGCTGTGTCAACCATACTGTATCTTCCGCCAATTGCACATCCAATTGCACCGCATTATCTGCGCTGCGATATACAACGACATTCTCATCCGCTCCGTATGTTATCTCATTAGCCATTCTTAATCGGTTTTTATGAGTTTCTTATAAACCGTTCTACACCCCGATGCTGAGGAAGGTTGTCAGCAAACAGGCGAAAAACAGTTTTAAATGTTTCATTTTATTTTGATTTTTTAGTTATTAATTAATAATCAAATATATTTAGTTTTTGTTGTATTCCGTACAATGCTCTTTTGCAATAGATATTGCGCGTTGCAATTTCTCCGCCAAGATACGTTTGTCCGGCAATTGTGTGTAGTATTGCGCAACCTTTATCGAACTGTCATCATCCAACATCAATTGTCTCCGCACTGCGTGATAGTTCCGGTGGGAACTTTGTAGTTAAACGTTTAAATTGCTGTTCCACGTTGGTTTTATTCAATGATGTCAATTCATCTGTAGCCATTTCACACAAGAACGCGTAACGTTCACTCTTTTCCACTCCCCTTTTTATCAATTCGGCATTGACCACCTCCATGTTCGAAAGAACTATTAACTGATTGATTGACGCGATGTCCCTGAGATTAAGTCCCTTCGTCGCCAATTGTGGGTTATGTTCCTCCCAATCTTTTGCCCGGCATCCAAACAGAGCCAAATTCAGCATATCCGCCTCGGATGCATATACCAAATACTCTTTCGCTTTTTCTACAGACAACTTGGGAATAATATTATCCTTTATGGCATCTGTATGTAATTGATAATTAGTCTTGGATAGTATCCGCTTTATATCCCATTGCAATTTTAATGGATCACTCTCACTTTCTTTAAGGCGTTGGAACTCTTTAACCACTAACAGGTTAAATTCCGGAGAAAGCCACATTCCAAAATGATATGCAATATCTTTATGGGCATATGTTCCGCCATAGCGTCCCGCCTTTGCAAACAATCCTATAGCTCCTGTCCGCTCAATAAATTTGGCAATGGAAATATAGAAACGGTTGCTTCCTGCCTCCATTCTAATTCCCCCGAATTCGGGGGATTTAAAATTGGGGTTGTACAATTGCTCCCATACTCCGAGAAAATCTATCGTGCTCTTGTTGTTCAGCCATTTCTCAATCAGTCTGCTGCCTTCCTCAAAACCTTTGGTCATATCTGTCAAGCAGATATAATCGTTTTGATTCATACTGAGCAACACATTGATAGATGTGCCTTTTACAACTATTGCCTTTGTTTGAGCCATGTTTTAATTATCTCCAAAACTAATCTTCGTTATGAAACCCATTAAACCATCTTCATCCGATGCTGAGGACGGTTGTCAGCAGACCGGCGAAAAACAGTTTTAAATGTTTCATTTTATTTTGATTTTTAGTTATTAATATTTTGTTTTTTCAGTATTTTGCTTTGGTGGTTAGTCAGTGCTGATCTTGATGGGTTGTTATTATCGCTCATTAAGCAGTCTATCTGTTTTCGCGGCAAGACTCTTTCGGTCAATTTCTTTCATTGCAAAGCAGAGGTGCTATAGGAAACAAAAAGCGCACTATCGGCGGGATAGCGCGCAGCATGGACGTGAACTTCGCCAGGTGAGCGAAGAAAACACGTAAGTGCTATGGTATTTTTGCTTTTGCATGTGAAGTAGTGTCATTAGCCGTTGGTACTTCCGCAATCGTTTCCGAAATGCAAGTGCAAAGTTACTAAAATTATTTGACTTTTGCAAATATTTTTGAGCACATTTAAGAAATGTAATGTTATTATGACAAATAGAGAGGCAGGGGAGTGTTAGATTAATCGAAAACGCGGCGGCAGCAGTTTGGCAACTGCCTGATGTATGCCGATTGGTTGTCACCCGTAAGCAAGCTTCCGTGGGTCAACCCGTCGCCATCCATCGCGGGCGATTTGAACATTTCGCCAGCCCGCCTTAAAGAAAACGCGCTGCGCTTATAAGAAAACCGCTATCGCGTAAGAAAACAGAGAAGAAACAAACATCGTACGCAAAACGGATGATGATGGGCAAGATTAGTCCAAAATGTCCAAAAACACCCTAAAAATGTCTATTTGGGGCTCTTCAGGGGCTGGCAATCACGCACTTATCTCGCACTTACCACCCACTTACCACGCACTAACGACGCACTTATCACGCACTAATTTTTGGTGGAAAGAGGCGGAAAAAATGCATATTTTTGGGCGAAAGGATACTACTATATACGTAGTATATAGTACTACTTATGGGGAAAAATTCCAAAAATGAGCGAAAACAATATATAATAGAAAACATAGAAAACAGAGGCACAGCAAGCATAATTTATATTAATGAACACACGCATGCGATGCGGTGGAATAGACAAAATAAGAAGGAGACCCGCATTCATGCGGGACAATTAACGAAGAAAAAGAGAAACAGAGAACAAGAAAAGGCGGCTCGGATGAGTCGCCTTTTGATGATATATACGCACGTATGCATCAACGGACGCTGGTGAGATGGCGGATGTGCTCGTTGAAGTCGTCGCGCTTGAGGAGGTCTTCGATGCTGATGTGCATGCGGTAGTTCCAGAAGTGGCGCGGGTTAGCGGGCACATTGATACGCTCGCCGTTGGCGTCAGGCAGACGCACCTCGCCATCGACTGCGAGCCAGTCCTGAAGCGGCAGGATAACCCACATAGCGGGGCTGTACATGTGCTGCATGACGATGAAATCGGCAATCTCGGGCGTCATCTCGTGCGGAGCTTCACCCCACCAGCCCATCTGCTCGTTGTAGAACTTCTGCGTGACTTCGCGATCTTCTTCCCACCATGCGCGCAGCGGATTGGTATCATGCGTACCGGTGGTGCAAACGCTGAGATAAGGTGCGTCGGCAGGATGAGCAAAGGCGCGTTTGGGGTCCTTAGGCATGCGCTGGATCTCGAGGCTGAGGATCTGCAGTTCGTGCATAACCTGCGGTACGCAATCGGGCACCATACCCAGGTCTTCGCCGCAGCAGAGCATGCCGGTGGACGAGATGAGCGTAGGCAGTTTGCGCATAGCGCTCTGACGCCAGAACTCGGTATGACGACGGAAGAAATAATCGTTGTAGATGTTCATCAGGATGCGCTTCTGATCATCGTAGAGCTCGTTGAACGAGTGGCTCTGATAGATACTGATACGCGGATGGAGCATCTCGGGATTCTTCTGGTCACGGACGAACAGCACCTCGCAATGCAGGTAGAGCAGTCCCTCACGGATATTAGCAGCCTGGTCTTTATTCATGAAGCCTGCGTTGTGCAGCGCATCATCGTCAGCCATGACGGCGTCGAAATAGTCCTGCACTTTCATCTGGCTGTCATACTCATCCTTGAACCAATAGATATAGCCATCGTTGGTATTGAGGAAGCGCTGCTTGGCGATCTCGGTATCAAAGCCGAAGACCTCACCGAGGAAATTGCCACGGATATAGGGTTTGGTCATGCGATCGATATCGAGGCAAACACCCATGTTCCACAGGTCCTGCGCCGAATAGGGCAGCGCCGGTGAGAAATGACCGCACAAGCCCCATACATCGGTCTTGCGCATCTGCCATATACGGAAGAAGCCGAGGATATGATCGATACGATAGGCATCGAAATAATCCTGCATCTTGGTGAAACGCCGGCGCCACCATCCGTAGCCGTCCTTGGCCATCTCGTCCCAGTTATAGGTGGGGAAGCCCCAGTTCTGACCGCTGATAGAGAAATCGTCGGGCGGTGCACCAGCCGAAGCATCCAGATTGAACAGTTCGGGCTCGACATACGCATCGACGGAGTCCGGACTGATACCGATAGGTATATCGCCCTTCATGGCTACGCCGAGCGAATGGGCATACGCCACGGCATCGCTGAGTTGCTTATCGGCATGGAACTGCAGGTAGCAATAGAACTTGGCAGGATGTTTGTCACGCTTGGAGAGGAACGAAGCGTAAGGCACGAGCCATGACTGGTTCTTCTCGAAGAAACGCTTGTACTCGTCGGTAGCGAAGCATGCCACGCCGTCGGCTTTGTAGAAGGCGAGGAAATATTTCATCTTCTCGTCATAGACGCACTGGTAGTCGGCAATAGGCTTCTCGTTGAACTCCTGCTTGGTAGCATCGTACTTCTTCTGCTGTGCAGGCGAAAGCTTGCCCATCTTCTCGATATTGATATAGATAGGATGTAGGGCAAAGACGGAGACAGCATTATACGGATACGAGTCACGATTGGTATGCGTGAGCGTAGTATCGTTGATAGGGAGCGTCTGGATCATCTTCTGTCCGGTAAGGGCAGCCCAGTCCGCCAGTTTCTTCAGGTCGGGGAACTCGCCTATACCGAAGCCTTCGTCGGTACGGAGGCTGAAGACGGGAACAGCCACACCGGCTCCGCGGAACCGCGGCTGAGTGCGACGGAACGAACGATCGTTGATGAGCAGTTTTTCTCCCTTGCCCGGCAATCCCCACGCATGGCGGTTCTCACCCCACTCCATGTCGAGGACATGTCCTGTCTGCAGGTCGTAGACGAGATACTTGTACTCGAAGGCATCGACATTTTTGACATCGATATCCACTTTCCATACGGGGAAATCGGCATCGCTGAGAGGAAGCATCTTATCGTTGTTCCACTCGCCGAGCTGCGGCAGACTGCCCACGACAGCCACGCCTTGCGAGGGGAGGATCTGCGGCAGATCGATGCTGAGCACCACATTGCCCTTCATGGCTTTGGGCTTCTGCTGGTGATGACGCTTGAAGAGCGACTTGAGGAAAGCGGTGGTGTAGAACGCTTTCTCGTAATCCATAGCCTGCCAGAAGTCGTGCAGAACGACATGCTTGTCGGACGCCTTGAGCGCCAAACGACGCGATGGACCAGCCTCGTAGATATACCCGCCACCCACACGGATAGCATACTTGTACAGCAACATGTCGGGACATGCCGACAAAGACACATCAGCCGTCCAGAAATCTTCGCCCTGGCAAGTAAGAATCAACGGGGACTCTTCTGTCCAGCCCATCGTGAGACCTTCCGTCTCAATGATGCACAGCTGCTGACCGAACACTGTGCGATAGTTGATTTGGAATGTTAGATTCATAGGTATTTTTGTGTTTTATTATGCATGGCCAATTGCTTCCATAGCAAAAACAAATGCAAAGATACAAAAAAAAATTGACATTCGCAAATGAAATGTCAAAAATTTTCATTTTTTAACGAAATCTTGCCGTAAACGCAGTGCGATGACCGTACCAACGAGGAGAGGAAAGATTGTATTGACCGCCCAGGCTATCATGGCAGCGATGGTGGCGGCTGCGGATATGTCGGCTCCGAACGGTTCAAACACCGCCACCGCCCATGCCCCGCGCACGGCAATCTCAGCCGCCGGTACATTGGGCGTAATCGTGATGAGCATATAATAGAGCGGCAAGGTAAGCAGCAGCGCTGAGAAATCCAGCGCTACGCCGCAGAAACGCATCGCCAACACCAGCTGCATGAAAAAACACAGGTACCGGAGCAGCGACCATCCTATCAGCACCAGTGCCTCGTGTGTACCAAGCCGCGCGAGCATCGAGACCAGCTGACGGCTCTGCTCACTCTTCCACTCGCGATGCTGCAAGCGGCGCATGACAGCCGGAAGGATAAGGAAAGCAGCCAATGCCAAGACCAGCGTTAGGACGATGCTCCACAGCACCGAGCGCGAGGGCATAAGCCAGGTGACAGCCGCCGGCAGACCAAAGACGATGATGACGACCGTCATGGCATAGCCGCCCACCAGACCCAGACAGGTGGCGGTGAGCCAGTTCTGCTGCGTATGGCTAAAGAGCATGGCACGACCGGGATACTCGCCCAGCTTGTAGGGCGTAACAAAACCCGCGATGGTACCGTAGTAGACCTGGCGCTGCGCCTCCATGAGATCCATAGGCTCGATATCGTGCACCAGAAAACGCCATTTGCAGGACTCGAACAGCCGGTTGAGCGGGAACAAGGCAAAGCAGCAGCAGAGCGCCACCCATTGCCCAAAGGAAGCAGAGGTGAAGCGAGCAAAGAGAACGGCATAATTGTCGTACGTAAGGATCTTGTAACCCAAGAACCCATACGCCGCCAGAATGAGCAGCAAGTTGAATATCTTCTTGTAGTTGGACATTTGGCTGTTGGCTATTGGCTGTTGGCTATTGGCTGTTGGCTATTGGCTGTTGGCGGTTATAACGGGTCGACGTCGGGTTGGATGATGGTGCCCTTGCAGGCCGGCAGAGCCTGGACGGCGGCTATGGCTTGCACCACGCGGGCTTTGGCCTGACTGAACGAAGCCGTGACGGGTATGCGCAGACGGATCTGCCTGAGATGCATGTTCTGCACCCTGGCTACGGGCGGGATAAGCACCGCCGAACAACAATTGCCGAAAATGCGGCCGAGCTGCTCCTGAAGCATGCGCGATGCCGTATCCAGACGGCTGTACTCGCGATGCTTGATATTGAGCACGATGAGCCTATAGAACGGCGGGAAACGGAAGACCTTGCGCTCGGAGATCTGCTCGCGGTACAAGCCGCGGTAATCGTGGTTCTGCAGATAGGTATAGACCGGCATGTCGGGCTGGAAAGCCTGAATGATGACCTCGCCCTGACTGCCCGTACGCCCTGCACGACCTGCCACTTGCTCAAGCATCTGATAGGCGCGTTCGTAACTGCGGAAATCGGGCATCTGCAGCATACTGTCGGCATTGAGCACGGCTACTAATGATACCTCATCGAAATGCAGCCCTTTGGTAACCATCTGCGTACCGACGAGGATATCCACCTCATGGCGCGCAAACTGCTCGATGATGCGCTGGTGGCCATGCTTGGTGCGCGTGGTATCCAGGTCCATGCGTGCTATGCGTGCGCCCGGGAAGAGACGTGCTACCTCATCCTCGATCTTCTCCGTACCCATACCCTGGTCACGCATCTCGCCTCCGCACTGCGGGCAAGCCGGAGGCACCGCTATCGTATAGCCGCAATAGTGGCAGACGAGGGCAGAGATGCGCTTGTGGTAGGTGAGGCTGACATCACAATTGCAGCACTTGGGCACATACCCGCACGCCTTGCACGCGAGGTGGGGCGCATAGCCGCGACGGTTCTGAAAGATGATGATCTGCTTACCGGCAGAGAGTTGGGTGCGGATCTTCTCGACGAGAGGGTCGGCAAAATGATCGTACATCTCCTTGCGGTGGTACTGCATCTTCAAATCCACCACATGTATGGCAGGCAGGCTGAGACCGGCATAGCGCTGCGTGAGTTCCACCAGTCGGTACTTGCCCGTCTGGGCATTATAATAACTCTCAATAGCCGGCGTAGCAGTCCCCAGCAGCACATGTGCTCCGGCTTGTTGCGCCATGACGATGGCTACGGAGCGGGCATGATAGCGCGGCGCGGGGTCCTGTTGCTTGAACGAGCTGTCGTGCTCCTCGTCGACGACAACCAAGCCCAGGTTCCTGAACGGAAGGAACACGCCCGAGCGGGCAGCCAGAATCACTTTGGGCTCGGACGAGTCGAGCAGGTCGCGGTAGATCTCGACCCGCTCCATATTGCTGAAGCGCGAATGATAGACGCCGAGCTGCTTGCCGAAAATGCGTTGCAACCGTGAGGTGAGCTGGGTGGTCAGGGCAATCTCCGGTACGAGATACAACACCTGCTTGCCGGTATCGAGCATGGCGCGGATGAGATGAATATATACCTCGGTCTTGCCACTGGAAGTGACGCCATGGAGCAGACAGACCTTACCATCCTGAAAACCAGCCTCAATCTCCATTTTGGCGCGCTGCTGTTCGCCGTTGAGTTCGTGCGCGTTTTCCACGGTGAGATCGTACGAACTGAGGCGACTGACAACTTCTTTTTTCTCCACCAGAATACCTTTCTCAATCAGCGTACGGAGTATGGCAACCGAGCCGCCACTCTGCTCCACCAGTTCGCGTCGTTCAACGGGATGGCTTTCGCCATCGAATACGCCGCTCATCTCCAGGAATATCTCCAAGAGCTCCAATTGTTTCGGTGCCCGCTTGAGGCAGTCGAAGACGGGCTGTAGCTGCTCGACATCCGCAAATTGAGGGCTGAGCGTGATATAGGTCTCGGTCTGGGCAGTATAATCGTTGTCGATCAGTTTGCTTGGAAGCGCCGCCACCATCACCTCGCCAATGGTACACATGTAATAGTCGGCTATCCATCGCCAGAGCCGGAGTTGTGCGGGCAGGACGAGGGGATGTTCGTCGAGGACCTCGATGGCCTCGCGCAATTGTACGCCTTCGGGCGCATCACCTTGGTAGGTACGAAGGACGATACCTGTGATGGTCTTCTTAACCAGCGGCACTAACACGCGCATACCCGACTCGGGGTCGGGCATGTTCGCCGGCAGCGCGTAGGTATACGTATCGCGGATAGCCAGTGGCAGTATGACGTCGATAAGCCGCATACAGGAGACAGGAAACGTTCAGATAGAAAAACTTACTGCTGTCCGGCAGCGATAGCCTTGCGATAGCAGTCGCGACAAAGAGGCTCGTAGCTGTCGGTCTCGCCGAGAAGGACGCGCTTCTCGTTGGCCACCAGACGATGGCTGACATACGCCAAGTCGCCACAACGGACGCAGATAGCGTGGGTCTTGTAGACATCCTCGGCAATAGCCATCAGCGCAGGCATCGGACCGAAAGGCACGCCACGGAAATCCATATCCAGACCGGCACAGATGACGCGTATGCCGCGCTCTGCCAACTGAGTGCAGACATCCACGATACCCATATCGAAGAACTGCGCCTCGTCGATGCCCACGACATCGATATCGTTCGCCAGCAAGAGGATGGTCTGGCTGGACTCGACAGGAGTGGACTGAATAACATTATGGTCGTGCGATACGACATCCTGCTCGCTATAACGCACATCGATAGCGGGCTTGAAAATCTCCACGCACAACTTGGCAAACTGTGCACGCTTCATCCTACGGATGAGTTCTTCGGTCTTACCGGAGAACATACTGCCACATACCACTTCAATACTACCGCGCCGTAACGCCGGTCCTTTGGTGTCTCGTTCGTTGAACATATATGAGTTATTTGTTGTTAGTCAGTACTATATCTTCCACTTTCATCTGGATGGATGTCACGCCGTTGTAGGTATTCTCCTCCAGGCTGTAACATACATCAACGGGATTGCCGTTTTGGATGGTAGGTGCCATATCGCCCATGCCGAAACCGATGCCGCTGATAGCCACGGAGCGGTCGGTAAGATCGACCTTGAGATGTTCGCCCATCTTACCCACGCGGCGCGTATAACGATTATTGATCAGGCCACGGGTGACGAACTTGGGATGGGGGTTATCAGGTCCGAAAGGCTCGAGGTGCTTCAGCACGTTGAAGAACTGCCGGTCGATATCCTCCAGGTGCAGTTCGTCCTCGACAAGCAGGACAGGCACTTTCTGCTCATCCATTATATGCTGAGCCACATACTCCTCAAAGCGGCGCTTGAACTCGGGCAGATTCTCGGGCAGCATACTCAATCCGGCAGCAAACACATGTCCGCCAAAATTGGTGAGCAGATCGCGGCAGGAATCGATGGCCGAATAGATATCGAACCCTCCGACGCTGCGTGCCGAACCTGCGATAAGTCCGTCGTCGGTATCCGCCAGGACGATGGTGGGGCGGAAATAGTGCTCGGTGAGTCGCGAAGCTACGATACCCACCACGCCGCGATGCCACGTAGGACCGTAGACGACATTGGTATGCTTGAGCTGATTGTCCGGATCATCTTCGAGCTGCTGCAGCGCCTCGCGGGTGATGTTCTGGTCGAGCTCTTTGCGCTGGCTGTTGAACTCCTCTATATGTTGCGCCATCTGTTGGGCAAACAAGGGGTCATCGCTTATCAAGAGTTTTACTGCATCTTTGCCTGACTCTATGCGTCCGCAGGCATTGAGGCGCGGACCTATGCGATAGACCAGGTCGCCCATGGTGACATGACCTTTCTCCACGGCTGCCATGGTCATCAGTCCTTGCAGACCGATAGACGGCTGCGCGTTCATCTGCTTGATGCCGTAATATGCCAGAATCCTATTCTCGCCCGTGAGCGAGACGATATCCGATGCGATGGACATAGCCAGCAGTTCGAGCAAGGGTGTGAGCAGCTGGTTGGACAGGCGTCGCGTCTGCACATAGGCTTGCGCGAGCTTGAAGCCCACACCGCAGCCGGAGAGATGCTTGAAGGGATAGGGATCGTTCGATTGCTTGCTATCGAGCACAGCCACTGCTTTAGGCACATCCTCGCCGGGCATGTGATGGTCGCAGATGATCATATCGATGCCGCGGCTCTTGGCGTACTCCACTTTGTCGGCCGACTTGATGCCGCAATCCAGGGCGATGACCAGTGTGCAGCCTTCCGCCCGGGCATAATCGATACCTCGGAAGGAGATGCCGTAACCCTCGGTATAGCGGTCGGGGATATAATAATCGATATTGGTATAGAAGCCGCTGAGAAAGCGGTACATCAATGCGACAGCCGTGGTGCCGTCGACATCATAATCGCCGTAGATGAGTATGCGTTCGTTGCCGTCCACTGCACGGATGAGCCGTTCGACAGCCGCCTGCATGCCCAGCATGAGCATCGGATCGTGCAGCTGCGAGAGAGACGGCCGCACAAAGGCGCGCGCATCATCGGGCGTGGTGAGTCCGCGACGTACGAGCAACGAGGCTGCTGCCGGGGAGATACCCAGCTGAACGACAAGCACATCGCGCTGAGCGCGCTGCTCATCACTTAACTCCTGTATACGCCAAAGATATTTCATCGCAATAAATCTCTATCCATATCCTTCCATTGCGGCAACACTTCCCGGAAATGATGCAACGAAGGTATCGAGAATTCCGCAATGCGTGTTCCCTCGGAATCATCGGGAAATTCGAGCAGCTCTTTCAGGCGTGTATCGTACGCTACGGAGTGACCGTTATAGTGCTCACCGCGGCCGTCATCGCCTACGATGTTGGCTGCTACGATCAGACATTGGTTCTCCACCGCCCGGGCCTGGATGAGTACATCCCAGAAATTGATGCGCGCTTCCGGCCAGTTGGCGCACACGAGGATGAGATCGTAATCATCGCCATACACATTGCGTGCCCAAACAGGAAAGCGCAGATCGTAGCAGATGAGCATGAGCATTTTGACGCCCTTGTACTCGATGATATTGCGCTTGGTGCCGGGGGTGAAGAACAGATCTTCGCCGCCATGAGCATACATGTGCCGTTTGTCCTGGAAGGTAGGCTCGGCGTGCGGACGGAGGAAGAAGCCGCGGTTGTAGAGCGTTCCCCCGTCCTCGCAGATAAACGATCCGGCGATAGCAATATCGCAGGTATCCGCCGTTTGCTGCAGCGTACTGATGGTCCAACCGTCAATGGGTTCAGCCAACTCGGGATGATCCACACAGAAGCCCGTGGAGAACATCTCCGGCAGCAAGGCTATATCCGCCTTACCCGCCACCGCTGCAATCCTGCCGACTGCCGCATTTACATTCGCCTTAACATCCGCCCAAACGATCGGATACTGAAATACAGCTACCTTCATGCCCGGTTATTTCGCCTTCGACGGTTTGCTGATAGCCTCACGCATGGCGGTATCCGCCTGTACGTTCTGCATCCGATAATAATCCATGATACCCAGATTGCCGTTACGGAACGCTTCCGCCATAGCTTGGGGCACGAGTGCCTCTGCCTCAATAACCTTGGCGCGGGCCTCCTGAGCCTTGGCTTTCATCTCCTGCTCGTTGGCGATAGCCATAGCACGACGCTCCTCCGCCTTGGCTTGTGCGATATTCTTGTCGGCTTCGGCCTGATCCATCTGGAGCTGTGCACCGATGTTCTTGCCCACATCGATATCGGCTATATCGATACTCAATATCTCGAATGCCGTGCCGTCGTCCAATCCTTTCGACAACACGAGTTTGCTGATACTATCGGGGTTCTCCAACACTTGCTTGTGGCTCTCGGCGCTACCGATGGAGCTGACTATACCCTCGCCTACACGCGCCAGGATAGTATCTTCGCCTGCACCGCCTACGAGCTGCTTGATATTGGCGCGCACGGTGACACGCGCTTTGGCTATAAGCTGAATACCGTCTTTAGCCACGGCAGCTACCGGTGGCGTATCGATCACCTTGGGGTTGACCGACATCTGCACAGCCTCGAACACATCACGACCGGCCAGGTCGATAGCCGTAGCCATACCGAAAGGCAGCTGAATGCCGGCTTTGCTGGCGCTGACCAGAGCATGCACAACACGCTCGATATGTCCGCCGGCGAGGTAGTGCGCCTCCAGGCCGTCGCGCTTGACATCCTCCAGACCCGCCTTGTGCGCCTCGATCATGCAATTGACAATCTTGGTGGGCGGCACACGGCGTATACGCATCAGAAACAATTGTATCAACGAGATACGAACACCGCTAACCTGCGCGTTGATCCACAGCATGAACGGCACATAGTAGAAGAAAATGATGACTGCAATGGCAATCAGCGCAGTCAGGATAACTTGTAGCACTTCCATAATTCAAAGTATTATAAGGTTAAACAATCCATATTAGGTTATCGCTCGGTAGGTTCCGGCTCATCAGAAGCGGCCTCCCCGTTCAGGTCCTCTTTGTCAATCAGCCCGGTCAGTTCCGCCTTGAAGGCTGCTTTCTGCAGGCGCTTGATCTTATTGCCCGGGTCAGCCAGCTCCACTTTGTCGTCGATAGAAGTATCCAGACCCATCTTCTCGATAGCACGGCTCTTCCAGAACGCATAGATAGCGATGGCGGTAACGACCAGGGAGGCAAAGAAAGTGATATGACCGGCAGTGGCACCGATCTGCAGATAAGCAAACACTACGGCACCTACCAGACAGGCTCCGCCACCTATACCCGCAAAGCCGAAACCCGGGATGAGGAACAACTCCAGCACCAACAATACGATGCCGGCTACTGCCAACAAGATTAAAATCAGTATGTTCATAATCGTTTACGTTTAATTGCTACACCTCTGTCATGGCAAACGAAGACCCCATGAGAGTCTTTTCGCATACAAAGTTATAAAAATATTATGACATTTGCAAATTTTGTAACAAGAATTTTCGAAAAAAAACGAACATTGTTGCATATTTTGAAAAATTATCACCTTACTCTTGCTTTTTAAGAAAAAAAATTGTAACTTTGTTGGCATTTTCAAAAAATCACTACGAACAAACTATACGAATGAGTAAAAATTTAGTTATCGTCGAGTCGCCTGCAAAGGCAAAAACCATTGAGAAATTCCTTGGGAAGGACTACCACGTGCTGTCCTCGCAGGGGCATATACGCGATATAGAAGGTGTTGGCAAGCACAATATAGGCATAGATTTTGCCAACCATTATGCACCCAACTACGTCTTGGAGCCGAGCAAGCTGCATCTGATAGAAACGCTGCGTAAGGAAGCCGCCAAGGCTGATATGGTCTGGCTGGCATCGGATGAGGACCGCGAGGGAGAAGCCATAGCATGGCATCTGAAAGAGGTATTGAACCTCAAGCCGGCACATACTCACCGCATAGCCTTCCACGAGATAACCGAGAACGCCATCAAGGAGGCGATAGCTCATCCGCGCGATATAGACTATAACCTGGTGGATGCCCAGCAGGCACGGCGCGTACTGGACCGTATAGTAGGCTTCGAACTGAGTCCGGTACTGTGGAAGAAAGTGTCGGCAGGCCTGAGCGCCGGTCGCGTACAATCGGTAGCCGTACGGCTGGTGGTAGAGCGCGAGAGGGAGATAGAGCAGTTCGTGCCGACAGCACAATACAAGGTGTCGGCAGATTTTACGGGCAATGACGCCACCGGCAATGCCGTGGTGCTCCATACCGAACTGAACCATAGGTTTGCCACGGAAGAGGAGGCACGCGAATTCCTGCAAGCATGCTCCAAGGCCAATTTCACCATCCAAACGGTGCAGAAACGCCCTACCAAACGCACACCGGCTCCGCCCTTCACCACCTCGCTGCTGCAACAGGAAGCGGCAAGAAAACTGCATTTCCCCGTATCGAAGACGATGCGTCTGGCGCAATCGCTATACGAAGCCGGACAGATCACGTACATGCGTACGGACTCGGTCAACCTGTCGCAACTGGCACTGGGAACGGCCAAGAAGCAGATCATCGAGGCTTATGGCGCCGAGTACCACAAAGCACGGCAATACCACACCACCTCCAAAGGAGCTCAGGAAGCACACGAAGCTATCCGTCCGACCTATATCCAGCATACGACCGCCGGAGCCAACGAGGACGAGAGGCGGCTGTATAACCTGATATGGAAACGCACGATAGCATCGCAGATGGCGGATGCCGAGATAGAGCAGACGCGCATAGAGATAGGCATGACGGATATGCCGTACTTGTTCGTAGCAAGCGGCGAAGTGGTGCTGTTTGAAGGCTTTATGCGCGCCTACGTACAATCGACTGACGATGAGGATGATACGCAGAACGAAGGACGGCTGCCTAACATGAGCGAGGCGCAGACGCTACGGATCAAGCAGTGCGTAGCCCGCGAGACGTTCACTACCGCACAGCCGCGCTACAACGAAGCTACGCTCGTCAAGAAGATGGAGGAACTGGAGATAGGCCGTCCGTCGACCTACGCCACGATCATCGAGACCATCCAGGCACGCGACTACGTGCAGCGCGGGAATGTGACGGGCACGAAGCGCTCGTACAATATCCTGACGCTGACCGGCGGCAAGATCAGCGCCGGCAAGAAACAGGAGAGCGTAGGCGCAGAGAGCCAACGGCTGCTGCCGACCGATCTGGGACGCATCACCAACGATTTTCTCGTTGAGCAGTTCCCCGCCATACTGAGTTACGATTTCACCGCCAAAGAGGAGCAGAACTTCGACCTTATTGCCGAAGGCAAAGCCGGATGGGTGGAGATAGTGGACGCGTTCTACAAGACTTTCCATCCGCTGATAGGCGCCGTACCGTCGGGCAAGATTGCCGGAAGAGAACTGGGCAAAGATCCCATATCGGGCGAGATGGTGACGGCACGTATCACGAGGAACGGGCCATGCGTGCAGATAGGTACGCTGGAGGGCGACAAGCCACGGTTTGCATCGCTGCAGAAAGGACAGTCGATATTCACCATCACGCTGGAAGAGGCGCTGGCACTGTTCGACAAATCGCTGCCTATCACGTTGGGAGAACATGACGGCAACGAGGTGGTGATAGCCGACGGCAAGTTCGGACCATACGTGCGCTACGGAGCAACGTTTGCGTCGCTGCCTAAAGGTGCTGACCCGTTCACGATGACGCTGGAAGAGGCGCTGGCACTGGTAGAGCAGAAACAGCAGTCGGCATTGCCGATACATGACTGGGGAGAGATAAAGATCCTACGCGGACGCTACGGAGCGTACATCAAATGCGGCGAGAACAACTACCGCATACCGCGCAGCACCAATGCTGAGAAGATGACCTTGGAAGATGCGCAAGCCATCATCAACGCCGCACCGGAAGAGCCGACGGAGAAGAAACGCTTCGTCAGAAGAAAGAAATAGAGGAAGAACACACAATCGGCTATGGCTGAACACAACCGCATAGGTACGCTGGGAGAAGATGCTGCATGCAACTACCTCAAGCAGCGCGGATACACGATACGCGAGCGTAACTACAGGCTGGGGAACATTGAGATTGATGTGATTGCCGAGAACGAGAAGAACATCGTTTTTGTAGAAGTGAAGACGCGCACGACGCTCTTTGCCGACACCAGGCCTGAGGAATATGTGGATGAACACAAACGGATGTTCATGACCGTAGCGGGCAACGCGTATGTCAAGCATCATAACCTGCAGAAAGACTTGCGGTTTGATATATGCGGCATATTGTGGGACAAGGAGAAAGATGCAGTGGGCAACATTGTGTACTACGAAAACGCATTTGCGCCCAAGTTGCGCACGGTAAAAGGCGGGTCATATAACGGACAGTTCCGCTGGAAAAGGAGATAGATGGTTGATTTGCAATACGATATTATTGTAGTGGGCGCAGGGCACGCCGGCTGTGAGGCTGCTTCGGCTGCCGCACGGCTGGGCAGTCGAACGCTGCTCATCACGATGGATATGAATACGATCGGTCAGATGAGCTGCAATCCTGCCGTGGGCGGCATAGCCAAAGGGCAGATAGTCAGAGAGATAGATGCTATGGGCGGACAGATGGGAATTGTGACGGACAGGTCGGCCATACAATTCCGTATGCTCAACCGGAGCAAAGGACCGGCGATGTGGAGTCCGCGCAGCCAAAGCGATAGGAAACAATTTATCCAGCAATGGATCAACACGCTGACCACAACGCCGAATCTGAGCATCTGGCAAGACCAGGTGATAGCTCTACTGATTGACAATCAGATGGTTTGCGGTGTGCGTACGCGTCTTGGTCTGGAGATCAAAGCCGGAGCGGTTATTCTCACCAACGGTACGTTCCTGGGCGGACTGATGCATTTCGGCCGCACGCAGATACCCGGAGGGCGCATAGCCGAACCGCCGAGCAACGGACTGACCGAACAGCTCACAGCCTACGGTTTCACCGCACAAAGGATGAAGACAGGCACGCCGGCACGTCTGGACAAACGATCGATAGATTTCGGTAAGATGCAGGAGCAAAAAGGCGATGACACCGATGCACATTTCTCTTACTTGCCCGAGGTACAGCGAGGGCTGAAACAGATGTCGTGCTACATCACCTATACCAACCCCACTACCCACGATATTCTCCGCCGCGGATTGCCCGACTCGCCGCTGTACAACGGGCAGATACACAGCATAGGTCCGCGGTACTGCCCGAGCATAGAGACCAAGATAGTCACGTTTGCCGACAAAGACCAGCACCAGCTCTTTCTGGAGCCGGAAGGAGTGGACTCGAATGAATACTACGTGAACGGCTTCAGTTCGTCAATGCCATGGCAGATACAATTGGAAGCGCTACACACAGTACCGGGCCTCGAGAACTGCGTGATGTTCCGTCCGGGCTATGCCATCGAATATGACTATTTCGACCCCACCCAACTGCTGCCTACGCTGGAGACGAAGCTCATTCAGCGCCTCTTCTTTGCCGGGCAGATCAACGGCACGACAGGCTATGAGGAAGCAGCGGGGCAAGGCATCGTGGCGGGTATCAATGCGCATCAGAGCATACATGGCGGCGAGGCATTCACACTGGCCAGGGATGAGAGCTACATAGGCGTGCTGATAGACGATCTGACGCACAAGGGCGTGGACGAACCGTACAGGATGTTCACATCAAGGGCAGAGTACCGCATCCTATTGCGTCAGGATAATGCCGACGAGCGGCTCACCCTGCGCAGCTATAAGATAGGACTGGCCGACGAAAGGCGCTACAGGCTGTATACGGACAAGCAGGAAGCCAAACGGAGGATAGTGGAGTATCTGGAAACGACCTCCTGCGCCAATCCTGCATGCAGGGCGCTGGCGGAGCAGAAAGGCTACTCGGCACAGTCGACCCACGGCTCGATGCGCGAACTACTGATGCGGCCCGACATATCGCTGAACGAACTATGCGAGATAGATGCAGGGCTTCAGGCTATCGTAGCCGCCCTACCCGACCGGCAGCAGGAGATACTGGACAGCGTGGAGGTGGATATCAAGTACAGCGGCTATATTGATAGAGAGCGCCTGGCGGCCGACAAGCTGCACCGGTTGGATGCGATACGCATACCGGCAGGTTTTAGGTACAACGAACTGCAATCGCTATCGACGGAAGCGAGGCAGAAACTCACCGCCCTGCAACCTGCCACCATTGGCGATGCCTCGCGCATACCGGGCGTCAGCCCCAACGACATAAGCGTGCTGCTGGTACTGATGGGTAGATGACAATGTTCCACGTGGAACACTTTGCACTTTTGCATATCCGCTAATGGCAGCCAAACTGCACCAAACGAATATAAAACACACAACAATATGACGATCGAACAACTGAAAAAGGACGTGAGGAACGTACCTGATTTTCCGAAAAAAGGAATTCAATTCAAGGACATCACGACGATTATCGACAAGCCGGAAGACCTGCGGTTCATGCTGGAGTGCCTGATTGAGAATTATCGCGACAAAGGCATCACGAAGGTGGTGGGCATCGAGAGCCGCGGATTTATCATGGCTCCGGCGCTGGCTATCGCTATCGGGGCAGGGTTCGTGCCTATCCGCAAGCCCAACAAGCTGCCGGCTGAAACCATCGCAGTAAGCTATGCCAAAGAGTACGGCGAGGATATTATCCAGATCCATAAGGATGCACTCAGCCAAGACGATGTGGTGCTGATCCATGACGACATACTGGCTACGGGCGGATCGATGCTGGCAGCCGTAGAACTGGTGAAAAAACTGGGGGTAAAGAAGATCTATGTCAACTGTCTGATTGAGCTGATTGGCCTCAATGGCAAAGCTTTCCTTGCCGACAATGGCGTAGAAAATATAGATTGCCTGATGGGCATCGAAGTGGACGAATAACATTGGCAACCCGTGACTCGCATATCGCCTCCCTGCTGCAGCGCATACCTGAGCAGCCGGGTGTATACCAGTATCTGAACGATGCCGGTGAGGTGATATACGTGGGCAAAGCCAAGAACCTGAAGCGGAGGGTAAGCAGCTATTTTCATAAGGAGCAGCAGACGGCCAAGACGCGCAGGCTGGTAGCGCACATACGCGACATCAAGTATGTAGTGGTGAATAGCGAACAAGATGCGTTTCTGCTGGAGAACAACCTGATCAAGCAATATCAGCCGCACTACAACATCCTCCTCAAGGACGGTAAGACCTATCCATACATCTGCATCACCAAGGAGCCTTATCCGCGCATCTTCAAGACGAGGCAGGTGGATAAGAAGGGTGCGGAATACTTCGGGCCATATAGTTTCTCCAACGCAGCCGACCTGGTGATAGAACTCATCCACCAGCTTTATCCCCTACGCACATGTCACACGCCTATATTACCCGACAGTGTGGAGAAAGGCAAGTACAAGGTGTGCCTGAAATACCATATAAAGAAATGCTGCGGCATCTGTGAGGGAAAGATAGCGGACGCGGAGTACGCAACGTATATCCAATCGGCACGCAAGATCATCAAGGGTGACGCCCAGGAGATAAGCAAGCAGCTGCTGGAGCAGATGGCAGCCCTGTCGGCAGAGATGCGGTATGAGGAAGCGGCGCAACTGAAGCGGCAGTATGATCTGGTGGAGCGTTTCCGCTCGAAGACGGTGATAACGAATACGAACATAAGCGATATGGACGTATTCGGCTACGAGGAACAGGACGATCTCATTTATATCAATATATTGCACGTACATAACGGCAGCATAGTGCAGGGACGGACGATGGAATGCAAGCGGCTGTTGGACGAAAGCAAGGAAGAATTGCTGGCTACGGGCATCGTAACGCTGAGGGAAACGATCGGTAGCACCGTGAAAGATATACTTGTTCCTTTCCTGCCGGACTATGTGGGCGAAGATATACACGTACATATAGCAGCCTCGTCGGGCGACAAGAAAAGGCTGCTGGAGTTATCGGCACAGAATGTACATCAGTACAAGATTGACCGACTGAAGCAGGCAGACAAGCTCAATCCTGACCAGCGGGCGATGCGCATCTTAGGTGAGCTGCAGAAACTGATAGGCTTGCCTACGATACCGATGATGATTGACAGCTTCGACAACTCGAGCATACAGGGCACGAACGCGGTATCGGCTTGTGTGGTATTTCGCAAAGCCAAACCGAGCAAGGGCGACTACAAGCGATTTGAGGTGAAAGAAGTGGTCGGAAACGACGATTACTCCACGATGCGGGAGGTGGTTAGGCGACGGTACCAACGGCTGATTGACGAAAACGGAGAATTACCTGACCTGATTATTGCCGACGGTGGCATCGGACAAATGCACGCCATCAGGGATGTGGTGATTGACGAGATGGGACTGGATATACCCATCGCCGGACTGAAGAAAGATGACAAACATCGCACGCAGACTTTGCTATACGGATGGCCTCCGATGGAGTTCGGGTTGCCCGTGACGAGCGAAGTATTCCGATTGCTGACTCAGATACAAGATGAAGTACATAGGTTTGCCATCAGTTATCACAAAAACAAGCGCAGCAAGAGTCAGGTAAGCAGCGAACTTGATGATATACAAGGAGTTGGAGAAAAAACGAAGCAACTACTGCTGCAACATTTCCACAGCTTGAAGCGAATTAGTTCGGCTGAGGAGAGTGAATTGCAGAAAGTGATAGGAAAAAGCAAAGGATCAATTGTTTATGCGCATTTTCAGGGCAAAATATCGCGCTGAGAATTCGATGAAAAGAACGAATATGAGTACATACACGATAAAAAAGGATGAAAATTCGGGCATTTTGCTGCTTGGTGAGAATGGTGAGGCGGTGAGCGGTCTGGATCTGCTCCGGGAGATAGAGCCGTACAGGGTGATAGCTTTCGAGGGGCAGATGGGAGCAGGCAAGACGACGTTCATCAAAAAACTTTGCGAGGACATGCAGACCCAGGATGTGGTGAACAGCCCGACCTTTGCCATCGTGAATGTGTACGATGTATGCCAACCCTATCAGGGCGAGGTGTACCACTTCGACTGCTACCGGCTGAAAGATGTGCGTGAGGCAATGGATCTGGGTGCAGAGGAATATCTGTATTCGGGCAACTACTGCTTCATCGAATGGCCGGAACTGATAGAGCCACTCTTGCCAAACGAGACGGTGTACATACATATTACCCCGCAACCTGACGGAAGCAGGCTGCTCACTTTGGAGATACCAAAATAACCAACAAAATGATACGCAAAATAATAGTTTTACGAAGTACAATCGTACTACTGCTCACCTTGCTGACGAACACCGCAAGTTTCGGCAAGCAGATGCGCGAGGTGGTGATAGATACGATCTGTCGCGCCCCGATAAGCAAGATGCTGCAGGTGGTGGATAGTTTCTACTATCAATTCCAGGCATGTCCGGACTCGCTATTCAAATGGGCATATCTGGGACTGGAAGAGGAGAAGAACGTAGAGGCTGAACGGACGAAGGAGAGCCGTGACGTATTCCATCTGCAGTACAAGGACAGGACGTACGATAAGAAGGAGAAAGTGGGCGACGTGGCGATAGACATCTACGTGTTAGGTATACGCTGGTGGAAAGACCAGCATCTGGTTACGCGCTACCTGTTCACCCCAGCCCACCCTCGTCATTCGATGGAGGCGCACCTGACGGCGAACTATTCAGGCTCAATCATCGAAGCGGGTGACTTCATTATTCTGCTGGATTCCGTTTCGACGAACATGACGAAAGTGCATTACGAGTTCCGCATCACGTTTGGCAGGATACTGTCGGCTTTCATCTCGAACAAGACCTGGACCAATGCGATGGAATGGCGTTTTGTGACGATGCTGGAGAACCTGGTGGAGTGCGCCGAGACGGGAACGGTACAGCCCAAAAAACGCGGACCGAATACAAATAAGACAAGCAAATAACAGAGAGATATGAAAAAGATTGCTTACCTGCTGACTATTGTAGCAGCACTTGCATTGCCGGCAAAGGGTTGGTCGCAGCATCATCCTTCCGGTCGTCCACCGGTAGCCGCACCTGCACCCAAACATGCTCATCATCACCATCAGCCGGCTCCGCATCATGCACAGCCTCAGCTGCCGCCATGCGCCACACCCGAGCAGATGGGTATGGTGATGCAGACGTTGCGCAAACAACTGAGCGACGACAAGAAGCTGGAGATAGCCAACCTGTGCGTGACGATAGGCTATTTCTGCACGGAAGATCTGGCACGGATAGCATCGGTATTCTCGTTCGACGACAAGCGTCTGGATTTCTTGCGCTACGCCTACGCCTATTGCACCGACAAAGAGCACTATCCGCTGCTGAAGAACTGCTTCACGTTCAGTTCGAACTACGACGAGCTGATGCGGTATATCTACCCCGGCGTAGGGCGATAAGAAGAGCCTAAACGGCATGGACAAATGAAACGCATTGAGGTAGTAGCAGCCATCCTGATTGATAAAGACGGGCGGATCTTTGCCACGCAGCGGGGTTATGGCGACTGGAAAGACTGGTGGGAGTTTCCCGGCGGGAAGATTGAAGCCGGAGAAACACCACAGGAAGCGCTGAGACGCGAAATACGTGAGGAGTTGGATGCGGAGATAGTGATAGACGATTTATGGCGTACAATCGAATATGACTATCCGCAGTTTCATCTGACGATGCATTGCTTCCGTTGCCGTTTGGCGCATAGCCATCTTACGCTGCTGGAACATGAGGCGGCGCGCTGGCTCTCGCCGCAAGACCTCCACTCGGTTAGGTGGCTTCCCGCCGATAAAGAGATCATCGATGAGCTGAGCAGGCTGTAGACAGCCTCGGGTATTACCGACTGATTTTCACCATAAAATCCGACAGATACAATCGCCAATTGCGCCAGGTGTGACCACCACCTGTCTCAGTATACAGATGTGGCGCTTGCGCCTTATCCATACGGCGGTTGAAGCGTTGGGCGTTCATATGGAACATGTCGGACTTGCCGGAATAAACAAAATAAACAGGAAGTGAGACCGCTGCGCTGTGAGATGTGGGAAGTGAGGAAACAGGCAACTGCTCCTTGTGAACAACAGGCGAGAACAGACCTACCGCAGAGAAATAGCCCGGCAGCAGATTGGCGGTATTGGCTGCCAGACGCGAGCCATCCGACAAACCTGCTATATATCGCTCATCGGATACACAAAACATCGAATCCACAAACGCCGTCAGGTTGATTAAGGCGCGCTCAATGTCGTGATCATGGCATAGGCGCGAATAATTCATTATATTGTTGAATAGCGACCGATGGCTCGGTCGGTCTTCTTTCGGACGAACATTCACGTCAGGCAGCACAAGAATCATCGGTCGACATTTACCCTGAGCTACCAGGTTCTCCATGATCTGCACAGCCCTGCCCCGCTCGCTCCATGAGCCCTCATAACCGCTTATTCCGTGCAGCAAGTACAGGACAGGATAGTGACGGACAGATTGACGATTGACAAATTGACCATTGACGATTGAATCCGGGTATCCCGCAGGCAAATAGATGTTCACCCGTCTGCTGATTTTTTCCGCGGAACTATACCAAGTAAGATACATCCATGTGCCTTGCCGGGCAGGTTGCTGATAAAGGTCTGTCTGCTCCGTTCCGCCCACCGTGATGAGGTTCCACTTATGCGTCATCTGCCAAGCGGTATCATGGTTCAGCGGGTCGTTGGTGCGATGGCCGTCCACCTTGAAGCAATAGCTGTACACTTCCGATTGGATAGGCCGCGTAGTGGCATAAAAACATCCGTCCTCCCGGCGCTTCATTTTTACGCGCTTGCTGCGCAGATCAGTGTAGCGCGTACTATCTTCGCCGGCATAGAAAAAATCGCCGTACACACTCACGCGTTTGCCTTCACCACAGTAGCAGAAACTGACCGTACTATCCTCATTAACCACAACCGATGTGCGAGCCTCGGATATGCTGTCAGTATAACTGTTGCGTGCCTCCAATGGAAGCACGCAAAGCAACACCATCACAATCAATATTATCCTTTCACTCCTCACCTTAATTCGTAATTTTTAATTTTTAATTCGTAATTCTTCTCCCTTTCACTTTGCTTGTGCCAACACGTTGTTGTCGTAAGCCAATCGGATGTTGTCGCACCAAACTATGTTGCCCGGGCAGCCTGTGAACGGCGCCATGCTTCCCGCGGATATTTGGATGATGATATGCGTTGGCTGCATATCTCCGCGCCAAGCCACTTCCTCGATGTTGACCATCTCTCCGCTGCTGTTGTGGGTCTTGAAGCGGTCGGAGGACAAAGCTATGGTTTGTTCGGTCTGGTAGTATTGTACGGGTACGCGATAGTCGTTCAGCCATTCGTCGGTAGTGCTGTCGATGCTTTTTTCTGCCATGCCGACGCGATAAGCGTACACATGACCGTTCTCTTCCCAGCGGTGTTGAAGGATCAGGGTTATATGTCCTTTGTCACGTCCGTCTACCGATTTTACGTGTGTACCTGCATTGGCGAAGATGGCAGGTTGATCCTGTATAAGTGCCTTGTAGTCAAGTACCAGCGCATTGGGTTTGCCGGTGAAGGGGACACCCATATCGATGGCGGAATTAGGATCTTTGCTCTGTGCCATACCTACTACGTCCATCATCTTGCCTGTATAGATAGAACCGGTAGCCAGCGCTTTGAAGTTGATACCTATGGCGCTGACGGTCTCCAGCGTACTTTCCATACGGCAGCACCACCCTTCTCCGCGGCGCTCCGGAGTGACGGAAACGGACACTTTCTCCACGCCCATAGCTTTGGCATAGGCATTGCTGCTGCCCCAAGCGCCGCCAACCTTGTACAGAGTCTTGGTTTGTCCGCCTATCAGACGCGACTCTTTGATCTGGCTTTCCGTCCACGACTCAAAATCTCCGAAAGGCAACGGCTCGATACGTTCTTGTGCCGATACGCGTATGCCTATTGCCAGCAAGGCTATGATCAGTATAAGAATACTTACTACAACGATAGTGGTGTTAGTCGTGTTGGGCTTGTTACTGTTTTCCGTTTGCATAACTTTCAATTTTAATTCGTAATTTTTAATTCTTAATTTCCTTGCGGTTCTTTACCGCTCTCTATCTATATAACAACTTACCCTAAAAAAATGCAACCTGCCTTGTGATTTTTTTTCAAAAATATACTCTCCAAGTCAGCATAATGGCTGATTTGCACTTGGCTGCACCGAACAACTCGTCTTGCGGGCAGGCTATCGGATTGAACATCGTGAACCATCGTGGAGCCATGCCTATCACTCCCGGTACTTGCACCATGCTCATGCCTACGTCTATCAGCAGGTCAGGCGTGAGCGGTGGCAACTGAATGTCCAGATACATTCTGCCTTTGCCCACCTGCCCGCCTAACATGCCTTTGTCGGTTCTGGCATAGTGCTGCAAACTGATGAAGCCGGTCTTAGAATAGTGCGGCAACTCGCCGAAGTCGGCGGCCAATGCTCTCATGCTGACGCTGAACACGAACAGGCTTAACAGAACGACGCGTTTCATTTTCACTTATTTCTTCGCTTAACATCTCTTCAAATTTCTCTACCGAAGCCGACAGGCTGTACTGACGGCCGAACTGACGGTATTTCTCTTCCATCACGCAGCGCTCACCCGGATGATCGAGCCAGTAGTCGATAGCGCGTGCCAGGTCTTTCGGATCGCCCGGGATGAACAGGCTGCGGCCGTCCAAAGCAAACTGCGGTGTGGCGCTCACGTGGCTGTTGGCGATGACGGGAACCAGACCCGTTGCAAACGCTTCGATGCAGCTGATAGCCTCGCTCTCCATATCGCTGGCGTGGACGTACAGGTCGGTTTCCAGCAGATGCTCAATCAGTTCGTCGCGCTTTACATAGATGAACTGCGGCTGATGCTTGAGGTCTTTGCCCAGTTCGACGTACTTGTCATATTCCGGTCCCTTGCCTGCAAACACGAGCTGGATACGATCGGCGTACTTCGACAGCTTCACGGCGTTGATGATCACATCCTGGCGCTTCTCATTACTCAATCGACCGATCATCATGATTTTGAATACCGGCTTTTGTAATTCGTAATTTTTAATTTTTAATTTCTTTTTTTCTCCCGCTTCCATGAATGCGTCCTGGATACCGTTGCTGATAGGATGGATCTTGGCTTTGTAATTGCGCTCTGCGAGCATCGAGCCCATGAACTGAGAGGGTACATGTATATGACGCACGTGGCTGTAGATGTCGCGGTTCCAGGTGCTGTAGAACAGTTCGTTGAACCAGTTCACCTTACCCATGTTTACCGACGAGGTCATGTTCTCCGGCTGGATATGGAAAGCGCCGGTGACGGGTTTGCCTATCTTGTTGCAATAACGGATAGCTTCCCACGAGATGCCGAACGGAACGAAGATATGTACTATATCTGCCCAATCGCATGCCTCATGCACTTTCTGTTTGTCGTTATACGCAAAGCAGAAATCGTGCTTGTCCATCAGCGGCTGGAAAATAGGCATGTGGAACTTGGCGATATGGAAGTCACCATCCGTGATATTTTTTTGACTTTCGCTTTTCGGGCTGTCCCAGCAGAGTGCTTTCACTTCATGTCCGCGACGGCGCAGCTCGGCTGCATAGCGTTGAGCGGATATACTCGTACCGTTATTGGTCGTGTAGAAATTGTCCATTACAAACAGGATTTTCTTTGCCCCGAGGGTGCGATTAGCTTCGTTTTGCATAACTTTGAATTTTTAATTCGTAATTTTTAATTTTTAATTTTTAATTTCTTTGGGGTTCCTTGCCCCTCATTTTTCAGGCTCTATGTTTGCCCTTCTATCCATATAACAAAACAGGCTGCAAAAATGCAACCTGTCAAAGTGATTTTTTTTGAAAAAAGTGATAAATCCGTTTATCTGCCCAGTCTTACACCAAACTGAACGCCGGCAGACCAAGGCGATTCGCCTGTCACTGAAATATCCGCATAAATACCTATAAGCGCTATGCCATTCGTGAAAAACGGATGCGCTGCAAACACAGAAACAACAGCTAAGCCATCTGCAGAGCCTTTGATTATGTTGTGAGATGTAGCAGGTATAGAAGCTTCTATTCCGGCTGATGCGTGCAATCCCCACTTGTCGGTAAACATCCACTGCGTATGAACGGCAATAGGCAGATTAACGCGTCCTTCCTCTACTATTGTATTATAGTTTCTGCTGGGAGCATATTGAAAGGCACTATTATAGCTAAATCCGCCGCCAATACCCCAATGCTCCTTAAAGAAATAAGTGTAGCGCAAATCTATTGCGGTTCGAAGTTCCGAACCGTAGCCCATTCGTCCTGTTCCGTGAAATGCGTGGCGGAACATATAGGGACCATAACGCTGAGGTTTCTTTTTCGCAGGCTGGACTTTCGTTGACTTGATTTTTGCAGACTTTATTTCAGTAGGCAGACTGCTGACCGCTGACAACTGATTGCTTATCACTGCCTGACGCACACTGCGGGCTATACGGAGCGTATCAATATGTCCTACCACGAATGGCGGATAGGGTTGCAATAGAGCAATAGGCGCGTAATAGTACAGCTGCTCCCGTTCAATAGTTTCCGTAGTGTCCGTGGGCAAGGTATCTTTTACCGCAATCGGCGGCAGAGGTTCCGGCAGTGCAACCACGGTCTGAACTTTCGGCTGCGGCTTGGGTGTTGGCTGCTTGGGCGTTTCTTTCTTTAGGGGCACGGGAGTGATGATGATGATCCCTTTGCGTTCGGTGAACTGCAATGATTGTCCAAGCGCCTGACTGAGAGCCGTTTGGTAATCGTCCGTACGGATAGTAGCTGTCACAGTCGGAGCTGCGGCTATATCCGCAGGCCGGTACATAAACGACAAACCGAAATGCGCCTCAATGTCTTGAAGCACTTCGTGCATCGGAGCGGATTGGTAAGTCTTCTGCATCGGAGCAGCCTTGCCGACCAACGCGCATAAAAGCAATACTGTGACCGCTACGGCTTTTCTCATTGATGGGCTATTACATACACATCGTCCTGACGGCTGATCACTACCGGCAACAAGGCCTCCAAGGCGGAGCACACATCCTCAAAACGGTCGTCTGTCGATACGGAGATATACACTTGTTCGTGCTTCGCAGCCTCGTCGGCAAAGCGGATACGTACATCATAGTTCCGCTCCAGTTTGTGCACAAGATCTTCGAGGGCTATATGCTCAAACTCCAGTCGTCCGCTCAGCCATGCCGCGGCACTTTCGGCACGCACTTGCTCTACACTTAATGTGCCGTCTGCCTTGTCAAACCGTGCCTGCTCATGAGGCTGGAGGACGACAGACTCTTCTTGGCACGCTATCCGTACCGAACCTTCCATCAGCGTGAGCGTATAAGCGTTATCGGTCGTGTAGGCGGAGAGGTTGAATGTTGTGCCCAGTACCGTCACGCTGTAGTCGCCTACGTGGATAATGAACGGTTTGTCCGCATCTTTGGCTACGTGGAACACAGCCTCGCCATCGAAGGTCAGTTGGCGGTCATTCTTGCCGAAATCTTCCGCGCAGGCGAGGGTAGTAAGGCTGTTCAGCGTCACCTGTGTGCCGTCGGGTAGGGTGATGGTCTGTTGTTCGTGCGCGCCTGTCTGCGCCAAGAACGGCTCTTGCCCGGCAGGTTGCAGCAGCCAAAGTGTCAGTACGCCTATTACCGCCATTACCGCCACCGATGCCGCATAGCGCAGCCATCCGCGGCCGGTCAGCTTTCTGCCTACAGGTTGAACGAGTTGTATCGAACCTTCCGCTTTGGGCTCTTGGCTCTTAGCTCTTACCTCTTGGCTCTCCACTTTCAGCTTTCCGCTTGCTTGCAGTTTTGCCCAAGCCGCTTTTGTCCGTTCCGAAGCTTCGGTCTTAGCCTGAGTGCGCCACTCGTCTTCCCATTCCCGGAAAAGATGCTCATTCTTTGCTTCTTTCAGCCATTCGGATAACCGTTTCTCATCCGCCGCACTGATCGTGCCCCGGAAATACGTTTGTGCTATCTTATAAAATTCATTCATAAATTCTCCTTTCTTTTCTCACATTCGTTCGAACGATTGTTTCACCTTTAATTCGTAATTCTTAATTTTTAATTCATAATTTTCACCTTCCATCTTTATTCGTATAACAATATTGCTTGCCAAAATGCAACCAACGGAAGTAAATTTTTTGGTAAATAATTTCTCCGCGCATCCAAGGCAGCGTTTATATGCTTCTCAACTGCCTGTCTTGTAATGCCTAATTGCTCCGCTATCTCTTGGGGCTTGAGCTCCTCTTGGCGGCTCATACGGAAGATCTCGCGGCTTTTTTCGCTCACATGCGTGAGGGCTTCGTCGATCTGTTCTTGCAATTCGTTGCCTATCATTACGGCATCGGCTTCCGGCGCCAGGTCCTGCCAGTAGAGCTGCTCCGATCCCTCGGCTTCTATTAGGTCGTCCAATGATGACGTACCGGTCACGGCACGGTGTTTGAGTTCGTTCAGACAGTCGTTGCGTACCATCTGGAATAGCAGACTCTTGATGTTGCCGAGGGTTATCTGCTCGCGTTTCTCCCACAGACGGAGAAAACAGTTCTGCACGATATCCTCGGCTGCCTCGTCGTCGATATATCGCACGGCGAAACGCACCAATCGAGGCTGGTACTCAAAGAATAACTGTTCAAACATTTCTGTTGACAAGTGAGAAATATCTTTCATGGGTGTCTTATGCGGATTTTGTTGCAAATTTACGAAAAAAAATGCACATTTGCAAATTTTCCCGAAGAAAAATTGCAATTTATTGCATATTTTAGCATGAATGCCCTGCTTATGCTCGCATAGAAGCAAGGGCATTCATGCTAAAAGAGGTGACACGGAGTGTCATTTTTCGGCACAAAGATACAACAAAAAATCGAGATATGCAAAAAAATACCGATTTTGGAAAATAATTGGGATTTTCGAAATAAGAAAGTTGATAAAAGAAAACCACCGGCTCGCGAGGAGTCGGTGGCCTTCTATATGAGGTTTTGTTAAATGGATTATTTCACCTCCGCGCCGAGGGCATTGTATGTTTTGCCATCACGGAGGATAAAGAGCTGCCCGTTGTGAAGGATTTTCGCGGCTTTAGTGTCAGCCTTGGCGTTGGGTTCGAGCGTGGTGGTATCTTTGACGAGAGGACGGAACGATACGTTATCGATGGCGAGTCCAGGAGCCGCGTTGCAGGTAGTACCGGAAGTGACGGATATATTCCATGCCAAGAAGAGGTGACCGTTCACCGGCAAAGCACTGGTCAACGTATCCGAGACATGAGTGGTAGCCGCCGGAACGGAGGCAAAGCCGTTATTATTAGCGTCAGGCGTATAAGCGGTAGTGAACTTCGTACCGGCAGAAGTCCAGCTCTGCCCGTTAGCAGAGGTGTAGAGCTGCACAGTGAAGCCTGCAGCGTTGGAACCATTACGATATTTCTCGATGTCGTATCCCAGCACGATAGAGGCAAAATCCGAAGAGCTATTATTGGTCAAGTGCGCCATAAGGGATATACCGCGTGTACCATCTGCAACGCCGGTGGTAAGACCGCCGATGGCACGATCTTGGGAACCCGTAGCGCCGAAGTTCCATGTACCATTATAGGCATTGGACGCGAGCGCTTGACCACCGATATACATGGTCTCCGTAGCAGCCTCTTCGAACGCTCCGAGTTGGCGTGGAGCGTTCAAGTTACGCTCGATACGCCATCCTTGCGGAAGCGTGGAGGACTCTTTGATACCTGTTTTGGTGTCGGTAGAGGGATCTTTGTCTGCGCCTCCGAGGGAATCGAAGTTCTCCGTCACCTCCTGTGCGTCGGTCAGAATGAGTGCCTCAGTCTCGGGTATAGCCGTCGTGTCCGCCGGCTCAGTGCGGTGCGTACCCTCGTAAGCCTCTTGCGCATAAGCCCGCATGCGGGAAGCCATTTCGTCGGAGAGAGCGTCTGGTTTCCAAGTGATGGAGGAGGGGTTCTCTGCAAAGATCGTAGCGTACTCGAGGCAGCAAGCGAGATAAGTAGCAGCGTTGGTCGGGTGACGATCGTCGGAGTAGAGATCGGAGGCGATGGTAGCCGGGCGATCAAGCTGATAGTTGCCGTAAGCGACTGCTACCGGACAGAGCGACAGATCAAACTCTTGTGCCACAGATTCAAAATTGGCAATGAGGGTATTGTTATTGGTCTGATAAGACTCGTCATTGCTATATGCCCAGTTGATGGGCAGGATAATCTTCACATTCGGATTCGGACAAGAATCATGGATATAGTTCACCCAAGTCTGTACGTTGGCACGAAAAGCATCGAAATCCGTACGCGGAAGTCCGGACTGTTCTTGGAGGATGATATGGGTCCACGGCGTATTAGCTACTACAGTTTGGGCATTCGGCACGAGAGGATCCTCGTTGAAATGGTACGCCAAGGTCTTGCCGAGGTTGGTATGTTTGGTCCACCGCGCATCTTTCCCCATCGCCAAACTCATGGAGTTAAACATAGCGTATTGGTCGTTATAGTCAATGAGAGAGTTATTGATGGAGAGTACCTTGATCTCGGACTCTTCGCCTGCCCAGTCGTTGGTCACGGTCAAGTGAAAATCGCGCGCCTCACCGATAGAGAGCGTCACGCGATGGTCCCCCTCTTGTCCTTCTCCCACGTTATTATGGAAGATGAGGTTGAGACTGATCGTTCCGCCTTCCACCACCTGGAAGGTCAAGTCATTCCCCGTTGCACCGGGCCAAGCGCCGAAGGCTTCGTACGTACCCCAGGCATAGAGGTAGAAATTATCCCATCCTGTCTGGTTATCGATATAGATATGATAGGTGTTATAGACTAACGAGCTATAGGTCTTCCAGGTCGCCTCGGTTGAGTTCTGTGCGAATGAATAAACGTAGTCTCCTTCATCTGGAATGACGATGTCTCCCGTAGCGTTCCACGCCGCAGCCTCCGCCGACGAAGCGCGCTCGAAGCGGATCGTGCTGTACGTACCGGCAGGGATTGTGAAGGCATAGACGGCTCCTTCCTCCACGATGCCTATCACCGAAGTAGTACCGTCCAAGACTGCACGTTGGGTTGCCGAAGCATCGGTCCACCAGGTAGCGCCGTTTCCGTGTGCGTTGAAATAAATCTTCTGCGTTCCATCAAACGTGCGGGAAGCCCAGGCTGTGGTGGCAATCAGTGCCACCCACAGGATAGATAGTAGTTTTTTCATATGATTGAGGATTTTGTGTTCAGATCAGTTTCCCATTACAACTCAGTGCCCAGAGCGTTGTAGGTCTTGCCCTCACGGAGGATGAAGAGTTGACCGTCCTTGATGAACTTATGGGTGCATTTCTGCTCTGTTACATTTTCAACTCCTTGCGGTGTTCCCTCGGTAACAGTTTCAGCCGTTACGACCAGTTCGTAGTCACGAGCCTCGGTGATGTCAAAGAGCTGGCGGTTATCCTCTCCGTCATCCTGATGGAAGATGAGATGGAGCGTTACTTCGCCGTCCGCTGCCTGGAAGTCAAGAGACAACTGATCCGATCCGGGCCATGCGCCAAAAGCTTCGCTGCTTCCCCATGCATAGACAAAGAAGCCAGTCCATCCTGTATTGTTGGTAACGGTGATATGATGGGTGGTGTAAACCACCTCTCCTGCGGGCTCATATGTGCTCCATGTAGCGTCAGTTGAGTTCTGCTCAAAAGCAGTTACGTAGTTGCCCTCAGCAGGGATAGCGATATCACCGGTGGCATTCCATGCAGGCAATTCAGCAGTCTCGGCGCGCTCGAAACGGATGGTGGAGAAATCACCTGCCGGAATAGTGAAGGCATAGATAAACCGGTCAGCATCTTCGATTTCGCCGATAACCGGAGTTTCATTGTCGAGCACAGCGCGTTGGGCGGCATTGGCATCAATCCACCAGGAAACAGCATTGGCTTTCAGATAGATTTTCTCTGTACCGTCAAAAGTACGGGCGAAAGAGAGGGTTGTGGCTGCAATAACAGCCAGCAAAGTAGCATAAATCTTTTTCATAATAAATGAATTTTAAATGGTTCATTAACGCGAATATATCCGGTACTCGTATCCGCTGAGTGTAGCGGATTTGGGTGCATAGAGCTTCTCGCCTGTGAGCAAATCGGTGCACTCCTCGCGTTGCCACTGCATGGGCAGTGTGATATTCTGCTCTGCAGCCGTGGTGTTGACAATAACGAGCAGTTCGGCTTTGTCCTGCTTTCGGCTGAACATCGCCACCTGGTCGGTAGAGTGATTGGTGAGTTCGCCATATCGTGCTTCGGCAGACGCCATGTATGCCTTCATCAGGGCGATATATGCCTTGGTGGTGGCATTATCGGCAGAGAAAGACTTGATATGATAGTTGAAGAAATCCAACTGCGCCATATCTCCAATCTCCTGCGAAGAGTATATCATCGGCACTCCCCCGAGGAAGAACGTAACGCAAGCGGCAGCCAGTTCTCCTTGAGCGGTGTGGTAATAGGTAGCAGGTGCCTCTTCGGAGGATGCGTCGTGTGTAGTGACGTACCGCAGCCGTTCTTTGCCGGAAGGTGTCGACTTGTACTCGTTGCTGCCGGTAGTGAACAGGTTGCCCAGTCCGCGGCTGTTGCGGAACACGTTCTGTACGGTGCCGAGGTAATTCCAGCTGTACATCCAGTCGAATCCCGCCTGATAGAGGGAGGTATTGCTTGCCTCCGCCAGCATGACCACCGAGGGTTTCTGCTGCCGGATAGCGTTGATGGCATCCGTCCAGAAGGCGTTAGGCACGCCCTCGGCATAATCGCAGCGGAAACCGTCGATATCCGCCTCACGCACCCAATACACCATAGCATCCTGCATAGCCTGCTGCACCTCGGTCTTGGCAAAGTTGAGCGGTGCTACATCGCTCCAGTTGGTTTCTTCGCCTACGGGCGAGGTGTACCAGTCGGGGTGCTCGTTGTGCCAGGGGTTGTCAAAAGCCGTGTGGTTGGCTACCCAGTCAAGCATGACCCGGATACCGCGTTCGTGGCAGTCAGCCACCAGCGCCTTGAGTTCAGCCATGGTGCCGAACGCAGGGTCGATGGCATAAAAATCCTTGACGCAATATGGCGAGCCGACGGCATTAACTGTTCCCCGAGGATGGATAGGCATGAGCCACAGCATGTTGACCTGCATCTGCTGGAGCACAGGCAGGTAGCTTCGTATGGCGCTGAAGGCTTCCTCACGCGCAAAGAGGCGTTCGTTGCACTCGTACACAACGGTAGTGTTCGCGCGGTTGAGCGCAGGGTCAACGGTGCCGGGGTTATCTTTGTCCGGATCGTCTATCACCGGAACATCCTTGGGTTTGCAGCCAAGCAGCAGCAGCGGCAAAGCGAGGAAAATGAACAGTCTTTTCATTGATTCTTCAGTTAGTTGTTCGTCAATAACAGAAAGCATTCAGCGTTCAGCGTCTCGGCAAGAGAGCTTGCACCTTCAGCGGCACGACGCCCTCATCGGTTACCTTGAGGTAATATGTCTGCTCGGGCTCGTTGGCGCTGACAGGGTAGTCAGGCAACTGACTGCCGTTGCCTGAGTTGTTGAAGATGAGATTGTAGCTATCGCCCGTTTTGCAATCGATATGATAATGCTTGAGGTTCAGCCCTAACAAATCCACATCCTCCATCTCGCTCAACTGCATGCCCGGCCATCCGCCGAAGATTTCGCTGCTTCCCCATGCATAGACCGTGAGGGCGAAGGTGGTATCCAGACGGGCCGTATCGATAACAAGCTGTTCGGTAGCATCGAGCAGGAAAAGGTCAATCGCAGCAGGGTCCACCTCTACCGGTCCGTCAGCCAAAGCCTCCAGCACCTCGTCGGGGCTGAACGCCTGCGTAACGGTTTTGTCGGCATTGACGATGAAGTACAACACGCTGTCGGTAGTGAGTTTGTAAACGGCAATGTCGTCAATCTGCGTACCGCCACCGTTATTGTTGGCAATGAGGTGTTCCTCTTTTCCTGCATTGGCAGCACCGAGGTCGAAGTAGTACCACTGATATCCGCCATACTCAAACTGTCCGGTAGGCGACATGCCGGGCCAACCGCCGTTGAGGTCGTTGACATCTCCCCACATGTACAGAGACATAGCCCCCCACTCTGCTGCATCGACCAGGTACACCACATCACCGTCGTGCTCTACCTCGGGAAAGCGCTCTTCGCCGGGTTCAGCCATCTCTTCCACACCATCGGGAGTGATACGCAGATACACATTGCGATTGATGACAAAAGCATAATCGCTGAGCTGGGTGCCGGCACCGTTGTTGTTGAATATGAGGCTGACGGAGAGTCCTTCGTTGGCTTGCCCGAAGTCCACATACCGGTAGGTGATGCCATCCACCACCTCAGTACCTGTAATCGGCGCTCCCGGCCATCCGCCGAAGATCTCGGCATCCCCCCAGGCATATACCGTCAGTTCGTCCCAACCGGTCTGATTGTCCAGATACATGACGTAGCCGTCGTGCTCTATGGCAGGTGTGACTGCTGCTCCCCCCCAACGTGTGACGCTGATGGTATAACGCTCGCCAAGCTGCGCACCGGCAATCGTATGCGCTACGGCAGGCGACTCGATACCGAACTGCTTGCTGACAAACAGAAAGCCGTCAGCCAGCGATTTGCCATCGACAAAATCTTCGGGATAGAGGTAGATGCCGAACTTGGCATCGTTGTTCTCCGCCTTGGTGAGGATGAAGTCGGGATTCTCGTAATGCAAGGTATCCATCCCGTTGAACTCGCCGACGATGTATATCTGGTCCTTGGCAGACGTACCGGCAGGCACGATGACCTCCAGCAGAATGGCATTCCCCTTGGTATCGAACTGCGGTTTCTCGTGTTCAAACACCAGTTCTTCGGGTTTGCACCCCGTGAACAGCACAGTCATCCCGACGAAGAATAGCAATGCTTTATATAATGTCTTCATAACTATTTATTTTAATCGTTTATATATGTAACAACACTAAAATCCGAACGTTCGACAATTAATAATTCGGGTTCTGCTTGAGTCCCGGGTTCACGCCGAGTGCACTTTGCGGCAAGGGGAACCACTCGTACTTGCGATCACGTTGTACGGGGAAAACGGACCCGTTGTCGGCTATAGCGCGTCCGAAGAACCACCATTGCCCTTGGGTGAACTTGTCGAAACGTCGCAGGTCAGTACGTCGGCGTCGGCCTTCGCTGAGGAACTCGATACCCCACTGGTGTAGCATCCACTCTTCGCCTGACCATGTAGCGGCAAGGTCGGTCATTCCGGCGGTGAAGTAACGGTTGCGCACGCTGTTGACCAGCGCTTTGCCTCCCTCTACATCGCCTTGGCGAATCTTACACTCCGCCAAAGTATAGACCACCTCAGCCCAGCGGAACTCCACCTCGGATATATCCTGATAGTCGATACCGGTGCTGACGGGATACATCGGATACTTGATGAGCCTGTAGCCTGAGTTGGTTTGTCCCCAGCGCGGCGACTGCACATCAGCCAGCGCCTGCCCGAGCGCCGTAGCACCGGCGAACTGCCCAACCTGGTCAACATAGATAAGCGGTTGTCCTTCGCGGTCGGCATCCGCCAGCACATCTTCGCCGGTAAGGATATTGGTCATCTTGCCTTTGAGTATCTGACCGCCGTTCCAGCGTCCGCCGTTGGGGAACGAATAGCTCTGTCGGCGTATGTCACCCGGCTCAAAACGTGCATAGACAGCACCGAGCTTGTCGCCATACTTGCTATCGAGGAACGAAACGGCAGCATCGGTCATCAGCGCCTCATTGCTGGCATTGATGGATGGCGTGCTGAGTTCGTTGCCGGCGTTGTCGTAACTGGGCGTGAGACACACGCAGTTCCAGCCCGACTGGTTGGTAGCAAAGCAATCGGTGAACTCGGTATAGTTGTACGGCAGTCCGGGCATATTGCGCATCCATCCTGTATTGAGCTGTCCGTTCATCTCGGCAAAGGCAAACACTACCTCGGGGCAGTTCTCGTTGCCGATCTCGAAGATGGCGCGATAATCCGGCACAATGGAATAGGTGCCGTAGGTGCCATCTATCAGCTCCTGTGCCAGCTTGGCGCAGTCGTCGAAGCGTGCGACGCCGGTGAAGACCTCGCTGTTGAGCAGCAGGCGCATCTTGAGCATGCGGTTCATAGCCGGGCTGACGCGTTGCGTACCCTTGTCAACCAGATGCGTCAGCGCCTGATCCAACTCGTCGGCAATGAAGTCATACATCTTTTGGCAACCTGTCTGGAAGTTCTCATCTATACTGCCCGGCACTTCGGATGTGACAGCCGTGCACAAGGGCAGAGCACCACCCCAGAGCTCAAAGTTGTTATAGTACGCCCATGCACGCAGCGTGCGTACCTCGGCGATATATGCTTGCAGTTGCTCGGCTGTCATGCCGAGGTCTGCAGGATTGATGTTGCCCAAGTCCTGAAGCAACTGGTTGCACATGCCTATAGTCTTCCACGCCGACTGCCATGCCTGGAGCACGATAGTTGCCTCAGAAGTCCAGGTGTGCGACGAGAGGACAAACTTCAGACCTTCATCCCAACCCCAGTTGCCGCCATTCCAGGTGCGCCATGCAACCTGGTCGGCACTGAACTCCTGCAGATAGAAGAAATACTCGCAGAAGCCGTATGCCGCGCTCGAATAAATAGAGGCGATAGCACCTTTCACCGAAGCCTCGTTCTGATAATAAACGCCGGCGTCGATGTTGGAGAAGTTCTTCTCCGTAAGATCGGTACATCCTGTCAGGGCTGCTAATCCTAATGCCAACCCTATAGTATATATAATCTTTTTCATAATTATTGCTTTTGACTATTGACTATCGACTTTCGACTAATGTCTTTCTACTATCGACTATTTCAAGTTAAGAGTGATACCTAATGCGAGCGAAGTGGCAGTGGGGTAAGCACTGGCGTTATCCACGCCCGGCGTGATACCCGTGCTGCTGACTACCGCAGGATCGTTGCCTGTATATCCGGTGATGGTGGCAATATTCTTTGCGGTGAGATAGATGCGCATGTTCCGGAAGAACTTAGCCTCCGGCACTACAAGATTGTAGCCGACGGTGATGTTATCCAGCTTGAAGTAGTCGCCACGCTCAAGGAAGTAGGAAGAGATGACACCACCGTGCGACTTGACAACCGTACCTTCCGCATAGGCAGAACGCAGCGCATTATCGGAACCTCCGTTCTGCATACCCATGTTATAGCGTCGTACATTGTAGATATCGAAGTCGAACGCACCTCGCCACATCATTGAGAAATCCCAGTTCTTGTAGGTAAAACTGTTGTTCCAGTTGAGGAAATGACGTGGTGCACCGTTTCCTATGAATCGTTTCCAGCTCAGGTCAGCCTCTGATGCGAGGTGGGTGTTGCCCTGGTTGTCATAGACGAGCAGTTGCCCCTTGCTATCCGCCCCGGCGGCTTCGTAGCCATAGAACTGTCCGACCTCACCGCCTTCCACTACGCGGAAGTAATACTCGTTGGTACCTACACCGGCTTTCTGGTAGAGCTCCAGATAGTCGGCTTTGTATACATCGTTCGAGAGCTTGGTGAGCATGGTTTTGCCCCATGAGTAGTTGATGCCCATGTTCCAGAGGAAATCCTTGCGCTTGATGACATCGGCATTGAGCACGACCTCAATACCGTAGTTGGTGGTAGTACCGACATTGACAAGAATCTTGTCGTACACAAACGGCGGCTGGGGTGCAGTATAGTTGTACAGCAGGTCTTGGGATGCTCGGTTGTAGTACTCGATAGAGCCTCGCAGTCTGCCCCAGAGGTCAAAATCGATACCTGCGTTGATAGCCACGTTCTTTTCCCACTGCAGGTCGGCATTGGAGTTAGCGGTAGGCGCATAACCTACTACCCATGCGCCGTCCATCATGTAACTGTTGCTGGTGCCGTACATGGCGACCGACTTGTAGGGGTCGAAATCAGAGCGGCCGGTCAAGCCGTAACTGATACGCGGCTTCAGGCTCTTGAGCACAGGCTTGGCTGGCGACATAAAATTGCAAGCCATCATCTCCCATGCTACGGATACCGAGGGGAAGTTACCCCACTTGTTGTTTACGCCGAACTTGCTGCTTCCCTCGCGTCGGTAGGAAAGCGCGGCAAAGATCATGTCGTTGTAGTTATAGTTAACTCGTCCGAAGAAGCCGATGAGGGTTGTCTCGTTGCGATAGCTGCTCATGCCGGCCTTGCCTTCAGTAAGGTAGGTGCCTGCACCGATGTTGTTCCAGAGCATGTTGTCGTAGGCAAAGTTGCGGTTCTGGGTCCACATGCTCTCGTACATTGCGCGCTCCCAGCTGTAGCCTACAACCACTTTCAGCGAGTGCTCGTCGTACTGCATACCATAGTTGCCCAACCACTCGACGCGGTGCGTCTGCCACTTCTCGTACTGCAGCGTGGCTGTGCCTTGTACTCCGTCCCAGAAACTGCTGTTGGACTTCGATGAGGAGTAGAACAGGCGTTTGAGGTCGTTGTACTGCAGGGCATAGTTGACATTGGTGGAGATATTGTGGTTCTCGTTGTGCCAGATGTTGTACTTCAGGTCGACGTTCCCTAACAGATACATACGTTTGCCCTGACTGGTTTCTTCCTTGAGTTTGGTCACGGGGTTGGTAGCTCCTGTAGTGTTGGTAGGCTGATAGTAAGAGCCGTCGGCGTTATATACAGGCATAGTCGGGTTCAGGTTGAGTGCGTTGTCCACTTGTCCGTCATCGCCCCATGTCTCATCCACGCGACGTCCGGACAGGCTGCCGCTGAGCACCAGATGATCGCCCAGGAACTTCTGCTCTACAGCAAAACGTCCGCCATACTCGCGCCGGCCGCTGACGATATCCAAGCCTTTGGCGTCCTTGAAGTTGAACGAAGCGGCATAATAGCCGTGCTTGGTTGAGCCGTTGATGCTTACGTACTGGTTGATGTCGTAGGTAGCGGGCTTGACAATCTGGTCGTACCAGTTGGTGCTATAGCCATAATCCGTGCCGCGACGGCTGCGACGAAACTCTTCGGGCGAGAGCACCTGCGGACGAGCATTGGCGATATTGACATCGAAATACGAGTCGTATGTGACGGTGAAGCTTCCTGCGTCGTTGCCTGCGCCTTTCTTTGTTGTAACGAGGATGACGCCGTTCGCGCCGCGCGTACCGTAGATGGCAGCCGAGCCGGCATCCTTGAGCACGGTGATGGACTCAATGTCCTGCGCAGCAATGTTGCGTATATCGCCGCCGGCTATACCGTCAATCACTACGAGCGGACTATTGCTGGCTGTGAGCGAACCGGCACCACGAATCTGCAGGTCGGAGGATGCGTTCGGGTTGGCGGCTGCTACGGATGATACGTTCAAGCCGGCTACCTTGCCGCTCAACATTTCCATCGGGTTGTTCATCGCACCGCGGTTGAAATCTTTGGAGTCAATCTGTACCACTGAGCTCGATACCTCTTTCTTGCTCAGGCTGCCGTAGCCGATGACCACGACCTCGTCAATCTCGTGTTTGGCTTCCGTCAACACTACATTGATTGTTTTTCTGCCCTCTACGGCAATAGTCTGCGTGGTGTACCCCATGTAGGAGAACTCCAGTACAGCATTGCTTGCCACGTCAGTGAGGTCATAGTGTCCGTCGAAGTCGGTAACTGTACCGTTGGTTGTACCCTGCACCAGGACCGAGACGCCGATCAGCGTTTCTCCGGTGGGATCAGTTACCAACCCTTCTACTTGCTGCGCCTGAAGCGATAGAGTCGCTGCAAACGCCAGCAATAATGATAGGAGTTTGTGTTTCATATAGATTGTTGTTTAGCTGTTTGTTCTCAGTTTTTGGGCAGTATAGCCGCAGCAAATCCTCCTCCTGCAGCCATCCGGATGCGCAGGGTGTCGCTGCAGGTAACTTCGCCTTTCTCTATATTATACGCGTAGGGGCGCGTCAGCCAGTCGGCATCATCGCCGTCGCGGTAGAGCGTGAGCGAATATTTCTTGCCTTGGTCCAACATACTCAGGGGGACGACAGCCTCGCGCGGCTGTTCGTCGGTGATACCTCCGATGTACCAGTCATCGGTAGCGCGCCCCTGTCGGGCAAAGATGCAGAAGTCGCCGATCTTGCCATCGACGAGCAAAGAATGCTCCCAGTCGCAAGGCACCTGCTCGATGAAGCGGAAAGCATCGGCATGCTCCATGTAATGCTCGGGCAGGTCGCACGCCATCTGCAACGGCGAGTAGAAGCAAACGAAGAGCCCCAACTGATTCATGAGCGTAGAATGTACGCGCGTGGTGGGTATGACCGGGTTCTCGAAGTGGAACACCCCTGGCGTGAAGTCCACCGGTCCGGCCAAGATGCGCGTGAAGGGCAGCACGGTAACATGTTCGCACGGGTTGCCGCCATCTACGCTCCACGCGTTCCATTCTTGTCCGCGCACACCTTCCTGCGTCATCAGGTTAGGCCATGTGCGCTGCAAACCGGTAGGCATAACCGGCTCATGGTTATCGATGCAGATATGGTACTTGGCCGCGGTCTCTATCACCTTGCGATAGTGCCGTACTCCCGCCTGACCTTTGTTGAACTGCAAGCCGTTGACTGTACGGACGATAGGCGACACATAGCCGGTCTTGATAGCATGTATACCGTGGGCTGCATGATAGCGGTAGATGGAATCCAGATTGCATTCGTAGTCGGCAGCATTGCCGCCTGTCTCATTATGACCGACAATCTGCACACCGAGTTCGCCTGCCAGTTTACTCAGATAATCCATGTCCCAGTCGGGATAAGGGGTAGTGAAGTCGAAGTGCTTCCAATCCTCCCAACCCAGATTCCAGCCTTCAGCCAGCACAGCATCTATGCCGTGCTCTTTGGCAAACCGCAGATAACGCTCCATGTTAGCCGTGGTAGCCCCATGCTTGGGTCCGGCCTCCCAGGTCATGGTCTTGATATGCATACCCCACCATATCCCCATAAACTTCATCGGTTTGATCCACGACGTATCGTCGATACGACATGGCGGATTGAGGTTAAGCATGATTCTCGAAGCGACCAATTCGGGCAGTGTACGGGTAAGAATAACCATTCGCCAGGGTGAAGGAAAAGGGACATTCTTGTATGCTTTGTCGGGCATGATATGCGCATGCTCGTCGAGCCACGGGGTCAGATACGTGCGTAACGCGCCATCAGCATAGTAGAGGTTCTGCGCCGGATAGTCGCGTAGGGAAGCCTCGTGCACGAAGGCATATCCGCCGTTCTGCAGTTCGATGGTGACGGGTGAGCAGACGGTGTCAATAGCCGAGAGAGGCGCTTTGGTCCACAAACCCTCGTAATATTCGGTCCGCCAGGGGATAGACCACACCTGATGCTCTGCGGTGAAGCGGTACTCGCTGGCTTCCTCGGTGATGGTGAGCGACTTGAGTTCTTGCTCGCTGAAGCTGTAGCGGAAAGCGAAGCCGTCGTTAAAGGCGCGGAAAGTAATATCCATCTCAGCGCCGGAAGAATGCCTGAGATGGACGACCATCTCTTTGTATGTATCGGTAATCTCGCGTTCCTCCCCCCATACGGTTTCCCAGGTCTCCTGATGAAAACGGCTGTCAGAACCCTGTAAAACGAAATTAGCGGTCATATCCTGTTCTGCACACTTCAAGCCGAGAGCTGACCAGTCAATCACCGTCTCACCGTCAAGGGCTACGGCATACTCTGGTGCACCGGCGTCCGTCAAACGAAACGACACAAAAAGACTTCCGTCAGGCGAAGTAATCTCCGTCTGATGGCTGCAAGATGCAAATACGAACAAGAGGATGAACAAAATGTATGAATAACTTTTCATGGCAAAATTAATTAATTTTCGGTGCAAAGTTACAACATTTTTTCAACATTTACAAAAAATATAGAAAAAATCAAGAAAATTTACAGAATAATTTCGTCATAATTTGCAAATATCAGAATCTTTTTGTACCTTTGTAGCAAATTTACGAACTATGAAGCGAACAGCTATCTTAATGTTGGTTATTCTATGCTGCATGCCATCGGTCAAATCATTGAATAACAATGTAGAAAACGAACTCCGCGAACTGGAGAACGTTTTGGCCTCCAGGCCCGCTATCGAAGCGCGAAAACGTGCCCGTATTGACAGCCTGAGCCACCTGGCAGCGATCACGAACGGAGCATACGAAATATATAGACGTTTATACGAAGAATATAGATCGTATAATTACGATACCGCCCTCATTTTCGTCAAGTTTATGGAGCGTGAGGCTGCAGCAGAACAAATGCCAGAGGTACAACTTTGCCGGGCCTTTGTTTACCTGTCAGGCGGACTATTCAAAGAAGCATTCGATATACTGGATAACTGGCATAGCACCGATTCGACCCTACTCATCGACTATTACATTACCCGCACGCGCCTGATGTGGGATTTGTCAGACCATGCAGGCGGTGAGATTGGTGAGGCATACAACGCTGAAGGACTGCGTCTCAACCGGCAACTATATACGTATCTCAGTCCGACCGATACAGCCCGATACTGGTATTGCCAGGCTGTACACGACCTGCGTGAAGGAAACTATCAGCGCAGTATAGAGCGTTGTCTGGTATCGCTATCCGCCACGCAGCCATCGGTACACTACAGGGCGATCACTGCGAGCACCCTTGCCTACCTCTATCGGCAGACCGGAAATATAGAAGATGCATTGCACTACAATATTGATGCTGCCATCTGTGATATCCGCTCTTCTACCTACGAGACTGTAGCCATGCGCAACATAGCCGAACTGCTGTTCGAAGCCGGCATGACGACGGAAGCAGACCGCTACATCCACCTGGCGATGCAGGATGCACAACGCTATCACGCACGACACAGGCAAGTAAGTATCGCGCAGAGCCTGCCAATCATCGAGCAGCGGATGCTATCGAGAATACAATGGCAGCAACGCATAGCATGGGCTCTGCTGATGGCGGTAGCACTGCTGCTGGTAGCGGGGATAGTGGGGATAATAGTACTTATCCGCAAAAACAAAGCGCTGCATAGTGCGCGCCACACGATAGACAAGATGAACAGAGGTCTGCTGGAAGCAAACAAACTGAAGGAACAGATGCTGAGCACGCTGCTCGTAGGGCAATCGCACTACCTGAACGCCGTGACACAGTATCAGCAAGACGTCAAGCACAACGCGGCCAACCGCCGGTGGAGCGAACTGATGAGTATCCCCAAACGAGCGGATGCCAGGCTGCAACGAACGATACTCGACAGACAATTGGATACGATGCTGCTCAACCTCTATCCTACGTTTGTAGAAGACTTCAATGCCCTACTCCGCCCCACTGAACCTATTGTGCTCAAGAAGGACGAACTGCTGAACACCCAACTGAGGATCTTTGCACTCATCCGCCTGGGCATCACGCAAAACGAGTTAATTGCCGAGATACTGGACTACAGCATCAATACGGTATACAGCTACAAGACTCGTGTCATCGCCCAATCCGACCTGTCTCCCGAAGCGTTTTATGCAGCCCTGATGCAGATTACCTCGTTCCGGTAGTGTCCCTTTAAATAAACAAAAACCGACAAAACAGACAAGTAGATTTGCCCCAAGCCGGTGAGTGATAAAAAAAACCTCCGCATTGGTTAGATGCGGAGGAATTTTTGTACCTTTTTCAGGAAGGTACAAAAAAATCTGACCTTTGCAAATGTTCCCTCGAAAAAAATCAACATCCACATGTTTTTTTATATGCATATCCGCCACTCATCCCTACGCAATCCCTCTGAA
>CAMKDV010000008.1 GCA_946411385.1 uncultured Bacteroidales bacterium
ATCGTCTCTCAACTATTTTTGCTTAACACTGACACAGGAAATCCCCAGTGACCCAAAAAAATCTCAAAAAAGCAAATACTGAATGTAGATTTTTTCGAAAATAGTAGATAAATGCGAAAATATTTACGAATTTCCCGATTTCATCTAATTTGTCACACCATGAGCCATAGCCACACGGCTCACCTCTCTCCACCGGTCCATCCACCTTCCTGCCACCTGCCATCCACAGACCAAACTATAAAACTCATAGGAAACACATAGAAACCTCATAGGAACCTCCCGAGGCTTCTCTTTTGTAAATCAGTAAGTTATACGGAAATTTTTAAGATAATCTTCTCTTCCTAAACCCTTAAACAGTTGATTTCGTGAAGAATACAGATCCAAAGTCTGACAATATTACCGACGCCTGATATCAAAAATTCATCCGGCTCTACCCTTCCTTTGAAATCTTATGCAAAGATACAAAAAATTTTTGATATTTGCAAATTTTTTCTTTCAAAAAAGCAACAAAAAAGTCATCAAAACCACGTAACTGATTGATTCGATCGAGCACTACAAATATTCGAAAAATCTGAAAAATCATCGTTTTTCTCACTTTTCTTGCATATAGATTTGCAAATGTGCATTTTTTTTCGTAACTTTGTGTCTGATTTTGGTATGCATGTATTAAACCGGCACAATCATGTTATCTAACGAAAAAATACGCACGCTGCTCATGGACTTAGAGAGCGATCGAGTGGAACGAACAATAAGCACGACCAATACGGATAAGTTCGGTCAGGTTATCTGTGCGTTCGCCAATGATCTGCCAAACAATCGCAAGCCGGGTTATTTGTTTCTCGGTGTGAATGACGACGGCAGTATTCATCGGATTGATGTGACGGATGAGTTGCTTAAGAATATAGCGGGCATACGTACGGACGGTAACATTCAACCGCAGCCAAGCGTGGTGGTAGAGAAAATATCTTTTCCGGAAGGTGACATCGTAGAAGTAGAAGTGCAGCCTCATGTATTCCCGCCTGTTCGTTATAAAGGTAGAGTATGGGTACGTGTCGGGCCACGTAAGGGAATTGCCAGCGAAGCGGATGAGCGAGTGCTAATGGAGAAACGCAACAGCAACGTACAGACGTTCGATGCTACACCATATTTCAACGCTACACTCGACGATTTGGATCTGAACTTGTTCCGTTATCAATATTTGCCTAAAACGATGCCGGAAGAAGAGCTGACCAACGACAGACGCGATGTGAAGTATCAGTTAAGTTCGCTTGGCTTCTATGACACGCGTTACGATTGCCCGACGAATGCAGGAGTGTTGCTCTTTGCCAAGAATCTCCGCCGTCTTTTTCCCGGAGCATACATTCAATATGTGCGCTATAAAGGCACGTCACGTGCCGGGGAGATACTAATGGAGCATGAGTTTAAAGAGAACTTGTGCGTCTCGTTGCAAGAAATGGATACATTCATCAATACGACAATCATCAACCGCCGACCAATACCGGTGAGCGCATTACGCGAGGAGAGTGTGATTGACTATCCGTATTGGGCCACACGAGAGTTGCTGATGAACGCCATCTGCCACCGCGACTATTCCAGCAATGGGCCTATTCAGTTCTATCAATACGACGACCGCATTGAGATTCTGAATCATGGCGGTTTGTATGGTCGTGCCACGATTGAGAATTTCCCCAATGTAAATGATTACCGCAACCTCGTCGTTGCAGAGGCAATGAAAGTGCTCGGCTTCGTCAATCGTCAGAGCCGTGGTGTCATCCGCGTGCAAGAGGACTTGATGCGCAACGAAAACGGCGCTCCGCTATACGACTTCTCCTACGGAACAGCCGTATTAGTTATTGAACATAAGTCTGCTATCCCCGACCGACTGATTGCTTTGGCCATTGAACAGGGACTCATTGAATCGGAATCTGACATAAAACCCTCAAAAATGGGGGAAAATAATGAGGGGAATGAGCAAAACGCGCAAAAATACCCCAAAATGGGGGAAAATGAGGACAAAAAGACTCAAAAAACCGCAGAAGTGAGGGAAAATGATGGGGGAAATACACAAAAATACCCCAAAATGGGGGAAAATGCGCATTTCCCGACATTGGCTATAAAAAATATTTTGGAATTACTGCGACAGAATCCCAAGATTAGGTATATAGATTTGCAAGAAAATTTAGGTATAGATGACAATACTGTGCATCGTTCCATTGCTTGGCTGAAGGAAAACGGCTACATCAACAAGGAGCATTCCAAAGTCAAAGGCGTTTGGCAACTCCTACCATAATCCCTATTGCCATCAACTTCCGATAAGATGTAGTATCCGGAATAAGCACAAGACGATTATGCAACCTAATGAGGCAGTACATATCATCATGCCGGTGAAGGACTCGATGGAGACCGCCGAGCAGGCTATACGTGCCATAACGGGCAGCGGATATACTATGACGGTGTACGACGACAATTCTTTGCCTGAAAATGCCACAAGGCTGGACACGCTGGCTGCGGAGACGGGCATAGAGGTACTGCACCTCAGGGATATGACCGACCATCCGTCGCCTAACTACCGCACGGTAATCATCCATGCACAACGACGCGCCATCGAGGCAGGCGCACATCTGCTGATCATTGAGAGCGATGTAATCGTACGTGAACAGACGATCGGGCACCTCGTGCAAGCCGTAGTGCCCGGCACGGGACTGATAGCAGCCGTGACGCATGACAAGGACGGCAACGTAAATTTCCCATACGAATATGCCAAGCGCATCAAGGAGGACGGCGCATGCACCAAGCGGCTGTCTTTCTGCTGCACGCTGCTGACCAACGAACTGCTGCACGCACTGCCCTTCGACTCGCTCGACCCCGAGAAAAACTGGTATGACGTATATATCAGTCATCAGTCGGTACGATTGGGGTTGACGAACATACTGCAAGTGACGAACCCTGTGCTGCACATGCCCCACTCCAGCCGGCCGTGGAAGCAGCTGAAATATACGCATCCGCTGCTCTACTACTGGCGGAAAATCACACAGCACCGCGATAAGATCTAATTGCTAATTGCTAATTGCTCATTGATGATTGATGAAATGAAGCCGCTTGTATCTGTCATAGTACCGATGTACAACGCTGCGCCATGGATAGGCGAGGCGCTGGAGAGCATCGTAGCATCGACGTACCGGCCGATAGAGGTGATCGTAATAGATGACGGCAGCAAGGATGAGAGCCTCAGCATAGCACAAGCATTCGCAGAGAACCATAAGGAAGTGCGGGTAATCAGTCAGCCTAACGGCGGCGTAAGCCGTGCACGCAACCACGCCATCCGCGAAGCGAAAGGCGAAATGATCCTCCCCGTGGATGCCGACGACAAGATCAGCGCCACCTATATCGAGCATGCCGTGGCAACGATGCGTGACGAGGTACGCGTGGTATCGTGCCGGGCGCAGTACTTTGGCGCCAAACAGGGCGAATGGAAGTTACCGCCGTTCTCGCACGAACTGCTGGCACGGAAGAACATGATCCATGTGAGCAGCCTGTTCCGCAAAGCGGATTGGGAACGCGTAGGCGGCTATTGTGAGGAAGATATCTACAGGGAAGACTGGGACTTCTGGCTGAGCCTGTTTGAAATAGGCGGCGAGTATGTGCTGCTGGACGAGATAGGCCTGTACTACCGCGTACAGCAAGGTTCGCGCCGAGCAAAAGCCAAGCAGCAGAAACGAGCCATAGTGGATGCCATCAACCGCCGCCATCCCGCGTATATGCAGCGCTACTTAGGCGGTCCGCTGCATTACCACCGCTCATGGTCAAGATGGCTGAACCGATGGCGCGGCGTTCGACAGGAAGGCACATTCGACCGATGGAACGAAGGCGAGACCATCGATGAGCGGCGCAACATCTTGAAGCGCGTGGACGGGATGATCGTCAAGCATTTTGCCGTGCCCTCTCTTTGGCGCGGACTATGGTACGGGCTGATTGGCAAGAGCAAAGCGCGGCGCAGTTACGAGAACGCGCGACGGATGCAGGGCTTGACGCCGGAGCCGATAGCGTACCAAGAAGTACGGCAATGCGGCATCTTGCGCGAAAGTGCGTACGTCTGCCGCGAGAGCGAATGCACATACACATTCTGGGACCTGATTAACCATCGCGACTTCCCGAACCGCAACGCCATCCTGGAGGTCATCGGACGCTTTACCGCCACCCTGCACAAACAAGGTATATGGCATCGCGACTATTCGGCAGGGAACATCCTTTTCACCGCAGACGGAAAGAAAGTGGAAGTGGTGGATCTGAACCGCATACGTTTTCGCCGCCACCTGACACGCCGGCAACGACTGATGAACTTCGAGCGGCTGAACATCGAGCCGGAAGCCTTGCGCGTGATGGCGTACGCCTACGCCGAGGCGATGAACGAGGACAAAGAGACGGATGCCGCGTTTATCATCAGTCATCGTTGGCGCAAACACAAGAAAAACGGTGCGCAAAACGCTGTTTGACGAACAATATTTAAAAAGTTGCAAAAATACTTGCAAATATCATTTTTTTTTCGTAACTTTGTAGTCGCGTTTGTAAAAACAAACGCCGACATATAAATCGGCAATACAAACGCGGGAGCTTACATCGACAATATTAACAAATAAAATTATACTAACACCATGAACGAAGAATTGAAAAAAGTAATGGAGACGGCTGAGGTGTGGACCAAGGAGCCGTTTGATGCCGAAACACGTGCACAAGTGAAAGCCATGATGGAGGCAGAGGACAAAACCGAACTGATTGACGCATTCTATCGTACGCTGGAATTCGGTACGGGCGGTTTGCGCGGCGTTATGGGTCCGGGTACGAACCGTATGAACAAGTACATCGTGGCTCAGGCTACGCAGGGCTATGCCAACTATCTGCTGAAAGTGCAGAAGGAAGGTGGCTTCCAGAACGTACAGAACGGCCAAGTGGCTGTAGCCGTAGGTCATGACTGCCGCAACAACGGTCGTCTGTTTGCCGAGACAGTAGCCAACATCTTCTCTGCCAACGGCATCAAGGTGTATCTGTTTGAGAGCCTTCGTCCTACGCCGGAAGTGAGCTTCGCTATCCGTCATCTGAAATGCCAAGGCGGCGTAAATGTAACCGCCAGTCACAACCCGAAAGAGTACAACGGCTACAAGGCCTACTGGGAGGACGGCAGCCAGGTGCTGCAACCGCACGATCAGGGTATCATCGACGAGGTAAACAAAGTGACGATGGCTGACGTGAAATGGGATGCCAACAAAGATCTGATCGAGATCATCGGCGGCGAGATGGACTACGACTACATGATGGCTGTAAAGAGCGTGATGATCGACCAGGAGACCATCCTTCGCCAGAAAGACCTGAACATCGTATATACGCCGATGCACGGAGCAGGTCGTCAGATCGTACCGATGTGCTTGCGCAGCTGGGGCTTCCAGAACATCCACGTAGTGCCCGAGCAGATGGTAATTGACGGCAACTTCCCGACCGTAATCAGCCCGAACCCCGAGAACGCCGAAGCCATGACGATGGGTATGAACCTCGGCACGAAGCTGGGTGCTGACCTTGTGATCGCCAGCGACCCCGATGCCGACCGTATAGCTATCGTTTGCCGCAACGACAAGGGTGAGTGGGTGATCATCAACGGCAACCAGACGAACATCATGTACCACTACTACATCATCAACAACATGAAGCGTCTGGGTAAGTTGCGCGACGATATGTTCATCGTCAAGACCATTGTTACCTCCGAACTCATCCGTAAGATTGCTGACGCACAGGGCGTAACCCTCACCGACGAATATACGGGCTTCAAGTGGATTGCCAACCGTATTCGTATGTGGGAAGGCAAGCGCAAATATATCGGTGGCGGTGAGGAGAGCTTTGGATTCCTGCCCTACGATGCAGTGCGCGACAAATGTTCGCCTTCGGCTATCTGCCTCATCTGCGAGATTGCCGCTTATGCCAAGGACAACGGCATGACGCTGTATGACTACCTGCTGAAGATTTACGAGGACTACGGCTTCCAGCGTGAGACGACAATCAACGTGGTTCGTCCGGGTAAGACGGGTGCCGAGGAGATTGCACAGATGATGGTGAATTACCGCGCTAACGCTCCGAAGGAGATTGCCGGCGAGAAAGTCATCAAGATCAAAGACTTCAAGCTGCTGAAGCAACAGGAACTGAAGGACGGCAAATGGGTAGAGAGCCCTATCGAGATGCCGCTGAACGCTACATCGAATGTGCTGCAATACTTCACCGAAGGCGGCTTGAAAGTGAGCGTTCGTCCGTCGGGCACCGAGCCGAAGATCAAGTTCTACTTCGAGATCCCTGTTCCGTCGGGCAAACCGTTCACGGGCAAGGATTATGAGGAGTGCACAGCCAAGGCTGAGGCACGCGTTCCGGCTATCAAAGCATCACTGGGTATCTGATGACACAAGCCGAACTCAAACTTATTCGCTCGCTGCGGCTGAAGAAGTTCCGCGATGAGCATGGACTCTTCGTCGCAGAGGGCGAGAAGTGTATCGGCGAGCTGGCGCAAGCCTTTCAGACGGTGTGGCATCTCACGCCGGACAATACCTCACGAAAAGAACTGGACCGTCTGAGTAACCTGCAGACGCCTCAAGGTTCGATAGGCGTATTCCGCCTGCCAAAGTATGCCAACGAATGGAGAGAGGACGATCTGCCTCTCTCCTCGTTGCTCTTGGCGCTGGATGACGTGCAAGACCCCGGCAATGTGGGAACCATCATCCGCACGGCAGACTGGTTCGGCATACGCCATATACTTTGCACCCGAGGGACGGCGGATTGTTTCAGTCCGAAAGTGGTACAAGCCACGATGGGTGCACTGGCACGCGTACAGATGCATTATGCCGATGAGCAGACGTTTCTAAGCGTGCTGGACAAAGCCCGCAAAAGCGTACCCGTATACGGCACATTGCTGGACGGACAGAACATCTACTCGCCTGACGCGCTTGCCAATAAGCACGCAGGCATCATCGTCATGGGCAACGAGGGCAACGGCCTCTCCGCTGCAGTAAGGCAACGGGTGACACACAGGCTGCGCATCCCCTCTTTCCCACCCGACGCACCTACATCCGAGAGCTTGAACGTAGCCATCGCTACAGCCGTGGTGCTGGCAGAATTCAGGCGAACGGACAACACCGACAACGACTGACAAAGAATAATACAGACACTAATTTATCAACATCATGAAAAGACCGGTAAAGATAACCCTTTGGGTGGTTGGCAGTATTGTAGCACTATGCGCGATAGCCATCATCAGCGTGGATATATGGGCATCACGCATGGCTAACAGCGCCATCCAGCGCTCGCTGGCAAAAACAGAAGACATCGAACTTGTGATGCGCGTTGGCGATATACACATTGGGCTGCTCACAGGCATGATTGACGTGGAGGACTTCTATATGGCATCCGACACAGGCACGTTCGACACATCCAAGCGCAGAAAAAAAGCAGGCATGGAGGTATATGTGCCCCACGTAACGATTGAGATGATCAATTATTATGAACTGCTCCGTCACCGGCATCTTCAGATGTTCGGCATCACGGTACGCAATCCGCACGCCGTGGTATGGATGGACGAGAAGCATCCCGAAGCGTGTGTGCCCGTATTCCCGAAAGATACGAGCATCAATATAGCTGACATGCTGAAGAGCGTGGATATAGGGCGCGTACGTGTACTGTCAGCCTCTGCCGAACTCAAAAGCGTTCGCACCAGCCTACATACCAAAGCCGATAACTTGACTGCACAAGCCTACGACCTGGAGTATGAGCTTGATGACAAGCATTTTGGATATAACGACTCGGAATATGAATTGTCTGTCGGCAGCCTGTATCTGAAGTTCCCCGACGGCTCGAAAGAATTGAACGCAAACGACCTGCGCACCGAGGACGCCGGTTCGATCATGCTGGGCGAGACGCGTCTGCGCGACCTGGTGAGCAGCAAGCAGATGGCAAAGAAAGTTCAGGATCAGGTAACATGGATCGACCTCACGGTCAATCACCTGCGCACCTGTGCAATCAACCCCATCCACATAGCCATGGACAAAGATTGGACGCTGGATTCCTTATACGTGGACGTTCGCCGCATGCATGCCATTCGCGAAGCTGAGTATAAGCCCAAATCGCCTTTCCCCGTACCGCAAGAGATATTGATGAAGATACCGGCAAAGTTTGAAGTAAAAAGCGTGCATGCCGATGTACGCACCATAGACGTGGAACTGACCATGACCGGCAACCACTACGGCAAACTGCAACTGAAAGACATCACGGCACACCTCAGCAACGTGACGAACAAGAAGAATGCCGTATGGACCAACTCGATCAGTGCGCCTATGGGAGACGGACATATCGAAGCCACCCTGGCTATGCACATGAATAAGCAGGGACAGTTTGATTGCGAACTGTACGGCGAGAACTTCGACCTGGGTGTACTCAATCCGTTCATTCGTCCGCTGGTAGGACTGACCTTTGACAGCCATGTGGACAAACTGGAGACCTGCTTCAGCGGCGACGATAAGGCATCCAAAGGCGAATTCCTCATGATGTACCACGGACTGGAAGTAGGATTCCACCAAGAGGAAGAGGTATCCGTTGAGGCTATCCAGAAGTTCGGGAAGACGATTGAAGGTTTTGCCAACAACCTTATTCCCAAGAGCAATCCTACAGTAGTGGACATCGAGCCTCGGCGCTACGAAGTGGAATGGAAGAGGGATGAGTGGAAACCCTATCCGCTGTATATCTTCGGTCCGTGTATCGACGGTACCGTCAAGACCATGCTGCCCGGACTATACGTCCACAAGCAGATTCACTCCACCAATATGCAAACAAAGACTACCGGCAAGCGGTAGTCTTTGTGCTGTTTCCTCAGTTTTAAGTCAGCAGGCTTTATGTCTGCTGGCTTTTTTTATCAGTCGGCTTTGCGTCCGTCCATCGTGTACAAGCCTTCCTTGCTGCGGATGTAGAGCACATTACCAATCATCACGAGCTCTTTGGCGCTCTTCGTGTTGTCGGATTGTACGCTCTCAACAGCAGCGTTATCTTTCCTTGTATACTTGTAGATAGGCGGATTGCCGTCATCGGCATCGCTGGTGGTGTAGAAGGTCGTGGAGTCCAGCCAGCAGATAGCTTCGCCCTGCCACTCGTAAGAGTAGCAGCGCAAAGGTTCAGGATGACGCTGACGAATTAGCGTCTCGCCAACACTCTCGCCTTCCTCACGCGTAAAGAGCAATGTCCATGTATAAGTAGCCACTATATTGTTGTGGTTCTTAATGAGGATATACTTGCCATCAGGCGAGATATCGGCGCCGGTTACGAGATGGAATCCTTTGTAGGGTTGATTCTTGCTGCTCTCGCCTAAATCAGAACGTACACCGAGGTCACAGATGTAGGTAAGTGTCTGCTCCTCCTCGCCGTAGTCAAGACGGAACGGCAGGCTGAACACCTGACATACGTCGTAATACACCTTGGTGATGATATAGATCATCTGCTCGCGATTGTCGTACATCAGCGCTTCACAGTTGTGCTTCTTGCCATCGGGATAAACAAACTTGATGTTTCCCGGCGTAACGGTCACTTCCGGAGTATTGACCGGATCGATAGCAGGTTCCTCAAAATAGACGATACTATAGTTGCCGTCCGTCTCTTCATTATCGCCGAACGCACCGATGAACAGGTAGTTCGTACCCTCATATACGCCACCGGACATGTCTTCCCAATCCCAGCGAATGGATTTGGGCAGTTTGGCTTTGCAGGCGCGCTTTTCACCTTTCTCATCGGTAGCAATGATATAGTTTTGCCGCTCATCGCTCTGCATCCATATATATCCGGGCGTAACGCGCGAGCAGGCTATGCCCGACACCTCAATGATGTTGGCAGAAATATCCAACGTGCCGCATTGTTTCTTGACCCAATTGGTATTCCATTGCAGCGTATCGCCGAAATATACAAGAGGTGGTGCTGCATGGCAAGCTGCCATACTTACAAGCAGCATGCAAGGAAGAAGTAATTTCTTTATCATAGTACCTTTATTTTATCTATGTACCATTTGGCGTTTGCCCTACTTCGACAATGCGTACATCGCGAAGGCTGCGCAGCATATACCTGCAATCTGCATCGGCGTAGGGATGACGCTCAGGATGATCAGCGACAGCAGCACCGTCACCATCGGCGACAGACCTTCCATCGGCGAAACGATAACAGCCTTGCCATAGCGGTAGGCATACACCAGCGTCAGCGCGCCTATGGCGTTCAGTATCTGTATGCCGAAGCATGTGAGGCTGGCTTTGGCTACACCTTCCTGCGCAAAGAACTCGGCAGCCGTCATCGGGTCGCTGTCCATAAACCATGCTACGGGAATGAGCACCAGACCCGAGATAGCCATCCACACGAAGATCGACTCAGCATCCATCGAGTTGTTGGCAAACTTCATGAAGAAACCTTGTATACCCCAAGCGAAGAGTACCAGCACCGCCAATACAATCCACAGCCAGCCGCTGACGGGGCTGTCGTCACCGCCCGACTGAATCGACAGCAGCAAGATAGCAGCCAGGGCTACAACGATACCCGCAATCTGCCATTTGTTGGCTTTCTCCTTCAGGAAGATGGCAGCAAGCGTGATCACCACCACCGGCGACATCGAGATAAAGGGGAAGATGATGTATGCCGGTCCGATAGACAGCGCCTTGAACAGCACCAGCTGACCGCCTGCGCCTAACAGACCTACCGTGCAGCCGAGCAACGCCGACTTGCCGTCGTGCAGGAACTTGCCCTTGTTGATAATCAGCGCAACAATAGCGCAAGGGATCATCGTCAATGCCCACAGGATATACACTACCGTCTCAGGAATGCCCTCCTTGTCCATCTGCATATCGGAGAACGCACCCCACACACCCCACGTAACAACGGTGATGAGGATAAAGAGTAACCAAAGTTTGTCTTTCATAAAGCTATTTACCATTTAATCATTTACTATTTTGCCATTTATTTGGTCATTGGGTTATTTGACCCGCTCAAAGTAAGGCAACCTGTCTAGCGGCACATTTATCGTATAGGTCTTGCCGCCCTTGTATTTCTTGCCCAGTTCGTCGCGCCATGTGCCCAGTGGTAAACGCACTTCGCGCTCCAGACGGTCGTCTACCACCGGCGCTACCAGATACTTGTCGCCTAACATGAACTGGTCTTTTACCTCTGCCAGCCCCTGGTGCGGGAACTGATATTCCATGCACCGCACTATCGGCTCGCCCGTCACGGCAGCCTTGCGGGCATACTCCATGATATACGGCCCGAACTCGGCATGCAACTTTGCCATCCGTTGAACGATAGCGAGATTCTCCGGCGAAAGTATCCGCCAAGGTGCTACCGAGAACTGCATCATCGGCATCAGCGCATGTACCTGAGCCGAACGAACGATGAGCGCCTGATCCACATTCTCCGGCGTAACGCCGAGGAACGAAGTGAACTGTCCGCCACCAATCATATCGGGGCAAGCATAGGCGTAGCCTAACAGACCTGCCACGCACATCTGCGGTATAAGTTGCTGCACAGCTTTCCAGCTATAGTCCTTGTCGCCCAGTCGCTGTACGAGCGGCTGACCACCCATCTTCCAGCAGGCGCGGTACTCATTGAAGGGAAATTGCAGACCTATCTTCGCCCACGAGGTGGTATGATCCACATTCGTAGCTTTCTTGTCGTAGGCGACGATGCGCGTCGAGGCGTAGCAGTTGTTGTCGCCGGCATCGAACTTGAAGCCGTCAATGCCATATTCGGCTTGAGCATTGCGCAACACGCTAACAAAATAGTCCGCTGCCTTGGGATTGGTCAGGTCGTAGCAAGCGCTGTAGCCGTTCCACCAGTTGAGGATAGCCGTGCCGCCATTGGGGTTACGCAAGAGGAAGCCTTTCTCTTCCAGTTCGCGGTACTCGGGCGAGTCGGGACTGACGAACGGACAAACCCACACCATGACCTTGAAGCCCAGAGCGTGCAGCTCGTCTATCATACCTTTGGCATCGGGAAAACGCTCTGCCTTGAAGGTAAAGTTGCCGTAGTACCGCTGCCAGTTGTCGTCAATCATCAGCACGCCCGCAGGAAAGCCGTTGTCAATCACCGCGTGGGCATACTTCAATATATCCGCTTGGTTCTGATTGTACATCAGTTCTATCCATGTGTTGTACTGCGGCATGGTGAAAAACAAGGTGTCGGGCAGCTGACCACTCGGCGGAAAATGCTTCGCCTGTGCAGCCATGTACGCGTCGCGCAATGTCGTACCTGCCGTGACGGGGATAAGCGGAATAGATGTCCGCACCACGCCGTTCTTCACCGTAAAGTTGAACGGCTTGTCGCTCCACATATACTCGCCGGCCGACGACAGGAACAGCGGCACCAACTGGTTGTTGGCATCCTCGGTGTTCAGGTCGAACAGTGGCCTGTCGTAGTAGGGCTGCTCATGGCCTAGACCTACAGCCGCACCCCACCAGATGGCTTCTTGAGCCGTAAGCGACAGACTCAACGCCACGGCTGCTATCAGTGTCAAATGTTTCATCAGACTTCGGTTTTCGTCATGACGAAATGATGTCTTGACGTCATAACGAATTATTCTACCGTAATGGTCGTAAGATAATTGTATCCCGTCTTCTCATCCCACATATCCTTGTTAGCCAGACGGATGCTGTAGCGCGGGTCGTTATGCAGCGACTCGTACGGATCAGGCAGGTTCAGGTAGAGCTTGTACTGCCCTGCTGCTACGCCGTCCAAAGTGCAGTCCAGCGTGAAGCGGTGCTCGCCCGGCAGCCAGAAACGCGGGTTCTCACCCTGCGGGAATACATATTTCTTCGCTGCATCGTTGGCGTTCACCAGTACCAGTTCCACGTCACGCGGGTTGATCGGTGCGGCAAAGCCTAAGTTGCGCAGCACGCAATATACCTCAAACTTGTTGCCGGCCACGGGCTTGGGCGTATGGATCACTTTGTCCAGCACAAAGCGGTAGCCCAGACGGCGCAGAATGGTATTCATCGTGCCGTTCTGACGCCAGCTGTTCGTCACCTCCTCACGATAGTCGCGGTTGAGATACGTCCAGTGGTATTTCTCCATCTCGCCGATGGCATGATCGGCTTCAGCCAGCGTCTTTTTGAATTCGCAGGTCTCACCGCCCATGACGGTATATTTGGTATCTTCTGCCCAGAAAGTGCGGTCATCGGGTCCGCTGTAGGTACCTACATCATTGGCAGAGGAGAGGAAGCAGTCATTGTGTCCGCCTATACGTGCTTTGTTGGTCGGGCGGCAAGCCTCTTCAGCTGTAAGGGGAGTGGAGGCAGTGTCGCCACGCATCTTCAGCCAGCGACGCTTGTACATAGGCGTACGCAATGCCACCTGACGGCTCTCGGGTACGGCGCGAAGCATGTGCTCCAGCACTTCCCAGCGCATCTCAAAGTCGGAATCTTTGGTCGGGTTCATCTTGTAGCCACTATCCGTGTAGTACCATTCGCCCCACGAGCCCAGCCATCCGCACTGTACGCACAGGATGACGTCGGCATGCTTCTGCAGGTAGGGGGCTACCTGATCCATGTGGCGGTGGATCCATTCCGGCGCAGCATTCCACGGCTGGTCTTTGGTGTCCATGCTGCTTTTATACGAGAAGCGAAGTATGACTTTTCCGCCACCTTCGCGTAGGGCGTTCATGTTGGTTTCCAAGCGGTCTAAGAACTCTTGGGGGATGTCGCTCTCCATATAGTCGGTCAGATAGTAGGAGTGCAGGAAAAGGGTCATATACGCTGCCGACGAGCGCAGGTTGTTGATCACACCGGCATCGGCATGACTTACCACGTTAGCCGAAGTGTAATAGGTCTGCGAGAACAGACCACGTTCGGGGTTGGCGAATATCTCATCGCTTTCGGTAAAGGTCACGGTTGTGCCTTTCGGTTCAGGAGTATTGCCGTTGCATGCAGCAAATAGTACGGCACAAATGGCAAGAGGAAGAAGCTTCTTCATAAGGAAGGATGTTTTTGAGGAAAGGATCTTTCCCCGGATGGTAGAAAAAACAGTACCGGTGTGGTCGCGGTGTGCTCCCACACCGGTACATCAATCAACATTGATTAAGCTTAATTCTTGTTGTTGTACAAGTAAGATTTATAATAAGTTCCGGCCACTTATTATTTGTTAATCTTAACTTTGAGCTTGGCAACATGTCCACCAGGATTAGCCTCGGTGTCAGAACCAATCGGGAGAATACCAACCGAGCTCCAGTTCTGCTGGATGTCGAAGCCAATGCCGAACTCGCTCTCGTTCCATGTTGCAGGAATAAGCTCGCGGAGGAGCTGGATCTCGATCTTGCCGTCTACGAACTGGCTGTTGCCGATAGGCAGCTGGCCTTCGCCAACGATAGCGCCCCAGAAGTCGTCACCGCTGTGCTCTACGCTCGGATCAGTCCAATCCCAGCCGCTGCCACCAACTTCACCCCACCATTTGAATACAGCAGGATTGTAGGGATACGGATCACCTGCGAATACAGCGCTCTCAAGGAGGATGTCAGCATTAGCGTCAGTAAACTCGTCACCATAACCACCGGTAGCATCGCTGTTGTCGGTGTCCAGATAAACGTGGAACGGAACCCACTCCAGGTCAACAATGTCGTCCATGTTCGGCTCTACGCAGATGAAGATGTACATCTCATCAGCATAAACGGCTGCACCTTTCAGGCCGAGCATCGAAGCGTCATTCGGGCACGCGCAAGAAACAACATACTCTTCGGGAACGTTCTTCCAGTCGTCAAGAGTGTTGTCGTCCACTTTAATCTTCTGAACGTACTCTTTCTTTCCGCCGTCGCCGCCTTTACCATCATCGGGTTTCGGGTCGTTTTTGCAAGATACAAATGCAATCATTGCAACGCACATCAATGCGATTTTCCAATTTGCTTTCATACTTTTAATGATTTTAATTGGTTAATAAATAATGTTGATTGGTTGTTTTCTTATTATTCAGGGTTAGTACCCAGGATTCTGCTGGATACCGCTAACCGTCCACTCGTTGTTGGGGATAGGATACTGGAGATGTTCGCGATCGTAAGGCACGACCTCAAACGGCTGTGCGCCGGCATAGCGACGATCCATATCCAGTTTGTTGCGGATCATATCGAACAGACGATGACCTTCCCAAGCGAGCTCCATACGACGCTCATCCATTACGATCTGGAAAGCATTGTCGTAGCCGTGCTCTGTTTCAGAAGCGAAGGTCGGGATACCGGCGCGGGTACGGATTACATTCACATCTTCCAAAGCCTTGGCAGCATCTTTCTTATGAGCATAAGCTTCTGCACGGTTGAGGATGACCTCACCCCAGCGGCAGAGTACCGGCGACGAGAGCATCGGGTTGCCATCCTGATAGCTGAACTTGGTGATATAGATCATCGGAACAGTAAAGCCCGTACGCAACGTAACATCCTTGTTAATGCGGCAGAGGCAATCCTGACCACCATAGTTCACGTGGTACTCGAAGTACTCGCCGGAAGGATCGGCTACGCCATTACCTTTAACCATGCGTTTCTCAACATTGTAGGTAGTAGCACCATCCTTGAACGAATAGTTGCCTGCACCATCATCAATCAGGTTGAAGGCTGCATAGATATGAGGAGTCTTAGGATCGGCTTCGCCGGTTGCGGGAATAGTAACATATACTTTCCACAAATCATCACCGCCGGAAGTGGTTTTTCCTGAGAACTGCGGGATGCAGAAGGCGGTATAGCGCAGATCGTCCGGATAGCGCTCGTATAGGTACTTAATCGGGTCAGACGGATAGATCTCGCCCCAACCAATACCATCCTTGAGGTACATCGAACCTATGGAAGACTGACCGCGGTCATCAGTTGTCTCATGAGCAATGCAGAAGAGGGTCTCGGGAGAGGTCTTTGCATTGATGAAGTAGTTAGCAAAATCAGCATCCAACTTCGATGCGGGAGAAGCGCCATTCAATGCCTCATTCACAGCGTCGATACACTTGTCATATTCCTCCATGTACAGATATACACGGCTCAGCACACCCAGAGCAGCTTCTTTGCAGGGATAGCCTGCATTGCCACGGCTCTTACCCATCAGGTCGGCAGCCTTGCGCAAGTCGGAAACGATCTGGTCGTATACCTCACCCACCGGGTTACGAACGGTATTCTCGGAATTGGTAGAAGTACGCAGAGGTATACCGATATTGTCGCGACCAAACGTATATGGTTTGGCGTAGAGCGTAACCATGTGCAAGTGCATCAAGCCACGCATGAAATATGCCTCACCGAGCAACTGTTTGGTATCGGGATTGTCCTCTTTCAGCGTTTCGATAACCGTGTTGGTCATGTAGATGATTTTATAGCCCACCATCCAGATGGTACCTACGTTCTTCAGACCATCGGTCATCATGTGAGCGGTGGCCTCGTAGAGCGGGTCGGTGGTGTGAGCCGACAGGCAGATATTGTCAGCCGGGAACTCCGACAACTGGAAATAGTGACGTGCATAGCAGTTACCCGACGCATAACCGAGGAACTCCACCTCGTCTTTCATCATGGCATAGCAACCATCCATAACGAGTTTTGCACCTTCTGCAGACCCGAGCAGTACTTCGCTGTTCAACTCATCGGAAGGAACAACGTCCAGACTACAACTGCTTACACCGAACATGAGTCCGACGGCTGCAAATAAATATAATGCTTTTGTTTTCATAATCTTCTTTGTTTTATTTCGTTAATGTCGATTTTACGATATTTCGATATTACGATATTTCGAAGTCACATAATTAGAACGATATTTCAAGTCCGCCTTGGAATGTACGTCCTACAGGATAGTTCTCGGAGTAGAAACCTGCGAGGTTGTTAGCATTGCTCTCCAGGGTGATTTCCGGGTCCATACCGGAGAACTTGGAAGCCGTCAGGATGTTGTCGGCGCTGAAATAGATGCGGCACTTGGTCATGTGGGCTTTCTTGATCAGCTCGAGCGGGAACTCATAACCTACGGTCAGGTTTTTGAGACGGAAGTACGAGCCGTCTTCCAGATAACGTGACGAGATCTGGTTGGCGTTCTTATTACCGTTCAGCATAGCTTTCGGGTGGGTAGCACCGTTCGGGTCGTCAGCTGTCCAACGCTTCCAGCCAAGGTTCGAGTTATCAATCGACAACTGGTTGTAGCCCAGATACGAACCATCGGCATCCGACGAGTGACGGGTGTAGTTGTAGATCTTGTTACCATAAGTGAAGTTGCCGTTCAGGTGCAAGAATATACCATTCCAGCTAACCGTGGTATTGATACCACCTGCAAACAGCGGGGTAGCCGTACCTACTGCGTGCGCCTGGGTAGCGTTGTAATCATTGGTGGTGGTCTTGTTGCCCGAACCGTCCAATACATAATTGCCGTCGGCATCCACTACGTACCAGAGGGGATCACCATTATTCTCATCCACACCAGCCCACTCTTTCAAGTACCATGTGTAGATATCCTGACCTTCCTTGATCTGCTGGTTAACCGACGAAGCTGTTTGCAGCAAGGGTTTGTGGCCCGGCAGGCTGACTACGCGGTTCTGGTTGAAGCCGATGTTGAAGCCGAGATCCCAACGCCATTTACCTTTGTTGATGATGTTGGCATCGATGCGGTACTCAATACCACGGTTGCGAACGGCACCGATGTTGCGGAGTGCCTCATAGAAACCTGTGGACGGAGCTACAGGCTCGTAGATCAACAGGTCTTTGTTATCGGTCTGATAGAGGTCGATAGACATATCCACTCTCTTGACGAAGGTAAGGTCAATACCGACAGCTGCCATATAAGCGGTCTCCCAGTGCAGTTTGGGGTTAGCCAAACGGCTAGGAGTAGCACCCACCTTGTTCTGGTACAGACGGTTGAGCTCATAGGTAGAGAGGTACTGGTAAGCAGGTATATCGCTATTACCGGTGATACCATAAGAAGCACGCAGCTTCAAGAAACTTACCACGCTCTGATTGCGCATGAAGTCCTCATTACTGATCAACCAGCTGGCTGCTGCGGAGGGGAAGTGACCCCAACGATGCAAAGAACCGAAATTGGAACTTGCCTCAGTACGATAGGAAGCGGTGATGAAATAACGCTTTGCATAGTCGTAACTTGCCTGAACAAAGAACGACATGCTTCGGCCCGGCATGATATAACCGCTATTGAGGTAGGGAACCGAGGAGTTCAGTGCATCTACACCTTCCAGCATATCTACGCCCGATGCCATGGTATATTCAGTCTGGTAGGTACTCCACTCCTGACCAAGCATGGCGTTGAAGCTGTGAGCATCCCACTGGTAACCGCCCTTGAGGATGTTGGTCGTACCGAACGACTTGCTCATACCGAAGCTCTTTTCCAGATATCCGTTCTGATACGAAGTATTATAGGTACGCGGATCAACATAGGTAGAACTCAGCCAGTGACCTGCACCGAAGGTGTTGGTGGTGGTGAAGTGCAGCCAATCGGTGAAATGAACACCCAGCTGAAGTACACCAGCAAAGTCGAAGTTGTCACCCTTGGCATAGTTATATTGTGTGCCATGAAGCGAGTTCCACGTCTCCTGGCTCCACCATTTAGCACCGTTATCCGGACGTTTGCCGCTGTCGATTCTGACATATCGGTTGGTAACATTGCCAGCCTCGTCATATTCGTACGGGCAATCCCACGGCATCTTGAAGTAAGCATCACCCAGCATCGTCCAGCTCGTAGCATAGTCGACGGTCGATTTGCTGAAGTCCACTTTGATGTTCATATCCAGCCATTTGGTGATGTCGGCCTTCAAGGAAGCGTGACCGCTGACTTTCTGCATGCCGGTACCGATCAAAGTACCTTTCTCACCGAAGTAGTCAAGCGATACATAGTAGCCAACGTGCTCCGAACCGCCATGAACGGCAATGTTGTAGTTCTGAACCATACCTGTTTTGAAGAACTCATTCTGCCAGTTATAGTCAGGCAGATCGTCCAACGACGGATACATGGCTGCGAATACACCTGCGGAGTAGAGCGATTTGTGGAAGTTGTACAACTCCTTTGATGCCATCATCTTGTAGTTGCCAAACAGGGCTTGCTTGGCACCGGCAGTAGCCTTAACGTCTACATGCACTTTGTCGCCTTTCTTACCGGATTTGGTTGTAACTACGATTACACCACCTGCACCTTGTGCACCGTAGATACCTGTCGAACCTGCGTCCTTGAGGACGGAGATTGTCTCAACATCGTTGGGGTTGAACGCGCCGCCAACCACACCGTCTACTACGTAGATAGGAGCACTACCGGCGCTGATAGAACCTGTACCACGGATACGTAGCTGAGCCGACTCACCCGGCTGACCGCTGGCGTTGGTAACCGTAAGACCGGCTACTTTACCTTGGAGCATGTTACCGATATCACTGGAGGTAACGTCGGTCAGAGATTCGGAAGTAACCGTAACAACGGCAGAGCTCAACTCGGCACGTTTTACTGCGGAATAACCCAGAGAAACCACCTCTTGCAGCAGCTGAGCGTCGCTCTCCATAATAACTTGCATACTCGGCACGGCGCGAACCGTGATGGTCTTGTAGCCGATGTACGAGAATTGCAGAACGGCCTTGTCCGGCACTGCCATCTCGAAATTACCGTCGAAATCCGTTACGGTACCTTGGGTTGTACCCTCTACCAGGATACTTACACCAATCAGAGGTTCCGAGTTGTCGGCATCGATAACCTGGCCTTTCACGTCGATGTCGGCAAATGCCGATACCGCGAGCATAAGGCTCAAAAAGATTGCTGGAATTCGTTTCATGTTAATAAATTATTGGTTAGTTTTATGTTTTCTTCACTTACTAGTCGTCTAGTCAACTAGCCTTCTAGTCAACTATTTCTCAACCACCTTCAGCAAGTAGCTTCTCTCAAAGTTCACTTCTATCTTCGGGTCAGCACCGCTTACCTCGAACTCTTTCGGCTCGTCGGCGGTATACTCTATTGCGGTATACGTCTTGGCTGCATCTAGTCCGCGAAGCTCCAGCGTGCCGCTGTACGTAGGTTCGGGCACGGAAGCTTTGTCCACATGCGCGGGATCCATCGCGCCTAACGGAGCCACCGGATCAACATAGAAAGCATAATAGAGCGCATTGTTTTGACGGATAACATGTGCCTCGGGATAGTCGTAGCCCCAGGTGTAGAGGTTAAGGTACTCGCCACGAGCCAGGTTGTTCTCCTTATATATCTTCATCCATTTGCGGAGAAGGGCTTCTTTTTCGGGAGTAAGAAGGAACGGACCTTCATGCCAGTCAGGATTGTCTTTCGGCCATGTGAACTTGGTTCCAATCACCGAACCGGTACCTATTTGCGAAGCAAAATCATTACCGCCATCTGTCAATTCGATATGATCGCCGTAGTAAGCGAGCTCCGGAGCCATGGCTGCGTACGCTTTACGCTTCATGCGCACCTGACGCGACGACATCGGGTCGCTGGCCACAGCCTGGTTGATCTGAGGAATAATCCAATAGTTGACGGCGCATCCGCACGGACATATCTGGATAACGGCATCCGGCTTGTATTGGCGTGACTCTTTGTAGATTTTCTCGTAATAGGTATACATCTTCTCCGGTGCTTGCCAGGCATTATCCAATCCGGTAAGTTCGTTATAATCAGGCATACAGCAATTCAGGTGCTGACCGTCGATCTTCAATCCGTCGAAGTTCCAGCGCTGCAAGAACATCTTCAGCAGGTCAGAGGTATACGCATCCACAGCAGGGTTGATTGGCGAGAGATACCAGCTGTCCCACCATGTGATATATTCGTGTGCCCATTCATCAGTGAGCAGCAACATCTCGGGGTGCTCCTTGACGAGTTTGGTATCCGGATCGGCAGCGAGCGGAGCCCACCATAGTTTGGCTTTCATGCCACGCTTATGCACCTCGTCGGTGATATGACGCATATCCGCGTCACCTCCGGGGAAATACTGGTTGGTATTCCAGTCGCCTTCGGCAATCTGGTAGCCATCGTCAATATCCACCCAAGTGAAGCCGAGTTCAGCCACTTTGTCGAGCGTACCCAGCACCATGTTCATTTTAAACGGGCGTCCATATCCCCACGCGCACCAAACGGGTTCGAAAGCTTCCGGTTCGGAAGGCTGCATCTTGATGCCAACGTTAGCTTGCATATAATCAGAGAACGTACGCAGGGCATTGAAGTAGTCACCCTTGTGGGCATAACGGAACGAACGGAAACAAGCGAGCGTATCGCCTTTGGCAAGTTCCTGAGGCTCAGGCATATTATAGCACAAAGCCATGGTCACTTTGTTGGTATAGCGTTTCCACTCCACGGGCATAGAGATCATGCGGAGTTCGGGCTCGAAAAGGCCGATGGCAATACCTCCGTCGCGCTGCCAGAGATCCACAACGGGGATACCTCCGCCGTAGTCAGAGTTGTTCATACCGAGGTAGTTCTCTTTCTCAAAGCCTTCTTTGACGGGCAATACCCAATCGAGACGGGCATTGGTGGAGGTAGGCTGCAACGACCATACGACATCCTCTTTAGCCTCCACTTCGGTGCGGCAGAGTTCGTAGCCTTTCACCGTGACGGGTTTGCCCAGGTTGATGAACGATGTTTCGATCACTTCGAGACCTTCCACCCCTGCTACCGGTGTGACTGTCTGGAGCTTTACTACATGCAAGCCGTCTTTCTGGTACGGGAACTCTTGCATATCCGCCTCAGCGCAGATAAGTCGCTCGGTATCGGCTTTAGGTTGGCAGGCGGTCAGGCAAAAGACCGCTGCGCTCAAAGATAAAAGATAAAAGACTTTTTTCATAGGATATCTTTTTAAATCAAAAATTACCCAAAATTATTCAAAATTTTTATCTTATTTGTATTCGTTCAGGATACGCAGGGCGTTATCGTGATAGATTTTCTTGAGAACTTCATCCGGCAGATCAAATCCGCTGAGTGCCCAATGGTAGTAGTACTGAGGGCCATAGAAGTGCTCATCGTTCGTCTCCAGCACTCGGAAGATGCCGTGATACATCTCGGCATCCATGCCGTTGTCGGTACCGAAGAGTACGCGGTCCTGATATTTGATGAGGAACTCGCGCGTAGCGCGCGGCGTGTGCGCGCTCTCCGCTACGCGGGCGGAGATGTCTACATACATATTAGGATATTTGTCGAGCATGGCACCCAGCCGAGGCCAGTCGTGCGTCATATTCAGATAGTGGCAGGCAATGAACAGCGTGCCGGGGTTCTCGCGCAATGCGTTTTCGAAGCTCTCCATGAGCTTCCAGTAGCCGTAGCAGTTGGTGGTATCCACATGCCAGCAAACGCCGTTAGGCATACCGTCATTCGTCTCATCCATAGGCAGATACATCCAGATGGGCTCGGCTATATGGATGCTGATCGGCATCTTCAGTTCGCCTGCTTTCTCTATCAGCGGTTTTACGCGAGGATCGTCGATATGGATACCCTTGCCTTCTACAGGGCGGGCATACAGATCACCCTCGCCTTTGTCGCCCAACTCACCCACTCCGGTAGCACCCATCGCCTTGCAGCGCTCCAGGGCGGCTATACCTTTGGCAGGCCACTCTTCCGTGTCAATGCCCGTATAGTCGAAGCAGCACCAGAAACGGAAACGGTCCTTGTACGGAGCGTACAGCTCTACCACCTCGTCAAACGGACGACCTATCCACGAGCAATGCATGATAGCCGTATGTTCTACGCCTACCGCATCCATCACTTTCACCCACTCTGCAATCTGATCGCTGTTCTCAACGTAGTCATGCGAGTGCATGTCAATAATCGGGAATTTTGCCCGTTTCACTTCCGTCTTTTGGATGTTGTTCACTACGGTCGGGAAGTAATTCTTCACCAACACCTTGTCCAGAGGCGATTCACCTGCCTCATCCGTTGATTTCGGCGCACTGCACGCTACTGTCAACGCTGCTGCACACAGAAGAAGTACGAACTTTTTCATATAGTCGGTTTTTCAAAAATGTATCAGGTTTTTCAAAAACGCATGCAAAATTACAAAAAAAAAATCACTTTTGCAGATATTTTAATATGCTCTAAAGCATAGTTTCGGACACCAAAATCATAAGTTGCATATTTTCACGGTTTTATGAGAAATAAAGGATGTTTCGGAATGTTTCGAAAACAGATAACGAAACTTTTTATTTGCAAATGTCATTTTTTTTTTGTATCTTTGCATGCGCTTTCGTCAATCGGGTCGCACAGACTGACCGCTCCGCGCTCATTAAAGCGACCGATGCTTCAGCGCTTCCCCACCACAAGCCTACAGCTTGCGTCGGGGACCCCATAATCGCAAGAAAGATAATAAAAAAATAGGTGCTATTATGAGTCCTTCATCCGCCAAAGAGCGCAGAGCGCTGATATTACAACTGCTCAAGCAGAAAGAGGAAGTTCAGGTCACCGAACTGAGCCGCACTACCGGCATCTCAGAAGTGACCATCCGAAAGGATTTGACCATCCTCCAGAACCGTCATTTATTGGTACGCACGCGCGGAGGCGCTATGCGCACGCCTGTGGAGAACACCAACGAGGAGTCGCCTATCACCAAGAAACGCGAATTCAACTTCAAGGAAAAGGAACGCATCGGCGAAGAGGCAGCCAAGATGATCAAGGATGGCGATTTTATTATGCTCGACTCGGGAACGACCACACTTGAGGTAGCTCGACATCTCGACAGGTTTCAGAACCTGCACATCCTCACCAACGCCATGAACATCGCGACCGAACTGATGGCATACAAACGTTTCGAAGTGGTGCTGTTGGGAGGTAACGTGCGCATCAACAGTCTGTCGACCGTAGGCCCGCTTGCGCTCTCGGCACTTCGTAACTTCAGCAAATACAAGCTTTTCCTCGGCGTTGACTCTTTCTCGTTGGAGCATGGCGTATCTACGCCCAACCTCGAAGAGGCGCTGCTCAATCAAATCATGGTTCAGCAAGCAGATAAGGTGATTGCGGTGTTCGACTCGTCCAAGTTCAACAAACGCAGTTTCGTGCATGTTGCCGATGCCGGACAACTTGACTGCATCGTCACCGACCGTGCCATCCCCGTAGGCATGGCATCGAAGCTCAAAGCTCTTGGCGTCACCGTTAGAATCGTCTAAAAGGAGTATAAGGGGCTGTTCGGAGAGTCACCCTGGGCTGTGAATCACGCACTTATCTCGCACTTACAACCCACTTACCACGCACTAACGACACACTTATCACGCACTAATTTACGCAAAAAGATGAGAACTTTTGCGAAAAAAATGGTCGTTTTGGTGCGAAAGAATACTACTATATACTAAAGTATATAGTACTTTTTGTTGAGTAAAAAACCCGACATCAAAGATGCCGGGCACAGGACACTAATGCTGCTAATAGGGACAGGGATGTTGCCAAGTACTACAATACTTCGTAAGTTTGGAGTAAAACTTTCTCAGCGCCGGCATCTACAACTTCTGTATTTATAGGAGCAAGAGGCTCAGAATTGTGCATCGCGACATGAGTTGTATTATGGTCAGGACTTTTTAGTGCGTTCTCAAACTGACTACCTTCCATTTGTGTGTTTGAGAAACAATATCTATTATGTTCACTAAATTTTCTGATACGTGTAAGGAAGTGCCCAAACCTGCTCCATCTATCATGTACAGGATTCAGGATGACATCAACACTATCAAGCACTTCTTCAAATAAACTATCAATACAACAATCCTTGAAACGAAAATCTGCAATACCGGAACTGCCTTTCAAAAAATTATTCTCGCCACAATTGATTACCAAGAATTTCTTTCCGCCAGCAACAAACTGGCGTCTCATATTAAAATGATTACCACGAATTTCGTCTAAAAGATATCTTATTGCGTCTTTTGTAGCCTTCTCCGGTTCTGCAAAAATTTGACAATCCATATACATCCATTGACCATTTTGGAATATATACATACAATTGCCATTGAGACCGTTCGCTTCTTTTAGTTCGACAAAGGCTGAAACAGATTTGTTGTTCACCAGAGCTCTGATGATTCTCAAGTCTTCGGTGTCTCTTAACACCCACTGGCTGAACATTACAAAATCAGCAGGGCTCTCGTTGAGAATCTTTACGATTGCATCAATGCGCTGATGCCTTTTTTCTTTAGTCAACCGGGAATAAGCCGGGAAAGAAGCTAATTGTATTTTCATGGTTTTAGAGACTTATAGTTGCTAAGGAAACGCTTCGGGCAGAGCGGCTTGCTTTTATCCGCAAGCAGGGATATTATATATAATGTCCGTAGGACGAAACTACTAATACAAGAATTTTATCGTCATGTATTTCATAGATCAGGCGGTGTTCACGATTGATGCGACGCGACCATGTTTCATTCTTGAAATATTTCAACTGCTCAACTTGTCCGGTACCGGTACGAGGATGCTCCTCCAACTCTGCTGCCAATTTCAGGAACTTTTTGTAGGCAAGAGGAGCCTTTTGGCGCAATAAGGCGACATCACGTTGAGCATCTTTAGAGAATCGGACTATATACATAGCATTCGGTTTACAAATTGTTCCATTGTCTCATCCGGTCGTTTCTCTATATACAATCCAGCCGCGCCCTGAGCACTTGATTGTGCTATTTTGGCGCGAAATTCGTTCTCTGTCATCTCAACCTTCGGCTCTGCCGTACGTTTTGGACGAACAGTTGTGATCTTCCAACCCATATTACGTGACTGGCGACGCAGAAAGGCGGCATCGACTGCCGGTAACGTCACTTGCACTGTTCTCATTGCTGTTTCCATAATTGTTTCTATTTAGGAATGTGAAATTCGTTGCAAAGTTACAAAAAATAGTTGATATTTGCAAATAATTCAACAGATTTCTTATGATTTTGTGCAAAATTGGCTATATATCAGCCTTTAACGAAACAAGCTTGCCTTTATCGAGGCATTATCGGTCCGTTAACGGGTCATTATCGGTCCATTATCGGGAGTGATCAATAAATCAGTCGTCGAGGGAGGAATGATAGTGGTAGTTGGAGAAGTCCCGCTCACCTTTTTCTTTGCGGTTGCTCAAGTCACGCGGGTCGTTGAAAAGGTTTTTCAGCCAATCGGCTTTCGGACCTTTCTGCCACCACAGAATCAGCAACAAGCCGAACAACATGCCGCCGAGATGGGCGAAGTGGGCGACATTATCTCCACTGAAATTGGCCAGACCGGCAAACAGTTCAACCGCTGCATATATCATTACAAATATGCGCGCGCGTATAGGCACGGGGATAAACATGAGGAATAGCGGTACATCGGGAAACATCCATCCGAAAGCCAGCAAGATGCCAAACACTGCGCCACTGGCACCAATCGTAACCGTAGGAGCACCGGGAAGGAACGTCATCCAGACAAGTTCCTGAACCAACGCGGCGCCTAATCCGCACACCAGATAATATGTCAGAAACCGCTGCTGTCCCCAACGCTCTTCCAAAGCCGGGCCGAACATCCATACGGCAAACATATTGCACAAGATGTGGGTAAAATCGGCATGCATGAACATATATGTGAGCGGTTGCCACAAATGGAAAGCGCGCGGCTGCCATTCAAAAGCAGCGTAGGTCCAGTTGGCCAACCCTAACAAAGCGGACAAATCCATACCGCTGCGCCGCAGCAGCATATCCAGCATCCATACACAAAAATTCGTAAGAAGAAGTATCTTCGTTACGGGAGGGAGATTTCTCATATTTTCTCTTTCAAACGCGTTTGTACTATCATTTATACGCCCAAAATAGTACAATTTCCGTGCTAAACTGGAAAAAAATGCACTTTTCTGCCATTTTGACGCATTTTTTTTGCAAAAAAATTTGTAAATACGAGAAAAAAGTTGTATCTTTGCATTGTGAAATGGAGATTTATGTCTCCGGAAGATATTAAACGTTTAATAAATCTTGAATTATGAACAAAGGTGAACTTGTTGCTGCGATTGCAGCTAAGGCTGAAATTTCAAAGGCAGCTGCCGCAAAAGGCTTAGAGGCTGCTCTGGACGTTATTGCTGAAGAGCTGAAGAAAGGTGGCGATCTCCAACTGATCGGTTTCGCTTCTCTGAAGGTAGTTGAGAAACCCGCTCACAAGGGTATCAACCCCGCTACGAAAGCTGTTATTGACATTCCGGCAAAGAAAGCTGTTAAGTTTAAAGCTGGTGCCAAGTTGGCTCTCTAATTGACAACATGCGTCAACAAACGGGTTATCCTTTTGGGTAGCCCGTTTTAATCGTGAATATACAATATTATACAAATGAAAAATATTATACTCTGCGGCGCTCCGGGTTGTGGCAAAGGCACACAGGCTGAGTTTATCGTAGCCCACTATGGTCTGACCCACCTCAGTACAGGTCAGTTGATGCGTAGCGTGGCTGCTTCGGGTAGCGAATTGGGCAACCTGATCGACTCGTACATCTCACAGGGACACCTTGTGCCCGACGATGTGACCATCCGGCTACTGGAGGAATATATCGGCCAACTGCCAGCTGACACCAAAGGACTTATCTTCGACGGTTTTCCGCGCACGCTCAATCAGGCAGTTCAGCTCGAACGCCTCATGAAAAAACGCGGCGATACGAATGCCATCCTCATTGACATCAACGTGCCCGAGGACGAACTGATCCGCCGATTGCTTGAGCGCGGCAAGACCAGCGGCCGCAGCGACGACAGCGACATCAGCATCATCCGCGAGCGCCTGGCTATCTATCACGACCAGACACGCCCCGTGGACGATTACTACGAGTTGCACGACAAGTACGCCCGTATACAAGGTCTCGGCACGATCAGCGAGATCTTCGGACGCATAAGCCGCATATTAAACAAAATATATTAATCAGCCATGAATGGCTGATGGCATAGTTATGGCATCCAACTTCATCGACTACGTTAAGATCTACTGCCGCTCAGGCAAAGGCGGAGCAGGCAGTATGCACTTCCATCGAGCCAAGTACGTTCCGAAAGGCGGACCTGACGGAGGCGACGGAGGAAGAGGAGGACATATCATCCTCCGGGGCAACCGTAACCTCTGGACACTGCTCCACCTCAAGTACCAGAAACATATCCAGGCCACCGACGGAGGCAAGGGAGGCGAGTCACGCTCGTTCGGCAAGGACGGCGAGGACCGCATCGTCGAAGTGCCGTGTGGTACCGTAGTCTATGATGGCGAAACGGGCGAGTTCCTCACCGAGGTACGCAACCACGGCGAACAGATAGTACTGCTCAAAGGCGGACGAGGCGGTCTGGGCAACTGGCATTTCCGCACATCCACCAACCAGGCACCGCGCTATGCGCAACCCGGTGAACCTGCTCAGGAACGCACGATCATCATGCAGATCAAGGTGCTGGCGGATGTGGGTCTGGTAGGTTTCCCCAATGCCGGCAAATCGACGCTGCTGAGCGTCGTTTCAGCCGCCAAGCCCGAGATTGCCGACTACCCCTTCACCACCCTCACTCCGCAACTGGGCATCGTATCTTATCACGACGACCGTTCATTCTGCATGGCGGATATCCCGGGAATCATTGAAGGTGCGGCAGAAGGCAAAGGCCTCGGATTGCGTTTCTTGCGTCATATCGAACGAAACGCTGTACTGCTCTTCCTCGTGCCGGCTTGTACGGAAGATCATCTGCATGAGTACGAGATCCTTCTTGCCGAACTGGAGAAATACAATCCGCAACTGCTCTCCAAAGCGCGTATTCTGGGCATCAGCAAGACCGACACCATGCCCGAGGATGAGGTCAAGAAGATTGTTGCCAAGCTTGGCGACACCTTGGATATCCCTGTGGTGCCATTCTCCTCGGTGAGCGGTCAAGGCATCGCGGAACTGAAAGATGCGCTCTGGGAAGAACTGTCGAAGGAGCAGAACCAGGTGATTGAGATCAGCCATTCGCCGCTGGATATCGAACGCATCGATCGCGAAGAACAGCCCGAGCCGGAAGAGGAAGAAGAGGAGCACACCATCTACCTCAACGAAGTGGAAGAGGAATGGGATCTGGACAAATACAAAGGCATCGGCTGGGATAGCTAATCGCCAATAAGTCAATCGTCAATCCGTAAATTGTCAATGGTTAAGTGGCTACAGGAACATCTTACGCAGAAGCAACTTGTATTGCTTCTCAGTTTCGCGGTAGGTATCCTTTCCGCCATTGCTGCGTATATCCTGAAGCTTTTCATCCATCTTATCCGCTACCTAATTGACACTTTCCTCATCCACGGCGAGCATTACTGGTGGTACATCATCTGCCCGATGATAGGCATAGCCCTCGCGGCGATGTTCGTAAAGTTCGTCGTTCGCGATGACATCTCGCACGGAATTACCAAGATTCTCTACGCCATCTCACAGCGCAAATCTATCATCAAGCCGCACAATATGTGGTCGAGCATCATCGGCAGCGGCATTACGATCGGTTTTGGCGGTTCGGTGGGTGCGGAGGCGCCTATCGTGCTGACCGGAGCTGCCATCGGATCGAACCTCGCCAAGATGTTCCGTCTTGACCAGAAGACCATGATGCTCATGATTGGTTGCGGCGCAGCGGGAGCCATCGGCGGCATCTTCAAAGCGCCGATAGCGGGATTGGTGTTTACACTGGAAGTGCTGATGATTGACCTGACGATGACCTCCATCGCGCCACTACTCATCGCCTCCGTCACCGCAGCGGCAATCTCGTATTTCACCACAGGTTTCACGCCGATGTTCGAACTGACCAACATTGAAGCTTTCGCACTCGGGCGTATCCCGTGGTACTTGCTTCTTGGCGTCAGTTGCGGTTTTGCATCACTCTATTTCACGCGGGGCATGAACTTCCTGGAGCAACGCTTCAAGCGCATCGCCAATATGTGGGTGAAGATCGGTCTGGGCGGTGCTGTTCTGGGTTTGCTGGTCTATCTCTTTCCGCCCTTGTACGGCGAGGGATACGATGCTATTCTCACCCTGCTCAACGGCGATCCGTTTGATACGATGGCATATAGTCCGTTCGTCACATGGGGACATTCAGCCTGGGTCATCATCATCTATATCGCTCTCGTCTTTTTCCTGAAGATTATTGCTTCCGTAGCCACCAACGGCGGTGGCGGCGTAGGTGGTATCTTCGCTCCCTCGCTTTTCATGGGCGCGCTGGTCGGCTTCCTTTGTGCAGCCCTGCTCAACCTGGCAGGCGTCAACGTGCCTGTCACCAATTTTGTGCTCGTCGGCATGGCGGGACTGATGTCCGGCGTTATGCACGCGCCTCTTACCGGCATCTTCCTCATCGCCGAACTGACAGGCGGTTACCACCTGTTTATGCCCTTGATGATTGTGGCAGTCGTCTCCTACCTGACCATCATGATCTTTGAGCCGCACAGCCTCTACGCGATGCGTCTTGCCCAGAAAGGCGAACTGCTCACGCATAACAAGGACCGTTCGGTGCTTACCCTGCTGAAGATGGAGAATGTGCTTGAGACCGACCTGATGACCGTTTCGCCCGACATGACTCTCGGACAACTCGTCAAGGTTATAGCCGTCAGCAAACGCAACCTCTATCCCGTGGTGGACCAAAACGGCGAATTGCAAGGCATATTGCTTCTGGACGAGGTGCGCAACATCATGTTCCAACCGCGATTGTACAACCGTTTTACGGTGGCACAACTCATGAGTTTCCCGGCGTACATATTGCGTGACAATATGCCCATGGAAAAAGTAATGAAAGTGTTTGAAGATACGGGAGCATGGAACTTACCCGTAGTGGATGCCAACAAGAAATATATCGGATTCGTATCCAAATCCAAGATCTTCAATTCCTACCGTCACGTCCTCGTGCATTTCTCCGAGGAGTAGCAACACTCGTTCCGTTGAAAATTACCAAGTAGTCAGCGAAAAATCCTTGCTGATAGTAAGTTGCGCGCCAAAGCGGTTACCGAACTGACTGCCGGCATCCACCGCCAGCCGCAGCCCGAACACCAGTTGCCAGGCTTCTTTTACCTGCCGTTTTACGTCAAGCAGTACAGCCCAATTGTCGGTCAACGGACGTACTTGATACTGGCTGTTGCCGTAATTGCGGGCGTAGGATGCTATCACTTTATATTGAAAGCCATAAATATCCCCGCGTACGCCTGCACGATGTACGCGTACGCGCGCGTTCAATGAATGGATTGTACCGTCTGTATTGTATAGCGGCGAAGTGAGATAGGGATTGCCTATGGTGTGAAGATAACTGTTCCATCCTCCACGATAAACGCCGTTACGATAATAGCTGTCGCCGCCCGCATAACACAAGCCGTCACGGTCGTGCCACGGACCGGATTGGTCAGTCGTGTTCAGAAACTCGTAGCTGACACCTTCCACCCATCGCTGGTTGTTCAGCCGCACACGCACGCCCCACAGACCGTCAGCTATATTCTGCCCGAAACCGAGGAAAATCAGATTGTCCTCACTCAAGTTCTGCCAATACACATCCACTTGCCAGTCCCGACCTTTGCCTGTAAGCATTAATTGTTGCGAAACGATATGATTACCCTGGGCATTCAGCTGATCGTTAAGCATGGAGCCTCCCGCACGAGCAAAGAAAGCGTTGATATAGGCCTTCCAGTCATTGCCCAAATCGCCGTACTCAGGATGATAACCTCCCCATTGTGCAGCATGGTGACATTCGTAGGTAAGATTCACGGGCAACTTTCCGCCAAAACGAAAACCTATATACTTATAGTGCAACATGGCGCCCTTGACATAACTGTCACCCGTCAGCCACGCGTGGGTCAAGCCGCCTTTCAGTTCAAAGTATCCGTAGCACCCCGGGAAAGCGGTATAGTGGTCGATGCCTATACTGATGCGCGGCATAGAAGGCGCGTTGGTCGTCAGCAGCAAGCCTCCCATGCTCAATGGTTCGTCTATAATGGAAGAGGAAAGCGGTGCTATACCTGCCGTCAGGTCAAACAGGAATAACCGCACATGTGCATAAGCCTCCGGCAGATAAACGCCTCCGTGTTTCCACGCTCCACCTGCCGGCATTCTGAGCGAGAACGGATCCGCCACGGCATTGTAGCACCGTGCGGCGGCCGTAAGATGGATGTCGTAGTCGTACCATCTGCCCGGCGTGACAGCACCTTTGTGCAGTCCTACAATCATATCCCCGCTATAGGGCGTATGAGCCGTCATGCCTAACGTATTACTATGCAGCAGAAAAGGTGCAACGCTGCCCGTGGAAGCCAATCCTTGTAGCGTACAAGTCGCATTCAGGCTACCTCTCAATTCACAGGTATCTGCCGTGCCGATACCGGTCGGCCACCATTCCCACGACAGACGCCGGCTGTCATTGCCCGGCTCTGCCCATAAGCACATACACACCAGCAGCAGTACCGCCATAACAATATGTCGGGATTTACTCTGCATGCAAGCGGTAGAATTTAGAAGTAAGAATCAGATTGTCGTTGCGCCAGGTTTCGCCTGAGCCGATATACACATCGTTTCCAATTCGGAACATCACATGGTTGCAGAGCGGTTCGGGCAGTGTGGCGACACGCGTCCAACTGTCGGCATCCGGATGATAGCATAGCACATCCTGTAGCACCTTGCCAGTAGTATTCAGTCCCCCATAGTGCAATCCACCGGCAAGATAGATGGCATCATCAGTCGCGGCACAGGCGCTCAGCGTGCGTTCGGGTGATGGCACCGCACTACACGACCGCCAATGGGCTTTCCCGCTTCCTTCCGGCACAAGTTCAGCCCACCAATTAAGGCTAAACCGCCTGTAACCGGTACCACCGAATAGACGGTTGTTCCATACCACACCCGTACCGCCAAAACAACGCGATGGATAGCCCATATAACTTACCTGCGTATCGATGCTATCCCATCGGTCGGCATCAATATCATAGCGGAAAATATCGCGCGTGTAGTTGCTGCGAAATCCGTATCCGGCATAGATGGTTGTTTCTCCGTTTTGGTCAAACGCCCAACTGATAACTTTGTCCGTTTCGCCGTTCGGATAGGGAGCAAGAGCAGTAAACGCACCCGTCTCCGGTTCATATCGATACCAGTCGCGAAGATAGGCAGAATCTTGGTAATAACCATCGCCGGCATAACCCATGCCTAAATATACTGCCCCATCCGCCACACACGCCGTGGCATTCACGCGCGCCTGAAGAGGCGTTTCGCCTAACGACGTCCATGTGTCGGTGGCAGGGTCGTACCGTAACAGGTCGTTCATGTATATATATTTGCCTTCGGCATCCACACCACGTCCGCCAAACACGTACGCCTGACCACCATAAACGAAACATGTAGCGCAAGCCCTAACAGAAGGCATAGCGCTACATGGTGTCATTTGCTTCGGCTGCTCAGGCACGCTGCACCCTGCCAGCAGAACAATAAGCAGTATACATAGAACAATCGTCATGTGTGATTACTCCGCTTTCGTACGTCGTTTGAGTTCGAAATCCCTACCCAGGTAGTTCTTTCTTACTATCGGATTGGCAGCCAGCTCTTCCGGTGTACCGTGGAAAAGGATCTTGCCTTCAAACAGCAGATACGCTCTATCCGTAATCGAAAGTGTCTCATCCACATTGTGGTCAGTGATGAGGATTCCTATGTTCTTATCCTTTAGTCGCCATACCACATCCTGTATCTCCTGTACGGCTATGGGGTCCACACCGGCAAACGGCTCGTCCAACATCACAAATTTCGGTTCGATAGCCAGACAACGGGCTATCTCCGTACGACGGCGCTCGCCACCGCTAAGGCGGTCACCCAGATTCAAGCGTACATGCTCCAGATTGAACTCTTTGATCAGCTGTTCCAACTTCTCACGCTGGTACTCTTTGGAGAAGGTAGTCATCTCCAACACCGACAGGATATTATCCTCCACCGTCATTTTCCGGAACACCGACGCCTCTTGCGGCAGATAGCCTATACCCAACTGCGCGCGTTTGTACATAGGGTACGAGGTGATATCGGTATCGTCCAGAAAGATCTTCCCGTGATTGGCGGTAATTAGACCGGTAGTCATATAGAACGTAGTGGTTTTACCCGCACCGTTAGGTCCGAGCAAGCCGACTATCTCGCCTTGCTCCAGCTGAATACTCACATCGTTGACAACCGTTCGTTTGCCGTATTTTTTGTATAAATGTTCGGTTCGAAGTATTTGCATGGTCAGGATATTATCGGATTCTGTCGAGAACTACTCTAATTCAAGGGATACGGGACAATGGTCACTATGTACTGCTTCGCTATGTATACGCGCGTCACGCAGCCTAGGGCGAAGCGACTCGCTTACCCAAAAGTAGTCGATACGCCAACCGGCGTTATGTGCCCTCGCTCCGGCGCGATACGACCACCAACTGTACATCTCCGGTGCATCGCAGAACACGCGGAACGTATCTACCAACCCCGTCTCTTGCCAGCGATCCATCCATTCGCGCTCTTCGGGCAGAAAGCCGCTGACGCCCATCTGCCGTTCCGGATGATTGATATCAATAGGCTTGTGGCATATATTGAAATCGCCGCAGATGATTACATTCGGCCGCTCTTTGCGCAATTCGTTCAGCCAGCCCAAGAAAGCCTCCAGAAAATCCATCTTGAATTCCTGGCGGATATCTCCAGTCGTTCCGCTCGGAACGTACACACACACCAGCGTCACATCACCGAAATCTGCTCTGAGCACACGTCCCTCACGGTCATAACGATCCGAGTGCATACCCGCGACCACTTTGTCAGCCGGCTGTTTGCTGAAGATACACACGCCGGAGTAACCTTTCTTTTCCGCTGAATGGATATAGGCAGTATAGCCTAATTCTGCGAATGCAGTCGTATCAATCTGCTCGGGTTGAGCCTTGCTCTCCTGGATGCAGAACACATCGGGATTGGCGCGGCGTACCCAGTCCAACAGCCCTTTACTCAAGGCTGACCGGATACCGTTGACGTTGTAGGAGACGAGTTTCATATTATCTGCGATTACCTAAAATATCATAGTACAGACCATCCATCTCAATGAAGATCTGTCCGTTGCGGAATATCTTCTTTGCGGAAACGGCAGCCTCTTGTTCGGTATCTTCCACCGACAGGACAACCTGCTCACCGCCACCGTTAACGAGGAAAGTAACTATTCCGTCCTCCTCATCAATATGCGTTATTTGGTATGCATCTACATCCGTGAAGCTGTCGCTCCCTGCCGGATAAGCGTCCGTCAGTTTGCCCAGATAGCCGTTTTTAGGGTTGTTCTGGTTATACGACGGGGCACTACCGTCTGCCTCGATGATATCCACGCCCATGGATGAGGATGAGTTATTCACCGTATTGCCCGTCCATTTCGATTGGTTGAAATTGACCTTCGTTATGAGCAATCCGTGTCCGGGCAGGTACTCATCCCAGCCTTTCTTTTGGCGGTTCTCAAGCATATAGAATGTCTTCGGATTAGGATTGGTGCCTTGCATATTGTGCGTTCCGGTGGATGTGATGATTCCCGCTACGTTATTCTCGCCCAACGGCCCCATCGTCACATTCGAAGCCTCATTGATCAGCGTAGGCTGCAACCAGCCCATAAAGAAACGCTCGTAGGCCGAATAGTTGGGAGGAGTGTTACCCTGGTTGTTGTAGGGTCCGTAGTCCAATATATCCCATGATCCCATCGTCTTATGCGTGCCATCATTGGTGCAATAGAGGTCCGGCAAGCCGAGTACATGAGAGAATTCATGGCAGAATGTACCTATTCCGTCATGTTCATCGTCGAAGTAGTCCAACTCATTAGAGCAGGCATAATTGTCCACCGTCTTGCCGTCCACTACACAATTGACGTACGAATAAGTCAAATGATAATTGTGCGGCCAAATATAGTCATCACCTGCGCCATCCGCCTCTCCGTAGCCGGCATACAGAACGTACACAAAATCAACGTATCCGTCGTTATTATTGTCGTAGATGGTGAAATCCACTTGATCTTCCACAGCCTCACATGCCTGCTTGATCATCTTTTCCACGTTCTTGTCGTTACCGTTGCGGTCATTGCCGCCGTAATACGAATAAGTCTGCGAAAGCGTGACAGGTCCCACTACGTCAAATACCGGATTATATTGCCCCATCGATGTGTCGTGGAAATATTGGCGCGCACTACCCTTGGAAGTAATAGTTATTCGCTTGCCGCTCTCGTTCGTACTGAAGTAACGGCGCTTGTAATCCAAACCGTTAATCATGGAGTCTATCTCCGCTATATCGGTCTTGAACGCGAGGTCGGCGAAATTGACAAGGATCATCAGTCCACGCGGGGCTAGATTCAATTCCACGCCTGCCGCTTTCTGCTTGGCGGCCAACCTCGGATTCTTGGTCCAACGCTCGCGGCGTTCGTTCTCGGTAGGCAGAGCCGTACGCTCATACATACCGCGCTCATTGAGAGTAAGCTGGTACTGACCGTCAGCGGTCGTATAGTAATGATAGAACGCATCCCCATGCAGTCTGGCCTCTATGCTCGTGCCGTCAGACTGCTGAAGATGGATGATGCCTTGCCGGGCAGGTTTGGCCTGTGCCGACAAAACAAGCGCTATTAGCGCGATAAATATGCTTATGCGTTTCATTGAATATAAACTTTAGTCTTCTTGCTTGATGCCATACAGGTTGTATGTTCCTGACGGCGTGTGGATGATTACCTCTCCGTCACGGATGGTGCGATATACCTTCAGTTCTATCGGCTCTACGGGCAATCTTGTTCCGATGCTGTCGGTATCTTGGGGTATTGTATCACCGCCGCGGTAGGCGAACGAAATCAATCCGTCAACCATCGTGATGTCAGTCAGTTCATGATCGGCTATCCCGCTGTAGAAAGTTGCACCGTGAGGAAACAGATCTCCCGCCTTGCCTACGTATCCGTTGTAGGTGTCAGTTTTCGGCTTCAACCCGTCTGCTTCGATTAGATCCACGCCTTGCGCATTCTCCGTATTATTCACGGTGTTATTCCCCCATTTGGTTTTGTTGTACGTGATATGCGTCATCAGCATTCCGCTTGCCGGCAAATAGCTGTCCCAGCCCGTCTGCTGGCGATTTTCCAGCAAGTAGTACGATGCGGGATTCGGATTCTGGCAGTTCATGTTATGCGTATCCGTCTCACTGATGAGGTAAGCGGTATTGGTGGTGGATAGACTACCCAACGTCAAGTCAGCCGGTTCCGTGATGAGCGTAGGTGTAAGCCAGCCTAAGAAAAAACGCTCGTACGCCGATAGACCTGCCGGAGTACACAAATCGTTGTTATATAGCCCATAGCACATCAGATCCCACGAACTTAATGTCTTATGCAATGCGCCGTTGGTAGTATATAGGTCCGGCAAACCCAAAGCATGGCAGAACTCGTGACATGCTACGCCTATACCTGACACCACATATACCGTCTCCGACGACGCCAAACCGTTCAACTCGTTGCTATACTCCATAGCTGAAACCGTCTTGCCGTCAAACACGCGCGGATTACTGCCGCAGCCCGCACCTTCCACGGTCCAGTATTGCGGCCATATCAAGTCATTGATCTGCGCATCGGTCATCCATATCGGGACGTCATTCTCGCCAAAACCTGCATAGAAGACATACACCAGATCAACATATCCGTCGTTATTGGAGTCGTATTGCGTAAAATCCACCTGATCATCTACCAGCGCGCATGCCTCCGTCACCATGTATCCGGCTTTTGAGCTGCTGATTGATCCGCTGTTGGCGCCATAATAGCCGTAGTTGTGCGACAGCGTTACCGGTCCCACCACATCAAACTGAGGATTGTATTGCCCCATCGACTGATCGTAGAAATATTGGCGCAAACTACCTGTAGCACCATCCTTGGTCCAATTCTGACCGTTGAACATCGAGTCGATTTCAGCTATCGTATTGACAAGAGTGAAGTCGGTAAAATTCACGGCAATAACTATTATCCTCGGGATAATATTTCTTTCTCCCACGCCATTGGTCGCTGCGGGCATCAGCCTTCTGTTCAGTTCAACAGCGTGTTGCGCCTGCCAATCTGCCCATCTTGACGGATCACGCGGAGGAACAATCGCTGCTGCCATCAGCGACACACACAAACCTATTGCCAATATGCTCAAACGATGCATAACCATGTCGTTTTCTTTCGATTAAACTTTGCGTATACCATGACGCTCCAACCAGCGATTCTCACATTTCGTGCGCTTGTCGGCATCATGGGCTTGCTTTCTTGTCACAACAGGGATGATCTCTTTCTTGCCATCCTTTTTCACCACACGACGCTTGCAATAGCAGATCTTTCCTTTGTCGTTCTCACGAATCTGCCAGCCGTCGATGGTCATCATAAAATGCATGTGCTCGTCACCGCGGAGGAAGACATGCAGCGTATCGCCGTCAGGCTGTACGCGCTCGATCTGACCGGGATAGGCGGGAACGCGTGCAGGTTTCTGAGCCTGAGCATTCAGAGTCAACACGATAAGCGACAATAGGATAAAAAGATATTTTTTCATATGCTTGCTAACTGTTTATTTATGAACTTTCTGTATTTCTTTGTACAACTTAGAGGCAAACACAAACTGATTAAGTGCCTCGTTGTCTGCATGGAAGATATCGTCTCTCGAACCTTCCCACTCTTTCTTGCCTCCTTTGAGAAACAAGATATGATCACCCACCTCCATAATGGAGTTCATATCATGCGTGTTGACTACCGTGCAGATATTATACTCCCGCGTAATATCCTGTATCAGTTTGTCTATCACCAGCGAGGTCTGCGGATCCAATCCCGAGTTAGGCTCGTCGCAGAACAGATATTTCGGGTTGAGTGCTATCGCCCGCGCTATAGCCACTCGCTTCTGCATTCCTCCTGATATCTCGGACGGCATCAGCGCCAAAGCATGTTCGGCTATCTGCACGCGTTTCAAGCAGAAGCGTGCTCTATCTTCCATCTCTTCTTTCGGCATATGGGCGAACATCTGCAGCGGAAACAATACATTCTCCAACACCGTCATCGAGTCGAAGAGCGCAGAACCTTGAAACAGCACCCCTACTTCGCGATGCAGCATCCTTACCTCATATTCTTTCATCTGCGGCAGGTTGCGGCCGTCGTACTCTATGCGTCCCGAGTCAATGGTGTGGATACCAAGCAGCGACTTGAGCAATACCGTCTTGCCGCTACCCGACTGACCGATGATCATGTTTACCTGACCATCGGCAAAGGTGGCATTCACATGGTCGAGCACCTGTATGCCGTCAAACGATTTTACTATGTCTATCGTCTCTATCATTTTCCCTTACAGCAACAAGCGGCTCAGCACCAGATCCAACAACAAAATCAAAATATTCGAGTTCACCACCGCATTCGTTGATGCCTTACCTACCTCCAAGGCTCCGCCTTTGGCGGTATAGCCGTAATAGGCTGACAGCGAGGTGATAACATAAGCAAAGAACAGCGATTTGATGATCCCGTACCACACAAAATACGGATTGAACGCATATTGGATTCCCACCAGATAGTCCGCTACCGTAATAATATCCGTGAACGCGCCTACCGCCCAACCGCCAATCAGACCGATGGTCGTGGATATAATAACCAGCATCGGCATCATCGTCACAAACGCCATGATCTTGGGCAGAATAAGGTAGTTGGCTGAGTTCACGCCCATAATCTCCATCGCATCGATCTGTTCGGTGATACGCATCGTGCCTATCTCCGAAGCAATATTTGATCCTACCTTTCCCGCCAATATCAGACACAAGATCGTTGACGAGAACTCCAGCAGCAAGGTCTCTCGGGTGAGCAAACCTACTATATACGTCGGAAGGAAAGGATTCTCGGTGTTGATCTTCGCCTGAATAGTCAGGATAGCACCGATGAACAGCGAGATTACAATCACAATCGGCAACGACTGCAAGCCTTGCTTCTCCAGTTCGCGGCTGTACTGACGCCAGAACATCCGCTGCCTGTCAGGCAGACGGAAAACTTTCGCCATCAGCATCCAATATTCGCCTAAGTGTTGTATTATCTTCATTTTCTGTTCTTTCCTTATCTTCTATCAGCAGTTTCTACTGCTTAAACAGCATCCGTACGGCATCCGTCACACGGGCCACCTCAATAATCTGAATGCTGCTAACCGGGGCATGTTTCTGCCCGGACGGAATAAGTATCCGTTTGAATCCCAATTTGCGTGCTTCGGCTATACGCTGGTCTATACGGTTCACCGGTCGTATCTCACCTGCCAATCCCACCTCACCTGTCATGCAGCAATCCGTAGGCAGAGCTATATCCATCGATGACGACAGTACAGCCAGCAGCACCGCCAGATCGATAGCCGGATCGTTCACCCGTATACCGCCGGCTATGTTGAGGAACACATCTTTCTGCAGCAACTTGAATCCTATCCGTTTTTCCAGTACCGCCAGCAGCATATTCAGCCGGCGTGCATCAAAGCCTGTGGACGAACGTTGCGGCGTGCCGTAGGCTGCCGACGATGCCAAGGCCTGCACCTCAATCAGCAACGGTCTCACACCCTCCACCGCTACGGCGATGGCTATACCCGACAAGCCGTCACGGTTATTGCTCAGCAGCAGCTCCGAAGGGTTAGTCACCTCGCGCAGACCATCTTGCTGCATCTCAAAGATGCCTATCTCCGAGGTCGAACCGAAGCGGTTCTTTTGTGCCCGTAGCACGCGGTACATGTAGTGTTGGTCACCCTCGAACTGCAACACGGTATCCACCATGTGTTCCAACACCTTCGGACCGGCCAACGCTCCGTCTTTCGTGATATGTCCTACGATGACGAAAGGCACATTGTGCTCTTTGGCGTATTGCAGCAGCCGTGCCGCACATTCCCGTACCTGCGTCAGTGAACCGATGGTAGCCTCCACGGCTTCCGTACCGATGGTCTGTATCGAATCGATCACCACCACCTCCGGCTTCAGGCTCTTGACATGCTCCAGTATCTTCTCCAGTGAAGTCTCCGACACAATGTACAGGTTCTCCGGCTGACCGCTAATCCTCTCCGAGCGCAGTTTGATCTGCTTGAGCGATTCCTCACCGCTGGCGTAGAGCGTCACGGTCTGTCCCAGTTGCATCAATACCTGCAAAGCCAGCGTCGATTTGCCTATACCCGGCTCACCGCCAAGCAGCACCAACGAGCCGGGCACCAATCCGCCGCCCAACACGCGGTTCAGTTCGCCGCAATGCATGTCGAGCCGCATATCTTCCTGTACGCTCACCTCCTGGATCTTCTGCACCGCCGAACCGCTGCGTTGCCGCACGCCTTTTGCCGGCGTAGCGGGCTGCGACACCTCCTCTTCCAGCGTTCCCCACGATCCGCACACCGGGCAACGCCCAAGCATCTGCGGCGCATGTGCCCCGCAGTTCGAACATACATATGTTACGGTCGCTTTCACCTCTAATCTCTAAACTCTAAACACTAAACTCTCAACTAAATACCGTAGGTCTGGCACTCCTCAGCCATGACGGTATTCGGGAAAACGGCTTGCGCCTCCTCAAGGAATAGCTTGTGGTTATCCACACGCGCCGAGTAGTGACCAATGATCAGTTGCTCCACATTCGCCTTCTTGGCTATCGTGGCTGCCTGTGCGGCGGTTGAATGCATCGTGCCTTTGCAGCGGTCGGCGTATTGCTCAATATAAGTGGATTCGTGATATAGCACCTTAACGCCCTCAATGATAGGTACGATCTTCTCCGTGTACTGCGTATCCGAGCAATAAGCATAGCGCTTCACCGGCTCCTGGTCGCGATGATGTTCCGTGAACAGGAATCCGCAGGTCGGCACTTTGTGCTTCAATGGGATTGTAGTCACCGTCACCGTCCTGTCCTCAAAGATCACTTCCGACTTGCGCGGGTCTATCGGGTGGAAAATCACCTCGTACGACATTCCCTCGCAATGGTAGTTCAGCCAAGGCATCATCAGTTGCTCCATATCCTTGTGCGCATAGATATGCAGCGGCTGCGTACGCCCCATCATCGAGAAGGTCGAGATCAGTCCTACCAACCCGAAACAATGGTCGCCATGCAGGTGAGAGATGAAGATGCTGTACAGTCGAGCCGTCTTCAGCGCCATCCGCCGGAACCATATCTGGCTTCCCTCGCCGCAATCAATCATAAACGACTTGTCACAAATCTCCAGCACCTGACAGGCAGGCGAGTTCTGAAATGTGGGTAGCGCACTACCACAGCCTAATATGTGCAGTTCGTTGTTCACTTATTGATTGGCTTTTTTATTGTTGCGTCTCTCTATATCACGCTCCAGCTTGATGCGCGAGATGACGTTCTTGGTGTATTGCGGAAAATCGCCGTTCATGATCCATCCGTAATAGCCGGGATCTTTCTCCAGTATATCCTTGATGGTTACGTCCTTGTACTTGCCGAAAGTCAGCACCACTTCACCCTGTGCGTTGTAAGCCAGCTTACCCGCAAGATCCGCCAACTTCTGCTGAGGAGCCGAATATTGTGCCAGGCCATCCACCGTCACGGGCAGGTCGTTGTAGCGCTCCGTCTGCGCCAGCAGCACTTCGTACGTAGCCAGCGTATCCGCGTTAGCCGAATGAGCGCCTTCCAAATCTTTGTCGCAATAGAACTTGTACGCTGCCGACAAAGTCCGCTGCTCTTTGCGCGTGAAGATGGTGAAAACATCAATCATCTTCCTACGCGCAATATCGAAATCCAGCTTTGCGCGAAGCATCTCTTCTGCCAGCAAAGGCACGTCGAAATGATTGGAGTTGTACCCGGCAATATCCGCGCCTTCAAATACTTTCGCTACCTCCGCTGCTATCTCGCTGAACGTCGGACAATCTTTCACGTCATCGTCATAGATGCCGTGAACCGCACTTGCCTCTTCGGGTATATGCATCGTAGTCTCCAGGCCCATCGCATCTACGATGGTCGGACGCACACGATAGGTCTTGCTCTCCGTACTGCCGTTCGGGTACAGCTTGTGGTACGACAGTTCGACTATCCTGTCTTTGGCTACATTCACGCCCGTCGTCTCCAGATCAAAGAAGACGAGCGGGCGGCTTAATTGAAGTCTCATGAGAGTCAGTTATTAGTCACTCAGTAACATCGGCATGAGCAGCATCAGCAGCTCTTCGCCTTCCTCGTTCTCTGCCGGCAGCAGCAAGCCTGCACGGGCAGGATCAGCCAGCTCCAGCTGTACCTCGTCCGACTCGATCGTGGCCAGTATCTCGCAAAGGAACGGAGCCTTGAAACCGATAGCCATCGGCATGCCCGAGTACGAGCACGGCAACTTCTCCTCAGCTGCAGTCGAGAAGTCGATATCCTGTGCCGAGATCGTCACGCTGTTGTCAGCCAGTGCCAGACGGATCAGAGCCGTGCTGTTGTTGGCAAACACAGCCACACGCTTGCAGGCTGCCAGGAACGTCAGACGGTCAATCGTCATGATGTTCGAGTTGTTCTGCGGGATAACGGCGTTGTAGTTAGGATAGCGACCGTCAATCAGGCGGCAAACGATCATCGTCGAACCGAACGTGAACAGCACGTTGCGGCTGCCGAAGCGAACTTCCACGTCGCTCTCGTCCTTTTGCAGAACGTTCTTGAGCAGCATAGCGGGTTTCTTGGGCAGAATGAAGCTGGCAGGTTCGTTCAGGTGAACGTTCTTGTTCGTGTAGCGAACCAATCGGTGAGCATCCGTAGCTACCAGCGTAGCCTGCTCCGGAGTCAGGTCAAAATAAATACCGTTCATTACCGGACGAAGCTCGTCCTCTGCCGTGCAGAAGATGGTCTTCATAATCGAGTCCAACAGCACTTCCGACGAAAGCGTGAATACGTGGCTGTCGGCCTCCGACTCAAAAGCAATCTCCGGGTACTCGGCGCCGTTAACGCCTACTACCGAGTATTCGCCATTAGGCGAAGCAATCGTCATGCCGAAGTTCTGCTCGTCAATCGAGAACTGCAACGGAACCTCGGGGAACTGTTTGAAGGTCTCCAACAGGATCTTGGCACCAAAAGCTACCGTACCCTGACCTTCGGCGTTCTCCACCTCCATCTTAGTGCGGATAGTGGTCTCACCGTCGGATGCGGTCAATGAGAGCTGGTTGCCCTCCAAACTGAACAATACATCATCCAATATAGGCAGGGAATTCTTGCTGCCTATCACGCGGCTGACAGCTTGCAACTGGTTCGAAAGCCGTGTGCTTGATACTTGAAATTTCATATTCGTGTTGATTTATGTGTTTGCTTTTTCTGTTTTTTTTGCCCAAAATCGATGCATATTGCACCTATCGCGTGCAAAGTTACAAAAAATTTTGCAAATTTGCAAAAAATATTGCCAAAAAGTTGCATTTATCGCATCTTTTTTGTATTTTTGCACCAAATTATGGAACAAACAGTACAACAATCGTGCCAATTCGCAGAGAGAAATGCTCGAATAGGCGTTTTTGACAGCGGCTTCGGTGGGCTGACTATTTTGCATGCCTTACGCGCTGCCTTGCCCCAATACGATTACCTCTATCTTGGCGATAACGCGCGTGCGCCTTATGGCACACGTTCGTTCGATTGTGTGTACCGCTATACCCTCGAAGCCGTTCGCTTTCTTTTCACCCAAGGCTGCAATCTGGTCATCCTGGCGTGCAACACCGCTTCCGCCAAAGCACTTCGCACCATCCAGCAGCAAGACTTGCCATTAATAAATGAAAAAATGGCAAATGCCCAAATGGTAAATGTCTTGGGTGTCATCCGTCCTACGGTGGAGATTGTTCCGTCTCTCACCCGCACGCATCATGTGGGCGTGCTCGCTACGCCCGGTACCGTCGCATCCGACAGCTATCGTATAGAACTTCTCAAACAGGACGACCGGCTCATCGTCAACCAGCAAGCTTGTCCTATGTGGGTGCCGCTCATCGAGAATGGCGAACATCTCTCTGACGGAGCTTCCTATTTCGTCCGCAAATATGTGGAGCAAATCATGGCGCGTGACCCGCTGATTGATACGCTCTTACTCGGTTGCACCCATTATCCGCTCATCCGGTCGCAGATCACCTCCGTGCTGCGTGAGATCGGTGCTCCCTCGTGCCGCGTACTCGCGCAAGGCGACATCGTCGCACGAAGTCTTGCCGACTATTTACGCCGACACCCCGAGTACGAGAATCATCTCTCACTCGGGGCATCATGCCAATTCCTCACCACCGACGATGCGGAACGTTTCGCCTCAGCTGCCGCGCTGTTCATCCGTTCAGCCGTCACAGCCACCCACGTCGAATATTAAATTCCGCCACTTTTAACGAGGTTTTATCACACTTTTATCGTACTTGTACGCCCATTACCGTATAGGTCTTTCCTCCCTTGCGAATCAGCAGCTCATGGTTACGCAGCATCTTGCTTGCCGTATTTTCCGCCGTTGTCTGCTCAATGCCTGCAACCGGCAAATACATCCTGTATTCAGTTTGTATAGTCGAACCGAAGTGCGTCGTGGCTTCCAGACGAATCAGGTATTGTACCGGCTGACCGCCTTCAGTCATATCCATATACAGCGTACCCGATGCCAGATAGTACGCCGTGTTGTAGTACCATTCACCACTCTCCGGATCTTGCTCAAAATCGGTAATCACGTACGACGGATAGTCGTAGTACTCATCTCCGCCCGGCGAAGCCTGAACGGTATTTTCTGCATAGGTCGTGTCGATAGGATAAGCGCCTAACGGCAGCAAACCGAACTCATCCAACGAGGCAAACACTGTAATCTCCGCCTCATATTCCTCGCTCATGAAGTACAGATCCGTGCAAGCATAACCCAGATTCTCCGTCAGGTCTTGCATTTGCAGACTGTCAAAAGTAATAGTCATCTGCGTAGGCGTGGTCGGCTCCCATTCAAAGGAATAGACGTCATCATCGTCGTCATCGCCCGGCTCGATATCCACCTCCGGATTCTCTTCAAAATAGATGCTTACGCTGTAGCAGCGCATCTGCTTGACGCACGAGATCGTCACGCTCGTAGCGTTTATATCCGTGATGGCCAGCACCTCTTCGGCTGTCACATCTTCCTCATCCGAACTCTCATATACGATAGTTCCGGCATTCGTCGTAGCCTCAAAGCCTTTCTTTACAAATCCGTTCACTACCAGTCCTTTCATCGGCCTCGTAGTCGTAAAGGTCATCGTGTTGTCCGCATTCGCGCTGAAATATGTACCCGTACGCGCACCTTTGCTCGCTGTCACCTTCACGTTGTTCGAAATGAACGAATACGCAATATTGCTGCCTATCGAGTCGCTATTCGTCACTACCGTCGGCTCTGCGTATACGTAAGCCGTATCCAGTTCGCTCTCTCCCGGTGTGACCGTACCGGTCGTATCGGTCGGCACAGAGGATTCACCGTCAATAGTTATGGTCTTGATCCATACCGACTTTTTCGTGGCGCGGGTAACGATAATAGTCAGGTCACCGCTCGTGGCTGTTCCGCTAAAAGTCCATGTCTGGTTTTTCTCATTGGGCAAAGTCTTCGTTCCAAACGAGGTCGTTCCTACTTTCACCTCCATCGTGTAGTTGTCGATGTTCGACGAACCATTGATCACCACCGATCCTACATTCTGCACGTTCGGCAGCGTCAGCGTCGTCGTTGCAGCCATCTGCATTCCGCGCGCCAAATCTGTCGTTTCAAAGCCTTGAGGTGCCGGATTAACCGTCCATCCCTCAGCAATAGCCGACGAGAAGTCAAAGGTTGTCGTTCCGAAGGCTACGCTCATGCTTGCCGCCATGGCAAGCACAAATGTATACATTTTTTTCATATCGTTGTTGTATGTGTTGTTAATTGTTTCCTCTTCCAAAAGAATCCCAATTGTTTCCTCTTCCAAAAGAATCCCCACCGTTTGGTTAGGTGGGGATCGTTTTGGTTAAGCCAGTGCAATGATGGTCTCAGCCTCAGCCTCGTTGAAGGTCAGTTTGCCTTCGCGTGCGAGCCAACCGAGTGCGAGATTCAAATCAGCGTCCTTAAGTTTGGTGGCTTTTTTCAGAGCCTTGACTCCGAGAGCGCCTTCCTGTAATGCATTCCAAATTTTACCGGCATTTGCGCCGATCAGTTCTACGTTCATAATTGTTTTTGTTTTAGTTAAGTTTGTTATAGTTGTCCGGATTGTCCGGATAATTTGTTTCTACCGGCTTGCCGGTCATTGTTTCACCGCCTTGAATAGCAGGGCGGAGTTGTGTCCGCCGAAGCCGAATGCGTTACTTATCGCGTAACGCAACGGTCGGACTTGTGGTTGGTTGAATGTAAAATTCAACCGGGGATCGATATTGGGGTCGTCATCACCTTCGGCATGATTGATTGTCGGCGGCACTACCTGATGGTACAATGCCAGCGTCGTTATCATTGCTTCCAATGCTCCGGCAGCACCCAGCAGGTGTCCGGTCATCGATTTTGTCGACGATAGGTTCATCTCGTACGCATGATCGCCGAAAGCTTTCACTACGGCTTTGGCCTCAGCTATGTCGCCCAACGGCGTCGATGTGCCGTGCGTATTGATGTAATCAACATCTTCCGGCTGAATGCCTGCATCTTTTACGGCTTCCAGCATTACCCTTACTGCGCCCTCCCCTTCAGGATCGGGGGCGGTAAGGTGGAACGCGTCGGCCGTCGAGCCATATCCCACCAGTTCTGCATAGATATGCGCACCGCGAGCCACTGCGTAGTCGAAGTCTTCCAGCATCAGGCACGCTGCACCTTCGCCCGGTACAAACCCGTCACGCGATGCCGAGAACGGACGCGAAGCCGTCTGGTACTCGTCGTTCTTGGTCGATAGCGCACGCAAAGCATTGAATCCGCCGATACTTATCGGACATATCTCTGCCTCGCTGCCGCCTACCAGAATGGCATCCGCCTTACCAAGCCTTATATGATTCATTGCCGACATCACCGCTACTGCCGACGAAGCGCAAGCTGCCGTCGTGCAGAAGTTCGGACCTTTCAGCCCAAGACGGATAGCAATGTATCCGGCTGCAATATCGGTAATAATGCTCGGTATCAGGAACGGCGAATAATGTGGCACACCGTCACCTTGATGCTCATGCTCAGTCACTTGACGCTCAAACGTGCTTACTCCGCCCATGCCTGAACCTACAATCACGCCTACGCGATTGCGGTCAAACGCTTCAGGAAAAGCAGCATCATTGTACGCCTCAAGCGCAGCTGCATAAGCCAACATCGTAAAACGATCCAACTTACGCTGCTCCTTGAAGTCAAAATAGGTATTGGCGTCAAATCCCTTTACCTCACAAGCAAACTTGGTTCGATGCAGCGATGTATCGAACTGAGTAATAGGAGCAGCACCGCTCGCACCCGACATTAATGCCGACCACGTCGATGCCACATCATTTCCTAAAGGATTGACCGTCCCTAAGCCGGTAATTACTACCCTTTTTAGCATCCCCATAAAAAAAACTAATACCTGATTTCCCGGATAACATCCGAAAAACTCAAGTATTATTTATTCAATGCTTCTGTGATGTAAGCTACGGTGTCACCTACGGTGCTGATCTTCTGCGTTGCGTCGTCCGAGATCTGGATGTTGAACTCCTTCTCAAACTCCATTACCAACTCTACTACGTCCAGCGAGTCTGCGTTCAGGTCAGCTGTGTACGATGCGTCCATCGTTACTTGCGATTTATCCACACCAAGTTTCTCAACAATGATGTCAACAACTTTCGATTCAATTTCAGTCATTTTTGTTGTATATTTTATACGGTTAATACTTCATTTTCTTGCGGACTTTTGTGCCTGACTATTCGCGGGCAGTTGTCCGTTTTTCCCGTTTCGGCTGTTTGCACAGCCAAAAGCAATGCAAAATAACTCTTTTTTTTTCAAATTTCCAAATTTCTTGCCCTCACGCGTGCATTTTACCGCGCATAAAATTTGTTTTGCAACCTTCACGCTGCATTTTTCCGCATTCCACCCCTCATCCGCCTTAATCTCCCCACAATGTTTTAGTACCTTTTTTTCGGGGTCCCCGACGCAAAATAGCCACAGGCTGTTTTGTGGTGGGGAAAGCGGAGGCACGCGTCGCCTTTATTGCGCCAAGCGCAATCCGATGCGACCGCGTTGCCGAACGCGCAACGAGGTCAACACGAGGTTTTAACAGACTTTTAACGAGGTTTGCATCCTCCGCTCTCTTCTTACGCTCATTAAGTCCATCTTCTCACCAGCTTTTTATCGCCTCTCACCTATCCCACCTGCCCAATTGACAAATATATGTTGCAAAACATGCGTATTTTATGCTTAAAAACATGTTTTTTTGATGAAAAATTTGCATATATGGAAAAAAAGCAGTACTTTTGCATCGTGTTTTTCATGGTATTAGATTTAAGGTTAATGAAGATTGGGTTGTCGGGAGACAATCCTTCTTTTTTTTTTATTCCTTTGAATCTTTCGTACAAATCGCACTTACTTGCAAAAATATTTGCAAATCTCATTTTTTTTTCGTATCTTTGCATGTTTTTTTATTTGTGTTCATCCGAAAACAATTCGTATCAACTATGGATAAACAATCGCAAGCTTTTGTTGACGCCTTTATGGCGGAACTGATCCGTAAGAACCCGGGCGAGAAAGAGTTTCACCAAGCCGTCCGTGAAGTGGTGGAGAGTGTAGCGCCTATGGTCATGGCGTACCCGTACCTGCGCGAGCAGAAGATCCTCGAACGCATCGTCGAACCCGAACGCGTCATTATGTTCCGCGTGCCGTGGATGGACGACGAGGGCGAAGTGCAGATCAACCGCGGCTTCCGTGTCCAGATGAACAGCGCCATCGGTCCCTACAAAGGCGGTATACGTTTTCATGAGTCTGTCAACCTCAGCATCATGAAGTTCCTCGCCTTTGAGCAGACCTTCAAGAATGCCCTTACTACGCTGCCTATGGGTGGTGCGAAGGGCGGCTCTGATTTCTCCCCAAGGGGCAAGTCGGATGCCGAAGTGATGCGTTTCTGCCAGTCGTTCATGACCGAACTCCAGCGCCACATCGGTGCTGATACTGATGTACCTGCCGGCGATATAGGCGTAGGCGGACGGGAGATAGGTTTCCTCTTTGGTCAGTACAAACGCCTGCGCGATGAGTTCACTGGCACGCTCACGGGCAAAGGACAGCTCTGGGGTGGCTCTCTTATGCGCCCTGAAGCTACCGGCTACGGAGCATGTTACTTTGCCGAAGCAATGCTCGCCACACGCGGTGAGTCTTTCTCCGGCAAACGCGTTTGTATCTCCGGCGCAGGCAACGTAGCGCAATATGCCGCACAGAAAGCGATGCGTCTGGGTGCCAAAGTACTCACCCTAAGCGATTCCGATGGCTTCATCTACGATCCCGAAGGACTGACTGAAGAGAAAATGAACTATGTCTTCCAGCTCAAGAACATCCGTCGCGGACGCATCAAGGAATATGCACAACAATTCCCCGAGGCACAATATTTCCCCGGCGAGCGTCCTTGGCGTATCCCTTGCGACATCGCTATGCCTTGCGCCACGCAAAACGAAATTGAGAAAGCCGACGCCGAGAACCTCATCCATAACGGTTGTTTCTGCGTCACCGAAGGTGCCAATATGCCTTCTACTCCCGAAGCTATCGAAATCTTCCAGAACGCCCGCATCCTCTATAGTCCGGGCAAAGCCAGCAATGCCGGTGGCGTGGCTACCTCCGGTTTGGAAATGACGCAAAACTCCATGCGCCTCCGCTGGACTGCCGAAGAGGTTGATCAGCGTCTCCGCACCATCATGGCGGATATCCACGCCGCATGCCTCAAGTACGGCACAGAGCCCGACAATCTCAATCCCGACGGCAAACCCTACATCAATTACGTCCGTGGCGCCAACATCGCCGCCTTCATGCACGTCGCCAACGCCATGGTCGAACAAGGTCTGGTATAAGTTACTAGTGCATCCGCCATGCATGGCGGATCTACAAAATAATGTATCCGCCAATCTTGGCGGATCTACAGAATAACATATCTACCCCTGAAGAATGCATCCGCCAATCTTGGCGGATCAAAAAAAAGTGCCAACCGATTGGTATACATATTGGAAAGAACGCGGAGGCCTATTGAGTAACGCTCATCGTCCATGCAACACCTGGAAGGATTACAAATCCCCCGGGGTATACCTTATTACAATTGTCACGCACGCCCGCAAGCGCGCGTTCGGCGAACTGAACAATAGTCTCTCCGCACCCGCTGTTGTATTGACCAATCTTGGTCAATATATTGAGAAAGCCTGGCTACAGACCTTTGAGAAACAATCCGCCCGTGGGCGTCATATCCACTCGCTTGGCTATCAAGTCATGCCGGACCATTTCCATGGTATCCTACAAGTAGAGCGCCCTATGGATGTACTCATCGGCACTATCATTCGCGATTTCAAAGCCGTTTGCACGAAAGAGTACCGCATCCTGTATCCGCCAATTTTGGCGGATGATATCGATAGAGCGTATCTCGCCCGCTCTTCCCGCAAGCAGCGCGAGGATTATTACGCCGCTCATGGTATAGAACCGCTCTTTGATGACAACTACGATGATTCCATCTGTTACCGCAAAGGGCAGTTAGAAAATATCATCAACTACGTACAGGACAATCCGCGTCGTGCCATTATGCGTGCGCTCTATCCGGATCTCTTCCAACGCCGCCAACATATCACCATCGACGGACAGGATTTTGCCGCTTACGGAAATCTCTTCTTGTTAAAGCGCCCGTGGAAAGAACAAGTCTTCTGTCACCGATGGCTAATGCGAGATGGTCAGCGCGACTACAACACTCGCTATGAAACCACCGACGCTTTTCATCAAGAACGCGCTACATGGATCCAAGCCGCTAAAGATGGCGCTGTTCTGGTCACGCCGGGCATCTCTAAAGGCGAGCAACAACTGGTCAAGGATTGTATCGAACAAGCCCTCCCGCTTATCCATCTGCAGAAAGAGCCCATCCGCGAGGGCTGGAATCCGGAAAAGCGGCGTCATCAACTCTGCGAGATGGGACAGCTTCTCATCCTGTCGCCGTGGCAACTGACCGAAATGGACAACGTCAACGGCATTCCCGCAGATACCGACTACAGCCAATTCCATAACATGAACACCCTTGCCGCCCAAATATGCAAGAACAGTCTCTGCCCTACAATTAGTAGTATCCGCCATGCAATTAGTAATATCCGCCATGCAATGCATGAGTATCCGCCAATCTTGGCGGATCAAAAGGAATAATGCATCCACCATGCATGGTGGATCAAAACAACACCCTGCTTGAGGGTGAAAACAAATAGCAAACAATTAAATTATACAATAATGAAACAAAGCATATTTACAGCAATAAGCATTTGCATAATAAAACTACAAAATAATATGAAAAAATTAACATTATTAATCTGCTTGTTTAGCGCGCTCGCGTTTACAGGCTGCAAAAACGACAAAGTAGGTGACGAGGCGTTGATTATTGGCAAATGGCAGGTGATGAAATCCGATGTCTACTCCAAAGACAAGGATGGGAAAGAAACCAAAGATACGCCACTCTGCTTTTGGGAATTTACAGAAACGAAGGCCATATTCCGCTCATCGTCAACCGGAAACTTGGATACACCTTACGAGTTAGAACTCGAATACAAGTTAACTCGCAATGAGAACAACACACTCTTTTTCCTTTTCAACGGCCAGGTTTATACCATCCACAAGCTCAACCAAAATGAGATGGAATGGGAACATCTGGATTTCTGGGGTAGCGGAAGCTCTTATTACGACTACTTGAAAAAGGTAAAATAACCCAACAATGGAGAACAGCAACTACACATCCCTCATGGCGAAGCGCGTTCGCCGTATTCTGCTCGTGTGCAACAACTACGACAGCTTTGCTCTGGAGGAAGACGGACGCATCGACGTGCAGATAGCACAGGAGTACGCCGAACTCAACCTGAGCAACCCGCCGGCTATCGTACGGGCTGAAACCACGCACGAAGCGCTCATGAAAGTGCATCTCGGCGAACGCTTCGACCTCATAGCCATCGTCTACAGCGCCGGCGGCAACGAGGTCTGGGAGTTTGCCGAGGAGGCCAAACGCCTGCAATCCAACTGCCCTATCGTACTCCTCTCTGCTTTCAGCAAGGAGATGCACAACCGCATCGAGCAGCACAACAGCAGCGCCATCGACCTCTATTTCAACTGGAACAACTCCACCGACCTCATCATCGCCATCATCAAGCTCATCGAGGACAAGATGAACGCCCCGCACGACATCCTCGAGGAAGGTGTACGCGTCATCCTCCTCGTCGAGGACAGCGTCCGGTACTACTCCACCTACCTGCCCCTGCTCTACAAACTCGTACTCCAGCAGAACAGTATAGCCATCCGCGACGCGCTCAACGAGAAGCAGCAGCTCCTCCGCAAACGCTCCCGCCCAAAACTGCTTATGGCTACCTGCTACGACGAGGCGGTCGAGCTCTACGAGCGCTACAAGAACAATATCATCGGCGTCATCTCCGACATCGGTTTTGTCATTCACAAGGGCGATCCCTCATCCTCAGAGAAACTTGATGCCGGCATCGACCTATGCAAGCTTATCCGCAAGGATAACCCCACGATGCCTTTCCTCATGCAATCGTCGCAAGAGTCGATGCGCCAGACGGCTAACAAACTCAAAGCAGGTTTCATCCTCAAGCAGTCGAAAGCACTCAATCAGGAGGTAAGCGATTATATCGAGCGCGAGTTCGGCTTCGGCGATTTCATTGCCCGTGACCCGCGTACCGGCAGGGAGATTGACCGCGCCAGCGATCTGGAAGGCTTCGAACGCATCATCTCCACTATCTCACCCGCTGCTTTCCGCCGCCTCAGCGACAACAATTACCTCAGCAAATGGCTCTTTGCACGCGGTCTGTTCGCCATCGGACGACCCGTCAGCGCCCTGAAGATCCAGGACGAAGCCGACATCGAGAATGTCCGCCAGATGAACATCCGCCTCATCCACGACTACCGCATCAACCAGGCGCTCGGCGTCGTAGCCAAATATGCCAACGACACCTACAACGATACCATCTGGTTCGCCCGATGCGGCGACGGACAGATGGGCGGCAAAGGACGAGGACTGGCATTTCTCAACCATGTTTTGCAGAAATATGACCTCTACGACCACTGGTCCGATATACGCGTCCTCGTGCCGCGAACGATGATTATTACCACCGAGTATTTCGACCGCTTCATCCACGACAACGGTCTGCAATATGTCATCAACGCCGAACTGACTGACGAGGAGATCCTCTCCGAGTTCGTTGCTGCCATGCTCCCGCTCGAACTGCGTGACGCCCTGCGCCATTTCATCCGCGTCACCCACCGGCCCTTGGCGGTACGCTCGTCCAGCAAACTGGAGGACTCCTACTACCAGCCTTTTGCCGGAGTCTACAGCACCTACATGATTCCCAACACCGAGAACGAAGACCAGCAGCTCCGAATGCTCAGCAAAGCCGTCAAATCCGTCTATGCCAGCGTTTATTTTGCTGCTTCGCGCGGATACATCGTCAGCACGGGTAATGTGCCCAGCGAGGAGAAGATGGCCATCGTGCTCCAGGAGGTCTGCGGCGAACCGGAAGGCAACTACTATTTCCCCGTCATCTCAGGCGTTGCCCGAAGCATCAATTTCTACCCCGTCGGCAAGGAGAAACCCGAAGACGGCATCGTCAAGATCGCCTATGGCTTGGGCAAAGCCGTTGTAGATGGCGAACAAGTGCTGCGCTTTTCGCCCAAGTACCCAAAGAACGTCATGCAGACCTCCACTGTCGACCTCGCTACGCGCGAGACGCAGCAGTCGATGTTGGCGCTCTCGCTCAGTCCCGAGAAGTTCAAAACCTCCGTCGACGAGGCCGTCAATCTGGAGCGTATCCCTATTCACGACTGCGGACAGTTTGAGTCGCTCAAGCTCATCGCCTCCACCTACGACATGGAGAATATGCGCATCGTCGACTCGTGCTATCCCGACGGCCCGCGTATCATTACCTTCGCGCCACAGCTCAAGTTCAACACTTTCCCGCTTTCTGCCATCATCAAGGAGCTGCTCGATATCGCCCAACGCGAGATAAAAACGCCCGTCGAGATTGAGTTTGCTGTCAATCTGGAGCACGCTCCGCAGATCTTCAATGTGCTGCAGATCCGTCCTATCTCCGCTGACTCCCTTACCGCCAAAGTCGACTGGGTGAACATCGACGAGACAGGCGCTCTGCTGCGTTCAAGCAGTGCGCTGGGCGTTGGCAAAATTGAAGATATCTCCGATATCATCTACCTCCGCCGTGACGCTTTCGACAAACTGCGCACACGCGAGATGGCAGACACTATCCGCCAATGGAACACCCAAATGCGCGAACAGGGACGCCAGTATCTGCTCATCGGCTACGGACGATGGGGCTCGCAGATTCCTACCCTCGGCGTACCCGTGCAATGGGGCGACATCAGCGAAGCAAAAGCCATCGCCGAATGTTGCCTGGAGGACTTCCGCGTCGAGCCTTCGCAAGGAAGCCACTTCTTCCAGAACATGACCTCGTTCAACGTAGGCTACATGAACATCGATCCTTGGGCAAGACCCGACGACTGCTACGACAGCGACTCACTCAACGCCATGCCCGCCATCGAAGAGACCGACCTCGTTCGCCACCTTCGCCTCAATCAGCCTCTGTCCATCTACATCGATGGCTTCGGCAACAAAGCCTGCATCAAACTGCCTGAATAACTCCAAAGCACTCATTCCCACAAGAGGATGTGAAAAGACCCATTCAAAGATTTTTTAGATAATTTTGGGTAATTTTTGACTAAAAAAAAGCGGTGCGTCTATTTGACACACCGCCTTTTTGTCAGCTCAGCTGCCCGATGAAGCGCGAACGCTTCACCGGGAGCATGTATTAGCGTACCGTAGTACCGATGATCGAGTAGATCTTGCCGTCACGAACGATATAAACCTGTCCGTCGCGGATGAACTTCTCAACCTGGATTGCATCGTTGTCGGTATTGATCAGATTAGACGGAATGATGCTTGCGCCCAAGTTCTCAATCGATACGTTCTTGACGCCTAACGGATGCTGAGTACCGGAGCTGGTATCATTTCTCCATGTGAAGAGCAGACGATACGTACCGGCATTGCCAAGTTTGATTGTCTTATCCAGCGGAGTCCAAACACTTACGTTAGCAAGCGCGTACTCATCATCGTCAAGACAGTAAACACCATTGATCTGAGGATCGGAAGTACCAATCGTTCTTTCGCCGATCTTCAATGTGCTACCGCTTACAGAGAGTGCTGCACTTTCCGCTACAATCAGCGCACGACCGTAGTCGTAGTAGTACGATGTATACTCACCGTAAGCTTGCCAATCGAACTGAACGCGAACCTCCGTGCTATCGTCAGCTACGCTGAACTGGCGGTAAATCATCGAACCGGAAGCAGCATTGAGCGTATACTCCCAAGCACTGTTGTTGTTCGAGATATACATTGCAGGCGTCTCTTCCAACGCACCGAAGATGAAGTGGTTCGTCTCCGATTCGCCAAGGATAATCCACTTAGCTTGCTCGGAAGCATCGCCCAAGTTCGGGGTGAATGTATTCTCCGGAGCAATAGCCTCGGTCATATCCGGCGAGAGAGCTGTACGGAACGAGAAATCTTTGCTTACAGCTTCGGAAACCTCGTTCTCACCGCAGTTAGCAGCAACGCTTACACGGAAGTTGTATGCCGTGTTAGCCGTCAGGTTGTTAACACTGACTGTGCGGCTGTTAACCGTAGCGTTGACAAGCTCGGCGTTCTCGTTAGCCAGATCGGTTACGATTACGTTCCAAGCCTCCTCATCACCATTGCTCTCCCATGTGAAGACAGCCTCGTAAGCCGTTACACTGGCTTTCTCGATGTTCTTAACCTTCTTGCAGTTAGGAGCAAGCGAAACGTTGATGTCGTCCACATACATCGATGTGCTATAATTACCACCTTCGATGCAGAATGCAATATAGTGGTAGTTAGCCGGAGCAGAAAGAACAATCTCAGCTTGTGTATACGTGTTGACCTTTTCCAGACTCTGGATAGCTACGAACGTCGACGTATCCGACGGATCAGACATCACACCTACCGTGAGGTATCCATAATCGTCTGTTATGGAGCCTTGCTTGTACCAGAATGCAAGTTGCAGGCTGGACAACGGAGCTTCCATACCCGGCAGAACAGCGAAGCGGCGAGTAGTTGATGAACCACCATACAAGTACAGGCACTTGCTGCCGGCATGTGAACTCGACGAGCTGTTGTATACATACGGATAATCACCACCCAGCGGGTTAGTCCAGCAATCAGGCAGGTTGCCCGAACCGGCTACCGCACTCTCGAAGTTCTCTGCATAAGGCAGTTCGCTTGCAGGCAACAAGTTGCACGGAGTCTTAACCGACAGGATTGTGCTTCGCACCTCCGAGTTGCCGTCTTCTGCACCGCACATACCCATCACTTCGAAGCGGAACGCATAAGAGGTGTTCGGGCTCAGCGTGTCGATTACGAACGGCAGGGCATCAGCTGCTACTACTACCGAGTCAAGCTTGGTCAGACCATTGTAAACCACTACGGAGTAGTTGTCTGCATTGCCCGTCCAGCTGAACGCAGCGGATGTGGAAGTTACCTCACCTACAGTCACGTCTGAAGGCTTCCGGCAAGAGGGCTGAGCCTTCACAACGATGTCGTCTATACCGAGGTAGTAGAACGAACTGCTGGCAGGAGAAGCGCCATAGCGGAATGCTACGCGTGCGCCGGCTGGCACGGTGTTCAGATAAGCTGTAGCCTCATCAACCCATGTCGTCGAACGCTCGAACGATGCCAGTGAAACGAAGGTCGTCTCATCGGTAATGTCGGTCAGATAACCTACCTCCAGCGGACCGCTATAGTTGACGTTTTCATCCTTGTAAGAGAAGGTAATCATTGCATTCGACAGATCCTCAAACTCGGGCAGAATAGCATAACCTGCTTGCTCGTAGTTGTTGCTGAAGAACAAGCATTTGCTACCTGTGCGCACATAAGTACTATTGGTACTTACGTAAATGTACGGATATGTGCCGTTGTTGGCATTCAGCAGGTTCCAGCAAAGCGGAGCTTCAGACGAACTCGAACCGGCAGGCATTCCCTCGAAACTCTCGCTCCACGGCAATGTGCTGATTGCCTCACAGAGCGTCATCAACGACAGATTGCCTTCCAGAGCTTCAGCCTCGATGTCACCGCACTCAACATAAACCTCTACGTGTAATGTATATGCCGTCGAAGATGTTAGACCGGTAACGGTGTAAACGGTATCGCTTACAACCTCATTTTTCAGTTCGGTCTCACCGTTCTTTACTACAACACGCCAGCTGGTTTCGTCGCTGTTAGGCGACCAACCGAAGCTTACGCTTGAAGTAGTAGACAGGCTGTCAATAGCGTGGAGATTCTTTGCAGGGAAACAGGTCGGAATCTCGCGAACTTTGACATCGTCAATGTACATATATGCATCTCCATCACCATAGTTGCTGGTCGCATTGAAGAAGAATTGTACACTCTGTCCGGCATAAGACGTAAGATCAACTATCTCCTCTGTCCAATCACTAATGCTGGTCAGAGTCGGGATAATTACTTCGCGCTCAGCACCGTTAGCAGAAATTGATACCGAGAAGGCTCCGCCTGTAGCGTTCTTGCACCAGAATACGAATTCAGCAGGTTCTTGGGGAAGGCTTATGATAGGCGTACTAAGCACATTGGTATTACCACTTGAGTTAGTATATGAGTTGAAGCGCAAGCACTTGCCGGTACGGCCGGTTGCATAAACGCTCCACTTCTTCGCGTCGTCCGTAGTTGTTCCCTCATCGTTATTCCAGCAACCAGGAATACCTGAAGTCAATTCATCAAATTTCTCGTTCCAAGGAAGCGAACTGATCGTCTCGCACAGCGTTGCAGCATTCAATGTAGCTATCAACGTATCGGCTGCCTCATCAGTTGCAGAGCAAAGAGCCAATACCTTCAAGTTATAATTGTACGACGAGCTGTTTGTCAAACCGCTGATGGTGATCTTCGGCTCGTTAACAACAGCCTCTGTAAAGGTCGCTTCGTCAGCAAGCTTATACAGAACCTTGAACGATGCAGCATCTGAAGTCCAACCGAAGCTTACGCTGTTCAGCGTTGCCTCATTCTCCAATACTACGAGATTCGTTGCGCCAAGGCAAGAAGGAATTTCGTCAACAACAACATTATCGATTACTGCATAACCGTACGACGTACCACCGGCAAACTTGATAGCTACATAGTGATATCCGTCGCCAACTGTATTGAGCAACTTCTCGTAGGCTGTATACGTAGATACTTGATCCAATGTATCCAAAGCAAGGAATGTCGTAGCATCAGCCGGATCAGTCATTACACCTACAATAAATGAAGGATAACTTGCTCCGGTATAACTCGAGCCGGTCGCTTTGTACTGGAAGCGGATACGCAAATCGCTCAACGGGTCAGCTATTTCCGGTAAAGCTACAATACGTACAGATTCACTTGTACCGCCGGAGAAATACAACGATCTAGCTCCCTCGTAAGCATTCGTAGTAGAGTTGGAAATGTACGGATAACTATCACCACCTTCTACATACGACCAGCATATAGGCAGAGTACCTGTTCCGTAATCCATATCCTCAAAGCCCATGCTATATGGAGCATGCGCTGCTACGCACTCCGTGGCAACATAGCCGCCTACCTTCAGCGTGTCACTCGTGATGCCCTCACCGCAGATTCCTACGAGCTCCAAATAGATCTCATACTCGGTCGACGGAGTCAGGTTCGGTATAGTGAAGAGCGTATCGGCAAGCGAGGTATTGGAAGCAAGCTCAACCATCGAATCGGTGGCAAGCACGTTCATTACCTTCACACTATATGTTTCATGAGTCGGAGCCCATCTGAGTACGATGCTATCCGGACCAACAGAATGAATGTAAATATCCGATGAAACATTATTGCACAATCGCTTCGTAATCGACAGATTATCCACAACAGCAGATAGTGAATCCGCACCGGTAGAACTGTCATTCATCCATCCGAAGCAGAGCTTGTACGTACCTGCCTGCTCCAGAGCCACATTCAAGTTGGCACTTTGCCATTCTTTTGACAAATAGAAGAAAATGCTATTTTTCAGTTCGTTTTCGAACAGAATATATCCGTTTCCGGCTGCTTCCGCAACTGTTGTCGATCTCGTAACAGTCATGGTACCGACAGCACTGCTATTCGTATTCGCTGATTTCGGGGTAACATTGTCAGGAACAAGCATTACAATCATACCGTCATACGAACTTTCGCCAGCGCCTCTCCAGTCAAATGCAATCTTGTATTCAGCATCAGCATCGTCGAAGATAAACGAGCGATAAACCCATGAGAACTGAGCAGTTCCCTTGTCATACTGATACGTCGTTCCTTCATCCTTACTGATGTACAGACCTTTCGTGCTACCCTCGCCATGATGCCCGGCAGCGCCGATTACCCACTCGTTGGTGCTTGCGTTGGCAAATGACCACTTAGCGTTGTCATCTTCAACCTCAAAGCCGGTCGCATACGGAAGTTCTGTCGGCTCTTTAGGAGTAACGAATGCGAACGAAGCTTCGAAAATCTCGTCACTCTCATTGCCTTCACCACATACGGCGGTAATAGCTACATCTACGGTATCTACCCAGTTCTCCTCAAAACCTTCAATCAGGTATTCAGGTACACCTTCTATCTCGATTTCGCTCTCGCCGAAATCACCGGAAGTTGTAGCAAAGTCAAGTTTCCACTTCGTTTCCTCACCGCCGGCTGCCCAAGCAATCTTGATTGCGTGACTGCCTACGCTGTCCAGACGGGCTGACGAAACAGGCACACAACTCGGAGCGGGACGAAGAGTAATGTCGTCCACGTAAATGGAGTTAGGACCATAGGCCGCAACAAGGATATAAATCTCATCACGGAAACCGGCAAGCTTCTTGCGGAACTCAAGCCAATCGGTGCTTAAGCTCTTTGCAACACCAAGCAAGGTGGCACCTTCAAGCGAAGGAAGCGTGTTAATATAGAACTCTACAGAATCTGCATTACTATGGCTGGAGGCCTCGCGAACAAATGCAGAAATCTCATAATCCTCCGGCAAAATGATTTGCGGAGAAACAAGTACCGTAGCTTTGCCTGTTGCAGCGGAAGCATAGATAGCCATATTGCCGTTATGCTTGTACGTCGAGCTGGTTGTCCAACCGCTCACTGCACCGTTCGGGCAAATCGTATCCCAGCAAGGCAACGTATGCAGCTTCAGACCACTGGTATATTCCTCGAAGTCACAATGCAATGTGTCATTCGGGAAGTTGGCAATTGCCTCGCAAGCGGTATTGAACGAGAATTTACCTGTGAAAGGCTCACTGCTGTCTGTCTCGCTGCATACCTTTGTAATGGTAACATCCAGATTCCAATAAGCGGTAGCTTGTGTCAAACCGCTGATAAGCAAAGTCGTGTCACCTTCTACCAGTTCATTGGCCAATACCGTCTCACCGTTCTTTATAAGCACTTGGTAGTCGGCTACAGCAGCCGTATCGTTCCAAGCAATAAGAGCAGATGTCGTGGTCGTTTCTTTTGCATATACGCTCAACGGAGGCCAGCATGTGGGAATCCGGCGGATGCGGATATCATCAAAGTAAGTGGCTGAACCATAGTAGCTCTCACCTACCATCCAGATGTAAACCGTTCCGGACAGCGAAATCGGGAAACGGTATTCATACCAACCGCTTGACGTCTCAGCTCCCATCAAAGTGCTTGATACACCGTAATGACGTGCAGCCAAACCGATTTCTGTAGCGGTCGAGGCATCAAAAGTAGCGGAGTTGCTGATATAGAAGCGTGCTCCTTCACCATTTGTACCTGATCCGTTACGATAAATCCAGAATACTACTTCATACGCATTGGCTTCAGGAATTACCACAGCAGGGAATCCTAACAACGTCTTACATACGGAAGTGGAACTACCCTTATCCGGTAAGCAAAGCGAAGCCGAGCCGGTATGATAATATGTGGTATTTGCCGACCACAAACGAGTAGAATTCGAACCGGCTGAAAGGATAACTTCGTTTACCCAGCACGTAGGCAACGTGTTGGTTGTGGGATTAGATGCAGCCGTAAATCCTTCGCTTGTCTCAAATCCATAGACTACAGGAAAGGTAGTAATAGCATCACAAGATGTGGCAAAGTTTAATGTACCTATACGGGTGGTAGATTCGCCACCATCACAAACGTGCGTTACCTCAACTGATAGCGAATATACAGTAGCCGTAGTAAGTCCGGTTAGGGTATAGGACGGCATGTTTACCGTCTCGTTGTTAACGAGTACTTCGTCACCGTTCTTTACGAGTAGCGTCCAGGAAGTCTCGTTGTCTGCACTTGCCGTCCACGAGAAAGAAGCGGTAGTATTTGCTACATCACCGAGCGTGATATTGCCCGGCCTGCCACAACTTAACACAGCGGGCGCATACGTAAACGTAACCTTAGGAACGAACGTCGCTGTTGTACCGCTCGCTGCTGTTTGGAATGTGGTGTGATCGTCTCTTGAGCCGTTCTTGTATACACTTGCTCCGGAAGTTCCGTACCAAGATAAAGACGGGCAGTTTCCTACTGCAATTTCCAAAAACTCTATCATCAAGTTACCGCCTTGATAACTGAACGGACTCGCAAACGTTATGTTCCATTCAGAATTAGCAACAGTGATCGAACCGGTATAAACCACCGTCGCACCATCGCGGCTGATAAAATTTGAGGAAGCTGCTGTTTCCGTTACTTCTTTCAAATATACCTCCCACGTTCCCGTAAGGCTCTGACTGGAGGAACTTGAATAGAATTTCATAGCAGAAATCGTACCACCTGCCATGTCCTCCAAATCGGAAGCAGGCACTACGAACTGACTACGAGTGCCATAATCGCCATAGAAGGCATAAGCCGGCACATACGAATTTGTCGTTGTTCCATCATTCACTGTGAGCTCATCTGCATTCACCGACATCGGCAAAGCCGTCAGCAAAGCAAACAGGCAACACGTGAACCATGTGTAAAAATGTTTACTCATACAATATAAAATTTTGTAGTTAATAAAGTCTTTTCAGGCTCCACAAGGCCTTATCTTACTGTTCGTTACATCTACTCTTCATACCACCCGTAAGACCTTGTCGCTTTTAACGCCCACATGCGTACAGGCAAAAATACCTGTACGCGTGTGCGTTTCGAACATAGTAATCCGAATTACTTGCGGATACCCTGAACGTTGAACATCTCACCGTTGCGCTCAATCATCAGCTCACCGTTCACGAGACGTTTAACGGCCTTGATCTCTGCCTCTACGTTGTCTACGGCATCGCCTACATTGTAGGTGAACAGAGCATATACGCCGGCGGTCGTCATGTCGCCATCGTCGGTCATACCTGCTGCCAAAGCCACATAGTCACCTGCCTCGGGAGCGCTGCTGAACAGGTCAACAAACGTAAATGACTGATTACCACTGTAGGTAACGTAAGCCAGATAGCCGTAGTAAGCATAAGTAGCAATCCAACCGGAAATCTCGTCATCAACAGAAGCCTGGGTCAGATCCGACTGATATTTGTCATAATCCTCTTTCGACTCTACCGTAAAGAAGTAGTTGTCGCTGTTCGTCGTGCTCACGCTTACAATACCGTTGGCATATGCCAGCGTAATCTGGTTATCCGACTGAGGAACAACCTTCGGTGCACCACCCAGATCCAGGATATATACAACACCGTCCTTGCCGATCAGCGTACCCGTGATGTGCGGGTTACCGTCGTTGTCAAGAGTCAGCGTGAACTCAAGCTCTTTGATCTTAACTTGAGCAAGAGTAGCATACGAAGTACCTACATAGAACATGGTGTAGTCCTCGTCCATCATTTCCAGTGTGTACGTACCGGCTGCTTCCGTTACTTCGTCATAGTTCGACAGCGTAATGTAAACAGTGCTATCGGCATTCATGCCGTAGAGCTGCCACCAGCCTTGGTCTGCTACATGGTCAAGCCAGATCAAATCGTTGATTACCACGTTGATCGTCTCACCCGTCAGCTCAAACGGAGCATCCTCAAGATCAACCACATAGTCGCAGTCGAAGTAAGTTCCGCAGTACTCCGAATGCACTACAGAGTGGTAGTACTTCTCATAGTCGTAAGCAAGCACTACAGGGAACTCAGCGTTGATCTCCATAGCTTCCTCCTCCGAGTTCATGTCCTCGGAAACGATGGAATAGTACGGAATACCGGCTACCTGCTGCGTGTAAGCTACAGTGAACGCACCGCTGATTGCCTCCAGCGTGTCAGTACCGTTGATCAAAATTGCCACGTTCGTCGTGTCAATCTCCATGTTGGCTGCTACCAGGTGAGTCTCGTCACCACCCGCATACACTACATAACCCAGGAGAGTCGTATCTGCACTATACAGGTCAATCTCCCACGTACCGTCGAGGTAGCAAGCTGTTGCCATAGCTACGCTCGTTACCGATACGTCTTGCTTCGCGGCAACCACCTTGTGAGATGCCGACAGCAACGGCATACGGTGTGTTTGGCTTGCAATCTCTGCACGTACAGCGGCCATACGGGCTGCACGCTCAGCTGCTTGACTCTTGTCTGCCTTAACCAACGAAGGCACAGCATTTGCACTCATTACAAGCGCGCATGCCATAATCAAAGTAAAAAACTTTTTCATACAATAAATCATTAATTTGTTTGTTTGTATTATTGTAGGTTCGGCTTAAGCCCTTTCACGGCAAAAACCATTGTTTGTTTTTCCTTATAAATGTTTTTTATGTTTTTTGTTCTAACCACTATCCCCATTCCATTCTTATATATAACATGCCACCGGCACAAATGACCTCCATCATTCGTGCCTTTCCTGGTGAGGATTTAAGCCTTGCTGACGCAAAGTGGCGCAAAGTTACGACTTTTTTTTCACATTTGCAAATCTTTTTCACAATTTGCTAACAAAATGTTACATTTTACCCGACTTTTGCTTACACTGAGAAACATTTTGCCACATCCACATATCAATCCAGGTTTCATCGACCATTGTCGAGTCACTATCGAGTCATTATCGAGTCATATACAGGTCATCTACAGTCCATCTACGGGTCATCTACGGTCCAACTACGAGTCTAAACCCGATTTTTTAAACATTTTTAATATTTTCGACGCTTGTTTTTTGGGTTATTTTGGGTAATTTTGGACTAATCCTAATCCTCCGCGCGACCTTATTGCCGAACGCGAATTTGCTACCTCAACGCAAAAAAATCAACAAAATTTCAAAAAAACGCGCCCACAACTTGCAAATGTCATTTTTTTTTTGTATCTTTGTAGGCTTTTTGAGATAAACTCAAAAGTACAGACCCGCAACGGGACACACATTGCTTAAAAAACCGCATAACTATCGGGACAAATTATCGTATATGCAAACATCAAAGATACTTTTAGCCGTCTTCACGGCAATAGCCATCGGCAATACCGCCATGGCGCAGACAGCAGACGCAGATCAGTACCGCCAGCAGCAAGCTGCAGCACGCAAAGATGCTCAACGCGCACGACAAGCCGAGCGTGCCGATTATGCCAAGCACTCCAATGCCAACTCCGAAGTGGCACAAGAGACTGCCGCCTATCTCGCGGAGATGGCACGCGTGCAGAAACACAACAACGAAGTCGCCGACTACATGACCCGCGACATCGCACACCGCCTCGCCGTATGGCTGGACCTCGGAGCGTGCTCACGCATGGATCACATAGGCGTGAGGGGAAGCGAAGGCTTCAATATCGGCGGAGGAGGAGCACTCGGCATTGGCTACCAGCTGCGCCGAAGCAAGTTCCTCTTCACCACAGGACTGGAGTTCCGCAGCATCAACTACAACAGCGTTTCCTTGATTGATCCTTCCCAACCGCTAAAAAGGGTAGACTATTACCTCGGCTATCTCCAACTGCCGCTCATGTTCGGTATGGAGTTGCCGAACTGGTACTGGCAGCTTGGCGGCAAGGTAGGCTACAAAGTCATGGATGTCAAGAGCAGCCTTAGTTCGGCTTTGCGCGTTGCGCCGGCATTCGAGATAGGTATGAACTTCGACCGTTGGTCGCGTCCGCAACTGCCTGCCGGTCAACAGATGACTCCTGCACAGCGCCGCCAATTCCGTATGCACTACAAGCTTGCCTTGTTCGGCGAGTGCGGTCTGATTGACAAGCCCAATCCTGCCGCCGGTACCACACGGTTCAAAGAGGATCTGACGGTCGGCTTCAAGTTCACCGCTGCCTATCAGTTCCGCCGTCAGCAGAAAAAGATGGAACCGCTCCCCACGCGCCCGCGGCCCGCTATGACCGTCCTTGTTAAGGATGCCAACGGACGACCGGCTGAAGGTGTCATGGTCGTTGCGCACGACCGCGTGTCCAACGGCAAGTCCTACGGCACTACCCTGCCCGATGGCAAGGCCGTCATCAATCTTGCACGAGGCGAATATGACCTCCGAGCCTATCGCAACGGCAAGATGGCTGAACCGCTACATATCGAGCATCTCGACCTCAACGGCGATGCTTACGAACTTATCCTCAATCAAGAGGACGACACCCCGGCTGAGGTACGCATCGTTGATTATGAGGAGGTCACCCTCGATCCTAATCTCCCGCGCCTCGTAGGCCGCGTCTGTGATGCCGAGACAGGCGCTCCGCTTAACGCAGGCGTACGCGTTGGCAACTGGATTGATACCACCGCTCTCTATCATGGCACAGCCAACAGCCGTGGCATCTATGTTACACGCCTCTACCGAGGCGATTATAGCGTACATGTGCGCAAAGCAGGCTATATGCCGCTCATCGATGCGATCCACTTCGAGCAAGACTCTGTCATCCTCAAGCTCAAACCCATCCGAGTCGGCACAGCTGCCAAAGTGAAAGACCTGTTCTTTGTCAAAGACAAAGCTACCCTGCTGCCCGAATCGGAAACGGCACTGGCTAACCTTGCCATGTTCCTCCGCCAGAACCCGGATGTGTGCATCAAGCTCACCGCACATACCGACAACCAGGGCGACGAGGATCGCCTCATCCGCATGTCCATGGCGCGCGCCCGAATGATTCGCCGTAACCTCGTCAACCGAGGTATTGATATCAACCGCATCGAGATCGACGGCATGGGCGGCACACAACCCGTCGCTGACAACGAATCCGAATACGGTCGCGCCCTCAACCAGCGCATCGTCATGGAAATAACCTCCCTCACCGGTCCCGCACCCGCCACGGAGGAATAACCGCATCGACCAATCTTGGGCGATAAAAAAAAGCATCGACCAATCTTGGGCGATTAAAAAAAGCATCGACCAATCTTGGGCGATAAAAAAAGCATCGACCAATCTTGGGCGATAAAAAAAAGCATCGACCAATCTTGGGCGATAAAAAAGGATCGACCAATCTTGGGCGATAAAAAGGGATCGACCAATCTTGGGCGATAAAAAAACACCAGAATTAAAACAAACAACAAAAATACAAACAAAATGAAAGCATTAGATCTTACTCAGTACGGCATCACGGGCGCTACCGTGAAAGCGTACAATCCCTCCTACGAGGAACTCTTCAAAGAGGAGATGAACCCTGCACTCACCGGCTATGAGAAAGGACAACTCACCGAACTCGGCGCAGTCAACGTAATGACGGGTATCTACACCGGCCGTTCACCTAAGGACAAATACATCGTCATGGACGAGAACTCCAAGAACACCGTTTGGTGGACCACCGACGAGTACAAGAACGACAACCACCCCATGTCGGAAGAGGTTTGGGCAAAGATTAAAGACCTCGCTGTGAAAGAACTCTGCAACAAAGAGTTGTACGTAGTGGACGCTTTCTGCGGCGCTAACAAAGACACCCGCATGAACGTTCGTTTCATCATGGAGGTAGCTTGGCAGGCACACTTCGTTAAGAACATGTTCATCCAGCCCAGCGAGGAAGAGCTCAAAGATTTCAAGCCCGACTTCGTTATCTACAATGCTTCCCTCGCAAAGGTTGAGAACTACAGAGAGCTCGGACTCAACAGCGAGACATGCGTTGCTTTCAACACCACCAGCCGTGAGCAGGTTATCCTCAACACCTGGTATGGAGGCGAGATGAAAAAAGGTATGTTCTCCATGATGAACTACTATCTGCCGCTCAAGGGTATCGCTTCGATGCACTGCTCCGCTAACACCGATATGCAAGGCAAGAACACCGCTATCTTCTTTGGTCTCTCCGGTACCGGCAAGACCACCCTTTCTACCGACCCGAAACGTCTCCTCATCGGTGACGACGAGCACGGATGGGATGACAATGGCGTCTTCAACTTCGAAGGTGGCTGCTATGCCAAGGTTATCAAGCTCGACAAAGAGTCGGAGCCTGACATCTACAACGCTATCCGCCGCAACGCCCTTCTCGAGAACGTTACCGTGGACGCTGAAGGCAAGATCGACTTCAACGACAAGTCCGTTACCGAGAACACCCGCGTCAGCTATCCTATCAACCACATCGAGAAGATCGTTCGCCCCGTTTCCGCTGGTCCGGCTGCTGAGAACGTTATCTTCCTCTCCGCTGACGCCTTCGGCGTTTTGCCTCCTGTATCTATCCTTACTCCCGAGCAGACGAAGTACTACTTCCTCTCCGGCTTTACCGCTAAGCTCGCAGGTACAGAGCGTGGTATCACCGAGCCTACGCCTACCTTCTCCGCTTGCTTCGGACAGGCTTTCCTGGAGCTCCACCCCACCAAATATGCTGAGGAACTCGTTAAACGAATGGAGAAATCCGGCGCTAAGGCTTATCTCGTGAACACCGGCTGGAATGGTACGGGCAAACGTATCTCTATCCGCGACACACGTGGTATCATCGACGCTATCCTTGGTGGTGCTATCAAGACCGCTCCTACCAAGCATATCCCGTTCTTTGACTTCGAGGTTCCGACCGAACTGCCGGGCGTTGATCCTAACATCCTCGATCCGCGCGACACCTACGCTACCCCGGCTGAGTGGGAAGTTAAGGCTAAAGACCTCGCCGGTCGCTTCATCAAGAACTTCGTTAAGTACGAAGGCAATGCCGCTGGTAAAGCTCTCGTTGCCGCTGGCCCGAAGCTCTAATGTAAGAATCGACTTTTTTCATTTGTCAATTGTAAACCAATCGTCAATCAATTGTCAATTGTAAATCGTCAATCGTAAATTGTAAATGACTTTATGATTTCATTACATGAAATAACCACAACAGACACGCTCGCCGGTGCAAAAGCCGGCGACGTGGTTGCTGTGAATGGCATGATCCACAACGTCCGCGTTACCAAGTGGGGCGGTTTCATCATTCTGCGCAAGGCTAACGGCCTCTTGCAGACGGTGGTGGACAATAGCGAATCCAAGTTCTTTGACGAAGTTGGCAACGCCATCGCTTTGGCTGACCTCTGCCGCGAGATGGCTGTCACCATCACCGGTAAGGTAGGCGACGCCAAGATCAAAGACCCCGCTGTCTATTACAACACCATCGAGCTTGCTGTACAGGAGGTTCACGTTCTCTCACGTCCTACCACCGCTGAGGTAGTCGACATGAATGCCCTGAAGTTCGGCGACGAAGAGACCCTTCTCCGTTTCAAGTTCGACAACCGACAGGTTACCCTCCGCAACCCGCGCGACATGGGCATCCTCAAGGTGCAGTCCACCATCGCCAAGGCGTTTGCAGATTTCCTCACGGATAACGGCTTCACGCAGATCTACACCCCGAAGATTGTCTCCGAAGGCGCCGAAGGTGGTGCTAACGTCTTCAAGATGGATTACTTCGGCAAACAAGTCTACCTCGCTCAGTCGCCGCAGTTCTACAAGCAGATTGGTGTAGGCGTCTACGAGCGCGTCTTCGAGATCGCTCCCGCCTATCGCGCTGAGAAGCATAACACCAGCCGACACCTCAACGAGTACATCTCACTCGACGTCGAGATGGGCTTTATCCGTGGTCAGGAAGATGTTATGCAACTCGAAGCACGTCTGCTGCAACACATCATCAAGACCGTCAGCGAGAAATGCGCTCACGAGCTTAACCTCCTTGGCGCTACTCTGCCCGTCCTACCGCACGAAGTGCCGGCATGGAAACTCTCGGAAGTGCACGAGATTCTCTTCAATAACCACCTCTGCGAAACCGACCACCGCGGCGAGGATGACCTCGCTCCGGAAGAGGAACGCGCTATATGCAAGTACGCATTGGAGACCTACGGCTCGGATTTCGTCTTCGTGACCCATTTCCCGAGCGAGCACCGTGCTTTCTATGCAATGGACGATCCGGAAGATCCTACTCTGACATTGAGCTTCGACCTCCTGATGCGCGGATTGGAGATTACCTCCGGAGGTCAGCGTATACACAAGGAGCAAGACTACCGCGACAAGATGATCAAGCGTGGCATGAATCCTGATAATTTCCGCTTCTACCTCGATACCTTCAAAAACGGCATGCCGCCGCACGGAGGTTTCGCTATCGGTCTGGAGCGCATCACGGCTTGCTTCCTCGGCATCAACAACGTCAAGGAATGCTCCATGTTCCCGCGTGACATCAACCGCGTCGCTCCCTAAAAAAATGACAAATGACAAATGACAAATGACAAATATCAATTGTAAATTGTAAATTGTTAAATTGTCAATAATAAAGCCGCTCTCCCGAGCGGCTTTATTGTTTACTTACCTGAAGAATTGTAGTTCGATCCTACGGCACCTGCAGCGGCTTTGTTCAGCACACTGGCCGGGCCTTTCAGCGTCGTGGCTACCCATTGCTTAGCCTGCTTGTCCCACTGCTGGTTGGTGAAGATCTGCAGAATTTCCTGTTCTGCCTTCGACATCTTGCCGGTCATCTTCTTACGTTTCTTGAAGTCCTTCCTCCAGTTCTTTTTGAACTCGTCGGATACACCGCACACCTCTACAATCTCCACTTCCATCTTGTATTGGCCTGTACCCCAACTCTCCATGTACTTGCCATCCTCATCACGCAACGGCATGTACGAACGCGGTACAATAAAGCTCTCGCCTATCAGACCGTACTTCGGAGCCTCACCTTCCTTGCGGATATAACGGAACATGTTGTTCTCGTCCAGCGAAGCGGAGTCAACAGGTACGTTCAGCATGAACTCACCCAGTATCTGATCCTTGTGCAGGTCAGGCAACTGGTCCATCCATGACGAGATCATTCGCATCTTCATCGTGAAGTCAAACGACTTACGGTCAGCATAAGTAAACAGTAACGGCAGGTCCGTGTTAGGCAGACCGGCTTTGTAAGGGTTGATCATGAACGTATCCATGACCAACTCAAACTTCGAGTGGCGAACAATACGGTCGATCTTCTTGCGGTTGATGTGGCAGCTGATGTAGAACGTGGTGTCCTCACCTTCCATAGCCAAGCAACCGATACCATTGAATCGCATTCCTTTCGGGTCCATCGGACCGTATTGCGACATACAGTTGTAGAAGTCGTTCAGGTCGGCTATCGTACCCATCGTGATGATGAGCTCGCTCTCCTCTTTCACCATCTCTTGCCATTCCTTGCGGTTCTGGGCATCCAGCTGGATAAGTTTGGTGATAGCGGTAATACCCAACTCAATCAAGGTGGATATATAACCCGTAGCGGCACCTGTAGCGGCACTCAGACCTGCGCTCAGCAGATCGGCACCCAGACCACGGCTCAACGCCTCGCGGTCTGCAGACACTTGACGCTCGATCTCGTCCGAGAGATCTTCGCTCGTGTAGACGAAAGTTTGGTACTTCGCCAGTTTGTTACTTTTTCTCTTCGGGCTGTGGTCTACTTTCTTTTCGGAGTCACCATTGCCTCCACCGCCACCCCGCGGAGATTGACCCATCGTGGGCATCAGCACTGCCAGCAAAAGGCATAGAATTGTGAATGTCTTTTTCATATTCGTTACGTTTTTGTGTTAATAATATCTTCTATATTTGCCTTCGGAATTTATTTTGAACAGATTGGTGATTTCTCGTGAGGGAGTTATGTGGGTCATAATGACCGAACGAAAATCGCCAAGATGCCAAAATAAATCCGAAGGAGCGTTATTCCAATGCATCAAGCAGGATAAATGCTGCCCAGTACCGCGGTGCCGCATAGGGCATCTTAGGCGTATTGTCCTGAGTCATGTTCGTCGAATTTTGGCCTCCGTTTTGACGGAGGAACTTCAGCGGTCTGGCTGAACGGTCCAGACTCTCCACCTCGGTCATATATGCTTCCTCTTCGGCTATGGCGCGTTGCGCTTGCTCCGTACGTCCCGTGAACGTGCGTACCTGCTGCTGCGCGTCACGTAGCGCCTGTTGTTTCGTCTTGCCTGCCAGCAGTCCCGAGTAGAACGAAGTCATCAGTATACGTGTTGCCTCGTCGTTCACATCCCACAAACTCATCATCATTGTTTGTACGCCGGCTTTCTTTAGTCCGCGCTGCAGACCAGCCACGCCGTCTGCCTCTATATCGCCCATACCTGTCTGGCAAGCTGATAGCACGGCTATTTCTGTTGTATGCAGGTCAGTCAGCATAATCTCACGGGCTGTCAATACGCCATCGGCGTGTTGACCTACAGCCTTGCCTGTCCACGCGTTCTCCGCGCCGCACATCAGCAGACCTGTCCTACTGAGCGAATTGTCCGCCACCTCGCTGTTCGCTCCTATCTGTATGAATCCGGCACTACGGCTCTGGCTCTGTACCAGTTCCTGTGCCCGCTCGCCTTGGATGTAGAAGCCGTGAGTGGCTATATGTAAGTGCCTCGGCGAGTGACCCGACAAGGCATAGAACGCCTCTTCCGTACCCTGCTCGCCGATATACGTCTGCGCATTGGGGTACAACGCCGCTATGTCCTGTACCTCACGCAGCGTAGCCGGCAGGTATTGGAACATCTCGCCTTTCGTATTGTTCAATCCGTACAGCAGTCCTCCGAATAGGGTTATATCCGACCCTTGAGGCTTGCTCTTCGGCTGGCAAAGCAATCGAGTGGATGACAAACGGTACATCTTGTAGGTATCGTTCATCAGGTGTCCGTCAGCGGTAAGGTACTCTATACCCATCTGGTACATGAATCCGTCCGGCGAGAAATAGATCCTCTCACCTTCCGTAGCATTGGCTGTCAGCAGCACATTATGCCAGATGGCATTGCCTAACTCCTCATATTCGTAAGCCCTATAGCGCTTGTCTATATATTCCTGGAAGTCTTGTTGCTTTCCTATCAGCACACCCTTTGGCATCGCCCATCCTTTGCGCAGCACCAGTGCCACATAGCGTGCATCGGCGCCCTTGCCCTCTTTGGCAAACTCCACGGCTATATCGTGCTCACCCAGTTGTTTCTGTACGTCACGCCAATGGTAAGTCAAGCTACGCGTCAGGTCGCCGTAAGCCTGTGAGCGCGATAGCAAGTTCTGTTCCAAAGCCTCAGCCTGACGGTTCAATTCCTCTATCTGCGGTCGGTCTTGTTCGCCGGCAGGCTGTGCATATAGTTCGTCCAGCGCCAGGCGTATCGTACGCAGGTCGGCAAAGCATTGTTGTATCTGCGGATCTTTCGCCTCATGCATGATGCGTTCCAACTCCACGGCAGACGACAGCAGCAGTCCTTTCGTCAGCAGCTGCTTGTCATATTGCATATCTTCGGGGCAACCCGATGCTATTATTCCTTCCAGTAGCGAAGCCCTCTGCTGTACGTACATCTGCCGCTGCTGCTCGGTCAGCCAAGTGAAATTAGCCTTCACGTCGCGCAACATCCAGTTCAAGCACTGCTGCTTCGTGGCCACATAGTGTGCCCGGTCGCCCATTGCAGCGTAGCAGGTAGCTATATTGTTGATCGTTAGGATGTAGTCAGGATGTTTCTCCCCGAGCACGCTCTTGCGTATCTGTGCTGCCTGCTGCAATGAATTCAAAGCCTCCTCAAAATCCAGACGGCGGTAGTGGCAGTCGGCTATATTGTTCAGCGTGGTGGCAAGTGCAATATGGTTGTTGCCCAGCACGGCACGCTGTATGGCCAGCGCCTGCTCATTTGCCTGCAAGGCTTCATCCGTACGGTTCATCACCGCATAGCACGCAGCCTCGTTCACCAGAGCCGCAGCGTAGGCCTCACTCTGTTCCCCGTCGCGCTCGCGCACACGTGCAGCCGCGCGCTCGCTCATTTTTAATGCTTGCGCATAGTTGCCCTGACGGAAATAGGTCGTGGCTATGTTCGCCATCACCTTGGTGTTGTCTGGCTGCGCACGCAGCACTTTCTCTTGCAATGCCAGCGAACGCGCATAGTCGCCTATGCGGGCGTAGCAGACCGACAGGTTGTTCAGCACCGCTGCATTCTCGGGCTCGGTCAGCAGAATGTTGCTGTACAGTCGGATAGCCTGCTCATAGTTGCCGCTCATGCTGTGGCAACTTGCCATCTCGGCTTCTATCTGTGTGCGCGGAGCATCCTCGCCAAACTGCGTTTGTATCTGTTGCAGCATCTTCAAGGCATCGCCGTACTCACCCTGACGCTTCAGCGTGCGCGCCTCTTCCAGCCGGCATGCGGCAATGTTGTGGAATGCTGTATGTCTATCCTCAGCATATATCAGTCCCAGTGTATCGGCCTTGATGGCTTGTTTGGCTATCATCAGCGCACTATCGCATTGCCCGCGATGGTAAGCGCTTGTGGCTGCAGTGAACAGGTCTTGTGCCATCGTGGCGCTGGCCTCGCGCACAATGGTGTGTTTCGTTATTTCTACGCGTTCCTCTACCGGCATGTTGATCTTGCTCTCGAGGTACGTGCGGTTATTCTTTAGTTGAGCTATCTTCGCCTCTTCCGTTGGCAGCGTTGCAGCCAGCGCAAGGGCGTTATCGGTAGTGGTTAAGGCTTCCTCGTACTGTCCGGCTCCGGACTGTGCGGTGGCTAAGGTCATGTATAGCGCGAGCAGTTCGTCATTCTCCGCTATCTGTTTCTGGAGGTCTACAGCTTGCTTTAATGCCTCGGCAGAACTGTCGAACAGACCTCCGTTATATGCCTGCATGGCTGCTTCGTATAGCGAGTCTATACGGCCATACAGTGCATCTTCCTGTTCCGGAGTAAGAGCACACAGCGGTGCCGCCCACATTACTGCGAGCAGCACCGTTGTCAGTATGTTCAGAATCCGTTTTGGCATCAGTATAAGTTATTCGACTTTCAACATTTAACTATCGAACTTCTTTCACCTTTCAACTTTCACCTTTCAACTTATCTGAGGTAATTCTCCCACTTCGTGTTACGCATATCGCCGCTCTTCATGAACTCCTCATGCATAGCGAACGCCAGCGACAGGTTATGCTGCGTCTGACCGTGTTTTGCAAATTTGAGGTAGTCACGCAGCATCTCTCTGTACTCCGGAGCAACGCAGTTGTTGATGATCTCCTCGGCACGCTGACGCGGACTCTTGCCACGCAAGTCGGCTACACCCTGTTCGGTTACAATCACTTTTACCGAGTGCTCCGAGTGATCCATGTGCGTTACCATCGGCACGATCGACGATATAGCGCCGTTCTTGGCCGTCGAGGCGGTAGTGAAGATGCTCAGATATGCGTTTCGTGCAAAGTCGCCCGAACCGCCTATACCGTTCATCATCTTTACGCCCGTCACGTGCGTCGAGTTCACGTTGCCGTAGATATCTGCCTCCAGCGCCGTGTTGATAGCTATCAGACCAAGTCGGCGGATGATCTCCGGATTATTCGACGTCTCTTGCGGACGGAGCAGCAGCTTGTCGCGATAGAAATCCAGGTCAGCCAGCACTTCCGCCATCTTGCTCTCCACCAGTCGCAGCGAGCAGCCCGAAGCGAACTTGCAATGACCGGCCTTTATCAGGTCTATCACGCTGTCCTGAACAACTTCCGAGTACATTTCAAACGGCGGGATATGCGGGTTCTTGCCCAACTCGCCCAATACTGCGTTCGCCACGTTACCTACACCCGACTGAATAGGCAAGAACGATGCAGGTATCCTACCGGCTTTCAGTTCAGCCTCCAGGAACGCCGCTACGTTGGCGCCGATCTTGGCAGTCGTCTCATCCACCGGCGTGAAGGCGGGAATCTCGTTCGGACGGTTCGTCTTCACTACTGCGGCAATCTTCTTGGGATCTACCTTCAGATGGTCGCTTCCGCAACGGTCGGAGGGTTTGTAGATAGGTATCTCTTTGCGGTAAGGAGGATCAAGCGGTTCGTACAAGTCGTGCATGCCGCGCATCGATGCGGGGAACATCTCGTTGAGCTCGATGATGATCTTGTCTGCCATGTTACAGATTGTAGGCATGATGCCTATACCTGCGGCAGGCACGATCGTACCGTCCTCGCCTACATACGATGCCTCGATAACCGCCCATTTGGGTTTCGGTAGGAATCCGTAACGCAAGTCTTGAGCCATGTGGCTGAGGTGCATGTCAAAGTAGTGTGTACCTTCGGCATTGATCTCCTCGCGCATCGACTTGTTCGACTGGTACGGCGTACGGAACTCCACGGCATGGGCTCGTGCCAACGCACCGTCACAGCTGTCACCCATCGACGCACCGGTCTCCAAACCTACGCGGAAAGGTTTGCCCTCTGCGTGCAGCTTCTCAGCCCGTTGCGCCAAGGCGAACGGCACCGACTTGGGCACACCGGTGGCGGTAAAACCACCCATACCCAAGACGTCACCATTCTGTATCAATTCAGCAGCCTGTTCGGCTGTCATGAAAGGAAGTGCCATTTAATTCGTAATTTTTAATTTTTAATTTCGAATTACTCTGCTTTTCCGTCACTGCCCAGCACGTTGATGATTTTGTGCTTGTACAGTTCCTCCATCAGGTCACGGGCAGGACCGCAGTACTTACGCGGATCGAACTCACCCGGTTTCTCTGCAAATACCTTGCGCACTGCAGCGGTAAAGGCCAGACGGCTGTCGCTATCGATATTGATCTTGCAAACAGCGCTCTTGGCAGCCTTGCGCAACTGCTCCTCGGGTATACCTACTGCATCAGGCAGCTTGCCGCCGTATTGGTTGATCATATCTACATACTCCTGCGGAACGCTCGACGATCCGTGCAATACGATGGGGAAGCCGGGCAGTTTCTCCATGATGGCGTCCAGTACGTCGAATGCCAATGGAGGAGGAACGAGCTTGCCGGTCTTCGGGTCACGCGTGCACTGCTCCGGAGTGAACTTGTATGCACCATGGCTCGTACCGATCGAGATAGCCAGGCTGTCGCAACCCGTACGGGTAGCGAAGTCAACAACCTCTTCAGGCTTCGTGTAGTGGCTAACTGCTGACGATACCTCGTCCTCTACACCTGCCAGCACACCCAGCTCAGCCTCAACGGTTACGTCATACTTGTGAGCATACTCTACTACTTTCTTGGTCAGAGCAATGTTCTCCTCGTAAGGCAGCGACGATGCGTCGATCATCACGCTCGAGAAACCGAAGTCCACGCAGCTCTTGCAAAGCTCAAAGCTGTCACCGTGATCCAGGTGCAGACAGATCTGCGGATGCTCCCAGCCAAGTTCCTTTGCGTACTCTACTGCGCCTTGAGCCATGTAACGCAACAGCGTCTGGTTAGCGTAGTTACGAGCACCTTTTGATACTTGGAGGATAACCGGCGATTTGGTCTCAGCGCAAGCCTTAACGATAGCCTGAAGTTGCTCCATGTTGTTGAAGTTGAATGCAGGGATAGCATAGCCGCCCTTGATTGCTTTGGCAAACATCTCACGGGTGTTAACCAAGCCTAATTCTTTGAAACTTACCATAATTGATTTTGTTTTGTATTTTTGTTGTTTTTCTTTTTTGTCCTTATATGGGTTGCCCGCTTTACATTAGCGCACGCGGTTTCCCATCATGTCGTACACTTGTCCGTTGGTCTCGATGTAGAGGTGTCCGTCCTCAAAGAACCGACGGGTATTGTTCTGCATCACAACGTTCTCCTCCAGAGTTGTCTGCGTGCAGTCGTCCAGTTTCTTGGGCGAACCGTTCCATGTGTAGCATACATCCTCATCCGTCCACAGGTTGCCCGTTTTGATGCTGCCACCGTCGCCAAAGAGGAAGTTCGTCTCTTTCACACTCTCCGGTAGGATGAAGTAGTACATGCCGTTCTCGTCAATCTCCGTGAGGGCGCTGCCCGGATAACGGCCGTTGTACATGCCGTCGTCATTCCATACATACAGACACACTTTCTGCCACGATGCCGGTTTCAGTATCGCAATCTTGATAGGTGTGGTCTGCGGAGCCTTGTAGGTGTACGTATTGACATATACCGCCGACTGCTGACCGCTGGTGGTCTCAGAGCAAGCCTTGATCGTAGTGGTCTGCGTCACGGTAATGCCTGCTGAATACTGCTTCCTGGTGGCAGAGCTACGCGGGTCGGAACCATCGGTAGTGTAATAAATTTTGGCGTTCTCCGATCCGCCGAAGGCATCGATCGTTACGTCCAAGCTTGCGGTCTTGAACGACGTGCCGATAGGCGATACTGCCAATCGCGGAGCCACAGCCTTGGTCAGTTTCACCCAGATAGCATAACCGTTGCCCGAAGCAGCTTTCGTATAGCCGCTCTGCGAAGCCGACACGCGGTTGCCCAGCTCCAGGATGAGTGAACCGTTCTTGCCTTGTACCGTAGCGCGGTAGCCGCTGTTGTCGCCCTCGTCCGATACCGACGACTCGCTGTGTACGCCCGCATTATGGCGAGCAGCCACCATTGGGGCTATCTGGGCTTTGTACTCTTTCCAGTGCGGATAGAATACGCAGGGCACACCCGGCATCGACAGCATAAAGGCGTTGCTCTGCAGCAAGCGGTCTTTCATTTCGGCTGTCATCGAGTTGCCCTGGCCGCCAAACTCGTTGCCGTCACGCTGATACGAGTCGTGCGAGTCAACGAAGGTCACGGCATATTTGGCTTTGCCTGCCCCCAGCAATCCGCTACCCATACAACCGCTGTAGTTGAAGCCTGCTATGCCGTTGTTGAACGCCTGATATTTCGTACCGAAGTCAAACGTCAGTGTGTTCCAGCCCGCATCATTCAGGTGAGCCTGAAGTACGTCAGGATTGCCGTCCCAGTACTCCATGACGGAGAAATAAGTCTTCGCATTGGCGTTGTAGTCGTTGATATGGCTGTTGTGGAATCCTTTGCAATAGTCATAGCGGAAGCCGTCGTAGAGCATTTCGTTTTTCATCCATTTCAGATATGCTTTGCACATGTCACGCACCGTGGCGCTATTATGGTCCCAATCACGACCGGCGCTATAGTTGGCTTCATCGCCATAGCCGTCATCATTGGCGCCGGTAGCCGTGCCCTTGCACGAACCTGCTCCGTCGTCATAGTTCATCTCGTCGGTCTGGCATATCCACGAAGCTTCCGGCTGGAACTGACCATACTGACCGAAATCCAGGTCATAGAAGTTGCACCACGATGACTTGCCTGCCACGTGGTTAATCACGATATCTGCCACTACTTTGCTACCGCCGCTATGTAGCGTCTTGATTAGTTCATTCAGCTTTTCTACCTTGCCCCAGTCAGAAGTCTGATTGCTGTACTGTATAGGCAGATAGCCTACGCCACCGGTAGCCTTTGCCGAAGGCGGAAGCCATACCAGGTCAAAATAGGCGGCTATCTCGCCGGCTACACCGGTCAGCGTTGCCCATTTCGTATCGCCGTGCGTACCTCCCCTATACGAATCCCAGTAGAATGCCTGCAGCATCACGTCCGCACACTGTGATGGTACAGCCGAGTTGTAGTCAGCCGGCTTGTATGCAGCACCGTCGATGATATCCGACGGTGTGGGAGTCGGTCCGGGGCCGGGACCTGCGGATACATCCACGCCCGTGATGCCCGTGCATGCTGCATCACCGCCTACGTACAACTGGTCCTCGCCGTACTTGAGTTTGATATAGAAATCGTAGCACGCAGCCTTGCCTATCCGGTAGGTGTTGCCGCTCTCGGTGATGTCCGAAGTGCTATACGTGTCCAAAGGCACTACCCAGGCGGCACTATTGTCGTAGTCGTACAACTGACATTTGTCGCCGGCCTTAAGGCTCACGCCCAGCACCATATATTCCTGAAACGAGGGATCGCCCGGATTAGGATTGGAGGTGCCGGCATAATACATCTTGCTGTTGACCAGTATGCCATAAGAAGCAGCCTGTACAAGCAATGCCGCGGTCAGAGCAAAGAATAACAAACACGTTTTTTTCATCGTATATTCGATTATTATTTTTTGATTAATGAATGATCGGTTTTTCGGCTTGCAAACCTGTCCTGTTTTTGAATAAAATTCAAATTCCCTACAAAGTTAACAAAACTTTCTCGAATTTGCAAATTATTTTTCACTTTTCGGTGCAGTTTTTTTCATTTTGTTCGCAGATAGCACTTCTGCGACGTTTTTGCGCACCCTAAACTGCACGTTCCACCCGCCATAATCCATCCCGTACACTCTGCCGGCATCTTGCTGGTAGGCGGGTCGCGGATCGCCGCGGAGTATTTCCTCTATCTCGTCTTTCGGGCAGTCTACCGGCACGCTCTGTTGCCATTCCACGCGCAGCATCGTCCGTGGCGTCTGATCCACAAAGCCGTCTTGTGCCTCGGGATGGCTGTCGCAGTAGGCGAGGTAGGGCTTGATGTCGTATATCGGCGTGCCGTCCAGCATGTCTGCTCCCTCTACGATCAGCACCGTCCCTTCTTTGTCCGTCCTTTCCATCCCCACCAGCCTGACGGATGTCAGTCCTACGGGATTGGGGCGGAAAGGCGATCGCGTGGCAAACACGCCCATTCTTGTATTGCCTCCCAGCCGTGGCGGACGAACGGTCAGCGGTGGTGTAGTGCCTGCCTCACGCTCCGGCACTATGTGAAATCCCCACAGCAGCCACAGGTGCGTGAATCCGTCCAAGCCCCGTAAGGCTTCGTCCGAACGGCACTCCGGCACGAATACGATCCGTGTACGGAGAACCGTCTCTTTTTCTACCTGCCGCGGTATGCCGAACTTGTCGGTAAACCCGTTCCGAGCATACGCCACGGGGTGCAATAGCAGCTCTTCCGCCATTATTCAGGTAGCATCACTACTTCGATACGGTTGTTCGGCTTAACCAACTCCTCCAGCGCCTGTTTTACGCTCTCTTGCGTGATGGCTTCCACCAGCGGCACGTAGTTCTCCACCACGTTCTCGCCATAGCGGTAGTAGCGGTACAATGCGCCTTGCCACCAGTCGTTGTCCCTCATGTTCTCCTCAAAGTCTTTCAGCATCGAGGCTTTCTCTTTGTCCACATCGTTGGCGAGCGGGCCGTCCCTCAGGATCGTCTCTATCTCTTCGTATATTACGCCCAGCAGACGCTCTTGCTTCTCGGGATCGGTATCAAACTGGATGATGAGGTACTCTTCGCTGGTCGGCACCGAGCGCATACCTCCGCCTACACCTACGCCGTACGATCCGCCTTCACGCTCGCGTACCGACTCCAGGTAGCGCGTATCCAGCACTCTGCCTACCATCTGCAAGTTCAGTCGTTTGCTCATCGTGTAGGGCTTGTCGTACAGGGCATATTCGATGCGGTTGGTAGCCGTACGGGTGGTCATCTCGCGGGTGAAATACAGTTTGTTCTCACCTGCCGGCTGACGTACGTGCCAGTCTACAAAATGCTCTTTCTTTTTCTTGGTCTTCATGCCGCCCAACCATTGCAAGATCAGCTCTTTGGTAGCAGCATCGTCAGGATTGATCTCGCCTACAAAAGTGAAGATGAAGTCCGAGGGGTCGGCAAAACGCTCACGGAACACTTTCATCGCCTTCTCGTGATCCACCTTGCTCATCATATCTTCGTTCAGTACGAGCGAGCGCTCTGAATGGTTCGTCGAGAACAGCGTGAGCGAGTCGCGGAAGATAGCTTTCGGATTCTTTTCCTTGTTAGCCAGCTGCGTGCGCAACATCGACATCAGCGTCTCGTAAGCCTCTTTATCGGTACGCGGAGCCGTGAAACCGAGGTAGGTCAGCTGCAGCATCGTCTCCAGATCGCGTACGGTGCTCGAGCCTTCGATGCTCTCGTCATAATCGTCTATCGACGGATTGACGTATACTTGCTTGCCTGCCAGCACTTTCTGCAGGTCGGTGTAGCTGAATGTGCCTAAACCCGAGAACTGCACTACTGCCGTGGCCAGGTAAGCTGACGGCAGGTCGGCTGTCGGCACGAGGCTGTAACCGCCTTCCGAGAAAGCTTCCATCAATATCTGGTCATGACGGAAATCCGTCGGTTTGAATACCACTTTCACGCCGTTGCTCAATAGCCATTCGGTCGTGCCCAGCGAGGCGTTCTTGGTCTCTTTCTTGATCTTGCCTTTCTTGGGCACCTTGGCTACCAGCGGACGATCCACTTTCTCCGATACGGGCGCTTCTATCTCCATCTCCGGCATCGCTTTCAGCATCGCTACGGCTTGCTCCTCATTCGGGATATTTACGCCTTCCTTGTCCACACCCGTGATGCAGATGATGATGTTCTCGTCACCCATCAGCTGCTTTTGCGCGATGTTATTGATGATCTCCACCGTTACTTGCGGCAGCAGTTCTTTCACGAATTCATATTCAAACTCAATGCCGGGCATCGGTTCGTTGTCTTCAAAGTGGCGGATATATTCCTGTGCATACAGGATGTTTTTCGTCGTCTTGCGGCTGTTGTACATCTTCTCGTAGCGTGATAGCATGTTGGCTTTCGCTACCTCCAGTTCGCTCTCGGTAAAGCCGTAACGGCGCATCTTCTCCAACTCGTAGAGTAGCGACTGATAAGCCTCGGTCTCTTTGCCCTCTTTGGCTACGGTGATAGCCGTGAATGCGTCACGCAGCTTCACCAGCTCAAAGTATCCGGCTCCCGCTCCTACGAACGGTGCATCGGGTTTCATCGATGCTTCCTCAAAGCGCGTGTCAAGCATCGCACCGATCAGGTCGCGCATCCGCTCTATCATGTACGACATGTTCGTGCCCTGCATGTACAGCGGCGTCTGCGGATGTTTCCAATATATCTGTATATTCGTCTGCTGCGCCTCTTTGTCGGTCACGATGGCTACTATCGGCTCTTTGTTGTCGTCCACGCTGTAGAGAGGACGCTCGCCTCTGTTGGCGCGCTCCGGCACGTTAGCCCACAGAGCTTTTATCTTCGCCTCTATCGCATCCACGTCTATGTCGCCTACTACGATGATAGCTTGGTTGTCAGGGCCGTACCATTTGTGGTAATAGTCGCGCAAGGCTTGGTAGTCGAAGTTGTTGATCACCGCCGTATCGCCTATCACGTCGCGCTTGCCGTATTGGCTGTTCGGGAACATCTTCGCCCGGCTCTCTTTCCACAACCGGCGGTTAGCCGTTGCGCCCGTGCGCCACTCTTCGCGTATCACGCCGCGCTCTGCATCAATCTCTTCGCCCAGCAGCAATAGGCCGCAGCTCCAGTCGTGCATCACCAGCAGAGCCGAGTCGATGATACCTTCGCGTATCGTCGGCACGTCCGACAGACGATATACCGTCTCGTCTATCGACGTGTAAGCATTGATGTTGCCGCCGAAGTTCACGCCTATCGACTCAAAATAGTTGATGATCCCCTTGCCCGGAAAATGTTGCGTTCCGTTGAACGCCATATGCTCCAGGAAGTGTGCCAGACCATTCTGGTGATCTTCTTCCAGCACGGCTCCCACGCGCTGTGCTATATGGTACTCGCAACGCTGTTTGGGTTCCTCGTTATGGCGTATATAGTACGTCAATCCGTTAGGTAACTGCCCGTACCGCACCTCACCGTCCATTGGCAGGGGCACAGGCTGCTGTGCTGTCACACTCACCGCTGCCACCAGCAGCGAAAAGAAAAGAATACTCCGTTTCATATCTTGATGGTTTTATTGTTCGTTTTATTGTTTCGTTTTGTTGCTTCGTTTTGTTGCTTCGAACTTTTAGCGTCATCCCATTGCGCCCTATTTCGCAATTTGCCTACAAAGATACAAAAAAAAAACGACATTTGCAAATATTCTCTCAAAAAAATTCAATATTCAAATGATTTTTGCGAGCAAATCCGCCACTCATCCTCTCGGAACCCCTATAAATAGGGACTTGCAACAGACTTATATTGGGTGATTATTGCGTGATTATTGTGTGGTTATTGCGTGATTGCCTTTATAGGGAGCATAGCCCTGATCCTGAACTATCGTAAATAATGCGACACTCGGAGGGACAAATAATGCAAGTAGAGTTGGCAAATGATGAGAAAAACGGAGAAAAATAGGTGCAAGGTTTGCACAATTAAAAAAAAAACAGTAATTTTGCATCCCTTTTTGATAAAATTGCGCGTTTCGCTGCAATTGCGAGCAAGATTTTTGGGAAAATGAAAAGTTAAAAATGAAAGGGGAAAGGAAAGTTAAAAATGAAAGGGGAAAGGAATTTCAAAAACGAAAGAAATAACATAAAGCACAATAAGACAATGAAACCATTAAACGAATTAACAATTGCATTGGCAAGTGACCACGCCGGATTTGGACTGAAGTCGATGATTCAACTCTACCTGGAGCGTGAGGGCGCTACGGTGAAAGATTTCGGTTGCTACTCGATGGAGAACTGCGACTTTCCTGATTTTGCCCATCCCATGGCTACCGCGGTTGAGAAAGGTGAATGTGAATTAGGTATCGGCTTCTGCTACACCGGCAACGGTATGGCAATGGCCACGAACACGCATCCTCATGTACGCGCCACGGTTTGTTGGGAGACGCACATGGCAGAGAACGCTCGCCGTTTCTTTGATGCAAACATCCTTTGTTTGCCGTCAGGCTATGTAGCACCGGATAAGGCGCTGGAGATCATCCAGGCGTTTGTTACTACCGCTTATCAGGGCGGAGAACGTTATGATCGTCGTATCAATCATTTGGCTAATCCTAATGTATATTAAATAATATGGAAAAACTTAACGTGAAATTGCATATCTTAGCTCCGTTGACAGCCCTTGTGGTGCTGCTGATGTGGTTTGTGCCGACATCCTTTTTCGGCATTGACGGTCTGACGGTGGTACAACAGCGTACTATCGCCATCTTCTGCTATGCAGCCCTGATGTGGATGTTCGAGATCATCCCCGCCTGGGCTACCTCGGTTACCACTATCGTCTTCTTGTTGCTGGCGGTTTCCAACAAAGGTCTGACCAACCCCGACATGGGTACTTTGGTTAACTTCAAGGAACTGATGGCAGCTTTTGCCGACCCGATCATCATGCTCTTCTTGGGCGGTTTTGTACTGGCTATTGCAGCAAGCAAAGTAGGTCTGGACATAGTACTGGCGCGCGTGATGCTCAAGCCTTTCGGCACGAACCCAAAATGGGTGCTGCTGGGCTTTTTGACGCTGATCAGCGTGATGTCGATGTTCATGAGTAATACGGCTACGGCAGCCATGATGCTGGCGTTCCTGGCTCCTGTGTTGCGTACGTTGCCTGCAGATGGCGGCGGTCGTGTCAGCCTGGCTATGGCTATACCTATCGCAGCCAACATCGGCGGTCTGGGTACGCCTATCGGAACGCCTCCGAACGCTATCGCCATCGGTCAGCTGGCTTCGCTGGACATCAACATCGGCTTCGGTGCGTGGATGATCCGTATGGTGCCCGTAGTCATCATCATGATTCTGTTCTCATGGTGGCTGCTCATGTTCCTCTTCCCCTTCAAGGCAAAGGATGTGAAGATCGTCATCGAGCCGGATGAAGAACACAAGATCGACTGGCAGTTCTGGGTAGTGACCATCACGTTCATCGCTACCATTCTGCTGTGGATGACTGGTGAGCTGACTCACCTGAACTCGAACGTGGTTGCCCTCATCCCGTTTGCCGTGTTTGCTCTGGTTGGCATCTTCAAGCGCGAAGATTTTGCCAAGATTGACTGGCATGTACTGTGGATGGTAGCCGGTGGTTTTGCCATCGGAACGGCTCTGAACAAGACCGGTCTTGCCGCAGCACTGGTTGAGGCTATTCCTTTCGGAAACTGGTCGGCATTGGTTGTACTGATCACAGCCGGTCTGCTGGGCTGGTTGCTCAGTAACTTCATCGCCAACTCGTCGGCAGCCAACTTGCTCGTGCCCATCCTGGCGGTAGTAGGTACGGCTATGAGCGAGCAGCTCACAGCCTTCGGCGGCGTAACAACGCTGCTGGTATGTGTAGCCGCTTCCACCTCGTTTGCCATGCTGCTGCCTATCTCCACCCCGCCGAACGCTATCGCTTGCTCTACCGGTCTGATCAAAACCAACGACATGACCAAGGTTGGACTGATTGTAGGCTTGCTGGGTATAGCCATCTCGTACGCCGTTATCCTTTTATTCCCGTTCTAAGGTGAAAGGTGAAAAGTGAAAGGTGAAAGGTGAAAGGTGAAAGGACGCTACGCTACAGGAAAAGTGAAAAGTGAAAGGAATTTGACAAATGAAAACTGAAAGGATAATACTGATCGCTCTTTGTACGTTGCTGCTTGTTCCGGCATCGGCACAGGAAGTGACCAAACAGCAGAAAAAAGAGGCAGCAAAATCGTATCTGAAGCAACACTTCAAGCCGTACGGCTTTATACGTAACTATTTTACGTACGACAGCCGCGAGTGTATAGCCGGAACGGGTGATATGTATTTCTACATGCCGAAAGACGAGAACTGGAACAAGACGGACGATGCTTCGTTGCGCGAAGATCTGAATGCGCAGAGCAGCTTTCGCTTTCTGTCGCTCACTACCCGCGTGGGTCTGAACATCGTGGATTACAAATGGCGTAACACCGAGTTCAGCGGTAAGATCGAGGCGGACTTCTACGCCGGCATCAGCACTGCGTCGGGTCAGACGCACGCCGTGACCGGTACTGCCCAATTCCGTCTGCGCCAGGCTTATGTAGCGCTGGGCTGGGACAGCCTGCCCATAGCCGGTGGCAAAGATTTGGCTCGTGTTGATCTGACCGTTGGTCAGACGTGGCACCCGATGGCAGCCGACCTATGCGACGTGATTGCCCTGAACAGCGGCGCACCGTTCGGACCGTTCAACCGTTCACCACAAGTACGCATGGATGCCCGTCTGGGCAAACTGTTCACGCTCACGGCTGCCGGACTATGGCAAATGCAGTACAACTCCACCGGACCGCAAGGGCAGTCGGCAGAATATATACTGTACAGCAAAACGCCGGAAGCTTATCTGGGCCTGTCTATCCATGACAAAGGCTGGCTGTTCCGCGTCGGTGCAGATGTGCTGAGTATTAGTCCGCGTCACATCGGTGAGGCACTGGATGCGAGTGGCAACACCATTATGGGCACCGACGGCAAGCCCTTGCAGATCAAAGTAAAGGAGAGGATCACTACCGCTTCGCCGTTCCTGTACCTGCAATACAAGAAAGGTGAGTTCTCGTTCAAAGCCAAGACCATTCTTGCCCAAGCGGGCGAGCACATGAATATGAACGGCGGTTATGGCGTGAAAGCCATTAACCCCGATGGTTCCTATTCATATACCCCGACGCGCACTTCATCCTCATGGATCAGCCTGGTGTATGGCGGCAAGATAGGTGCTCAGGAAGAGAAACATCCGCAAAAGCTGCAAGGCATTCTGTTCGCCGGTTACGTGGAGAACCTCGGCACGAAAGATGCCCTGGCTACCAATACTGACGGCAGCCTGGTGGGATTCTACTATCCGCGCGTAAAGAACATGAACCGCATGTGGCGCTTGACTCCTACCCTGCTTTACACAGTTGGTAAGTTCCAAGTGGGACTGGAGTACGACATCACTTCCGTACATTACAGCGACGGCAAGTTGAACGCTGCAAACGGCCTTTCGCAAAACGGCTTGCATTGGGTAACCAACCATCGCGTGCAACTGATGACGAAGTACAACTTCTAATCATTTCATGCCAAAGAATAGGCGGTGCGTCACTCGACACACCGCCTGTTTTTTGGAGTCAAAAATTAGGAACAGGATCTTTCAGTCCAAAATTCCCAAAAACAATCCCAAAAGCTTAACGGCTGATTTGGATATATTTCTTTCCGCCACGGATGACTATGCCGTTATAGCCGGCATCTACGGGTCGGCCGAGCAAGTCGAATGCCTGACCGGACAAGTCATTCTCGTTCGTCAGGCGTATATCCTCGGGATCGGTAGGCAGAATGCCGTCGTAATCCAGTGTGAGGCTTTGCAGTTTGGGCTGTCCCCACTCCATGACGTTATGTACACGCAAGATATAGTTGCCTGTGGGCACGTTGGTCAGATCCCAATGCTCCTCGTAAGCAATGCTGCCTTCGTTCCATGTAGCGGCTGTGGTATACTCATCAACGGTCGTGCGGTTGGCATCAAGCAGTTCGAGTTGCCACGAGTGTCCCGTGCCACCGCCCGTAGCCATGTTCTCGGTTATGATATATTCGCCCGGGTAACGCAGCGTCACTTCCCACTCTGCCCAGCGCGAAGTGTTCGTGCCGTCCTCAGGGCCGAAATCGAAGTACGAGGTGTTGTACCACGTCATATCCTCGCTATAGGCAGTCACGTTCTCCTTGTTGAGCGTAGCCGGCAATACAATGCCTTCCTCGGGCTCGGGAGGCGTCTGACCACCGCTGACCGTGACGGAAGCACCGAGATTGTTCATACCGGTCGTAGCATCCCACACGCCCGTATTGGCAAAGCGTATAGCATAGCGCGCATCGGAAGCCAGTGAGGCATAAGCGTCAGGCATGTACAGGTACAGTTCGTACGTGCCGGAAGGAATAGTAGCCGGTATGGTGATTTGCTCGTTGATGGTAGTCAGCGCTCCGTTGGGCAACCATCGGCGCGGATCGGAACTGAGGCGTACGGAGTATTTCTTATTGCCATTCTTGAGTACGATATATGCGTGGCGCTCGTTATATAGCGGAGCATAACCTACGTTGCGCAGACTGATGTTGACCGATAGTTTGCCACCTGCTGCCACCTGATCGCCAAAAGTAGCGCTCTGCAGTTGGTAGCGATAGCCCATCCGGCGGTTGAGTTCGTCGAACGTACCGTTGCGGCGCCACATGTCGGTCGTTTGCGTAGCATAACCGCTCTGGATGAACGTCCAATGCAGACGACTCATCTCGGCTGTCGTCTTTTCGTAGGTAGCCCAGCGTTTGGCTTTGGTGGTATCGGTGATGTCGGTTTCGCCGCCTATGGGCACGTATAGCGTCTCCTGTGCCAGCCAGGGTTTCTCGGTAGCTGTATCGGAATAAGTACCCATATTGTCGTAGTCGTAGAGGAAAGCATCGTTATGCTGTCCCAGACGTGCACGGGCTGTACCGGTGAACGCCTCGGTAGCGGTAAGCGGATTGCTGTCACCTACGTAGCCTTTCTTGAAGAGCGGCGTACGCAACTGGATCATTCTGTTCTGCGGCACAGCTGCCAAAAGCGCATCCACCACGGCACGACGGCTGCTGTTCATCGTGCTCTGACGGTTGCCGTAATTATCCGTATAGTACCATTCACCCCACGCTCCTACGATGCCCGCCTGGAAGACGAAGATCACATCCGTATTGGCTGCCCAGTGCGAACTGTACTGGCTGATATGGCTTTGCGCTATCTCAAGCGGAGCATCTTTGGCAGACTCCACACCGCTCTTCTCGTACGTAGTATTTGTGTAGGAGAAGCGCAGAATGGCTTTCAGACCTTTGTTGCGCAGTACTTGCATATCCTCGTCAAAGGCATTGAGGATAGCGTCAGGCAGTGTGGCCGTGTTGCGGAAATTATCCAGATAGTAATGGACGAGCACGATAGATATGCCATCCCTGCTGATATGCGCATCCAGTGTGCTCTCTTGCCCCTTGACGCAATACGGGCTGCTCGTGCTCAACTTCTTTTCGAGCATCGTGATAAATCCCCGTTCTGGATTGGAGAAGATGGTGTTGTCGTCAGCGGTGTAGGTGACCGTGGTTGCCGACATGACGGCACTCATGCATAAGGCTGTCGTTATGCACGCAACGTGAGCCATAAGGCTGTGAATAAACGATTTCATATTATTTGTTGTTTTGTTTTGCATCCAGTTGTATTTCCTGTGTAGATAGGATATGTTTGCATTCTACGCGTACGTTGTCCGGCTTGGCGGCAGCTTTTATCACGAATGTTTTCTCTTCGCCCGGTAGTAGTCCGCGCAGCGATTCGTTGGCTTGTACGTCGCCTACGGTAATATATGCGTCTCTGTACAACGGCGCTACGCCGGTGTTGGTAACGGTGATACGGGTGGTTGTGCCGCTCGTCTCGCACGAGATGACCTCAAACTTGTATCCTGAAGCCAAACCTGCTTCCGTCACACGATTAGGCGTGAAATAATTGCCGTCAGGCGCGTCGTTGCAGATAATGAATGACATGTGGTATTTGGCAGCAGCCTGTTCCCACGTTACGCCGTACATGCCGGCGGGATTGAGGAAATTGCGCTGGTCGAAACTGCTGTAATAACTGATCTCTCCACCGCAAACACCTTTTTTCCATTTGTCCAACCCGCTCCACTGCCAGCATTGTTCGTTCCATCCGTCGCCCTGCGAGATGTCGTGTTGTTTGTGCATGAACGAGTCGTCAAACAATCCGCAACTCCAGCGCTTCAATACTTCCTCTCCGCCATACACATCATCTCCGGCATCTATGCTTACCAGCCATGGTATAGCCATCCCGTCCTCCAATGCCTTAAACAACGATCGCTGGTACTCTTTGGTCGGGAAATTCTTGCCGAAAACGACCGATGTTCCGTAGGTGTGGTATTCTCCCCAATGACCGAATCCTACCTCTACGAAGGCTATCCGTGCATCGTTGTTGTAGCGCTCTGCAACATCGGCATAGAACTGCTTGACAAACCATTGCAGTTCGCTATGGCTCCAATCGGGATACCATGTAGGTCCGTCACCGCCCGGGTTGGCAGCGTAGGTCTCGTTGTAATCAGCCATCGCCCGTATATAGTCCGGCACGTAGGTTGCACCTCGCTCGCTGATACAATTCTCGCGGTTCGACGGATAGCACAGCGGAAAACGCACTACCATCTGATGTCCGCGCGATGAAGCAGCCTGTAGTTTGTTTTCGAGGTAGGTCCAGTCGTATTGCAACTTGCCGTTGGCCTTACCCGTCACCAGTTTGCACGGCGGGATATATGCGAACTCCAGCGAGATACATTGGCCGTGCGTGTTGTTCATTGCTGCCGCCTGGTCGTTCCAGAGCACCATGCCCGTCATCGGTTGCAGGTGAGTAATGCGGTTCGTCAGGGTTACTTTTTCGTAGTTTTCGTCATCACTGTTCTTGCATGAGGCAAAAAGCATCATGCCGCTCACCGAGAGGGCTATCATCAGCCCGAGACTGAGCCATTTTCTCTTGTTTTGTTTCATAGTGGTATGTTTTTTCTTTGTTTTGTAATATCTGTTATTCGTTTCGTTGTCTGATTGACTTTAATGCTAAAAAACAATCTCCATGCCTGTTTTTTGGGGCTGCATGCCCATGGTTTGGTAGAAGCGCAAGGCTGCTTCGTTGCCTTCCCACACATTCAGGGTGATGTTGTGGCAACCGATAGAGCGGGCATAGTTGCGAACGTGCTCAAACAAGGCTTTGCCTACATGTTTGCCGCGAGCCGATTCATCTACGCAGATATCGTCGATATACAGCGTTTTGCCGTCTTGCAGCAGCCTGTCGCCGGTTGTCTCGGTTATCTGGCAGAAAGCGTAACCTTGTACCGTGCCGCTATCGTATACAAAGATAGGCTTGGAGGCATTGTGCAGCAGTTGTACCAGATCGTCGGCGCTGTACTTAGTGGTATTGGGTTTGAACAAATCCGGGCGCAAATGGTGATGCACCATATTCACTTGGTGCAACAGATCAATGATGCGAGGTATATCCTCAATGGCAGCTTGGCGAATCATAACTTATGCGTTGGTTAATAGTTGTCTATATTTATGGGTTGGTTAACAGTTGTACTATTTGTTCCAGATAAAGCCGGTCAGTCTCGTCGAAGGCGGCAAAGTCGGTGCTGTCGATGTCCAATACGGCAATGATGTTACCGCCGGAGAAGACCGGCACAACTATCTCGCTGTTCGAGGCAGAGGAGCAGGCTATATGTCCGGCAAACTCATGGACGTTCGGCACGATGACTGTCTCTGCACGTTGCCACGCCGTACCGCACACCCCGCGTCCGAAAGGAATATGCATGCAGGCTACCGGTCCCTGAAACGGACCAAGTACCAATTCCTTTCCGGCAGGTTGGGCATCAGGACTGTCTATTACGCGGTAGAAGCCTGTCCACCAGAAGCCGAAAGCCTCGTGTAGCGCAGCACAGATGTTCGCCATCTTGGCAATCATGTCCTTTTCTCCCGCCATCAGCGCCTCTATCTGCGGTAGCAGGGTTTGGTATGTCTCGGATTTGCTTGACATCAGATTATGTGGGTTATAAATTGCAATATCATTTCACTTTTGCGGGGTTTGGTAACTAATGGTGATATTTCATGTCTTTGTTATATGTGAAGTGAAACGATGATTTGTCTTTGGAGAACATTTGTCGTTCTAATGCCAAAACAAGTTGAATGTCGAAATAGACATATGTCTTTCTGCCATTCTTTGTAATAACGTCAAACATATCATGACCGGAAGTTAGTAATGTTTGCATTCCTACCTGCAAATCCATCACATAATTCATCAGAGCATATTCATCGGCTACATTTACCACATGAATGGCTGTTTCTTTAGAATCACCATCACCTGTCGCGAATAAAGCTTGGCATAGCTGATGGTACATCCAAATATATCTATTAAATGTAATAGTATCATTTGTTTCGTGAGCAGCAGACATTCTAAAGAGGATGGCGTTAATATCTACGGGTGCTGAAGACAAATAATCATCAAGATAAGATGCCAAGCCTTGGTGTCCCTTCTTGTAATAGATGCCATTCAATTCGGTCATATTCAAAGCGCCTGCCAGATAGCCGTAGAATGCTGAACCATAATAAACGGCTTGTATGTCTTGCATAGATAATGTGGAGTCTGCCACACGGAAACGTTGTAATAGCGCTTCATAGCTTTCCTTACCTATCGTTTGTATGGATTCGTAATCGGGAATCTGAAATTCACGTTTAGGATACTTGATTTTTCTGACAGGCAAAGCCATACATTTGATGAAACTCATCGTAGTCCACACTTTTTCTTTGGAGAAATATAGTCCCCATGCCTCCAATTTGTCATACATCTCTGCCGACCAATAATAGCCGATAGGCTTTTCTTCCCAATTGCCTTGACAATCTTTGAATGCTGCAGCCGGAAGAGTAATAGAGTCTCCATTCACACCAATGATGGTATAACCGCTACCATTCCATTTCCATGTGCAGTTATCCACCAATTCCTGAAAATGATGCATCCCCGGCATTTCTCTACCGGAGAATTTGTCCACTGTTTCGTTAAAAGTATAAACTCCCGGTTCGTTTTGGTCAGCCCAAAGAGTGCCACTTGGTAATCCGAGATCAACGTAATGCGTTTCGTCTGCAATAGATGTTGAACAGCACAACAGGAATGCAGCCACAAACAAAAGACTTCTCATTTTCATAATTTTACACTTTTATAGGTTAGTTCCTTATTTTTTTATCAAAACCATCCACAATTTTATTTCCACCAGTTGATGTCGGCTTCGTAGATAGAGTCGTAATATGCGCATTCCGGATCACCTATCCAACCATGACGATCCCTATCAATATATGTCTTCCAACCATTATCGTAGAACTCATCATAAGGGGAGAAGTCTCCGCATCCGCCATCTAACCCATTGGATTCGGGGATACGAAAGTCGCCCCAGTTGCAAGTAAGTGTGTCACTGGTATCAAGATAAATCCACTTGCCGGTGTATTGGTTGTTGCAATAAGCATCACCGGCATAACTGATGGCGTCGTAAAAAATGCTATCGTTGTGAACAAGGTAATCAAAATACGCCTTTCCTACTATATCAGCGACATGCTTGTCGTTATGCTTCGCTTGCAGAGTATAATGGGCATAGAGCGTGCCGGAACCGCTAATCTTTATATAGCTATCGTCACTAAATAATGAATCACTAAGCGGAACGACCGAATCGACTACCAGATTGCCATTGATGGTACATATCTCGTCTTGGCAGCGCGTTCTACCTTCTATTCGATAAGTATAATCATTCACTTTATACACGGTGTCATAATGGATATAGAAGCGTTGAAAATCCGCACCTCTATAGCCTAACGGTTCGGGAAGACAAAACCACCCGTCTTCCATCGGTTCATTTCCGTAATCTTCTGTCCAACTTTTCTTGAACGAATCACTCCACCACGAATAGACGTCATCCGTAGGAACAGAGTCCGGGAGAATGAGCGAATAGGACAGGTCATTGGAAAGGATTCCACGTGGCGTAGAGGTTTTATGGCAAGCCGTCAGGCAAAGACCGACGAGGAGGATGAGGATGAGACGGTTCATAGGGCGATGTGGGTTATAAATTGCAATATCATTTCACTTTTGCGTGTGTCGAAGAGTAGATGCTCAAAGTCGCGCTGTTTAAGTTGCATATTCGTCTTTGCGACAATCTCGGTTAGGGCTGCAGTTAGTTGCTCTTTGTCGGCGATACCTTTTTGCTGTTGGAGGAAAGTATAGTCAGGTTCCGTGCGCTGCATAAGGAAGAGCACATCGTAGAAATCACGACCTTTCTGACGCGTAAGTAGAGCACAGAGTTTCATGGACAGAAGTACGCTGAGCGGAGGAACAGGAACAGGAAACGAGAATCCGTTTCGCTGAACAACAGCCATCTCCCGCGGATAGTCGATACCTTGATCTTGCGCCTCGATCTTCATCAGGAAACGTTCCTCGCGATGGCCTGTCAGTTGGAGGTCGAACAGCAGTTCCGGAAAATATACGTTGCTGCGGAAAGCGGTAAGACGGGCATTCTCTTTATTGCGCAATTCTGCGTTGAGGCCTTGAAGTTGCAGGTACTTGACTAACTCGTCCGACATTTGCCGGAACTCATCTTCGCTCAATCCTTTGCAATCGAAATCCAAATCTTCAGAGAAACGGTCGATGCCTTGAATAAGTCGCAAGTTGGTGCCACCGATGAAGATCAATTTCGCAGCATAAGGCGAACGGGCAATCCATTCCAAAGCCAACAACTCCACATATTCTTTGACGATATGCTTTTGGAAGTTGGCATTCTGCGCTATGTATGGCGGGTAGAAGCCGCGTATATATTCGAGGTCTATCATAAGTCGTAGGCTTTGAGTAATAACTGTATTCGCTTGGTTAGTATCGGACTATTAATCCGTTCCGTGTACTCTATCAGTCGTTCTTTGTTCAACTCGTCGCGCATCCAATCTTCGTCGAAGCGCAGTTCACGCATCTCGTCAATCGTCGAATATTGCGGATAGAGGTAGAGCAGGTCGATGATGGCCTTTTCGGGAGTAGCCATCATATATTGCTTGCCGTCGCGCATTGTTTTTGGCTCGAAGCCCCAGAAGAGTCGCGGACGAATGGTCTGGTAACTGAACTGACCGAAGGCATTTTCATAACGGCAAGTCTTTTGTGTCGTTACACTCGTCATTTCGATGACAGATTCCGGAATGATGCCATAGAACGATAGCGTGGTGTGCAGACTAATGTACGAGGGTGCACACATCTTCCCGGCTACATATCGCGCATAATCCGGTTGCTGCACATAATCCGCAAAAGCATACCAGCCCTGACGAAGCGGCACGATGTATCCCGCTCGTTGCCATTGCAGCAAGTTTCCGCGATGAAAATCCGGATAAATGGCTCTGACTTGTGCCACGGAAAAACATGCCAAGCGATGCCACTCTTGATGAAACTGAACAAATGTCATTTTGCGCGTTTTGTTCTAATTTTGCACCAATTTTAGTGCATTATAGAAATAAATCGGCTACAAAGGTACAACTTTTTTTTGAAATATGCAAATATAAATGCTAAAATATTAGCAGTTATGGTCATTTTTTGCAATAAATGCTAAAATATTAGCAGTTATATACCAAGATTACGCAATTAAATTTGACCTGCCGGGCAAAAATGTATCAAGCTGCGGCGGTATTGGCAGATTTGGCGGATTTGGCGAGGCGGGAGCGGGAGCGGCTGAAAGCTTGTCTTTCGCGGCGCTTCTTGGGATGTACGGGCGAAAGAAAGAGCTGGTAGACGCGATGACCGTTGTAGTACATGTGCTGTTTGTTGGTTTGCCGTCGGCAAATAATCCAAAAGCCCCATTTCTCTGCTTCAGGAAGCGTATTCAACTTGCCTGTAGGTACTCCATATTGATCAACATAAAAAATGACCTCGATGCACATGTCGGAGGTTCGTTTGCGGCGATGCACTATTTCCGCGCCGAGAGCCTCCTGAAGCCGGAGGTAGAAATCATATAAGACAGGGTGTATTTTGCAGTTCATTTGGCAGTTTTTACGGATAAGTATTCAACTTCACGGGATAATATATATAATATATATATTATAGGTATGGGTAGGATACGGTATTCCTCTGATAAGCCTCCGTTGCGCCTCCGTTGAGGTTCCTTTAAATGTATTATTGCTCGTTCATGATTTCGTCTTTGTGTTCACGAACCCATCTGAGCCAGCCTACATCGCCTGCATCTTGATCATAAAGCTAATATTTTTTTACTGCCATTCAGTAACGGGACGGATTTTGATAGACAATCCCTCATATTCCGTGTTCTCATATTCGTGATCGGTAAGTAGCAGCAAATCTTTACAGCCGGTAATTTGTGCTGCTATTGCCAATCCCTTCAGTTCACGTTTGCGGGTTTTCTCGGCAGATATATCGTACGAAACTTGCACAGCTTGGAGCACTTGGCTGCCTTTGCAGACAAGAAAATCGCACTCACCACTTCGTTCACGCAAGAAATATACATCCCATCCATTAAGCTTGCATTTACGGAGAAGTTGGATGAGCACAATAGTTTCTAATCGCCATCCTACATTTTCTGCTGACAACGCATTATCACGCATATTCATCATCGCCACATCAACGGCATATAGTTTTTCCTGTACCATGCGCAATTTGCTCTTTGTGGCATATTTAGGTACACCGATGAGCATATATGCCTGTTTTAGATGATCGATGTAGTTCTTTGTGGTATGCTCGGATTTAAATTGGAACAAATCAGTCAGTTCAGAGATGTTTGGGATGGTGGGCACTATGTTGAGCAGATGATGTGTCATTTGCTCGAAAGCAGCCTTATAAGCAATCTTGAAGCGTTGTTCTATATCGCGTTTTAGGATGTTGTCCACCAACGTGTTGACATAGTGTCGTTTGTCCTCAATAATCAATAGTTCCGGGAAACCGCCTTGCTGCATATACTCATCGAAAGCAGCTCTGCGGAAAGCTTGCGCCTTGGTGCTGAGTTTGGTGGTATCCACTCCCTTCATTAAGCAAAACTCATGGAAAGAGAACGGATAAAGCGCTATCTCTTTGTTGCGTCCGGTAAGATGCGTAGCAAGTTCTCCGCTTAACAATTTGGCATTTGAACCTGTAATGATGATGTGCATCTTGTGGCGCAGCAAGCGGTTTACAAACAAATGCCAACCATCAATATTTTGCACTTCGTCCAAGAATAGGTGTTGGAAATCACCGTAAATCTTGTATAGCACAGACAGCACATCGTTCAACTGCTCGGCTTGCAAACCATTCAGACGCTCGTCATCAAAATCGGCATATGCAAACTTCACTCCTTTGCTTTGCAGAGCTTGGTAGCACAGCGTTGATTTGCCACTGCGCCGAACGCCTATTACCACTTGAGCTTGTGGACTATTGATCTCAACCAACGACTCTTCCGGACGATGGCATAGCGTTTCCCGTAACCTTGCTTCCAGTTCCTCCATTTGGTCGGAAAGGATGGTTTCCAATGTTCTTACATCTATCATGATTGCCTTATTTTACACATTTCAACACCCTTAAAACGCCTTATTTTACATATTTCAGCACCTCCAAAACGCTTTATTTTACATAAAACGCACTGCAAAGATACAACTTTTTTTTGAAATTTGCAAATATTTTTTGCATTTTTCAACAAAAAACTGCTCTTTTTTGTTATTCTATTGTAATCGGTTCGCCGAGGAAATGGGGTTGTTTGTGCGTGTAGATGTCCAAGACAGCTTTGGTGCGGGCAAGCCATTCGCGGACAATCATCCGTATTTGCCAATGCCGCAATTGCACGTCCGGCGCGTTGAAAGCCACTACATCCAGTCCTTTGCGGGTAGCGATGTATAATGCACGCTCGTTGTGAAAGGGCTGGGAGATAACAGTAAAAGATGTGAGTCCGAACACCTGTTGGGCACGAACCATCGAGTCGAAAGTGCGGAAGCCAGCATAATCGAGATAAATAACGCTATCGGGGATGCCTGATGCAATCAGGTCTTGCATGATACACGTCGGTTCGTCATAAGTCTGACGCGAATTGTCTCCGCTGACCAGGATGCGCTCAATCTTTCCCGCATTGTACAGCGCCACACAGGCATCGATGCGATTGTGGTAGAACGGATTAGGATTGCCTCTTCTGCCTTGCGGGCTTGTGCCGAGCAGCAATCCTACGCGATTATACGGAACGGCATCCACGCCATCGTACATCCTACCGTTAGCGGTATTGATCACCGCCCGATTGCACGCAATGATGCCTATCGTCAAGATGGCACATAATGCAAGAGATGTGTAGATGAGGCGTTTCATAGGCTATTGGTCTTTATGGAATATGGAATATTGGGTGCTATCAGGCCAAAAGCAGTATTTGCTCTTGCCCTTTTCTGTTGGATAGATACCAGACTGACAGTATTCGACATCTTTTTGGAAAGAGACGAGAAAACTATCCATCGGTTCCGAATATGGTTCTGTTTGGCTGTATTCATAATACTCCCTGCCGGGATAGGATCCTGTGATGTGGCAAACACTGTCATTGGTTACCGATGTGTAATACAAATCAGCTCCGGAGGCCAGACCGTCATGGTCATAGTGATAATGAAAATGTGCCATCCATTTTTCAGCCGGAAAATCCGTATATAGCCAATATCGTCCCGGAAAACCTTTGTATATTGCCACAAGCGGGTATTTCGGAGAAACATTCCTAATCTTATGTGCTTTTTTGTACACATAAACCGCCGAATGTCCCGCCGAATCTATCGTCAGTTCCCACTCGTCTGCTCCACTCGGCAACTTAATATAGTTCGTACGTGGCGCAAAGAAAGAGGTGTATTTCTCAAAGATGATATATTCCTGCCAAACGGTCATCGTATTGTTGTCCGGCAAATCGTAGTAATAGCGAACCTGATTGTTTTGTATTTCCCAATATGTAATGCCGGCGATAGGAACCAGTAACGCGATGATTGCCCAAGGGAAAAAGATTGTCTCATGAATGTTTTTGAGCCGGTACGTATCAACAATCACATAAATCACCCCTGCCATTAAAGCTATGACAAGCCAAGCGAAAAGTAACCCAAGCAAGATAAACATGAACCAAAAATCAACTCCCGTTCGCAAAAAGGCCACAATAGCAGCAACATCCGCGATGGTTGCCAAGATGAGTATTATCCGATGAGGCCAATAATTTCGCTTGTCAGAAGTTGTCATAAGCTTATCTTTTCATTGTTTTATTAAACGGCATTTTATAAAATCCGCCATAAAGGAATAGATGGCGGTTCATAGGGTTAGTATTTTATTTTGAAATAGTCCAACAGGGCTTTGTAGTTGTCTTGGGCGGAGAGGCAGGTGTCGCGGAGATAACCGTTGGTGTCGCCCCAGTTTTGGATGCCGCGATAGTAATAGAGACGCAAGTCCTCGGTGATGATAAACGGTATGTGCGCGCTTTGCAGGCACTGCCAGAAGAGTAACAGACGACCTACACGGCCGTTACCGTCTTGGAAAGGATGGATGCGCTCGAAACGAACATGGAAGTCCAGAATGTCATCCAACGCCACTTGCTTGAGCGTGTTATAGTCGGAAAGCAAGGCTTTCATGTAGCGATGAACCTCTTTGGGCGCAACCGTCTCTTGTTCGCCTACCTCGTTGGCGAGGCGTTTGTAATCGCCTACTGCGAACCAGGACTTTTGGCTGTCGGAGGTGTTCGTTTTGAGGATGGCGTGCAACTGCTTGATATGCGCCTCGGTGATCTTATCCGTTGCATGATCAATGATATAATCGATACAACGGAAGTGATTCACCGTTTCCATAATATCATCCACAGAGGTGTTTTCTGTTGTGATGCCGAGCGTGTTGGTTTCGAAGATGTACTGCGTCTGCTCCTTGGTCAGCTTGCTGCCTTCGATATGGTTGGAGTTGTAGGTCAAGTCTATCTGCGTACGATGGTAGACGCCGCCTTTGAGTTTGGAGTCTTTCTCTTCACGCAGACGCGCAAGGAGCGGAGAGAGTTTTTTCTTTCCTTTATCGGGCAATACGGCATCCGCAGGGATGTTCCACGTTTTGCCTGTCAGAAAGGCGCCATCTATCTTCCCCGCCGCACAATAATTACGCGCGGTACGTTCGCTAATGCCGTACTTCTCGGCAAACTGTATGACGGAAAAATACTCCATATCGGCAAGTTTTATTTCAAAATCCTTTGCAAAGATACAAAATTTTGCCGATATCGGCAAGTTTTTGAGAGAAAAAATGCTAAATTTCTGTATTTTTTACGGTTTTTGCAAAGAAATGTGCTAAATTGTGAGAACTTGCGACCAAATCTTTTATTATTGAGGCGCTAATAAGCCATATTTAACTTCCACTATTGCCTTATTTTACATTTTAATGCTCGTATCCATCTACTCTATACAATTTTTCGAGTAGTTTTCGCTCTATGTGGGTGTCTGCGGAACGATACCACACTTCGAAACGGGCAACATAGTATTGCTGCACATCACCTTCGTAAATGATAAAATGTTTGTCACTGACTTGGCAGCAGAAAGCGTTCTCGGCATAAGTAGGAGAAAGAGTGGCTTTCTCTATCCTATCGGCAGACAACGGGTCATTTGTGCCGGCTTCGTAACAACGCAGAAAGATGTCACCTGCCGGCAAATCATAATAATAGAAGGTGTATGCAAACATGCCAATAAAATCCGTAGAGACTTGCAACCAAGTTGTACTATCTGACTCAATAACAGCTTCATGACGTAAAGAGCAAGCGTTGTTCTCAGAATTAGGTTCTATTGGAATATTATAATTCATCCCTTCCGGTATCGGATGAGAAAATGCATAAGGATCCGAATTTTTGATACCGGCAAGGATTTGCATCCCAAATCCAACTATCACTACCAGAATATTGATGCCTAGCAGTCCCAAACATTCGGTTACATTTTTATTCCTATGGAAGATGCCGAAAGTAGTAGCAAACATCAGCACTACTGATATAATGATGATACCACTGAAGATATACAGCGCCCCTTCGACAAAAAGCATCAACGGACGACAGGGTACAGCTACTATTATCAGCAGGTAAAGAACGCTATAAAGGAAAAATACCACCATAGGAAGAAACCATGGGTGGTCAATCAGGAAGTTCCATATGTGTTGCAGGCGGTTCATAGGGTTATTGGAGTTTAAAATTAATCGGTACGGTGTATCTCATAGGAGCATATTTGCTCGGGTCGCTTGTCCAACCCCATTTGGGCATTTCAGAAATCACACGTATAGCTTCTTGGTCTAACTCAGGATAACCCTGCGAACGAACGACCTCAATATCCGTAATGGTTCCATCTGCCTGGACTAAAAACTGGCAAATAACGCGATCTTCAATACAATCTTTGGCAGCCTGTTCCGGATAATGCACATTGTTTGACAGATATTGGAATAGTGCTTTCTGTCCTCCCGGGAACTCAGGTATAGGTACTAATATCTGTATGCTGATACCATCTATAGAATCAGCAGGGATAGTATCTTGCGCTTGCGCCATGAAGGGCAAGAGACAGGCGAGGAGGATGGGAATGAGGCGGTTCATCAGGTTATTATTTTTTGAAAGTGAATGGCAGGAAACGACCGGTACGGCGGCAAAAGGCTGCATATTCATCGCCGAAATCGCGGCGGAGGCGTTTCTCTTCCGTCAGGACTTGTACGAACATGATGGCAAAGAACAGCAACCACACGAGCAAAGCTTGCCAGGTCCAGAGCCAAACGATAAAGCCCGCCAGATAGAGGAGCGTGCCGGTAAGCATAGGATTGCGGTTGATGCGATAAGGTCCGTCGGTCATCAGGTGTTGCGTGCGCGTACCTATCTCATGATCGAAAGCATCCATCGGATTGCCTTTGCCGCGGCGTTTCATACAGACGATCGTCCACACGCTCAATGCCAAGCCGCCAATGATCAGCAGGCCGGTACATGAAGCGCGCAAAGCGCCTATATGCTCCAACGCCGGCATGCCCGATGCCAGCCACATAATAGTCGGCAGCAATGCTACAAAGAGCACTCCGCCAAGCATATAGCCGATAATATTCCGAAGGGTTTTCATTGTATTTTATGGTGTTGTGAGATTTTCTAATAGAGATCTATTTAGTCTTCAATTCGTTCAGCAAGGCTGTGCAGCCTTCGAAGAGGTCGCGGTAGGTGGCATCGAAATCGCCGGTATACCACGGGTCGGCTACATCGTCGGCGTGACCTGCCCAAGTCATGAGCAACGACACTTTGCCTTCGTCATCCTCGCCTACGATATAGCGGAGCAGACGCAGATTGCTGCGATCCATGCAGATGATGCGGTCGTAGTAATCATAATCGGCTCGCGTCATCCGTCGCGCTGCATGACGGCTGAACGGAATACCTTTCTCCGTCAGTTTGCGTTTGGCAGGCGGATAGATATCGTTGCCGGTCTCTTCGGAGGAAACAGCAGCGGACGCTATCTCAAACTGCCGCGACAAGCCCGCCTGCGCAACCATGTGCTTGAACAGATATTCCGCCATCGGCGAGCGGCAGATATTGCCATGGCATATAAACAAAATCTTTTGCATGTACCCTACCGTTTGTTCTGCGCCGCAAGGGGTCGACTACTTATCGCTTATTCAGCAGCAGACCGTCTTGCCAATTGAGCGTGGGATAGGTCTTGCGCAGGTACTCCACCGCCTCTTCCACGCCACTGGAACCGCTGGTAGCAAACGGAATAAGCTTCTTGCCCTGCAATTGCTCCAGATTGTTGTCGATCCACGAGTTGATGATGCGCGGACAAATACCCCACCAAATAGGAAAACCGATATAAATCGTGCTATACGGGCGTATATCCGTGCATTGCTTGATAGTAGGCCGCTCGTTGGGATCTTTCATTTCGAGCGATGAGCGTGACTGTTCGTTACGCCAGTCAAGGTCAGCGGCCGTATATGGTTCGGCTGCTTCGATCTCCCAAAGCACGGCGTTGTGCTGCTTGGCAAGCTTTTGTGCTGCGGCACGGGTGGTGCCCGTAGCCGAGAAATAAGCGACTAAGGTTTGCATGTTCTGAGTGTTTTGTGCGCAAAGCGTGAGCGTGGTCAGCAGCAATGCGCAAAGGGTGAGACGTTTCATATAAAGTAGTTTTTATGGTCAGAGTGTCACAGCCGGCCAACCGTAATCCTGATAATAGCGGACATCCAGGTTGTTGCGGCGGATATATTCGCGCAGTTGCAGTCGGCGAGCCGCTTCGCGAATTTCGTGATTGGAGTAGATGTTCTGATATATCTCGTAATAATCGTTGCCGAAGATCCGTTTGGCACTGGCTTCGTTGCCTGCTCCGTCCACGGTCTGTTCGAATGCCGTGACGCGCGTTGTGCCGTCTTCGTCGCCAAGTGACATTCTGCCGGCGTGTATGCCGCCGGAAACAGTCTTGAGCGTGTCGCCGCTGCGATTATACCAGTTAATCTCAAATACTCCGTACACATCGGTAGCGTCGGTGGCAACGAACTGAACGGTCGGTACACACAGTTCGCCTTGCAGGTAATACGGAGCAATCTCGCTAACGAGATAGTCGCCAATAGTGTGAATCAGATTCCATTCTTGGCGGCTGGTACGAATATAATTCGTTGCGTGGAATTTGTTGTTGGCATAATCTGCAATGAGCCATTGACCATTGACTTTCTCCATGAGGAACGATTCGTCTGTTGCCTCGTAATCCGAGTCTTGGGGATGCACGAGGATGCTTGCCGTTGCGTGTGTGGCGTCTTGTTTTTGTACCGACTGCACCTCGCAGTTGCAATCCTGAATCGGGCTGTCGTCAGCCGCTACAAACCACCAGTCCCATTGATGCTCCAAGGGTGTGGCTTCAGGCAGGTTGACCATGGTATCGAGCACGGCATAAAAATCTTCCGTCAGAAATTTGCGCGACTGCTCCAATTGGTGCAAATAAGGTATATGTTTGCACAATTCCGCAGCCCGTTCGTTGAGTTGTTTTTCCGTCGTGCCGCAACCGATGAGACACGCTGCCGCTACAATAAGGACAAAAAGTTTTTTCATATTTCAGGCTTTTGATGATTTACATGGTGCGATGACCGAGAAAATCGCTCATCTCCTTTTTAGCTTTTTTCAACTCGTTGCTCTGCATCAACAGTTGCATAGCCTTGTTATCATCTCCGGCGTCGGACGCTTCTTTTATCTGGCGCTGAACTTGCTCGATGCGCCGGTTGAGCACATTGAGCTGCAGTTCGCACACGATGAGCGGCACTTGTTCGCGCAGCATATCGGCTTCGGATTGCTCGTTCACCTCTTGCATCACATTCTCGGAGATGGCTACTTGCGAGAATATTCTGGACAGCTGATAGCGGTCGGCAATCAAGTCACATGCCAGCGCACTGATCTCTGGATCGGGATGGAACTTAAAGAAGTTCTCCGCGACGAAGTCATCGGCATTTTTGTGGGCTTCGAACTCATCGCAAATACGCTTGTACAGCGGGCTTGTTATCTCTATCGCACTGATACGGAGCTGGCTTAGGATATAATCGCCCACCGAAACCGTTGTTCCGTTAGGGAAAGCAAACAGCGGCCGTTCGCCATACTTGACGATGAGTTGAATCAGGTTGCGGAAGTTCTGGTCGATCTTGTTTTCTGCACGGCGCTGCTGTGGAGCCGCTGCTGTCTGCTCAGTGGGGAGTATTTCCTCATTGGCTTTATCCCTTTCCTGTTCAGCACGCTGCTTGACGGCTTTGTCCCTGTTGGCATTACGCTGGGATGCAACGGCGCGAGAAAGCAAGTCGGGCGAAGTCTGAACAACCGCCGCACAATCGCGGATATACTCGTAGCGGGTTATCTCGTCGGGAATGAGAGCAATGGACTGCACCAGCTCGTGGGTCAGTTCGGATCGTTTGGACGGATCGTCCTTTGCCTCTTCCCAACTGAGTTGTGCCTTGAATCGGATAAAATCTTTTTGGTTTTTCTCGATATATTCGATAAACTCGATGGCATTATGGCTCTGCGCGTACGAATCCGGATCTTCGCCGTTGGGCAACAGCACCACTTTGACGGTAAAACCTTCCTGTAGGAACATGTCTATACCCCGGATAGCGGCGTGAATACCTGCACTATCGCCATCATAAAGTACGGTTATCTTCGATGTGAAGCGCTTGATAAGCCGCACTTGCGCCTGTGTGAGCGCCGTACCGCCGGAACATACCACATTCTGTATACCTGCCTGGTACATCGAGAGGACATCCATCTGTCCCTCTACCAGATAGCATAGGTCTTTTTGCGTGATGGCTTTTCTGGCTTGGTGCAAGCCGTACAGTTCGTTGGTTTTGGAATAGATGATCGATCCGGGCGAATTGACGTACTTGCCCATAGGAATCTCCTTGCCGGTGGCATCGTACTTCTTGCGCAGTATACGCCCGGCAAAAGCCACTGTCTTGCCCGAAGGCGTATAGATGGGGAAAATCACGCGGTCGCGGAAGCGGTCGGTAATCCTACCGTCCTCTTTCTGTATACACACGCCCGTACCGATTGCGATTTCGGGATTGGTAGTGAGGGGAGTGTTGGTCAGATATTTATCCACAAACCCAGCTTTCCTCGCGGCATCGAATAGTGCCGTCTTCTTATCGGGAGAGAAACCCAAACCATACTCCTTGATTGTAGCGTCTTGCAAACCGCGCTCATGGAAATATGCCAGACCTACAGCCCTGCCTTCCTCCGTCTCCCACAACTGCTTCTGAAACCACTTGTTCACCCATTCGTTCACGGCAAACATCGACTCTCTGTCATCTTGCTGCTGCTTCTCTTCCGGCGTCAGTTCGCGCTCCTCGATCTCAATATGGTATTTTTTTGCCAATATACGCAACGCTTCCACATAGCTGCAGTTCTCTATTTTCATGACGAAACCAACGGCATTTCCGCTCTCACCGCAACCGAAACATTTGAAGATGCCTTTCGCCGGTGAAACCGTGAACGACCCTGTCCTTTCCGAATGGAACGGACACAAACCTATCAGGTTCGCTCCGCGGCGCTTGAGCGAGACATGATCGGATACCACCTCTTCTATCTTGGCGGCAGCGAAAATCTTATCTATGGTTGGCCGGGGAATCATGATAATTGACAATTGACGATTTACAAGTGACGATTGATTGACAAATGACAAATCACAAATCACAAATAATTACTGTCTCCAGAAATACAAACCGATCTTTATCTGCCACTGGTCGAAGCGTCCGCGTGTCCAGCGATCCACATCCACGCCGAGCTTGGCATACGTATCGTACTTGAACGGGTTAATCAAACCGAAATCATATCCGCCACGCAGAAAGAACTGCTTGTACTGGAATCCCGCACCTACGCCCCACGTAACGTTCAGGCGTTTGTAGTCCTCAAAAGCCTGATTGTCGCGGTACTCATAGCCGTAACGCGTCTTTTTGGTCGTGCCTTCCGAGTCACGCACATATTCTTGCTCTTTGAGCGAGAGATGCACCTGAATAGTAGGACCGGTGTAGAGCATCAGATAGGTCTCACCGGCAATCTCGAACTTGTACTGCCAATCGGTGAACAGTTCAATGCCCTGATACGAATCGCGATAGGACACCTGTTCGGTAGAATACGAACCCGTGGAAGTCCATTTCGACTGGTACATAGCGTACGTATAGTTCAATCCGATGGTCGTACCGAAACCTTTGACGATAGTGGCATCGTAGTTCAGACCTATCTTCACGCCATTCATCGGCGTGGCTTCCAATGCGGTGGATGAAGCGGCAGTAGGTGAGTTCAGGCGAAGCGTAGGGGATGCAAAGCCTACCTGAATACCCAGACCACCCATCTCATTCTGCGCAAACAGTGTGGTGGTCAGCAAGATGCTGAAAAGGAGTGTTGTTATTTTTTTCATATTTCTCGTTGTTTTCGTTTATTCTTGTTCTTTCGCTTATTCCTGTTCCTGAGTAGCGCTCACTGCTTTCTTGCCCTGGCGGGGCGTGCGTGGTACATGTACGAGCACGTCAGCCGGCACACGCGGCCGCTCATCTTCCGCCCAAAAGAAAGCATTCAGGTGCATCACGGCGTCGGAGGCTTGCTCCAACGGATACATCGTGCCGGTAGTGGAGGTGGTAAACAGCACATGATGCACTTGGCGGTTCTCCAGAAAGACCTTCACAAAACTGCTCTGCGTACGATTGCAACCGGTGATGCTATGGTCTTTCTCATCTATCGGGAAAAAGACTGTCTCGGCATTGCCGTTCACATCCACGCGGTACACATCGCCATCCCTCACATGGGCAAACATCTCCTTGCCGCTCATCTGGTTGTAATGGAGCAGGTCGTGTTGTTGGATGCAGATGGCGTTGCCCATTCCGTGGGCATAATCGACGGCATCGTCTTTCATGTAGACGTATATACTATCCGCCGACACCTGATTATTATCGCTCCAACACACCGGCATTCCGTACATTTTCCCGATGGAATCGTTGCCCAGGTATACCATCGAGTCGCAAACAGCTTGCATATCCTCGCGGTAGATGCGCACATTGCGGTAGGCGCGAATGCGGCGGTAAGTGCTGTCTTTCGGCAGTGTGTCGGATAGCGCCAGTTCCTCCGTATAGAGGGTGTCGGCATGAACGAATGTGTGTAGACTGTCGCCCCAGCTCTCGAGCAACGCACGGCGCGTAACAAAACCGTAATCGCCCCATTCGGGATGCAGAGCCGCCTCCGAACCACTCTCGTACATCTCGCCGTAATCGCCGCGTAGGGTCATCTGCTCGGTGGAATCGATGATTTCGATATTTCCGTACAAGCGTCCGAAAGAGCGTATCTTGTCGTAGAAGATCGTATCGCCTATCAGAAACATTCCATCGGTATGGGTCACCGACGAACGGTCGTACAGTTCCGATTCCTCGGTGCGGGTGTTATATAGCCCGTTGGACGATAGGATAGTGGTCTCCCGCTCGTACAGCACCACCGTAGGGCTGACCAGCTGCGCTATATGCGACTCGGTATCATACAGCAGTGTATCCGTATCCATCGTAAAGCGGTCGTTCACCAGATGTACGCTATCGCGGAACGCTGCACGCTTGTTGTAAGGCGTGTATTGTCCCCACCTGGAAGTAAGTGTATTCAGGTCATCCACAATCTTTCCGCCGGAATAGTAGTACGCCAGATCCTTGACGCGGTCATAATTGAGGCTGTCGGTGGTCAGTACCGACTGATGATGGATGAGCCTCACATTCTGGCGCAGACGGGCAAGCTTGGTATTGCCGTTGTAGAACAGCTTGTCGCCAAAACCCGTCAGCGTATCACCCTGCACCAATCGCACATGCCCGAATGCATCCAGGCTGTTCGTGCCTTCGTAGAAGCACGCCGAATCGCAATACATTAGCGCGTCATCATGACGGAAAAGCACGTTGCCAATCACAATCTGTGCATCCGGCGCTACCTCCTGGTCAAACAGCAAGTTGTCAGCCCGCTCCAGATACACAAGCGTCTGCGCGGTTGAAAATTGAAAAATGAGAATTGAAAGGACAATGAGTCCTCTCCTTAGCGCACTATGTTTCCTTTCACTTTTCACCTTTCAATTTTCACCTTTCAATGAATCCAATTCGGGAATTGGAACTCACATCCCGCCCACTCGGGGTCAATCATCACGTACGTCTCTTTCTGCTTGTTCAATATCCATTTGTGGATAAACTCGGCAGACAGTTTCTGCTCAAGCATCGATTTGATGGCTTGGAAATCGTCGGTCAGGTTAGCCCTGTGAACATCCGTCTTGCGTTTGAGCTTAACGATGGCGCACACCTCTTTGTTCTTGGTCGGGTCAATCATCGTGAACGGAGCGGATATCTCTCCCTCTTTCATCGCATAAATCTGCTTTGCCACTTCGGCTGGCAGGTCCTGGTACTCAAATTTCGACGAGCCTGTGTTCGGGTTAGTCATCAGTCCCGCGTTCATGGCGGTATTCTTGTCCTCGGAATATTGGATAATAGCCTGCTCAAAGGTCAGACTGTCCTGACGGATAAGTTGTGCGATAGAGTCCAATTTGTTCAAGGCATTGATCTTGTCCGTAGCCGACACGCGCGGCTTGAGCAAGATATGCCGGCAGTTGATGCGCTCACCATGTTTCTCGATCAGCTGGATGATGTGGTAGCCATATTCGGTCTCCACCACGCGGCTCACTTTCTTGGGGTCGTTCAATGCAAAAGCTACATCGGCAAACTCAGGAACCAGTTGTCCGCGACCTACAAAACCCAGTTCACCGCCATGTTTGGCAGATTCGGTATCTTCGGAATAGAAGCGCGCCAGCATCGAGAAATCGGCCTGCCCGCTAGTCACGCGCTCGGTAAATTCGCGCAAACGCGACTTGATGCGCTCCGTCTCTTCCACGGGCACAGGCGGCACGAAGCTTAGTATCTGCACCTCCACCTCTGCCGGCATCATGGGGATGGAGTCGGGCGGCAGACTGTTGTAGAACCGCCTGATCTCCGCCGGAGTGGGCTTGATGTTCGAGGTCAGTTTCTGCTGCATCTGTTGGATGATCATCTGATTGCGAACAGACTTCATCATCTCTTCGCGAATCTCCGAGCTGCTCTTGCGGAAATATTCCTCCATCTTCTCTTTCGATCCGATCTGCGAGATGTAGTAGTTCAGTCGCATATCCACTTGATGGCTCACCGTGGATTCCGATACTTCCACCGAGTCCAGTTCAGCTTGGTGCAGAAACAGTTTCTGCACGGCTATCTGCTCGGGTATAACGCAATACGGGTCACCCGGGATAGCTTCGCCTTCATATTGGGCACGCAATCGCTCTTCCTCCACTTCCGAGCGGAGGATGGCTTCATCGCCCACTATCCAGATCACTTCATCGATGATGTTATCCGCCGCCATGCAAGGCAAGGCGACAGCCATAAGCAGGGTATATGTCAGTTGACGCATTTTCATTGTGTCGGTGATTTTTGTTGCTATTGTGATTTATTTGTTGAATCGTATTTTTCCGTACCGCACGGCATCTTCGTACAGTTCGTCACGTTGCGTTTTCAGGAACGTCACTCGCCTCTCTGCCAAGATCATCTTGTCGATGGTAGGCCGCGCATATTCTATCGGCATCTGCTCTCCCGCCAGCCGGCAGTCGGTAACCTGCAGCAGGTAGATCGAGGCGGTATCGCGCTCCTCAAACAGCTTGTTCGGAGCCAAAGCTTTCTGCCATTTGTTCGACGGCATCCGCATCAGTATCTGATTGCCCGTACGCCATTGCGTATTGAACAACTCATAACCGGCGGCATGGCGATAGGCATATTTCTCGATGTACTCTATATTCTCCTCGTCGGCTATGTTCGTCAGTTTCTGCTTGAGTTCCGGTAGGGAAGGTGCGTCGGCGGGCAAAACAAGCAGTACACCTTCCAGTATATTCTCTTGCAGCACAAACCGGTCAGCATGGCGCACATAGAAGGTGTCCGCCTCGGCTTCGCTGATATATTTTGGCATTCGTTTGTCCACCAGATGGCGCTCATATTCCGCCACATACAGGCTGCGCCTATAATCTTCCACCAAGGCTTCCGTCTCCGGCGAACTGTGGTCTTTACCCGCCTGATACTGGAGGAGGTCGGTCGCCCAACGGCGGATATACTGATCCGCATAACGGGCACTATCCTCCGCATTGGTGGCAGCAGCCGTCACCTGATCCAGATCCGAGCGATAGAGGTAATAGCTTCCCAGTTGCACTACGGCGCCCTCTTTCAGATCACGCTGAAACAGATTACAAGCAGACAGACCTCCTACAGCAAGCAAGATTGCTAAAAAACGATATATACGCAATGTTGTCATAAGTTCAACAAATGAATTTGCCTACAAAGTTACGAAAAAAAATGCATAATTGCAAATTATTTTGCAATTTTTTGTTCATGCATGACCGTAAAAAGTTTATTTCCGTCTATTTCGTCGTACTTTTCGGGCAAAACCACATCCGGAGCAGGCACACCGTCGCCTATCTTTTCAGGCGACACTTCGATGTGCATCTCATCCCAGATATCTGTATCCAGTATATGTCGGAGCACGGTAGGACCGCCTTCCACGATCACGGAATGGATTCCCCGCTTAGCCAGATCAGCCAGCACAAACGGCCAATCGGTATTTTCGGCATAGACGATGGTAGGTGCATCATCCGAGAAGATCTTCGCCGTACGGGGCACCGCCGCGTGCCTGTCCAGCAGTACACGCACCGGGTTCTTTCCGGGCCAGCGGGTAGTGAGTAGCGAGGGGTTATCCAATAGTGCGGTGCGTGTACCTACCATGATCGCCATGTTCTGCGCACGCATCTTGTGTACAAGGCGTTTGGTCAATGGTGTGGATATCGTGAGCGGGCTGCCTGCGGCACGCACCCTATCGACGAACCCATCGGCTGTTTGCGCCCACTTGAGGATGACGTACGGACGATGCTGCTCATGCAAGCACAAGAATCGTTTGTTCAGCTCTCGGCACGCCTCCTCTTCTACGCCTACCGTCACCTCGATACCTGCGGCACGCAACTTGGCTATGCCCTTCCCTGCCACCTGCGGATTAGGATCTTGCATGCCTACTACCACGCGCTTGACGCCCTTGCTTATGATCAGGTCGGCACACGGAGGCGTCTTGCCGTAGTGCGAACACGGTTCCAGCGAGACGTACATAGTAAGCGAGGCATATCTCTCGCGCTTCTCTTCCTCGGTCAGTCCTGCCATCTTCCTCTCGGCCGCAGCAAAACACTCCACCTCGGCATGACCGCCGCCATAACGCTTGTGCCAGCCTTCCGCAAAAATGCTACCGGAAGACTTTTCTACCAGCAAAGCACCCACCATGGGGTTGGGAAAAACCCACTTTTCGCCAAATTTTGCAATTTCCAGGCAGCGGATTATATATTCTTTGTCGCTCATATTTGCAAATATCATTTTTTTTTTGTAACTTTGCAGCATGCAAACGCAAATACAAGAAATCATCCGTCGATTGACGCCGTTCTACCCCGAGCCGGAAGCCCGCGAGATGGCGTATTGGATCGTTGAAGAGACGACCGGCATGAACCGATTTGACGCGTGCAGATATGCATGCACAAAAAGTATACCGAACTTGGAAGATATTTTAGAAAAGTTGTGTTCCTACGTTCCGATTCAGTATATTTTCGGTCATTGCCTGTGGATGGGCATGGATCTGCAGGTCTCTGAAGCGGTACTTATTCCCCGCCCGGAAACGGCAGAATTGGTGGAACATGTCTCTGCATGTATGGCGGGCAGAACAGGCAGGCTGCTGGATGTCGGTACAGGCAGCGGCTGCATTGCGCTGGCATTGAAGCAGCGGCATCCTGATTGGCAGATTGACGCGCTGGATATAAGTCCCGCTGCGCTTGAGGTAGCCCGGAGCAATGCTGCCAGGATGCAGACGGAAATAACATTCTTGGAGGCAGACATCACCGATACGGGCAGCCTCCAATCGGCAGGCGTAGCGCCGCATTACGACATCATTGTATCCAATCCGCCTTATATACGCCCGTCGGAGCGGCAGACGATGACCTTGAACACCCTGCGGTACGAACCTTCCGGAGCACTGTTTGTACCCGAAGATGACCCGCTGCTCTTCTACCGCCGGATAGCCTCGCTCAACATCGCTACGGAACTGTGGTTCGAGATCAACGAACAGATGGGTAATGCCATGATCGCTCTACTTTTGCAATACGGCTACGAGGCGCAATGCCATCAAGATATGTACGGAAAAGACAGACTCGTATATGGAAGAAAAACATGTTGATATCAAGGACCTGCTATCACGGGCAGAGCAATACTGCGCGCGTGCCGAACGATGTGCGTCGGAGGTAGAAGCGCTGCTCAAAAAGCACGGTGCTACCGTTCAGCAAACCGACGAAGTCATCGGACTTTTAGAGGAGCACGGCTATCTCAATGAGGCACGCTACTGCCAAGCTTTTGTGCATGATAAAGTGGCATTCGATGCCTGGGGAAAGCGCAAGATTCAGTATGCCTTGCGTGCTAAACATCTGCCTGACAGCAGCATCGATGCCGCCATCGATGCTATCGACTTAACAACATACAAAGCCAATATCCTTGCCCTGTGGAAGCGCCATGCCGCCGATACACCGGACAAACAGCTGCGCTTTATGCTGCAGCGCGGATATACCTACGAGGATATACGCCTATACACCCGAATAGAAACAGAGGAGAACGATTTATGCGAGTAACAACAGAAGCTATCGTCCTGGGGCTGCACAAGCGCACGGACAAACTTTCTATTTTGCAGGTATATACCTTTCAGGAAGGAATGCTGCAGCTGCAGGTGTACGGCGCCAACAGTAAGAAAAAGTCGCAAGCCGCCTATATGCCGCTGGCTGTGGTGGAACTGACCTACGAGTTGCCACCCAACCGCCCGAGAGGAGTCATCAGCAGCATCGATACCGTCTACCTGCCCGAACAGATCTATACCGATGTGCGCCGCCAAGCTATTGCTTTCTTTGTGGCGGAGATGATCACGCTTACCCTTACCCACCCCCTGCAAGACCGGCAGACCTACGACTACCTCCGCTCGTTCATCCGGCAACTCAACGATGCTTCCGAGCCCGAGAACACCCATCTGCTTTTCCTCGTACGATTGGCAGAACTGCTCGGTATCGGTACACCGCCCATAGCCGAACATTATGCCGACGAATCGTCCATCCTACCGCTTAACCGCTCGCAACGACAGGAACATTTGCGCGCCTTGTGCGAGTGGTATCTCACACATATCGATACCTTCCGGATGCCCAAATCGCTCGATGTGCTCGTCGAGGTGTTCGATTAGCATTACTCACCCTTAGTTTGCCCACCTGCCATGCCCGCCGGTTTCCCGATAAAACAATCAATGCTTGTATGGAGCATGGCTGCCTGTCTGCTTCTTATCGGCAGCCTGTTGTCTGCCGGTAGGATGAGTGCGTTGCGTATCGTTTCCTACAACGTGGAGAACCTCTTCGATTGCGAGCGTGACAGCCTGCATGACGATAGCGAGTATACCGAACAGGGTGCTCGCCACTGGACCTGCAGCCGCTATTACCGCAAGCGCGAACAGATAGCCCGCACTATCGTCAACATTGGTCAATGGGAAGGCGTGGATCTTGTGGGGCTGTGCGAAGTGGAGAACGCCCGTTGTCTGGAAGACCTCTGCCGGCAGAACCTCAGTGCTATCCCCTATTCGTTCGTTCATTTTGACAGCCCAGACCAACGCGGCATTGATGTAGGACTGCTCTACCGCACCGACCGTTTCCGCGTCCTCAGCGCCTCTCCCTTGCCCATTCCTATAGCCGAAAACGAACGTCCCACACGCGACATACTCTATACCTGCGGCGTTACCTCTACCGGTGATACGCTGCACCTGTTCGTCTGCCATCTGCCCAGCCGGTTGGGCGGTGCAGCCGGTACTGCTCTGCGCCGGCGTGCAAAACATGTATTGGCTACTCACGTAGACAGCATCCTACATGCCGACAGCCGTGCACGCATCATCGTGATGGGCGATATGAACAGTGCGCCGGAAGACGATCTTAGCCCTCTCACCAACCTCATGCTTGCGCACGATCGTGCCGGACGAGGTACGTACAAGTATCAAGGCGAGTGGAGCTGCATCGACCAGTTTTATGTCTCGCCTGCGTTAGCGGAATCGGTACAGACGCGCATCTACGATGCCCCGTGGCTGCTGACGACCGATGAGCAGCACACGGGTTACAAACCGCTGCGCACCTACAACGGCTACCTCTACCAATCCGACGGCTGCTCCGACCATCTGCCCATCATCCTGGAGTGGGCACCCACAGAGACCAACACGCTCATGCAAGCATCGCTCGAACAGGTGATGGAAGATATCTATTCACAGATGACCGAAGACGCAGGCGGCTCCGATCTGACGGATTTCGAATCGCTGCAAGAGAACCTTTTTGCCATCCACGAGCATCCTATCCCGCTCAATAGTACCGACTATGATGCGCTGACCGAACTGCCCTTCCTCAGCGAGGAACAGATAGCTGCTATCTTGCTGCACGCCAACGACATACCGATGCGCTCGCTCTACGAATTGCAACTGCTGCGCGAACTCAAGGACTACGAGATACGCAACTTACTGCCGTTCGTTGAAACGGGTTCCCGACAATTGCAGCCCTTCTACTGGCGCGATCTGGGCGCTTACGGCGTGCATGACCTCAGCCTGCGAACCGATGTGCGCAATGCCGAAGGGTTCGACGGAACAGATCCGGTATACATCCAAGCCAAGTACGGTTACTCGTTCCGCCGGAACGTGGTAGCCGGAGTCACGGTGCGCCGACCTGCCGGAGGCAACTGGAGCGATATGCAATATGGCGGATATATCCAGCTCAGCAACATCGGTCATCTCAAGCGTCTCGTGGGCGGATGTTATCAGGCGCGTTTCGGTGAGGGACTGGTTACCAATCATTTCTTCCACACCGGCAAGAGCAGCCAGGTGATGCTGGCTGGCAGCGGCAACGAAGGTTTGAGCCGCGTAAGTTCGGCAAGCAGCGACCGCTATCAGGGCATAGGCGCCACTGCCTCAATCAACCGCCATTGGCAAACCAGCGCGTGGTATTCAGTGGACAACAGCAAAGTGTGGCATCACGCCATCGGAGCCAACCTGCGCGCCAACTACGATCATCTGCGCGTGGGACTGACCGTAATGCAACATCTGTACTCCGATTCGCTGCCGGTACGGGGTACCTATTACAACGGCGCCTATTTCCGCGGCAAACATCAGTTCGTGATCGGAACCAACATCCGCTACTCGTTCCGGCGGCTGCATCTTTTCGGCGAGGTGGCTGTGGCAGAAAACACGCGCTGGGGGTGGGCTGCAATAGCAGGCATTCGCTATACGCCGCTGCCGGACTTGGGGCTGGTAGGTCTGTACCGTTACTACTCGCCTGATTTCGACAACCGCTTTGGTTACGCTTTCTCCGAGAGTTCGCGTATCGGCGATGAGCAAGGCGGATACATCGGTCTCGAATACAAAGGTCTGCGGCATTGGCGCTTCTCTGCCTACGGAGATGTCTTCCATTTTGCTAACCCCAAGTACGGCATTCGCGACTCCTCCACCACCGGCTATGACGTACTCGGGCAGGTCGATTATATCCGTGGCATGCACCATCTGCTCCTCTCTGCCCGCAGCCGGCTGCGAGGCGATGTGCTTACCAACCGCGGACGTATAGCCTATACCTTCAACGACGGACGATGGCGCTTTCATTCGCAAGCGGACGCTTCGTTTGTCCGGCAAGCACCGAACACGCTATGGGCTTACGGCATAAGCATCCATCAGGATATCGAGTACCATGTGCAAGCCATCCCCATGGTTATCCAGCTCCGCCTGCAAGGCTTTGATGTACAGCAGTGGGTGAGCCGCATCTATCATTATGAGAACGATGTGCTCTATGCTTTCTCTATCCCTGCCACCTACGGCAGAGGAGGACGATGGTATCTGAATATGCGCTATGCCGTGACCCGCGCCGTTTCGATGTATCTGCGTGTCAGCGAAACCGTTTATCATCCGTCATGGGCATCAGCGCACAGCCGTCCTATCAGCCGAACGGATATACATGTCCTTGTCAGGGCACAACTGTCTTCTACTCACAGGAAGAGGTGATGATTTCTGCAGCCGTTTGGGCGGTAGGCGAGTGGCCTAAGATGGCGCGCACGTCCCTGTAGCCGTCCAATATATGCTGCCTACAAGCCTCGTCCGTAAGAATACGGCGGAGCTCTTCCCGCACGGATTCAACGGTAAAATAGTGCGCCAGCAGTTCTTTGATTACCTCTCTGCCGGCTACGATGTTCACCAGGGTGAAATAGGGTATTTGGAACATAATCGGCCTCAGCGCTTCCAGCAGGCGTCCAAAAGCCAGATGATATACTGCCACTTGCGGACAACCGAGCAATGCTGTCTCCAATGTAGCCGTTCCGGAATTGACTACCGCAGCCCTGGCATGGCGCACCGCAGCATAGGTGTCGGCAGTCAGGCTGACGCGATAGCCTTTGCATAGTTGCTCATATAGCGAGCGCTCTATCCCCGGAGCCATGGTCACAATCACATCATATCTACCTCCCGCATCTCGTATAGCCGTCTCTGTGCCGGCAAGCATCTTGGGCAGACATTGCTCTATCTCATGCATCCGGCTGCCGGGCAGCAAAGCAATATATTCACCGTTCAACAATGCAGGTGGTTCCGTTTCCAGATAGCCGTGGATTTGCTCGGCAGTAGGATTGCCCACATACCTGCACGAATAACCGTATTGCGCATAGAAATCCGGTTCGAAAGGGAAGATGCCGAGGATATGATCGCAGTACTTGCCTATCTTATGCACACGCCAGCGCTTCCATGCCCATATCTTGGGCGGTATATAGTAGGTTATCTTGGTTTGGGGCAGATGACGCCTGGCATATTGCGCCATTCGCAGATTGAAGCCGGGATAGTCGATCAGTATCAAGTGATCGGGCTGCTCCGTGAGCAAAGTCTCTTCGGCTATGCGGATGTTGCGGCGGATATCGCTCAGGTGAGTCAGTACCGCCACATAACCCATGTACGCCATCTTCTCATAGTGCTGGTACAGGGTGCAGCCTTCTGCTTGCATCTTGTCGCCGCCCAGGCCCACAAACACCACCTCGCTGTCCTTGGTGCGCAACGCACGCATTAGCGCGGCTGCATGGTTATCGCCCGAGGCTTCACCTGCTATGAGGAAATATTTGGCCATCTTTTTATCCGCCTCTTAATCTTTGCCTCAACCTAAAAGAATAATCCCTGCCGCCATGTAGGGCACCACAGCCACTATCACGCCTTTAGCCAGTCGCCAGACGTTCAGTTCGTACAACACGAACACCAGCGCCATGTTCGCAAACGTGCCCAGTAGCGCCATTCTGCCCAACACCGGCTTGAGCATGTCGAACATATCTCTGCTCCACAGGTGATTCAGGCTGATCGTGTACGAATATGCCACGCAGAACAAAGCGGGCAAAATCAGCCCGATCGCCAGTCCCAGCCAGAATGAATCCCATTTGTTCTTTGTCATAACATCTGATAGGCGGTGAAATCGATGGTCGTTGGCGTGATGGCTACCATGTGATGCGACAATGCATATTCATCCGTATCGGGTGCATCCGGCTCATGGTTGACGAAGTTACCCACCAGCAGATAGTAGGTGCGTCCCTGCTCGTCGGTATGCGGCTCCATCTCTTTCTCCCAATGGCCGCGGCATTGGCGTGTCCAGCGTATACCTTCTATCGGTCCCACCGGGAAATTCACGTTGTAGCAAACGCCGTAAGGTGTCTCCTCGCCCAGCAGATGACGGGTGATCTCGGGTATAAGCCTTTCTGCTTCGCTCAGGTCAATATCCGCCTGATGGTCGCAATACGAGTAGCCGATAGCCGGTATGCCGTGCTCGGTAGCCACAAAGCACGCTCCCATCGTGCCGGAATATATCACGTTCACCGCAGCGTTCGAACCATGGTTGATGCCAGATACGAGCAAATCGATCTTGGTGCTGTCGCCGCCGAACAGTACGTTGATGGCCAGCTTGATGCAATCCGCCGGCGTGCCGTTGGTTACGTACACTTCGGCTTCCGCCAGTTCCGGCTCCAGATCGGTCACACGCGTCAGGTACATCGGTTTCTGAACGGATATGCAGGTAGCATTGCCGCTACGTGCTCCGTCGGGTGCCACTACCGTCACATGCCCAAAGGGCATCATCAGCCTCGCCAGCGTCCGAATCCCTTTCGCTCCCCAACCATCGTCATTTGTTATCAATATATTCATCCCTTCTTTTCCTTTCACTTTTCACCTTTCAATTTCCTTTCAATTTTCACTTTTCACCTTTCAATTTCCTTTCACCTTTCAATTTCCTTTCACCTTTCAATTTTCACTTTTCACCTTTCATTTTCCTTTCACTTTTCAATTTCCGCCTTCACTTTCTCCGCCAACTCATCAGCATGCTCAATGGTGTCAGCTTCGCTGTAGATGCGGATGATAGGTTCGGTGTTAGATTTGCGCAGGTGTACCCATCCGTCGGCAAAATCAATCTTCACGCCATCGATGGTGGTCACGCGCTCGTTCTCGTACAGCTTCTGCACGCGCTCGAGCAATGCATCCACGTTCATGTCGGGCGTCAGGTCGATGCGGTTCTTGGATATGCAGTAGTTGGGGAAGGTCTTGCGCAGTTCGCTCACTTTCATCTTCTTGTGTGCCAGCGACGAGAGGAACAGTGCCACGCCTACCAGTGCATCACGGCCATAGTGCGAGGCGGGATAGATTACGCCGCCATTGCCCTCGCCGCCAATCACGGCATTGTTCTTGCGCATCAAGGTGGTCACATTCACTTCGCCCACTGCCGACGCCTCGTACATGCCTCCGTAGCGCTTCGTCACGTCTGCCAAGGCGCGTGATGACGACAGGTTGCTTACCGTATTGCCCGGCGTATGGCTCAGCACGTAATCTGCTACGCTTACCAGCGTATATTCCTCGCCGAACATCTCGCCGTCCTCACAAACGATAGCCAACCTGTCCACGTCGGGGTCTACCACAAAGCCCACATCTGCCTTCGCCGTACGCATCTTCTCGCTTATCTGCGTCAGGTTCTGCGGGATAGGTTCGGGGTTATGGGGGAAATGTCCGTCAGGCGTGCAGTTCATCCTAATGATGTTCTTTACGCCCAGCGCTTCGAGCATGGCAGGTATAGCCAATCCGCCTACCGAGTTCACGCAATCGATAACAACGGTAAAATTGGCTGCCTCTATCGCCGCTTTATCCACCAGCTTGAGGTCCAATACGTTCTGCACATGATAGGGCAGATAGTCCTTGTAATCTACCTTGCCCAGCTCGTCTATCTCGGCAAACGTATAATCTTCGCGCTCAGCGATAGCCAGCACCTCTTTGCCTTCGGCATCCGAGAGGAACTCACCACGCTCGTTCAGCAGCTTCAATGCGTTCCACTGTTTGGGGTTGTGGCTGGCGGTCAGGATGATACCTCCGGCAGCTTTCTCGCCGATCACGGCCAGCTCGGTCGTCGGGGTGGTGGCCAATCCGATGTTCACCACATGGTAGCCCATCCCGCTCAGGGTGGCTGTCACCAGTTGGTCGAGCATAGCACCGCTCACGCGGGCATCACGGCCTACTACCAGCGTGCGGTTGTCTGGCAACGCTTTACGGCGCTGGGTGGCATAAGCCGCAGCAAAACGAACAATATCCACGGGATTCAATCCCTCTCCTACGCGACCTCCGATAGTGCCGCGAATGCCTGAAATACTTTTTACTAACATATCTTATGTTTTTGTGTATTTATTTTCTGACAATCAATATCTTGGAATCTTTATTTGCAGATCATAGCCGTACGGAGTCACCGTACTTTTGTCCGTATCGAATCCTTGTTTGCTCGGGCAGATGATCTTGCATGCCGCACCCGAATATTTCATGTACTTCACCGCCGCGTGCCATCCCTCGCAAGCGGTGGTGTAGTCGTACAGGTAGGAGAACTCTGTGGGATATGCCTGCTCCGAGGTGGTCATATAGCGGGCTGTGTCAGCTCTCTCCTCCAGCGTGTATCGGATGTAGCGCACCAGTATCTTGTCGCCCGAGTGCACTTCGTACGCCGAATCGCCGGTGTGCGACAGATGGTAGTACAGGTCGTCATAGCCCGGCACTTTCAGGTAGTCTTTTTCGCCCCATTGACCGTTCTCGGGCTCTTCGTAGATGATGTTGATATGCTGGCGCGATATGAAATCCGCAATCAGCTTGTCCTCTGCCGCACGTTTGGCAGAGTAGCTGTTCTGGTTGCATGATGCCGCTCCGATCAGGATAAGGAGCAACGATGGGATAATATATTTTTTCATTCTATTGTTAGTGTTATTCTTACGTTTGTTTTTGGCGGCACATATTCGGTTCCTTTGTCGTCGAACGCCATGTACCACGGCACGATCATCAGCAGCGTATCGCCTTTCACCAGGTAGGGCACCATCCGCTCGTATACGAATACTTCGTCTCTTTCGCACGGCCGCACGGCATCCAACAGCAATTGTCCGTCCAGCGTACATATATGCTCATGAATCACGGTTCCATCGGCAATCGTGGCGGAGAAGGGCAGATCCTCTCGGTGTGTCTCGCCCTTGCTCGTATACCGGTACCACCAGTTAAATTCGTGTGCCACCCACGCATTCGTATCGGCTCTCACCGCCTCCATCACCTCGTTCTCTGCCTGGATGGCTTCTTTCTGGCGTTTTGTCAGGTCGCGTACTACGGGCGGCTCGTCTTCGGCAAGAAGCTCGTAGGCGGCTTCTATATCTACGGAGTCATCGGCATTTTCGTGCCTTCCTGTATGATGTATTTTGCCGCACGACACAAGCAGCAGCCCTGCTATGGCAGCTGTCACACACGCTCTTGTCATCTTGTACGCCGCAGCTTTCACCTTCCGTCTTATGCCTTGCTTTCTGCCAGACGGATGAGGTACTGTCCGTAGGCTGTCTTGCCCAGTTCTTCGCCCAGTTTGCGCAGCTGAGCCTGGTCAATCCATCCCTGACGCCAAGCTATCTCCTCGATGCAGCTTACGTAGAAACCCTGACGGTTCTGGATGGTAGCAATGAAATTGCCGGCCTCCAGCAGACTGTCGCAGTTGCCCGTATCGAGCCATGCAAAGCCGCGCGAGAACAGCTTGACGCTCAGCGTACCTTCCTCCAGGTAACACTTGTTCAGATCCGTGATCTCATATTCGCCACGCTTCGACGGCTTCAAGGCCGCAGCTTTCTCCGTCACGGTAGCATCGTAGAAATACAGTCCCGGTACGGCATAGTTCGACTTCGGCTCGGCAGGTTTCTCTTCCAGTGATAGCACCTTGCCGTTCTCGTCAAACTCCACCACGCCATAAGCTCTCGGATCCATCACCTCGTAGCCGAAAATGCACGCTCCGCCGCGCGTCTCTACCTGCTGCACGGCGTCGGCAAGCATCTTGCGGAATCCGTGACCGTAGAACAGGTTGTCGCCCAATATCAGACAGCCCGGCTCGCCGTTCAAAAATTCTTTGCCGAGCACGAAGGCCTGCGCCAAACCGTTGGGCACGAGCTGCACCTTATATTCGATGTGCATCCCCAGACGCTGGCCGTCGCCTATCAGTTCCTCGAACATCGGCAGATCGCGGGGCGTGGAGATGATCAGCACTTCGCGTATACCGGCCATCATCAGACTGGATAGCGGATAATAGATCATCGGCTTGTCATATACCGGCATAATCTGTTTGCTGATAGCTTTCGATAGCGGATACAAGCGCGTCGCGCTACCACCTGCAAGAATGATTCCTTTCATATTCCTATTTGTTTCAGTTGTTTCTTTCAATCTCCTGCCCCTTTAGGGGAAGGTCGGGATGGGGCTTTCTACCCCTGCCCCTTTAGGGGAAGGCCGGGATGAGGCTCCTTACTCCATTCATAGTTCCGCATCAGTCCCGTCACGGTAGCGTAGGTCATGATCAGCGTGCTCACTACGCCGAGCACTACCACGCCTATGATGATATATACCGCCATCGCTCCCATCTTGTTCATATCTTCCGCATCCAGTTCGGTCTGGCGTTCTACCGACGATGAGCCGTCCGAGTAGTGTGTCGTCGTCACCACTTCGCGAGGAGGCGACAGCTTGGTAGCGGCTGCAGCGCCCAGCATAGCCGCAGCGAACCCGAACGCTGCTTTTTGCAGCTCAGCCATCAGTTTGTCTTCCTCCCGGTAGCGGGCTATGTTATAGCCCCAGGCATGTGTGGCGTAGATATATGCCGGCACAAGGATGATAATGAATAGGAAGATCATCATTACCCATCTAAACGGCCGCGCATTCTTGCGCTTGGCTTTCTTGGTCTCTTTCAGGGCGATCTTCTTTAGCTGCTTGAGGTCGGCTTTCGTCAGTTCCTCTATCTTCTCCTCACATTCTTCCAATTCTTTCTCATAACGCTCAATGCTCTCTTTCGCCATTTTCTTCTTGCTGTGCGTTTTGCTTTTCTCCAGGTTTCTCTTCTCTATCTCCAGGCATTTTTGCGTGTTCTCGTAATCGCGGTTCAGCCATTCCAGCGTTTCCTCTTTGTACTCCATGGGCGATTCATATCGTCCTCCATGAGCGATAGGCGGTGCATCCGGATCGTCTGTCCACTGTTTTACACATTCGTAATCAAACTTGGTGCGCTTGTACGGCCAATAGTTCTCAAATGTTATCCATAACATTCCCACCACCGTTATCATCGAGCCGATAAGCAGGGGTGCGGAACAGTTCCAGTGGCGTTTGTTAGCCCATCCCACAATGCCTCGCAGCTCGTTGATCATCTTGTGGTAGAAGGTATCTTCGGTATCCACGGCAGCTTTTTCGGCTTCGTCGAGCAGGCTGTCCATGCGCTTGGCATCCTCGGCGTTGGTGGGGTAGATATCCAGCGGATTAGGGTTGTCCTCTTTGCTGTTCATGCTTATCTCCATGGCTTCCGCCATCTTGCGGTAGGCCTTGCCGTTGGCTGCTCCGAACGATTTGTATAGTTGCTTCACGTCATCCTCGCTGAACCCTACCGTACCGGCAGAATGACGCTTATCTTGTTCTACGCGCGGCAGATCGTCCTTGAAGTACTTGAACAGATTGAGCATCGATAGTGGATTATGCATTAGTCCCATAGTTGTCTGATTTTAGTAGTGATTGATTACGCTGATTGTAGTTGTGATTAATCTCTCTAATCTTTGTGGTAATTTATCTCTCAAATTTTAGTTGTGATTGATCACGTTGATGTTAGTGGTGGTTAAATACTCTAATTTTAGTTGTGATTGATCACGTTGATGTTAGTGGTGGTTAAATACTCTAATTTTAGTTGTGATTAATCACGCTGGTATTATCGTATAGGACCTTCTGCAAAGGCTTCTTTCTTTTGCCACATCCGTTTTTGCACCACTTTGGCTTTTCCGCCGTTGGCGCGAATCACTTGTACCAGACTATGGCAATGCAGCCTGTTGCCCGGCACAATCATGTACGGAGCATTATCCACGATCTCTTCTGCTCGGTGAAGAGTGGTCTCCAGTTCAATCTTCAGGGCTTGTTTCATCGCCTCTTTGTTCGGACCTGCATCCTCCATCCGCACATAGTACGGTTCCTTACGCACGTACATCCAGCTGCTCAGCACAGCCAACACGAGCATGCAAAATAACATAATCATAAGCGTAGTGGTTTATGTGTTTACAAAATCATTTATATACTCACCTTGGGCCAAGAAATTTATCACCGTTAAGGTGAATCATGTGATTGGGCATGTCAGCAATCCAAACTTCTGTTTCCCATGCCAATTCTTTGGAGAAACGTTTGTAAGTGTCGAAGTCAAGGAAAGCGGTCACGAAGATCTTTCCGGCTTTGACATCTTTGGTCATGTCTTGAATCTCCAAGATTCGCGCAGGGGACATCGGTCCAACGGATGTTACTGCTTCGACAAAATATAGCCAGTTCTTATCTTCACGGTACAAAACAACGTCTGGCATTTTGTCGTGAAGTGTGATTGCAAAGCCGAGTTCGCTGAGTTTGTCCACGTCTTTGACCAAATCTTTCTCGGTGGTATCTCCCAGATACAGACATTGCGAATGAGGCGCAAAACGTGGAGCAAACTCTTCAACTATCGCTTTCTGCAATTCATTGTGCTTACCGGCGCTCAAAGAAAGTGCGATGCCGTTAATTTGTACCGGCATTTTTTGCATTTCCTTTTTAGATGCATATAACGCGGTCAAGCTTTGATGTTTCGTGCAGAACTCTTGCAATGCCTTACTCTTGGCTACGTTTTTAGGATTGATGTCCTTAACAACAGTCAAAAACTCATTAGTAAGACGATATCGATAGTTAGGGCTATTGGTTGCCATACCATTATCCTCTATGATAGCAGCCGTACGGAAGTGATGCATGGCTTGCTTGCGGAATGTCTCACGGGAGTTCTCTGCGTATGTGGTGCCATAGTTGGCATTTGAAAATGCAATTACATCGTGGATACGAATCCACTCTGCCTGTGCTTTCTTCCACAGAGTGTTCGGCTTGAGATTAGCCATACTCAGGATGGTCAACGCACAAAGGTCTGCTTGCTGTGCTTTCGGCATACCAATTGCAGCCAATACTGATTTGATGACAGAAACTTTTATATCCATTTGTCTACAATTTGATCACAATAAGCGGTAGTAAGCGGTTTGCCGGACAATTCTGCACCTATCTTACTAATAGTGCTTGCGGGCGGAATCGGCATGGCATTTACTTCAGTAGAATTGACCTGTGTAGAACCGTTCAAAATGCGGTAATACTGGTCATACAAAGTAGAGTTCAGCAACGCATACACGCCGTACAACATATCTAAAGACTTGCACTCGATGAAGTTGATTTTGTTCTGCGTACTGATATACTTGTATTTTGGATAACGGCTGGAGAGGTACACACCACATTGCAAGCGGCGCGATTCCTCCTTAGACGTAAAGCGTTTGACAAAGATATAGTTAGAGTTGGATTGCAAAAGTCCGGCACGATCAGTATGGATATACTCACCTGACTTGCCTACAGGCCATACTACTTGACCATCTTTGCTAATATGTGATGAATAGAAAAGCGGATAAGTCTCTGCTTCCGGTTCTTCTTCATCTTTCAGCACTTCACGTTCACGGAAATCTACCACAAGACCTGTGTGCATTGGCACTTGCAGTGTTTTGAGCGTGTCAGACATGCTATTCACGCGCGCCAACACTCCGGCTTCTTCATTGTTTGTCGGCAGGAACACATAATGGTTTGGTGCAACCACAGTACTATATGGAACTTCAAAATGTGTCAAGTCGCTAAAGTCAGCGGTGGAACTTGAAGATATATATATCGTTTCAGGTTGCTTGGTGGTCTTCTTGATTTTGATGATCATTGTTTCCTGCAACACAGATTCTTCGCTGAAGACTTTATCGCGACTCACAAACAGATGTACGGCTTGGATAGTCGCGTGTTTGAACAGGTATTCACGGAAACGCTCAAAGTACGCACCGGAAGTCCATGAACGCGGTACGATATAAACTAACTCGCCATCCTCATTAAGGTTGTTTATAGCCATCGCCCAGAAGAGGAAGTAGAGGTTTGGTGCACCATAGCAAACTTGCGGCATATGCAATGCCTCGGGAGCGTCTTTGGGGATTTTGAGATATGGCGGATTGCCGATAATGTAATCGTATTCTTGCGCTGTCGATTCAACAAAAAGACCTATGTTATTTTCAGCAAACGGTTGAGTTGTAAGATAATTCTCTGTCAGCACGCGATAGGTAAGGTTCGCATGCTGGTGCATGTACTCCAGATTGTCAATCAGTATTGGAACAACATGCGTATCTATCTCATAACAAACGATGTGGATTTTCCCTTCATATCCTTGTTGCAACAACGACCACACTGCGGCTGCCGACAAGATGCCCGTACCCGCTCCGGCATCAAGCAATTTTATTTCTGGTTTGGAGAGATCAAAGTGGAACATCTGCACCATATACTCAGCAGTTCTTTCTGAAGTGAAGAACTGTCCGTATCGCTTACGATCCTCTTTTGGAGCTTTTGCGATGAAATCTTTTGTGCGTTGTATTATGGCTTGCAGCATCCTCTTTCCTTAATTTTATGGGTGCAAAGTTAATTCCGGCTACAAAGTTACGAAAAAAAATGCACATTTGCAAATTTTATGCAGAAAAAATCGTATTTGCACCGCAAATAGATATTTTCTTTTAAGAAAAATCTCATTTTAATGCATTTTTTCATAACTTCATTCATTTCGGGGTTGTGTCAAAACTGGCACACCCGCTATTTAGGTCTCGGAAATTGTCGATAATTGTCTTTATCTGTTGACTAAAAGAAATATTTTTGGATAATTTTGGGAAATTTTTGACGAAAAAAATATCCGCTGTTGTCTTTTTGACACTCCCTCACGAGCTCGCCCGTCTTTTCTTCCGTTACCGAACCATATACCTAACTGCCACCTGACTGCCACAGACCAAACTATAAAGCTTATAGTAACCACATAGAAACCTCATAGGAACCTCCCGAGGCTTCTCTCTTGTAATTCAATAAGTTATACGAAATAATTTTAGATGCTTTTCTCTTTCTCGACCTTTAATCGATTGATTTCGTGGCGGATATAGTCCCAAAGTCGCACAGGAACATAATGGTTATGCCTACTTCCTTCTCGCAGCGCATCCCTGTGCTTGGCTTCCCATTCGGCCTTCAATTCCGGATTATGCCAGATGGCTTTGGCTTCAGCGTTTACTTGGCAAAAGCGCTGAACTTGTGGACGTTGAGCCATCTTTCTCTTGCGAGCTTTGGTGTAGTGCGGTTTATTGCATATCGCTACGATGCCCTCATCATGTCCGGGCAACCTGCGAGTATATTCGCTCTTGCTATACTCCCCTACCCTACCGGCCATACCGGCACCCATTATCAAAAATCGTCCTGCCATACTTTTGCTTTTAAATTTAATTAATTTCTTCCAGCCTTACTTTTGCTTTGAAATTTAATAAATATCTTCCAGCCTTACTTTTTGCTTCGAAATTTTATACAAAGATACAAAAAATTTTTGATATTTGCAAATTTTTTCATTCAAAAAAGCAACAAAAAAGTCATCAAAACCACGTAACTGATTGATACGACCGAGCAGTACGAATTTTCGAAAAATCTGAAAAATCTTAGATTTTTTCACTTTTTATGCATCAACATTTGCAAATGTCATTTTTTTTTCGTAACTTTGTAGCCGAAATGCATACACGCGACATGACTACACGTGAAATAGCAAATATGATTAGTGCGAGGGTGCATCAGAACGAGCCGACTGCAAAAGTGATGCTTTTCGGTTCTCGCGCCCGAGGAACAGCTCGTCCCGACTCCGATTGGGATGTAATTATCCTGTTGGATGACAATAGCAAAACTAACAAATGGGATGCGGCTGTACCTCTGTATAATCTTAGTTGGGAAATTGATGAATTAATCAATCCTATCGTCTACACACAATCTGATTGGGAAAAAAGAAGTTTCACTCCGTTCTATAAAAACGTCATGCATGATGGCATAGAACTATAAACAAATGCTCTAACCAAACAAATGCTTGAAAACAAATAGCAAGACATCGTATGCAGATACGCGATATAATAGGTCAGGGAGCATTGAAGCGGGAGATGTGCCGGATGGTGGAAGCCGGTAAGATTCCGCATGCATTGCTGTTGTCGGGCGCGGCGGGTGTAGGCAAATTGCCGCTGGCACTGGCGCTGGCGCAATACATAGCCTGCCCGCATCGTACGGAGAGCGACTCGTGCGGCGTGTGTCCCACCTGTCTGCAATACGGCAAGCTGCAACATCCCGACCTGCATTTCGTGTTCCCGATAGTGAAAAACAGCACCTCGGACACCAGCGACACCTACGTGAACGACTTCCGTCAGATGGTGCTCGGCAACCCGTACTGCGACATGGACGACTGGACACAGGCATTGGGAGCGGAGAAAAAACAGAGCGTCATATATGATAGTCAGGGCGACGAGATTGAGCGCAAACTGCGGCTGAAAGCTTTCGGCGATGGCTACAAGACCGCTATCGTCTGGCAGCCGGAGAAGATGAACGAGACCTGCGCCAACAAACTGCTCAAACTCCTGGAAGAGCCGCCTGAGCAGACCCTTTTCATCTTTGTAAGCGAGCATCCCGAGATGCTGCTGCCCACGATCATTTCGCGTCTGCGACCGGTGAGCGTACCGCGCCTCACAGACGAGGAGATAGTACAAGCGCTGACCTCAGGCAGCTCCGCCATCAGCCGCGAGCAGGCACTGGATGCCGCGCGTCTGGCACGAGGCAGCTACCGCGAAGCTATGCGCGTACATGACGAAGATGACAGGACGAAAGAGTTCTTTGCCGAGTTCTGCGAACTGATGCGCAACGCGTGGCGCGTAGGTACGCAACGCGACTATGCTGCCCTGCAGAACATGAACGAATGGGTAGGCAAGATGGTGCAAGGCAAAGGTGCTTCGCGAGAAAGGCAATGTGCCTTCCTCCAGTTCGCCCAGCGGATGTTCCGCGAGAACTTCATCAGCAACTACGGCGAGCCGCAGCTCAACTATATGCGCAAGGAAGAACAGCAGTTTGCGGTGAAGTTCGCACCGTTCATCAACGAGCGGAACATCGAGACGTTCATGGAGCAGTTCTCCACCGCAGAGAGGCAGATAGCCCAGAACGCCAACGCAAAGATGGTGTTCTTCGACCTCTGTCTGCAATGCATAGTATTGATAAAGAAATAACGAGCATAACAACAAGCGTCGACCAAATTTGGTCGACTACATACAAGAAGCAATGAAACCGGATTTTGTATTGAATAGTGAATCAGGTCGCTACACGGAGAAAGCCTGCCGCCGCAACAGCCGGCACATGCTGCCCGTATCGGATTGGTTGAGCGACCTGCCGGAAACGGTGAGTAAGACCGACATGGTAGAGGTGCAGTTCAAAAATACCCGCAAATGGTACTACCGCAATGTGAACCATCTGCCGCTGGAGAAAGGTACGATGGTCGCAGTGGAAGGCAACCCCGGACATGACGTGGGCGAAGTGACGTTGGTAGGCCAGTTGGTACTGCTGCAGATGAAAAAGAGCCGCATCGACGTGGAGAACTACGAGGCACGCGTGGTGTACCGCATAGCCACCGACGCCGACATCCAGCGTGCCGAAGAGGCACATGCCCTGGAGCATGAGACGATGATCAAAGCGCGCAAGATAGCCAAAGATATGCAGCTGGAGATGAAGATAGGCGACGTAGAATACCAAGGCGACGGAGGCAAAGCCATCTTCTACTACATAGCCGACGGACGTGTAGATTTCCGCCAACTGATCAAGGTGTATGCCGAGACGTTCCGTATCCGCATCGAGATGAAGCAGATTGGTGCGCGTCAGGAGGCAGGGCGCATAGGCGGTACGGGACCTTGCGGCAGAGAACTGTGCTGCTCCACATGGATGACGCGCTTCTCGTCGGTAGGCACAGGCGCGGCACGGCTGCAGAACATCTCGCTCAACCCGCAGAAACTGGCAGGCCAGTGCGCCAAGCTCAAGTGCTGCCTCAACTACGAGGTACCCACCTACGAAGAGGCTGTAAGCAAGCTGCCCGACAGACGCATACCATTAGAGACGAAGATGTCCACCTATTACTTTTTTGCCTCCGACCCGCTGCAGGGCACCGTAACCTACTCCACCGACCAGCGCAGCCCGGTCAACCTGGAGATCATCACGGCTGAGCATGCCATAGAGATCATCAAGATGAACAAACGTGGCGAGAAACCCGACAACCTCGGCGGAAAGCAGACCACCGCGGAAGGTACGGAGATAGGCTACGCAAACGTGGTCGGTCAGGACGACGTGCGGCGCTTCGACAAACGCAGGAATAATCATCAGGACGGACGCCAGCACCGACCGGGCAACCGGCCAAACAATCATCCTAATAACCGACCGCAGCGAAGCTAAGATGATGAGAGCATACAGGATGATAGCATCAATAGCAGCTATATGGCTGCTGGCAGGCTGCTCAAGCGAAGTGATCAGCACGGCGCACTCCGACCTGCCTGAGAGCGGATGGGCAGTGACGGATACCGTGGTGCTGCCCATAGAGGTAAGCGACACGACGATGGCGTACGACCTGGCTATCACGCTCAGGCATACCGACAAATATCCGTACCAGAACATCTGGTTCTTTATGCAGACGCCTGACGGCCGCTGTGATACCGTGCTCGCCATGCTGGCTGACGACCGCGGGCAATGGCTCACCACCCGCGCCGGACGCTACTATACAGGCTACGTGGTGGCAGAGCGCAATGTGCAGTTTATGGAGACCGGCAAGCACGAAGTGAGGATAGTGCACGGCATGCGCGACGAAATGCTGCAGGGCATAGCCGACATAGGCATCGAACTGAGACGAACGCTCAACGACAAAAGCGATGGGAAAGAATAAATTACGAAAGTTTGCCGAGATGGCTGAGATGGATTGCGTGTTCCAGTGCGGGGCACGCGAACTGTTGCCTGACAACCCGGTATGCGCCATGAAAGGCAAGTGGAACGAGACGTTCTTCCATAACGATCATCCTATCGTGCTGGAACTCGGCTGCGGGCATGGCGATTATACGGTAGGACTGGCGCGAGTCTATCCACAATACAACTTTATAGGCATCGATATCAAAGGTGCGCGTATGTGGCAGGGCGCCAAGAAAGCGACTGAGGAAGGGCTGGCGAACGTAGCCTTTCTGCGCACGAACATCGAGATGCTGCCATACTTCTTTGCCGAGGATGAAGTGGATACCCTGTGGATCACTTTCCCCGACCCGCAGATGAAAAAAGCCACCAAGCGTTTGACTTCCACCTATTTCATGGATCGTTACCGCCAGCTGCTGCGCGACGGTGGCAGAATCAACCTGAAGACCGACAGCCCGTTTCTGTACACCTACACTCGCGCGATGGTGGAAGAGAACAAACTGCCCGTCCTGTGTAATACGGATGACCTGTACAACCCCGCTCTGAGCAGCGACGAAGTGACCGACGCACGCCGGTTAAAAACCCACTACGAGCAGCAGTGGCTCGAACGCGGATTGACAATCAAATATCTGTCGTGGCAGTTGCCCAAGCAAGGCGCACTGACCGAGCCGGAGATAGAAATAGAAAAAGACACCTACCGATCGTATGGGCGGAACTACACGTCGCAAGCCAAATGAGCAAATGGTAAATGCGAAAATGAACAAATGGTTTTATGTATCCAAAACAAATAATTGAAGCACTGCAACATGTGCGTTACCCGGGTAACGGGCTGAACCTGATAGAGGCAGGGATGTTGGAAGATGACATCCGCATCTCGGGCTTGCAGGTCAGTTTCTCGCTATGGTTCGACAAAGATACCGACCCATTCCAGCGGTCAGTAGTGAAAGCGGCAGAGAGTGCCGTGCAGACCTACGTAGAGCCGAACGCCGTAGTAAGCGTCCATACGAAATACCGCAAACAGTTGCAGCCTGAGTCGGCTGCCGAAGAGCGTTCGCTACAAGCCAAACATATCATTGCCATCCACTCGGGCAAAGGCGGCGTAGGCAAATCTACCATAGCCGTCAACCTGGCGGTGGCACTGGCGCAACAAGGCTATCGCGTGGGACTGTTGGATGCGGATATCCATGGTCCGTCAGTACCGAAGATGTTCCATGTAGAAGATGCCCGTCCGGTAGCCGATACCGTGGATGGTAGAGACCTAATCGTACCTATCGAGCAATATGGCGTGAAGATGCTGTCGATAGGCTTCTTTGTGGATAGCGGCAACGCGGTTGTATGGCGCGGAGGCATGGCGTCGAACGCTGTGAAACAACTGATCAACGATGCCGAGTGGGGCGAACTGGACTATTTCCTGATTGACCTGCCTCCCGGCACGTCGGATATACATCTGACGCTTGTTCAGACACTTCGCCTGACAGGCGCGATAGTAATCACCACGCCACAGGAAGTAGCGCTGATTGACGCAAAAAAAGGCGTGGATATGTTCACCAACGATAAGGTGAACGTGCCGGTACTGGGACTGATAGAGAACATGTCGTATTTCACCCCCGCCGAACTGCCTGACCACAGATACTACATCTTCGGCAAGGACGGCGGCAAACGTCTGGCAGAGCAGCTCCATATCCCCTTGTTGGGCGAAGTGCCTCTCGTTCAATCCATCCGCGAGGGCGCCGATAACGGCATTCCCGTTGTCCTCCAATCCGGCCATCCCGCCGCCGAAATCTTCATGCAGATAGCGGCACGGCTGTGAAAAAGCAAATGGCTAAAAGGTAAACAAACTGAATGTCAAAACGTCGCGGAGCACCATTGAAAGCTGATGAGTTGGGTACGGAATCGATCCGCAGCCTGCTGATTAAGTATGCGTTGCCGGGCATCATTGCGATGACCGCCAGTTCGCTGTACAACATGGTGGACTCCATCTTTATCGGCCACGGATGCGGCGCGCTGGCGCTATCGGGACTGACGGTAGCCAAACCGTTCATGGACATCTGTGTGGCATTCGGCACGCTGGTAGGCGTAGGTGCAAGTACGCTGGTGGCAATCAAACTCGGGGAAAAAGACTACAACACTGCCGAAAGGATACTGGGGAACGTGATTCTGCTGAACTTCATCCTGGGTGTAGCGGTCATGGCGGTGGGACTGATATGGATGGATCCTATCCTATACGCTTTCGGCGCGAGTGAGGCAACGATCAGCTATGCGCGCGAATATATGGAGATCATCCTGATAGGCAATGCGCTGACACATATCTATTTCGGGCTGAACAGCATGCTTCGTTCGATGGGCCATCCGCGCACATCGATGGTAGCAACAATCGTAGCGGTATTCATCAACATCGTACTGGACCCTATCTTCATCTTCGGACTGGACATGGGCGTACGCGGTGCTGCCGTGGCAACGCTGATATCACAGGCCATAGCCGTGGTATGGCAGATGACAATCTTCCTTAACCCGAACGAGATCATCCATTTCCACAAAGGTATATGGCGGTTGGATGCGCAGATAACGAAGCGTTCGCTATCCATCGGTTTGTCGCCATTCTTGATGAACATAGCACATTGCTTTGTAATCATCATCCTGAACAATCAGTTCAAGGAGTATGGCGGGGATATGGCGCTCGCCTCGTATGGCGTGATCAACCGGTTTATCTTCGTATTTGCAATGATTGTGATGGGTCTGAACCAAGGCATGCAACCTATAGTGGGGTACAACTACGGCGCGCGGCAGTATGCCCGTATGCTACGAGCCTTTGAGCTGACGGCTATCTGCGCGACGATGGTGATGGGCGGAGTATTTCTGCTGGGCGAATGCGTGCCGCGATGGATGGTGATGCTGTTCACACATGATTCCGAATTGATAGAGCAGACGATCGTGCCTATGCGCATACTGGCATCATCGATGCTGCTGGTAGGATTCCAGATGGTGGCCGGCAACTTCTTTACATCGATAGGCATGGCCGGCAAGTCGATATTCCTGAGCTTGACGCGTCAGGTACTCTTCCTCATACCACTGGCGCTGCTGATGCCGATGCTGTTCACGGATAGTCCGATAACAGGCGTATGGTGGAGCATACCTGCCAGCGACGTGATCTCCGCGATAGTGGCGGCAGTGATGATAGCGGTACAGGTGAACAAGTTCAAGATAGAAATGAATCGATAACTCGAGATATCGAAAAATCGATAGTTCGAAATTTAGATATAGAGAAAAATGGCAAAATACTTTGACGAACTACCTTTATCCGATGCAGTGCTGGATGCCTTATGGGACATGCATTTCGACACCTGCACACCGGTACAGGAGCAGACTATACCTATCATACTGGACCATCGCGACGTGATCAGTTGTGCACAGACGGGCACGGGCAAGACGGCAGCTTATATCCTACCGCTGCTGACCAACCTGGAATACGACGATCATGACCCGAATAAACTGAATGCCATCATCATGGCTCCTACGCGCGAACTGGCACAACAGATCGACCAGCAGATGGAAGGTTTCGGCTACTACGTGCCATTTTCGTCGGTAGCAGTTTACGGCGGTCATGACGGAGGAAATTTCAGTCTGCAAGCCAACGGGCTGAAACAAGGAGCGGATATCGTGATAGCCACCCCCGGACGACTGCTCAGCCACATGAACATCATGGATATCGACTTCTCGGGCGTCAAGTATTTCATCCTGGACGAGGCTGACAGAATGCTGGACATGGGCTTCTTTGACGACATCATGAAGATAGTAGCCTGTCTGCCCAAAGACCGCCAGACAATCATGTTCTCCGCCACGATGCCTGCCGACATCCGCAAACTGGCGAAGACCATCATGCACGATCCGGAAGAGGTGAAGATAGCCGTTTCGCGTCCGCCGGAGACGATAGCCCAACAGGCACTATGCTGCTATCCGGCGCAGAAGATACCGTTCGTGGTAGAACATCTGAAAGAGCAACATCTGAAGAAAGTCATCCTGTTTGCAGGCAAGAAGCAGTACGTGAAAGAGTTGACCATCTTACTGGCACGTCAGGGCATGAATGCCCGCGCCATGCACAGCGATCTGGAACAGAAGCAACGCGACGAGGTGATGCTGGATTTCAGGAACGGGAAGATTGACGTGCTGGTAGCCACGGATATTGTGGCGCGAGGCATTGATGTGGACGACATTCCGCTGGTAATCAACTTCGACGTGCCGCGCGATGCAGAAGATTACGTGCATCGCATAGGCCGCACCGCCCGCGCAGAGAACAAGGGCGAGGCCATCACGCTGGTCAGTCCGGACGATGCACGGTACTGGGGAAAGATTGAGCGGTTCTTAGGAAAAGATATACCTCGTATCACTCTGCCATCCTGGCTTGGAGAAGCTCCAGATAATAGCGCATATTTGCAGCCTGCTGGCGGTCGTCAGCGCCACGGAGGGCATCGAAGAGGGCAATCGCACGCTCGGCATACGAACAAGCGACGGGGAGATCACCGATGATCTCACTGGCCAACGCACAATTGGCAGCAGCATAAGCATCCAGCCGCTTCTTATCCTTAGGCGCCGTCCACGCATGGATAGCTTCCTGCCATTGCTGACGGACAAAATATTGCATACCTGCATCATCTTTACCCAGGTCGTACACGTAGCGATCGACGGTCTCGATGCGCGGCATGAGGCGCTGCGCCAGATGTTCGCCGGCATAGACAAAGAGTTCATACTGCACGTCTTCCATCTCCGGTAGTGCCCCCACAGCGGCCTCAAGTGAAGCCGCCTCATTCTCCCAATACAAGGTATCTGTAAAAATAAGCGTGCGCGCGCGAAGACCTTCGTCGCGGTAGAAGAGCGTCCAATGGGTAGCTACGATGCCTTGGATATAGGCATAATAGGTATCGTTGTCGGTAGCATAACTATCGAGCGTAGGATGAACGATCTCCTGATTGAGCACAAGCAGGGCATCGCTCTCGTAGGTCTGCATGAGCGAATCGGCACGCTCGTTGGATAGCAACTGCTTGACATAGATGCTGGCGCTACGGTTTTGCGACGTCTCAAGCACCGAAGGAACATAATCTGACCCTTCGAGCATCTCGGAAGCCGCCATGAGCGTGAAGAAAGCTCCGCGCGGGGCATCGGGATGCGCCACGGTATTATTGACGAGCATCACCTGCTGAACGCCATCGGGCAGACGGAGCGCAGCGGGATGACTGATCTCGAGCGAGGTACGCCACTGTTGCGCTGCCAGCATAGCGGGCAACAACAGCAGCAGGCAACCGAGAACCGTTCTATTTACAACTTGCGTATACGCCATTCGTTAGGATATAAGTTGTTACAACGCGCACCGACATTCTTGACAAAACCGAGCGGGATACCATGATAGGTGACCATGAGCAGCCCGAGCGGCATGTTAGTCATCGGCAAAGCTTCCGTTCGAAGGAAAGCCAGTGCGTTTTCAAGATTCAATTCAAGTGCAGGGAAAGCCTCCTGACGCAAGGCTTTGGACATCGACAAACTATGTTGCGGAGCAAAGAACTTACCCCGCTCCTCCGCCAAGCCGAAGCCAGTAGAGATGCAGAGGAACTTCGTAGCCATATAATCTATCAGCTCCTTGTACTGCATTGGGTAGGCCGTGATAAACCGGTCGGCTTGCCGCAACGCCCAATCATCGGGATGGTGCAGCCATGAGCGAACAGTCTCCAAGGTGTCCGGCGCGATAGGAGTGCCGGCAGGTTTGCGGGGAACACGGAGCTTCATAGGCGTATAGTCGGCACGATGTTTGCGCAGCACGCATAGGTAGAAGCCTTCGCCACGCACCAGATGCGGATAACAATGATAACCTGCCAGACTCTCCGTCACGCCCCAAGCGGGATCCAAACGCAGTGGGAGGATATCCGCTCCGAGCTCTTCGGCTATCCACATGGCGTTCTCCTCATCCTCGTGGCGATTGAAGGTGCAGGTGGAGTAGATGATGATACCTCCGGGCTTGAGCGCATCCCACACATCGCTCAGGATCGAACGCTGCCGTTCGACGCACGTACGCACCGTACGCATCGACCAGTCAGCCACGGCTTGCTCGTCCTTGCGGAACATGCCCTCGCCCGAACAGGGTGCATCCACCAGAATGCAGTCAAACATATTCGGCAGCGCATCGGCAAACAACGCCGGAGAGTTATGGGTGACCACGGTATTGCCGTTGCCCCACTTCTGGATGTTCTCAGATAGCACAAACACGCGCTGGCGCACTACCTCGTTAGCTACAAGCAGACCGTCCTGCCCCAGATACTGGCTGATGAGCGTAGCCTTGCCTCCGGGAGCGGCACACAGGTCAAGTACAACACTTTGCTCAGGAACATACTGCTCCAGCGCCAACTGAATGAGCATGGATGATGCCTCCTGAACATAATAGCAACCGGCGTGGAAAAGCGGGTCAAGCGTAAACATAGGCCGCTCGGAGAGGTAATAGCCGTCGTAGTGCCATGGTACCTCATCGGCATCCGCATCGAACGACAGTTCATCAATCTTGTCGTTCAGACGGATGGACACGACTGGCTCGTCTTCCAACGCACGAAAAAGCAGAGGAGCCTGTTGCCCCAACTGCTGTTGCATCATATCTAAAAATTCTACCGGTAACATCAACCAAAATGAGGATTTGTATGCCTCAAAATCAATTTACACTACAAAGTTACACTTTTTTTAGCGTTTTTGCAAAAAAAATGACGTAAAAACTATGAAATGTCATATTTTTTTTGTAACTTTGTAGACCAAATGCAAATATTGGGTATAATATGTCATTTTTGGATGAACTAAACGAGAGTCAACGTGCGGCTGTTGAGTACAACGATGGAGCACAGTTGATCGTGGCAGGAGCAGGATCGGGTAAGACGCGTGTGCTGACTTACAAGATAGCTTATCTGCTCACCCAGGGTGTGTCTGCCGGACATATCCTGGCGCTGACGTTCACCAACAAAGCAGCCCGCGAGATGAAGCAGCGCATATGCCACCTGGTAGGTGAAGACGTGGCACGCTACATCTGGATGGGTACGTTCCACAGCATTTGTGCGCGTATCCTGCGCAAACATGCCGCCGCCATCGGTTTCACGCGCGACTATACTATCTACGATGCAAGCGACCAGAAATCGCTGGTAAAAAAGATCATCAAGGATCTGAAACTGGATGACAAGATCTACAAGCCGGGCACTATCATCGACCGCATCAGTACAGCCAAGTCGGCGTTCGTATCGCCGGAAGAGTACGCTCAAAGCAAGCAATTCGCCCAAGCAGACAGCGTGATGAACATAGGCAGGATGCCGCAGATATACGCAGAGTACGACAAGCGGCTGCACGGCTCGAATGCGATGGATTTTGATGACCTGCTGATGTATACCGTAATCTTGCTGCAAAACAATGCCGATATACGCGAGCAATACCAAAGTTGGTTCTGGTATGTACTGGTGGATGAGTACCAGGACACCAACCGCACCCAGTACCTGCTGGTCAAGTTGTTTGCCGAACCGCAAAACAAAGTATGCGTAGTGGGCGATGATGCACAGAGCATCTATAGTTTCCGCGGGGCTACGATTGAGAATATCTTAGGTTTTCAGCAGGCCTACGCCGATGCACGGCTATTCAAACTGGAGCGCAACTACCGCTCGACGCAGACGATAGTGAATGCAGCCAACAGCCTCATCTACAAGAACAAAGCGCAGATACGCAAGAATGTCTACTCGGAGAAAGAGGTGGGTGACAAGGTGCGCGTGACAGGTTATGATACCGACCGCGAGGAGAGTCATGCCGTAGCACAACAGATCGTGATGCTGCACAACCTGGAGCACCGCAACTACGAAGATATAGCCATCCTCTACCGCACAAATGCCCAGAGCCGCAGCTTTGAGGATGAGATACGCAAGCGGAACATTCCCTACCGCATCTACGGCGGACTGAGCTTCTACGGACGCAAAGAGATAAAAGATGCCATTGCATATTTTCGCCTTGTGGCTAACGAGCGCGACAACGAAGCATTGGATCGCATCATCAACATGCCCAAGCGTGGGATAGGCGACACAACAGTGGACAAGCTGCGCGAAGCGGCAGCCATGGCGGGGCAGCCTATCCTGGCTGTATGCCGTGAGCCGGAACGCTTTGCTCCGCTACTGCAGGCAGGCACGAGAAAGAAAGTGCAGGCTTTCGCTCAGATGATTGACGAGCTGCACACCTTGATGCAGGAAAAGGATGCCTACGAGTATACGCAAGCCGTTTACGAGCGCTCGGGGCTGATGGCCGATGCCGTGACAGATTATTCGCCGGAAGGTATTGACCGTCGGGGCAACCTGGAGGAGCTGTTAAGTGCCATTCATCAGTTTGTCACTGACCGCAAGGCTCAAGACGAGGATGCGCATATCAACGACTTCCTGAACGAGGTCAGCCTGCTCACCGATCAGGACGAGCGTCTGGATGACCGTACGCCACGCGTGACGATGATGACCGTTCATGCCGCCAAGGGACTGGAGTTCCCGGTAGTGTTTGTAGTAGGACTGGAGGAGAACCTCTTTCCTTCGCCGTTCTGCGAGACGGAAAAAGAGATGGAGGAGGAGCGGCGGTTACTATACGTGGCAATCACTCGCGCCGAACAGCAATGCTTCATCACGTATGCCAACCAGCGCTGGAAAAACGGTCAGCCTACATTCAATGCCCCATCGCGATTCATTCGCGACATTGATCCGCAGTACATCACACGCGGCAGTTCCGTACCCACGATGATGCCGCCATGGATAGAGCAACCGCGTACGCCGAGAACGATGATGTCGCATCCGACAACCCGTCCTACGGAACAGCTTCGACAGGCGACCGTCACACCGCCCGCACGGCCGGCAACGCTGAAGGCGGTAAAACAACTACCAAAACAGCCGATGCCCGACGCCGTGATATCCGAATGGAAAGAGGGTGACAGAATAGCACATAAGGTATTCGGAAAAGGAACGGTGAAATGCGTATACAAAGAGAACGATAACGAAAAGATCGATATAGTTTTCGACGACAAGGGGAAAAAAACATTGCTGCTGACCTATGCCAAACTGGAACGGATATAAAACCATAAAACAACACAGATATGGAATTCAAAAGAATCTTGTTAAAACTTTCCGGTGAAAGTCTCCAAGGCCGTCAGGGTTTTGGCATCGACACCAATCGTCTGCACGAATATACCGAGCAGATCAAGGCCATTGCCGAACAGGGAGTACAGGTTGCTATCGTAATCGGCGGAGGTAACATTTTCCGTGGTTTGAGCGGTTCGAAACAAGGTTTCGATCGCGTGAAAGGTGATCAGATGGGCATGTTGGCAACGTGTATCAATGCTTTGGCGCTGGCCAGTTCACTGGAAGCAATAGGGCAACCCGTACGCGTTCTGACGAGCGTATGTATGGAGCCTATCGGCAACCATTACAATCCCGACAAAGCCAAGCGCTTGCTCAGTAAGGGACATGTGGTGATCCTGGCAGGCGGTACGGGCAGTCCGTATTTCACGACCGATACAGGATCGTCGCTTCGTGCATTGGAGATACAAGCCGACGTGATGCTCAAGGGCACACGCGTGGACGGCATCTATACCGCTGATCCCGAGAAAGATCCTACGGCCACAAAGTTCACCGAGATCACTTATGACGAAGTTATCCGCCGCGGACTGAAAGTGATGGATCAGACGGCCACCGTGATGTGCAAAGAGAACGGCATGCCAATCTATGTATTCAACATGGACAAGCCAGGCAACCTCATGAAGGTAATGAACGGCGAGAAGATAGGAACATTAGTAACCCCGTAACAAGCATCCGCCATGATAGGCGGAAATAAATCACTATATACTATGATTGAAGCAAAACAAATTCTGCAAGAGGCAGAAGAGGGCATGCAGGCAGCAGTGCTCTTCTTGGATGATGCATTGGCACACATCCGCGCCGGTAAAGCCAGCGTACGCATTCTGGACGCCATCCGCGTGGACTATTACGGCACTATGTCGCCTCTGGCCAACGTAGCTACTCTTACCACCCCCGATGCACGCACCATCGTTATCCAACCGTGGGAGCGCAAGATCATCGGCGACATAGAGCGCGCTATCATCAACTCGAACATCGGTCTGGCACCGAGCAACAACGGCGAGACTATTCGTCTCATCATGCCGCCGCTGACAGAAGAGCGCCGTCAGCAGCTGGCCAAGCAATGCAAGGCAGAGGCAGAGAATGCGAAAGTATCGATCCGCAATGCCCGCCGTGATGCCATCGAGACCCTGAAGAAGCAGGTGAAAGACGGTATGCCCGAGGATGTGGAGAAAGATGCTGAAGCCGACGCACAGAAGCTCCACGACAAGTACGTGAAGCAGATTGACGAAGTGTACGCCAAGAAAGAGAAGGAGATCATGACCGTCTGATCGGTCGAAGCCTACAGGATGCGTCTGCGCTCCACTATCACAGGTCTGTTGCTGGCAGGGCTGACCGCTCTGCATGCTACATCGTTAGCGTTGGACTCGTTGCCTAACTGGCCATGCATGGGCGTGCCGGTAATCAACTACACGCCCGAGACGAGCTGGGAGTTCGGAGCAGCAGCGCAAGCCTATCTGCGCATACAGGGCGAACGGACATCCATTCTACAGGTGGATGGCGCTTACTCGCTCAAGAAGCAGTGGTATGCCAATACGCAAGGAACGCTCTATCTGGGCACCACCCTGCCGTGGCAGCTGCAGTTTCGTGCCGGGTATCGCAACTATCCCGATACGTACTACGGCATAGGCAACACTTCGACCTTAGACGGCACTCGGGCACGCAAAGGCGAGAGGTATGCTTCGCAGCGTGCGTACGGATTTGTTCAGCCCATGGTAAGCGTAGGCAGAGGTTGGCAAGTGGGCGCCCATGCGGATGTGCTGTGGGAACGAACGCTGATGGCAAGCGAGACGGAAGCATCGGAGATCTTGATGATGGGTATAGGTCTGGCAGGCGGTTATGACACACGGGATGTGTTATACTACCCAAGCAGCGGCATGTTTCTGCGTATATCGGCTACGGAGCATTTCTCCGCCCGAAATACGTATATGGCGCTGACACGGCTCCATATTGATTGGCGGCAGTTCGTGCCCTGCGGACACGATATAGTGTGGGCATATCAGGTTTGTGCGGACATGACCCTATCGCCAAAAGGAGCAGACGTACCATTTCAGATGCTGCCTGCCATAGGCGGACAAGACAGGCTGCGCGGCATACCGTATGGGATGTTTCGCGACAACACGGCACTATCGTTTCAGACGGAGTTGCGCGTACCGATATGGCGTTGGATACGCGCATGCGCGTTCGCGGGTATAGGAGATGTATATGACTACCGGCATTGGCAGTGGAGCATACCCAAAGTGGGTTACGGATTGGGATTGCGCCTGACTATCAACCGTGCCAAAATAAACATTCGTGCCGATGTGGCACGCAACAATATCTACCCGAGTTGGTCGGACATACGCGGTTACGGCTTTTACCTGACCGCCACGGAGGCCTTCTAACCCATCCGCCAATTTTGGCGGATAACAACAAGAACATGACAAACGGACTGGTAATAAAATCAACGGGCAACAGCATCACGGTGCTGTCAGCCGAAGGTGAGAAGCTTGATTGCCGCATCAAGGGCAACTTGCGTATTGCCGGCATCCGTTCGACCAACCCCGTAGCGGTGGGGGACGAAGTGACCGTGGAAAAGCAAATCGACGGCACATGCTGGATAACGGAGGTACTGCCGCGCAAGAACTATATCATCCGCCGCAGCACGAACCTGTCGAAACAATCGCACATCCTGGCAGCCAACATCGACCAGCTGGCGCTACTCGTCACAATCAATCATCCGGTGACCTCCACCACGTTCATCGACCGGATGCTGGCTACCGCTGAAGCGTACCGTGTACCCGTGCTACTGCTTTTCAACAAAGTGGACCTGCTGGATGAGCATGAAGAAAACGAACTGAACGAATTGATGAGCCTGTACGAGAGTCTGGATTACCCGGTGCGCGCTATCTCTGCCCGCTACGATGATGCCGTGAAACTCAAAAACGAGTTTATCGGCAAGAAGACGCTCCTAAGCGGTAACAGCGGCGTAGGTAAATCCACTCTGCTCAATGCCATCTTCGGACAGGAGTTGGCTCGCACGGCAGACATCTCATCCGTGCATAACACCGGCATGCACACGACCACCTTCTCCGAGATGTATCCGCTGCCGGAAGGCGGATGGCTGATCGACACGCCGGGCATCAAAGGCTTCGGTACGCTGGACATGAAGAAAGAGGAAGTGGGACACTACTTCAAAGAGATCTTCCGTCTGAGCCGTGACTGCCGCTATTCCAATTGCATTCATTGCGGCGAACCCGGATGCGCCGTGCTGCCGGAAGTGGGCAAGGCGATAGCTATATCACGGTTTGACAGTTACCTCAGTATCCTCAATGACGATACCGAGTCGAAATACAGATAACTTACTATTGACATATATATAACATGCGCAAAATACTAATCTCCATATTTCTGATGGTTGCCATGACCGCAGCAGCTGAAACGGTGAAAGGAACGGTGGTGGACGGTCGCGGCGATGCGATGCCGTTCGTCACGATCTCCGTTCTGGCACAAGATTCATCGCTGCTGACCGGCGCCATCACCGATGAGAAAGGCGAATATAGCGTTGACGTATCGGCAAAGACATACATCATTCAAGCCTCGTACATAGGTTATCACACCTCTTTCGGCGGACCGGATTTTGTACTAAAGGAAGAGACGGAGCAACTGAGTGAAGTGGAGGTAAAAGCCAAAAAACCGCTGGTAGAACGCCAAATGGACAAATTGGTACTGAACGTAAGCGCCTCGCCCTTGTCAGCCGGCTCCAACGGCAACGACATTCTTCGTCGTGCTCCCGGCGTACGCATCGACAAAGACGGCAACATTACCGTCAACGGCAAGTCGGTGGAAGTGTATGTCGACGGCAAGCCCTCCTATCTGAGCGGTCAGCAGCTCAAAGCCATGCTCGACGGTACCGACGGCAATACCATCGAAAAGATTGAGATCATCAGCAATCCCTCTGCCAAATATGACGCCAGCGGTTCGGGCGGTATCATCAATATCAAGACGAAGCGCAACATGATGAAGGGACTTAATGGAATGCTATCCGCAGCCTACGGAGGTATGTACTTCGGCGATATCAAACGATGGCTGAATATGGACATGGTGTCGCTCAACATGAATTACCGCAGCGAAAAAACTTACACGTTCGGACAATTGACACAGGTTTATGCCGAAAACGATGTCGATTTCGAGACCTATCGCGAAACACCTCTCCTGGCAGGTAAATCTGCATCCGGGTATGATTTGCGTTTTCAGTATTATATGCTCAAGATTGGCAACGATTGGTATATCGATCAGAAGAATACCTTCGGCTTTATTCTGCAAGTGCCCTACATGGATATGACGCAAAATAGCGACCCGACACGCAATATCGCATGGACAGCCGACAAAACAACCAACGATACAGCGCGCAGCATCACAGATACCCATACACGATTCAAAGCTCCGCAACACACGGCAAATCTCAACTATACCCATACGTTCAATGAAGATCTTGAACGCGAACTGACCGTCAACGTCGATTACAACCGCTATAATAATCAGTCGGCCAATACGCAGAAAACCAATTATGTCGGTGTCAAAAACCTCGAACTGGATATCACTAGCAAACAAATAGCGAACATCTATAGCGCAAAGGTGGATTTTCAGACGAAATTTTGGAAGACAGGTATGATTGAATGTGGCGTCAAATATGCTCTGTCCTCTACCGACAACCATATGACAACTGACTCTGTTCTTAACAATGTCTTTCTCAACAGTACACCATCGGATTTTCTATATCAGGAACACGTAGCTGCTGCCTATATATCGGTGGGCAAACAGTTCGGCGAACATTGGTCAGTCAAGCTCGGATTGCGCGGTGAGTATACGTTCAGTCACGGCAATTGGAAACTACCGGCAGGCGACTCTATCACCAACAAAAGTTATATCGATCCCTTCCCCACTGCCTATATAGGATATACATCCTCTCCGCTGGGTAAGATAGGCCAACCTGTCACGGCGGGCATAAGCTATACGCGACGTATCAAACGACCCAACTACTGGATGCTCAATCCCTTCCGTCAATATACCGATGCCTATAGCTATCAGGAAGGAAATACGGAACTCAAACCCGAATATAACAACGACGTGGAAATAACGTTCGGCTGGACGCAGTATCTGAATATGACATTTAATTTCGGACATACGCAAGATATGTTTTCCCAACCGGTGACCATCCTTCCCAACGGCATGTCCTTTGTCAAATGGAAGAATTTCGGTACATGTACCACCCACGGCATCAATGTCTCGCTTACGGAACTTCCCATCGTACCGAAATTCGCTACCGGCGACGACGGCAAGCGTACGTTGCAAGGCGCTTGGCTGGCACTCACAGTCAATGGAGGGTGGCTGCATTTTATCAATAAATCCTACGAGAAACAAGCCGACGGCAAACCCGTGTACGAAAATCGTAATCACTACGGCTACGTAGGCGGTACTCTCTCTGCCTATCTGCCCAAAGAGTGGACAATGACACTCGACGGCAACTGGTCAAGTCCGATGACCACAGGCTATGACAAGGAAGGAAGTACCTATTTTTTCAGTTTCGGCGTGAAGAAAATGATTATGACGAAGGGATTGATTCTCAACCTCAACGTTCAAGATCTGGCTCGCTCGCTAAGTTTCGAAACACATAATCAAGGTATGGAGCCAGGCTATGAGAGTTGGTACAAGAATACCGTTCGCGCTCAAAAAGTGATGGCGTCCGTCACTTGGATGTTCGGCCAGTATCAGCAACACAAGCAGCGCAAAGTGGGTGATATGGATGAGTTGAACCGTCTGGGAGGCGGCGGAGGTGTGCAAACCGGAAAATAATGGATTAATAGTATATAATGATTATGAAGAAGTATTTAAGTTTTGTTTTTGCCGCAGCAATGGTATGGGGCATGAGCGGTTGCCAACAGAACCCTGTTGAACCGCAACCGAAAGACGATCCGACACCCGTACCTACGGCTTTTGCGAAGAAACATCTGCTTGAGGAGTTTACCGGTCAGGATTGCGGCTACTGCCCTATGGGTATGGACAGCGTAGTTGCGTTTGTGGGCGACGATCCCAACTGGGTTGTGGTGCTGCACCATTACGGCTATCAGAAAGACCATTTCTCCGTCGCCGGCAGTCAGAAGATTACCAACAAGCTCAATGTGAGCGGTGCTCCCAACGTATCGATTGATCGCAAATCCACCAAAACAGCGGATGGCAAAGCCACCTGTTTCCATCCGGCTTATCTCCCGAGTCTGAATCGTTCGCAGTTTGACGATTCGACATACGTAGGACTGACTGTCACCAACACCTACGATGCCGGTACGCGGCAGCTACATGTGCATGTCCACGGCATAGTGGTGAACGAGGACTATCCGGAACTCAAACTAACCTTGCTCATCAAGGAATCGGGTATGATTGATTACCAAGTGGATTATTACGGTTCGTACGAGGGCTGGGAGGAGTTCCGGCATGCCAACGCCGTACGTGCTTTCCTCAGCACGCCACTGGGCGATATCCTGACCGTAGAGCGTGCCCTATCCGATCAGCCTCTGCCGCTGACCTTCGATGAGGAATATGACCTGCAACTGGATGCCGAATGGGTACCCGATAACTGCATGGTTGTAGCTATCGTGGCGGATGATTTCATGCCTGTCGTGCAAGTGGAGCAAACGCCCGTAGTGGAAGGCACGAAAGGTGGAGCGGATATCCGTCACGGAGGCGTAACGCCTGTGCCGGTGCCGGACTATTATCCCGAACCGTCAGATGATATGTCGCCTAACATGTTTACGCTGGGACAGCCGATTGAAATCAATGAGGCGTATACCGACTCGCGCTCCTATCCCGATGAAGGATACAGGATATGGCAAGTGCAGGCATACAACACCTCCGCTACCTATAATATTTCCGGCACCACCTGCATCCCGTTTGTCAACATGTACTTGTACACTGCGCCGGACGCTACCGCCATTCCAGTCGGCTCGTACGAGTTTAACAGCACCAACGCTCCGGGCACAGCCGCAGCCGGCTATCGTGATGATGCACACTTTGATATAGGCGGCTCCATGATGTACTTCACTTCACTGAGCTACCTGCAGCAAGGCTATCTGGTTCCGGCAGCACAATGGCTCATAGCCGATGGCACACTCACTGTGACCGAACAGGGATGGTCGGTCATAGGACATGCCCTCAACGGCACGGACATACTGCTCACAGGCACAACGCCCATCCAGAAAGTGGGACAGAATGCGCCTGCCAAGATACGCAAACCAATCGCAACGAAGGAAGCTATTGTACGCCGTTAGTCAGTTCGTGATAAGCGTGGAGCGAGAGGTTGTCAGATACAATCTTCAGCGCCGCCAAGCGGGTGAAACCCTGGGCAGCAATATAGGCTGACTCCATATCGAACACGCAGTCGGTATATGGGGAAGAGAGCACAAAATCGGTGTTGGAATAGCATACGGCTTTCACGGGCTGCAAGGCACGGACAAACAAGTCATCTATCGGTTGCAGCGGCAACACGGGCTCGGCATAAGTCACGTTAGGATGGTGCAACCGGCATTCGGTCACTTCCACCAGCGTACCTATCGGGTAATTGGCACTACCGGCGTAGCCGATGTTGATCAATTCGGTGTCGCGAGGCAGGTCACGCAAAGCACGGATGATATTTAGCGCGCCGACGCCGGTAACAAGGATGTTCGTCTCACCGGGCAGATATTGCTCCACCAACTTGCGTTCGCCTTCTTCGGCAATGAGGATTGTTCGCATAACAAGAGATTTATTATTTCGGATGCAAAGATACATATTTTTCCTGAAAAATGCAAGTATCTGCCCCGAAACGAAACAAATAAAGCAAATAATAATTTAAAATCAAATAATATGGCTTACAAATGGACATTTACCACGATTGGTGGTAACACCCGCGTTCATGTTGCGAAGGGTGAAGATTTTCGCCATCTGGGCGAGTTAGACGAAAAGATGTGGACCGTACTCAGCTGTCCCACCACAGGTCTGGAGATCAGTGCCGACACCTTGGCGCTCATGGATGGCGACCACGACGGCAAGATCCGTATCGACGAAGTAGTGGCTACTTCCAATTATCTGTGCGCAATGTTGCGTGACCCCGAAGTGCTCCTTGCTGAGAGCGACGAACTGCGCATCGCCGATCTCAATGAAGACAACGACGAGGCAAAGCAGATGGCAGAGGTGGCACGACGCATAGCCGGTAAGGAAGAGACCATCAATCTCGCAGCCGTCAATGCCGCTATCGCTGCTATAGTAGTGGAGCAGAAAGCAGCCCCTGAAGCACCGCTGGCTGCCGACATCATCGCTGCCGTGCACGAACATGAGGCTGACTACAACGAATGGTTCCGCGCTGCAGAACTGGAGAAGATGGGACTGGCTATCACCGACCCCGAGAAACAACCGAAGATCGCAGAGAAAGAGTGGAAGACTCTTTCCGCCCAAGTAGCAGCCTACGAGGCTGAAGCCAAAGCCGTAGCCGACGCCAATGCTGCAGCTGTAGCTGCCGCCACGGGCGAATATCAGCCGCTCAAGAAACTGCTGATGATCAAACGTGACTTCTATACCCTTATCAAGAACTACATCTCGTTCCAGGACTTCTACAATCGCGAGATCAAAGCTATCTTCCAGTGCGGTCGTCTGGTGATTGACCAGCGTGCATGCGAACTGTGCGTAAAAGTGGCAGATGCCGGCAGAATGGCTGCCGAGGCAGGCAAATCGGGTATGTACCTGCTCTTCTGCGACTGTGAGAACAAAGCTACAGGCAAGAAGATGTCGATAGTAGCTGCCATGACGCAAGGCGACGTCCACAATCTGGAGGTAGGCAAGAACGCCATCTTCTACGACCGCAACGGACTGGACTATGATGCCATCGTCACCAAGATCATCGACAATCCTATCTCCATCCGTCAGGCATTCTGGACGCCCTATCGCAAGTTCGCCAAATGGGTGACCGACCTCGTAAACAAATCCGTTGCCGAGAAAGAGAGCAAAGGTCTGGAGGATATGAAAGCCAACGCTACCGTAGCAGCCGAGAACGCCAAGAAAGATGCTGCAGAAGGCAAGAAACAGGAGAACAAGAAGAAAGCCTTTGATATAGCCACGTTTGCAGGTATCTTTGCTGCCATCGGTATGGCTATCGGATATATCGGCAGCTTCATCTCGGGCTTGGCAGAAGGTATCAACAATACGCCATGGTGGCATCTGATTATCTGGATCATCGGTATCATGCTCATCATCTCGGGTCCGTCGATGCTGTTGGCATATTTCAAACTGCGTCGCCGCAACCTGGCTCCGGTGCTCAACGCCAACGGATGGGCTGTCAACGCGGAAGCTATCATCAACGTGCCGTTCGGCGTAACGCTCACATCGGTAGCCAAGTTCCCCGTTCTCAAACTCAAAGATCCGTTCGCACAGAAAGGTCTGCCTGTTTGGGCTAAGATACTCATCACACTGCTTGTGCTCGCACTGATAGCTGCCGTCGTAGTCGCTTACATGTACTTCACGCAAACAGGTTGCTTTGCCGCATAATTACAGGTGACACAACTGATGAAAAGAATACTCATCTTGCTATGGGTGGCAGTGCTGCCCATAGCACTTGTCTCGGCTCGCAAACCGAAGAAAGCCGAACCGCCCGTTCAGCCCGATCCTGTAGAGGTAGAAGCGGACTCGACGGAATATCTTGAGGAGCATGATGATTTTGATGCCATCACCGACGGTATGCCTGTAGGCGTGCTCTCCCGTCTGGTGGGCGATACGCTGTTTGTTAGCTGCACACAGGATGAGCTGCCTCGCTTCCTCGTGGTCATCACCGAAGATGGTGAGAGCCAGTACCGCCTCATGCCGGCAATGCTGTGGGGCGACACATCAAGCAGTCACCCTGCCGACAGCATCTATCCCGTATGGATGAATACACGCGTCAATCCCTATCAGATGCCCGTCGATAGCCTCAAGGATAGTATCCCCGTATCGCTTCGCGGCTTCGTCTATCCCCTAAAGACTGTCACCTATACCACATCGAAGTTCGGCTTCCGCAAGTACCGCTTCCACTATGGTATAGATGTCAAGGTGCAGGTAGGCGACTCCCTGCGCGCCTCATGGGACGGTCAGGTTCGTATCGTAGGCTGGGATCCGCGTGGATATGGCTACTATGTGCTCATCCGTCATGACAATGGCTTGGAGACCATCTACGGTCACCTGTCACGCCCCCTCGTCGAAGAGAACGAACGTATCTACGCAGGTGAAGTGTTCGGCCTCGGTGGCAACACCGGTCGCTCTACAGGCAGCCATCTGCACTACGAGATACGCTATCTGGGCAATGCTATCAACCCTGAGACACTCGTCAACTTCGAGACGGGCACCTTGTGCGTACCCGAAGATTATATCATCACCAAGAAAGGTACGTTCAAGCATAACGAACAGGTCAAGCAACTCAAGCAGGCACAATACCACAAGATCAAGCAAGGCGACACCCTCTCAGGTATCGCCAAACGCTACCACACATCCGTCAAGGCGCTCTGCAAACTCAATAACATCAAAGAGACCAAGATTCTCCAGATCGGACAAAAACTCCGAGTACGATAAACCAAAAACCGGTGCGCCATCTGACGCACCGGTTGGTTTTTGAATAGTAGAGTGATTTACTCAGCAGCGGGAGCAGCAACTTCTTCTGCCGGAGCCTCAACAGCAGCTTCCTCTGCGGGAGCAGCCTCTTCTGCAGCAGCCTCAGCCTCTGCACAGCACTTCTTCTCGCAGCACTCAGTCTTCTCGCCTTCTTTGCAGCACTCTTTCTTCTCACCCTTCTTGCAGCAACCTACCATGCAGGCAGCCAGGATAGCAATGAACAAAACTTTCTTCATGATCGTACGATTTTTTTTTGTTGAACAATATTGTTTTTTTCTTGTTTGCAGCTTTTGGCATCCGAAAAATCGGGGTCAAATGCAAAATATGTAAAAATCTCACATATTCCGAGTACAAAGTTAGCACATTTTTTGGAAATTTGCAAAAAAAGTTGTAACTTTGTGCATATTTTTGGCAAAATAATGAAAGAGCAGCAAAATTTCTTCAAGACTACGACGGGATTTGTCGTATTAAACGTGTGCCTTGCCATCGTAGTGGCACTGGTTCTACTCATCATCGGCGTTCGCTGGATGAAGCACTACACGCTTCATGGCAACGAAGTGACTATCCCTCGTATCACAGGCATGACGGAGGAAGAAGCACAGATAGTGCTTCGCTCCAGCGATATGTTCATGGTCATCGTCGATTCCACGTTCTCCAACAAAGCCCCATTAGGCACTATCGTCGAGCAGACGCCTCCGGCGTTCTCCCACGCCAAGCCCGGCAGACCGGTATATGTCGTCATGAACGCACGCACCAAGCGTATGATACCTCTGCCTGACCTGCGGGATGTGTCGTACCGTCAGGCAGAAGCAACCCTACGTACCATCGGACTCAAAGTGGGAGAGGTGCTCTACGAACCGTCCCTCTATCCGGATAATGTGCTCGACATACGCGACGGAGAGAACAGTCTGGAAGAAGGCACGCGGCTCGAAGAAGGCACAAGCGTCACGCTCGTCATCGGCAGACGGCAGGGTAATAGAATGGTGAACGTACCTGCACTATTAGGTATGTCCCTGGCACAAGCACGTAGCACGCTACTCAATGTCGGACTGACTATCGGCGTTTTCGAATATGATGTTGAGCCTACGCCCGAGACACTCGAATCATATATCATCTTCCGTCAGATGCCCGTGGAGGGCACACCCCTACAGGAAGGTTCAACCGTCAATATCAGTCTCACCACCAACCTCGAGCGTGCCATCACCTCGGAAGACTCGCAGAACGAAGAGAAGTTCTTCTAAAAACATTGATAAGACCGTCTAAAAACAATCACGGGAGCAAAACTCCCGTGATTGTTTTCTTTATAAATCTATCGTAGCGGATTAGTCTTTCTTGATGGCATTGACCTTTCTGCCTAAGGCGTCATACCAGGCCTCACCTTTACGGATATACATCTGTCCGTCGATGATCATCTTATGTGCCTCGTTATCGCTTTGAAGCGTCTGAACGGAGGTAGCTACCTGCTCTACCACGGTCAGATAGAGCGTATAGGTCGAGTCACAGCCGTTGACAGACGTATAGGCTGCCACAAGCGTCGTGTCGCCTAAGCCTATAGTGCTCAGATCGTAATCCTGCCATTCAGCTTCTTCGCCCACGGTGATTGTGCGCTCAAGCGTCAAGCGCATAGCCGGCAGAACCTTTACAACGAGTGCCACGATGGAGTCACCGCCGTAGATATTCTTCTCGCTAACCAGAACAGAATCTTTGGTCGAACGCTTGTAGGTCTTGCCCTCATACGTAACGGTTTCACCGGAGCAAACGTACAGCGTATCGTCGCCGGTGGTAACAATCATCGGCAGCACACTCAGATGCAGTACGTGCGTCGAGTCACATCCCTCCATCGAGGTATAGTTTACTACCAGCGTCGTATCGCCCTCGGGCAACTGACCGATAGCTATCTCCTGCCATGTGTCGTACATGCCGTGATGAACCGACAAAGTGTCTGCCACACGATAGACGGGATGAATCTCCACGGTAAGATTGACGATGGAGTCACCGCCTACACTATTCTTCTGCTCCAATAGCACAGCCTGCTCTGTAGCTACGCTATACCACAGTCCGGCAAACTCGATTGAGTCGCCCTCGCAGATAGCTGCCTCGTAAGCGCCATAGAATGTAGGCAAAGGCAGCACCGTGATGGTCTGCTGAATAGCTTCTGCCGGTTCAAACGATGCATTACCGGCTTGCGTAACGGTGATGACAGCCGTTCCCTCTGCCAAAGCGATGAGGGTGTTCGTCTCGTCAATGATTGCTACCGTAGTATCCGAACTGCTGTACGTTACTGCCAAACCCGATGAAGCTGTAGCTGTCAGCGGCAAGGTGTGCGTAGCGTATATCTCGCCCAGAACATCTTCCCAGGTGATGGTTTGCTCAAACTTCTGCTCAAGCACATTCACCGTAACATCAACGGTGGACGAAGCATACAGTTCGGCATTCTCCGGCGTAAAGACAACGGTATAGGTCTGCGTGCCCACAGCAGGCACAGCCTCCGGCGTTTGCCAAGCAAACGTACCGGGCACGGATGCCTCACCACCCGTAAGAACCGACTCGCTCAGCGGATTGCCTTCTACGATATCCGATGCCACCGGCGCAACCGTTACCTCAGTAGGTATATGTTTACCCGTGCCGTTAATCGTAACGGTAGCGGTAGAAGTGCCGTCCGTCAGGGTGATTGTAGCTGAATAGTCGGCTACCACTTGTGGCGTGAAATATACATTGAACGCATAATTGTCGATCTTACCGAGCGTACCGCCTCCAGCTGTAGCGGCTGTACCTTTGGCAGAAGCGCAGGCATTGGCACCTACGGCGTAGGTCAGTGCATCGGTATTGTCCGGCGAACCGAGATGGAAGATCTCCGGATTGGAACAAGTGATTGTTATATCGCCTGCCGTAAGGAACGAACGTAATTTGATTTGCATCGCATCGGATGTAGTCTGGGCAACAACTTCGCCAAAACTCTTAGTAGCCGAAGTCGTTCCGTATGTGCCTGACTCAAGCAGAATATGCTTTGCCAGAGGCACTTTGATGTTCGAAAGCGTTACTTTGTGGGTGTTACCCGTTGCACGATCCCATTTGAGCCAGTTGATATTCGTACTGATACTGATATTCTCGCTATGCTCAGTATTCCACGTCTTGTCGGACAACGTACCTTTCTGAGTAGTATTGGATCCGCCATTCGCTGATTCGTAGATCTTCGTGGTGTTGGATGCAAACCAACCCATAAGGTCTACTTTCGTATAGTTCCAGGTGAATTGAAGGCTGTTTGCCGTAGGAGCAAACACATCACCGGTAGAATAATTGGAGATGGTGTTCAGTTCATGACTACTTGCGTCATACAGCGAATACCATACCCCGCCATTGTAGGTTTGCGCCGCCGCATACAGGCTCAGGCAAACCGTGAGTGTTGTTAAAAGAATCTTTTTCATAATCTTCTATTATTTTTCCGTAAGGGAAATAGTATTCATTATTGTACGCGCACGCCGTCCGCGGTAAAGTATTCATTGCCGCGACGGATAATCAGGCGTCCGTTGATCATCATCTTTTCAACCTGCATCGTGCCGGCTACGATCTGCTGTACGCCATCCTCAATCGGCGCAAGGTCGGATGTTTGGCTGTCGGCAAAATCGATGCGGTAGAGGTTGTAACGGCGCGACTGCGCATAGTCGTCAGCCACTACATAGACGAAGATGCACTTATGTGCGGCATCAAACGCTATGAACGGTTCGGCGGTGATACCATTGCCTTTTGCGGCAAACTTGGCGCAATCGTCGCAATAGTTGTCGCTCACCGTAGCAATACGGCCATCGAAACTGACAGCATCCTGATCGATGGTAAACGTGCTCAGTTCGCGATTGTAGACCATCATCACATCATCCAAATAGAGCGTATCGAGTACGTTCACTTTGTTGATTTGTCCCGTGCTGTACGACGAACCTCCGCCCGGGGTCATGTTCGTCGAGAACGTGGTAAGGATATAAGCAGGTTGCTTGTCGTTGTTAGCCTCGGCGTATACAAACGGCACAGCCAGGCGTTGCCATCCCATCGAAGCCGTAGCAGTATAGTTGCGTTCAGCAACGCCGATCTTGATAGCGGAATAGTCCTCCACTTCAGGATCCTGATAGCGCGCAGCGGTGGTGACGACTGCATTGACGCGCGCTTTGTTCACCTCGTTGGCAGCATTGCGGTCAGCGGGCATGTATTTAGCCCAGAACACCAGCGAATCCGGACGGCCGTTGAACGGGGTGTTGAAGCCGGTGTTGGTAGGATCGGAGAAATTGTAGTTGTTGACCGGATCGTCAGCCGTTGACGAACCTGCATTGATCTGTCCGTTGGTGCAGTTGCCGTTGGCTTTGGCACTCAAGGCAAACTTCGACGAGAGCAGCACACTATGCTGTCCTTTCGAACCCGGACGCACTTCCGACGATTGAACAAACTGATCCGTACCACGGATAAAATCTACCATCAATCCGGTAGCGGTATTGAACGAGTGCCACCCTTCGGGTTCATAGTTTGTCCATGCGCCCTCAAAACCGCCGTTAGGCATCTCATAGTTCTGCGCAGCTGCTGCTTGACCCTGGAAGAGCACAAAGATTGCCTGTGGCAGCGAGGGTGCTGCAATCGACAAAATGACCTGAGCCTCGGCGGGTGTAATGATAGAGTTGTAGGTTACTCCACCATCCTCCAATCCGTTGATCACAGTGATGGTAGCACGCTCGCTGATAGAATCGAGATAGAGCGTAGCGTTCTCCAGGGTAAGCTTGCCGTCGGCGTCCATCGGGATGTTCGGCAATACGATGTTACCTAATTTGCCGGCATTGTACATGAAGTCGGGCAGCACGAACGTTACGGTGTTCTCCACTGCTCCGGGAATCAAATAGACCGACTTATTAGGATAAAGGTTTCCGCCGATATTGAGCATTCCGTCAAACCGACCGCATACCTCGTTGGTCGTTACGGCAAATGCCGATGCCGACATCATCAAGCCGGCCAAAATAATTGAAAAAATCTTTTTCATTGTTATATTTCCTATTGTTTATTAATTTATTTGTTTCGTTTATTTCACTTTGCGACCCACGATATCGTAGGTATTTTCTTCCTTGCGGATGATATACAACCGTCCGTTGATCAGCACTTTGCGTACAGGATGTTCGGCATCAAGCAGTGCGTCGGTCAGATTGGTATAGACCGGTTGTACCGTCAGATGGAGTACGATTGTCGAATCGCAATCTTGCTCTGTATAGTAGGTGGCATTGAGCGTCATCGTGCCTACCGGCATCATGCTCAAGTTCCAGCCTTCCCATGTTGCATCGTCGCCTTCGGTGATGGTCATATACTCGTCAATGGTATACGACGGCAGGGTTGTTACGGTAAGGTGAACAATCGAATCACCTCCGTACATGTTCGCCTCAGCCACATGTATGTCGCCCTCAAATGCTTCGCGATAGCGTACACCTTCGTATTGAACAAACTCTCCCTGGCAAATCACTGCCTCGTAGCTGCCGTACGTAACAGGCACGTCGGATACATACAGGCGGAGAATCATTACCGAGTCGCAACCGTTCATAGCCGTCAGACTATCGTAGAAGAAGTACGGTTCGTTCGACTGCGGCAGACCGCTGATGGTCTTACCGTGCCAGGTCAGTTCCGCCTCGTTGACATACATCGTTTCCGTTTGCTCGAAGGCGGGCAACACGGTCAACTGGAGTACATATACGGAATCCATGCCATAGACGGATTGCAGCGAATCGTATACGGTAATGCTACCTGCTGCATCGGTAGGTAGCGTCTTGCCATGCCACGTGGTCTGCTCGCGCTGACATGCCGTTAGCGTCTCGTCGAAACGATAAGCAATGGGGTTAACAGTCAGCGTCAGGGCAAAGAGCGAATCGCAACCGAAGATCGTAGGCAGAACGACGGTATCATGATACGTGCCGGGCAATGGCGCCTCAAACGACAATCCGCGCCATTCGTAGGTCTCATCCATGCGCATCGAGGCGCTCTCTTGAGCGGCAAACGTCGGCAGCACGTTAAGCGTGAGCGTAACGATCGAATCGCCGCCTTGGGTGTTGGGGATAGTGTCAACATACGTTCCCGCCTCTGTGAGGTTGCTGAACAGCTCGTCGGCATACTGCTCATTGTCGCAGATAGTAGCGGCATACTCATACCACGTATCGTGGATAGGTTCAGCCATCTGCAAGGTATACAGATTATAGGTGTGCGCTTGCGAATAGTTGTGACCTACTACATAGATATGTACGCGATTGTTCTGCTCATCGTAGCCGATGAACGATTGGGATGCCTTGCCGTTGCTCGTTGCCGACAGCTCGTACTCGCTATCGCTATACATCCGCGTTGTTACTGCTTCGCCGTTGATGAACGGTATATTCTCCCCATTCAGCTTGAGCGAGGTCAGTGCGTGGTTGTAAATCATCTCCACGTCGTCTAGATAAACATAGTCCGGATAGAACGTTCCGCCGCCAAAGATGCTACCGCCTTCCGTATATGACGAGCCTCCGCCCGGAGACATATTCGAGGTGAAGGTGATCAGCATGTACGCTGCCTGCGAGGGATTAACCGAACTATAGGTGAACGGCACGGCTATACGCTGCCAGCCCATCGAGGTGGTAGCGGTGTAGTTGATAGCAGCGTCGGCAATCTTGACGTTGGCATAACTCGTTGCCTCGGGATCCTGATAGCGTGCGTTGGTAGTCACCACGGCATGCGCACGGGCTTTGTTCACCGAGTTCGACGGATTCTTGTCCGCAGGGATATACTTTGCCCAGAACACCAGCGAATCCGGATTACCTACAAACGGGGTGTTGTATCCGCTGCTGGACGGATCAGAGAAGTTATAGTTGCCGGAAGCATCATCGGCAGTCATCGAGCCTGCATTGATACGACCGTTCGTGCAGTTGCCGTTAGCTTTGGCGCCCAACACGGATTTCGTTTGTATCAGTGCGCTGTACGAACCTTTGGTTCCCGGACGCTTGTCGGTCGATTGCTTGAACTGGTCGGTGTTCGATGCAAAACTTGAGTAAGAACCTGTAGCCGTACCGAACGAGTGCCATCCATTGAGCTCGCCGCTGGACCAGTTGCCCTCAAAGCCGCCGTTCGTGATGGCATAGTTATCAGTTGTCACTTTGCTGCCGTTGAACAGCACAAAGATAGGTTGTGGCAGCGAGGGAGCTGCAATCTGCAGCAGCACTTGTGCCGAAGAAGAGGAAACGATCGAGTTGTACGTCACGCCGCCTTCCTCCAAACCGTTGATCATCGAGATCGTGGCACGCTCCGAGATAGCCTTGATATACAGCGTACGGTTATCCAGCGTCAGCATACCGCTTGTACTCATCGGGATGTTTACCAGCACGATATCACCCAACGGAGCATTGTTGTAGGTGAAGTCAGGGAGCACAAAGGTAATCGTGTTGCTCTCAACGCCCGGCAGAATATATACCACCTTGTTCGGGTATTGCGTTCCGCCGATATTGAGCGTTCCTTTGAATGTACCGGCTACATCGCTCACCGTCACCGCAAACGATGACATTGCACACATAGCCAGCAAAACGAAAGTGTATATTTTCTTCATATTTCTTGTTTGAATTATATTTGTTTGGTTGTTTATCCGGTTCTATTCTCAACTAAAGGGTCAGATTCAGTCGGCAAACGAACGATCTGGGAGCAGCCAGCGCCATCGGGCGGAAGCTGTACTCGGTGTTCAGCAGGTTGTTTACCAGGAACTGCAGTTCGGCTTTCTCCTTGAATCGCACGGCACAACGCACGTCCATAGTGAAGATATCCGTGTTGTGCGTCGTCCAGTAGTCGTGGAGCGTCAGGCCGTCTTCATAGCCGAAGATGAACTTACGGGCATAGTCCATCAGGTCGTCTTGTTCTTTTGCGCGCTCGTCCACCATCAGGTAGTCTACCGCCAGCATCTTGCTCCTGTACATCATGTTCAATCCTAACGAAAACCACTTGTACGAGTAGTCTATCGTCGCCTTGAACGAATGTTTGTTTCTGTATTTGAGGTATTTGCTGTCGTTCGATTTGTTCTTCATCTGCAGCGGATCTACATAGGTCTTCTCTTGCTCTATGCGCTGCGCGTTATCCAAATCTTCCGGCTCTGTGAACGTATAGCCCATCGAGTATACGAGCATCATATCTTTCTTTATATCCACCTTACCGGCTGTGCTTACTTCAGCGCCGTAGATGCGTGCGTGGCTCACGTTCACAAACTGTGCACCTATGCCTATACCCGCACCGCTCAACGATTTGGTCTGCTTGATGCCGTCAATCATGTTCTGCGCCTCGTCAATCACGTCGTAAATGGAGTTAATCATCGTATAGTCGGAGTTGCGGAACAAGCCGAACTGGTACTCAATCATATTCCTGTATTCGGTATAGAAAGCCGCCACGTCAAACGTACCGGATACCGGTCCGAACTTGTAGAGCTGCTTGTAGCCTATCTCGGCGTTGTAGCCGCTCTCGGGCTTGATGTTATGGTTGGGATAAACGCCTACGCCGCCAATGTCCTTACGGGCAAATTTCTCCGTAATGGACGGATTGCGGTAGCCCTGACCGAAGCTGGCACGTAGGAAGCCGGCTTTGTATATCTCCCAGTTCAGTCCGGCACGGAACACCGGGCGTACGGGGCACAGCCACTTGCCTATCTGTATGTTTGCCTCTGCAAAGCTGCTGTCCATCCGGTAGTACTCCAGTCGCATACCTGCGCTGAGCGACAGACGGTCGGCTATGCGGTGGTCATATTGGATATATGCTGCCAGGTTGTCAGTATGATGCGTACCGGTGATATTGGCGGTGTTGGTTATATGGTTCCAGTTGATGCCGGTGGTCAGGCGCACGCCGTTGTCCCACTGTTTGGCAAACTGGTAGTCCACATAACCATTGTAGGTCAGCTCGGGTTGGGTAGGCGCATTATCGCTCAACAATGCCATGGCGTATGCCAAAGCATCTTGCATCTCTGCTACCGTACCGGTATAGCCCAGGCCGTTCTTCACCAGATCCACGCCGGCTACGATGGCATCCAACCATTGCTCGTTCTTGATCGGCACTGCCACGTCGCTGAACGTCACGAGTAGCGCATCTTGCATCGATACGCCCGCATCCGTATAGCCGGTTATCTTGTCGTAGTAGCCTTTCAGTTTGTCCAGATCGAAACTTGTCACAGCCCATTTGGCGAGCTCTTCGGTCGTCTTTACCGGCGAGGGAGTCGTCAGGTTGTCCGAAGTCAGGTAGAAACGCGTGCGCAGCTTGTGCGATATGCCGCGCTCTGTATCATCGTAGTTGAAGAACGGATCGATATTGAAGTTATGCTCCTTTCTGCCCATGTTCGTCAGCGGCGAAGGGTGGATGGGATCTTTCGGGCTGCGCCAGATAAAGAAGTCGCCGTACTGGTTGGCTACGTAGTTGACATTCACGCCCATGTTCATATATTTCTCATCGGGCATAGGCGCATGATAGGTCATGTTACCTCCCAGACGCACGCGGTCGTTAAAACTCTGCTGACGGTAGCCTTCGTCCTTGAAGCCGCTGATAGCAGCCGATACGTCAAAATCACCTACCCTGCGCGAGTGCGAGGCTTCGGCGCCATAGTATATCGGCAGACGCGAACCCGTGTACTTATAGTTCTTGTAGTTGTCGTACACGCCCACATAGCCGCTCACGTTCGTCTTGGGTGTCAGCCCGGGACGCTTCGTGCGCACGTTGATCACGCCGTTCAGCGCCGACGAACCGTACAGCACCGACGAGGCGCCTTTGATCACCTCCACTTGTTCCACGTTCTCCAGCGGAACATTATTCCAGTTGATCTCACCCGTCTTGGGGTTCAATACGGTCATCCCGTCCATGAGCACCTGGCAGCGCGAACCTACGCTGTACGTCCAGCCTCCGCCGCCACGGATACTCGGCTGCTTGTCAATTATCTCCACGCCCGGCAAGGTCTGTAGGGTCGACGACAGGTCAGTAGGCGCCTGCGTACGGATCAGAGCGGGCTTGACCAGCTCCATACTGACGGTCACATCCGTCATTCGCTGCTCAAAACGGCCGGCTGATACTACCACTTCCTCCAGTATCTCGTTATCCGCCTGCATAAGCAGGGTGTACTTGTTGGGAATCGTTTTCAGGGTCTTGTCTTGGGTCTGATAACCTACGTACGAGAAGCGCAGATGCGCCGGCATCTCCCGTACTACAAACACGAAATGTCCGTTCTCGTCCGTTACCGTACCGCTGTTGTCGTCCGTATTCAATACGGTCACGCCTATCAGCGGTTCACGAGTGAAAGCGTCCATCACTACGCCTGTCAGCTCTTCAGCATAAACGAGTTGCGTTAAAATGATTAGTGTTAATACTGTTACAAATCTGTATATTTTATTCATAGGCAAATTTTATCCATATTGCAATTTGCCATTTTTATTCGTAACTCTTGCTAATCTTATCCATAGCAAATTGTTAATCCTATTTATAGGCAAATCGCAAAAAACGCACAAAGTTACAAAAAATAACTCGAAAAAGCAAGATTTGCATAGAAGAAAATATATACTATTTTTAAGAAAGATAATAATAGAACACCCAATATTAACAAAAAACATATTCTATTTTTTTGCCCGCCCTTAATTTTGCATCATTTGCCCGTTTCCATTCCATCTCCAGTCCGTTTCCACTCCATTTCCAGCCCATTCACGGTCCGTTTACGGATCATCTACGGGCCATTTACCTGTCTTTATCGGGGGCATCCTAGACCATTGCCAGGGTTTTCACAGGATCATCTCATTATCATCCCCTAATCGCATAACAATTTAACAGTTCCATAGTATCAAAGAAAAATGCATGGCACTCTGGCACTCTTTTTTGGGGGAGTAAAACGATATAGATAATTATCAAACAGCAAGATAGCAAAAGAGTGCCAGAGTGCCAGAGTGCCAGCACAAAAACTTACATTGAATCGTAAACGAGCCGGAAATGGAACGATAACGGAGTGGAAATGAGCAGAGAATGATGGGTCG
>CAMKDV010000009.1 GCA_946411385.1 uncultured Bacteroidales bacterium
TATCGTCTCTCAACTATTTTTGCTTAACACTGACACAGGAAATCCCCAGTGACCCCATTTCGTCACAAAAATTGTCGTTTTTTAGGTGTGGGAAATGTGATATAAGTGGCTGATTGTGTTTGGATTTAGGGTCTTATTATGGATAAGTGCCTCTCCGGGGAGTAGCAATCACGCACTTATCTCGCACTTACCACCCGCTTACCGCGCACTTACGACGCACTTATCACGCACTAATTTTTGTGCAAAGATACGAAAATTTTTGGGGATTTGCAAGAAAAAATGCATTTTTTTGTGCGAAAGAATACTACTATATACTAAAGTATATAGTACTTTTTGATGGGGAAAAGGAGGGAAAAGAAGTGGCGGGGATGGGAGACGCGGATCGCGGGAATACTCGCGAGAGCAGAACACCAAAAGACATAGAAAGCCGCTCATAAAATCGCGGAAGTGGATTAGGTCAGTCCAAAATTGCCCAAAATTATCCCAAAAAGGCCAAAAACAAATCAAAAAATAAAACAAGACATAAGGATTCCGAGACACAGGAGACAAGGATTGCGGGAATACCCGCGAGAGCAGAACACCAAAAGACATAGAAAGCCGCTCATAAAATCGCGAGCACAGGACACGAGGATTGCGGGAATACCTGCGAGAGCAGAACACCAAACTCCAAGGGTACGACATCAAAGATGCCGGGCACAGGAGACCTATACAACGCGCCAACATTATATGAGTGCGGAACTCACGGAATACGCAGAAAGCAACAAGGGTGAATGCAAACCGGAATTGCCCGAATAAGAAAAATTTGTAATTTATTCTAAAAAAATTTGCTTTTTTCAAAAAAAAATTGTAACTTTGTAGGCGATTATCAAAGATAATAACTTCCGAAAAAGGCAACTAACAAGAAATCAACAAGAAATCAAAAATATAACATAATGGAACTATCTGAACAAGAACAAGTACGCCGGCAGAGTTTGCAGGCATTGCGCAATCTGGGCATCGATCCCTACCCTGCTGCGGAGTACAAAGTGACAGGCTACTCAACCGACATCAAGGCGAACTTTGTGGATGAGCCGAGAGAAGAGAATGAGACCGCTGGCGCTGTGGGAAGTGAGAGCGCTTCGCTGTTAGAAGTGAGAACATGGCATACGGGTGATGCGGTGAGCATCGCCGGACGATTGATGAGTAAGCGCATCATGGGCAAAGCATCGTTCATCGAGCTGCAAGACAGTAAGGGACGTATACAAGTGTATGTTTCGAGAGATGATATACAAGCCCCTGTAGCCGAAGGCGAACAGCCTACAACGGTGGAGCAGCAGATGTACAATGTGGTATTCAAGAAACTGTTGGATATCGGTGACTTCATCGGCATAGAAGGTTTCGTGTTCCGCACCCAGATGGGCGAGATATCGGTTCATGCCAAGAAACTGACCGTCCTCGCCAAAAGTATTCGTCCGTTGCCTATCGTCAAATATAAGGACGGCGTGGCCTATGACGGCTTCAACGATCCTGAGCAGCGTTACCGCCAGCGGTACGTGGACCTGATCGTAAACGAGGGTGTGAAAGACACATTCCTGAAGCGTGCCACTATCATCCGCACGATGCGTAAGGTGTTTGACGAGGCCGGTTACACCGAGGTGGAGACACCAATATTGCAAGCCATAGCAGGTGGTGCGAGTGCGCGTCCGTTCATAACGCATCATAACACGCTGGACGTGGACATGTACCTGCGTATAGCAACGGAGCTGTACCTGAAGCGCCTGATAGTAGGCGGCTTTGAGGGTGTGTATGAGATTGGCCGTAACTTCCGCAACGAAGGTATGGACCGCAGCCACAACCCCGAGTTTACGTGCATGGAGCTGTACGTGCAATACAAGGACTACAACTGGATGATGAGTTTCACCGAGCAACTGCTGGAGAAGATAGCCATCGCCGTGAACGGCACAACGAAAGTGATGGTAGGTGACCACGAGATCGACTTCAAAGCGCCGTACCGCCGTCTGCCTATCCTGGATGCTATCAAGGAGCAGACCGGCAAGGATGTAGCGGCGATGAGCGAGGATGAACTGCGCGCTTTTGCCAAGAGCCTGAACGTGGAAGATACGGAGCACATGGGCAAAGGCAAACTGATTGACGAGATCTTCGGCGAGACCTGCGAGGGACAGTTCGTTCAGCCTACTTTCATCACCGACTACCCTGTTGAGATGTCTCCGCTGACGAAGATGCACCGCAGCAAACCGGGACTGACCGAGCGCTTTGAGCTGATGGTGAACGGCAAGGAGTTGGCTAACGCTTACAGCGAGCTCAACGACCCAATCGACCAATACGAGCGCTTCGTGGAGCAGATGAAACTGGCTGCCAAGGGTGACGACGAAGCGATGGTGATCGACCATGACTTTGTGCGCGCACTGGAGTATGGTATGCCGCCCACATCAGGCATAGGCATCGGCATCGACCGACTGGCTATACTGATGACAGGACAGCCGACGATTCAAGAGGTGCTGCTCTTTCCGACGATGAAGCCGGAGGCTAAATAGTTAAAATGGTTCACTGCGTGAACGTTAAAGAGTTAAAATGGTTTTTATTGACATAAAAACGTTAAGTTAATATGTTTGAAAACAAGAGAATTGCTATCGTCGGTGGCGGAAGTTGGGCAACAGCCCTCGCCAAGATTGTGCTGACGAACGTAGATGAGATCAACTGGTTTATCCGCCGTCCGGAGGTGATTGAGGAGTTTCAGCGTACGGGTAAGAACCCCACGTATCTGAACAGTGCGACGTTTGACATCAGTCGTATCCATTTTACGGATGATATCAACGTGGTTGTGCGCGACTCGGATATTCTGGTGCTGGCTATCCCCTCACCCTACCTGGAACCGACGCTCAAGAAGATCAAACGCACGATGCGATCGAAGATCGTCATCTCGGCCGTAAAAGGCATGATTCCGGAAAAGAACCAGATTGTGACAGACTATCTGCACGAGAAGTTCAACGTGCCGGACAACAATTTGCTGGTGATAGCCGGTCCGTGCCACGCCGAGGAGATAGCCCTGCAGCGGCTGAGCTACCTGACAATAGGTTGCAGCAATCTCAATCGTGCCGAGGAGATGGCACCGCTGTTCCAAACATCGTACGTACGCACATGTACCTCGGTGGATGTGATAGGACTGGAGTACACCTCGGTGATGAAAAACATCTACTCCATCGCCGGAGGTATATGCCAATCGTTGCGCTACGGCGATAATTTCCAGGCGGTACTGATCAGCAACGCATTGCAAGAGATAGCGCATTTCACGGCTGCTCTCAGTTCGGTTCATCGCGACATAGAAGCCAGCGGTTATCTGGGCGACGTGCTGGTGACAGCCTATTCGAAATTCAGTCGCAACCGGCAGTTCGGTCAGATGATCGGTATGGGCTACTCGGTGAAGGCAGCACAGCTGGAGATGGAGATGGTAGCCGAAGGCTACTATGGCACCTACTGCATCCATCACGCCAACGAAAAGCTGCACGTAAACATCCCCATCGTCGATGCGATGTATGCCATCCTGTACGAGCATAAATCGCCGATGAACGTAATCAAAGAACTAACAACACATCTTCAGTAATATGAAACTAAACATCCAACACGCTGCATCGTTCGTTCCGTCGGGCAGCTTGAAAGCCATTGCTGCACAGACGGCAGCTTGTAATGAACTTCTTGAGAACGGCAAAGGTGCCGGCAACGACTACATCGGATGGGTAACCCTGCCCAGCGAGATTGACGATGCTATCCTCTCCGACATCGAGGCAACCGCCAAGAGTCTGCGTGAGAGCTGCGAGATCGTTATCGTAGCCGGTATCGGCGGCTCGTATCTGGGTGCGCGCGCCGTGAACGAAGCACTGGCATCATCGTTCGACGCATACATGCCCGAAAGAAAGAACCCCATCGTGGTATATGCCGGCAACAACATCGGCGAGGACTATCTGGCTGACCTGATGGCGCTGCTCAAAGGCCGCAAGTTCGGAATAATCAACATCTCGAAGTCGGGTACCACCACCGAGACCGCTCTAGCTTTCCGTCTGCTGAAGACGATGCTGGAACAGCAGGTGGGCAAGGAGGAAGCGCGCAAGCGCATCGTAGCCGTGACCGACAAGGCCAAAGGTGCATTGCGTTCGCTCGCCACGAAAGAGGGCTACAAGACGTATGTTATCCCCGATAACGTAGGCGGACGCTTCTCGGTATTGACGCCGGTAGGATTGCTGCCCGTAGCCGTAGCAGGCTGGGACATCCGCGCCATCGTCAAGGGTGCACAGGAGATGCAGAAAGCTACTGCTGCCAACGTGCCCTACGAGAAAAACCCTGCAGCTCAGTACGCTGCAATGCGCAACGCACTCTATCAGTACGGCAAGAAGACAGAGATCCTGGTGAACTTCAATCCGCGTCTGCACTACTTTGCCGAGTGGTGGAAACAGCTCTACGGCGAGAGCGAGGGCAAGGACCACAAAGGCATCTTCACCGCTGCCGTAGATTTCACGACCGACCTGCACTCGATGGGCCAGTGGATCCAGGAAGGCGAGCGTAACATCTTCGAGACCGTCATCAGTATCGATATGCCGCAACAGGAAGTGCGCATCCCGCACGATACGGAGAACCTGGACGGACTGAACTTCCTCTCGGGAAGGCGCGTGGATGAAGTGAACAAGATGGCAGAACTGGGAACGCGTCTGGCTCACGTGGACGGCGGTGTACCGAACATCCACATCAGCTTCGAGCAGCTTGACGAGTACAACATCGGTCAGTTCATCTATTTCTTTGAGCGCGCTTGCGGCATCTCGGGCTATGTACTGGGTGTCAATCCGTTCAACCAGCCGGGCGTAGAGGCTTACAAGAAAAACATGTTCGCCCTCTTGGACAAACCGGGCTACGAAGAGGAATCGAAAGCCATCAAGGCTCGTCTGGACAAGTAAGCATGAAATATTATTACGATCATACCGTTCGCTATCAGGAAGTAGATGAAACCAAACATCTGCGCTGGGTAGCATTGGAGGAGTGTCTGCTGGAAATAGCCGGCACGGTAGCGGATGATCTGGGATTCGGTATCGCACGTCTGCACCCTATGGGTCTGACGTGGATACTGACCCATATGTCGGTAGAGATGATGGAGATGCCCCGACCGAACGATCATATCGTGGTAGAGACTTGGATAGAGCAAAACGCGCACATGCTGTCTGTACGTAACTTCAGAATATATAAGATTGAAGATGACAACAGACGCATGATAGGCCGCTGCAAGTCGGTATGGGCCGTGCTGGATATGGAGAAACGCGAGATTGTCAACGTCTTCGACCATGAGATGTTCGCCGGAAGCGTGGATGGCGAGGTGCTGGAGATGGCTCGTTCGTCACGCATGTCGGCTCTGCCTGAAGATGCACGCGAGCAGGCGTACACTATCCGCTACTCCGATCTGGACTACAACAGGCATTGCAACTCGTGCAAGTACCTGCAAGCGATGCTCGACTCTTACCGTCCTGACGGCAATACCACACGGCCTATGCGCTTGGATATCCATTATGCGCGCGAGGTGCACGAAGGCATGCAGACTACCATCCGCTATGCGCAAGACGGAGACATCACACGCTATCAGATGCTCACCGAAGACGGCCTGACGTCATGTTTCGCATTCCTTCGTTCTATCGAAACCATTGAATCTTAAAATCCCATGGCAACTAACATTACTCCCAAACGCCCCGTCGAACTGGAATGCGATGTGGTACGATTTCAGAACAACAAAGACAAATGGATAGCCTTCATCGGACTTCTGGACGGCAAACCTTACGAGATCTTCACCGGCTTGGCTGACGATGAGGAAGGACTGCTCATTCCAAAATCCGTAACGAAAGGCAAGATCATCCGCGTGGTGCAAGAGGACGGAACCAAGCGCTACGATTTTCAATTCACCAACACGCGTGGCTTCAAGATCATCCTGGAAGGATTGAGTTACAAGTTCGACAAGGAGTATTGGAACTATGCCAAACTTATTTCGGGCGTGCTGCGTTACGGCATGCCTATCGATCAGGTGATCAAGATGATCTCCGGTCTGCAGATGGATACGGAATCCATCAACTCATGGAAAGTGGGTGTAGAGCGAGCCCTAAAGAAGTACCTGCCGGGCAATAGCGATGCTACCGACGCCGCTGAGGACGCTCCAGCTGAGGGCAGCAAAGAGGATGAGAACATCGAATAATCGTGAATCTTAAATACTGAACCTATGCTCCATGAACGACTGATAGGAACATTGGTGCTGACTCGCTACGGCGCATGCGTTCTGGCTGACCGCAAGAAGATTAGCGAGGATATATCCATACCTCCGCGCTACCTGCACGGCGCTACGGATGGCGACAAGGTGGTGGTGGAAATACTGCGTCTGTCAACGCGTCGCCAGCCGCCTATGGGCAAGATAGTCAAAGTATTGGGGCGTGAGGGCGACAACGAGACGGAGATGCACGCCATCCTTGCCGAGTTCGGGTTGCCGGACGAGTACCCCACGGATGTCGTACAGGAAGCGGAAGAGATCGATAGCGACATCAGCACGCAGGAAGTATGGCGCCGTCGCGACATGCGTGACACACTCACCTTCACCATCGATCCCGCTGACGCCAAGGATTTCGACGATGCCCTATCTTTCCGCCGATTGGATGACAGCACCTACGAAGTAGGCGTACACATCGCCGATGTGACCTACTATATCCCTCACGGTTCGCTATTGGATGCCGAGGCCTACAACCGTGCTACCTCGGTCTATCTGGTTGACCGCACGATACCGATGCTGCCCGAGCGCCTGTGCAACGAGCTGTGCTCGCTCCGCCAGGGCGAGGACAAGCTGACGATGTCCGTCATCTTCACGCTCGATCGGAAAGCGCATGTGCTGAAACAGAAAATCTGCCGCACCATCATCCGTTCGGCTGCGCGGCTCAACTATGATCAGGCACAGACGATGATCGACGAGGCGGCTGCGCAAACCGACCGCACCCCACTCTACGAGGCGCTGTACACATTGAACGAGCTCGCCAAACAGCTCCGCGACGAGCGTTTCCGCCACGGAGCCATCAACTTTGAGCGGGAAGAGGTAAAAGTACTGGTGGACGAACAAGGCAAGCCGACAGGCTTCGTCATGGAAGAGTCTACACCATCACATCATCTGATTGAGGAATTTATGCTGCTTGCCAACCGCACGGTGGCTGCCGAGATGAACAAACTCAACCGCGAGATGGTCTATCGTGTGCATGACGTGCCCGATCCTGATAAGATTGATGCGCTCAGTTCGTTTGTGCACAAGTTCGGCTATAGCATGAAGCTGCCCAAGAAGAGTACGCGCGACGACCATCCTGCCGCTACCGCCACCAAAGCCATCAAAGCGCTGCTGGAGCAGACGGAAGGTACGCCGGAGGAAGATCTGATTCACACCCTGGCGGTGCGCGCCATGCCAAAAGCGGTATACTCCACCCATAATATCGGGCACTACGGACTGGCTTTCCCATACTACACCCATTTCACTTCGCCCATACGCCGCTACCCTGATATGATGGTTCATCGCCTGGTAGCCAAATATATCCTCAACAGCAAACAACCAGCTGCCGGTGCGCAACAGGCGACCTTCACGGATCTGGAGGAGGCATGCAAACATTGCTCCGAACGCGAGCAACTGGCGGTAGCCGCCGAACGCGCGTCGGTCAAATACAAACAGGCTGAGTGGATGGAAGCCCATCTGGGCGAGACGTTTGAAGGCATCGTGAGCGGCGTGACCGAGTATGGCGTGTATGTCCAGCTCAACGAGAGCCATTGCGAGGGACTGATCCACATGCGCAACTTAGGCGACAGCCGCATTGAGGACTACTGGACCTATTGCGAGCAGGATTATTGCCTCGTGAACGAGCGTACCAACGAGCGCATCGTTCTGGGCGATACGATTCGCGTAAGCGTCCTCCGAGCCGATGCGTTGCACCGGCAGATTGATTTCACACGGGTTTTGTAAACAAACACTCAAAAAAAAGCAAACAGCCACTTCTTATCGAGTGGCTGTCAGGTATTGTACGCATCGCTCATACAGCGATGCAAAGTTTTCTGTGCTCTCCAGAATGAACGGGAACGCCATCATCCTGAATGCGCCGTCGTAAACGATGCCGGCACTCATGCCGCTATCGGCATACCGTGCTACCGCTTTTGCCTCACCGCAGGGCACGATACCTTCGGGGTTCTCGCAGCAGATGACCCGTTCGTTGGGCTGCATCATGATCTGCGCTTGCGGATAGAGCTCGCCATGCGCAGCAGGCAGCACGCGCGCATCGAGCAGCACATGGCCGTTACGCGTAGCATGATCGCCGCGCAAGCGGCAATGCAACACCTCGGAAATAAATGCCTGATCCTTGGTAGCTGCTGCCTCCGATGCGATATACATGCCCGACACCAGCAGACTGCCTGCGCCGTGTGTATAACCTTTCAGCAGCGTACGCAATGCGGGCGTGAATGCTTGATACATAGTATCCTGACGATGCTCTGCGGCGTACGGTACGGTGGTGCGCTGCTTGCCCATAATGAGGTCCACCAAGCCGTACATGCTCAATCGGCTGCTGTCTGGCATCGCACCTACGGCGCAGGACGAATAGCTGATGCCCATCGCGCTCAGCACCGCGCCGTGCTGCAACGGATAGTCGCGGGTATTGCCGGCAGTAAGCGCAAACTGCTGATGGCAGTAGCATGCGCCCCATCCGCAGTTGTCGTCCGACTGCCACTCGCTGCTCCTGAGGTAATCGTACTGCTCGCCGATGAACGATATATCGTAGCCGTCAGCCACGGCATAGCTCTGCAATCCGATGCCGGCATACAGGCTGTCAGCCACAAACGCCGGCGCATCTATACGCTCAAAGCCGTTAACAATCAGCACGCTGCCTTTGTCTTCCGGCGCGATGTATGCGCAGTAGATATCCGACGGCATACTCAGTCCGCCCTCGTTGGCCGCCACCACTTTCACATCATAGCGCACACCCCTCTCGGCGGGGAAAGCTGCGCGCGGTTTGTCCACCCGCTTGCCATTGTCCCAAGCGCCGGTCTGCGTCCGTCCGTGCAGCGTACGCGTCTCACGGCGGTAGACGATATAACACGAAGGTTTGGCTGTAGGCTCCAGCGGATCGTCCTGAGCGCTCCATTGGATGCGCAGACTGTCCTTGCCCGGGTTGTAACGCACGGCATAGACGCCTACGTTCTGAACGGGCAGCGGCTGTACCACATACTTCTCGCCGCGTGCGGTGCAGAGGTACTTGAGCATTCCTTTATATATCGCGCGCGAGATGGTAAACTTCACTTTCGGGTCCAAGCCGTAGCGCATGTCGCCCATGTTCTGGTGGGAGAGCAGCTCGAGCAGGAACGACGGCACTTTAGGATGCCTTGCCTCGGCATAACCGCTGTTCTTTAGGCTGCGCCGTGCCCAACCTTGAGTATGCAATGCCCGCATATCTTCCACGATCTGCGTCTGCACATAATCGCCCAGATAGCGGCAATGCAAGCGGCTGTCGCCTAGTGGAAGAGTGCGCAAATTGTCGTCATCTTTGTTCGTATAGATCATCAGCGTACCGATGATCGTGTCGCCTCCGCGCACGCCGGCATCGCTATGGAAAGCCATGCTCAGGTCAATCGGTATGCGTAATCCGTCGTTCTGCGGCGCCAGAGGTGATCCGCCCAGCAGGTAGTTCACCCATTTGCCACGACAGGCAAAATCGTTGATATAGGTATTCAGTTCATCGCCGCTGGTATGCAGGATGATGCTGTCGGGAATGCCTGCAAACGGCAGATATGCCGTAGCACCTTCTGCCCATCGGGGTGCTCCGCACAGGCTGTCGATGCCTCCGCCCAGACGCACGGCACGAATGCGCTCCTTCGGCGCATGTATGCGCACTACGGCGGGCTGATCGGGCGCAAAAGCGTGCGTGCCGAGGTATATCCATGTGCCGGCACCCATCTGCATATTCACCTGGTAACGCGTCGTGCGGTCCAGATGTTCGACAGTCACATCCGTACGGGCCAGCGCCTGCTTACTGCGCTCGTACCATATATATACGGCATACGCACCTTCCTGCGGCACGCGCATCTCGGCTATGGTCTGCCCGTCCTGCTCACGCATCAGGCTGCTGTCGGCTATCACCATGGCGGTCTGTGTATCGCGCTCACGCGGCTGCAGCACAACGGCTCCCGCGTTCTCCAGCATCGGCACGAGGTAAGGCATTGTATAGGAGCTGGTATACAAATCCTCCACCGTGGTCCACAGCTTGGCGCGCTGCCATAACCAGCGGTCGAGCTGGTTGTTGTAGTACCAGCCATGGCTGCCCCACAAAGCTATATGCCTGCCTTGTAGGCCATGCTCCGGCTCGAAAGGCCTATCTATGTTCACCACCAGCGGCGGCACAGCGGCCGGCGTATGCAGGCGCGGTACGCTCTTGAAACGCATCGTGATCAGTTCGCCCAACTCATAGCCGTCGCTATAGATCTGTATATCTCCCTTCTCGTGCCCGAACACCCATCGGCTCACATGCTTGCGCAGGTCTTTCAGCTGCTCAGGCGACAAGCTCAGGCTGCTCAGCGTCTTGCATGTATATATGCGCGCCGTACGCCCCGAGGTGCGCACACGCTTCACGCTCACTTGACCCACTTTGGCATCTTGATTGGCATAGACCGTCAGACTGTCGCCAAGGCTCGTCATGTTCAATCCTGATGCCGAAATACTCCACAAAAGACCGCAAAAAACGGCAAAAATACGAAAAAAATGCAAATATCTGCTCATAATTTTACTTTCACGGTACAAATATACGATTTTTTTTTGGAATTATCAAATTTTTTTTGTAACTTTGCACGCTAAAATGAAATTTTATCATATAGACTCTAATTTTTGCAATCTATCATGAAAGAATTCACGATTGATACGCGCATTCGCAGTTTTGCGTGGGAAGAGTTGTCGGAAGCTGACCGTCGCCTTGTGGAAGAGGCCAAACGCAAGACCCAAGATTCGTATTCCCCGTATTCGCATTTCTGCGTTGGAGCTGCCGCCAGATTGTCGGACGGCACGATTGTCGGAGGTTGTAATCAGGAGAACGCTGCCTACCCCAGCGGCTTGTGTGCCGAGCGCACGGTGCTGTTTGCGGCAGGAGCGATGCATCCGGAGCTGGCTGTGGAGACGCTGGCTATAGCGGCGTACACCGACGGTCATTTCACCGAAGATCCTGTCTCACCCTGCGGCGCATGTCGCCAGGTAATGCTGGAGACGGAGAACCGCTACGGCAAGCCTATGCGCGTACTGCTGTACGGAGCCAATCATGTGTACGAGTTCAGCAGCGCCGAGAGCCTGTTGCCTTTCAGTTTTATCAGTGAAGATTTGAAAGGAGGAGTACGCGCTCGTTGATGTTCAAGCTACCTATCAAACGACTTGACTTGTACATGCTGAAAAATTTTGTCAGCCTGTTCTTGCTCACGCTTATGGTGTGCATCTTCATCCTGCTCATGCAGTTCGTGTGGTTGCATGTGCGCGACCTGGTGGGCAAAGGCGTGGAGATGAGTGTGCTGGCTGAGTTTTTCATCTATGCGGTAGCATCGGTAGTGCCTCTGGCGCTGCCTTTGGCGGTGCTGCTGGCATCGCTCATCACTTTCGGCAACCTGGGCGAACAGGTGGAGCTGACTGCCATGAAGGCGGCAGGTATATCCCTGTTCCGCATCATACGGCCGATAGCGTTGGCCGTAATGGTCATCTGTGGCGGAGCCTTCTATTTCTCCAACAATATCCTGCCCGTCTCGCAAGTCAAGCTCTGGACGCTCATCTTCTCGCTCAGACAGAAATCGCCCGAACTGGACATACCGGAAGGCGAGTTCTACGACGGCATCCACGGCTACAACATCTATGTCCGCCACAAGAATCCCCGACGAGGCATCCTGTACGACATGATGATCTATGACTACAGCAAGGGATTCAAGGACGCTACGGTAATGGTGGCGGACTCGGGAAAGATCGTTTTCTCCGACGACAAGCGCTATCTGATGCTCCATCTGTATTCCGGCGAGTCGTTTGAGAACCTCGACCGCAAGCAGCAGAAAGCCACCGGCACAACCAAGAACATCCCCTACCGCCGCGAATCGTTTGCCGAGAAGCAGATACTGATCGACTTCAATTCCGACCTCAACCGCATGGACGAAAGCGTATTGGCAGACCAGCATGTGAGCAAGAATGCCTGGCAGCTCATCCACTCCATCGACTCCGTGCACACCCTGAGCGTGGACAAAGGCAACGAGCAAAGTCAACAGATGCTGGAGTCGCGCTATTTCGGGCGGGATAAGTTCACCGTGGAAAGGAACACCCAGATGGCGGAGGAGTATGCCGAGTACCGCGAACAGCAATCCAAGGATAATCCCCATTGGCTTCGCTCGTTCAACACCGACTCGCTCTTTACCTCGTTTACCGATAGCGAGAAAGAAAAAGTGCTATCCGTTGCCCTGGAGCGGGCACGAGCACAGAGCGACCAGATTGACTATAATGCCCTCATCCTGGATGATTACCAGCGCTACATACGCCGCCATGAGGTGGAGCTGCACCGCAAGTTCACGCTGGCTTTTGCCTGCCTCATCTTTTTCTTTATCGGCGCTCCGCTCGGCGCTATCATCCGCAAGGGCGGACTGGGCACGCCCGTGATCATCTCCGTGGTGATGTTTATCTTCTATTATATCATCGACAACACGGGCTTCAAGATGGCTCGCGAAGCATTGTGGCCGTGCTGGGCGGGCATGTGGCTCAGTTCGTTCGTGCTGCTGCCCATAGGCATCTTCCTTACCTACAAAGCGGCTACCGACTCGGCACTGCTCAACCCCGAGGCATGGGAGAAAGCATTTAACATTATCAAAAAGAAAATTCGAAGATTATGGATACTATTGAACAAGCGATTGAAGACATCCGTCAGGGTAAGTTCGTCATTGTAGTGGACGACGAGGACCGCGAGAACGAAGGCGATTTTATCACCGCTGCCGAGACCATCACGGCGGAGAAAGTCAACTTCATGCTGCATAACGGTCGTGGCGTGCTGTGCTGCCCTATCACCGAGCAGCGTTGCGCCGAACTGGATCTGGTGCATCAGGTGGCAAACAACACCTCGATGCTCGGCACACCGTTCACCATCACCGTGGACAAGCTGGAGGGCTGCACCACGGGCGTCTCTGCCGAGGATCGTGCGGCTACTATCCGCGCCTTGGCTGACCCGGCATCCACGGCGGACACCTTCGGCCGTCCCGGACATATCAATCCGCTCTACGCCCAGCAGAACGGCGTACTGAAGCGTGCCGGTCATACCGAGGCGGCTATCGACCTCACCCGTCTGGCAGGTATGCGACCCGCTGCCGCACTCATCGAAATCATGAACGACGACGGAACCATGGCGCGTATGCCCCAGCTGGAGAAAGTGGCGGAGCAGTTCGGCCTGCACATCATCTCGATAAAAGACCTCATCGCGTATCGTCTGAATCTTCTATCTCACAGCGATAGCGCTCCCGCAGGCGCAGCCGGTCTGACAGCCGAAGGCGGTCTAACAGGCGCAGCCGATCCCACTGAAGGCGTCATGATTGAGAAAGGCGAGACAGTCAGTCTGCCTACCGAGTACGGCATGTTCAACCTCACGCCTTTCCGTCAGCTGAGCAACGGACTGGAGCATATCGTGCTGACCAAAGGCACGTGGCAGGACGACGAGCCTGTGCTCTGCCGCGTACACTCGTCGTGCATGACGGGTGACATTTTCGGCAGCATGCGTTGCGAGTGCGGTGAGCAGCTCCACGAAGCCATGCGCCGCATCGAGCAGGAAGGCAAAGGTATACTGGTCTACCTCAATCAGGAAGGGCGAGGCATAGGACTGATGAACAAGATACGCGCCTACAAACTGCAAGAGCAAGGCGACGATACCGTGGAAGCCAATATCCACTTGGGCTTCGATGCCGACCAGCGCGACTATGGCGTAGGCGCACAGATCCTGCGCGCCATGCACGCCAAGAACCTCCGCCTGATGACCAACAACCCCGTCAAGCGTATCGGCCTGGAGAGTTACGGCATCACCATCGTGGAGAACATACCCATCGAGGTGCAGCCCAACCCCTACAACCTGCGCTACATGCGTACCAAAAAGGATAAGATGCACCACACCCTACATCTGGTGTGAACCACGATGAGGCACAGAGCCGGAATATATATGGTACTTTGCTGGCTGTCCACGCTATCGGCGTGGGCAGATCCTGTGTTAGACAGTATTGCCCGGCAGTTTGAGCTGGACGAGGTGACGGTCAGTGCCCGACGCAGAGAAGAGCCGGTCATACCCGTTCAGAAGCTGGAAGGCGCACGGCTGGAAGGCTTGAGCACCCAGAGCGTAGCGGATGCCGTGCGCTATTTCTCAGGCGTGCAGATCAAGGATTATGGCGGCGTAGGCGGACTGAAGACGGTAGATGTTCGCTCGATGGGAACGAACCACCTCGGAGTCTTCTACGACGGTATCGAGATCGGCAACGCACAGAACGGCACGGTAGATCTGGGCAAGTTCTCGATGGATAATATCGAGCAGATAGCCCTGTACAACGGCCAGAAATCCGAGATCTTCCAGCCTGCCAAGGATTTTGGCTCTGCCGGTACGCTGTACATCAAGACCCGCCGGCCGAAATTCTCCGCGGACAAACGCTTCAACCTGAGCGTTACCCTCAAAGGCGGCACCTTCGGGCTGATCAATCCCTCCGTCCTCTACGAGCAAAAAATCACTGACAACATCCATTTCTCCGCCAATGCCGAGTTTACTCATGCCCACGGGCGCTACCATTTCCGCTACCGCAAAGTGCTGGCCGATGGTTCTACGGCGTGGGACACTACAGCCGTCCGTCTGAACGGCGATGTGCGTGCTTGCCGAGCGGAAGCAGGATTCTTTGGCTACCTGCCCGAAGGCAAATGGCATGTCAAAGGCTACTGCTACGATAGCGAGAAAGGCATACCGGGAGCCATCGTCAACAATGTGTGGAAAAACAGCCAGCGCCAGTGGGACCGTAACGCCTTCGTGCAAGGCAACTTCACCAAGCGCATCACCAAAGGCTTTGACGTTCAGGCCAATGCAAAATACTCCAACGACTGGATGCGCTACCTCAATCCCGACACCACGCTCATGTATATCGACAACAGCTTTACCCAGCAGGAGGTATATCTGAGTCTGGCGAGCAGGCTGGCTATCGTGGGACCGAAAGGGTTTGTATGGCACAACAGCCTGAACTGGGATATCTCGCTCAGCGCCGACTGGCAGTGGAACTACCTGCAGGGCAACCTGGCTGATTTCGTTTTCCCCGAGCGCAACACCGTGCTGGCAGCTCTTGCCACGCAGCTCGACTGGACCTATATCAAGGCGCAGGCGTCGGTGCTCGGCACCTTCGTCTTCGACAAGCTCCACCGCCCTACCCTGACCATGCCTGTGGCGAACAAGCAAGACCCGCAGTTCACGCCGGCGGTGTTCCTCACAGCACATCCCTATATCAAGGACCTGTATATCCGTACTTTCTACAAGCGCATCTTCCGCATGCCCACCTTCAACGACCTGTACTATACCGATGTAGGCAATATCGACCTCAAGCCCGAGTATACCACGCAGTACGATCTGGGTGCAGAGTATACCAAATCGTGGCAGCAAGGCTTCTTGCGGACGGTGGATCTGAAGGTGGACGGCTACTTCAATCAGGTCAAGAACAAGATTGTAGCCATCCCGAAAGGCAACGGCCAGTACCGCTGGCAGATGATGAACCTGGGTTATGTGGAGATCCTGGGCTGTGATGTCAACGGCTCCATAACCATCGACCTCACGCACGATGTGCTCCTCTCTTTCGCCGCGGCATATACCTACCAGCGCGCAAAGGATCTCTCCGAACCGGGCGAGATCACCTACGGCGGACAGATAGCCTATATACCCCGGCATTCGGGCAGCGCGACGGCTAACCTGCTGTGGCGCGGACTGAGCGTCAACTATGCGTTCATCTATGTGGGCGAGCGCTACCACAACTCCGCCAATATCCCCGAGAACTACGAGCGCCCCTGGTACACCCACGACATGAGCATCTCCTACGAGTTGCCCCTCGGCAGCCGCGTGGAAGCCATCAGTCCGAGATTGTATTTTGCGCTGGAAATCAATAATATGCTCAACCAGCAATACGAGGTTATCCTCAACTACCCCATGCCGGGCATCAACGGCAGAGGTATAATACGACTGACTATTTAGACGTTCATGAAACAGATACTGACATATATCATTCTTCCCTGCCTGCTGCTCACCGCCTGCCGCACGGATATACCCGTCACACCGGCGCAAGAGGAGCAGCATGGCGAGAAACAGCTGACCTCCATCACAGGCTTCTACCTGCTCAACGAGGGCAATATGGGTTCGAACAAGTCCACGCTCGACTACTACGATTACCCCACCGCCACCTATCGCCGCAACATCTACGGCGAGACCAATCCCAACGTGCCGAAAGAGCTGGGCGATGTGGGCAACGACCTGCAGATCTACGGCGGACGGATGTATGCCGTAATCAACGGATCTAACAAGATCGAAGTGCTCGACGCCCGCAGCTGCAAGCGTATCGGGCAAGTGGATATACCCAACTGCCGCTACATCCGGTTTCGTGACAACTACGCCTATGTCACCTCTTACGCCGGTCCCGTGCAGATCAATCCCGACTACGAGCAGATAGGCTATGTGGCACGCTTCGACACAGCCACCTTGCAGATTGATGCACAATGCCTTGTGGGTTTCCAGCCGGACGAACTGGCTATTGTGGGCAACCGCATCTATGTGGCTAACTCGGGCGGCTATCGCGTGCCTAACTACGAGAACACCTTGAGCGTCATCGACCTCGCCTCGTTCACCGAACTCAAGCGCATACCCGTAGCGGTCAATCTGCATCGCGTGCGTGCCGACCGGCATAACCAGCTCTGGGTCAGCTCGCGTGGCAACTACTACGACATCCCGTCGCGCCTCTATTGCATCAGTACGCAGTCGGAGACGGTTATCGATAGCGTCGATGCTGCCGTCTCGAACATCGATATCGTGGGCGACTCGCTCTACCTCTGCGCCACCGAATGGAGTTACCTGCAGATGCAGGACTCTGTCACCTACGGCATCGTGGATGTCGTGTCACACAAGCTCGTCACGACCAATTTCATTACCGACGGCACCGAGCAGTCCATCAAGAAACCCTACGGACTCAAGGTCAATCCCGTCACGCGCGAGATTTATGTCACCGATGCCAAGAACTACGTCAATCCCGGTACCGTCTACTGCTTCTCGCCCGAAGGCGTGCAGCTCTGGTCGGCTCGGACGGGAGACCTTCCGGCACATATAGCATTCTTAGGTAAATAATAGCCGGCAGCCATCATAGCTGCCACCACCAATATGAAACGACATATATTCATCCTTTCGCTTTTCACCTTTCAATTTTCACTTTTCACCTTTCCCCTTTCACCTTTCACCTTTCAATTTTCAATTTATATGAAACGAGTTGTATTCATCCTTTCACTTTTCACCTTTCAATTTTCAATTTGCAAGGCTCAATCGCCATACATATCGCATGTATGGGATTTTCTGCCTGCTCCGGGGCAGTTTGTCAACTCGCTGCCTGAATACGAATCCGGTGACGATGCCGAAGCCATGCGCATGAAAGCAGAGGAAGCTATCGCCAATGACAACCGCGGCATGATCAGCCTCGGCGGATGGGGAGGATATGTCGTTTTCGGGTTCGACCACATGATTGAGAACATCGCCGGACAGAACGATTTCATCGTGCTCGGCAATGCTTTCTATTCCTCTACCGGCGCAGAGCAGGACGGCCGTCCCGGCGGTTCGTGCGAACCCGGCATAGTGCTCGTCAGCTACGATGCCAACGGCAACGGACAGCCCGACGACGAGTGGTACGAGCTGGCAGGCTCGGAATATACCAACCCGCTCACCATCCATGGCTATACCCTCACCTATCACCGCTCCTCGTCCGGCACCTTCCCCGCATGGATCGATGCCGACAGCCTGACCTTTACCGGCACGCGACTTCCCGATAACTACGAAGATCTGTCCGGCACGGGCACCTACTATGTGCAGTATGCCTACCCCTGGGGTTATGTCGACAACCATCCCAACAGCAGCGAACAGGCGCAGCTCAATATCGACTGGGCTGTCACCGCTCAGGGCGAACCCGCTAACCTGCCGGGCATACATTTCGTCAAGGTCTATACCGGCGTCAACCAGCAATGCGGATGGCTCGGCGAAACATCCACCGAGATCATCGGTGCCACCGACCTGCATCTGCTCACCGGCCTTGATGCCAACACCTCGGATTACTCCACCGACGCCTGCATGGTCTATACACTCACCGGCATCCCCGTCGGCACTACCCTCCCCAACGCGCACGGAATATATATAGTTCGCACGCGCAGCACCACCCAAAAGATCTGCCGATAATAGATGATCATCCGTTGCAACAAGACCTTGGCTAAGCTCTACCTCATCCTCCGCGATGGCGAGTTCTACACCATCCAAGGGCGGGAGGTAATATAGCCCTAATCTAACACAATCGGGAGCGCATTCACGCTCCCGATTTCCATAAATGCGGTTCTTCCGAGCCGATTTTGTTGTATGTGATTGATTATGGCGAACTTCGATATTTGCAAATTTTTCGGCAAAAAAATGCAAATTTTCTTTCATGCCGAAAATCCGCCCCACCCACCAACGCAAAAAACATGCGCCCATCTGCCGGCATCCGCTATCTATGCCGCTATATGTGCCTACTTCGGACAGCTGCCGTACGACGAAAGGAATTTCCGTAAATATCGATAAGCACATTCCTCCTGACACCACCAAATCAGTTCCGCGCAGTTCCGCGCGCTAACACAAAAATCCTGTTTTTTGCGGCATTTTTTCCTCAAAAACGTACGGAAATTGCAAAAGGCGACAAAAAGCGACAAGTTGGCGACACTTGTCGTTTCTTTTTTGCCGAAAAAGCTGTACCTTTGCACCGTCTTTCGAGAGTGAAAGATGGATTAGATTAGTCCAAAATTACCAAAAATGATCCCAAAAAGATAAATTAATTTTTGGAAAATTTTGGGGCATTTTGGACAAATAAATAACAATTATCATTAACCCCGCGAAGTTTTGGATTGAGCTTGTGTACACGTGAAAGGCCTTTCGTAAACCCAAAGCCAAGCACAAAACATTCGCAACAATGAAAAAAACAACCATCGCCAACAAGGCAAACCGCATCAACGTCAAGAACAACCAAGGTCAGTACGAATCAACCTACACGGCAGCTAACCTGACCATCGTATCCGACCGTCCGCTCGTGCAGGGCGAGAAGTGCCGCGGCACGATAACCGTCAGCGACATCAACTACGGCGACAGCATCTTCCGCGCCGAAGCCACTACCCACCGTGAGCAGCCCGACCGCAAGTACTACACGCTGGCTGATAGCCCGAACGGCTCGCTCAAGCTCAATGCCAAACGTATACGCCTCGTGCTGGAGATGCCCTACGCAGCTACCGATACCGGCGAGGACATTGCGGCACTGTTCAGTCCCGAATCAAGAGCCATGATTGCCAAACTGAGGAAGATCAAAGATTACCTAACCGACGTCCATGCATGCAAGATCATCGAGGCACAAGCCGAAGCCCGTGCCGAAGCTGCCCGCGAACGCGACCTCGAAGCCCTGAAAGGCATCAGCATCGAGTAACATCCTCAAGTAGATGGTTCTTTCCCATCAGTAATTCACTCGTCAGCTTGTTCCTTTTGGTGTTTCAAAAGGAACAACAAGCCATAGCAGTCAAGGTCTTCGTTGGGTGCTCGTGGCGTCAGCCGCGAGATAAGGCATCGACCAAGCTTGGGCGATCAATGATCTCCCTAATGCATCGACCAAGCTTGGGCGATCAAAAAGAAAAAAACAAACGAAAGAAAGTAACAAAGAAAGAAAACTAAAAAAAGAAAAAGCGGCGGCGGCATATAGTATACCATAGGCGCACACACGCGAGGAACAACAGGCCGCGCCGCCGCTTTTCTTTCTAAAATTATTTATTATGCAAACAACATTTGATCATATATGGCAGCTGCTCAGCCCTACCGTTGAGTTCAGCACGCGCGGCAGAACAGAAGCGTGCCGCCGCCTTTGGGAAAGTTTTGATTTACAGCGCCAGCGCTACACCTATCGCACCATCCGCGACAAGAAGCGCCGCGGCGAGTTTGTCGACGACAATCCCTATTTCGCCATCGAGGATAATTCACACGCTCCCAAACAAAAAGCCGTCTTGCTCGAACCCACCAACTATTTCGGCAAGCAGCTATCACGCAGCACCAACTACTACATCGCCTGGCACAACGGGCAGAAAGGCCTCTACACCGAAGAAGCCGTCCGCGCTTACCACATGTCTAACCCACAAAAATTCGAACTATGATCCACGAAACCTATTACGAGCAACAGACCTTCGAAGAGGAATACTACGAGGAAACGGACGAACGCTGCGATTATGAGCGGCGGTGGTGGGATAGCAGCTACTACGAAGATGCCCGCTTCCTCTAACCGCCTCTCCGCTTTGACAATTCTGTGTTCTGTGCTCGGCGTTTCTGACGCCGAGAATAGTTCCTCCCTCTTCGTTGATTAGCGTCGGATCATATCCGACAACCCATCAATCTATGTTAATTCCGTCGGATACTATCCGACATCTAAAACCCAATCAATATGAAAGCAAAAGATTTTGAAAACATGTACCTCGCCAACGAGGCCAACCTCAGAAATATCCTAAAGAGCCACCGCATCTTCGATGAAGACCTCTTCCAGGACACCTGTCTCGAATTGTGTGAGTATGCCCAACACAACGACATCCAAAACTTCCCCGGAATCTTCATTGAGCGCTACAAAAAATTGCGCAAGCGCCAAGGTCAACGACAGCTCGACATCGTCCCCTACGACAACGCCCAACTTGCCGCTCTCGACATCATCGATGAAAGCCAAACTGAGGAAAAGTTAGACCGAAACGTCGATTGCTACTATGAACAAGGCCGCGACGGATACAAAGAACGCCTCCGCCAATTGCTCGATGACTTCTTAGCCCATCCACAGCCCGGCGAGCGCAACCACCGCCGTGCCTGCCGCGTCCTTCGATTGTACCTTGATGGCAAATCCGAACGTGAAATTTCTAATCGCTTACACATTTCGCATCAGGCTGTACATCAGTCTATTGTACGCATAGTTGCTCGTCTCAAAGTTGCCACCCTGTGACATTATTATAGAGGGGCATCATTCCCAAACCACCTCTCCGGTTGTGCTCGAACGGCCAAGTCCGCTCGCACCCGGAAGGGAGTTGATCACCTTCCGTTATCGGTCCATTTCCAGCCCATTTCCACTCCGTTATCGGTCCGTTTAGCGGTCAACCTCGAGTAAACAACAAGTATAATTTATCCCTCCCGACGGCATGGAGGAGCCTTCCCCCTCGGGACGCAAAATGAAATTTTGTGGACCGAAGAGTGGAGGCATGGTGAGCCCCGATGAGCGTGGAGCGCTCAGCCAATGCGAACCATTGCCGAACACGAATATTATGGCCCACTGTAATCTCTTCCCCGGCATTGCCTCCGTTTCAGGCAAGATCGGCAAAGTTATCTTCAAGACTTTCACACGCTCCGACGGATCTTCCGTCACACGTGTCTATCCCGCCGATGGCTACACCCCGCGTCGCACAGCACCTTCCGAGCGAGAACTTGCCCAGCGCCAGCGTTTTGCCCGCATCGCCTCCGCTTTCGCCCAATGCCGCCGCAACGGAGACACCCGCCCCAAAAAGCTCCTCTGGGATGAACTCTCCCGCACCATCCAATAAAGCTCGCTCCAACCAAGCGTCGTTAATTTCAGGGCGATGTTATCGCCCGCACAACCCAAAGCCGCCTGTTGCTCTCGGCTGGTTGAGCTCGCGGCGTTAAATCGCCGCGCCTGCAACAAGCATCGTGCATTTCGCGCTTATGTTTAAGCGCGGGATATACGGCGCAAAAACAATGAGCAGCGCCTAACCCTTAACTATTTTATTAACAACCTAAACCCCTCGTACGGTGCGAGGAAGGTCGTGTTCTCGCGGGTATTCCCGCGAACCCCGACTGACTAAACAAAGCCGAATTACTATGGCTAAAGTCGAATATGCAGACGCAATCAAAACCGTCAGCGGTGCAATGACCAAGATCAACAAAAAGTCGCCTCATGCGGCTGACCAGAAGATGGTGCTGGCTACCCACCGAACCGCTCCCACTACCAGCCCTAACTGTTCCCGCATCTTTCTCCGCGGTTTGAGTGCTGTCACCCGCACCACTCCCGTCACGGCTGACGAGTTGGCTATCCGCGCCCGTTTCACGGCAGTAGGTCGAGCCGTAGCTGTTCGTGCCAAGAACATGAGCACCTACCAGACCGACTACGCTGCTTTCAAGGCGCAGAAAGATCTCCCCGGTGGCCGCAAGACTTTCAAGTCCTACTTGTGGCAGGTGTGCGGTGAGGCCTACGACGAGTCGCAAAGCTAATCGTAACTGAAAGGTGAGAGGTGTCAGGCTTAGTCCCTTTCACTTTTCACCTTTCAATTTTCAATTTTCATCTATGAAAGCCTTGATTTTGAAAATCATCGGGGCAGCCATTGCCCTGATGATTATCGGAGCAGCCACAGTGCTGACTTCGTGCAACGTCACCCGTACGATCACCACGACCTCCAGTAGCGTCCAACGCGGTGACACGACCATCATCATCCAATCGAAGACGATTGAGAGCTATGATGCCAGCAAGAAACTATAGGACGCCGCGCTACAGGACGCAATAAACACAACGAGGGCGTGCATGAGCACGCCCTCTGCTGGTAATATGTGATGGTGCGATTAGAGCGAGATGCCCGGATCTGCGCCGCCACCGAAGCCTAATTCACCACCACCGGCAGGACTACCGGCTTGCATCATTGCATACGGCAGAATATCCGACACCAACATTTCAGGTTGCATATATTGTTTCTTTGTCATAGTTGTGTCCTCCTTATTTAATGATTTGACCCATAGCGTTATATTTCTCACCGTTGCGGATGATGTACAGCACACCGTTCTCAATTACTTTGACGCTTGCGGCATCCGAAGGCTGAGCATCGATGTTCTCAACACCGGTAGCCGTATTGGTAGCCTCGATGATACGTGCCGGCATACCGCGGCGGATAGGTGCACCACTACCGAGCGACAAGGTGAAGTAAGCGCGGAACGGTTTGATGGTGCCCGCCGTATTCGGCCAGTACAGCTGGTTGTTCGGACCCAGGAAGAGCACACCGGCTCCGTCGGTTGCAGATGATTGTGCGGCAACAGCTTTAGGTACGTATGTACCAATCATGGTTACGCCGTTGTATGTAACACCTTCCGGCGCAGCACTATTAACAGTAACAGCCTCAAAGTTAAGTTGACTCAATGCCGTAGCGTTTTCATACTTTACGAAATACGGCTTGCCTGCTACGATCTCCGAAACAGGCATCAACGTGATCTGTAACTCGTCGCCAATCACTTGGGCATTGCTGAACTCCTTGATCACCGCGCCATCCAGCGAGCTGTTGGCAATCTGCGAAGCTGTCATGCTAAACGGCAAGCACAACGTGTTGTAATAGCCGTTACGTTGAACTGTACGAATGATGGATACATCTCTCGGCACACCATTGTCCCAGTCTGACAGGCTATTCGTAATAGTCTCAGCATCTGCATTGTCTCGCAAGCAGTTCTCACACGGTGTATCGAACGAGCCTGCCATTGTTCCGATACAATTTTCATTTTCGTCATACGCATCAAGTGTGTAGGTATATTGCTTACTCATATCAAGTCCGGTAAGCGTTACAGTAATATACTCCGGAGACGGTAACGATTTGTTCACTTTATAACGTAACGGAGCGGAAGAAGCTGAACCGCCAGACAAGATTGTTCCGTCATAAGAAATGATCAGAGTCATTTCAATTATACCATTCATAAAGAAACCAACACAATAACTGGAAACAGATTCCATTGACGCGAACGTGAATGAGATATCGTCCCCAACTTTTTCCACCGAAGGTTCGGCTTCTTCGCCAATATTCTCCGTTTGGAACAGCGCACGGATGGTCATATCTTTCGTGACAGTCAGGCTCTTCGGGTTATCTGTCGTGCCGTCCGACCACTGCTTGAATTCATATCCCTCATCAGGTGTTGCCGACAGTTCGATTTCTGTACCGGCTGTATAAGTACCTGTACCGGTTACTGTTCCATGACTGGCCAACGCCTTAACTGTGTATTTGCCCTCTATAGGGAGATAGTTGGTGAAGTAATTCCATCCGGAAGTTGATCTATATGTAGCGATGCTTGCAGCTGGAACATATACCGGTATATCAGGGTTGATGTTAACTTCCGTGCTATTTTCGTAATAATTTGAATATATCGCATTTTCTCCAAGTTGCGGTGGCGTAACAGAGTGGCAAGAGATGCTTTCCAGACTCTTGCAGAAGATGATGCCATAGTGGTCAATCCGAGTAATAGTGGCCGGAATGTTAAGGTATTTCAAGTCCCAACAACTCCAGAGGGCTCCATCGCCAATTACTGCCACTTCATCCGGAAGAACAGTTGAATTAGACCCTTTGACCAATATGTTGGTAGCAGTTTCGATGATGCCATTGCAATTGTCACGGCTGTCATATTTCGGGTTACCGGGATTAACAGAAATCGTATTGAATACGCAACCGGCAAATGCAGAAGGATCAATACTTGTTACACTGGAGGGCAGTACAATATCTGTCAAAGCCTGGCAGTACTGGAAGCAATATCTTTCCAATTTTGTGACGCTGTTAGGAATCTTGATGGCCTCCATCGTCCTCATGCTCGAAAATGCCCATTCTGCAATTGTACTTACGTCGTTCGGAATAACGGTTTCCTTACATCCTGCTATCAACGTGTTGGTGTTTGTTTTGATGATAGCATTACAATCGTTGCGGCTATCATACTTGGTGTTACCTTCTTCAACAACGATTTCTTCCAGCCCTACACAGCCCTCCGTCGGACCAGATCCTATACTGGTAACTGCAGCAGGAATGGTGAGCGACTTCAATGCCCAATCATCAAAGAAGACTGAACCATCCAAAGTTGTCAGTGTGCTCGGCAGTGAAACTGATTCCATTAAGTCATTGCAAGCTATCGCTACGTAGCCAATACTCGTTACACCTTCAGGAATAACAACGGATTTCATTTTCTTGAATTGATATATCGCATAATCGCCCAAACGGGTTAGACCGTCTGGTAACTCAATATGCTTAATATCGAAGCGGTAGTCTTTCCATGGAATAGTGTTTATGTTTTGTAGCGGATCGAATACAAAATCTGTCATAGCGCCATAACCGGCAATCTTCAATGTATCTCCCGTGCAGTTCACCGCCCAAAGCAGGTGGTCACCGCAACTACCACTGGCTGCTACGCCACAAGCAAAGGTGGGCATTACAGGTTCATCGCCTTGTCCTGGATCGGGATCTTGTTCTGGATCCAGTTCGATGAAATTAGTGAAGCCATTCCAACCTGCTGTTGCCTCGTAGGTAGCTTTCGTGCCGGCAGGTACATATACGGGAATGGTCGTGCTGACGTTTTTGAATGTTCCATCAAAATTTGCGTTAACGGTAGGTGGTGCCGTAGCCAGACATGTGATGGATTCAAGACCGGAACAACCATCAAATGCCCTATTTCCTACATTTGTAACTCCGGCAGGAATCGTTATAGCAGTAAGTGTAGATTGACTACTGAAAGCATAATCCGCTATAGTTTTAACTTCATCAGGAATAACGGAACTCGGGAATCCTGCTATCAATGTCAGAGTTAGCCAACGATTTTGAATAAGAGCGTTGCAGTTATCTCGGCTATCATACGTAGTATTACCATCCGCTACAACAAAACTCGTAAACGGACATCCGGTGAACGCTTCTGTACCGATTGAGGTCACAGTGGAGGGAATAGTGACAGAAGTGGCTAACCCTGTACAACCTTTGAATGCATTATATTTTATTTCTGTTAGCCCCTCAGCAAAACTGATGGATGTTAACCCTGTACAGCCTTCGAACGCGCTTTCGCCAATGCTTGTAACACTTCCGGGTATACTGATAGATGTCAAACCTCTTTGCTGAGAAAACACACGGTTACCAATCGAAGTTACACCATCAGGGATAACTGTGTTTTTGCAACCGGCAATCAACTTGTTGGTGGCAGTCTCAATGATAGCGTTGCAACTGTTGCGGCTGTCGTACACCGTGTTTCCTGCTTCTACAACCAATGAGGTCAAAGCTGAACATTCTGCTACGACTTGCTCGCCTATGCTGGTGACAGCGGCAGGTATGGTCAGAGATGTCAGGTTCGGGCAGCGAATAAATGCAGCCTCACCGATGCTCGTTACGGTACTTGGAATATCTATGGAAGTCATTTTTACTTCTCTGAAGGCATTACTCCCGATATGTGTAAGCCCATCAGGAAGAGTGACAGATTTGGGATAATAGTAACTTTTTACCCAAGGAAGAGTTGAATATGCAGTGTAGTCTGTCATCACACCGGTACCGGTAATTACCAAGTCAAAGACATAGTTCATGGGGGTGCCCCAATCTTCATACTCTCCCGTGATGGTCCACGTGAGGTTATCGCCGCAACTTCCGGTTTCTTGAAAAGGAACTTTTTCCCCCGTCGCATACATGCCTGCGGAGAACAGTAGCGCCGCAAGCAAAGTTAAGAGTTTGATTTTTCTCATAATGCTTGAAATTTTAAGTTAATATAAATAGTTAATTCGTTCAAGCGAATGGATAGTCCGGGGCTTTCCCACACCAAAATTTCACTCAAAGGTACTAAAAAAATCTGATTTACGCAAATAAATTTGCAAAAAAAATGATATATTATTCGAAAAATTTGCATTTTTCAGAAAAATTTCGTATCTTTGCACAAAATTCAATTCTATCGGCGAAGTAAAATCACCCTTATACAAAATATAACTGAACTAAAAATAGGATACTATGGAAACAAAAGACCTGTACAAAGCAGCGGACAATCGCTACGACAACCCCATCTACACGTACTGCGGGAAGAGCGGCGTGCAGCTGCCGCGCCTCAGTCTGGGCTTCTGGCACAACTTCGGCAGCGTTGATCCCTACGAGCGCAGCCGCGCTATCACCCATTACGCCTTCGATCACGGCATCACCCATTTCGATCTGGCGAACAACTACGGACCGGTCTACGGCAGCGCGGAGGAGACGATGGGCAGGCTGATGGATGACAGTTTTCGTCCGTACCGCGACGAGCTGTTCATCTCGACCAAAGCGGGCTACGACATGTGGCCGGGACCGTACGGCAACGGCGGTTCGCGCAAGTACCTGATGGCAAGTCTGGATCAGAGCCTCAGGCGCATGCATCTGGACTACGTGGACCTGTTCTACAGCCATCGCTATGACCCGAACACGCCCATTGAGGAGACGCTACAGGCGCTGGTGGACATCGTGCGCGCAGGCAAAGCACTATACATAGGCATATCCAACTGGCCGCTGGACGAGTTGCGCAAAGCACACGCCTACCTCGCCGAGAGGGACACGCCACTGCTGATCTATCAGGGCAAAATGAACCGCCTCTACACCGAACATCTGGACAACGGATTGCTCGCCTTCTGCAAGCACCAGGGAATAGGCTACATCGCTTTCTCGCCGCTGGCACAAGGACTGCTTACCGACCGCTACCGCGACGGCATACCTGCCGACTCGCGCATGGCGAAAGGCAAGTTCCTCCGCGCCGAACAAGTGACGGACGAGGTAAAGAATACGATAGCCCAGGTGCGCGTGGAAGCCGCAGAAAGGGGCATCACCACCGCGCAGCGCGCCTTAGGATGGCTGCTCGAACAGGACGGACTGACATCCGTGCTGGTAGGCGCGAGCAGCGTAGCACAGCTGCAGGACAACCTGGCGGCCATCATACGTTAAGCTGTTAAACCGTTAAGACGTTAAACCGTTAAGCTGTTAAGCTGTTAAACCGTTAAGACGTTAAGCTGTTAAATTGTTAAACGGTAGAGACAAAAAGCAAGAAAGTCAGACGAGATTGTCTGACTTTCTTTTGGTGTCCCCCGAGGGACTCGAACCCTCGACCCACTGATTAAGAGTCAGTTGATAAGGAAAACAAGGTGCTGACATTGAGAAAGTTAGAAAGGCATATAGGAAAAGTTGCAAAGTAATTGCAAAGCATCCTGCTGCATTCCTACCCTAACGGCACTCTTTTCAAATATCTCTGCCCGGCTGAAATGCCGGGCGTTGTTGTTTATATAATAGTTACATTGTTCCCAAATCTTTCACCGCATCACGCCCGACAAGTTTCTTGATGCGGATGAATACCTCCTCGTTTGTGAGGATGTTCGCCCAGTAATCCACGAAAACCGGGTTGTCAATGCTTGGTGCGCCGTTGCGTGGCATGGCGTATAGCGTGAATCGCTCTTTGTCGCAGACGGCGAACAGGCTGCATCGCAGTTTATCGGCGTAAGAGAATGCTTGTCTGAAGGCTTTGTCACGCTCTATGGCAGACTGACGCATGTCGTACTTGGCTTCAATCAGGAACGGCGCATTGTGGTTGTGCCGCATGAGTTCATGCGGGAAGAAAACGAAATCGGGGATGCCTTTCTCGTTTCTTCCGAACTGCTGAACAAGCTGGCGCGTGTAATCGTCAGAGGTGTAGCCTACCTGCGTGAGGAACGGGATGAGGATGCTCTCCTCTACATCCTTCTCGTTATGCACCTCGGGCATGTCGCAGTTGGCTATGTGCAGCAGCTCGGGCAACGGATCGGTACAGCCGTGCCCGCGTATGAGAGCGACAATCTCCGCATAGTCTCGCGGTGACAGTTCAACGCCGTTTATACCTTGCAGGTTCTTTTTGAAGATGGGTATCTGCGATATGTAGGGGTGCTGCTTGAGTTCCTTGAAAGGAATATGCGGCAGGTGCATTCCGCCGGTGAAGACAGCACAGCAATGGTAATAGTTGAACGGATTGAAGTATCCGTCTGTCTTGGCGCGTCCTATGGCATAGAGGAACGAGTTGGGAGAAACAGCATAGATAATGATGATGTCGCCTTTTCGCGTGCGTTCGTTGCACGCCCACACACTCTCTTTCAGTCCGCCGCGCTCTATCTCCTCAACGTCATACTTACTCGCCCCTGTGAGCCATATATTGGTAGGAGACGGCAAGTCGGTTTCCTGCGGCTGCTCATCGTTCAGAAAGTTGGGTGCGAAATCGTACAGGCAGGCGCAAAACTCGGCATCAGTGAGGTTGTTTGCTTGCTGGAACTTCTTAAAGGCTGTGCAGATGTCGTAGTAATAATACAGATAGTTCCCGTAGTTGTCTGTGTGAGGTATAGGCGGCAGTTCTATGCCGAGTATATCGCACGAGCGTTGGATGCGCGGAAAATCATTGGGTAACAAAAGCGGTTTGAAGTGTTCGCTAATGTGATACAACGCACAAGATATGAGGTGAATGCTGCCCGCAAACTCGCGTTTCTGTTGTTTTGTTGTCAGGAGAATAAAGTCATCCCAAAGTGCCTTTTCCTCATTTTCCCATTCTCCGAACCCATAATGTATAAATATATCCAACCACCTATCCACCAATCTCCCGATTTCGGCAGGATTATGAGCAGAAACACGGAATCGCGTATAGATTGCTGTTGTCAGTTCCTCCGCCCTATCCATGTCTTTTTCAAATAATGCAATGGCTTCTTTCCCCTGTGACGATGCGATATACATTCTAAACAGATTGCTATTCATACCATTGTGCTTTTTGTGTTACATTGTGTTTGCTCCTGCTTGTTGTGAGCTGCGTGAAAGCAGTCCGCCGGAGGTTATTCCATGCGGATCACGCCGACGACGATGGAGAGGGAGCGTATCTCTTCCTTTGGGAGAGAGAACGGCGGGTAGTTGTCGTTGTCGGACTTGCAGATGATGCAGTTATGGTCTGACGGGTCTTCAAACAGGCGTTTGACCATCACTCCCTGCTGGCTGTCAATCACGTACACCTTGCCCCATTGGATGAATGTTATCTGCTGCACCTTGCGGCATGCGAGGATGTCGCCGGAGGAGTATTTGGGGTACATGCTTGATCCGCTGACACGGATGAGGAACTCTGCCTGCGCGTTGATGAACTCGGGCACGATATACTGCGGGCAGTCGGAGAGGCGCACGCCAGCGTTGTCCCATCCGCTGTACCCGGCTATACAGTCCATCGGGAGGAGGGGAAGAGAGGCTTGCTTGTTTGGGCGATCATTACGACTATTATACGCAGGAGTTTTTTCCTCGTGGTCGTAATCATGATCACTGTACAGCATGCTACCCTTGCCTGTTAGCAGCCAGTCCTGCGAAAGTTCGGGGTGCGCGTCTAAAATTTTTTGCAAAGCTTTAGGCGGGATAACGCCGTTGCGCCACTGCGACAAGTTTCCACGCGAAAGCCCAACCTCATCCTCAAATCCTTTTTTTGACGATCCAATACTCTCAATAAAGTACAATAATCGCTCATGCTGTGACATGTTTTCTACATTGTTTTTCATAAGGCGTCATGTTATTGTTATTATACATTATTGTACGCGTTACATACGCGCGTGTATCGCTCAAGTTTACCTATATGTATGTAAAATCTACATAGCAAAATGTGTAAAAATTACATACAAAATGTAATAAATACACAATAAAATTTGCATATATGTAAAAATTACATTACCTTTGCATCGTGTTTTTACATAACATACGCAAATAGCATTGTAAAAAAGTGTGCAAAGATACAAAAAAGTTTTGAAAAAAACAAATAAAAACCCTCAAGAATATGAAAAAAAATGCTATCATCTTCAACTTGCAATGTTTAGTTGTTGCTGCCCTCGCCTGTATAGGCATCATCGCCGTTCTCGGCGAACCGTCCCCAGAAGCTAACTATACGGCAGTTGTAGCCGGACAAGTGATCACCGCAGCGGTGTCCTTCACCCTCACCTACAAGCTGTGCAAGCGTTGGCAGATCATCCGCAAACTTGACGCTCTACAGAAGTAATCTATTGAGAAGTTAAACACTATAATACCCTCACAGTTATGCCAGCAAATTCTATTCAGAACCTCTTCAGCTATAAGAGCCTGAACGAGTGCGAGAACACGCTCACATTAGCGTATGCAATCCGCGAGGTCTTGACCTCAGCAAGTTTCAAATCCGACGCACGAATCAAAGCGTCAATCACCATCAAGCAACTCGACAAAGAGATAGCCGCAGCCGAAGCCTACTGGCAGGCGAACGGCGGCGAAGCATAAGAGATATGCGCTGTGCTATCGGCGGCATACGGGCACAATTCTAACACAATGTTAAACGCTTTTAATCCACAATGTTATGAAAACTCCTTATCGTGAAACAATGAGACAAGTGATGCTGCTGGCGTGGCAGCTGGTAAAACGCAACGGTTACAGCATAAGCGAAGCCCTTCGCACCGCTTGGCTGAACATTAAGCTGAAGTTTGAAATGCTCGGCAAGATCGTTAAGTTCTACTATCAGAAGGTTGACGGTAGCATGCGCGAGGCTTACGGTACACTCAAGCATGAGCTTGTACCCGAAGCCGGTAGCAATCGCAGACCGAACGACACCGTGCAAGTGTACTTTGACACCGAACGCCAAGAATGGCGCTGTTTTAAGAAGGCTAACCTCATTAAGATTGCATGACCATGAGAGCGACTAATCCGAGATATAACGATATACTCCGGCAGACTAACAGTTATCGCTATCAATTGCTCGACCGCATGCGTATGGATTGCGACTACTGGCTTGGCAACGGCAACAGGTGCGACAAGTATCTATGGGCTGGCAATGTGGTTGACCACTGCACCCTGATGTACGACCTGTTCAACTCCTTTGCCTACACCGAGCAGCCCGAATGGATAAGCCTCGATGACATACGCGACTACGCGATAAGCATGGGCATGGTGGACGCGATATTGCAGCGTCTCGACACCGACAAGGCGCGCGATGAGATAGGCGAGCACTTGAACGAGCAGCCGGACTGCAACGGACTGGATGACTTCGAGGTGTACAGCAAGCAATATGCAGAAGATGACGCGATGATTGAACTGGACTTCGAATTGGATGTTGAATGTGAGTATCATCCTGCTAACTACATAGACTGCTACTGCGAGACCCCGGCGCATTGGACTGTTGAGGACTTCACGGTGACCCCAACGGCTGGCAGGCTTAACCTGTTTGAGCGAGAAATAACACTTAACGCTGATCAACTGAACGAGTTGAGCAGGCGGTTATGATATAACAAACAATGTATAACTTTCTAAAATCAATCACTATGGGACTTATTAAGATGCCATCAGAAATTGAGACCAAGACCGCAATATCCGTACTGGTGTATGGTGAGCCTGGTATTGGCAAAACAACCCTCGTATGTTCCGCTCCAAACCCCGTCTTGTTTGACTTTGACGGTGGTGTGAGCCGTATCAACGGCGCGCATCGTGTGCCGACGGTGCAGGTAAAGTCATGGCAAGAGGCGTTAGACGCTCTTGACGAGGTAGCGCGTGAGCTGCCTGACAGCCGTGCTATTCTCATTGACACCGTAGGCAAGATGCTTGATTTCATGTCTGCCGCAATCATTGCAGGCGGTGAGCGCGGTATGGTTAACAAAGACGGCACACTCTCCCTCAAAGGGTACGGTGTTCGTAAGCAGATGTTCATCGACTTCAACCACAAGGTAACGCACATGGGCAAGCACGTGTTCTACGTGGCTCACGAGCGAGAAGAGAAGCGCGGTGAAGAGGTTGTAAAACGCCCCGAGATCGGCGGTAGTTCGGCCAACGACCTCATAAAAGAGTTGGACTTGGTAGGCTACATGCGTGCAGTAGGCAAGAAGCGCACCATCACGTTCGACCCGGACGAGAAATGGTACGCCAAGAACACATGCAATCTTCCGGCTGAAATCGTCATCCCGGTTAATGTTGACGAGAAAGGCGTAGCTATTGCAGAAAACACTTTCCTGCAAACGATCATCGCCACGTACGAGAAGGCACAGGTACGCAACCAAGAAATGACCAGCGAGTATGAAATGCTGTGCGACATGCTCAAGAACAGTGCAGACGAGATCGTTGATGCAGCTACAGCCAACGAGTTTGTCGGTAAGGTAGCAAAGATCGAGCACGTGTTCAACTCGAAGATTGTAGCCCGCCGTCTTTTGCAAGAGAAGACAAGTCAACTCGGGCTGACGTACAACAAAGAAACAAAGTTGTACGAGAATCCGGCAGATGCCAAAGGCGAAGCCGCTGCATAACCGTTAAAACACGCTCATTATGAAAGAAGATGTAAAATACAAGTTGTACCCGTCTGTTCTAAACTCCTTTCAGAGGTTGCTTGACAGCGATGTGGACGCGGACGACTTTATGAACATTGACCGCGAGACCGGCGAACCCCGTCAGACTGCTGACGAGATAGCCGCCTCGCGTGAGCGTGACCTGCTTGATCTCATCAACCATGTAGAGTCCGCTCCTATTGAGGCGGCTGACAAGGGCACGGCGTTCAACGAGATAGTTGACTGCCTTATCGAGAACCGCAAAAGCAGCCGCGACGATCTTGTTATCCGCTCTGTGCTGTTAGACGATGGCGGTAACATCCAGCCTGACGGCAAGATACGAGCCATCCAAGCAAGCATACACGGCTTTGTGTTTCTGTTTGACATTGACACATGCAAGAAGGCTGCAGACTACTACAAGGGCACATTCCCGCAGCAGTATGTACGCGCTACGATCAACACGCGTTACGGTTTGGTAGAGTTGTACGGCTATGCCGACTATATAGGTCGTAACATCGTGGCGGATATGAAAACAACGAGCAACTACTCCTTCGGCAAGTATGAGAACGGCTGGCAGAAAGATCTGTACCCGTATTGTCTTATCGAGAGCGGCGACATGACCGAGGTTAGCAGCTTTGAGTACACGGTGTTTCAGTTGAGCGGCGGCACAAGCCGTACGCCGCTGATCTCCGCAAAGATGTACAAAGAGGACTACACCTACAATCACGCAAAGGCTACGGCGCGCCTTCGTCAGATGTGTGAAAGGTTGATAGAGTGGCTTGAGATGCACCGCAGCGAGATAACGAACACTAAAATCTTCGGCGGTAATGGCTAAACGTTCCTTCAAATTCGTTAAAGAGGGTGGCAGCATCCCCCAACAGCAGGACATGCAGAGCACGTTGCGCATGTGGCTTGACAGCCTTGGTAACGGCAGTTACGTCCTGACTGTTGAGCGGGTGCAGAAGCCTCGCAGCAATCCGCAGAACGCGCTGATGTGGGTATGGTTCGGTGTCATAGCGCAGGCATGGTCAGAAGCCACGGGACGGGCTATCACGCCGCAGAACGTGCACGACGCTTATTGTATGATGTTCCTGCCCGTGACGATGCCTAACGGCACGAACCTGCCAGGCAGCACCAAACGGTTGAGCACAGAGGAGTTCACGGACTTTCTGAACAAGGTGCAAGCCGATGCAGCGAGCGAGTACGGCATACACCTGCCAAGCCCGGATGAAGCACTATACAGCCAGTTTGCCGAAGCATTCGGCTACAGCGCATAAAACGATAAGACAACGATAAACAACCAACAAAAACTATTGAGACAATGGACAACAACAGCAACAACAACCAAAAGAAAGCGAGCCTCGTATTTGTAGGCAGTATCTGCCTGTCGGACATTCCGAAAGAGGTGATCAAGAAAGTAGAGAGCAACGGCAAGCTCTATCTGAACATTGCGGTGATGGAGTTGGCAGAGCCGGGCAAGTTCGGCGACACGCACTTCATCAGTTGCGCCCCGAAGAAAGAAGAGCGCGTAGAGGGGCAGACCTACATCGTAGGCAACCTCAAGCCGTGGGTGCAGAAAGAAGCGCAGCCGCGTCCGACCTATCAGCAGATAGAGAGCGCATCCGCCGCGAGTGAGGAAGAGACCAACGATCTGCCTTTTTAGCGCATGAAGAAACCGAACAGGCGCATAGTGCAGCGTGACGAGCCGCTGGCTGGATGGCGAGACGAGGTATGTGATAACTGCGCATACGGCACATGGAACACCATCCATTGGAATCTCGACCAGCAAGGCAGACCTATCACCTTACGTTGTCCGTCTTACAAGGATGGCAAGGTAGGAATACTTCGCGGCACAAAGGCATGTGAACGGTTTAACAGACGAAACGCCCAGGGGATGGCGTAACAATCCCCACCCCGACCTGCAAGCGAGCAGGTCAATCAATCACTACATTTTTTCATATTCATCACCGACGTGTCCCACGTTGTGAAACGCAGACACGTTACGAGGAGTATAGCTCGGCGGTAGAGCGTCATCCGGCATCGTTCAGCAAGCAGGCGGTGCACAGGCTGAAGGTCGCAGGTTCGAATCCTGTTACTCCTGCAACAGAAACAACACGATTATGGCAAAGAAGAAAGTATCACCCGCACCATTGTCCGACCGTCCTTTCTGTGTCGGCAATGACGAGACGCGCGCCTATCTTGGCGGCATCGACGAAGAAACGTTCCGCAAGAACTATCTTGCGGTTGGTCTGCGCCCGGTTGTGCGTGAGGGCAAGCTGTACTATTTCAAGGAGGATATAACGACGTTCCTACGTAAGAATGACCAGTACAAAGAGCCTACCCCCAAGATCGTCATCGCGCCAAGGATGAAAGAGAAGATGCTCCGCACGGGGAGTTGAAACACCGTGCCATGCCGAGCAAGGTCTGCATTGGGATCGCAGACGGACACATTCGCCAAGTCGTTGGTATGTGAGTCTGGGACGCAAGCGGAGTTCGACTCTCCGTCTCGGCACAAAAGCACCCGATAACAACTGTCGTGATAGTTGGTTTGCGAATCAGTTTTTCATCATTATAGTTGGGGGTTGGTGCTCCCCATTTGGAGAGTTGGCCGAGTGGTCGAAGGCACCTCACTGCTAACGAGGCATACGGAAACGTATCGGGGGTTCGAATCCCTCACTCTCCGCAAAAGTTAAATGCTAAAAAGCTATACCAACAAATGGCTAAAAACGGATTTATATTTTTTCAGATCGACACCGACATCTTGCAGGATAGCCGGATTCGCAGGCTTAAAAGGCAAGAGCGAGGACGCGATAAGTTCCTGGTGTATTTCTCGGTACTGAAAAACATTTACAGCGAAAAGGGTTACTACATGGAGGCATCCGAGGATAGAGAACTCGACATCGCAGAGGATTGGGGACTTGAAGAATCTTTTGTGCACGATACAATTGAGGAGTGCTGCCGCATCGGGTTATTCGATACAGAATTATACCACAAGGGCTACATTACATCCGCAGCCATACAGGAGAGGTATGCTGAAATGTGCAAAAAAACCAAGCGCATATACACGATTGATGAAAGTTTGAATTTATCTAAAACTTCGGAGGAAATAGGCAAAAACTCGGAAGAAAGAGCCAAAAACTCCGAAGAAATAGGCAAAAACTCGGAAGATTTGCGCTTAAGTAAAGATAAGTTAAATAAAAAAGAAAGCACTTTAAAGAGTGCAAAAGAAAAGGCCGCGGCTGTCGCCGCTACCCGCTCGCAAAAGTCTCCTACCGATCCTATTGTAGAGGATGAAAAAGAGGGTTGTGATAATAGCGGGGGCACGCGCACGGAGGATGATGCGCAGGGTGGCACACGTGATGCACCGCCAATCAGTCCAGCACAGAAGAAAGCCGAAGCGCAGGCAGCACTCAAGAGGCGAGAACAAGAGTTCTATAACAGTCTCGTTCCTTACGTAGCGAAGTACGGCAAAGAGATGATACGGGAGTTCTATGACTACTGGTCAGAACCGAACAGATCCGGCACAAAAATGAAATATGAGCTACAGCAGACGTTCGAGATCTCCCGCAGGCTTGTTACATGGGCAGGCAGAGAAGACAAATACAAGCAACAACCACCAACAATACGCAACAATGGAAGAACAGTTACAGCAACGAAACAACGCAATGCCAAATTCGCAGACTTTGGCGAGACTATGGCAGCAATCGAAGCAGGTATCAACGCGGGTATCACAGAACGTGGCATTAGCGCAGTCGGAAAGTGACACAGAGGACGCTCCTGACCTGCTGCCAGTCGTACCGTCGGTGTTCGGCAACCTGCCCGCAGCAACAGAGGGCGAGGTGAAGATGGCGATAGCGACACTCGCGTCGTGCTTTCCGCAGCAGACATCCTTGTTTTGGGGATTCGTATCAAAGCAGATCATCAAGAAATGCCTGTCAGCAGCACGGCTGGAGTATATCGTTGAGCGGGTCACACTCAATCACAAGTTCCCGACAATAACGATGGCAGACATCTTCGCGGTAGATAAGAGCATACGCACGCTGACTTACGAAGAAATGAACGCACTCCAAGTACCGCACAAACCGCTCGCGATGATATACTTCAACGGCAAGTACCTGCTCACCTACCAAGAGGAAGCCGAGAAATGCGGTTACGCATACACTCCCTACGAGAGCACAGCCGAGCGCGATGCCCGAGAGAAGAAAGAGCGGGACGAGCGATGGGCAAGAGAGTGCGAAGAAAAGTTGAGGAGCGGCAAGATCAACCCGAACGCCCCTGTAAGCCAAGACATCAACGCCCTGTTGCAATCGGTAGCCGACGCATACAGCGTCAAGCGTATGGAAGAGGAGAAAGCGAAGAAAAGACGCATATATGCCATACGGCAGAGGGTGATCAAGGATAACAACCGACTGTTCAGCACCGACCCGGACAATGCAATGGATATCATCAACACAAAGATAAACAACGAACTCAAAAAGGCAAGACTGATATGATTACAACGTTTGAACAACAGACAAAGCCGTTGACGGACTGGGAGCGTTGCACCCTCCTGCCCGCTATGGTCAGAGAGTTATCGCAGCACCGCAGCAGCGGCAATGCCATCAAGTCCGACCATCTTGCCGAACGCATGCAGATAGCCACAGGGCAGAAACCCAACGGCGCACGCATCCGCAAAGTGGTGAACGCGATACGCATAGGCGGTTACCTCCGATGCCTGTCCGCTACATCCGACGGGTACTTCGTGGCGGCGAACAGGGCAGAAATAGCAGATTGTGTGCTCTCGCTCCAGCAACGCGCAGCGCAGATATGGCAGGTAGCAGAGGCACTGAAGACACAGATGGATAACGTTTTCCCGAACAACCCTCAACAAACGATAAACTTTGAATGATTATGATGACGAAAGCAAAAAGACAAGTTATTTACGACTGGATCCGTTCCCGCGAGGGGAAGTCCGGCTCGGAGATGGTCACGCGCTGGGTGAGCACGCAGGACTACCTGAACATCCGTCAGCGCATAGCCATCGGCTACCCGTATGCCGGATATGAGATCTTGGAGCGCAAGGGCGATAAGGTGAAGTTGCGTATCTACATCAAGTAAGCAGGCTATGGAAAGCAAGCAGACAAATATGCTGACGGCGGTGCGCAACAAGTTCCTGCGCAAGGCAGGCATCAACACGGCTCGCATCCGTGGCAATATAGACGAGCAGGTACTGAACGCCCGTGTGCTCACTCCGCTGTGCGCTACGGATATAGCCAAAGAGATGTTTTACACGCTCGACAAGTCGCAGTTCAAGCAGGTGCAGAAACGCTACTACAAGGAGATGGCGGCAGCGTTCCATTCGGTATTCAACCGATATGGCATACTGTACAGCGGGTTGACGGATGATGAGGTGATACTGATGGGTGACTACATGGATAAGATTGCCGGAGAGGTGAAGAAAGACCTTGAGATACTCAAATGGCAGATCATGGGGCATCTGATGGACTTGCCCCTCAAGGAGCGCGAGACGGTGTGGAAGCTCATCTTCATTATGACTATCTGCTGCTATTCGCACGACATGCTTGAGAGAGACCTGCACACGCGTTTCACCGAGTTGGAACGCATATCGCACATCGCAAGCCTGATGGTGAACGAGATAATGAAGTCCCTGTTCGGCAAGAACGCTCCAGACCTCATATTCACCGATGATATGTTCGTCCGCACGTTGACCGTGCTGTTCACCAAACTAACCCATATAACCACCGAGGGGATAGAATGAATATCGTTAAACACTAAAACACAAATGCAATGGAAAGAATAAAAATGTTCAATGATAATTTCCAAAATTTCAAAGTGTACCAAATTCCTCATGCCCAACTAATCATTGCCGACCCACCCTACAACCTCGGCAAGAACGCCTACGCATCCAACCCGGCATGGTACAAGGACGGCGACAACAAGAACGGCGAAAGCGAGTTGGCGGGCAAGGAGTTTTTCGATACCGACAAAGATTTCCGACCGGCGGAGTTCATGCACTTCTGCTCGCAGATGCTCGTCAAAGAGCCAAAGAATGGCGTGACCGATGAGGAGATTGAGAGCGAGACCGACGAGAAGAAGCCGCGCCAAAAGAGCAAAGCACCTTGCATGATCATCTTTTGCGCCTTCGAGCAGTTGCAATACTACATCGAACTTGGGCAGCGGTACGGCTTTATGCACTATATCCCGCTGGTGTTCCGCAAGAATTTCAGCGCACAGGTACTCAAGGCGAACATGAAGATTGTCGGCTGCTGCGAGTATGGTCTGGTGCTCTACAAAGACAAACTGCCGAAGTTCAACAATCACGGAAACATGATCATGAATTGTTTTGATTGGCCGCGCGACACTGACACGCCGAAGATCCATCCTACCCAAAAGCCGGTGCGCCTGTTGGAACGTCTGATTGAGATCTTCACCGACCCGAATGATGTGATCATTGACCCTACGGCAGGGAGCGGCAGCAGTCTGTTGGCAGCGGCGCACCTCGGACGTAAGGCGTACGGCTTTGAGATAAAGAAAGATTTCTTCAAGGCAGCGCAGGAGAAAATCATGCCTTTGACGCGCCTGCGTCAGACCTCCATCTTTGACAACAGCGAAGTATGAAAATAGAACTTGACCACATATATAACTGCGACTGCCTGATTGGCATGAAACAAATACCCGACGGCACTGTAGATCTGATAGCTACCGACCCGCCCTACCGTTTGACGAGTCGTGGCTCGTCGGGAACAATGTCCGGGTACTGGGCTACGGATGCCGCGAGGTGTGGCAAGGTGTTTGAGCATAATGATATAGAGATTGAGGAGTACCTGCCGGAGTTTTACCGAATACTCAAGCCCGACGCGCATTGCTACATCATGTGCAACAACCTGAACATGCCGCACTTCTTTGAGGTAATCAGCAAGAGCAAGTTCCATTTCGTCAAACTGCTCGTATGGGATAAGGTTTCGGCTATATGCGGCAAGTATTACATGGGACAGGTGGAGCACATATTCCTTCTCCGCAAAGGCAAGGACAAACCAATAAACGACTGCGGCATGTCCGACCTGCTTTCGATACCGCTGCAAAGGGACAAAGACCGCGAGGGCAACAACATCCACGACAGCCAAAAGCCTGTTCAGTTGTTCCAAATACTGACCGCGATGAGTACAGAAGAGGGGCAGACGGTTCTCGATCCTTTCATAGGCAGCGGAACGACGGCAATAGCATGCCTGAAGGAGAAAAGGCACTTCATAGGCTTTGAACTGTCGGCAGAGTATTATGCAAAAGCACTAAAAAGAATCAAAGCAGAACAAGCACAACTAACACTATTCTGATGATACTGCAACTTGATACAATCGTAAACGCTGACTGTTTGCAGCACCTCCGCACTATGCCGGATGAGTGCATCGACTGCGTGATTACCTCCCCGCCGTACTACGGTCTGCGTGACTACGGCTGCGATGGTCAGATAGGTCTTGAGCAAACGCCCGAAGACTATGTGGCGCGGCTGGTAGAGGTCTTCCACGAGGTCAAACGCTGCCTCAAGCCGGAAGGCACGCTGTGGCTCAATCTCGGCGACAGCTATTGCGGCACGGGCAGCAAAGCCCCCGAACATCAAGACCCCAAGAACAAGCACGGTCTGCTCAAACAGGTGGAGAGCCACACGAGCCGTCTGCCTGGTTACAAGCAGAAAGACCTCATCGGCATACCGTGGATGGTGGCGTTCGCGCTCCGAGCCGACGGCTGGTATCTGCTGCAGGACATCATCTGGGCGAAACCGAACCCGATGCCCGAAAGTGTCAAAGACCGCTGCACCAAGAGCCACGAATATATCTTCCTGCTCACCAAGTCGCCAAAGTATTACTTCGACCAAGAGGCAATCCAAGAGGATGCAACCAGCTACGACGGACGCAAGGACACGATGAACAAAGGGAGCAAGAAATATAACAGATCCGGCATCGTCCCTGAAGGAAGTCACCGCCAAACGATGGCAGCCAACGGACATGAGCGTTGGAAATTCAAGAACCTCGCAGACAAAGGGCAACGCCCGAATACCATCCATCTACGTCGTGCCGATGGGATGCCAGAAGAAATGTTCCCTGTCCGCAACAAGCGTGATGTGTGGTCTGTCTGCACCAAGCCATCCCCCGAAGAGCACTTTGCTATGTACCCCGAAGAGTTGGTTAAGTATTGTGTGGAGGCTGGCTGTCCTGTAGGCGGTGTAGTGTTCGACCCGTTCATGGGGAGCGGCACAACGGCAGCAGTTGCACGCAAGTTTGAGCGTCACTTTTATGGCACAGAATTAAATCCCAAATCTCACGCCATCGCAGTGCGTCGTGTGAGCGGAATAATGAGTTTTATCTAACAATCAAAACATAAACATTATGGTACAACAGATCACATTACATGAGGACTCGTTCAACAGCATCGTTGAGCAGTTCGAGAAGGGAGAGACAGCCACGATCGGCACACCCAACCTCAACGGTTTTCATCTCGGCGACACGCTCCGTATCTTCGAGGTCAAGAACGGCTATAACATCTACGACCGCAACCACCGTGCAGCGGTGGCGGAAGGCAAGATGCAGAACTACACAGGGCGCGAGTTGCGTTGCTTCGTCAAGGCGTGCTATGTACCCGACGAGGGCAAGGGCTATGGTGTTATACTGAAAAAGGAGGCATGACGATGGTACGGGTTATCTTCGAGGACGAATATCACAACCGTCCGCTCCGCATGTTCATGCGTATGCGTCAGCTGACCATCCCGAACGGGATGCGTGTGTATATCTACAGCAAAAACGAAGAAGACTGCGGCTGGTGGGAGGTGCAGGAGCAACGTATAGGCATAGGTCGCAGTCTGCTTACCCGTGTCACACAGTTTTTTACGATGTCCAGGGTTTATTCCTAACCAAAACAACAGAAGCGCTATGGGTGTCAATCTAAACTGGCTGGATGCTTGCAGCAGGATGCAAGAAGCGATAGAGCAGTCGAAGTCGTTGCTCGTTCGCATGGAACAACCGTACCTGACGGACAAACGGCTTATCCCCGAGGTGCATGAGCTGCTAAAGCCATACCTTGCATCGTACGACAAGGGAACCGCCGTGCGTGCGGAGATGCTGATATTGCTGTACCTGTTCGCACCGTCGAGACTCATCCGGCAGAAACAGGGACGGTTTCAGATCATGACAGACATAGCGCGCGTCATGGGCTTGCAACGCAGCAACGCGTATATGTACAAGGTCGCGCTGATCCACACATACAGGTACTATGATGACTTTCGCAAGCTCGTTGACGAAGGTTTGCGCATAGTGGCAGAACACTATGGCATACAAGGCGAGATAATGCGACACAATGACGAAAATTGACATTCTGACATAAAAAAGACGAAAAAACGCAAAAAAATATTTTCGTATTAAGCAACTATGAAATAGTTACTTATTGTTTTTCGTTAAAAAAAAGTTATAAAAAAGTTATCAAAAAATTTGCAAATGTCAAATATTTTTATTACCTTTGCAGCGTCAAATTAAAAATGCACTTAAATTTGACACAAAAAAAACACAATGTATAACAATTAAAATCGCAATGTTATGAAGACGCTCAAGATGACAAAGGCTATTTACAACCTATTAGACAAGACCCCGTTGCATTCACAAGACGGCAACAAAGACGCAAAGGTGATCTGCAAGGTGTTCAACCCTTACGGTGCAGGCAGCTGGTATATCCTTGAGGCAGAGAAGCAAGAGAACGGCGACTATCGTTGCTTCGGTCTGGTCAGTCTGCACGAGACAGAGTTAGGCTATTTCATGTTGTCAGACCTGCTGAACACGCGCATTCGGGTATGGGGTGTGTCGCTACCGTTAGAGCGCGATCTGTATTTCAATGGCACGTTGCGTGACGCGTACAAAGACTGTGGCGCGTCAGACATATACAATGCGATGTACGAGGCTGCATAGGGCTATGGCTCTATGCTATCTTGTCAGATAGGGCAAACATGCCAAATTGCAGCCTTATATGGCGAAATGATTTTGATTATACGAAATCAAAGAACAAAACCGCTGAAAAGTTATGATTATTCAAAAAAAAGTCGTATCTTTGCAGCGAAATGTAAATAATTTATGTTTCACATGTTAAAAGTCAGTTTTGATTATGGCAGACAACACAGTTAAGACCACCCGCGAGGTTGACGAGGTCAAGGCACTGGTGGCAAAGATGAAGGCAGAGGGCAAGACGGTTCTCACGTTAAGCCTCAAGCAGAAGTATTACGACGCTATCCAGGCAGGTCGTAAGAACAAAGAGTTCCGCGAGGTTACTCCTACCACGTACAACCGTTTCATACAGCATGATGCAGAAGGTTTCGACATCGTTGACGAGAACGGCAACATGATCCCCATCCATTATGACGCTATCCTGTTCTACACCGGCGCGTACAATTCGGGTCCTCACCGCGACCACATGCTTGTTGAGGTGACCGGGCAGACAGCCCAGTACATGGTTGACGAGAACAATGAGGTCATCGAGTACAAGGTGGATAACGGCGTTGACCCTGTATTCTATTGGCAAGAGTCGCAGGTGGTATTCGATCTCGGCAAGATTCTTGCAAGCAAGAGCTACCCGAAGGACAAGGTGCGCTATGTATAACAGTCTCGTTTTACATATTCCTCACGCAGCGATAGGCGGTTTGGCGGGCGCAGGCTACGCCGACCGCATGTTGCTGTTTGAGCAGGCGCGCCGATGGACGGACTGGTACACCGATTATCTGTTTGAACGCAGAAATCCGCATATAGTGTCGGTGAAGTCGATATACTCCCGGTTCGTGGTGGATTGTGAGCGGCTGTTGAACGACCCGCTCGAAGCGAAAGGGCAAGGCATATTGTATGAGCGTTTTGAGCATAACCGCCGTATCATCCTCCCCGAAGACCGTGAACGGCTGATGGCTTACTACGCGCAGAACCGCGACAGGCTGCGCAGTGCAGTCACGCCCGGCAGTCTGCTGATTGACTGTCACTCGTTCCCGTCCGACCTCGGTAATGTGGATGTGTGCATAGGCTACAATGAAGACTGGTCAAAGCCCGATGCAAAGACCTTGCAGATGGTGCGTGACACGTTCGAGCAGGCGGGTTACACGGTGGCGTTCAATGCTCCCTACTCCAACAGCGTATCGCCCAAGGCGGCGTTCGCCTACCCGTCGCTGATGATCGAGGTGAACAAACGCTGCTACATGGATGAGGACACTATCCGGCTCAACTACGGTTGTGCGCTTCTGTATGATACCATAACCCAACTATACACAATGTTACTAAACGATTAAGACAATGGCAAACTTCAGTAAGGAACAGATTGAGCAGTACCGCGAGGCGGTAATTGCAGAGATCAAGAAACTGCCCGTAACGGCAGGCATGAACCCTCCCAACTACGACGCAGAAATCGAACTTGTCAGGCGCAGGGACGATGATGCGTTGGCGTACGCCATGCAGTACAACACTCCTGCAGAGTACGCGGAAATGGTAACGATGTAAGATGGCAACAAACAAGAAACGTAATTATCGAGTAACGGCAGCTCACCGCTCCCGTGTTTTGAGCATGCGTGTTGATCGCACCTTGCGTGCTGCAGGCATACAGCCGAATGGTCAGTCTATCCGGCAGGTGTCAGCCGAGGAGTTCCATGCCGCAATCTCGGCAAGCAAACCGAACATAAAACGTGGTTGGATGGTGGATGTTCATACCGTTGACGAATATCGCGGTATGAAGTGCTACCTCACGGCTGACGGCAAGGGTGGCATAGCGGTAGGCAAGAAAGGCAGCGAGAAAGGCAATGTAGCGTCGTTGTTCAGCGTAGGAGGAGGCAGGAAGTTGAGCAAGCTGCTCCCGTATGCTGTAGCGGCAGGAGGGCGCAAGCTGGACTGCTTTGCCGATGGTCTGCAAGACATGTATGCCGCCTACGGTGCACGCGCCACAGGACAAACACCGTTCAACGATGAGTATGCACCCGACGGCTGGGACGCAGGAGAGGGCAGACCGCCTGTTGTAGCAATGACGCTCCCGAACAGTCTCAACGCACTCGTCAAGGCGTATAACCCAAATGCCAAGGTTGATATGAAAAAGGTCAAGACGTTCAAAGGGGAAGATGGATATGACCGTATGATAGACGACCGCAACAGGCAGATGAGAGGCGGAGCGGGGCTCGCGTTGAGCGTAGGATAGACACACGATGATTACTCCCTCAAGGGCGTAGCGATTAGGTTCGCTGCGCTCTTTTTTTTGTGCCGCTTGGAGGATAATAATAGGATTAAGCGAAATCGCAAGTATTAGCAGGCTTTCCTTTAGGAAGTGTTCAAAATAAAGATATATCTTTGCAGCACAATTCACAGAGGTCAGTTTAATTGTTACGAACAGCAAAAAATTGAACGTTATGGCTAAGACAAGAAATCAGTTCAATGGCGTTGGATATGCAGCCGGCAGTGCCAACCGTGGCACGGAGTACAAGGGAGGTCAGCAAGGCTTCTCTACGGGATCCGGCGGTAAAGTTTCCAACAGCGGACGTCTGATGTCCCACACCGAGAGACTGCGTGAAGTGCGCCGTGGTTTGGGTCTGTCCGCAGGATAACCTGTGTAATCAACCGTAGGAGTGCGTCTTGACGGGCGTACTCCTACAATTTTTGTTTCACAACTGACTTAAAAATTGGATCATGGCAAGGAGAAAAAAATCCATCAACCAGATTATTGAGCAACGGAACAGGATAACACGCGCTATTTCAAGCCAACTCGATGCCGTGCGTAGCGACTTCAGCGGTAACATGATGGAGCGTAATGCGAACATCCGCAGGCTTGAAAAGCGTTATGAGCGTGCGATGGACGCAGGGACAACGTATATGCAGAACGCAGGAAAGGTGACAGGTAGCATCTATCGCGATCAAGACCGTCAGATTTCCAAGCGTCAGTATATGGGTCTATCTAACGGTTAAGAAAGGAGGCTACTATGGCAAGACGTAGAAAAAGTCTGAAAGATATTTATGAGCAGGCAGACCGAATATTGGACGAGGTGGCAAGACGAGGATGGAATGGTCGCGAGTATAGTGCAGAGACGCACAGGCGACTTGACCGCTTGAGTGGCATACTTGACCGGTATGCGGCGAACGGTTCGAAGTATTTCGGGAAGACCGAGGGAAATACGACCAATGCCGAGTATAACACTCCCCTGCCCCGAAGGGTCTATATGGGTTTGGCCGCAGGATAAGAGAGGAGGTTATTATGGCAAGAAAGAAATCGCTATTAAGCGTAGAGGCGCAGCGTGTCCGCTTGCAGGACGAGTTGAGCCGTCAGTATCGAGCAGCGCAGAACCGTTACTTCGGAGGCGGTCGAAACGCAGCAGACAGGGAGCGCATGGATGCGATCGAGCAGCGGTCGGCGGCAGTAGGGCGTATAGCTCGCCGGTATGATGCGAATATACGACGCGCCGTGGGAATACCTGCCGGGATGAACTCGTACTTTGGTGATCGTAACATGATTACTCGCCAAGTGTCGCAACGTACCTATATGGGGCTTGCTATGGGATAACGCGAATTAACGAATGGAACGGAATATATGACCAAGTTGGAACAGGCACTTGACACCATCGCCTACGTTCAGCAGCAGACTGACGAGGTGATATTATTCAACTCCTTTGGTAAGGACAGCCTTGTGGTGTTAGACCTCATCGCGCCCTACTTCAAGCGGGTGGTATGCGTGTTCATGTACTTTGTTCCAGACCTTGATCATATCAACCGCTTCATCAATCAGGTGGTGTGCCGGTACAAGAACGTCGAGGTTGTTCAGATTCCGCATTGGAACTTGACATACGTGCAACGCGGCGGGATGTATAGCGTCGTGAAGCAGGTCACCGAGGAGCAGAAGAAACAGAAACTTCTCAAGCTACGCGACATCGCCGATACGGTGAAAGAGTATTACAAGATGGAATACGTCTTCCTTGGTATGAAGAAAGCAGACGGCATGAACCGCCGCTTGATGCTCAATACCTATGAGGCAAACCACTACGTGAACAACGGCATGGTCTATCCTCTTGCCACGTGGACGCAGAAGGAGGTGCTGGCGTACATGCAGCAGCATCGTTTGCCCGAGCCTGTACGCTACGGCAAGAACGCAAGCAATGGTGTAGGTTTCAACATTGACTGTTTCTTGTGGATGGAAAAGAATGCGCCGGGAGACTTGGAAAAGATTTACGCAGTCTATCCCGAGTCCCGACGCATCTTATATGAATACCACTACAAAAATGGATAAACAGATATGGGCGAAATAGGAGGAGAATTATTTGCGCATCGTTTAAGTAGATATAATATCGAAAGAAAATATCCGTTTGTAGCTCAGTTTAAAAAGTACCTTGTTGGAGCATACAAGGATTGTAAGACGCGTAGTGAAGTCGATAAAAAAGCAAAACAGTTATCGGCGCATTTAACCAAGAAAAATTGGTCAATAGGAAAAGACATTGTTAAAATCCGAGATAAAGATATAGAACATCTTGTAAATGATGTACTATTCAAAAGCGGTGGAACTTTAAAGCTCACAGATGTACATAATATCAACAAATATTTCAAGGATGCTACACTTGCAAAGGTAGAACCTCATCGCAGCAAAAGCAATGTCTATTTTAACAAATACGAAATAACTATAAGAGGTAAAAAGTATTATTTGAAAGTGCAGATAGAGAGAACCGGTCGCGGGGAGGACAAGTATTTACATTCTATAAATGACCGCATAAGTACATAAAAAAAGAGGTGATACTTTCCAACTTAGATTACTACTTCCGCTCTGGAACCTATACCACTTCTTTTATTCGACTACAAAGGTACGAAAAAAAAATGAAATATGCAAATATTTTGAAAACTTTTTAACAAAAAAATATACTTTTGTGCAAAAAACGTAAATAGACAATAAGAAAAAGGCTGACAGCCACACAGGGCACGGGCGGCTGATAACCTCCCGTGTTCACAACAACAATTAACAACACCGACAATATGGCAGACAAGACATTTGACAACTTTGCAGATCTGGCGCGATGGTTCAAGGCGGAGCAATCCAAAATCAACCGTTCGTCAATCCGTTTTGCCGACTACAACCCCCGCGTCATTGACGAGGAGCACCTCAAGACACTCAAGCGCGGCATACGCAAGTACGGCTTGGTGGGCGGTATAGTCGTGAACAAGCAGACAGGCTACACCCTCGTGTCCGGCCATCAGCGGCTCACCGTCATGGACGAGCTGCAGAAGTACAACCCCGATACACAGGAGAACGACTACGCCATCCCATGTGACCTCATAGACGTGGACGAGAAGACCGAGAAAGAGCTTGTCATCTTCCTCAACAACCCGAACGCCCAGGGACGATGGGACTACGACCGTCTGCGCGAGCTCATGCCGGAGATAGACTACAAGGCCGTAGGGTTCACCGATGCAGACCTCTCGATGATAGGTGTTGATTTCGTCATGCCTACCGTTGGCGACCCGGACGCGGCTGCAGCTATCACACAGATGATCATGCCGGACATAGCACAACCGGCTACGCCTATCCCCGCCGTACCGACTATGAGCGTACCAAAGGGAGAAAGCCCCGCATCGTACGAAGACAAGGTGCAGCACATGAAGGATGTCAAGGAGCAGGTGAAGATGCAGGCCATGCAGCGCGCGGCCGATAACGCCGCCTATCTGATGATCTCGTTCGACAATATGACGAACATGCAGGACTTCCTTGCATGGCTCGACCTGCCAGCCGACACGCAGATAATAAAAGGTGAAGAGCTTGCCACGATGTTCCAGGACATGGGCGACGATGGCGAAGACTACGAAACAGAATAACACCGGCACATGAAAGTCAGTTCAGAGAATACGAACCCTAAAAAAAGCAAGAAGACACCGACAGCAAGCAGGAAAAAAAAGAAAAAGATAATCCATCCGACCGTCATCACTGCAGACGAAATCATCGAACAGAGCAAGCAGCAGATGCAGCAGCTCATGCCGCAGGCAGAACAAAGCCAGAACACACCAACGCAGAAACAAACTGCACCACCGTGGAAAGGAATGTCCGCAGGCAGAAAAGCAAAAAACGACTATGATAGTGACGACTTCTACGATGAAGTATTTTTCCTCGCTTTCAACGGCGCCTCCGACGCAGAGATCGCTTGCGCATTCGACATCACACCCACCTATTTCTCGCTCATCAAAAGCGGCAAAGTAGTAAAGTGGAGCGACGAAGAAAACGTAAGACGCAGCGCGCGTTTGGTTAAAGTGTTAGAGCGTGCGCGCAAAAAAATCGTGCAGGCTATCAAGGGCAAGTATCTCCAAGCAGCCCTCGGCGGGCAGAAAGTGGAACATGTGAGCACGGTGACGCGTAAGCTGCGCATCGACGGTCGGCTGACGGAAGATGAGGAGGTGCAGACCACCGTCACCACTACGCAGACCCTGCCGAACATGCAGGCTCTCGCCACCCTCCTCTACCACCATGACCCCGAATGGAGAAAGGTGCAACGCGGACAGGACGAGGAAGCGTCGGATATTCCGACAGAGATTGAGACGGGCATAGATATATGCAGGTGGATTGAGAAAGAGGTAACATCATCAGCCCCGAAGATTGCAGAATGATAATCAACCACCCCATATATCACCCGCTGTACAACGACACGGAGAAGTTCGTCATCCTCATCACCGGCGGACGCGGATCGGGCAAGTCGTTTGCCTCCTCCGCATTCATAGAGCGGCTGACGTTCGAGCTGAAGAAATACATCAACGATGCCGGAGAGGTGGAGCGCATAACGCACAACATCCTCTACGCACGCTACACGATGGTTTCCGCAGAGGTGTCGGTTATCCCGGAGTTCATGGAGAAAGTGGAGATGGACGGGACGCAGAAGTTCTTCCACGCCACGAAAGCCGATGTCATCAACCGCATGACGGGGGCAAAGATCATGTTCCGAGGGATAAAGACGAGCAGCGGCAATCAGACAGCCAAGCTCAAATCCATCCATGGACTGACCACATTTGTGTGCGACGAGGCAGAGGAATGGACTAACGAAAAGGAGTTTGATACGATCATGTTCTCTATCCGGCAGAAGGGCATACAGAACCGTATCATCATCATAATGAACCCGACGGACAACAACCACTTCATCTATAAGAAATATATAGAGAAGACGCATAAGGAGGTGTTGTTTGACGGCATACCCGTGCAGATAAGCACGCACCCGAACGTGCTGCATATCCACACGACGTACCTTGACAATCTTGAGAACCTCTCCGAGCAGTTCATCCGGGAGGCGCAGGACATGAAGGCGAAAGATCCGAAGAAGTACGGTCACGTGTTCATGGGACGCTGGGACGATGTGAAAGAGGGCGCGATCTACACGAACTGGTCAATATGCAATGAGTTCCCCGCCCAATGCAGGGATGTGGCACTCGGGTTGGATTTTGGCTACTCTACCGCTCCTACGGCAGGTGTCAAGTGCGGCGTGATGAACAACGACCTGTACCTTGACGAGCAGATCTACGAGGTGGGTATGAACCTCACACCGCTCCGTGAACGGTTGAATAACATAGGATTGACCGTCTATGCTGACAGCGCGGCGGATGTGCTCATACGAGAGATAGCCAACGAGGGGCTGATGGTCTATCCGATCAACAAATCCACGCTCACCGTATGGGCTGGAATAGAGAAATGCAGGGACTTTGACCATATATACGTAACCAAGCGGTCGTACAACCTTCAGCACGAGTTCCGCAACTACGTCCGGCAGAAAGACCGCAACGGCAACTATACCAACGACCCGGTAAAGGAGGATGACCACCTAATGGACGCTATGCGCTATTACGTGACCGGGTGCATCTTCGGCAACGTGCTCCCGCCGCTCGGGGGAAACAAAGGGGATTTTGTAGTATTCTAAAGAACAATATAACATGGCAGTACCAAACACAAGTTCAACGTATGTGAACAACATCGCAACATTCTTCCGCAATGTTACCTTGAATGCCATCGGCATCGAGCGTAACTTCTATCAGCTGATGGAGGATAAGGATGTGCATCACGCTATCGGCATGTGCGAGAACAACGAGACGGACGTGGATAACGCTATCTCCGAGTACAACCCGCAACTGCACAAGGTGATGCGCACGCCTAACAAGTACCCCTCCGGCCGCAGCCCGTACATCACCTGCAAGCATCCGCGTACACGGCAGAAATACATCAACGAGGTCGAACTATTCTTCCTCCTGAACAACCCCATCAAGTGGAAAAAGACCGCAGGCGATGATGAGGCGTTTGAGCTGTTCCAGCAGTTCCTGAAGGACAGCCGGTTCAACAGCAAGATGCGCAAGGTCAAACGCCTGGCAGGCTCGGAAACGGAGTGCGCCAAACTATACCATATAGCCCGCAACGAGAAAACGGACGAGGTGGAATGGCAGGTGGTTGTGCTCTCGCGCTCCACGGGTTACATGCTGCGTCCGCTCTTTGACCAGTTCGGCAACCTCGTGGCGTTCGCGTACGGCTACAAGCGCAAGAACTCCCTCGGGCGCACCGTACAATGCTGGGGTGTGCAGACTCCCGAAATTATCTACGACTGCGAGAAACAGTCCATCGGGTGGAAAGTCGAGCAGTACCCCAACCCGACGGGCAAGATCAACGTCATCTACTACAAGCAGGAAAAAGCATGGGCGGGCGTAGAGCCGCGTATCGACCGTGAGGAGGAGCTGGACAGCAAGATAGGCGACACCAACAACTACTTCGCTGATCCTGTGCTGATGGGTACGGCGGACGCTATCAAGAGTATCTACTCCCCCGAGACACGCGGCAAGCTTGTGCGGCTGACGGGAGAGAAGTCGCGCCTTGAATACCTCAATCCGCCCCAAGCCAGCGGACTGCGCGCCGAGGAGAAAAAAGACCTCAACGACAGCATCCTGTTCGACACGTTCACCCCTGACTTTGCCTTCGACAAACTGCGCGGATTAGGCACACTCTCCGGCAAAGCTATCAAGAACACGTTCATCCTCGGTTTCATCAAGAGGGCGAAGAATATCGAGATTTATGAGGAACTGGTTGACCGCGAGAAGAACGTCATCATCGAGCTGCTGAAGTTCCTCTACCCGAAGATGGCGGCCAAGTTAAGCGAGCTGCGTATCGAGTTTGAGTTTGCCGAGCCGTTCGGAGAGGACGAGCAGGCGATGTGGTCGGCTATATCCAACCTCTACAAGTCAGGCTTGATCTCCCTCGAGACCGCCGTTGAGATGCTGGCACTGACCAAAGCGCCGGAGGAGGAGATCGACCGCATACGCATGCAGGATATTGAGCGCACGCTGGACGGCGAAGAAGCCAAGGAGGAGAAAGCACAAGAGACAGGTGTCAAGCCCATCGAGGAAGAGCAGGAAGAGAGCGTGAGCGAGAGTGCATCAGAAACGGAGGAAACGGCATGAAAGCGTTACATTGCGCCATCAAGCGGCAGTACCTCGACCTGATACAGGCAGGTACAAAGAACACGGAGTACCGCGACATGTCCGTGTACTGGGTGCAGCGTCTCGTGGTGATCCCTGCGGGAACGGACATACAGCAATACCGGGCTGACATCATCAGCGGAAAGGTCGAGCCTACATTTCAAAAGTACACGCACATCGTCTTTCATTGCGAGGGAGATACGGTTACGCTCCCTATCCTCGGGATCAAGACGTACCGGGGGCATCACCTGTTCGCCATCGCGCTGGATAACAAGCCGGATAAGAAAAGCGGCAGCAAGCCCAAGATCAGAACGGCGGGCAATCTGCCAACGAGCTGACGCGTTCAGAGGGGGTTCGCGTCAGTAAATAGTTTTTTGTCATAATTTGTTTAAGGTTAATTGTTGGGAAAGAGGTCGCAGGGATGCGGTCTCTTTCTGTGTGAAATGATAAAACAAAGGCAGCACTATTTGCGTGCATCGCATAGCATGGCAGCAGTTTTGTAACGCAGATACAGCACACATACTGATATGGTAGTAAAGGCGTGTGTGCAGGGCGTGCGCTTGTACGTGCGTGCGAGAGGTCAGAAAAGACAAAAGAATATGACATAAAATGACTATTTTGAGAAAAAGCGTTAAAAATAATCAAAGATGTGCTTTTTTTATTTTGCATATATCAAACACAAATACAACACATTACGCAAAAATATTAAAAAGCAACATTAAAAAAGTTATAAAAAAGTTATCAAAAAATTTGCAAATATCAAAAATTTTTATTACCTTTGCAGCGTCAAATTAAAAATATACTTAAATTTGACACAATCAAACACAATGTTAAACTACTAAAAACACAATGTTATGACAGCACAAGAATTGAAAGAGTACAACACGATCAGAGAGCAATATCCTTCTGTAGTTCTCTTGTTTAGAGTTGGCGATTTTTACGAGGCATATTTTGAAGATGCAAAGAAACTCGTAGCAGTAACACAAATAGCACTCACGCAACAAAGTGACGGCACGCCGATGGCTGGGTTTCCATTTCATGCACTCAATACGTGGCTGCCAAAACTTGTAAGAAGTGGCTTTCGGGTGGCGATATGCGACGCGCTGACAAAGTAAAATCAATGTATAACAATTAAAATCGCAATGTTATGGTACTTAACAGTTCTCAAAAAGACGAGTTGCGGCGGCAGGGTTACAACGACCGCGATATAGCAGAGATAGGGTTAGCTCTTGATGCAGGCGAGTTCACGTTCACGAATGAGAAAACGCACTCACGTATTGCAGCAGAGACCGCAAAGACGATGTTAGGCACAACAGCCTTTTTGAGTGGTATAGGCAGAGCATGTTTTCATGCAACCGCAATACGTGACGATGAGAGCAGAGGTGTAGAGATTTTTATACGTCGAAAGTAATAAGCCCTATGTTCTGCACAACGGTATATGACAGTCGCGAAGACTATGTGAACGGTCGCTGGCAGCGTTCGTATCACCCGACAGAAGATGCAGCGCACCACTATATGTGGGGCTACGGGGACTATTTCGATTATGATGTAACTGAAGTTAAATGATAACAATGTAAACAATGACGGACTTTCAAAACATATTCAACCGCGATTTCTACCCGACACCCGTTGAGGTGATAGAGCAGATGTTGTCGCTCACAGACATGCGTGGCAAGATCGTGCTTGAGCCTTCAGCCGGTAGCGGTAACATAGTGGACTACTGCCAGCAGAACGGTGCGAAAGAGGTCATAGCATGCGAGATCAACGACAAGCTGCGCGCGATAGTCGCTACCAAGTGCAAGGTCATAGCCAGGGATTTCCTGACCGTCACGCCGGACATGATAAGCCATGTGGACGTGATAGTGATGAACCCACCCTTCTCCGCCGACGAAAAGCATATCCTGCACGCCTACGAGATAGCACCCGATGGCTGCGAGATTGTCAGCTTATGCAACAGCTCCACATTAGAGCATGACTATTACACGCGCCGCGAACAACTGCGCGAACTGGTAAAACTGAACGGCAGCAGCGAACGTCTCGGCAGGGTGTTCGGTAACGCAGAACGCTCCACGGATGTGAGCGTGTCGGTGGTGCGCCTGTACAAGCCAAAGACCGGCGAGCATGAGTTTGACGGTTTCTTTGACCTGACGGACGATGAAGAGCAGCAATGGCAGACAAGCGGCGGCATGGTCAAGTACGACTATGTGCAAGACCTCGTTTCCCGCTACAAAGATGCCCTTGAGTGCTTTGATGATGTGATGGCTGCTAACCGAAAGATCAACGAGGCATGCAAGAATGTCGGCAGTGGCAGCATAACCTTCGGCGCGCACCGCAACAACAACGATTACACACCCAACCAAGGCATAATAACCCGCGACGAGTTCCGCAAGCAGCTGCAGAAAGACGCGTGGCGCAGCCTGTTTGACAAGTTCAACATGCGCAAATATGTGACGCGCAGCGTGATTGAAGACCTCAACCGTGCCATAGAGCGCATAGAAAACATGCCATTCACCATGCGCAACATCTACAGCCTTGTGCAGAACCTCGTGCAGACGCACGGCGACCGTATGCAGGGCGTGTTGGTAGAGGCTTTCGAGCATATATGCAGTCTGTCAGCAGAGAACAGCACAGCAGGCGAGAAATGGAAAACGAACTCCGACTATATGATCAACCGCCGTTTCATCGTGCCGTACATAACGAGATATGACACGCGATGGCCGAGAGCATACGTAGAGACATCGTATAACACGACGTTCAAAATTGAAGACATATTGAAAGCGTTATGCTATCTGACCGGGCAAGACTATAACAAGTTCATGGGGCTTGACTCGTTCCTGCGAGAATACAAAACACCGTGGGGCGAATGGCGCGACTGGGTAACGTGCGAGTATGATAAGGACGGCAAAAAGATAGGCGAATACGGATTCTTCCGCATACGCGGCTATAAGAAAGGCACGATGCACTTTGAGTTCATCGACGAAGATGTGTGGTACAGGTTTAACCAAGCCGTGGCACGCTTCAAGGGCTGGCAGCTACCCAAGCAGCATACACAGAAAACAAACAAACGCAAATCACAACAAGCATGAAATGGCGATACAAAGGCATTACAATCATTATACACGATGACGGCATCTTCCGCTTTGTGTATAAGGGCAAGACCTACCATTACACAACGCTGGTAGGCGCATATCATAAGATAGACGAACTATCCGAAACAACAAACTAAAATCATACAACTATGGGCTTAACAATCATCAAGGACGGTCACGGCAATATCAAGCAGATAAGCGGTGGCACTATCTCCATCGTCAACGGCAAGATCTTCACCAACGGGCAAGCCGTGAACGAGATTAACACCGATGAAAAGGTCATCAACATCACCATTGAGGGTGACGTTGAGCGGCTGGAGGTCGATTATTGCAAGACCATCAAGGTCACGGGCAACGCCAAGCGGATCCACACGAGCTGCGGCGACATAGAGGTTGGCGGCGACGTGTCGGGTGACGTGCATACGAACTGCGGCAGCATATCCTGCGGTAACGTCGATGGTGACTGCCACACGAACATGGGGAGTATTCATCACAGAAAGTAAAATAAATAATCATGGAGTTTGACTTTACCTGCGGGTTCACGCACCTGCGCAGTTTGGATTGGACGAAAGGACATTGCTACCTCATTCCTACGTTCGTAGTGAGTTGGGACGACACCCCCGAGCACCGATCAACATCGTTCTCAATCAAGTGGCTGTTCATTCAGTTCGGCTGCACATTCACCGAAATCTTCTAACAAGGAGGAACGAACATGCGTGATATAGTAATCATATTAGGCGAGGGAGGCATAGCCATTGGTGCAGGCATGACCGCTGACAAGAAGGTTAATAACCCCTACATAAGTTTTGAAGTCATGCGCCAACCGCTGAAGATAGGCGAAAAGCCATCGAAAGACGATATAGTAACCGGCTCTCCTCGCGTGGTGATAGACATCGCCAATCCCGAAAGCCTTGAGGTGCTCGCAAACGCAGTTGATACATGCAGAAAACTTTTTAACGATGAGGTTCTACGATGAAAGTGGATTTTTTCAATCTCATGGATGTTGATCTATGGTTTTTGCTGCCATGCATAACAGTAGAACGAGAAATCACGATTACTAACAAAAAGATCGTATCTTTATCGTTACACTTCCTATGTTTCTCAATAGCAATAGACTTTATAACCAAACAGGAGGACTAAGAAATGATAACAGAAATAAAGCCCTATCTCTGCGACCGTGTACCGAGCGACGGAGATATACAGCAGGCAATAAAAATTGCAACCGATAACAAATGTTTAGTCGAACTTAATTGGGTGGTTTTGTATAGTGGCAGATATAGAGTGACGATTTCCGAATCAGATACGCTTGAATCTGTCAGAGATAATATGCCTAAATATTATGGAATATAAAGTTATGAAACAGACTGTTTATAAATATCCGCTCATCGTGGATGACGTACAGACCGTAACATTGCCTGTAGGCGCGACGATCCTATGTGTAAAGGAGCAGCGCGGAACGCTTTGTTTATGGGCGTTGGTTGATCCGAATGAGACACGCACGGAAACCGTCAAGATACGTTGTGCCGGTACAGGTCATCCCATCGAGGAAGATGTAGAATATATTGACACCGTTATGCTGCGTAGCGGATATTTAGTGTTCCACTTTTTCAGAATAAAGTAATATCATGGACACCAATCTTACCATAGAACAAATCCAACGGCTCATCATCGGGCACTACGGCGGCGCACGGCGCAACACTTTCATTCCGAACGTGTCATGGGGCTACTTCAAGACCCACGAAGCCGACCTTGTGATGATAAGCAAAGAGGGCTACATGACCGAGTTTGAAATCAAGCGGTCATGGTCGGATTTCCTCGCGGATTTCAAAAAGACCACCACCCACTTTGAGGGCAAGATAGCGCACCTGTACTACGTTGTGCCGGAGAGCATAGCGGATAAGTGCTGGGAGTTTATTGAGCAGTACGAGTTCGCAGAGCCTTATACACGCTTGCCATGGCGTAACTACCCGCCAGTTGGACTGATGTACTACAGCGAGAATGGAAGAATTAGTCGCCCGTTCAACGCTCCGCACCTCGCACGGTTCACTGACAGCAACGACAAGAACTACAAGTTATATTTGGAGGAGCAGATTGCAATCATGCGTCTTGGTGTCCTGCGGTACTGGATGCGGAACAACAACGCTCCAATGGAAGAAACGAGCACTAACAACTAAAACATCATACAATTATGACAAAAGAAGACATTATCTCCGCTGCGGCTACATTCAAGCAGATTAGCCTGTGGCAGAATGCAGTAAGCAGAGAGCGGTTCTGCAAGATAGCTGCAACTAAGTTCGGTATCGTTGAGCGTGACGCGGACACACTCTATTGCCTGTTCAGCACGGCAAGGCAGAGTATGAACATGATCAACTCCGAGTATGACCGCGATAATGTGACGGCAAACCTGCCGCTGGCACTCATCATCGCCGAGGAAGCCTACAACATCTATCACAACAACCGTTCCGTTCCCGGTCTCCCTGTGAACGCCTATTATAAGAGAGACAAGCGCAGGTACTTTATTGCTGACACCTCCGACAAGGACAACATCAAGCGCTTTGCCGTAGAGGTCAACCTGCTGGAGAAAGCCGACATCGTGGCGTTTGCCGAACTCTTGCAACGCGAGGGTGTAGAGGTGAAAGGCGTGACACATATCCTTGGGCAGCTCGAGCACAAAGGAAAAGCGGACAACGAGCACACGGACTATTACGAGGGCGATATAGTGTTTGTCTTCGGCAACCCTGCCGACAGCCTGTGGCGGTCATGGTACAAACGGAAAGATGGCGGCGTGTTCCTCGCTACAGACAAAGGCTGGCGTAAGCTGCTCTACACACCCGGACGAGGTTATGTTGACCGCAAAGGATATGTCGAGTTCGAGAGCGAAGACTGCTGGAACGAGTACATGATAGAGGGCTTGGCGGACGCGAAAGACTGGCGTTATGTCGGCAATATCCACGATGACCTCTCCGTGCTCGTTGACAAAGGCTTTGATGTTGCCCCTGATGATAACAATAACGAATAGAGATCCATTTGCCAGATGAGCGAACTCCAATTGAACATATTTGAGCATCAGCCGTTAGAGACGAACCCGGCTCCTGTAGTTATTGCGCCTCCAAAGCGCAAAACATACGTTCTGCGCGACTATCAGAAAGCCGCGTCCGATGCTGCGGTTAATTTCTTCAACGGCAAACTCGGAAAAGGGAATGCGCTAATAGTATGCCCGACAGGTAGCGGCAAGTCGCTCATCGTGGCAGATATAGCCACGCGTTTGGACGGTAAATTGCTCGTCTTCCAACCGAGCAAAGAGATACTTGAGCAGAACTACGAGAAATATCGCTCCTACGGCTTTCGTGACTGCGCGATATACTCCGCAAGCATGAACAGCAAGAAGAAAGCACGTGTCACGTTCGCTACTATCGGCAGCGTAATGAGCCATCCCGAACTCTTTGATGAGTTTGAGCATATAGTTGTCGATGAGGCACACCTCACAAATGCCAAAGGAGGACGTTATAAAGACTTCTTTGAAATGGGCGACCGCCACATATTGGGTCTGACTGCAACGCCTTATCGTCTTCAGTCGTACGAAATGGGCTGCATACTGAAGTTTCTAACTCGTACCCGCCCGCGCATCTTCTCGCAGATGATCTATCAAGTGCCTATTCAGACGCTCATGGCACGCGGTTATTTGGCGCGCTTGCAGTATTTCGATATGCAGCTCATTGACGTGAGCGATGTCAAGCGCAACAGCACCGGGCAAGATTATGACGAAGCGTCACTCCGGCGTGCATACCAAATGCAAGACCTAAACGCCAAACTTGTGAGCGTAGTCAACCGCCTGCGCACCCCGAAAGATGGCAGCAAGCGACATGGCATATTGGTCTTTACGAGGTTCATAGAAGAAAGCGAGTGGCTTGTTTCACAGTTGGGCGATTGCGCCGCGATAGTGACGGGCGAGACTCCCAAGAAAGAGCGCGAGCGCATACTGAAGGACTTTAAGAGTGGCAAGTTGGAGGTAGTAGCCAATGTGGGCGTACTAACTACCGGCTTTGACTACCCCGAACTGGACACGATAGTCATGGCGCGCCCTACGATGTCGCTTGCTATGTATTATCAGATTGTCGGACGTGGCATAAGACCATCCGAGGGCAAAAACGGATGGTTTGTCGATATGTGCGGCAATATAGGTCGCTTTGGCAAGGTCGATGATTTAGAACTCATGGAAGAAACTCCCGGACGCGGTACATGGTGCGTGTATGGTCGCGTCAGTGGAGAAAGAAAACAACTAACAAACATATTCTTTTGATATTATGAAAGCAGCAGAATTGATGATTGGCGACTGGGTGGCGGGTGTTTCACCTCAAGGCACGCGCATAGTCAGCCAAGTAAAAGAAATAGGATGCAGGAAAGGCACGTATGCAAAAAAATCCTTTGTTGTTCTCGAATCGTACGATGGCTGCGGTATAGTCTTTGATGAGAACGACATCGAACCGATCGAACTCACCATCGGCATGATTGAGCGCAACAGCTTTGTGGAAAGAAAAGAGGATATTCCTTGCTATCACGAAACGCGGTTCTTTCTTTTTGAAAACGATAGCGATGCGTGTTTAGAGGTGAGCGAAGGAACAGTTTTACTATCCACCATCTACGAAAGCTACACAGGCGCATTCGAGACCTCTTCCGTCTGCGAGCTCCACTATGTGCACGAACTGCAACATGTGATGCGGCTTATGAACTTGCAAGACGAACTGCACGGCATATACATTGAAAAGTAACAGATAAAACACTCTACCACTATGACAACAGAACAGATTTTGGAATTGGCATCAAAAGGTGGTGCGCATGTCACGTTTGAGATCAAGGGTGACGAACTGCTGAAGATGCTGCGACTGGTGGCTGATAACGCCTATCAGTCCAAGACGGACAAGCAGCGATATGACTTCCTGCATACGGCAGAGAAAGTGAAGATGCTCGATACCCTCCGCATAACCTTTGTTGAGCTGTTCGACAAGGGCGAGCTGTCACGCCGTGCTTTCAATGTGGTGAATGCCGCAGGCATATCCACACTCGGCATGCTGTGTCAGACAACACCAAAGGATATACGCCGCCATTGCCGCAACATCGGCAACGTTACCTGCGGGGAGCTGGAGAATATCATGCTTAAGAACGGACTGCATTTCGGCATGGATGTAACGCAGTACGGCTACCCGAAAGCAGGATGGATAGACCATTCCCACTACGCATTTATCAAGGAGGACTGACGATGTACACCGAGACAATGACATTGGGTGAGATGCTGGCAGAGTACAACAAAGATCTGCCGGAGATACGAGCCGAGGGGCGGCGTTTCCTTATCAGTCAAGGATTCAAGCAGGCAAGGGCGAAAGGTGTGCGTTTCCCATATCAGATAGTGCACAATTTCCGCACCACGCGCGGCAACCGCTATCTCATTCAGACCATCTTCATGTCCCGTCGTGACGCGTTCCGCGATGACAACTGTGAGTTTGCAAAGGCACTCATTCAGACCAGCGAGGGGCTGGCGATGTACACGGCATCCATGGGAGCGGACGGTAAGGTAGGCTCGTTCTATTTTCAGCCGCACCTGTTCAGACGATACAGAGAGCGTATGGCTCTCAACTACGGCGAGCTGGATGTCATACGCACGTTCATCAAGCGGAACATGGAGTTCGTCTATCAAGAGGGTTACCGACGCAAGGGGCATGAGGACGATGACAAGGAGATAATGATGTCCTGCCAGGACGGGGCGATCTTCGGACGTATAGACGATGAGGACGAGAATAGCGCGGTTTTCCGCACATTCATATCGTCAGAAACCATGCAGAAAGGCTATAAGGCATCGTTCGACCGTGAGTTTGACAAGAAGTCCGACGAGAGCCTCAAGGAGTTGCTGCTGACCAACCCGTTCATCGGCGAGCGTGCACTGATAGCAAGACAAGCGCGTAAGCCCGCGAAAAAAGGAAAGGAAAGCCGGAAAAAGCAACAGCCAATCAACCCAAAATCAACTGAAGAGCGCCCGGATATTGATATAGGGCTGATAAAGGACGATATGCAGCGCGGCAGAGCCTTTTTGGAGAAACTGCAATCAACCGAAAATCAACTGAAGGACTGCCTAAATTAACAATAAAGGTTACAATTTAAGCAAAAACATAATTACAATACGAAAAAGTTATATAAATATTTGCATTTTTCAAATAATTGTATTACCTTTGCATTGCGAAATTAAAAAACAACATTAACCAAACGACATGACGCAGTTATTGTACATAGATTTGTTCTGCGGTGCAGGCGGTACGAGTACCGGCGTTGAACGCGCCCGACTTAATGGCGAGAAGTGTGCTCGGGTTATTGCATGTGTCAACCATGATCCGAACGCCATCAAGTCGCATGCCGCCAACCATCCCGACACGCTCCATTTTACTGAAGATATACGTACGCTCGACATGCGCCCTCTGGAGGCTATTACGAACAAAGAGCGCGAAAAGAACCCGGGCGCAAAGGTCGTGCTATGGGCTTCCCTTGAATGTACGAATTTCAGCAAGGCGAAAGGCGGTCAGCCGCGAGACGCTGACAGCCGGACGCTGGCTGAACACCTGTTCCGCTACATCGAAGCACTCAAACCCGACTATATCTATATTGAGAACGTCGAAGAGTTCATGTATTGGGGGGATCTCGATGAGAACGGCAAGCCTGTGAGCAGGGACGCAGGCAGACTGTACATGCGCTGGGTACGCAATGTCTGCAAGTACGGTTATGATTTCTCCCACCGTCTGCTCAATGCAGCGGACTATGGCGCACGCACGTCGCGTACACGTTTCTTCGGTATATTTGCAAAACACGGTCTGCCTACTGTCTTCCCCGAGCCAACTCACTGTAAGGGTGGACGAGAAGCGGATATGTTCGGCAACGGACTGAAGAAATGGAATGCTGTGCGCGATGTGCTCGACCTGCAAGATGAGGGTGCAAGTATCTTTGAGCGTAAAAAGCCTCTGACGGATCGAACGCTTGCACGTATATACGCCGGACTGATCAAGTTTGTGGCAGGCGGCAAAGACGCGTTTATGGTCAAGTGGAACTCATGGAGCAAGGACGGCAAGTATGTAGCCCCGAGTGTTGATGACCCGTGCCCAGTCGTGGCAACACAGAACCGCCTCGGCGTTGCAAAGGTACATTTCCTATCCAAGCAGTTCGGCGGTGATCCGGCTGGCAAGAACATAAGTATTGAAGAGCCTGCCGGCACGGTTACATGCGTTGACCACCATGCCCTTGCTACTGCGCAGTTCCTTGCCGATTACAACTACAAAGACACGGCACGCGCGATAGACGCTCCAGCGCCTACCCTGCTCACGCATGACAAGCTGGCATTGGTACATGCAAGTTTCATTGATGCGTACTACGGCAACGGACACGAGCACTCCCTTGATGATCCTGCACCAGTTGTTCGCACCGTGGGTCACCTCGCATTGGTCACATCGCACTTCATGGATATGCAGTACGGCAAGAGTAAGCCCGTAAGCATTGATGAGCCGTCGCAGACCGTGACAGCTGTGCCGAAGATGAAACTTGTCTCGGTGGAGCAGCCGCAGTTCCTGATGAACCCAGCCTATCAGTCAAAAGGCGGTGACATCAACAAACCATGTTTCACACTCATAGCGCGGATGGATAAAACCCCTCCGTATATAGTGACGGCCAAGCATGGCGAGCAGGGCATGCCTGCCATCATCATCTACGAGGATGATACGGAGGCTATGTGCATGATTAAGGAGTTCATGGCTATGTACGGCATCACGGACATCCGCATGCGTATGCTCAACATCCCGGAACTCAAGCGCATCATGGGCTTTGGCACAGACTACACATTGGTCGGCACGCAGACAGAGCAGAAGAAATACATCGGGAACGCTGTCGAGGTGCACATGAGCCAGGCACTGTGCGAAGCATTAGCGGCCGCGTTGAATGAGTAACACCCTATCCTAAGCGCTACGACGAGACAGACCGCGAAACCCTTGACAAAGTCCGCGCCAAACTAATATAACAATATGGAGGAGGAAAATAGAGTATGGAAGTTCAAGTATTAAGCCAAAGCCATCCAACGGCAAGAAAAGAGCATCGCTGTATGTATTGCGGTGGAGTGATTCACAAAGGCGAGAAGTACCAACGCTCGACCAATCTCTATAACGGCACGGTCTATGACTGGGTAACGCACGACAAATGCGAGGAAATCGCCGAGTTGTTAGACATGTACAGACGGACTTGGGACGATGGTCTGACGGCTGACGGATTCGGTGAGTTCGTATGGGATGCCATCTGCGACTTCTTCCCGGATAGCGATGAAGCCTGCGACATGAGCACCGAGGAGCGAGTGGACTGGCTGCTTGCACACAAAGATAAATTATGAGCCAAAAGACGTTAATAGCAAGATCGGCTGTGCCGGATATAAGAAGGCGGCAGGACGAAGCGGACTACTTCAACCCATTAGTAGGAATGACCAACGGCGAGTATTGGGCAAAAGAACGTGAGAAATGCCGGAACAATTTCAGATATTGGTATGAGAAGTACGTGAGAGCCGCCAACTAACCCTATTTTGATACCCCCCCCGGGGGAAAGCACCCCAAACCCCCGGGGAAAAGTACCCATAACCCCCGGGGATAACAATATACCAATAAATGAAGATAGAACTCGATACCATATACAACATGGACTGCTTACAAGGAATGCAGGCTATCCCGGACGGGTCTATCGACGCGATTATCTGCGACCTGCCGTATGAGGTGCTGCACAAGAGCAATGAACTCGTGCAATGGGACAGGCTGATACCGTTCGAGCCGCTATGGGAGCAATACCTGCGTGTAGCCAAGCCCAATGCCGCCATCGTCTTGTTCTGCCAAGGTATGTTCACCGCCCAGCTGATGATGTCGCAACCAAAGCTATGGAAGTACAATCTGATATGGGAGAAAGGGCGTGCAACGGGTTTCCTCAATGCGAACCGTATGCCGATGCGCAGCCACGAGGACATAGCTGTGTTCTACCGCAGCCAGCCGACATATAACCCGCAGATGAGACAGGGCGACAGGCACTCACGCGGCAAAGGAACACACAAGCAGACCAACCAATGCTACGGCGCACACAAAGAGATCAAGCAGAAAGTGGGAGCGACATACGACTACGCACACATCAAGGTCGTTGAGCCAACAGGCGAGTGTTTCCCGATGAGCGTGCTGCATTTCAACAAAGAGCACAGCGATGAGACATGGCATCCTACGCAAAAGCCTGTTGACCTCCTGCGGTGGCTGATACGCACCTATACCAACGAGGGCGAGACGGTCTTGGACAACTGCATGGGCTCGGGCACGACTGCAGTAGCGTGTATCAAGGAAAAGCGGCATTTTATCGGCTTTGAGACGAACGAGGAGTATTATGACAAGGCATGTAAGCGCATAGATATAATCAAACGTCAACCTACATTATTCTAAACACTATGGCAACGAAGAAATACACCATCACTTGCACGGAGGAGCAGCTGCGGCTTATAGCAAATGCTGTCGAGGACTACAGCCTGTTTATTGCAGGCGATTGCAGGATGTTCCACGCCACATCGCTGGTTAAGCCATCGGAAGCTGTGTGCGAGGTAAGAAATATACTTGACAGAATGGTCAAGCCGCTCATCACCCCCGATCTACATTTCGGGAGCACATACGACTGGGCGGGCTGCCATTGCCCGGACGAAGCACAACGCAAAGCCATAGCGATGTCGTACGGCATCTATCGGCAAATCCTGCATCACTTTGCCTTGCAGCATCCCGAGAACACATGGAACACGTATCTGTCCCCCACCCTTACATGCCCCGAGCAAGGCGGACTGATACAGATAGAAGAAAGAAAAGAAGAATGAAAAATAGCCAGCCGAATCCATCACGGCTTTGTGTTGATGGAAAGTGTCATCTATAAATTTATAGCGATATGCGAAAATTTATGATCCTTGCGGTGGGCATCCTGATGTTCCTTGCCGCAGACGCTGCTCCAACCTATGACGTAGGACAGCAGCAGACCGACCAAGTGCTGCTCATGCAACAGGAGGACGGTCAGATGATGACGGTGGACTTCGTATATGCGGACTATTCCGTATCTACGATTGCGACCGCTGCCGGAACGGAGTACATCACCTTTGAGGCTATGCCGATAGAGGTTCGTACCCAAGTGTTTGACCTTACGATGCCGGTGTTCCGATTATGCATCCATAAGGCGAATGCGTTTAAGTCTAATCTTTACACTGGATGGCGTGGAGTGAATAGTAATCCACCGAGTCAATACGATAGGGCTTAAATCATAGAGCTTGCGGGCTTGACCGCCCGCAGGCTTACAAGACAAAACCGACATAATAAACGATATAAAAAATAGAGACTATGCGAGCATGTGAACTGATGGTAGGCGATTACGTGAAGCAATGTCATTGTGGCAGGATCATCCGCGTGGCGGAAGTTGTTCCTCCGTTCGTGCGTGACGATACATTGGTAGGGCAGTATCACGAGGACACTATTGAGCCGATAACTATCACCGAGGGATTCCTTGAAACAAACGGATTCTCCACGCCGTATATCAACGGTGACCTGTTTGTGTGCAAAGGTGAGAATGCCGGTGTGCCATATAGTTTGGAGCACAAGATAAGCACAAAAGCCCTGTTCCTCAATCTCGCGCTCATTCCCGAACCGATTTGTAACGTCCATCAGTTGCAACATTTCTGTGACATCATTCATAAGGAGATAACGCTATGAACAACCAACAGAACACCCTCAATCCGCAGCAGATACAGGAAGCTATCAAAAGCGGGAACGTGACGGACGTGACGCGAGGATATGCCAATTATCCCGAAGAGCGCGAGGATTACGACTTCAATATTAACGGCGAACATTACCGTGTCCGGGATGGGAAGATATTCGTGCAGTACGATTTTGAATTAGATAAATCACTCCTGCGCAAGTTGCATATCATCAACCTGAAAGAATGCATCAAACGGCAGCAACAAGAGACTTCAGAAAAGCTCCAATTGTTAGCCGAACTGCAAGTAGAGGAAGAAAACGAAGAAAAGAATAATCAAAAGTTGGAATAGTATGGATAAGCTTAAGATTTATGCAAGGACTATCGAAGATGAAGCCGTGCAGCAGATTAACAAAATGAACGAGAGTGCGGCGTACAAGGATTGCATAGTACGCATCATGCCTGACTGCCATGCAGGAGCGGGATGCACCATCGGCACAGTCATATCCATCAAAGACCGTATCGTTCCGAACACCGTAGGCGTGGATATAGGTTGTGGTATGTACGTTGTTCCTTTGGGGAAAAAGGACATTGACCTTGCTCGCCTTGATGATGTGATCCGCAGTTATGTCCCTTCGGGTTTCAATATACACAACGCCACTCTCGAGGATGCAATATCTTTCTCATTTAACTTTGACGAGTTTCTATGCCGCGAGGTCATAGACGAAGATTTTGCCGCTCGCTCCCTCGGCTCGCTCGGCGGTGGTAATCACTTTATCGAGGTAGATGTGGATGAAGATGGCTACAAGTACCTCGTTATTCACTCCGGCAGTCGTAACCTTGGTGTTCGTGTTTGCAAGTATTACCAGGATAAGGCAGTCAAGTATTGCAAAGGTATGTCGTATGATGAGCGTGCAGTCGTAGAACGGCTTAAAGCAGAGGGACGCGAGAAAGAGATAAGCGCCGCAATAGCCGATGCGAAAAAGAGCCGCACTCCTATTGATCCGAAACTCGCATATCTTGAAGGAAAGGATATGAAAGACTACCTCCACGATATGCTTTTGTGTCAGCAGTATGCAACACTCAACCGTTATACGATGGCTAAAATAATAAGCGATAATATGCCCGAACTTGGGATGAGCAGGATATTACCTACCAGATTGCCTTTCCACACTATACACAACTACATAGACATCGAACATAATATACTCCGCAAAGGTGCAGTTAGCGCATTGAATGGCGAGCGTCTTATTGTTCCTATGAATATGCGTGACGGCTCGTTATTATGTCGTGGAAGGGGAAATATCGACTGGCTTTATTCTGCGCCACATGGTGCAGGCAGGCTCATGTCGCGCAAGAAAGCGAAAGAGATTTTAGACTTGGAGGATTACAAGCAGCAGATGTCCGGCATATATACCACCTCTGTTAGTGCAGACACGATAGATGAAGCGCCAATGGTGTATAAGCCCATTGATGAGATCATGGAATGTGTCAAAGATACGGTAGAGATAGAGACTGTTATAAAACCTATTTACAACTTCAAAGCAGCAGAATAACATGATACCCGAATTTGTCAAAGCGTGGGACGCTAATAAGAACAAACTGAAGTTGCACCTCGCCACCACCCCTATGAAACAATATCAGGAATACGAGGATTTGGTGCATCTGCTGTTTGAGAAAGTAATCAACCCCTATCTGTCCGAGCAAAATATGCCTGTTTACGACATTACAAAAATGCATGTGATAGACGATGACTATGTACAAGGAACAAGACTCTTTGCCATCCCGGTTGACACATCTTACCACGAGGTGTATGATTACGTCTTCACGCATAACGCATACGGATCATGCTCCGGCTGTGATACGCTGATGGGTATTCAGCATTACGAAGAAGGGATGCCGGACATAGAGCAGTTAAACGAACACATGACACTATGCCTGCACCTATTGCAACGGTGTCAGCGATTGAATGATGATAAGAATTAAACACGGAGATCATATTATGACAGCAACAGATGAACAAAGAGAGGCAGGACTGAAGATTGCCGATATTGTGCTCGGACTGAAACCCATAGATGCTATGGCTGTGCTCGTCAAGAGCGCGTACATCATCCTGCGCACGATAACCGTTCCTGACGAGAGCGGAAACAAGACGGAAAGGATGCGCAAGATCTTGGCTGACATCTTTGACGCAACGATGCGAGACGTTGAAGGAGGTGACAGCCATGAGCAAGTTTGATTTTCAAGCAAAAGCATCGGCCGCAACAGCGTCGCAAGGCAAGCCAAAGCGTCCGAACTACCACCGGCTATACGACAAGGAGAAACAACGTGCGGATTTCTTCGAGGAACAGTACCACGAAGCCGTGAAAGAGGTGCAGAAGATCACCGAATCATGCAAATCGACATGGCGCAGGATGGATGCCTACAGGCAGTCGGCAAACTGGCTGCTCGAACGTGCTCCGTGGCTCAAGAAAGCCTATGAGAAGAAATGGGGAACGGAAACCGCTCCGTGGATGACGAGGAATATCCTTCTGCTCAATGAAGAGATAAAGAAACAGAAAGCCGCAGAGCAAAAGCAGCTCCCCTGGTATGCACGGTTCTGGACATGGCTATGCAACGCACAAGGAAAGTGATGCTTTACAGCACACACCATTTATAAACAATTAACTCTAACAAGCTTATGAATCTGTATGAAATCAAAGTGAGGTATCTCCGTCAGACTGGCGAGGATACCCCCGGTGCAGTCACCGAGACCTACATCGTAGAGGGACTGACACCTTCCGATGCCGAGAAACGCATCATGGACGAACTCAAGCCGTTCATCTTCGGGGAGTTCAACGTGCAGGTAATCCGCACGCGCCGATTCCACGACATAGTCGGAACAGGCAGCGGCGATGTATGGCACGAGGGCAAGGTGGAAATGATCACGGTGGATGATAATGGTGCAGAGAAACGTCATGCTGTGACGATCTTGGTTGAAGCGCCGGATATAACCGAAGCGCTCCACTCTCTCAAGAACTACCTTGCATCGCTGGATAACGAGATTATCGCCATCCGCAAATCAGCTATCCTTGACATATACCGCGCTACGGTATAGTCGGGCAGCTGAACAAAGAAAAGCACTCAACCTCTTATGGCTGGGTGCTTTCTTTGTGCTTACAGGCATGACTTGTCATTTCTTGCGTCTGCCTTTCTTCGGTTTCTCCACTTCAAAGAACAGGTCTGTCACCTGCACGCCGAGGGCTTTTGCCACATCGCACATGCGGGAGTAGGTCGGGTTGCCGTTCTTGACCATCACGGACATAGCGACATCGGATATTCCTATCTTCTTGGCTATGTCGCGCTGCGGTATGCCGCTTTGTATGATAGCCTTTTTCAAATCAAGCACCATCTCGCCTTTCTCCGGCGGCGGTATGATAACGCCGTTCTTTGTTACAGGCTCGTCAGCAAGGAACTCGCTTACATGGCATCCAATCACGTCAGCGATGGCGCGCAGCGTTGCGACGGTAAAGCTGTTCGTCGTTGAACGGCTCTTGGCTATCATTACATCCAGCGTTCTCTCGTGCTTGCCTAACGCACGGCTCACCTCTCTCACGGTGTAGCCATACTTGTGTATAACGTCTGCAATATTCATAATCGAATAGTTTTTGTCAAATCGTGTGCAAAGATACAAAAAATATATGAAATATGCAAATAAATACATAAAAAAATATAACATTTCGTGCATTTTTCTTTATATTGCTTTTGCTAAATTACAGCCTATTTTGCAATGTACAGATGCAAATTGCACTTTTACGCATTTTTTTGTTATATGTATAAACAAAACAAAATCAACACAATATTGCAAAAGCATTAAATTTGCACTTAAAAAAAGTTATCAAAAAATTTGCATATATCAAAAAAAAGTATTACCTTTGCATCGTCAAATTAAAAAAGCACTTTAATTCGACACAATCAAACACAATGTTAAACTACTAAAAACACAATGTTATGAAAACTCTCAATGATCAAATCAACGACGTTCTGAAAAGTCAGAAATCTGCAAGCGAAAAGCGTAGCGAACTCGTAAAGCTCGGCTTACGTGACATCGACGTTTCAATTCTCTTCAAGATCAACGCTGACCTCGTTGGCACACACAGACGCGAGGCGCACGACACGCTCGCACGCATAATCAGTAGATATACGTTCGGTGTAGAAATCGAGTGCTACAATGCACCCCGCACTGACCTCGCGAACGCACTGGCATCTAATCACCTTAGCGTGAACAATGTAACAGAGTATCGCAACGCACACACGGGCTCGTACCGCAACGCGTACCGCCTTGTGCCTGACGGCTCAATCTATGGTGTGAACCCCGTAGAGTGCGTGACACCTATATTAAGAGGCTCAAGTCGCGGTTTCAACAGCCTGCAATCATGCTGCAACGCGCTCAACGCCATCGGCGCAAAGGTGAACAAGTCAACCGGGCTGCACATTCACGTAGGCGGCGAAATCACCGAGGCGCAGTATATCAATACTTTCGTCAATTACTACTACCTCGAAAGCGTCATCGACACCTTTATGGCTGCAAGCCGCCGCGACAATCCCTATGCAAAGAGCTGCCATGATACCACGCACGGCACGAAAGTGAACGCCGCCCAACTGCTCAACGCGCAGAGTGTCGCAGACGTGTACGACGCTTTTCACGGCGACCGCTACTATAAAATCAATGTCTGCTCTTGGCATCGTCACAGCACCATCGAGTTTCGCCAACACAGCGGCTCGACCAATTACGAGAAAATTCGCATGTGGGCGCTATTCTGCCTCAAGCTGACGGCTTGGTCTGCTGACAACCGCCTGACGGCTGACATTACGACCATCGACGCTATACCGTTCTTAACGGCTGCTGAAAAGCGTTTCTTCAAACAACGCGCAACCGAACTTGCAGGGGCTGACGAATAAGCCCTTGCAAGACACAACAAACATCAATCGTATAACATCATAAAATCATACTACTATGTGTTGCATATTACATAAACCCGCAGGCGTAGCAATGCCTTCGATCCATATACTTGAGCAAATGTTTCTTCACAACCATGACGGCATAGGTTTCTGCACCTCGTCCGGGCAGTCCTGGCACGGCATGAGTTTTTACAAGTTCTTGGCTGAACTTGGTAAGACTGACGATAAAGACGAGATCATCATACACATGCGCTGGGCTACTCACGGCTCGGTGTCGGCAAAGAACTGCCACCCGTTCTATGACGAAAAGCATGATATATGGTTTGCGCACAACGGCGTGCTGCCTATACGATCAACGCATGACCGCACGGACAGCGAGATATTCTTCAGAGAGCATTTCCTGCCGATGCTTGAATCACACCCGTACAACAGCCGCGTGCTATGGGACTGGGTGAACGTAGAGAGGGGCATGAGCCGTTTCATCTTCATGCACAAAGGCAAGGTCAAACGACTTGGCGCATGGTATCCTTTTGCCGGTTGCTATTTCTCAAACATGCACTGGCAATTCTAAACCCCGGACGGGGACATGCTGACAGTCCCCACGAGTCTCTTTCATAACAAGTCAGTTAAATATTGTGTTTGGGCGTACGTCTGCAAGGGCGTGCGCTTTTTCTTTGTGTGCACATTTCTCTATGCCGGACTATGCCATACACACCAACGCAGCGTAAACGCCGCAGATCAAAAGAAAACGGCTATTTTGGGCATGTTTTTGCCGTTTGTTTTGGGATTAAGAAAAATCGCAAGCAATAGCGCGCGTTTTATTGTGAAGTGTTTAATTAAAGTTTGTACCTTTGCGCTGAAATTTCAAACAAAGCAAATTCTTCTATGAAAACAAAGATTTTTCAAGCCCTAAAACAAGAGTACCCACAACTTGGGTTAGGTGATGAGGTTTTGCAGGCACGAGCCGAAGCCCTCGCAGCAACGGGTCTCGTTACTGATGACAACCTAAAAACAGTGGTAGCCTCACAGAAAGCCAATCTTGAGGCGTTACAGAAGTCGAATGACAAACGCGTGACCGACGCTATTGCCAAAGCCAAGAAAGAGGCGGAGGAGGCAGCTGCAAAAGCCAGCACCGAACATGCCGCAGCGATCAAGGCCGAGCAGGACAAACTCGCGGCTCTGCAAAAGGAGTACGAGGAGTTCAAAGCCAAGCAAGTGCAGCAGCCCGGCGGTGGTGGTCAAGCGACCGAAGAGGTGGAGAAGCGTCTGAACGAGGCTTTTGACGCAAAGCTCGCAGCAATCAACAAAACCATTGAGGAGTTGAACAAAGCGAACAAGGGCTATGCCGACAAGCTCAAGACACTGGAGGACGAGAAAGAAGCAGCAGCGAAAGCCGCAGCAGCCGCCGCCCGACAGGAGATGATTCTCGCCAAGGCAAAAGAGGTAGGTATTCCTGAATGGCGTATCAAGCAGGGTTTCAGCTTTGCCGATGACATGGATGAAGCCAAGATCACCGAGACGCTGACGGGTTATGCCACCGACATCAAGGCGCAAATGCTCCCCGGACGTTCGCAGTTCCAAGCAGGCGGTGACACCGCATTGAGCAACGAGGAGGTGAAAGGTCTGGTCAAGGACATCATGCGCAGGTAACAACGAAGTTTAACCAAAAGTTTCTACTACTATTATGGGTAACGTAAACTTGACAGACGAGCGTAAGGCAGTCATCTTCGGTAAGGATGACGTTATCGTTCCCAAGTATATCGCAGGCATCGCCGGCGGTCGTGGCTTGGACGTAACTGGTATCTCCGATGAAGTGCTGCACGCAGGTCACATCATCATCACTGATGGTGCAGGTAACTACAAGCCGCTGGCTTATACCACCACCCTTGGTGTGAAAGCCTATGGCGAAAAGCCTGGCGGCTGGAGTTACGCAGGTGTGCTGTATCGCAGCATACTGAAGAAGAAACCGTCCGCAGCGATTATGATCTCGGGCGTAGTCAACGATGCTGCCGTGGAGATTCCGTACGGAGCTCACAAGACGGCTCTGAAGTCGGCTATCCCGACCATCATGTTCGTTAAGGACGAGGTAGCGGATTCGACCGCACCTGTTGAGGAAAGCGAGAGCAGCAGCTCCGCTAATTAAAAACAAGAAGGAGGATTAAGTTATGGACAAATCATTGTATTTTCAACTGACGGAGAGATATCTCCCGCAGTTCGTAACCGCCGCCGTAGAACTGTTGAACGATAAGAACGGCGATGCGCCGCGCAATTATCTGTTCCGTTCTATGCTCCGTCCTTCTTTCTCTGCTGACGGTCGCTGGACGAGTCTGCTCGGCAAGTACACACGTGTCAAGGCTGACATCGTCGCTCTTGACGCTGAACTGCCTATCAAGAGCCGCGACTCGCTGGAGCGCATCAACGGCGATCTCCCCAAGCTGGGCTTAAAGCTCTACTTGTCGGAGAAGCAGATGAAGGACATCGACAACATGCTTGCCAACGCGAGCATTGAGGAGCGTACCATCGTCGCCAAGATCTTCGAGGACGTACCTCACGTTATTGAGGCTATCTATGAGGAGCTGGAGGACTTGTTCCTCACCGAGCTTTCCACGGGTGTAGGTCTCTCTCACAACAACGTGGGTCAGGGCGTCCGTCTCGACATGGGCTTCTACGCAGCGAACAAGTTCGGCGTGAAAGCCAGCTGGGAGAATGCCAGTTCGGATGTCCTTGCCGACATCAAGAAGGTGTTCGACAAGGCAAAGCTTGACCGCAACCGCATCACCGACATCTACGTCGATGACAAGTGGCTCGACAACTTCTGCAAGAACAACGGTGTTCGTGCATTGTTCGGCTTCCAGCAGAGCTTTGCCGGTGCTACCGTTCCTGTTCTGGACGAAGAGCAGGCAGCTGCCGTCATCAAGCGTAAGTGGAAAGCCAACCTGCACCTCGTTGACATGGCTCAACGTTCGGAGGCTAACGGCGAGCAGACCACTTTCCTCGGTTGGGCGGAGGGTGTTGCCGCATTCGTTTGCAGCGACATCGTAGGCGACCTTGTATGGACGACCGTAGCAGAGGCAACCCGCCCTGTTGCAGGCGTAACCTATCAGACCGCCGACGAGTACATCCTCGTGAGCGAGTATTCGCAGAACGATCCGCTGCGTGAGTTCACCTCATCGCAGGCTATGGTTGCTCCCGTTCTCAACAACGTGGACAAGATTTATCTGTTGAACTCCACAGAGATTGTGGCTTAAAAACCCTATTTCGAGATGAAACAGATAAAGGTGCTCAACAAGTTCCGTGACAAGAACGACTACACGCATATCTACCATGTCGGTGAGGTTGTCGCCTTTGACGATGCCCGTGCCGCCGACATCGTAGAGCGCGGGTTGGGCGAGATTGTCATGCCTGCCAAACCCGAACCTACTCCGGCACCTGCACCCGCACCTGCTGCCCCCGCCGAGACCGCTCCTGCGGACGGTGAGGGCGCAGACGGTGGCAAGACCGAAGACGCGGACGGCGTACAGGTAGCGGACGAGAACAAGGACGGCGGTACAGATGCCAATGATAACGACGAATCCGAAAGTGCAGCACAGCCTGCTACCGAGGAGAAACAGACATCAGAGGCAGAGACTGCCAAGCCCGAGAACGAAAAGCCTGCTGACTCCGCTCCCGAAAAGGCGAAAGGCGGCAAGGCGAAAAAGACGGCTGAATAATGGAAATGACTAATCTTCAAGCGTTGAAGGCGCGCGTCAACTACCCGCTCACGGACATCCAAGCCGCAGAGAAACTCATGGGGCGCGGGATAGACGAGAGTGCGGACTTTGACAAGGAGGTAGCGGATAGCAAGGCGTTCCAACTCGCCTACGCCGACACCCTGCGTTTTGTGATCACGATGGTCAACCTGTCACAAGGTGGCAGCATCACCGCGCAGAACGTGGCGGGCATACGCGGCACGGCTAACGCTATCTACAAGAAGTACGGTGAAGACCTCATCGGAGAGAAAGGCGATGACCTTTCAACGATTGAAGACATGTCAGACTCTTGGACGTAAGCCATGCAGATCTTCCCCAACGGCACATTGCGCTATCCGTCTGCCACCTCCGGCGGTGACCTGGACGAGCAAGGCAACCCCATTCCTGCTATCAACGCAGACATGAACGAGGTTGAATGTACCATCACAGCATCGCAGGAGAGCCGCAGCGGGACATACGATGCCGGACAATACAAGAAAGCATCGTACAGCGTGACGTGCGACTTGGAGAAGGTTGGCGATACGTTCAATCCGACAACTGTTCAGCTGGTTCACGAGTTCAAAGGAAATCTCGGAGATTTTCAAGTCCAGCGCATCGAATACTACAAACTGACCGGGACGGTTGAGATATGGGTGTAAAACACAACTGCAAGGAGGTCATCAAACTCCTTTCGGCTTTTCCCGAGAAGATAGAGCGCAATCTGCTGCCCGTCCTTGACCAAGCAGGAGAGCGCGCCGTTGAAATAGCCAAAGCCAGCAAAACCTACAAAGACCAGACGGGTAATCTTACCGCCAGTATCGGTTACGGGGTCGTAGTCGGAGGTCAAGTAGTGAGTAGCGGCGGGTTCGGTTCGGGTGAGGGCGGTGACACAGGTCGCGCAGTCCTTGCCGAACGAGCCACGGCAATCGGGCGAGGTCAGTACGGTCTGATCATCGTGGCAGGCATGGAGTACGCCTCGTATGTCGAACGTACAGGTCATGTAGTATTGGATGGAGCGAAACTAAGCCTTGAAGATATAGTGAACGAACTACTATCGCAGATGCACATCGTGCTATGACATGTGACGAACTTGAAACATTGCTTTATGATCGCGTAGTCGCGGCCAACCTGCCTATCTCGGGCAAGGTGTACTACCGTGGTACGCGTCCCCTTCAGAACGAGAACGACGAGCACAAGGAAGATTGTACCGTCTGCGTCCTGAAAGGCACAGGCAGCGAGTTGGCGAAAGGCACATGTGTGGTGAACGTGTACGTCCCGGACGTGCGCACAGCCAGCGGTACGTATATGAAGAATATATTACGGTGTAAGCAGATCAGCGGAATGCTTGATGTTTTGCCCATGACACTTCGCAAAGGCGGCATCGTGTATTTCTCCCGCTCCGAGATGATAACGACAGAACAAGAGCCGGACTTGAAAGAGCATTTTGTTTCACTCAAGATGGATTTCAAGTTCATACAGACAGATTATTAACACTCTAAATTGTAACAGATATGGCTGAAGTAACAGGATTATCGTGGGGCGCTATCAAAGGATATTTCTCCAAGTATGGCGCAAACGGTGCAGAGGGTGCATGGACTAAACTCCCTAACATCGTTGAGGGCACTCTGGCCTTGAACACCGAGAAAGGTGACAAGATGGAGGCTCCTATCGAGGGTGGTCAAAACGAGTACGTACAGTACAAGAAGTCCACGTTCACGATGGAGTTCGAGATTCGTGCCGCTGTGGAAACGGGTGGATTGCGCGAGAAGCCGATCAAGGACATCGACGGTGTGGTTGACGGTGTATATGCCTTCAAGTTCATCCCGGAAAGTGAGGGCAGTCGCGGTATCTACGTTAAGCGTTGTGCAGTCAGCGTTGAGGAAACCTACTCTTCGGAGGATGGTATCCGCTGGAAGTACACGTTGGACGTACTTGCATCGAGCGACACCACCAAGTCCTCTATCGAGTACGAGCACTACACCGACCCGACCGACGAATCTTCGTCAAGCGCACCTGCTGCGTAACTATCCGAGTAGGCGGAGTAACTGCCGCCTGCTCTTTTATCGCGGGATGGAGGAGCGGTTAACTCATTGGGTCCATGTCCCAAAGAACGCAAGTTCGAATCTTGCTCCCGCAACAATCATTTCAAATACAATGGGTGCAAAAGTAAAGAAGATAGAGGAAGCGCCGAGAGATGTAAATGCAGACATAACTAACGCGCTGCTTGAAATGCCCACTTACTACAACGTTCGTGGGCAAATTTTTTATGTCTATCCTCCGTCGCTCGGCGTGCAGTTGCTCATCGGTGAGAGAATGAAGAAGTACAAGTTCTACGAGAACACGGAGAAAGCCGGTACAATAGGACTATTCAAGACGTTCAAAGAGCACAAGGAGGCTATGGTGTCAATCCTGGCACTCTGCTCATTTGAGAACCGCAAGGATGCGACCAAGCAACACCTGCTCGCCGAAAGGGAAAAAGCATTGGAGAATATAGACCCGAAAGAGGGGCTTGCACTCGTTACGCGCATACTCAACTACGCCAGCGAGGTGCAGACGTTCATCAAGCACTTTGAGATAGACAAGGAGCAGAAACAGAAAAAACGCGTCTTTGAGTTAAAGAACAAGGATAGCAGTTCAATCACATTCGGCGGCAAAAGTGTATGGGGAGCGGTGGTTGACTCGGTTTGCGAGCGGTACGGATGGACTGTTGAATATGCGCTTTGGGGCGTGTCCTCCACCAACCTGAACATGCTCACGGCCGACGCGGTAACAAGCGTATTCCTTACTGACAAAGAGCGTAAGAAACTCCACCTGCCTGCCAACGGTAGAGTTATCAAGGCGGATGATCCGCAGAACGAAGCATTGGTTGAAGCATTCATAAAGAAAATCAAGATATGAATTTAGATATTATCGGTACTTGCGATTTCACCGACGTTAACAAGGAGATTGAGTCAGTAACCCAAAAGATTGAGGGGATAGAAAAGGCTCTCTCTGACCTCAATTACGAAGAGTTAGGCAACAAGTTGTCTGATGCTTTGGATGTTGACATTGATGCGTCTAATATATCCGATTTGACGAGCGGCTACAAGGAACTTGAGAACAACCTAACCGACCTTCAGGCGGTGAGTGAAAAGTATTCCGAAGCCGTATCATCATACACTACCCTAACAGAAGATTTGCTGCACAAGCAGGCTGCTCTTAATGAGGAGTTTGCCCGTGCTGCATCCGTGCAGGATGGCGATACGATGGTTAAGTGCAGTCAAGAGTTGCAGGATTTAGAGGAGGCGACGCAGAATGCTTTCGACAAGATGGAGGAATACTCATCACTTCAAGATGAGGTACAGGCGAAGATTGCAGCCACTACCGAACGTCTTGCACAAATGAAGAGTGCTGCATCGTCTGATAGCGCCATAACCGTGACTGTGCAAGACAACGGTGTTGCCGGTGTTACGCAAAACCTTCAGGAGTTGAGTGTAGGGTTAGAGGATTTACGCACAAAGATAGCAAGCGCGAAAGATGGGACAACAATAGACCTATCCGGCGCAAGTGAACAATTGAACAAGATTGGTGATGCGTTGCGTAACGTTGCACCGAGTGCGCAAGAGGCAGGTCAGTCAATGTCGGAACTCGAAACGCTGATAAACTCTGCACAAGGCATGTACAAGCAGTTGCAAGACGCACTTGCAAACTTGCAGGTAGGCGACACCAGCCAAATAACTCAATACGGGCAGGAGTTGGAAACACTCAAGAATGTCATTGATCAGATTAACCTGTTAGCCAACGACTCTATCCTCGTTAAGGGTATAACAGACATCAGCGCATCTGTGCCAAAAGGAGAAGGATATGGCGTACTTGAAAACAACCCGGATGTAAAATTCGAGATCGGCAATACGCCCGACCAAATGCCATACAATGCAGAGCAGATCAACGAAACGAATGCAGCGCAGGAAACCGCACTTGAACAATGGCAGAGGATGAAAGATGCCATTCAGGCATCACGCGAAGAGTACGAAAGGTTCAAGGAGTATGAGGTCACAGGTGAAGATGATTCAGCGCAAAGGCTTGCGAATAACAATGACATGCTTGATAGCATTCAAGCACACCAAGAGGCTACTTCCAAGGAATATGAGAAAACCATTGATGTATTTAGGGCAATAGAGGGGCAGATTAAGGCGCTTGAAGATAAAAACAAGGATCTGCAAGCGGAGTGTGCGAGATTAAAAGAAGCCGGAATCACTGCCGGAGATGAGGTTATGGCAATGGGTGGCGAAAATGGGCAAGCAGTAGCCGCCCTGATGAAAAGCCCTCTCCCTGCCATTGAGCAATCAATAAGTGATAACGATGCAGCCATAAAGAGCCTTACTGACACCCTTTTGGAAATTGCCAAACGCAGGCAGGAGATTGAGAAAGAGAGCCAGGTACTTGGCGAGAAAGCAGATGACATAAAACGCGAGAGTGCCGACATCCGAATAGCCTTAAAAAACGCAAGCGCTGCCCCAAAAGAAGCAGATGCAGCAGCAGAGCAGACCGTAGAGCCAACAGTTGAGCGGTTCGGCAAACTGAAGGAAACGATGGCGGAACTCGGTGGCGGGTTCGGGCAGGTTTTGGGTGGCTTTAAGAAACTCAAGAGCGGTGGCGCTGGCGCGGTGCAGGGCATTGAGATGATCACAGCCGGATTCAAGCAGATGGGTGCGGCGTTCCTTGCTAACCCCATCGGTGCAGTAATTGCGCTTATCGTTGTGGCATTCAAGCAGCTCGTAGATGCGTTCAAGCGCAACGAGGACGCTATGGGGGCTCTCCGTGCCGTGGCTGCACCGTTCAAGGCTGTTTGGCAGAGCATACAACGTTTGTTCGATGACATAGTAAAGACCATCACGAAAGTCATCAATAACTTCCGCGAAACGGCAGGCGCGTCAAAATTCTTTCAGGCATCACTTACTCCTATTGCGAATCTAATAGCCAAACTGCGCACCGGGCTGGCTATATTAGGCACGCTATTGGTTGACATATCGAAAGCCATCCGCGTTGTGGTAAACGGATTTGTAGCGTTCAAGAACTCAATCGCGAATCTGATTGCAGGCACACGGTTCGGGCAATGGGTACAAGGCATCAAGGATAGCATACAAGATCTGTTCAACTCCTTCTTCTCATGGGTAGAACGGCTTGCAAACTCAAAATTGGGTAAGAAACTCGGATTGGATGAGTTGTACAATCAGATAAAGGAGATAAGAGGTGCGCAGGATGAGTTGTCCGAAAAGAACAAAGAGATTTCCGACCGCGAGCTGGCTTTAAGCAAGCGTAAGCGCGAAAGTATGGTGAAAGAGGCTGAACTCCAAGCGGAGATAGCCAAACTCAACAAACAGTATCAGGACGCTGCCGGCGACACCAAAAAGCAGGCGGAGATAGCCAAACAGATCACCGAGAAAGAAAAGGCGATAAAGAAAGAGAACCTCGACATTGCCAAAGAGGAATATGAACTTATCAAGATGCGTAACTCGCTCATCCAAGCTACACCATCGCAGAAAGATGAAGAGGCGCGCGCACAGGCAGACGTTATACGCAAGCAGTCAGAGTATGACAATACCATGTCATCGCAGGAGTCCGGCATCAAACGCCGCTCAAAGAATGAGGAGTTCCAGGAGAACAAGCGTCAGTTGGAAGCCGAACGTGACCAGCGTCTTGAGGCGTTCAAGCAGCAGAAGATTGACGCGCGTGACAACCGGGACGAGTTGCAACGCATAGATGATGAGGAGTTCAAGTACAAGCAGGAAATCCAAAAGAAGATTCTTGCTCTCCAGTTGCAATACCATAAGATACAGCAGAGTGAGTACGATACACATCTTGCCAAACTTGTTTCCGAGGAGGAAACGCACCGCAAGCAGGTTGCCAGCGGTAACTATGACTATTTCAAGAACGCACGCCGCTCGCTTGAATATGGCGTGACGCAGCAGGGCAAACAAGAGACGCACAACATGGAAATCTCCGCCCTGCAGACGCAGCTGAAATACGAAAAGGACACCGGCAAGCAGTTGGAGATACAGGAGCAGATACGAAAAAAGAACCTCGATTGGACTATCCAGCAGATTGAGTTGGAAAAGAAAAAGAAGATCCTTGAGGTATATAAGGACGAGGGGTTGCGTCAGTACGAGAAAGGCACGCTCAACGATGTGGCTGGTGTTACCACCGAGTACGATGCTCGTATCGCACAAGCAACGCAGAAATCCGAGACCGAAGACACGCGGGAACGCCTGCAAACACAGTTATCCAACTTCGAGCACTATATGCAAGAGCGTCTGCGTATAGTTAACGAGTACAACCAAAAGGTTGCAAGCGTCCGCAATGACATGAACCTGTCGCCCGGTCAGCAGCAGGAGCAGATAGCACTCGCCGATGAGACAAAGAACAACCAGATGGCTCGTCTCAATCAACAGTTCAGCGGTGTTACTGATGAACAAAAGGCATTGGTGGAGCAGATCGTCCAACTGCGTACCAACGTGACTATGGGGGCGCTGCAAGAGGCTGATAACCTTTATAGCCAACTAATCAAGGAACTCAAAGACTCCATCGCCGAGATTGATGCCGAGATAAATGCCGACAAGCTTGCTATCAAAGATCTTAACACGCAAGAATCAGATATTGACAGCCAACTTGAAAGGGGAACAAAGACCGTCTATGACGAGGACGGAAACGCCCAAGAGGTTACATTGACAGAAGACGAACGCAATGTATTGTTACAGCAACGCAATGAGATTGTAGCTGCTCGTCTGGAGCTGGAGAATGAGATCAACGCCGCTTTGATGGCTCGCCAAGAACAGGATGATGTCCTGCAACAGACAGAGACCGCAAAGGCGGAGGTGGCACAGCAGAAACTTGACCAAGCGGCAAGAACGGATGCTCTGAAGGTGGCAAGCTGGGGAGCGGCATCCAAGTCAATGGATGCGGTAAGCAAGTCAGCCAACGCCATACAGAACATCTTCGGCGGTCGTATGTCTGCATCCGCAAAGAAGACCGTAGCGGCCATTGCCGGTATAGCCGATGCTACCAAACAGGGAATAGACGGACTGGCTCCTCTTGCGCAGAAACTCGGCAAGATGTTTGAGAAAACCGCCGAGCAAGGTGCAACGGCAGCAGCAGCAACAGCCACGAGCAATACAGGAGCGCAAGCGACTATGGTTGGCACATCGGTTGTGAGTGCAGCAACGGTTGAGACTGTATCGACTACGACCACAACTGCTATCAAAGCCGTAGAGAGTGCATCAGTTATTCTTGCAATCATCAGCGTGGCGATACAGGTTATACAAGCCATCGTAGAGGCTCTGCGTCAGGTCATCAAGACCGATGCGGAGGTTATACAGGAGAGCATAGACAAGCACAAAGAGAACGTCGAAGAACTCAAATACCAGAACGAGCAGTTGAAACGTTCGTACAAGGATGAGGTAGGCGTGGAGTATTACGAGCACATGACCGCTGCCGTGAAAGATTCGCGCCGTGCTATTGATGAGCAGAAAAAAGCCGTAGAGGATGCCCGTAAGCTGTATGAAATGCAGAAGGACAAGCACGGTGAAGACAGCGACAAAGCCAAGGATGCACGCGACCAGTACCGCGAACTGCAGGGCGAGTTGAACGAAATGGAGGATGATTATAGCGACGAGATGAAAGATCTTTTCGACACGTTGCTGACAACCGACCTGCATAGTTTTTCAGCCAGCCTCGCCGACAGCCTTGTAGAGGGATTTGAGAACGGGAAAGACGGCATAGAGCAGAGTTGGGACGATATGCTTGACAACCTCCTGCGTGATATGATGAAGCAACAGTTGGCACTCGCGCTCGAAAAGCAGTTTGAAGATGTGTTCAAGCACATGAATGACCTTGTTGCCGATGATGGCAAGTTATCCATGCAGGATATAGCCGCCATCCAAGCCGAGATGGAAGTGGCAGGAGAGGGGGCAAAGCAGATCGCAGAGGGCTTTTATGACATGATGGATAGCATGAACCTCCTGCAAGATGCCGATGTAGAGGCGGACAAAGGCGGATTCCAATCCATGTCGCAGGACACGGCTGACGAACTGAATGCCAGGTTTACCGCCTTGCAGATCGAGGGAGCGAACGTTGTCGAGTCCACCAATGCCATGCTTGAAACAATAGCGATCATGCAAGGTAACTCCGACAGGCAGGTTGCACTCCTGCAGAGCATAGAGACCTACCAGCTGTCAGCCTACCAACAGGCAGAGGAGCGCATCGACGTTATCCGCGCTATCCGCGATAACATTGAGTTGATCGTTACGAACACCAACCGACTGAGCGCAATCGAGCAAAACACCAGCAGATTATGACACAAGAGCAATTTACAGCCTGCAAGAGCAACTTTCTTGCCACGTATGGGGAAATCCTTTGCGAAGACAGTTTGTCGGCTATTGAAAAAGCCAATACGCCGCAGGCGTTTATCATGCTGCTGCATGAGTTTGCAACGTTCCTGCGCTACAAGGTTCTGCCTTCTGCAGAATGGGCACGGAAATGGTTCGGCAGTGATGTCGAGACGCTGAACGAGTGCGGTGTGTATCTTGACCAGACACTCGCTTTGGAAGACCCGCAATGCCAATCGCTTGTACTGCTCGGCACGTCAGACGTTATGGTTACGCTTAACAAAGGCGTACACAACATAACGCTGCAAGACGAAAGCAACGTGCGACTGATAGTGTTCGGAGTGGCGCGCTGCACCGTCCGGGAGAAAGGAAAGGGACACGCAACCGAGGTTTACTGCGAGAACCCGAAAGACATAAAGATTCATAAAATATAGCGACTATGGCAAATCCAACGATGAAACTTAACGGCAGGGATATATCCTACTATAATCTCACGTACATGGAGGGTACTATCGCTGCCATACTCAAGCCTTCACCATACAAAAAGTTAGTTACCAACGAAAGCTCGTTCATTCACGGCACTCGGGCGATAACCACACCGTCCAGCAGGAGAAAGGACAAGCAAGACCTGTCGCTTACTTTCTTTCTGCAAGCAGCATCCATGTCCGCACTGCAAACCAAGTTGCAGACATTGGAGCAGACGTTGATTAACGGGGAGAGTGCGAACAGCTCCTATACAGGTGTCAACACAATCACACTTGCCGATTATGGGATATGCCTGCGCCTTGTGTTCCTGCAAATATCCAAGGTTACGCCGTGGTTTCCAAATGGCAGAGCGGTCATACAGATCAAGTTCACAGAGCCAAACCCGAACAATCGGAGCGTGCCAAGTTGATTGGTGGTATAACAGACAAACACATCACTTATGATAACAGCAATAGAAAACATTGAGATTTTCGACCCTGCCGGAGGTAGCCTCGGTCTTTTCCCTGTAACCGACAAGTGCGAGCGTTCGGCAAAGTTGATGGGAGAGGATTACGTCAAACTTTCGTTCAACATGACGCAGCGGGTAATATTCGCGGCGTTCTCGTATATCATTTATGACGGTCAATACTTCTTCCTCAAAGAGGTGTACCGCCCCACCCCTCAAGGATCACACTACCAATACGAGTTCAAGTTCAGCAGCATAGCCAATATGCTGTCAAAGAGCCTTTTCTTCCGTTACTATCAGATACCTGAAGGCAACGGCTACCGCGATGTGCAGCCGGAGCCTAACTTCGACATGAACGGCTCGATTGACGAACTGGCGACTATTGCTATACGCTCTATCCAAGGAGCAGCCACGCGTGTGCCGAAGTTCAACGGCAGCACAAACAAGTACGCACAACTGATTGCCGGCATACAGAAAGGCGAGATACTGACCGACACCCGGTTGAACACATACAGCTTTGAGAGCAATTACATAGCCGATGCGCTTACGATGATTGCCGAGTCTTACGACACCGAGTGGTGGATCAAAGAGGACGGCAATACATTGCACCTCCAACTGTGCAAGTGCGAGAAGAAAGTAACGGTCAACAATCAGACCGTGCTTGAAACGCCTGTTGAGTTGTCGGACATAGAAACATATCACCCAAACGGATTGCACGCATACACCAGCAACGGATTAAAGTCATGCGAGTATGCCCAGGAATGGAGCAACATACCGCAACACATACTGCCGTATGGATCGGAGAGGAACATCGTCCGCAAACAGGCTCTTGACAACTTGAACGACAAGGATGTATATGTGTCTTACGGCAAACGCCTCCGACTTTCTCCGAACACGACCTATACCGTCAAGGACAAAAACGGCAATAACGTCAGTCTGATAACTGACTCTCTCGGTGCTGTCAACAATGACGGAGTGACATCCGGCATAGAGAAGACGGAGATATTCGACGACATCTATCCGCAGGGGCACTTCATAGTGACGGCAGTCGAGCAGAACAACAGCGGCATATTCACGATAACGGCGCAGGCAGTCAAGCCTAATGCCGATGGAACACCGATGAAGGACGGCAATGATTACGTGCTGTACAGTGCAACCGAAGCCGTAACCTATCACATCCTTCCCATAGAGAACAAAGAGCAGACCGAAGACCTCACCATCATCTTTGAGAGCGGTTATCTCAACGGTCGCGAGTTCGGCATCGCGCGCAAGCAAGAGCCTATCTATACGGGCAACACACTTACATCATGCGTGTTCAAGTGTCAGATTGTTCCTGATGCAGGCGATGACGATTCGCTGAAACTGCCGCAAGGGAACTTCATACCCAAAGTAGGTGACATGTTCGCCATCTTCAACATGGATATGCCGGATGGTTATGTTACGATGGCCGAGCAGCGGTTGGCACAGGCTACGTATGAGAAACTGCAGGAGTACCAGGCATCGCGTCCTGATGTCAAGTGCAAAGCCGACCCCGAATATTTCATGTCACAAGAGGTGAAGATTGGCAAGCGGTTCTCTGTATATTCCGAACTGTTCGGCACGTTGCAGTTCACAGACGGTTCGACATACAGCATAAACGCGCAGGACACGCACACCCTTGCAGACATCGACCGCAACAACAGCACGGTATTCACCAGCCGTGTAACAGCCTTCTCCCACACGCTCACCAAGCCGGATGAAGTGCAGTTCACTCTTGCCAGCGGCACAGTGGCAGGCACACTCGCCGCGATGCAGGCGGCCATAGGAGAGCAGACGAGTGACATCCGGGGATTAGAGCAGAAACAGATTAACCTGTCGATGCGCGGATGGCATGATGCCAACGAGATGAAGGACATGTTGCAGACACTTGTAGCGGAAATGATGCTTGTCGGGAACGAGAAGTATCAGTTTGCTTTCACAATGGGCATCCAATGCGAGGATTACGCCGTAGGAGAATCCGGCAATACTCGTGGGATAGTATGCTTCAAAGAGTTGTACATCACAGCAGGTACAATCAAGCACACGCAAAAGCCTTATACCGACTACTCTAACGGTGGCGAGTGGACTGCGCCCGAGGTGCATTTAAGCCGCGACGCGAACAACGTTGTCCTTGATCCTGAAAAGGCGTACTACCTCTATGCCGTTTGTTCGGACGGAGTGGATAGGCTGAACACCACCGACTTCAAGCTGATTGCGAAAGACGACAGCGTGAACGACCCTACGCAACGCGAGGAGTACACCAATCCAGAATACGTCAACTACATGCTGCTTGGCATCTTGAGTTCGGAGTTTTTTGAGACGTTGAACGGTGTGTCAACAAGCAAACGTGTCTTCAACCGCAGCAACGGGTACACGCAGATTACAGGCGGTACGATAACCACGGAGCAGATACAAGACCCCACCCGCTCACTCATCATCGACTTTGCGAGCAACCCGCCGAGGATAATAGCCAAGAACGGCGCGAAGATCATCGGCAATATCGAGTTTGAACTGGCGAACGATGCTAACTACCAGCAGACGTTGCAACGGTTGGGGCTGGTGGAAGAGTTTGCGGACAACCTCACCATCGGAGGGCGCAACCTGCTCCGGGACACCGCGTTCATCAAGAAAGGTGCAAATCTTGTCGGATGGGTATATGCCGGACCAAGCGGAGGTTCGATAAAGACGCATGCAGATGAAAATGCGATAGATGATGGTGCTGTTAGGGTTGTGCTGGCTAATGGTGGTATTTTGCAGCTATCACATACAGGTGCAACAGGTGCGATAAAGGTAGGAGACATATATACGTTTTCAGCCCAAGTAAAGGCTGACGCAAGCAGAACGATGACGTTTAGCCCGTACGGCGGTCAAGGCTCTGCTTCTGTATCTGTCGGGACATCATACAAAAGCATTAAGCTGACGTGCGAGGTAACAAGAGTGAGTAACAACTTATTCTCCATCTCCTGTGGCATGACGGGAACACTCTATATCAAGAATGCTATGCTTGAGAATGGAAACGTTGCGACATCATGGACGCAAGCACCCGAAGATATAGCGGAAGAGGTGATAGAGAACAAAAACTACGTTGATAATGTCGTGGGCAGCTTGGAGACGGACTTGCAACATCAGATAGACGGCGCGGTTGAGTCCTTCTTCCTGCCCGGTGTGCCGACGATGAGCAATACACCTGTCAGCGACTGGGAGGCAAGCGACTATGATAGGCACAAGGGTGATACCTACACGAACATACGCAAGCACAACACCGAGAGCGACAAACTGCTTGACGTGGCGAACTGGGAGCAAGGGCGCGTGTGGTACGGTACGAATTATATCAACAAGACATTCGAGCAATGCAAGTCCGCATCCGGCGATGCGCACCAGCAAGGCGTGCGGTATAACGGATTGCTGAAGTATGAGAGTGGTGACACATTATGGCTGAATACCAACGGCGGCGAGTATGACATTCTTATAACCTACTTTGCGGTAGAAGGTAGCAATACCGTGCAGAAAGCGTCAACGTACTACAGCGGCTCAAGCAACACTACCGCCAAGGAAATTGTGCTGAACGCGTCTTACACCCTTTGCAACATCTCCATACGCAAAAACACAACAGTCACGACGGACATCGTGACTGGCAAGGAGATAGCTATTAACCCCAAGGCTGGTCACTCGTGGCGTTTCTGCAACTCGGAGGGGGCATGGCATTGGCACGAGATAGCCGACAGCGATGCAGTTCTCGCCTTGCAGAAAGCAGCAGAGGCACAAGACACAGCAGACGGCAAGCGCAGAGTGTTCAGCACGGCAGACGACGTCCTGCCTAAACCGCCGTACGATGCAGGTGACCTGTGGGCAAATGCAAAGTATGCTCCTTATGATGACGTTCTGCTCAAGTGTGTCAAGTCCCGAGCAAAAGACGAAACCCCGCTCATCGCAGACTGGGTTGACAGCAGCCGGGCAATAACAGCGGCAGACAACGCACGCATAGCAGCCGATGATGCCATGCAGAAAGCGCAGGATATAGCCAACGATGGCATAATCAGTGGCGGCACGGAAAAGGCAACGCTCAAAAAAGAGTGGATGGAGATCGCAGGTTCAAACTTGAACGGAACGGGAAACGGCTCATACTATAAGGCATGCCAACAAGCCCGGGCATACAACCTAAATTCTGATGCGACCTATCAGGATCTCACCCAAAAAGTGAATGCCTTATATTCAGCGATGAATACCATCCTCACGAATATGAATGCAGACACTTACCTCAAGGGAGTGAATGCCCCGACCGGTGCAAGCAAACTGAACTACACACGTGACGAGTTCAACGCTCTGTGGCGCAACTACTACGATGCCGAGATTGCCCTGCTCAACAAAGTTCAGGACGTTGTCGATGGTCACGCAGGAGCAGCTGCACAAGCTGCAGCGGACGCAGCGGCAGATGCGGAAGCTTCATTGCAGGTGCTTGGAGATATGGCGGCGGACAGCAAACTCACACCGCAGGAGAAAGTGAATGTCAAACGTGAGTGGGATGAGATTGCGGCAGAGTATGACATAAACACGGCACAAGCGGCAAAATATGGTGTGGCAACGGGGACGTACACAAATAAGAAAGAAGAGTTGCGGATATACCTGTTAGGAACATACACCAAATCCGGCGATGTGACAACCGCAGGTCTGCTTGTTGACATGTCACGCACGGAGACCATCAACCCGACTACGTTCAAAGATAAGTTCAAGGCTTACTACAAATCGAACATCGACCTGCTGAACGCCATATCCGATGCGATCAATGCCAACGGCGGCGAGACTGGAGAGAACCTTATCGGTGAGGCGAACCCGTACAAGATAGATGTAAGCTCTACATCGAACTATAACTGGAAGCCATTGGTGGGAGCATATCCGTCACAAAAAGCCATCAATCAAAATTGGCTCGAAAATGGCAAGAAGTACACGTTCTGCGTGGATAAAGTAACTAACTTTGGTTTTTCTGCAACGCAGTTCTCGGTTGGATTGTATAACGGATCAACTACGCAGTTGGTTACTCTTGACATTAAAGACGGCAGACAGACACACACGTTCACCGTTCCTGATGATGGTGCAAACTGGGGATTGATTATCTATCCTGCCGTGGCTGGTTCAACACAATACAAAGGTGCGAACTTCTACAACCTTGCATTGTACGAGGGGGAGAAAGCGTCGAACTACTACAAGTCGTATGTCAAGCACCTGACGGACGCGATGAAAGGCACGACGGATGTAGCAGGCGGTCTTGTCATGACCAACGTCATGATGCTCAAGGACGAGCAAGGAAACGTACAGGCTGGCATGAGCGGATTGGTGGAGGATGATGAGAACGTGGCAATGTGGGCTGGTGGCACGTATCTGCAAGCATTGGAGGCAGCAGGTGGTACAGATAATGCCCTGCCCGTCCTACTGACAAAAAATGGACTGAAGAGCCGTATCGGTTGTTTCCGTGTGGTTGACAAGGACACTGTATCAGTCAAGACGGACAATAACGAGATATTCATCTCAAACAAAGGTCTTTCCACTATCGCGCCTATAACGACATCGCAGAGCGGTAGCGCATCTATCTCCTACAATTCCGGCAATATATATCCAATCGGAAGTGGCACGTCGGGAACTAAGTCAGCAGATATAAGTCAGACCTTTGTTGCATTAAACAAATCATTCACAAAGGGCAATTATCAAGTGACATCAGCAGCCGTTACCTTTATCATAAAGCTGTATAGTCAAGCCGTGAGAGGATCAAGTAATAACTGGATTCGAACCGCCGGAGGATTATCGTCGGTTGAAATGTATGTCAAGGTGGCGGGTGTTGAGGTAGGACATGTTACGTTAGCCAGCAACAAGACAAGCGATAGCACAGCATACGCAAGCGCACAAGCTTATGGAACAAACACAACGAGCATAGATGTTCCTCTTACGTCTAAAACTATTTCATTCTCCTGCGATAAGACTTCAACCGTCGTGGTTGGATTCCGATTGACGGGTAGTTACACTATGACAGCAGGCGGAAGTGGTAGCTCATACGGAAGAATGTATATCGACAGCACTTCGGTAACGGTATCATCCAAGCAGACGGATAAATACGTTGTGCTTGCCAAGGACGGTATAGCCATTATCAACAGCAGCGATGCGGCGTTCTATGTTAAGAACAGCAACGGAAGTCTTGATGTAAGGGCAACGGGATTACCAACATCAGAGCCTTCAAATCCGGGGCAGTTATGGAAAAAAACAATTTATTACAAAAATGCAAGCGGAAATACAGAGAACTCAACGGTTGTTTGCATCAAGTAGTGAATAATCTCCCGCTTGGCTTGTTACGCAGGAAAGCGTTAACGTATCCTTGAATATGTATTCGTCTTTGTCGATGCCAAATATAAGAGTTAAATTCGGATAATTTAATTGATAGCGAGCCTCGTTGTAGTAATCCTCCATCGGCGTAAGGTCAGCGTGAATAGTACCATACCAAACAGCATGAATGTCATCTTGGAAAGTAATAACCTCCCAGAACTCCTCGTAGTCGTAGGCGTTGTTCCCCACTCCAGACCTGTCGCGTACGTATGTCTTGCCCTCGGGTGACCATGTGGCGGGATCGGCGGGCTGGTTGGTTTCAACTTCGGTGGTTTCACCGCCGCGTTTCTGCTCATCGGGGGTGTTGCTCTCGCAACCTGTTTCTGTTAGCATAATGGCAAATAGAATTAAAAGGATTGATGCATACTTTTTCATATCGTAGAGGGTTAGAGGGTTAAACTGGTGCAAAGGTACAAAAATATTTCCATTTTTGCAAATAAATCATGCTATCCGATACACGATTATGCCAAAATTGTGCAGATTTTCATCTTTACCGCCCAATTCACCCCTTCTACTGCGTTCAATCCCCACCCTTCAATGAGGTACATGGTTGATCCTTCAACGCGTTGAAGTGTTCGCGCAGTCCGTCGGCGCTTTTCCGTTTGCCCTCCTCGGTGCGTTGTCCGCGTTGCCGCAGCGGTATGCCGAGAGCCTTGCAGGTGTGGCGTAGGCAGCTCTCCGACACGCAGAACAACGCAGCCAGCCGTTTGCGCGGCATGGTGGCGTAGTTGGCACGGAGGAACATCTTCTGATCTTCCGTCAGTTTGCCCGCCAACCCGCTGCCGCGTCCGACACGCTGCCGGAACAGGAAATCCTCGCATGCTATGCGGTCGATGGTGACAGGATGGAAATGCCTGTCGCAAAACCCTTGGTTGAGACACACGCCGTTGATGAACCGGCATTGTCCGCATCGCGTATCAGAATGTTGCTTCATTGTTAGATGGGTTTTCGTCCCGAAGTTCGGGCGGTATAATGTCGCCTGTAGTATAGCCGTTCTCATAGCGTGGTGCAGGGTTGACCTTATCCGTCTCAAGAAAGACGGACACGCCGAGTTTTCGGAGTTCCAGGATGTAGCGTTGTGCATCGGCTTGTGGCTGGTAGTTGCCGCCACGCGGCACAAAGCACCGCATGACCTGCCACCATCCGTCAAAGTACGCCTTGACGAACACAGTGCCTACAGGGACACGTGCAGTCATACCATCGTAAAGGCGTATGTCTTGTAGTTCGGGAGTGTTCATAATGAGTGTGTAGTATTTCTATGAGGAAAGTTATAGTCTTCCTGCCCTGTGCTGGTTTTCCTGCTGTATCTGCCACCGCGTGGTGATGTTCTTGACGCGGTTATTGGAGTGCAGTCCGTTCTGCGCGGCGCAGCCCGTGAGCAAGCTCGCCATGAGTACGACGAGTATGCTCAAGAGCAGCGCTATGATGATGTCTAATCTTCTGTGCATGGTTACAGGTCTTCCTTTGGGTCGTTGGTCGTTCCTACAAGGTTCTCGTTACCCTCGTAGGGTATGCAAAATTCCGTAATTCTACGCCCCATTGTAATATATCTATTGTGCTCATAGTCGTAATGGGAGAAGAAAGTAATGTCCCAAACGGCAGCTTCGCAGTTCCTCACCAGCACCTTGTCGTACGGCCTGAACTCATACGCAGGCTTGGCGATTGGAAGATCGAGGTAGATAGCCTGTGTGTTGTCGTTAGGCTCATCTGTGTTTGCGCCTTGGCGGTCGTGCATGGTGGCATAGTTCCTGCCCTCAACGGTGACGATAATACGGTCGTCCTTGGTCTCGCCAATGATCGTCACGGGCTTGCCTTCAAAGGTAACGATGCGTCCATCGGCTTTGCCTTGATTGATAGCTACGGCGGTGTCGTACTGGAACGGCACACGCTTGAATGATTTGTTTTTGCTCATGTTGTTTTTGTTTTGGTTGTTGTTCTCGCTGCATCTATCTGCCACGTCGAGGATAGCCTTCAGCAGATCTCTTTGTGCGAGGAATGTCATCATCTCAACCTCTCCGCGAGTGAACTTGTGTCCGATACCGTGTTGGATGACGCGGTAACTGAAATTTCCTTTTCCCATACTTTATTTCTTATTAAACAGATTATAGTCTGCTCCGACGCAGAACCAATGGTCGAAACACTTGTCCGTGCGCTCAATCTTCAGGAACTCCGGCACACTGTCTTTCCAATAGACTTTGACTTCCTCTTTGCTGAAGAAGTTGTGACGGTGAATCATGTCGTTCACGTTACAAACGAACTGCCACACCTCTTCCGGCGTGTAGTTACGTTTGCCCGTCAGCAGCCCTATCTTGTAGAGGTCGCAGTGTCCGATCGTCTTGGCTATCATGTCGTAACTCTTGCCAAGGTCAATCACCGGCTCAATACTTGCAAAAGTCTTGAAGCCTCGGTGGTAGAGTTCTTTCATTTTGAATATGCGTTCGGCGTTGGTGCTGGCGAGCGGTTCTTTGTCGTCGCAGCCGGTTAGCGTGAAACCGAAGGCTATACTGTCGCGGTGTATGTCATAATAGGAACTCACATCGAAGTCTGCACGCTTGGTGAGTATCTTCACAGGCACGTCTTCGTCTATACAGATGTCTATGGCGGCGAACGTAAGCCCTTGAGTCTCCGGCAGCATCGGATCGGAGGTAAAGGTGAAGAATAGTCCATGCTTGCGCAGTTCGGACAGGTTAGCCATCAGTTCACGTCCGAAGGTCTCGATGGCATCGTCTTCATCCTTGAAGCACTTCTTGAGAGTTGCTTTCGGTGCTCCCATCGCATGTCCGAGGATGCCACGTTTGCAGTAGCAGTAGGCGCAGTCGTTGGAACATCCGACATAGAAGTTACAGGCATATTTGGCATATTCGCCTGCCTTGCCTTTGGGCATGTAGATTGCTTTACTCATAGACTTAATTGTTTGATTGAATTATATAACCTCTTTTCTGGTACATCTGACGCACATAGTCAGGTGCCCAACTATCTACATATACAAGGATGTGTTCGCGAATATGACGGAATCGCATCTCCATATAATCGAGCATAGCATGACAATAACCGCGTTCTCTGAATATGGAATCGACATAGACATTAGACAGGATCATCACATTCTCGTTCGGATAGAATGACAGACGGCAATGCGAATAGCCGTGTTCCTCCATTATCTCGATATGGTTTGCGGATGTGTTACCATCCTTATCGCGCCAAGTCTCCTGGCACACGATAAATTTAAGTTCTTTTCTCATACCCATTGCTTTACTTTATTGATGTATGTCGGCGGCACATAGAAATTGATATTGCCATTCTCCAGAGCGTCTATCTCTTTCGTCAGCGCGTCAATCTTCTTTTGCCGGTCTTCCTCTCCGAATCCGAAAAGGTCACCAGCCGCAGCCTCTCTCTGGCTCTTTCTCAATGCGCCTCGCTTGTGCTTGAGCAGAGAGATGGTCTTTTCCGTGATATAGTCTTCGCCACACTTGACATCCTGCCTTCCGATGAACAGAATGACATGCCTGCGAGGATGTTTCACCTTGACAAGCGCGGCCAGATACTCAAAGTACCATTTCCACCGGATGGCGAAATCGACCGACATCTTGTAGCGGTAGTATATCACATCCTCGATAATGTGGCTGTCAGGATAAGACACCGAGATTTTTATAGCCGTGCTTTCTTCTGTCATATCTCTCCTTTCCGGGCTAATCGGCGTGCCAGTTGGCTGCTGCCTGCGCCCATTGATTAAACTGCCGTTTCCGTATGTACATCGCCATACGCACAATCAAATACATCGTTATCATGCTTTGCGTACTACGATCTTGTGTTCAACCTCACATTGCTTCATTGCGTTCTGCAACTCGTGAACATATTGACATGCCCCGTCGTATCTCTTAAACCCACCTGCTTTCGTCTCGTAATTGATAGAGATGCCGATATAATCAGAGATTGTCACATACACCGTTTTTAGTGGATGTGGCCTGTAGCCGGGAGAGCAAGGAGTGTATAAGATATACTGACATTTAGCAAAAGTCACCTCCTCGCGAACGAATCCACTTTCCTCAAGTATCTCTGGAGTGAGTTTAAGCGGAACCACAGAGTAAATCTGATTGCCAAGTTCACCGGCTTCTTCCAGTTCTATTACACCATGCGACAAGCTACTAACTCGCATAGGTATCTGTTTATACACAGGATGATTATCCACATCATCCACTTGGATTTCAACGGCAACCCAGTTGCCTACCATTAAGTCTTCGGCTTTCATATATCATTCATTCAATTTAGAAAAGTCATTTACATATTCGAATGTGTACGCATATACGAGGGGGTTGCTCTCCCATGTTCCTTTGCCGGACACTTTGTCAATGAGGGCAGCAAAAGCCTTGCGTGGAGTGTCAAACCACTTCCTCTTTTTGTGGGTGTCAAGCGTTGAGTCATACGCATATCCTTTCATTTTAGGATTTGCTGGAATGGGATTATGCTCGTAGATACCCTCACGCAGACAATCCTCCTCGCTGATGTCTTGCAGGTACTCGACTTTTAATCCGGTCATACGGATGTGATGTGGCATGTACTCCGGCTTGACGAACATCTTATTGCTCATACCGGCTCTGTCTTCTAATCCAAACGAGAACCCTCTACCATATCCTTTTGACCACTCTTCTATAACATCCTTATAGCTCTGTGCAATTGCTACAACCTCTCCGACCTTGTATGGCGGATTGAATATGTGCTCACATGTTACCATGTTAAGCACGGCATCTTGGACGGAAATACGTTCAAGCGAACCTTCGTAATACTCCTGCTGGAACGCTTTCACTTTGTCTGTAATTTTCTTTGGAACCAGCCTGCGTGTCATGGTCTTGCGTCCATCTAACACGGCTTGTGTCAGTCCGTACTTGTCATTGAACATTATTTTTTTCATGTTAGTCCTCCTCGTTAGTTTCAAACACATTCTCAATTTCAGCGTTCGATGCTAATGTTTGTACGTTGGAATATGAATAACGCTCTTTTTCGGCTATTTCGTATGCCTCTTCTTCATCTTTCGCATCTACGACGAACGAAAGATAACTATGTAAATCTACCCGAAACTTCATTTTCTTCTCCTTTTATCGTTCTGCGTTGTTGTGTGTGTTGCCGACAACCTCTATTTTCTCTTTCCAATGCTCAAGTCCGGCGTAGGAGCTGCTGCCAATCTGCTTGCCGATAAAGCCCGTGTCATGCCAAACGACAATGTATCGAATATTCGGGTCACCCATGTGGTAGATGTCGCCATCATAGATGTCTGTGCCGTTCTTGTCTTGCAAACCTGTGAACTCGCAAACCGTGTCAAGGTCGATAGGGGCAACGGTGTCATACTGGCTGTGGATGTGCGGATGAGCACAGCGTGTGTGCAGGTCTCCCTCTATCCATTGCCCATTGTGCATGTGATGTTTAATACGATGCAAACTGTAAGCTCTCGGGTCATCCTCCGGGAACTTGATTTTTGCTTTGAATTTGATTTGTCTCATAATTGTACTGTTTTCGTTGTTTTATCTCTGATGGTTATATATCCTCTTCGCTCCAAGCCTTCAAGCAACTCGCTCAAATGCGCGCCAAGTTGAGTGAGGTTGTGCAACTCTGCGACTGTTACTTCGTGCCCTTGCTTGCGCAGTTTGTTGCAGATCATGATCATTGTCAGCAGCCCTTTCTCCTCCAGCGTCAGGCATCGGTCGAAAATATGGATGTGATTGGCATCTTCCTGCGTCAGCACGCAAAGGTGGTATGGATGTTCGTACACATACTCTATACCTTTGAGAACAGCCTGTTCGATTTGGTCGTAGTCGTAGATTTCTTCGCCCCCTACTCCGCCATCAGTACGCACGGCGTGCTCATCGGCGTATTCTTCGGCAAACTTCTTTTGGTCATCGGTGAATTTCATAATACAATCTCCTTTGTTATTCCGCACAACTTGAAAGCGTGCTGAAGTTCGTGAATATATGATATTATGCCATTGAACGATTGGCGGTGGTTGGTCTCTATCCGTAGAAGCCATTCGCCTTTATACAGCCGCAACGATATATAAAACACATATCCGAAGTCGCCCTCATCGAGTTCTTCGCATAGCTTCCAATTCCTTGCTTTGGTCAATGGCTTGCCCCATGCGTCCGTGCGGATGTCTTCCTCAAAACCGTTGTGCTCTAATATCTCGGGCGTGATGGGGATCGGTTGAATTTCTTTATCAACTTCTCGCCAGCATCGCTCTCCGATCTCTACTACGCCATCGCTCCAAGCCGTTTTGATTTGCCCTGATGCTCTACCGTGCATGACGGGATAAGTCATCCAATCACCGACCATCAAATCTGTTGCTTTCATCTTTGTCTTTTTATTCAGATTTCTTTGATAATTCTTTAAGCGCCTTGACATACCATGTGCTGTTGATGTCGGCATCGGTGATGTCCTTCAGTTGGTCTTCGCTTTCGATGGCATACCACCACGATTCGCAGCCGAAGATAATCTTGCGTAGTTCCGGCACATATATGGCAGGGTTGTTGAGCGTATCGACCGTCAGGATGCCGCTTTCTCGGTTGAACTTGATGTATGAGCCTTTGGGTAGGTCTCCGAGATAGATGCCAAGATAGGTCTTGTCCTTGTACCTTTTGCCGCACGGACGGATGCCGACCAGCGAACCCATCGGATGCTGCCACGGCTTGTTGTACTTGATTTTTTCCGTCTTGATGCCGTTGATGGTCAGCGGATATTCGATGTACCGGGACTTGAAGAGTTTGCACTTGGCGCATTTGTCTTTGTCGGTCGGTACTACTTGGTCGTCGTCCCATCCGGCTTGTACGCAAATGTACTTGCCGCCGAGGTTGTAGTGCGAGAAGGCGCATCGTCTGATTTTTGGCTTCATAATCAACGCTCTTTAAGGTTCTCAATATCCACAACCGAGGAAAGTATGTCTATCTTGCAACATACCGTGCCGCACATTTCATACGGCTCGCTTGTGATGGTCGCCTCTTTTCGTTCGCTACCGCCAAGTATAGGGTAGTACCAAACTTTCTTTCCTTTTACAATTTCGCTCTTTTTCATAATACAATCTCCTTTTCAATGCCACAGAGTTTTAGCATGCGCTGCAACTCGTGGACGTAACTTATTTCAATGGTTGCCATGGTGCGCATATCCTCCGTGTCGATATGCACAAACCACTTGTTAAAACTGTTGATGTTTCGGCTGGCGTTGTTCACCGTAACGCGGTGGTCGTGGCTGATCATAACGCAGCTATCCGAGGTAGCTCCTTCTGCTTGCAAAGCCTTCTCCGCTAAAATGTCATGCTTGTAACCAATCTTTTCAAGTATCTCGGCAGTAAGCGGGATAGGCTTGTACTCATCACTTCTCAAAGGGCTGACTACATTTGTTTCTATCAGTCCGTCATGGATGCCGGTCACTTTAACTTTCTTGTCTCGGAAATTGATTTGCACCCAATCACCAATCATTAGTTCCTTTGCGTTCATAACACCACCTCCTTTTTTACGCCGCACATCTTCAGTGCATGTTGTAGTTCGTGGACATAGAAACAATGGCATTGGAAGGAGATTTCGGTCTTCTCCGCGTGGTTGTCTCTCTCGTCAATGCCGCGCCAAACCTTGCGCAAGCGGTGTTCTGGAAAGTAATACTCAAGATGGGTCTCGCTGTCAATGTTCAATACGGCATAACCGTCAATCTTGAACCCGTTTATGAACAAGATATGAGCTGTGAGCGTGATGCCCTCAAATTCAGTACCGAGTATCATTTCTCCGGCGTTTGCTCCATCCAAATTTTCAATAGTGATGACATCTGCAAGATAGCGAACAACGCAAGTGTTGCCGAACTCGTCATGCAGATAGTCTCCAATCATCAGGTCGTCTGCTTTCATGTTATTTGCCCTTTCTTTTTTGAAATCTTGCATATAAAACAGGTTTTACCAAAGGCGGCTCTAACCGCTCAAAATGATGTCGCCATGTAAGTTTTATTCGTTTTAGAATAATGATAACTGCGGATCGGCGGTGGGGATGATGTTTGCCAGCATCCCGCGCCCCGGACAATACTTGCCTAAACATGAGCCTCGGCGTTTGGCATCCAACGCGCAGAAGATGATAGGGCTTTCCTCTGCGGAGAGAATGACACCTGCATTGCTGCAATGTTTGCCGTCCTCGGTCGCGAAGTCGGGACAATACACCTTGCTCATATCCTATCCGTTTGTTGGTCTGTCTTTCAATACGTTCTCGGCGAACTCGTCAGGAACGCTGTCTAAATCCGTATATCCGGCACTGATGGCTTTGCGCACCACAATGCGCACCTCTGCGGCTGTCAGATACCGACCGTTCAGCTGTATAAGATGGCTGATCTTCTTGTCGGAGCGGAAATGTGCGCTCTCAACAAATCCTTGCAAGTCAATGTTCATAACTCATTCGCCTTTGTAGATTCGCACACTACCCAGCTCATCGCGTGTCAGTCGGAAACGCTTGTCGTTTATGGAAAACTTTACCTCAATGTCGTTTGCCAACGCACTCGCCAACTTAAGGTCGGAGATATGCCGGTAATAGCGTTTGCGGTGCGGTTGCCACTCGTTTTGCCACATCTTCAGCAGGCGTATGCCTTTGCAAAGGGCTGCATATCTGCGGCGCAGGGATTTGTCATGTAGCTCGGTAAGGAGTTCGCGACGAAGGCGGTCGTTGAGATCAATAGTGAACGTGTACGTCATCGGTTCTAAATCGACGTGCAGAAGGTGGATCCTGTTCGGGTCTTGCAGCACTGGCATACCGTACGTACCGGCATGTGATAGGTCTAATCCTGCCTCTTTGCGTGTCCCATCCGGGAACTTGACAAAAAACTTACTCTTTCCATCTTGCTTGTCTTCTTTATTCTTTTCAACGGTCATCGAAATGCACTCCTGTATCTGACCGAACATCTGCAACTTGCTCTCATCGTCCAAGGTCTGCGCATACTCGCACATCTCAAGGAGTTTTTCAAACATCTTGTTGTCGCATGTCATGATCGTCTGCTGAAGGCTTATCTCGTTTTTCAGCCCCTCAACCAACTGGTCGTATTTCTCAATCAGCATGGCGTGTCTGCTCTCGCGGAGTATAAACCCGACAATATATACTGTCAACATAAAGATGATGCCGGAAAACATCGCCTGCTCTATCCGTCCGCAAATCAAATCATATATGGTCGAGGCTACGTAAACCAATGCCATACACACCCACATCCATACTTGGAAATCTCTTAACTTGTCTTCGTTCATATCGCAAAGTTATTTAGTGGCAGGAGTGTGCCACATAGCCTGCAATTTGCCTATAGCTGCCAGGCTCTGCACACTCACTGTCATGTTGTTCTTAATCAGTGCCATCAAGTCCGATGCCAGCACAAAGCCGACAGGTATGAGCGAGGTGTCTTTCGGAGCAATGTCCCCAAAGATCGGTGTGTCGTCCACGCGCATCAGGCTAATCACAAAGGAGTTGTTGCCCTCTTTTGCGTACAGCCCGTAGATGTAGCGGTTTCGGGGTATCTTCTCGTTAGGTAGATAAACGCGTATCATGGCGTTATTGGGCTAACAGTTCTGCATAGTGCTCACGGATATACGCCTCGTCCTCGTCTTTGACGGTGTAGGCTTTCTTGAGGAAACGCATCGCAATCTCGGTGTCGTTCTCGGCGATGGGGAGATATTCAAACGCAAACATATTTGTCAACATAATGCGATGTCCAATTGTGTGGCGCGCCTCTAACAGGCGTGCATCAATCGGATCAAGCACCTTGGATGCCTCGTCTAACCGCTTGCTATACTCTTTGCATGCCTCGTCAAACACGCGCTCGCTATCCGTATTGCGGTTTCTGATTTCGCGATAAGCCTTATAAGCATCCTCGGAGTACGCCTCAATAGGCTCAACGGCTAACATGTTTTTCTGCCCGTCAAAGGTCTTGCCGTATCCTGGTTTGAAACACGGCACGCCGTAACCGTCCAGCAAGCCTGCCGTGGAGCAGCTGTTCAAGGCTTCTAATACATCTTCTGCATCGCACTTGCGCGCAAACGCCAAGCGAAACGTAGCGCACGCGATGGTGTAAACAACCATGTTCGGTGCGGGTTCGGGTTCAAGAACAGGCTTAACCGGCTCAACGGGGAACTTGATGCCGGCTTCGGCTAACGCGATCTTTTTGTAGGTCTCAATCTGCTCGGGGGAGAGGTTATAAATCTCCAAATCCGAAAGTTCAAAGAAATTCTTCATACGTGTATCTTTTTAGAGTTAGTATTATTCGGGTATTCTCATTGTTGCCCATCCCTTTAATTCGCTGTCATCAAGCAGCAGTTGCTTGAGCAGAAACTCGCACGTGCCGACTATCTGCACCTTGTAATGTTCGCCGCTGGGTTCTGCCCCGAACGTGCGCCCTTTGTAGATGATGTCATTCGTTCTGCCCGGGTCGGCTTGGTAGTATTCAAACACCTGCTGAATAGTTGCCTCGCGATTGAACAGCTTGTGCGTGTCGCAGAAGTAACCATAGCCTTCTTCTCTCGCGCCCGTGGCGTGTACAATATATTGCAGTTTGTCCTTGCTCACAAACGTAGGTCGGTTGTGGTGGTCTATGCCTGCAAATTCAATCTCAATAACCTTTGCCATAACATCGTGTTTTTAATCAATTCAACATTGCTTTTTCTTTGCTTAATTAAAGCGTCCATTTAATTTGACGGTGCAAAGGTAATAAAAATTTTTGATATTTGCAAATTTTTTGATAACTTTTTTACATATTTTTTAATTATTTTTTTAATTATCTGCATAAAACACTGACAACGTGCACTTTCGCAAAAATGTGCAATTTGAAGAAATTTTGTGAAAATTTGCTAATCTGAAGGCATTGTGACAAAAAACGGCGGTAAGATGCGCAGAATCAGGCGTGCGTAGTTGGGGCAAAATTTGCATATTTCAAATAAAAATATTACCTTTGCAGAAGAAAACTTAAAACCCCGCTTAAATCGCGGGTAAGATCCAGCACAATGTTATATCGGAGAAAGAGCACAATGTACATGACGGTTAATCGCGAACTGGCATCCGTATCGTCACGCGTGTATAGCACGGCTCTTATGTCCGGCAACGCGTAAGCACCCAGCACGGGTGACAACATGATCGTACTCTGCCATGTTTGCGGCGGAGTACCTTGATTTTTTGTGCCTGTACGCCTCTATTTTTGGGATTAGGGAATATCGCAAAGATTATAACGGCAAACATAGCGGAGTGTTCATTATAAAGCAGTAATTTTGTACGGCAAAACAAAGAACGCTAAAATTCATACAAAATGAACTGGGATATTATATACGAACACTTTATAGTTAAACTCAAGGAGTTGCTACAGACTATGTGGGGATGGTTATTGGTTTTGTGCGGTTTTATTGCTGATTTCATCGGCGGTTATGAGATGGCTATCACGAGCGTGATAGTCGTTGTTATACTCGATGCTTTTTGGGGTATATGGGCAGCTGTCAAGCAGGGCAAGTACGCCCGCTCCGAGCTCGCACGAGACAGCATGAGCAAGATTGCCGCCTACGGCAGTGCGTTGCTCATCTTGATATTGATTGAACAGAACGTCCAATGGGATAGCGCCCTCCTCACAAGCGTCATCGCGTCATTGATTTGCGCAACGGAGCTGTGGAGCATAAGCGGCAATATCCTCATCGTGAACCCGAACGCCGTATTCTTCAAACTGCTGCGACCGGCACTCAAGGGAGAGATAGCACGGAAACTCGGCATAGGAGAGGATAAGGTGGACGAGGTGCTGGACGGAAAAAACAAGGAGGACAACAACAATGCCAAAACTACTGACGAGTGAAGAAAAACGCATCATCTGGGAGAACCGTTACAAGTTGAGCGCACGCAAGATCGCGTTGCTCATCGGTCGGACACCTGTAACAATCATTAAGTACCTTCGCGAATGCGGAGTGACAATACACAGCAGCAACAGACAATAACACACACGGATATGCTACACAAGATCAGACAAACATTCCTGAAAGGGTTAGCAGTTGTGCTGACCATAATAACCGCGCCAGTTGGTATGCTCGCCCTGTTGATGGCGACCATAATAGATATACTGCAGGAGATTGCAGAGGAATAGCCACGCTGTGAGAGCGTTGCGAAAGTTTTTCATGGTATTTTAGATTAGTGTTTAACGGACGAGTAGCCTGCCGGAGGACAGCCTTTATAGAGGGTTAAGGTTGCGTCCTCCCGCAGGTGAAAGTTATTAAAAAACGGAAATTATGCAACGAATTATCAAGTTTGATGATGAGAATATCGCAGAGATTACCAAAGCGATAGCCGAACTGCAAGATTTGCGGCTGCGCAATATCGTTATACTCGAACTCAAAAAGTATTTCTCCGTCAAAGAGCTGGTTTGCAATCACACCTACGACAAGTGGAAAGAGCAGTCGTGGCAGTTCCTCGATACGAACTTCCTGCATTGCCTGCTTATCATCAGGCGTGACATACTGAAGTCCGGCATGGTTTGCAACACGAAATCTGCCACGCAGCGCGGTTTGAGGTGCAACATGTGCGAGATGGTCAAACAGAAAACAAAGAACTATCTCTCCTCGCATATATTCGGCAAGGCAGGTGATTTTACCGTATCCGGCATGACTGCCGAGGAGGCGCGTCAGAAGATCAAGGAAAATGCCCACCTGCTGCCGTGCAACATCCGATTGGAAAAGGATGTGACTTGGCTGCACTTTGATGTACTGCCGCAGTACGACGTGACGGACAAAGTGTATTTTTTCAAAGGCTAACAACACACGATCATGGCACACTTCATACTGAACAGACATATAGATTTCGGAGTAGCCATCAAGGGGCTACCTCTGTCAAAGGTTTACACGGCTGCTTTGTACAACAAGGTAGCCGGTAAACGTAAGCGTTTCCCCGGAGTATTGGAGGGTGAGCGGCATGTGTTCACGCTCACAGCCGACGAGACACGCCTGCTGCCCGAGGGTAATTACGCGTTGGAGATTTACGCGGATGATCAGTCGCTTATGGGCTTTGTGACGGATTTCGTATATGCCCGCAAGACGAACTTTGATGCAGAGGATATTTAACACGTTACGACTATGGCACAGAAGATACAGATAACCGCTACGGACGGTTCGCAACTTGAGATAGAGGTGATGGGCGTACTCTCGCAGGGCGACCTTGAAGACGAGCGCGAGGCTCTTGCTCTTGCACGCATGGAAGCGGAGCAGGCCAAGCTGAAGTACGAATCGGCTATGGCCAGCGCACTTGACCTCACGGCGCTCACCATTCAATTGGAGATTGCCAAGAACGAGATACTTGACGCTATGCCCAAGGAATGCACAGACGAGGACATCCAAAGCATCTTCGACGATAGTGAGAGTGTGAGTGTAAGCGAAAGCATCATCAGCGAGTTGGAGGATAGCGAAAGCGTCAGTGTAAGCGAAAGCGTGAGTGAGAGTGCAAGCGAGAGTGCAAGCGAGAGCGTGGCATCGCCACAGGAAGAGCAACGGTAAGCACAGGAGGAGAGAATTATGGCATTGAACGATTTTGTAACAGTACGCAAGATGAAAGGCTTTTGGCAGGAGGTCAAAGCCTACATCAGAGAGAACGCGGTCAGCAAGTTCAAGACACCGTTCACGACGAACGTTGCCGTAGGAGCTGTAGATGCTGGTACGGAGATTGCCGCAGGGACGGACGTGGTAAGCATTGTCAAGAACATGCTTGTCAAACTCAAATATGCAACCGTCTTTAACACACCGTCTGTGACATTGAGGAACAACGGCACGGCGTTCGGAGAGTATGAGGTCGGGACAAACGCCCTACCCTCTTTCAACAGCACGTACACCGACGGGCGGTTCACGACCTACACATCCCCCAGCGAGACAACGACCATCATAGCCGGGTGCGCCAAGGGAACAACAACGTACTATCGTGGCAATACAGCCCTTGAAGGCAACACGGACGATTATATCCTACCGCTCGGCACAACAACATACCGCGTTGAACAGGCTTATGATGAAAGTACAACCACCCCGAAGAACTCCGATGGCAATAACAGCAGCGTCAGCATTGACAGCGGCGTATGTGAAGCATCAGGAGTTTACCGCGCTTATCTGCGGCTGTTTACAGGTGTGTTTGCCGGAACGAGTGCCCTGCCCACATCCAACTACCGCCAGCACTTGTCATCTGGTGCGTTGGTCAAGGCTGCACCGAGCATGTCAGTGAACTTCAGCAACAAGGTCATTGCTGTTGCTGTGCCGGACACGTACACACTCGTATCGGCTATCGAGCCGCAGACAGGAGAGGATGAGACCCCGTACCTCATCAAGAACGGCGAGAGCATACAGATAGCCGACGTGAACGGCAGTATGCACGATTATAAGCTCTATGTGTTTGCGTACGACGCTGCATTAGGGAAGAGTGTTAACCTTGTATTCAGTTAAGCATCATGGCAGACTACAGGACAAAAGGACAATATAAGTTGGGCGGTCAGGTCAAGGTCGTCAACAGAAACAGCAACGTCGATTACGACTACGGCATTTACGAGTCGTTGCAGGACGTTCCCGCCTCGTTGATGGACACCGTACAGGTCGGCAAGACCATCGGTGTATTGACTGCAAGCGGCGAGGTGAAGGAGTATTGGTGGCAGCCGACGGGTAACAACACATTCGGTTGGGTTTCCAAGGGCGTGAGCGAGGAGGAAATGGCTACAGCACTTGGTCAGAAAGCCGAAAAAGCGAGTAACCCGACGGCTGGTAACATCGCTATCTTGGACGAGAACGGCAACCCCGTTGACAGCGGCAGCAAGGTGGACGATTTTGCTCCAGCCGGACACACCCACCAGGCAACACACGAGGTGGAGGACAGAGCCGCAGCCGACAGGCTCATCATTACTATAGGCGGTGTTCGTTATGCCGTCAAGCGGGATATACTAATCACACCCGCCACGCCCGTCATCAAACACGGCGGAGCAGCTACAGGTGCAGATGCGATCAACGTCATCACCACCACGCAGGGCATCACCCTTACGTGCAGCACCGAGGGGGCAACCATCTATTACACCACAGACGGCAGCGACCCGACAGCATCGAGCAACGTCTATTCGTCCGCCCTGACGTTCGGACAGGACGAAAACTCGGACGGGAAAGTTCGGACGGTTACACTCAAAGCCATCGCCATCAAGAACGGCGAGAGCTCGCAGGTCGCAACCGCTACATTCAACATCACCCGCAAGGTCGCCAACCCGGTCATCACTTATAGCGCACTGGCTAACGACACCGTGACGCGCACCATCACCATCACATGCGCCACTGGCAAAGGAGAGAGCATCTACTACACCTTGGACGGTTCTGATCCGTCAGACATGGGGAACGCCGGACGGCAGCTGTACAACGTCAACAGCAAGCCTACCGTTACGGCATCGACCACGATCAAGGCTTATGCCACCATAGACAACACATGGGAGGCATCCTCCAACACAACAGTTGACATTGTTGACACGGTAGCCGCACCGACCATCAGCGTTGACAGCACCGACAAGTACGCCGCCAGCCATACCGTGACCATCACATGCGGCACGGCAGGAGCAGCCATCTTCTACACCACCGACGGCAGTACGCCTGTACCGTCCGAGGCAGACCAGCAAGGCAAGGCTACCAAGACCTACGCATCCGCCATCACACTCTCCACAACCGGCACGCACACCGTCAAGGCTGTTGCCACCAAGTCAGGATGGACGGACAGCGCAACGGCAAGCAAGACGGGCATAGTGGTAGGTGCAAAGAAGAGCTACATCGGCGGAGGCGGTGCAACGCTCTCTTCACTCTCCGGCTTGACCGCAGTTAAAGCAGACTCATTGGCAGGAAGCCGATCTACAACGCTGGCGGAAAGCGCATATATATGGTTCGTAGTTCCAAGCACAAGTTCCATATCCTCTATCCTATCCGGCAAGACGGAAGTGCCGTACTCGCTCATCGAGAACTCCGTGAGCGGATATAAGTGCTATCGTACTGTCTTTGAAATTAACGCAGGTACTCACACCTTTAACATCGCATAACTATGGCAGCAGCAGGAGAAATACCCGTATATGGCAAGTTCGTGAACGAAACGACCAACCACGTCCTTGCGGGAACAGACCAGATAAAGGACGAGGCAATGGATAAGTTCCAATCGGACATCAACAAGCAGTTATTCGACATGGCGGCAGTTGCCATGGTTCTATAAATCGCAATCAGTATGAAAGAGTATTTTTTTCACATAACCCAGCAGACGGCGGGTAAGGTTGTTACCATCCCGGATGTGCCGGAGCAGATGGCGGCAAAAAACGTGTTGGCTGTGATCAACACGACATCCAAGGAAACGCTAATCTCCCCTATGCACCAGCAAAACCTCTCGTCTGTTGAGTATAGCAGCAACACGCTGACCGTAACGCTCTCGTCTGTTGCTCCGTCTATAGCGGCAGGAGATAAGTTGCTTGTCAAATGCTACACAGACACCGACGCTGTAGCTGCGGCGCAGACAGCCATCATCAACGCCATGCCCAGCACCACGGCTCTTGCCAAGGAAGCCACGCTCGGAACAACGAGCGACAGCACTGTGGCGACAACCATCTTCGGGTGGCTCGGAGCGATATGGAACAAGCTCGTTGGCATCGTCACCACCTACCCATACGCCAAGCAAAGCACACTCGAAAGCGTAGCCACGGACGCAGCAAGCGCAGCATCCGATGCAGCGGCAGCCAAGACGGCAGCGCAGGCTATCACCGGCTACGCAACGGAGAGCAACGCCACAACGAACAAAAACGCCATCCTCGCCAAGTTCCCCGAACTGCTCAACGCCATCAAGGACTACCTCGGCATAGCCAACACCGATGACGGAGAAGGCGGCTCGTTTGACGCGCTTACAGCCACCGAGGTGAAGACAGCGGCAGCAGAGGTGTGGGCATCCGTATGGGGAGAGGTGCTGCATACCGCATCAGAAGACCTGCCGCTCGATCCATACGGCAACATCATTGAAGAGGAGGAAAGCGAAAGCAGCTCCGAAAGTGTTTAACAACGTAAATTCTTTTTTACTATGTCAGTTTTATCAAATATCGTAAACAAGGTTCTGACCTACTCCGGCATGCGTGTGCTCTACGCCTGGACATCCGTCGAACTCAAGAAAATCTGGGACAACACCAAATCCACCTTCGTCAATGCCTTGACGCAATCCGCGTGGGCGGCGAATAACTCGGTGGATGTCGGCATGACCGAGACAGCCGAAGTGCTCAATGCGATGCTCGCAGAACCCGGCACAGAGCAGATCTACACCACGCAGCCCGCTTGGGACTTCAACGAGGAGCAGAGCTATCGCCTTGGCTCCTACGTGGACATCGACGCCGAGGGGAACACAGACACCCCAATCTATGATGACGGGTGGTCTGATCCTGCGGAGGGCTACACTCGCTATCCCATCCCCTCGCTCATCTACGACACCGACGGCAATGCGCACGTCGTCTTCCCCGTCTGGTCATGGCTCGCGGCGGACGGTTTCCGCTTCCGGCCGATGGACATGCCGTTCCGTCACAACTGCAACTACCTCGGCGGCGGGTTGGACGGTTTCCAGTGGCAGGAGGTGAGCCTGACCAGCGGTTCGTCGGTGACGGTCAGCGGCACGGCGCAAACAGGCTTCACGGCTTCGGTGCCCACCACGGCCACGGTGGCAGTCGGCACATGGGTTCGGCTGACCTACACGGAGTCCGGCGCAAGCAAGACGGCGTATGGTTATGTGTCGGCAGTCGGCGAGGGCAATGTGACGGTGACGGTGGTCGGTGCATGTGGCACGACCGTGACGAAGGTTGAACTTTATAAACCGGTGGGACAATGATTGGATTAGGTTCAAACAGATTGAGTGTGTGTCGTCGGGGCGGGATGTCGGTGACGCAAGCCGGTCGAGGCGGCATGGAGTGGCTGGCAGGTGGCCGTGTGCCCGATTGGGTAACTCCTTATTCGGCTCAGGCGACGGCAGCGTTGAAGGCACAGTTCCCGACCCAATGGCCGACGATACGGGATTATGGCTTTGCGCATCCGGAGATAGTGGGTTACATGAATGCCTATGCCCCGGAAGATGCCAAGATTGCGTATAGTTTGGTCGAGGGGATTGGAACGAGGTGGCTGCTTGGTGGTCCGAATATGCACATTAACCTTGGGATTACACCCGATGCAACGACTATATTGGAAGCACATATGTCACCCAAAGAGGATGGAACATATTCGTCATTAGGGTGCCGTGTTAGTTACAATGACAGAGCATTCACAATCCATGCTGTATCTCCGAATAGCAGTAGTAGAGAATGTCAGTTTAACTTTAGCAACTACGGTTCATTCTTAACGGGGAAGACAGTTCCTATCACAACACCATCTTATTTCAAGTTGGATGCTGGTGCGAAAAAAGGAACTATTAACGATACAAGCTGGGATATAAGTGCATCTTCATTTACCGGGAATAATCTTCCGATATGGCTTTTTGCAAATAACAACAATGGAGCGGAACATAATCCGGGTAAGGCAGGATATGTAGATGCCGCAATAACAAAGGCAGGAGTAAGGCATTGGTTTATCCCATTCAAGCGGAACAATGTGATGTATATGCTTGATTTAGCAACGGGGAATCTCGGAACTAACGTCGGCACTTTCACCGAACTAATCGAATCCCCCTCCTAACCCCCACCCACGCAAAACTACTACTTTTGCCGACATAAAAGTACTACTTTTACCCGCGCAAAACTACTACTTTATAAATCATATTGTTTAACAAAAAAATCACTAACATGGGAAAGAAAGTTCCTTATTCAGTAGAAGACTTCAACCCGACGCCGGCACAGGCTGCCAAGGGTATGAAGCACAGTGTGTACGCAGTGGCACGCACGAAAACGACCCTCTCCATCTACGACCTCGCCGAGAAGATGGCAGACGGCACGACCTACACGAAAGGCGAGATTCTGGGTATGCTCGACCGCCTCGACACCGTCATGCGTCAGGAGTTGCTGGAGGGTAACGCTTGTCAGCTTGGCAATGTCAAGGGTGAGGTGCTGACCACGCTCAAAGCATCCGTCAAGGGTTCTGTCAGCGATGCCGAGATTGAGGCTATCACGACGGCCGCTCATGCACAGGACGCATCGGTGGCAATCCGCACGGTGGCTGAGAAGAGCGACCTCAAGCCCGACAAACTGAGCGTGACGGTCAAGGCGCTCATCGGTAAGAACTTCGGCGAGTGGTTCCGCCAGAACAAATCTTTGGAGCGTGTGAAATCGCAAGGTTTCTATGTCCCCGATGACGACGAGAACCCTGCCAACCAAGGCGGCAACGGCGGAGGTTCCGATCCCGACGACGGGACGTTAGGGTAATTGATTAGCCGAAGTCCCCACGGCTTTGTGTTGGGGATTAGTTGCAACTAACAAATTTAAGTAGCAATGAGAAAATTTCTTGTTCTTGCGGTAGGACTGTTGATGTTCCTTGCCGCAGACGCTGCCCCTACCTATGATGTAGGTCAGCAGCAGACCGACCAAGTTCTGCTCATGCAGCAGACGGACGGTTCGCAGATGGTTGTGGACTTCGTTTACGCGGACAACACCGTGGTAACGATTGCGACTACGACCGAAACGGAGTACGTTATCTATCAGGCAGACTTTGCCGAGGTACGCACCCAAGTATTCGACCTTACGCTGCCGGTATTCCGATTATGCAGCCATAGAGCGAATGCGTTTAAGTCCAACCTTTACACTGGATGGCGTGGAGTGAATAGTAATCCACCGAGTCAATACGATAGGGCTTAAATTACTGGTTTAGGGAGTTTGACCGCTCCCTATTCCCCAAAACTTGAAACGATATGAAAGACTTAGAGAAAATAAAATCCGAGGACTTGGGCTGTCAGGTTCAGGACGCGAACCCCGGTAACTTCGCCATCGAGCAGGAGGTGGCTCAGCTCGTGGGTGCGACAGTCCCTGCGCCGACCGAACCGAGTGCCGACGATGCCCGTGAGTTAGGCGCACAAATCCTGGTGTTCCTCCGCCGCGCATTGACGCCTATCCAGTTAGCCCTGCTCACAGATCTTGCCGCCATCTACGCCCACCTCGATAGCCGCTGCACCGACTACACCCCTGCCGCATATGCCCCTTATCAGCCCCGTCCCTATGACCCGATGCGACCCTTGATCCCTCGTACATTGCCGAACCTCCTGCAAGCCATCACCGCCTTTTCCGCCCGCAAAATCTCCAACGGCTCCGCCCCGAACGACGGCATCCCCGATGGCACGTCCTTTGCCCATATCATAGGCTCTCGCTCTATGGTCACTAAATTAGACGACACCAACGAAGGCTGGGTCTGCGATTCGGTGATGCCTAACTTCCCGAACTTAGGAGACGCAACGCTCCGTATGGGAAGCATCACGGTAGCCAATGCGCTGAATAATCTCGGAGCAAGCGGAGTGGTAAGATTGGAAGGAACAAAGGCCATCACCTCCGGCGCAATTCAGTACAACGACCCGATGCCGCTGAACGCTACCGAGATATACGCTGACGATGTGGAGACATCCGATGCTATATTCTCGCAGAAAGCATATCCGAACTTGCAGAAGGTGTCTATGAAGAAAGTGCGCAGCCTCAATGGTCGGTCGTTCTATGACCTACAAGCAGAAGGACCGCTCAAAGAAGTATATCTGCCCGAACTAAGGACTTACGATACATGGGCATTCCTGCTTGATTACGGCGGCGAGAAAGACAAGTATTTGAGCCTTATTCTTTTGGAAATAGGAAGCGATGTGTCTTGCAATATATCGAACTGGAACCCTACCAACGCCCTAAGCAGTAGTGCATCGGACTTGGTAGCAGACCCAACGGCTCATCCGACTTGGAATAACCTTGACCAGTTCCTCCAGAACTTCCGCGAGCACATCGCCCTTCGCCTGACCGCCAACGGCAGCGGCAAGACCTTGACCCTCTCGCAGGCAGTCCGAGATGCCATTCACGCCGCCGAAGCAACATACGGCATTGAAGCCATTATTGTCACACAAAAAGGCTGGACACTCAGCCCAGCTCCAACCGCATAAGATTATGAGAAAGATTATTGATTTGTACCCGGAAGCCCCGAACGAGTGGGTGTACCGTGACCACGACGACGACCTGCTGCCCGATGGCACTGCCCGCCGTCAGTTTGAACCATCCGTGACCATTCCTTTGTCCGACCTCGACCTCTGGCACGAGTGTACCGACCAGCAACGCCGCGACTGGGAAGAACAACATCTGCCGGAAGAGAGCGGCGAGAGTTCAGAAGGTGACGACGATGACCGTCCGGCGGACGTAGAGGCCTAAGACGCTGTATTTGGTCTTCTGCCCCGCCTTAGAGACGCTGGAGGATGGCATGCCGAACGTATATCCATCCGAGGTAATGAAGCGTTCCTGTGAGGGCATTTGGAGCGTTTTGAGCGTACTTGCCTCCTCACGTGAAGGAATATGCCACGGCGATGGCAAAACCATCGCCACGGCATCAGAATAAAGTAAGTGTTCTTTGAAGATCTTAACCCGCCACTCGGAGGTGTCCGTCACCAGCACCACCATTTCGTTGGCGTCAACAAATTGCTCCGCCTCTGGTGTTGGCTCGTCAGTCCTGCCACTGCACGCCGACAGACACAGAGAAAGTGACAGCAGTAACGCTGGCCAGTAGCAGACGTTGTGGCAAGAGCGGCTCGACATGGGTGCAGGGACTTACCAGGTGCCGACGATGCTTGTGTTCCATGATGTGTTGACGCTGACGGATGCAGACGGAGAGGTGAACAGGTTGCCGGAAATCATCGTTTTGGTGTTCGAGGCGAAACGCACATCCTCGATGGTGACGCTGTAGATGACCGCGCTGGAGGAGTTGTAGATGTTAAGGGTCAGGTCGGCGGTGTACTCGTCTGTCAGGCTCGGCAGGATGGTGTGGAAATTGTAGCTCACGCCGGATTGTCCGACCTTGCCGGTGCAGGACACTTTCTGCGACCACTCCGCGCCGTTCACGCCGAGCAGGTTGGCGACGTTGAGCTGGTTGTACTTGTTCGACAGGACGAACTCGATCTGGTTGGCGGCTGCAGGGAACTCGTCGTTGATGGTGATGTACAGTTGCCCGGATATGCGGTCAAGGGTGAGGTTCTGCGCCGGTGTGCTGGCCGAGACGTTCAGGGCAAGGACTTTGCCGAAGGTGGGACGGATGGAGTTGAACGCCATGACACCCTCCGAGACGCTGATGCCGGTGGAACGTGTGAGGATGAACGAGAGGCTGTGCTGGCCGTGTGCGAGGTTGAGGGTGACGGTGCCGAAATCGTCCTGGTCGTTGGTCTGATGAGCGAGTTGGCTTGTGCCGTCGAAGATATACAGGTCGGTGAGTGCCGTGCCGTTTTCGTCGTCAAGTATGGTGGATTGCGGAGCGCGACGAGGACTACCCATCGGTTCGGATGTCTGATAGAATGTGGCTACGTTGAATGTCACTTGGTGCTGCACCTTTTGAGGTTCGTTCTTGGCGGTGCAAGATACAAGAATAGCAGCGATGGCTGCAAAGAGATAGGCGTGTTTCATTGTTGTAGAGGGTTTAATAAATTACGCTACAAAGGTACGCAAAAAACACGAATTATGCAAATAAAACGCAAGGAATTTGCAAAAATCATACAAAACTTATAGCATTATGGCAAATAAAGTGTATCATTTAGCCCTATTATTGGCATTTTGTGCGACTATGATCAGTTGCAAGAGTATGCAGTCCGTTGAGAAGATCAACTACCGCGACAGCGTGATAACGCAGATCGTTTACGACACCACACGCATCACCATCACCGACACGATACACGTCACGGCTTCCAGTGAGAGCGAAAGGGAAAGCGACACAGATATTCTGTTCGGTGCAGGTGGCGGCACATACAACACGCAGACCGGCGAGGCTACGAACGTCATAGGTGTCAAGCAGTCGAAGAAAGAAAAGGAGTTGCAGCAGTTGGTAGTTGAGCAGAAGACCACCATTGACCAGCAGTCAGCCACTATAAGCGAACAGAGCACTTACATATCGCACTTGCAGAGCGAGTTGGAGGAGAAGCAGAACACAGCCGACATCAAGCCCAAGCGCAGCGGATATGACCGTTTCTGTTCATGGTGGTTTTGGATCACTGCGATACTCTTGTTACTGCGTTTCCTGTGGTGGGTTGCCGACTATATCCCGCCCATCGCTCCCTACAAAAAGGCTATTCAGATCGCCATACCCTTTTTACGGTGAAATCTTAAACTGCGTACTAAAATTTTTGTCTCGCCCCGGGAATTTTTGATACCCAGCCGCGAACAATCTTAAAAATAGAACATTTTAGCACCTTATGAAAACTATACTTTTAACCCTATTATTCTGCTGCGGAGGTCGGCAGCATTGTGACCTATATGCCGAGAAACCTTGGCGCATCGCTTACCGCCATAACACGTACGTTTATGAACCTGTTTTCTGATGGAAAAATAAGCCTGTTTGAGCGTGCTTATTTGGCATACACCGCGTAAGCAACACAAAATAAGTTACATGCAAACGGAAAATAAGGGAAACACATGTTGCCGATGCGCCTTTTGGAATATGGCGTTTGACAACTCATGCAGCGAGCGCATACGGCTATACGGCGACTTCAGCAACCAGCCTGCCGACCAACCAGCGTGCTAACTATTTGACAAGGAGAAAGTATGATCAGAGCAGTCAGAACAATGTTTAAGTGTCACGCCATCCTATTTGTCAATGAGACATTAGATGCCGTGAAAGCATACATCAAGAAAGGAGAGTATGAACTGAACTTCCCAGATGAGTTCTACGAGCGCGTTGCCTTAGTCCGCAAGGGCGAGGTTGGCGGAGTGACAGGCTTTGGCACGTATGGCACGTGTTTCGTCTATGTCCGTTCTCTCAAATATATCCCCGTGATCTTTCACGAGATAGAGCACGCTGCATCGCACATCCTTTGGCGTGCCGGAGTGCATCATAACGACTACACGGATGAGGTGTATGCCTACTTGCAGGAGTACATCATGGACGGTTTTCTTGACCCAGCAAACACGAAGAAAGAATGAACTACCGCAGTTTCGCAGATATGAACACCGCCATCGTGGCTAACCTGCACAAGTTCCCGCATGATGTGGACTTGGTGGTAGGCGTGCCGCGTTCGGGTATGCTGCCTGCCAATATCCTCGCGCTATACCTCAACAAGCCGTTCACGAGCGTAGAGCAGTACCGCAACGGCGTAATCTATGCCAACGGCTCGCGTCTCATCGACCGCTCGGAGATACGCAAGATACTCGTCATTGACGATAGCGTTTCGTCCGGGTCTGCCATGACAGCAGCCAAAGAGTTGCTGAACGGTACGCCAGCGGAGAAAGTATATGCCGCCGTGTATGTAACGCCGAAAGGCAGTCGGCTCGTGGATATTTATTGCGAGGTGGTCAAGCAGCCGCGATTGTTCCAATGGAACGTGTTTAACACGCAACGTATAGAGGGCGCGATGTTCGACATGGACGGCGTGCTGTGCGCTGACCCTGCCATAGATGATGACGGAGAGCAGTATATACGCGAGATAACGAACGCCCAGCCGCTCTATATACCCAAGTACACCATCGACACGATTGTTACATGCCGATTGGAAAAGTACCGCGCTATCACGGAGAAATGGCTGCAAGACCACGGCGTGCAATACAAGCACCTCGTCATGCTCGACCTGCCGACGAGAGCGGCACGGCTCAAATGGGGTCGGCATGGCAAGTGGAAAGGAGAGCGGTATGCGCAGAGTAGCAACACGCTTTTCTATGAGTCATCGCTGCACCAAGCACGACAGATAAAAACAGTTACCGACAAACCCGTATTCTGTACGGAGATAATGAATTTTGTATGAACGAGCAGATAATAGTCGCGCTGACATCATGGCGCAAACGCATCACCAACCTGCCAACCATCCTCGATACCATCTGGGCGCAGACCATGCCGCCGGACAAGGTGGTGCTGACGCTTGCATCGGAGGAGTTTCCGAAACATGTGCTGCCTGCTGAAGTACAGGCGTACATCGACAGCCACGACAGGCTGCAAGTATGCTGGGTGAAACATGACACCCGCGTGTGGAAAAAGTTCCTCTTTGCCGCCAAGCTCTACCCCGATGCGCTCATCGTGCCGATAGATGACGATATGTTATACCCGCAGGGAATGATAGAGGACTTGTTCAAGACGCACCAGCTGCACCCGGACGCTCCCATCAGCGGCAATCACTACACCTTCAGAGGGCAAAAGTGTCACTGCGGATGCGCTTCGATGGTGCAGGCAAAGCACTTCGATGGCTGGGAGAGGTACTACCGTCACCGCTACCGCATAGAGATGCCGTCCTCGGATATATTCTACACCATGCTTGCTGCCACCAACGGCTATTTCTATGTGCCGTCGGAGGTCGATTATCAGGCGACGGCGGTCAATTACAACGAGACAGAACCGTATAGCCGGACAGGCGTAAAGAACAAGATACGCAAGACCCATGATTTCTGCTGCCGGTTGTTCGGGCAGAAAGTGCTGCGGCTGTTCGGAGAGGATGACCACCGCCCCTTTTGCGTGCTTGGCTCGGCACAGACCGAGCTGGGAAAAGCTATCGAGCAAGAACTACTGGCGTGGCTTACTCCGCACTTTAATGTCTATCTTGTCCAGCATGACGGTCGCACATTTGAGTACGCCGCTCTTCGTTTCCTCCAAGAGGTGATGAGCCGGACAGATGCCCCGTGTTTCTATGTGCATACCAAAGGCGCGTACAATGTCCGCAAGGTAGCGCACCGCGTACGCAACATGTGGCGGAGTGAGTTTGTCGGCCGACAGGCTGAATACCTGCAAGCGGTCGATGGCGAGAGACCCGTCATGGCGTGCCCCTACACGGGAGAGACGCATGTCCCCTGGTATAACGGCTGGGTGGCGAACGCTGCGGCTATACGTCTCATGCCTATCATTCAGACGGAAGACCGATTCTATTATGAGCACCATCTGTTTGAGCAAGCGGAGGCGGTAGGACTGCGCATGAATGATGTTGTGCTGGAGAACCGCAAACCCATGCACGACGATTTGAAACTAAATTTTGATTGATATGGATATATTGTATGTAGTAGGCACAGGAAGCCACTGGGAAAACAACGAACTGCGATACTCCCTGCGATCCATCGCAAAGAACGCCCGTAATGTAGGGCGCGTCTTCATCGTCGGGCACAAACCCGATTTCGTGAGCGACATCGTGACGCATATACCGTACGAGGACACCAAGAACCGCAAGCACAAGAACATCATGCTCAAGGTGGCGTACGCAGCGGAGCACAGCGACATCGCACCGCATTTCCTCATATCGTCCGATGACCATTTCTATGTGCGTGAGGTGGACTTTGACAACTACCCTGTCTATTACCAAGACAAGGTGATAGCACCGCACCCGACAGCGGAGCAGCTGAAAAACAACTACTACAAGAGCCTCGTCCAGACACGCGAGTTGCTGACCAAATGGGGACTGCCGCATTTTCAGACCAACCCGCATTGCAATACGCATTTCGATACGGAGCTATACCGGCGTTTCTATCCGCTGTTCACCGAGGCTGTCAACCTCGAATACGGCGGTGAGGTCAACTGCATCATGGGCAACCTGCTCGCGGAGCAAGGCATCCAACCCAAGCAGTTCATCGACAAGAAGATTTCAGAGTTCGACACCATAGCCGACCTTGAGCAGCAGATAGGACAAACGGAGTGTTTCTCTATCGGTGACAACGCAATCAAGTGCGGTGTAGATGCGTACCTGCAACAGCTGTTCCCCTATAAATGTATCTACGAGAAATGACGCGAGAAGAAGCATTAGCCATCATCAACGGCGAGCGAACGGAGAAAGCCCCGCGCCGACCGCCTGTGCAACGCGAACACAACCTGCAAACGGCTTGCATCCGCTGGGCACGCTACCAGTTTCCAAAGCTAACCATCTTCGCCATACCTAACGGCGCATGGTGCGGCTATAAGCAAGGGCGCAAACTCGTTGCGGAGGGGATGCTGAAGGGCGTGCCGGACATCTTTGTCGCTCTCGCACGCAAAGGCTACCACGGGCTGTTCATCGAAATGAAAGCGGGCAAGAAAGGCGTAGTGCGCGACGAGCAGAGCGAGATGCTCATCAAACTGCAAAGCGAGGGCTACCAGTGTGCCGTCTGCCGGACATTCGAGCAGTTCCAGCAGATCATCATAGACTACATCAGGTAGTCATTTTGTGTTTCTCATTGTTTTTTTCAAGGCTAACTCCCCGCAGTAATTGCGGGGATAGCCGTTCCTTAACCTACCGATTTCGGTGGGTTTAACACATAGTCGATTACTTTCCTGTTAGCCTCGGCTGTCTTGATCCATTTGTATTCGACGTAGTGCCGTGTGTTGATTGTTTTATCCACATGTCCCATGCTTTTGTTGATTACCAGTTCGGGAACGTCTAATTCGCCTGCAATCGTCGCCCATGTTCTGCGTATCTTTGCCATAGTGATGTCTATTCCTAATGTCTTACTGATAGCTCGCAGATGCAGCGTTGTGCGGCGTTGGAACGTCTCGTATGATGCACATTCGTCCTTGAAAGAAAGCAATGTTTCCGTGCCTTTGTATTTGTTAAGGAGTGCCTGTAATTCATCTTCTATCCGCACATGTACCTCGCGCATGTTCACGCGCTGCGTCTTGTGCCGGACATAAACCACTTCGCCATTCACAGGAGCATCCATCTCGTACAAATCGAGCAGGTTTACGCCGCAAAGATAGAACGACATGAGGGCTATATCGCGTGCGCGCTCATTATTTAAGGAATATAACCGGGCAGATGCCAGAGCACGCATCTCATCAGCTGTCAGCGTCTCTATGTCTTTCTGCGGAACAGGAGCAATGGAATAGTCGAAATACGGATCCTTGTCTCGGGGGATGATATGCCTTTTCTCCGCCTCTTTGTATGCTGCTCTCACGTAGCACTCAATCATGTGCCTGGTGCTCTCCCCTCTCCGTGTGTCGCGTAGCCAGCGGGCGAACTTTGTCAGGAACGGGTAGTTTACATCATCAAAACGTATGTGCCGCAGTTTCTTCTCTGCGCAATAATCTCGCAGCACACCTTCAGCATACGCATAACTCATGCGCGTCTTTGGCGTGTTGCGGCTCTCCCCGTATTCTTTGAAGAAAGCAATAAAATCGGTGCTCTGCGCTTCATCTTTCTGATAGTTGCCGGCTGCATACTCACGGATTTCTGCGGCGGTCATCTTCCGCAGTTTGTTCTGTTTGTCGAGATCAAGGATAGCATCGCAGTATTTGCAATAGAGGGAATAGATTGTCTGATTGACTGTCTTGGCGTTGGGAACAGAGCGGTGTATCGCCTGTGCCGGATCACCCGAGAACAAACGAGGCATCGTGAATATGCCTGTTGAGATGGTTGTGGTACTTGTTCCGTTTGAGATGAGGAACTTGACGGGGAACATCCCTTGCGTGTTCGCCTTTCGCTGGTCGAGTAATAGTGTTAGTTTTGCCATGATTGTTGTTTGTTGCAAAGTTTTTTGCAATTTTTTTGCCCCATTTTGCGGAGTTGCAAAGTTGTTGCAAAGTTGTTGCAAAGTTTTTGGTTGTTTCAAATAGTGGTTCGTTAGTGGCGAAATGGTGGTATTTTCGCACTTTTTCACCTTTCCCCGACCTATTTTCTTTGCTTATTTGCAATCATAACGCAAAGAAAGTCAGACGTTTCAATCGTCTAACTTTCTCATATTCAACACCTTTTTTTTGTAGTGTCCCCCGAGGGACTCGAACCCTCGACCCACTGATTAAGAGTCAGTTGCTCTACCAACTGAGCTAGGGAGACATGCTTTACAGAAAACCTGCGACCAGCGTCGCGTTTAGCGCAAAGCGGATGCAAAGATACTACATTTTTTTCAGATTTCCAAATTTTAGCCCCTCAGCAGCGATTTTTCCGTAGGTTATTCGACATTATTGCCAAGTTCACCTTGCAATCGTTTGCAATAGATGCGTACGGCGGACTCCACCATCAAGAGGCACGGACGCTGCTTGTAGTACTCCGCAGTACGCGGATCGGGCGTAGGCGGCGTAGGTGCATCGCGACGCAACTGCAGCAGTTCGCGGCATATATAAGAGCCGTTCTGACGCTTGAACTCCGTCATGAGTGCCTGCACATTCCTGTAGTTAGCCTGCTTGCCCTCCGCATCGGCAGCCACAGTGGCTCCCGAGTGCAGACCTTCGAGCATTGCCATGGCGGAACATGTACCGCATATCTCACGCAGCCGCCCTACTCCACCTCCGAACGATGCCGACAAGCGCAAGGCCATCTCGTCGGACAAACCATAGTCATCAGCAAACGTCAGAAAAACCGCTTGCGAACAATTGTACCCGGCGATGAACAGGTCGCGGGCACGAGCCACTCGTTGTTCCGTAGTCATAAGATATACAGTTATTAACAAAAAAACCACCTTTCGTCATGAGAGGTGGAATCAACCGATAAGCGATTGCCGGATGCGGGTGAGCTGCTGCCCGAGCTCCACATTGGTGCGCAACTCGTCGCTCATGCTGTCCACCGCATGAATAACCGTAGCGTGCGTACGATGGTAGTACTGACCAATCTCGATATTCGACATGCGCGTCATCTGCTTAGCCAGATACATGCATATCTGACGCACCTTAGCCACTTCCTTCTGCCTGTTGCGCTCCATGAGCGAGGTAAAGGACACATTGTACGCCTCGCATACGGCATTGGATATCTGCTCCAGATCCACCTCGCGCGGCTTGAGCTCGACGATGCGGCCTACCACCTCGCGCGCCAGATCCATATCAATCTCCTTGTTCATGAGCGTGGAATAGACGAGCAGCGATGCCAGAACGCCTTCCAGGTCACGCACATTCTCCGTAACATTGGCAGCAATGAACTCCACGATAGGTTCGGGCAGCTTGACGCCGTCGCGGTACATCTTCTTGAGCAGGATATTCTTGCGCAACGCATAATCCGGCTTCGTCATCTCGGCAGCCAAGCCCCACTTGAAGCGGCTGAGCAGACGCTCCTCCAGGTCGTGCAAATCTTTCGGCGCCTTGTCGGAAGTAAGGATGATCTGCTTCTGCGACTGCTGCAGATAGTTGAAGATATGGAAGAAAGTGTCCTGCGTAGCGCGCTTGCCCATGATATACTGTATATCATCCACGATCAGCACGTCAATAGTCTGGTAGAACAGCAGAAAATCGGGTATATGATTGTGCGCAGCAGCATCCTGGTACTGGAGCTGGAAGGTGTTGGCGGTAACGTACAGCACACGCTTCTGGGGCATCAGGCGCTTCACCTCATTGCCTATGGCGTTGGCGAGGTGGGTCTTGCCCACTCCGCTGCCGCCATAGATGAACAAAGGATTGAATATATTCTTACCGGGTTGCTTGGCGATAGCCATGCCGGCTGTACGCGCAAGCTTGTTGGGTTCGCCCTCCACGAACGAGTCGAAAGTATACGACGCATTCAATTGGCTGTCGAACTCCGGGTCTTCACGAAGCTCGCTACGCTGCGCCAACATCTGCGGCACCACCGTATGCGAGACATCGGAAGGGATATTAACCGCTGCATCGGTATGCGAATCCACCTGCACGCTGTACTCCAGCTGCGTTTGCGGACCAAAGAAGCGATACAGCACCTTGGAAAGCAAAGGCAGGTAGTTCTCCTCGATATAATCGACAATGAACTGCGATTTGACCTGCAATACGAGCGTATCATGCTCGTAGCTCAACGCACGTATAGGCGCGAACCACATAGCATACACCGAAGAGGTGAGGTTGTCCCTCAGCACCTTCTGGCATTCCGCCCATACTATGTTCACATCTTTGTTCATGCGTTGATGGTTTTCCTTCGTTTTTGCTTTCCTGACCGCCCTACCTCATTCGCATAGGGCGCAAAAGAAATCGGAGGCATTTCTCCGAAATCGATTGCAAAGGTACTACATTTTTTTCAAATTTCCAAATTTGTCGCTTATGACGATTTTTGGCAATTTGTGCACCTTGTGTGTTTTCAACTATTTACACGATGCGACATGAAATTCAGTCTTCCTGCAGAACGGTTTGTCGCAACTGATTGATTTGTACGATACGAATATTTTTGCGACTTGCAAACTGCAATTTTCAACCTCATCAACCCTCCGATTTTTAGCATATCTGCACCGCCATTCACTTTTTTATTATTTATAATTTACCAAAATAGACCTATTCAAACCCGAGTTATCAACAGGCACGCATCGCCCTCCAATGTCCAGTCAGGAAGTGTGCAAACCTGCTGAAAACCTGCATGTTGGAACGCACGGAGCGACGCCACATTGGTCTGACGAGTCACGGCATACAATAAGCGAAAATGCAGAATACGAGATACATACGAAACCAGCTCCATCAGCGCCATGCTTGCCACACCTTGATTTCTGCAAGCGGGAGCCACATAGATTGCCACCGCCGCCTTCCTGTTCCTTACATCCACATCGTACAGATCGACGCATCCTACAGGCTCGTCGGAGCAGGACGAACAGATGATGAGGCGCAACTGACCGTCGCGATAGATATCGCCCGTGGTCTGCATGATATAGCTGCGCAGATCTTCGCGGGAGAGCGGATTATGAGTACTGCTGTCCGGCCATGCCTCGGCATCGTTCTCCCAGGCATAGAGCAGCGGCAGATCGTCCGGCTCCACCTTACGCAAGCGTATGTCCTGACCGCCCGTCATGAGAACAGGCGCTCCAGGAATGACTTACGCGGTGCTTTCTGCTCATCGCCGAAGTTCTGCACATGCGGCTGAAGCGGCTGACCGCTGTGGATCATCTGGTAGATCACGCCCCAATCGGGCAGGCCGCCCAGGTTATGATCGTCGATGAACACATCCGCATCCAGTTTGCGAGAGATACGCATGTCGGGCGTCTCCTCGGGGAAAGCGGCATTCACGGCATAGAACTCCAGTCCGCGCTCCTTGCAATAGTTGACGGCATCCTCCAGCAACTGCCCTTCGCGACAGGTATAGAGGATGATCTGACACATGTCCTCACGCTGGAGTTTTTTCAGGGTCTCGATAGCAAACGGGATAGGTTTGCCTATGGCAGGATACGCATGCGTAACAATCGTGCCATCAAAATCTACGGCTATAGTCATAATTTAATAGGTTGAATCAGGGTCTTTCTTACTCAGGTCTTCCTCGGTCTTGCGGGGATTGGGCTTGCAGAACACAAACGCCACTGCAGCGATGGCAGCCAGCCACATCATAGGCTGATAGCCACCCATCAGGATGTACGCCAGCACGCTGAACAGCATAGCCGAAGCAATGGCACTCGCGCGCAAACGCGCGTACATATAATACTGCCTGTATTTCTCGTACCCCTCTTCCATCTCGCTCAGGCGGCGGCATTTGGATTTGAACCAATACAGCGCACCCGGAATGATGCAGAGCGTATACAGGATGACGCAGTACTGGATGGCCATGCCCGCTTTGGTCTGCGGGTCGAACAGGGCAAGCGGACTGCCCTCACCGGCTTGGACACTCGCATAATTGGCGTACCACATCACACCCAGCAGCACGATGATCAGCGCATAGACAAGGTAAAAGAACATCGTGAGCTCTTTTTCCATTTGTTCTGGAGTTGGTTTTTGTTCAGTCATAGTATTTTATCCGTTAAAAACTGTTCTGTTCAGTATGGAGCGTCCGAGCGTGATCTCGTCGGTATACTCCAGTTCGTTGCCGATAGCTATGCCCCTGGCGATGAGCGAGACGGTCAGGTCGGTCGTTTCCATGCCTGCTTGCTCCATGGCGTTGAGCATACGGCGGTAGAGGTAGAAGTTCGTCGTATCGCCTTCCATCGTAGTAGGCAAGGCAAAGATCACCTCTTTCACCTGGCCGCTGAGCACCCTTTCCACCAGTTTGTCCACCTCTATATCTTTCGGCCCGATACCTTCTACGGGCGAGATGACGCCGCCAAGCACATGATAGACGCCATGGTACTGACCGGTATTCTCAATCGACATCACGTCGCGGATGTTCTCCACCACGCAAATCGTTGCGTGGTCACGCCGCGCATTGGCGCAGATAGGGCATATCTCGGTATCCGAAATGTTGCGGCACTCTTTGCAGTAGTGCACCTCCTTCTTGAGGCGCGTCAGGGCGTCAGCAAAATGCTGCACATCCGCTTCGGGCTGGCGCAACAGATGGAGCACCAGACGGAGAGATGTCTTCTTACCCAGCCCGGGCAAGGAGGCAAACGCATTAACCGCTTCATCGAGCAATCTACTCTCCATCTTTTATCCTTTCACCTTTATCCTTTCAATTCTCACCTTTCAGTTTCCTTTCCCCTTTCAATTTTCACCTTTCATTTTCCATCTCGCGGGGATAACCCTGTACGGATATCTTTCGCGCATATTGATAGCATTGGGGCAGTCGCAATGGTGGATGCGTATACCTTTCGTCACGCTTACGAAGCCGAAGATCGGATCACCCGGCTGCGGATTGCAGCACTTGGAAAGCGCATAATCAACATTCTTTACATTGATATCCACCTCCAGCGCCAGGGCCGTATGGGTAACGGCCGGCACTATCTCACGCTGGGTGACGGGCGTATGCACGGCATCCAGGTCCATGTACAGCTCTTTGAGCCGCTGCACATCCTCCTTGCCGAGTGCCAGCTCCTGATAGAGGTCGGAAACGGCTTTGTAGCCCAACTTGACCGCAAGGCGCGACACCTTGCTCTCGTCGTACTCTATCTTCCAGTTCTTGAAACGCCGCTCCAGCAGTTCTCTGCCTTCGGCAGCCTGCTTGTATTCAACCTCCTTGAGCGCCTGGCGTATCTTGTTCTTGGCGCGCGTGGATGCCACGAAGTTAAGCCAGTCGGGCGTAGGATGCTGGTTGGGCGAGGTACTGATCTCCACCTGATCGCCGTTAGCCAGTGCCTGACGTATACTGACATGCTGTCCGCGTATGCGTCCGCCCACGCAATGGCAGCCCACTTCTGAGTGTATCGAGAATGCAAAATCCAGCACCGTGGCTCCCGCAGGCAGACGGCGCAAATCGCCCGTAGGCGTAAACACGTACACGCTCTGACGGTCGGTGTTCAGCCGGTTGCCGTCCACGCCCTTGTATGCCCAGTGAGCCGCCACACCTTTCTCCGCCACTTCGTCCATGCGCTTGGTACGAATCTGCACCTCCACCCATTTGCCTTCAGGGCCGAGAACCGTGGTGTGCAGACTCTCGTAGCCGTTCTCCTTAGGTACGCTCAGCCAGTCGCGCAGACGCTTGGGGTTGGGCTGGTACATATCCGTAATGATCGAATACACCTGCCAGCAGTCCTGCTTCTCGCGCTCCAGAGGCGAGTCGAGGATGATACGGATGGCAAAAAGGTCGTAGATGCGGTCGACATCACAATGCTGCACCTGCATCTTGTGGAAGATCGAGTGGATGGATTTAGGCCGACCTTTGATCGTAAAGACAAACCCTGCCTTGTGCAACTTCTCCTCCAGCGGACCGATGAACGAGGCTATATACGCGTCACGCTCGGCTTTCTTGGCCGCCAACGAGTGGGCGATATACTTGTACTGAGTATAATTGGTGAACTTGAGCGCGAGATCTTCCATCTCGGTCTTGATCTGATACAAACCCAGCCGGTGAGCCAACGGAGCATGAAGCGCAGCGGTCTCGCTCGCAACATGCCTACGGCGGTCGCTATCACCCTCCTTGTCCAACTCACGAAGCAGAGACAACCGTTCGTTCAATATATCGTATAGAACCTTGTTACTATCTTCCATGTTTTACCTCCAAATAGTGCTCAAAAACTCGATTTTTTGTTAATTTCTGAAAATACCACTGCAAATTTTATGCAAAAGTAAAAAAAAATTTGCAAATATCAAAATATTTTTGTAAATTTGCAGCGATTTAGTATGAACTATGTCATTTTTGATACATAGTTAGGCAAAATCAACCGCAATTTTGGACGAAAAAACAGTTTGGATAAATAATTAAACAATATTCAATACATGAAAACTACATTTCGTATTCTTTTAGGTGTAGCTATCTGTTTCCTCGCATACATCTGCGTGGATAGCGTTGTTACCCCTATTCAGTTTGAAGAGACGCGAGCAGCACGCGAAAATGCTGTTGTCAAGAACCTCATTCACATCCGTACCGCGGAGGTGGAGTTCAAGAACACCCACGGCCGCTTTATGGCTGATCCCGACTCGCTCATCCTGTTCCTGAAGACCACTCCCAAGAAAGAGGTGCTCAAGGAAGGTTCGCTTACCGAGAAGCAGCTCGAGAAAGGTCTGACCGAGCACAAGGCTGTCAAGATCATCGACAAGGCAAAAGCCAAAGCCATGAGCAAACTCAAAACCGACGATCCCGAAGCAATCTACGCCTACATCTGGGAGAACGACAAGGACATCAAGGACAACGGTTTGCAGGGCTTCCGTCGTGACACCATCGAGGAGGACATGATCGCTACTATCTTCAAGGGTGAGTTCACGGCTGACAATATCGACCAGATCATCTACATTCCTTACTCCGACCTGCGTCAGGGTGGCAAGAAAGGCGAGCTGATACGCTATGAGATCGAAGTGAACGACGAGTATAAGACCTCGCAGGGCATCCACGTGCCTCTGTTCGAAGCCCGTGCTCCGTTCAACACCTATCTGGCTGACCAGGACGAGCAAGAGCTGGCTAACCTCAACGACAAGGAGACCAAGCTCGAGCACTATGCCGGTCTGAAAGTAGGTTCGATCGACGCACCGAACAACAACGCCGGCAACTGGGAATAATCCTAGACCATACACAGGGTCAACACGAGGTTTTAACAGACTTTTAACGAGGTTTTGTGTTTCTCGTGTAATAACCCTTTCATACAAGTATGAGAATAATCAGCGGAAAATTTAGGGGGCGTCGGTTGATGCCCCCTAAAAATATAACAGCACGTCCTACGACGGACTTTGCCAAGGAGAGTCTGTTCAATCTCCTGACCAACCGGATGGAGTTGGAGGATGCCGATGTGCTTGACCTGTTTGCAGGCACTGGCGGCATCGGACTGGAATGTGTATCACGCGGCGCACGCGAGGTGACAGCCGTGGAGATGGCTCATGTGCAGCAGAACTTCATCATTGCCACGTGCAAACAGCTGGGCATCACCAACCTGCACGTCATTCGCGGCGATGTGTTCAAGTTTTTCAACAGCAACTACGAGACCCACGGCGACGAGCATCTGTGGCGCGGACCGAAATATGATCTCGTCTTTGCCGATCCGCCGTACGCTCTGGAGCTGCTGCCTGCTCTACCCGACCTGATCGTTCCTCAGCTGCTCAAACCCGACGGACTCTTCGTACTGGAACATGGCGACCAATACGATTTCTCCGGTCATCCGCATTTCCTCGACCTACGCATCTACGGAAGCGTACACTTCTCATTTTTCCGATAGACCTATTTGACAGACCCACACAAAAAAATGCAGCCGTAAAGCTGCATTTTCTGTTGTTCACGCTGTTCTGCCGCGTTTACTTGAGCGCGAGAATTGCCTCGCGAATACGGCGCATTGCTTCGCGTATCTGCTCTTCGGAGCATGCATACGAGATACGCAGACAGGTAGGTTCGCCGAAAGCACCACCCGACACACATGCCACATGGCCGTCCTGCAAGAGGTACTCGCACAGCTCATCGGCATCGGTTATCAAGTCCGTTCCTTTGTCAGCAGCATACCGGCTGCCGGCAGGAGCCTTTTTGCCAAAGAGCGCCGTCACATCGGGAAAGAGATAGAACGCACCTTTCGGCGAGCGAACCTTGAAGCCCGGCACATCCTTTGCCAACTCAATAATCAGGTCACGTCTGCGCTCAAAAGCAGCCGTCATCTCGTCAATGCAGGTCATATCGCCTTCCAGCGCTTTTTGCGCAGCATACTGAGCCACCATCGTAGCGCAGGTGATCTGCTGTCCTTGAAGGCGCGTGCAAGCTTTGATGAAGGTCTTGTCCTTGCATGCCAGCCAGCCTATACGATAACCGGTCATGGCAAACGCCTTACTTACGCCGTTAACAATCACCAGACGGTCAAGCAGTTCACTATGGCTTGCCCATGTGGCACATTTGCCCGTATAACAGATGCGGTTGTAGATCTCGTCGGCAATGACAGCCACCTCTGGATGGCGCACCAGCACCTTTGCCAGCGCATCGATCTGATCGGCGCTATAGACGGCACCTGTGGGGTTGTTGGGCGTGCAGAGAACAATCAAACGTGTGCGCGGAGTGATAGCCGCCTCCAGCGCCTCAGGCGTGAGGATAAAATCATTCTCGTAGGTAGTTCGCACATATACGGGCACACCCTCTGCCAACTTCACCATCTCGCTGTAACTGACCCAGCACGGCGTAGGCAGGATGACCTCATCGCCCTTGCCTACCAGCGTCTCGATGGCATTGCAGATGCTCTGCTTGGCGCCGACAGATACGATGATATCTTCAGCTGCAAACGTATCCGCCTCACCGGGCTTATTTGCAGACATATACTTTGCCGCGACGGCACGCAAGCCGGGCGTACCGGCTACCGGACCGTAGTGCGACATATCGGCATCCACTGCCTCTTTCACGGCTTGCTTGACATGAGCGGGCGTAGGAAAATCAGGCTCACCGAGCGACATGGAAAGGATGTTCTCACCTGCCGCCTTCATTGCAGCCGCCTTGGCCGCCATCGCCAGCGTAGGCGACGCGGAGATCTGAGCTATTCTATCAGATATATGCATAACGAATGTGTATTACATCAGCCATTCTTGGCTGATATTTATTGTATCGTGATCACTTTTATTCCATCCCTCTCCAGCAGGGCGTTGATGGTAGGTTCGCCACCACGGAAACGACGATACAGATCGGCAGCTTTCTCCGTGCCGCCACGCTCCAGAATATGCTGACGGAACAGAGCGGCAGCTTTCTTGTCGAAGATAGAGCCGTTCTTTTTCTGTGCCGCTTTGAATACGGAGAAGGCGTCAGCATCCAGCAGTTCGCTCCACTTGTAGGCATAATAGCCTGCAGCGTATCCGCCCGAGAAGATGTGCGTGAAAGCGGTCTCCATCTGCGTACCGGAAACGGTAGGCAGCACCTGTACCTGCTCCATTGCCGTATCGCCGAAACGAACGACTGCCTCTGCCGTAGTCAGGTCAGCGGGCACTACAAACGGCTCGGTCAGAGTGTGCCAGGTCATATCCAGGTAGCCGAACGAGAGCTGACGCACGCAGGCGTAAGCAGCGTGGTAGTTCGACGACTGTTTGATCTTGTCGATCAGTTCCTGAGGCATCGGTTCGCCGGTCTTGTAATGCTTAGCGAAAGTGTCGAGGAACTCTTTCTCGTCGATGAAGTTCTCGTTGAACTGTGAAGGCAGTTCCACAAAGTCACGCGGTACGTTTGTGCCCGACAAAGCCGAGTAGTTGCAGCGCGTAAGCATTCCGTGCAATGCGTGGCCGAACTCGTGCAGGAAAGTGCGCACTTCGTCATAAGTGAACAATGCCGGCTTCTCTGCCGTAGGACGCGTAAAATTCATCACATTCACGATATGCGGACGATGATCTTTCTTACCGAGCATGTACTGCGGCTGAAAATCGTTCATCCAAGCACCGCCGCGCTTGCCGTCACGCGGATGGAAATCGGCATAATACACAGCCAGGAACTTACCCTTCTCGTCGTACACCTCGTAGGCCGTTACTTCGGGGTTGTACACCTGAATATTCTTGTTCTCCTTGAACGTGATACCGTACAAGCGCTTTGCTAAGCCGAACACGCCCTGCTTGACTGCTTCCAGTTCGAAGTACGGACGAACTATATCGTCGCTGATGGCGTACTTGTCGTTCTTGAGTTTCTTGGAGTAGTAACTCCAATCCCACGGCTGCAGCGTAGCATACAAGCCTTGCTGAGCTGCATATTCCTGCAACTCTTTCACTTCCTCGCGAGCTGCCGGCATATAGTTGTCGCGCAACTGGTCGAGCAGACGATACACATTCTCCTTGTTCTCCGCCATGGTCTTGTACAGCGACTTGTCGGCATAGCAGGGCTTGTCGAACAGCTGTGCCAAAGCCAGACGCGTATTGGCTATATCGATGATGTTCTGCGTGTTATCAAACTCGCCACCTATACAACGGCTGTTATACGCCATGTACAGCTCGCGGCGGATGTCGCGGTTGTCACAATCCTGCATCACGGGGATATAGGTTGTGGGCTTGAGGTTGAGCAGCCAGCCGTTCAGGCCTTTAGCTTCGGCATTGGCACGCAGCATCGCTTTCGTATCGTCGTTCAGGCCACGGATATCCTCCTCGCGGGTAACGAGCATCGTCCAGGCGTTCGTAGCTTTCAGCACGTTCTGACCGAAGGTCATCGTCAGCATCGATAGTCTGGCGGTCAGTTCGCGATAGGTCTGCTTGTCAGCATCGCTGAGGTTGGCGCCGTTGTTGGCAAACGACTCGTAGATATCGTCCAGCAGCTTGGCCTGCTCTTTGGTGAGCTTCAGATTGCCGCGCTGGTCATACACCGCCTTGATGCGCTGAAACAACTTCTCGTTCAGACGAATGGTGGACGAATATTCGCTCATCTTGGGCGAGAGTTCCACCTCCAGCGCCTGAATCGAATCGTTGGTCTCGGCAGAAGCCAGATTGTAGAAGCAGCTTGCCACCACGCTGAGCATCTCACCCGAGCGCTCGTACGCTTCGATGGTGTTGGCGAAAGTAGGAGCTGCCGGATTGTTGACGATAGCATCAATCTCCGCCAAACCCTGCTTCATGCCTTCCTCAAACGCGGGCATGTAGTGCGCGTTACAAATCTCATTGAACGGGTAAGTCCCGTGAGGGGTCTTCCACTCTTTGTAATGGAAGAAGGGGTTGTCATTAGCAGCCGAAACTGCCACTGTAGAGGCAATCATTGCCATGGTAATCAGTTGTTTGATATACATAATAGTTTATTTTAATCTTGTTCCGTACCTATCAGATGGTCTATAAGTATCCCATCGTGCATTTGATTGATTAACCGTTTGCCGCAAAACAAACATACAAAGTTACAAAAAAATTCTGACATTTGCAAATAAATCAGCAAAAAAATGCAAGAAACAAAATATTTTGCACGAAAAAAGAAATAACCTGCCGCTTGACAGGTTATTTGGTAGTGCTACGGGAATCGAGAATTGCTCGATGAGCAATAATCGACAGAACGAAGTGGCGGAGAACCCCGGGGTTCGAGCCCCTATTGTAGCAAAAAAAAGAGCCTTGAGCTCTTTTTTGTAGTGCTACGGGGAATCGAACCCCGGTTTAAAGATTGAGAATCTTTTGTCCTAACCGCTAGACGATAGCACCGGTCAGTTTTTTGCGAAAAGCGGGTGCAAAGGTACAACATATTTCGCAAATATGCAAATTTTACATACAAAAAAATCGAAAATACCGCAAAAAATGCAACTTTTTATAATTTTCACCTTGCAAATTTGCATATTTCATATTTTTTTTGTAACTTTGTAGCGCATAAGAATGCGCATATAATAAAATATGACGATATGAACACGAATTTAGGTTTTGTGCGTGTGGCAGCAGCCGTACCGATGTTGCGTGTAGGCGATTGCAAGTACAATGCAAAGCAGACAACCGACATGATTACCGAAGCGATAGCCGAGGGTGTGGAGATTGTTTGTTTCCCCGAGTTGGGATTGACGGGTTACACCTGTGCCGACCTTTTCTTTACAAACCAGTTGCAGCAGAACGCGATGGCGGCATTGCAGGAAGTGTGCCGTTTTACGCGCGGCAAGGCTATCATCGTACTGGTAGGTGCTCCGCTCAAGGTGGACAATGACCTGTACAACTGCGCGTTTGTGATTACGGATGGCGAGGTGATTGGCGTAGTGCCGAAAACCAACCTACCTAACACGGGCGAGTTCTACGAAAAGCGCTGGTTTGCTTCGGGCCGTGAGACTGTGGAGCAGTTGCCCGACGGCGTACATCCGCGTATACCTACCGTCGAACTGTGGCAAGGCGATGTGCCGTTTGGCATCGATCTGCTGTTCATGACGCGCAACTATTCGTTCGGCATTGAGATATGCGAGGACCTGTGGAGCCCCATGCCGCCGTCCACGCAGCTGGCTATTCAGGGCGCAGAGCTTATCTTCAACCTCTCCAGCTCCAACTGCATCGTGGGCAAACATGCTTTCCGCCGCCAGATGCTGGCGCAGCAAAGCCAACGCGTACATTGCGGATATGTATATACCTCGTCAGGCGTAGGCGAAAGCACTACGGATGTGGTGTTCTCAGGCTCGACCTATATAGCCGAGAACGGCAAACTGATAGCGGAAGGTGAACGCTTCCAGCGCGAGTCGTCGATGACGATCAGCGAAATCGATGTGCAGCGCCTGCGTACCGACCGCGAGCGCAACAACAACTTCACGCTCGACCGTCGCGGACATTTCCGCAAAGTGAATGTAGCGCCCATCGAGAATCCCGAAGGGTTTGCCGAGCCTATCCATCGCACCTTCAACCCTACTCCGTTCCTGCCTGCCAAGGAGAACGAGGATGCCTATTGCATGGATGTGCTGTCGATCCAGACATCCGCTTTGGCTCGCCGCTGGGAACATACACATGCTCAGTCGCTCGTCATCGGCATCAGCGGCGGACTGGATTCGACTCTGGCATTGCTCGTGGCTGTAATGACTGCTGACCGTCTGGGCTATGCCCGAAACCGCGTACTCGGTATCACTATGCCGGGCTTCGGCACTACCGACCGCACCTATCGCAATGCTATCGACCTGATGACCGAACTGGGGGTATCCGTTCATGAGATACCTATTCGCGATGTGGTAACGCAACACCTGCACGATATCGACCACGACATGTCGAAGCACGATATCACTTACGAGAATGCTCAGGCGCGCGTACGTACGCTCATCCTCATGGATATGGCCAACAAGTACAACGGCCTGGTGGTCGGCACCGGCGACCTGAGCGAGTTGGCACTGGGCTGGGCTACCTACGCAGGCGATCATATATCCATGTACGGCATCAATGCAGGCATACCCAAGACGCTCGTCCGTCATATAGTAGGCTACGCGGCAAGGAACATCTTCGACGAGCGCGTACTGACCATCCTGGAGGATGTGATTGCCACACCCGTCTCGCCCGAACTGCTGCCTGCCAACGACAAGGGCGAGATTACGCAGATCACAGAGGACAAAGTGGGTCCGTACGAGTTGCATGACTTCTTTGTATACTACTTCCTCCGCTACGGTTTCACGCGCGAGAAGATTGCCTACATGGCCCGCTGCGCGTTCGACCAGCGCTACGATGACGCAACCATTCAGAAATGGCTGGATGTGTTCATGCATCGCTTCTTTATGCAGCAGTTCAAGCGCTCGTGCCTGCCCGACGGTCCGAAAGTGGTAAGCGTAGGCCTGTCGCCGCGCGGTGATCTGCGCATGCCGAGTGATGTCAACGAATTCTGATCAGCCAATATTATCAATGTATCAGCCATGTATGGCTGATAATACAGCACACTAAACACAAAGCAATATGAAATCGGTTACTTATGAAGGCATGACCTTCGATGAATATATCTCTCAGGAAGAGATTGCAGCAATGGTTCGCGACGTTGCAGCACAGATTGTTGCGGACTATGAGGACAAGCAGCCGGTACTGATTTGTGTACTGCACGGCGCGATGTTCTTTACCACGGATCTGATGCGCCAGTTGCCTATCGAGTGCACCTTGGCAAGTGTACGGCTGCAGTCGTACGACGGCACATGTTCGACGGGCAAAGTGCAAGAAACGACGCCCCTGCATACCGACATCCGCGACAAGGATGTGATCGTCGTGGAGGATATCGTAGATAGCGGCATCACGATGCATTACTTCAAGCAGATCCTTCGTTCGTGTCAGCCCCGTTCGCTGAAAGTGGCGGCATTGCTGAGCAAACCAACGGAACTGAAATACCCCGATGCCAAGCCCGACTACTGCGGCAGAGAGATTCCCAAGCGCTTTATCATCGGCTATGGCTTTGATATCCACGACCTGGCACGCAACCTGCCAAGCATCTATGCTTTACGAGAAACAGCACAATGAAACGATTTTTAAACATAATAGTTCTTACTCTCTGCTCTTTGCTGCTCGTTCCGGCAAAGGCGGAACTGGTGCAACCCGTCAAATGGTCAGGCGAGGTGATAGGCGACAGCGTTCGGCTGACGGCTGTCATTGAGCAGGGCTGGCACATGACGATTATCGATTTCGGTGAGCGGGAGTTTGACGACGAAATCCACGACCTGTTCACCATCACCCTGGCCAAAGACGAACTGACTCCTATCCGCTTCAACGCCTGCAACGATGTAATGTGTACGGCGCCGGAAACGTGGGAATACGAGACTTCTCCCCAGCCCACCCAAGGGAAGGAGAGTGGTAACAACGACTCGCAATCCTTGCTGGTGATTTTCCTTCTCGGCCTCTTAGGCGGACTATTGGCTATCTTCACGCCCTGTGTGTGGCCAATCATACCGATGACGGTCAGTTTCTTTCTCAAGCGCTCGGACAAAGGGCTGCAGAATGCCATCCTGTACGGCTTGAGCATCGTAATCATCTACGTGGGGCTGGGACTGCTCATCACGGTCGTGTTCGGTGCGTCGGCGCTCAATGCGCTGTCTACCAACGCCATAGTCAACCTCCTCTTCTTTGCGCTGCTCGTAGTGTTTGCACTATCGTTCTTTGGACTGTTCGAGATTACCCTACCCGCTTCGTGGTCCACGGCGCTGGACAGCAAGGCGCGTTCTACAGGCGGTTTTCTGAGTATACTGCTCATGGCTTTCACGCTGGTGATTGTATCGTTCAGCTGCACCGGTCCGATTATCGGCACGCTGCTTGTAGAGGCAGCCGGTCACAGCCTGCTGGCACCGGCAATAGGTATGTTGGGCTTCGCTATCGCATTGGCTTTGCCGTTCTCCTTGTTTGCAATGTTCCCCCAATGGATCAAGAGCGCGCCTCGTTCGGGCGATTGGATGACGTCGTTCAAGGTGGTGCTGGCATTCCTGGAGCTTGCTCTATCGCTGAAATTCTTCTCCGTGGCGGATATGGCCTACGGCTGGGGGCTGCTTCCCCGATGGCTGTTCATCGCCATCTGGATTATTTGCTTTGCGGGCATCGGCGTCTACCTGTTGTGGAATATACGTAGCGTGAACGTCACCAGAAAAATCATCCGCATCATAGTCATCATCCCTTCGTTTGCCTTTGCCGCCTATCTTGTGCCGGGCTTATGGGGTGCCCCCGTAAAAGCTGTCAGCGCCTTTGCGCCGCCTATGGCGATAGAAGGGCGTGAGGTATTCAACAACTATGACGAAGGTATGGCATACGCCCGCCAGACCGGCAAGCCTGTGATCATCGACTTTACGGGCTACGGCTGCGTCAACTGCCGCAAGATGGAAGCATTTGTGCTGGATAACGACAGCGTAAAAGCGCGCCTTAAGAACTATGTGTTCATCGAACTGTTCGTGGACGACAAGAAAATTGCCAACGGCCAACAGCCAAAAGCCAAAGGCGAATCCATCGGCGATGTGAACAGCCGCATCCAACGCGAGCAGTTCGGCTCGAACGCACAACCCTACTATGTGCAGCTGGATGCACAGGGCAACATGATTGCCACGCCGATGGTGTTCACCACAGACCCGATGGAGTTTATCCATTGGATGAAATACTAAACAAACGGTCAAGAATAGAAACATAAAACTACATACACAATGAAAAGATTATTCCTTACTTTGTTAACATTTTCGGTTTGCATAGGTTCTGCGATGGCAGAAACCGTGAAGATCGGCAACTTGTACTACTCTCTTGGCTCCACCACAGCCACTGTGGTGAGCGACCAGAGTTCGGATAAGTCCGTCTATAAGAATCTGACAACGGTGACTATCCCGGCAAGTGTACCGTACAACAACTACAACTACACGGTAACGACGATAGGTCAGGATGCTTTCGAGAGTTGCTCGAACCTGCAGTCGGTAACGCTGCCGTCAACAATCACGACCATCAACAGCGATGCGTTCTACTCTTGTACGAAGCTGGGCAGCATAAATCTGCCGGAAGGCATCACCAACATCGGTAGCTATGCGTTTAGGTACTGCAACCTCACGTCGGTAACAATCCCCAGCACGGTGACCTCGATAGGCAATTATGCCTTCCAAAACAACCCGCTGACATCGGTCGTGTGGAATCCTGTTACGTGCTCCATTGGCTCTGACACCTACGCACCGTTCTACAGCACAGACTCGAAAATCACCTCCTTCACCTTTGGTGACCAAGTTCAGCTCGTTCCGGCGTATCTGTGCAGAGGCATGAGCAAGTTGGATACCATCGTGCTGCCGCCTTCAGTGTACAGACTTGGTGAACGTGCCTTTATGGGGTGCACCTCGCTCAAGTCGATTAACCTGCCTGTGACGCAGCAGACTTTACCGGTAAGTTTCTTTGAAGGCTGTTCGGCACTGGAGTCCATCGTATTGCCGGCTACGCTGACCACTATCAATTCGGATGCTTTCTACGGCTGCTCCTCACTCAAGTCAATAAACCTGCATGAAGGCATCACTACCATTGGCACGCGTGCTTTCCGGTACTGCAAATTAACATCCGTCACTATCCCCAGCACAGTGACCTCGATAGGCAATCATGCCTTCCAGAACAACCCGCTCACATCGGTAGTATGGCAACCTGTGACGTGCACCATAGGCTCGGATGACAGTTCACCGTTCTACAGCACAGACTCAAAAATCACCTCTTTCACCTTTGGTGACCAAGTGCAGCTCGTTCCAGCGTATCTGTGCAAAGGCATGAGCAAGTTGGATACCGTCGTGCTGCCGCCGTCGGTGAACAGACTCGGTGAACGCGCCTTTATGGGTTGCACCTCGCTCAAGTCGATTAACCTGCCCGTGACGCAAAAGACCTTACCGGTAAGTTTCCTTGAAGGCTGCTCGGCGCTGGAGACTGTTGTGCTGCCCGCCACGCTGACAACCATCAACACGGATGCGTTCTACGGCTGCTCCAAGCTGGCAGAAATCAACTTGCATGAAGGCATCACAACCATTGGCAATCGTGCGTTCGAGTACTGCAAATTCGCATCCGTTACAATCCCAAGTACGGTAACATCGATTGGCAATAGCGCCTTCCAGGGTAACCCGCTGACATCGGTAATATGGAAACCTGTGACGTGCTCCATCGGTTCTGACGCCAGTGCGCCGTTCTACAGCACAAGTTCGCAAATCACCTCCTTCACCTTCGGCGATAGCGTCAAGACCATCCCGGGCTATCTGTGCTCCAACATGAACAAGCTGGAGAACATCACCCTACCCGCTCACCTCAAGACCATCGGCCAATATGCTTTTAGGTCGTGCACGAAATTGACGAGCATTCATATTCCCGCTACGGTGACAAGTATCAGTCAAGGTGCGTTCCTGTATTGCTCCGCCCTCGGTTCGTTTGAGTTCCCTGATGGCATCACTACCTTGGCTACCAGCGTGCTCGAAGGCTGTACGGCGCTGAAATCGGTGAAGATACCCGAGTCGGTTACCGCTATCAACCAGGATGCACTCTATAACTGCTCTGCCTTGCAGGCGCTGTACAACTATGCCTATACGCCGCAAACCATTACGGAACGTGCTGTCCAGAACGTTAACAAACACACCTGTGTGCTCTACGTGCCGAAAGATGCGTATCCCGCATATTCCGCCAAGGCTGTGTGGTGTGATTTTGATAATATCGTGAAGATGAACACCGGTCTGCGCTTCGAAGATGTGTTCGTCAACTTCTCCTACCTCGATCAGGACAGCCTGGAGATGTACGGCGGTGTGGAGAAGATTCACATGCCTATCGCTCCTGTAGTGGAAGGTTTCACGTTCCTCAAATGGCGCGTACTGGCGGGTGATCTGAGCGACGGTATTATGCTCCAAGCCGTTTATACGCCGGACGAGGCTACAAATAATGCTCCGCAAGAAGTAGTAGTCAACCCTGCCAACCCTGTGCAGAAACTGATACGCGACGGCAACGTGTTCATCCTGAGCGAAGACAAAGTATATACCATAACAGGCAAAGCCGTCAAGTAAATGGATACAATCATCGATAATTTCTTACATACCGACTGGTTGCTTGTGATTGTGAAGATCATCCTTGCTACGTTGTTAGGCTACCTGATTGGCGTGGAACGCGAGTTGCACGGCAAGGTAGTAGGCACACGAACAATCTCGCTCGTAGCCATCGGCAGTGCGCTATACGTGATGATGTCGCCGTCGATCATGGGCGGTGACAACTCGCGTATCATCGCGCAAGTAGTATCGGGTATGGGCTTCCTCGGTGCCGGTATCATCTTCAAGAACGGTGATACCGTCAAAGGTCTGACCACGGCGGCTACCGTCTGGTGCGCAGCGGCTATAGGCTGCCTGTGCGGCTACGGATATTTTGCGGAAGCTATACTCGGCTCCATAGCCATCCTGTTCATCAACATCTGCTACAAGCACCGCCTTAGCCGCAAGCACAATTCCGATCACGCCGAAGTACAAGAGGACAAAGAAGCTACGGATTAACAGCTTAACAGTTTAACAGCTTAACAGCTTAACGGATTTAACATGATAACCAAACACAACTACGACACCAAACGCCCGCCGGAGAAAGAGATGATCTTCGGCATCCGTGCGGTGATAGAAGCCATCGATGCGGGAAAGACGCTCAACAAAGTGCTGCTGCGTCGCGATATGTCGTCTGCTATCGGACGCGAACTGCTGGACAAACTGCGTGACACGCCTACCACGGTGCAGCGCGTGCCCGTAGAGAAACTCAACCAGTTTACCGACAAGAATCATCAAGGCGTCATCGCTTTCCTCTCGCCGGTAGAGTTCACGCCATTGGAAGCGCTCGTGCCTACGCTGTACGAGCAGGGCAAAGTGCCCTTCCTGATGGTGCTGGATGGCATCACCGATGTGCGTAACTTCGGCGCGATAGCGCGTACGTGCGAGTGTGCCGGCGTGGACGGACTGATTATTGCCGCCAAGAGCGGTGTAGCCATCAACGGCGATGCCATCAAGACCTCAGCCGGTGCTCTGCACACTCTACCCGTGTGCAAGGTAGCCAGCATGCAAGATGCGCTGCGCTACCTGCTGGATAGCGGTATCCGCATCGTGGCAGCCACCGAGCACGCTACGCACAGCTATACAGAAGTGGACATGACGCAACCCCTGGCCATCATCATGGGCAGTGAGGAACATGGCATATACGAAGCGAACCTTAACCTGTCTACGGATAAGGTTCGCATACCTATGCTCGGCAAGCTCGAGAGCCTGAATGTGTCAGTGGCTGCCGGCGTGATGATCTACGAGGCGGTACGCCAACGAGGGAAATAAGACCGCTGCGCTGTGGGAGGTGAGACCGCTTCGCTGTTAGAAGTGGGATTACTTCCCGAGCCCCTCCAGAAAGCCTTCGATAGCGCCGCCCAGCTCAATGAAAGCGTCAGTGGCATCCTGCATATCGGTGCCGAACTGATGCTTGTAGAACTTGGCTTTGCAGCGGCCTTTCAGTTCGCCTATGTGGCGCGTCTCTTCGGGCGTGTAGTCGTAGCGCTTGAGGGTCTCGCAGATCTCCGAGTAATGCATCAAAGCATCATCCCAGTCGGCTGCCGACCATTTGTCGGACTTGTTTTCAATACGCTCGGTAAGTTTCTCAAGGTCATTCATAGTACTTTGAGCGGGGTTGCAACCGGCAAACAGCAAGGTTAGCAACAACAGGGGAAGGAACTTTTTCATATCTGTAATGTTTTTAGATCATTCGTTATCTGCGCTTTGAGTTCGTCCAGCGACTCAAAGCGCTTTTCTTGGCGTATATGCCTACGGAACTGTAGGGTGAGCGACCTATCGTACAAGTCACCCTCAAAGCCCGGGATATATGCCTCTATCGTCAGATGTGCGTTGGCGGCAGACGGCTCAGCGTTGACGGTTGGGTTCGTACCGATATTTACCAGCGCCGGTCTGTCCAGCGGCAGGATGCGTGCCTCGTAAACGCCTGCCATAGGTACCAGCTTGCCTGCAGGTGGCTCTATATTGGCGGTGGGAAAACCTATCGTCCGTCCTATCTGCCTGCCCGGAACTACCCTACCCGTCAGCGAATACCTATAGCCCAGCAGCTCGTTCGCCTCGCGTACGCGCCCGTACAACAGATGTTCGCGTATACGCGTGGAGGACGGTTTCTCACCGTTCTGCATATAGGCGTCCGCGCGGATATATTCCACCTCCGGCTCTGCACTTTTTGAGGCATCCGCGGCGCTTTGTATGGACTGCCGATCCGAACCGAAACGATGGTTGTAGCCCAGCAGCAGATGTTTCACTTTCCAATGCGTAGCCAGATAATGGGTGAACTCGGCTGCCGTGAAGGGTTGTATCTGTGCAAAATCAAGGAAATGCGTCTCGGCAAACAGTTCGAGCATCTGTTCGCGCTCGTCGGTGGTAGTCAGCAGCGGCGGACACTCGCCTTGCAACACCTCACGCGGGTGTTGTACGAACGTAAAGATGAGCGGCTGCTCGCCCAAGCGCTCTGCCTCTGCCAGCAATTGCGACAGCAGGAATCGGTGGCCGCGATGAACACCGTCGAAAAATCCTATGGTTGCAATGGAAGGCACTAAATGTTTAATGTTTAGTGTTTAATGTTTAGTGTTTATAGTTTGATGTATATCTTATTTTTGTACAGCGGATAGGCGATGCACCAGAGCAAGGCATCATAGATGAGCGCACATGCCAGCGAGCCGCCCATGTCGCCGAACAATGGCTGCATCATCCGTTTGTAGTAGAAGCCCCAGACGGAATACGAATCGCCACCCACGTCAAAACGGATATTAGCCATGCAGATAGCCAGCACGCCGCTCAGCACGAAGATGAACATCGGGTTGACGCCGAAACACTCGAACGGCACAAACCATTTGGCCTTGCCCTCGATATCAATCAGCCAGATCAGCACGCCCAGCAGCAGCGATGCCAAGCCGCAGGTGTAGAAAACATAGGATGCCGACCATAGGCTCTTGTTGATCGGGAAAGCATAGTCCAGCAGCAGGCCTATCATCAGGCTGACGGCACCGAATAGCATCACACGGATCACCTTGCCGCCCAGATGGTCCACATCGTATATCAGTTTGCCTACCCAGCAGCCCAGCAGGCAGTGGGCTATACAGGGGATAGTGGACAGAATACCTTCGGGGTCGAACGCAATGCCGCCCAGATGGTACATATGCGCTTCGCCCAGCACGGCTTTATCCACGCGGGCAACGATATTGTCCTCCGTGAGGCCAAAACTGCCCGTCACGCCGATAATGATGCAATAGATGGCCATCAGCACGAGCGATACCCACGGGGCATTCTTGGGTTTGAACGCCATGAGCAGCAAGCCTGCAAACAGGCTTACCCACCCCAGCCTGGGCAGCACGCCCATATAGCGCAGATGGGCTATCGGGTTGTTCCACAGCGCATCTATCCACTCGCCGCCACCCGACAGCGTACGGCAGCATATACCAAACCAGCCTATCGCCCAGCCGATCAGCACGAGCATGAGCGAGCGGTACACCAGGTGCGGCACGCTCTCATGCGTAAACTGATAGGCGTACTTGCGCTGCGAGATATACATCGCCACGCCCATCACGAACATAAAGAACGGAAAGACCAGATCGGTTGGCGTACATCCGTCCCACGCAGCATGACGCAAGGGCGCATAGATATGCGCCCAAGTGCCGGGGTTGTTCACCAGGATCATGCCGGCGATGGTTATACCCCTCAAAACGTCAAGTGACCGTAAACGATTGCCCATTTTGGTCAGCATTTATTTTATTTACAAGCTTTTAGCCACCTCTATCTCCTCGTAGGTCTCGATGATGTCGCGCTCCAGGATGTCGTTGTACGACTTGATGCTTATACCGCACTCCGTGTTCAAGCCGGCTTCTTTGATATCATCTTTGCCGTGCTTGAGCGAGGATAGTTCGCCGGTGTGGATCACGATGCCGTCACGGATCACGCGGCACTTGTTGCCACGCTTCACCTTACCCTCACGCACGATACATCCGGCTATCGTACCTACCTTCGAGATGTGGAAGGTCTGCAAGATCTCCAGCGTAGCGGTTACTTCCTCCTTGATCTCCGGCGAGAGCATACCTGCCATGGCGGCTTTCACCTCCTCGATAGCGTCGTAGATGATGGAATATACGCGTATATCCACTTCCTCTTGCTCTGCCATCTTCTTGGCGGTACCCGTCGGACGGACGTTGAAGCCGATGATGATGGCGTCCGAGGCGGCAGCCAGCATCACATCGCTGTCCGAGATTGCGCCTACGGCTTTGTGAATGACGTTCACCTGGATATTCTCCGTGGAGAGCTTGATCATCGAGTCGGCAATAGCTTCGGTCGAGCCGTCCACGTCCGCCTTGATGATGAGGTTCAGCTCTTTGAAGTCGCCGATAGCCAGACGACGACCGATCTCCTCCAAGCCGACATGTTTCTTGGTGCGGATGGACTGCTCGCGTTGTAGCTGCTCACGCTTCGAGGCTATATCCTTGGCTTCCTGCTCGGTAGGCAGTACGTTGAACTCGTCACCTGCCTGCGGAGCGCCGTTCAGGCCCAGCACTACAGCCGGCTCACCCGGACGGGCTGCCTCAATGCGCTGACCACGCTCGTTGAACATCGCTTTTACTTTGCCGTGGAAAGTACCTGCCAGCAGCACGTCGCCAATGTGCAGCGTACCGTCGGACACAAGCACCGTAGCCACGTAGCCGCGACCCTTGTCCAGCGACGACTCGATGATCGAGCCTTTCGCCCTGCGTTTCGGATTGGCTTTCAAGTCAAGCAGTTCAGCCTCGAGCAGCACTTTGTCCAGCAGTTCGTGAACGCCCGTACCTTTCTTGGCAGAGATATCCTGGCTCTGGTACTTGCCACCCCAGTCCTCTACCAACAGGTTCATGTTCGCCAGTTCCTCCTTGATCTTCTCGGGGTTAGCTCCGGGCTTGTCGCACTTGTTGATGGCAAATACCATCGGCACGCCTGCTGCCTGCGCATGGCTGATAGCCTCACGCGTCTGTGGCATCACGCCGTCGTCGGCAGCTACGATGATGATGGCTATATCCGTCACCTGTGCACCACGCGCACGCATGGCGGTGAACGCTTCGTGACCCGGAGTATCCAAGAAGGTGATATGCTTGCCCGTCTCGCTCAGCTTCACGTTGTACGCACCTATGTGCTGCGTGATGCCGCCTGCCTCACCGGCAATGACGTTCGTGTTGCGTATATGGTCGAGCAGCGAGGTCTTACCGTGATCCACGTGACCCATCACCGTTACGATAGGTGCACGAGGCTCCATATCCTCCTCGTTGTAGTCCTCCTCATCCTCGGCAATCTGCTGGGCAACCTTGGCGCTGACATATTCGGTCTGGAAGCCGAACTCCTCCGCCACGATATTGATTGTCTCGGCATCCAGACGCTGGTTGATACTTACCATCATACCCAGCGACATACATGTTCCGATGATCTTCGTTACCGGTACGTTCATCATCACCGACAGGTCGTTCACCGTCACGAACTCCGTAATCTTCAGCACCTTGCTTTGCTCTTGCTGCTGTGCGCGTTCGGTAGCTTGTTTCTCACGCTCCTGTTCACGACGCTCGCGTTTGTGCTTGGAGGTGGCAGTCTTGCCTTTGTTGCCTTGCAGACGAGCTATCGTCTCTTTGATCTGCTTCTGTACTTCCTCGTCGTCAATCTCTACGCGCACACCTTTCTTTTGCTGGGGTTTGGCTTTGCCCTTCTGGTTGCGTGCATCGTTCACATCCACTTTGTTCTGCTTGATGCGCTCGCGTTTGCGCTTCTCTCCGCCACCGGCGGCTGCCCTGCGCTGCTGCTCACGCTCTTCGCGCTCTTTCTTTTTCTCCTCTTTGGTCTTCTGACGCGGATGTGTAGCCTGATTCAGCGTGTCCAGGTCAATCTTGCCTACCACCTTCGGCTGGTTGGTCAGCACTGGTTTGCCCAGCGAGAAGATCTCCGTCTTCTTTTTCGGCTCCTCTTTTTCGGCTTTCGGCTCCTCGCTCTTACCTCTTACCTCTTCCCCCTTAGCTTTCTGCTCCTCGGCAGCTTTGGCAGCGGCAACCTCTGCGGCAGCTATGCGCTCTGCCTCTTCCTTGGCGGCTTTCTCAGCAGCTATGCGCGCCTCCTCCTCGGCTTTGGCAGCTTCGGCGGCAATACGGGCAGCCTCCTCGGCAGCGCGTTTCGCCTCTTCAGCAGCTTTGGCAGCAGCTTCCGCAGCAGCTTTCTTGGCAGCGGCGGCAGCTTCCTCAGCGGCTTTCTTGGCCTCCTCGGCAGCCTTGCGCTCGGCTTCCTCACGCGCACTATCAACCGTCAGAACGCGTTGAATGTCACGCTCCTGACGCTGTTGTTGCTGCTTTTCGGCCTCCATCTTCAGAGCCATATCCTTGTTGAACTCTTTGGCAAGAAGCAGATACTTATCGTCATCAATACGCAGGTTGGGGTCAGTGGTTGCCTCCACACCCTGTTTAGCCAGAAAGTCCACGGCAGTCGACATGCCGATGTTCAGTTCTTTACACGCTTTAATCAGTTTTATCGCCATATATTCTTCTTTTTTGTTACTAGTCGTCTAGTTGTCTAGATGTCTAGTTGTCTAGTTATCTAGCTCTCTCGTTGTCTAGTCGTCTGGCCGACTAGTCATTTTCGAACTCGGCTGCTAGAATTCGCAGAACGTCATCGATCGTCTCTTCTTCAAGGTCTGTACGTTTGATAAGCTCATCCTTGTTTACAGCCAGCACAGCCTTGGCGGTATCCAGTCCGGCTGCTTTCAGGGTGTCGATTACCCACTGATCGATCTCGTCGTTGAACTCGTCCAGATAGATATCTTCGATATCGTCACCTTCCATCTCGCGGTATACGTCGATCTGGTAGCCTGTGAGCATACAAGCCAGCTTGATGTTGAAGCCGCCCTTACCGATAGCCAGGCTTACCTCTTCGCTCTTCAGATAGACGTCGGCTTTTTTCTCCTCTTCGTTGATGGTCATCGAGGATATTTTTGCCGGCGCCAGTGCACGCTGGATGTACAGGTTGATGTTCGAACTGTAGTTGATCACGTCGATGTTCTCGTTGCGCAGCTCGCGTACTATTCCGTGTATACGTGCACCTTTTATACCTACGCACGCACCTACGGGATCGATGCGGTCATCGAAACTCTGCACTGCCACTTTGGCTCTTTCGCCGGGTATACGGGCAATATTCTTGATGGCTATCAGGCCGTCGTGCACCTCGGGCACTTCCTGCTCGAACAGTCGCTGCAAGAATAGCGGGCTGGTACGGCTCAGAATGATCTTCGGGTTCTGGTTCTTGTTGTCCACCTGCACCACCACGGCGCGGACGGTATCGCCCTTACGGTAGTAGTCGGTAGGTATCTGGTTCTGCTTGGGCAGGTACAATTCGTTGTTCTCCTCGTCCAGAAGCAGCATCTCTTTTTTCCATACCTGGTAGAGCTCACCCGAAACGATATGACCCAGTTTCTCGCTGTAACGCACATACAGGTCTTCTTTCTTGAGGTCAAGTATCTTCGTGGCAAGCGTCTGACGCAGATTGAGGATCATACGGCGTCCGAACACGTCAAAGTCCACGCGGTCGGTCACTTCCTCGCCTACCTCAGCCTCATCGTCCAGCAGCAACGCGTCGGAGAGGGCTATCTGCGTGTTCGGGTTGGCTACGTCGTCATCTTCCATCACCAGTCGATTACGGTACACCTCCAGGTCACCTTTGTCGGGGTTGATGATCACGTCGTAGTTGGCGTCCGTGCCGTACATCTTGGCTATTACGCTACGGAACGACTCTTCCAGCACGTTGATAAGCGTCTGCTTGTCAATGTTCTTGAACTCTTTGAATTCCTTAAAAATATCAATCAAATTGATTGAATCTTGTTTTTTTGTTGCCATTATTGTGTTTTTATTGTTTTTCGTTTTATACTAGTCGTCTAGTTGTCTAGATGTCTAGTCGCCTAGAACTTCAGATCGTACTTGCAGTACTCCACCTCATCATAACGGAAAGTGTACGTTTGTATCTTCCTTTCAATTTTCACTTTTCCCTTTTCATTTTTCACTTTCGCTTTTTCTTCTACGTCCACGCTGAACGTCTCCTCATCCACGCTCACCAATTGCCCTTTCACTTTTAACCTTTCACTTTTCACCTCTACCGGGTGTCCCAGGTGTTTCTCGTATTGCATTTTCGTCTTGAACGGCGCCACGATGCTCACGCTACCCACTTCCAGCGAATAGTCCGGCTCGTTCTTGCCATCGAGGTACTCCACCAGTTTCCTGTTCAGTTCTGCGCAGAAATCCACGTCAGTACCTTTCAGGCTGTCCACTTCCACCAGTATCTCATTCTCCGGGCTTATCTCCAGCGTTATGAGCTCATAGCCTGTCCCGTCAAGGTTATCGTGAATGATCTTCTCCAGATCTTGTTTACTCGTTTGCATATCTTTTATATTATTTTCCTTTCACTTTTCACCTTTCCCCTTTCACTTTTCACCTTTCACCTTTCAATTTCCTTTCCCCTTTCAATTTTCTCTCCCCTTTCAATTTCCTTTCCCCTTTCACTTTTCAATTTTCACTTTTCACCTTACGAACGAGAGGAAACCTTTCGGTCCCCTCTCACTTTACGCCTGCAAAGATAATAATAATTATTGATATATGCAAATTTTCCCCGCCAAAACATCACATTTTCGCCCTTTTATTTCCTCTCTGTCACATTTGCTTGCAATTCTTGGCTGTTAATCTCTTCGTCCGGTAGGCCATTTGTGGGTTATTTTTTGCAAATATCCTTTGTACTTTCACCTTTCACCTTTCAATTTCCTTTCCCCTTTCACTTTTCAATTTTCACCTTTCAATTTCCTTTCCCCTTTCACTTTTCCCCTTTCACTTTTCAATTTCCTAATCGCGTCCTATCAAAAAAATGCACTACTTTGCAATTTTTCCTCTCGAAAAGTTGCAAATATGCATTTTTTTTCGTAACTTTGTACCCTGTTTCTAATTATTGATAGAGTACAACAAGCCGTGAGCACCCTTTCTACATATTGTAAGTTGCTCGTTGTCAGCCGAATAGGGGGGGGGGCGAGCCGACGCAACAAGCCGTTCGCTCAACGTCTGCGCTTCGCGCGTAGATGATGGTTGTTGTGTTACATCCGACTATTGCTCACGCAAGTTTTTTATATCCGACTATTGCTCACGCAAGAGCAGTAGGCGGTTATTTTTATGTCTTTTAGTGTGCGCGCTTGCGCTTGTATGTTCGTCGTGCCAGCATGGCGCGACGGTCTGCGGTGTGCCTTACTCCGGCGCCACGCCCTGGCAGCTCGCCGCCGCCATCCACGACCGCGGTGACCAAACTTTTGTACCCGTATGCGTCGACCTCATCACCTCTAACAAGGCATATATTAGCGGCTATCGTCTCCCAGACGAGCAGCCCGCGCAGATCATATGTGACCTTACCGCCTCTGGCAAGGTCTGCTTCGCTGTGCTTGATTGTGAAATGAATGAAGAATAAATAGATATATTTATGCCAACACTGAATTGGATAGGAAAAGACAAGGTAGTTACGCACCATCAAGACGTGCCGTTTCGCGTGCTCAATCGCCAATATACTTTTGGCGAAACTCCAGATAGCGGGAATATGATTATTCACGGCGATAATCTGGAAGCACTCAAATCTCTGCTGCCTAAATATGAGGGGAAAATCAAATGTATTTATATCGATCCTCCGTATAACACAGGTGAAGAAAAATGGGTATATAATGATAATGTCAATGACCCGCGTATTAAAGCGTGGCTTGGTCAAGTAGTGGGTAAAGAGTTGGACGATTTAACACGCCATGACAAGTGGCTTTGTATGATTTATCCTCGTTTGACATTGTTACAAAAACTATTATCTGAAGATGGAGCAATTTTTATATCAATCGATGATAATGAACAAGCTAACCTAAAACTCATTTGTGATGAGATTTTTGGCAAAACAAACTTCCTTGCACAAATAATATGGGAGCGTGCATATTCTCCGATAAATTTAAAAAAGCACTTCTCTACAAGCCATGATTACATTCTCTGTTATGCAAAAGAGTATGAGAAACTAACATGTAATGGCTTATCGCGCAGTTCTGAAGCTAATGGAAGATATTTGAACCCCGATGACGACCCGCGTGGTCTTTGGAAAAGTGCATGTTTATATGTGGGGCCAAGAGTTGAAGAAAATGTCTATCCGGTAATTGGACCAACAGGTAAAGAGTTTTGGCCTGCTAGTGGGTATAGTTGGCTATTTTCTAAAGAGCGCTTCGATGAAATGAGAAGTGACAATCGCATTTATTTTGGGCCAGACGGAAATAGGACGCCTTCATTAAAACGCTTTTTAAACGAGGTAAAGCAAACTATAACTCCCATGTCTATATGGAAGTATGCCGAAGTAGGGCATTCACAAAAAGCCACTCAAGAACTAAAAGAAATGTTCGATGGTGAAGCGGTTTTTAGTTACCCTAAACCCGTAGATTTAGTGAAAAGATGCATTGAACTATACTCAGATAAGGACTCTATAATATTGGATTCTTTTGCAGGTTCTGGAGTAACAGCTCACGCTGTTCTAAATCTCAATAAGCAAGACGGTGGCAACCGTAAATTTATTCTATGCGAAATGTGCGACTATGCCGAAACTGTCACGGCAGAGCGAGTGCGTCGTGTAATGAAAGGATATAGAAAAGGCAAAAACGCTGTAGAAGGCACTGGCGGCAGTTTTGATTTCTTTGAGTTAGGTGAGACGATATTTGACAATGCTACCGGACTATTGAACGAAAAAGCCGATGTAGAGCAGATACGCCAATATGTTTGGTACACCGAAACCAAATCAGCCTATATTAGTGACCCGAATAGGAGCAACAAATATCTGTTAGGCACACATAATTTTGCGGATTATTATTTCTACTATGAGCCGGAAGAAGAAACCGTACTTGATTGGGATTTTTTGTCAAAAATCAAGCAACGCGCAGAGCAGTATATTATCTTTGCCGACCGTTGCTTATTAGCTGAGGATGAGATGCTATTACGCAATATAGTATTCAAGAAAATACCACGAGACATAAAGCGCCAATAATATGGAACTGAAAAACTATCAACAGAAGATTCTAAAGGATTTGGAGCGTTTCCTGACTATTGCCCAAACGAAACGCTCGATTGGCGAGGCGTACCACAATTTTTGGTTTACCAACGATCCGTCTGTTACACCTTATCCGGGCAAACCTATCGAGCCATACAAGGATAATGTGCCACGTGCTCCGCATCTATGTATCAAAGTACCTACAGGTGGCGGTAAAACATTTATTGCATCTGCTGCCATCAAGACTATTTTTGACGCTTTCAGTGAGTTGTCCTATCGCTTTGTAGTGTGGCTTGTACCCTCAAATGCTATCCTGGAGCAAACGCTGCGCAACCTGCGAAACAAAGAGCACCCCTATCGGCAACGCATTGATACCGACTTTCAAAACCGCGTAGAGGTATTCAACAAAGAGCAAGCACTGACCGGTCAAGGTTTTTCCCTCACTACAGTACGGGAAAACTTATGTGTATTGGTCGTAAGCTATGATTCTTTCCGAGCCAACCTCAAAGAAGGTTTGCGCGTGTATCGTGACAACGGCTATTTGCAATCGTTCCAACCTTTGGTTAACACGAATGCCAGTGATGATGCAGAGGTGCAATTGATGAGTGTTATACAAGCATTACACCCTGTTGTTATTGTCGATGAAAGCCATAACGCGACGAGTAAGTTAAGCGAGGAAATGATTTGCAATATGCAGCCGAGTTTTGTACTTGACTTAACGGCTACACCTCGCAAGAATAGTAATATCCTATGCTTCACCGATGCGCTGGAACTGAAGAAGAATAACATGGTCAAGTTGCCGGTAATCGTATATAATCATCACCGCAAAGAGCAAGTTATCGACTCAGCTTTGCATCTGCAAAGAGAATTGGAGCGCACTGCCAAACAATACACCGACCGATATATCCGTCCTATCGTATTATTCCAAGCAGAAGCCAAGAACGGAAATGAAGACCGAGCTACATTCGACAAAGTGAAACATGATTTGCTTAGTTTGGGAATTAAGGAGGAACAAATCAAGATCAAGACGGCAGAAATAAACGAGCTGAAAGATATCGACCTGATGTCTCCCGATTGCCCGGTGCGCTACATTATTACGATCAACGCACTCAAAGAGGGTTGGGATTGTCCGTTTGCCTATATACTTGCATCGCTTGCTGACCGCAGTTCAGCGGTAGATGTTGAGCAGATAGTAGGTCGCGTGTTGCGTCTGCCTTACACACGGCAAAATCCGAATGCGGTACTGAATATGAGTTATGTGCTTACGGCTTCCGCTCGTTTTCAAGAGACCCTGAATAATGTTGTGAAAGGTCTTAATCGTGCAGGTTTCTCCGATGAGGATTACCGCTCAATTGACGAAGCCCCAGAAACTATCGCTCCGGAAGATAATTTTATGGTTGGTCCCGATTTGTTTGCAGAACCTAAGAAGCAGCAAAAGCCTTCATCGGATGAGATAGACAAAAGCTTTATTACCTTTAGGGCTGACGAGCCGACTGATGCCCCGTCAGTAAATGAAGATGTACTATCAATCCTTCAAACCGGACAACAGGAAGCGGAAGCTTTGCAACAACAGATTACAGCGCAAGAGCAATCCGGACAAACGAACATACCTAACGAAATCAAAAGTATTGTGAAATCGAGTTATATCAAATCTGCCTTTGCCGAGAGCGCAGCGCAGGTCAAATTACCGCAGTTCTATTCCCGTCTATTAGAACAGACTAATATTTTTGAGGAAAAAGAAGTATTCTTGTGCAAGGAGCATTTGCTGAAAAATTTCCAGTTGGCACAACAGGATATTATAATCAATTTTGATACAGTTGAGACCAGTATTTACCGCGTAGACATTGATCAAGAGACGGACAGCCACACACCGCGATATTTCAAGATAGACAACGCCCAACAACGCGACTTAATCATGAAACACTTGCGCGATGCAGAAACGTCAGATGAGAAAGTGCAAAGATGTGCTTCGTTGGTGGCTCGGACTATGGGAAAAATGTCGCCGTTGAGCGAAAAGGATGTAAAAGCCTATGTTGCCCGCATTCTTCAAACAAAGAGTGCTGATGAAATAGAGGATTTCATAGCTCACCTGAATGAATATACTGCACGAATAAAAGAGAAAATTGAGCAGCTGGAAACGAAATTCATGGAAGAAAATTTCATGAGGATGTTAGATGCAGATAAGATTATCGCTAAACCGAGATACGAATTCCCGAAATCGCATACATTGCAGCAAATAGGCGCAGCTTTACCCAAATCATTGTATGAAAGAGAAGAAGCGTTTAATGATTTCGAGGCAACCGTAATAAATGATGTAGCCAATCTTCCTAATGTTGAATGGTGGACGAGAAACGTCGAAAAGAAAGGTTTTTGCATCAACGGTTTTATCAATCATTATCCAGATTTTATCATCAAGACAAAAAACGGGAAAATAGTACTGCTTGAAACAAAAGGCGACCATTTGGACGCATCTGCAAAAGTCAGATTAGGACAACTATGGGCAGCCAAAGCCGGTAATGAATATCGCTACTATTTAGCGTATGATAAGCGCGATGATGTCAGCGGTTCATTTACAAAAGCAAAATTTATTGAGCAACTGAAGCAATTATAATACCATTCTCTTGCAAATGTCAAAAATTTTTTGTACCTTTGCACTCGCTTTTGAATAAAGCCGTCGCTTACCGACGATAAACAGAAGGACATACATCGCGCACAGCGCATCTGGCATATTCCTTTGTAAACAAGTCGGCAAACTTAATGTAGCAAGAAGACAATATGCCCTAACTTAACGTGTAACAAGCACGGGTAAGTAAGGGTATTGCTACGAGTTTGCCGACTTTGTTTACTATTCTTGCTTGCCTGTGCTTTTTTTTCGCCCTAACTCAATACACATGAACGCCATACACCACACATCCAAAGAGCTGATTATCCTTAAAGCCATCCCTTCTTTTCCCAACGATAGAAACCAGTTACCGCGTGAAGTGATCCTCCTCGCTGCGTACGACTTCATGGATATGTTCACCGCTTCCGTCCGGGCTTTCCAAGAGAGTAACCGCGATGCACGATACAAGCCCTGTATGAGTCAAGCCAAGTATGCCGATGATATCTACAAGATGCTATGCGCCCATCACAACCGACCTATCGCACAGGAGAAGAATAATATCTACCAAGTGCTGTTCGCTGCTTGTTGCCTGATGAATACCAACGACCACAAACGCTCGTGGTGGGAAGAAACATTTGCCGTCAGTACTGCCGAGTATCTGGAAAAAACCATTTTCTTCCAAGGCGCAAAAGCGCAGATACAAGCCGTCAGCAGGCGGATCATCGCCACGCAGCAGTACGAACTGGATTTTGCCTCGACCAACCATGCACAGACAGCTGTGCAACAAACCCTGCAACTCTTTGCCGAGGTGGAAGAAGTGGAGCACATCAAGCAGCAGAAAACCAAAAGCAAAGCACCCAAACGCAGATCAAACCACCTGCACGTACATATTCACGGTAGTGTGAACTTAGGTGATAATATACAAACGCTAATCAATTTCAACTATGACTAAACAAGAACTTAAGCAGCAAATCATTGATGCCATTGCCAATGGCAAAATTCAAGCCACCACTATCAATATCGGTGACCAGATACAAAACCAGCAGAACTACAACATTGAGGGTGCAGGTGATATCCGTATTCAGATCGTCTCACCAGACGCGCCTGCCGTAGCCGAGTTCGTCGCCAATCATGCCTGTGCCCCTCAGCCGGAGCAACCGACAGAGGCGCTTTGCCCGTACATACAGGTAGACAAACTCAACGAGATAGGTGTATACACTCCGGAGCAGTTCAATCAACTGCTCAACGAGAAAACCGAACTGCCGGCACCCGAACTTGCAGCCTTTCTGCATAAGCACGAAAAATCCGGCTACCTCAACTATGGCAAGCATAGTAAGAGGCAGGTTTTTAATACGCTCCATGCCTATTATCCCAATATGAAAAAATATAGTTACCCGAATTTTTGTCTGTATTTTTAATGCGTAAACGACGATTTCACTTGATTTCACTTTATAAAGTAATCAAGTCCCACTTGATTTTAAGGGGGCATATTTGATTGCTACTTGATTCCTGTTTTATTTTCATTTGATTTAGGGCTTATCCGTTTGGGTAAGTCCTTTTTTTTTCGTACCTTTGCACCGAAATTTCACAGCTAACGGCTGGCGCCAGCCATAATTACTAACCCTCTCCCAGCATGGATCGACCATGTATGGGCGATAATGAATCAATAATTATGGC
>CAMKDV010000010.1 GCA_946411385.1 uncultured Bacteroidales bacterium
GTTCGACGCCTGTCACTGCTGACGAGTTGGCTCTCCGCGCTCGTTTCACGGCTGTCAGTCGTGCCGTAGCTGTTCGTGCCAAAAACATGAGCACCTACCAGACCGACTACGCTGCCTTCAAGGCGCAGAAAGATCTCCCCGGTGGCCGCAAGACCTTCAAGTCCTACTTGTGGCAAGTCTGCGGTGAAGCCTACGATGAATCCCAAGGCTAATCGTTTAATTTTACCGACAAACGCAGCAGAAACTTGCTTGTCAGCTTACAACCTAATCGTCCGGAATGCGCTTACACGTGCCAGACATGTCAGCCGCATGGGTTTTTGGCAGTGAGTGCAACGAACGTTTTCTTGTGAGCGAAGCGAGTTTTTGTAAGGCGGCAGAATGTTTGTTAAAACATGCTGGTGTGTAAGCGGGCGTTGGGGCTGTGGAAACTTGTTTCCGGCAGTTACAACAAACGCTTTCACACAGCTGCGAAAGGCAGCGTACCGCCGTGTTTTCGGTTAAACAGACATCTCTGATCATTTTGTCCAAAATTACCCAAAATTATCCAAAAATGAAGAAGATAATACTAATAATGGCTATGGCGGGCATGGTAGCCTGCGGTAGTATAGCCCTGACGGGCTGCAATGTGACCCGTACGATCACCACGACCTCCAGTAGCGTCAAGCGAGGTGACACAACCATCATCATCCAGTCGAAGACCATCGAATCGTATGACGCTTCAAAGAAATTGTAGGGGAGAGGTGATTTTCTTACACAACAAAAGCGGCGCAGTTGTCTGCGCCGCCTTGTTAATTCAGTCATCCGTCTTACTTCATCTCTGAACCAAGCAGATTGTACTCTACTCCGTTGCGGAGGATGAGCACCTGACCGTCACGAACAACCTTCACGGCTTTCGTCTCGGCAGCTACGTTCTCAACTGACGTAGGTTCATTCCAGAAGTAGATGTTAGCAATTGCGAACGGATTGCCTTCGAAGCTCTCGCCGGTAGGAGTCTGATACTGCTCCAATACGAAGCACTTCATATTTGCGAAGTTATAGTTGCCCGGCCATTGAGCAATAGCAAAGTCGAAGCTGTTCCAACCTGCAACGAGGTCAGCTACCATGCCATCTTTGTAATTGCCACCGGCAATAGCCTCTGCAGTAAACTTGATCTTACAACTAGCCGGAGCCCACATATCAACATGGACATTCTTATACGCGCTGAAATCGTGAGGAGCATCCGTATTAGCCGGATCGATGATGCACTCCCATGTCATAGCCGTCCATGCACCGATCTTCGTTCCATCGATGTCGAGGGTTTGATAAGCACCTGCCCAGCCTGATATACCGAAGTTAGCATTGTTGGTCGTGTAGTGGTTGCAATAGATAGCCATCACGTCAGCCTCGTCATGTGTCGGAACTGCGGGAGCGGTCTCGGGAGCTTGAGGCAGATCACCCGGGATGGTAACCTCATAGCGTGCAGCAGCTTTCACCAGACAGTGGTTCATGCCTTCCTCTTTAGCCATAGGATACATGTGGAACTGCTCAGCCGAAGCGGAAGCAACATAGAGGTTTTCAGCTACGTCAAATGCAATACCGTCGATATTGCCACTGATAACCGGCGTCTCACAAATCTTGGTCAGCACAATGCTGTCGCCATATTCAACCGAGAACACAACAGCCCTTTTGTTCGAACTGATGGCAATCATGCTTCCGTCAACGCTTACGCCCATCGTTCCACGATAAGTCAAACCACCGTCGCTGTTGGACAGAAGATCGGTATTGTTCTCAACGTCTACATAGAAATCACGCACGCCCTTCTTGGTGATGTGAGTCAGAGCGGGATACGTATCAAGTGCATAGCGGTGTTGAATAATCCAAAATCCGCCATTCCTGTCAGAACGCAGCGACTCATCGGAATTAAGCAGATTAAAACCTTTTTCACCGATAGACCAAGTCTTGGTCGGAGCACCAACAGGGATAGTATTCATATCATACGTGTTGATCAGACCACCTGACTCGCCGCCAAGATCTTCAATGGTATACAGATTTTCACCTACCACCTCAAGTGCATCAACCGCATAGGTACCTTCCAAAACCTGTACGAACGGATTCTCAGGATGAGCCGGATCCATTCGGTAAACACCTTTCGTTGCGGCATCGCGCGAACCGATATACAAAGAACCTACCTCGTCAATAGCCAGACGTTTGATACCTGCGCGAGAGTGGATATCGCCACCCAGACCGCCGTCGTAAGCAACCAGAGCCGAGTCTGCACCGTTAACGGTTGCCAAGGTCGGATCGAAAATATAAATACCGCGCTGTTGGTTTTGGGTGGTGTACGTACCGCCGTCGCTTTCACCTTCCCACGGCATACTTACGTATACGTTGCCGAAATACTCCGACTCAAACGAGTTGTCCACCACTACATCTTGCGGCAGATAGAACGAATACCTCGGATCGCCTACCGGCAGTTTGTTCTCAAATACGGTTGTACCGCCTTCGGCTACGATACCCCAAGAATAGGACTCACCCTCTTCCAGTTCGTCCAGAGGAATCTCCACGGTCGTCTGGTGAGCACCGGCGGTGAGCAGCGCTGCTTCTTCCAGCTCTACTTCGGCAGCCAGATCGCCTGCTGCATCGAAGAACTGTACCGTCAGAGCGGTAGCAGCCGTGTTAAGCGAAAAGTCGATGGTCATTTCCGTAACATCGTCATTGACAACGGATTTCAAACCGTAAGCCATTACGTTCACACCATCCACAGCCATTGCGCCTAATGATACCAGCGCAGCAGCAACAAAAGCGAAAATCTTTTTCATAATACTAATTTATGGTTAATAGATTGGTTGTTTATGTTTCTCTCTCATTTCTCGATTTGTGAAATTTTCTTGAGGAGATTGGCGATTTGGGTAAGGGAGTTATGTGGTACATAATGACCGAACCCAAGTCACCAAGGTCCCAAGAAAAATCGCAAATCCTATTCGGCTTTGGGTACTTCGATGATGGCAAATCCAACATGCGGTGCAGCGCAGAAGATGATCAGTTTGCCATTCACGATAGCGCAGTTGCACAAGCTGACGCAAGCGCTCGAGATCGTCTCCGAATCCATGGTGTAGAAGTAGCTCGGCTCGATAGGCGAGGTACCCGGCATAGGCTCTTCCTCATCATATTCGAAATGCTCTTCCAGCTTAACCATAGCGCTGACGATATCGTTACCTTCGGACATATCCCAAACGAGCACACCTTCGGGTTTCCACCATGCGAAACGACGGGCATTCATCAGTATCAGATAGCGCGAGCGGTTGAACTCCACCAGACGCGGATCGCAAGCGTGAGCCGAACTGTAACCTTCAGGAGTGGTCTGGAACTCAACGGTACGCAGCAGGTTAGCATCATGATCCATGAGCCAGAGCTGCTCTTTGTACGACGATTTGTACAGGTACATATCCGGACCGCAGGGGTTCATCATACCGTAATAGTTGGCGATAGCCGGCATCTTCAGCTCTACAGGATCGCTGAACTGCGTGAAGTTCGTAACCGTCCAACGGAAGATGATGTTATCGGCCTCTTGCTTTGCAAAGAAAGCATAGCCGTTACCACCCTCATCCAGCGAGATTGAGATGTTGTCACCTACACGGGATGCATATCTGTACTCATCGTACAAGTCCGGATCAGGATTCTCCAGACCGCTACCGTCCCACTGGAGAACGATCTCCGGTTGCGACGTAGGCGTAGCATAGTGGTAAACCTTCAGCGGCTCTTCCGGACCGCAAGCGGTGGTCAGGTTGCACAGATAGACATGTCCTTGCGTCAGACGACCGGCACTGATCACGTGCGTACCGCCCTCTACACCCGTCAGGTCAAGCAAAATCGGGTTGTTGGTGTTATCGTTGAGCAGGTCTTCCAGCTTCAGCAGCTTCGGAGCCGTACGGTTGGCAAGCAGCACATATTCGCCGTCGAAGTCACCGCCACGGGTGAACTCCTCGTCGAAGTCGACATAACGGCTCATCGTCACTACCGAGAAGTCATGTACCACAGCCTTTGCCCAGTTAGCACCGGGAACAGGCGAAGCGGCGAACGAGATCTCGTACTCAGCCTTCAGCCCCATGAACTCCATCTCAAACACGCCCGGATTGCTTGCGCTGATCACGCCGTTCTCTGCCGTCGTGAACTTGTACGTTCCGCGAGCCGGAGACAGCTGAACGGATACGATCTCAGCCGTCGATGATTCGGGCACGCCCAGACACAGGATGCCGTCGATGATGTTGGCAGGCGTCAGCGTGTGCTCCGTTCCGGCATCATCCTTGATGACCATCTTCTCCAGTACAGGAGCAGCCTCAGCGGCTTTGAGTTTGATAGTGATGGCATAAACTTGCTCTTTCACTACCTCATTGCCTTTGGCGTCGGTCACGCTGTTGCGTACGGTCACCTCGCGAGTCAGTTCGGTAGCATCAGGCTGGTTACCTTCGGTAAAGTCAATCACGTCCTTTACCAGCTTGGCACCCAACGAACATTTGGCGTTCAGTTTCACAGCCGTGATGTTCGTCTCGGCTGCCACACCCTCAAACAGTACGGTGAAAGATGTGTTGTCCACCACGCCCTTCACAATATCGCCACCGGACAAACCGGCGTTCGTGATCTCGATGGAAGTGATCTTGGCTTCCATGCCGCCTTCAGGCTCCGTATCATCAGGCTTCGGGCAGCCGGTCAGACCAATCAATGCGAATGCAAGAACTGCATTGGCCAAAAATCGAAATGTCTTTTTCATTGTATTTTGTGTTTATTTATGTTATCTATATTTTGTATTTATATGGAGCAGATTTTGGTTTTTCCGTGAGGGAGTTATGAGGTACATAATGACCGAACGGCAAACCAAAAGATGCCCATAGAAATACCAAAATCATTCCCATTCTTTATTTTGGGTAAGTGTGAACCCTTTGCTCTTGTAGAGGCTGATCTGCCCCGAAGGAATAGGAGCAATATAGTTCCTTGCTATCGGGCGGTTACGCTGTGCCTCGGTGTTGCGGAGGATATAGCCCTCTGTAGCACTTGGATCTTCCAATACGATCTCATCATCCTTGCTCGGATAGTTAGCCAGCACGATATAAGCACCATAACGTATATCGGGGTTGCAACCGTTCCACAGGTAGTCCAGTTTCTTCCAGCGCTTCAGATCGTTCAGGCGGAAACCTTCCAGACAGAGTTCCACACGTCGCTCGCGGCGAATCTCCCACAGTAAAGCGTCGGTGATGCCGCCATCGGCGAACATCTCTATCTCCAGACGTTTCGGGTCATCAAACGGCACACCGTTCAGCGCGGGTTGTGCACCCATCATCTGCAGCTTGGGCAGGTTGACATCTTCACGGGCACGAATCAGGTTGATCGAAGCGTCCAAGTCAGCCTGCGTGAAAGCACGATTGCCGATCAGCGACAACTCGTAAGCTGCCTCAGCATAGTTCAGCAGCACCTCGGCATATCGCAGACAAGGAGCATCAATCACATTCTTGTTGCTTGCCCACGTAGGCTCGGGTTTGTCAGCGCGGCTGTCATCCATGAACTTACACCAGCTATATCCCGACAAAGCGTACGAGAACGGCGAGCAGTTAGTGCCCTTGATGTAGTAATGCGGACGAATCACTTGTGCCAGACGCGGGTCACGGTTGGCAAAGAACTCCTCCTCGGTACGAGGTGTCCATAGTTCATCCTCCACGTACACCGGCTTGCCGTCAGCATTAACGAACGCCTCTGCCAGGGACTTGCTCAAGCCCGACTGCGACTCGGTGAACGAATATGACAGCGTGCTGTGAGAAATAACGCCGTCCACATAGTGGCGGTAGATAAGCATCTCGGGGTTGCCGGCAAGGTCGGCTGAGGTGAACAGCGCATTGTACGAAGGCGCAATGCTGTACTTGCCCGACTTCATAACGAAGTCAGCGGCATCGAAAGCAAACTGCAAGCACTTGGCTGCGCAATCCATATCAATGTTATGATATTTGAGGAATGTACCTTCGCGCAACATCATTCGCGATGCCATACCGGCTACCACATACTTGTTCACCTGCAGCGCACCATCGCTCTGACGTACGTTGTCCATCGCATAACGGAAATCTTCCATAATCAGCGAGTCTACACGCGTACGCGGGTCGCGGTCCTTATACAGGTAAGCCTGTTCAGCGGGGTCGTTACTAACGCTTGGCACGCGGTCGTACCAAGGCACATCACCGAAAGTGAACACCAGATTGCTGTAGTAGCAAGCGCGGAAGAAACGTGCCACACCTTCCCAGTGGGCTATATCCTTGTCGCTGAGAGGGAGACGCTTAACGTTGGCTATCACATAGTTGGCTTTTCTGATGTTCGCAAACGACCAAGCGCCGTCAGATACCGGCACTACCGTCGGCTGCAAGTCAAGCTGCGACTTGTCCGATGCAAAATCGTCGTTCAACGTCTGTCCCATCAGGAACGGACCGTGCGTCCAACCCGAACCGTAGCCGGCAAATACCGAGGTATAAAAACCGTACATGTACGAACGAGCCTGAGCTTCCGACTTCCAGAACTCCTCGTCCGTGAAATCGTCGTAGGGCGGTTGGTCAAGCAGGTTGCAAGCCGTCCAAAGCATTGGCACGAAGGCCAAAAGAATAGTTATATACTTTTTCATAATCGTAGCAATTTAGAGAGTTACTTGCAAACCGAAGCTGTACTGACGCGTATACGGGTAGATACGTCCCCAACCCATTCCACCGCCGGAGCCGGCAGCCGAACCTGTTTCGGGGTCGATAGGCAGATTGCCCAGATGGTCAATCTCGCACACATTCTCCAAGCTGCAGTACAGACGCAGTTTCTGGAAGTGAATCTTCTGCAGTACCTGTTTTGGCAGGTTGTAACCTACGGTGATGTTCTTCAGACGCAGGTACGACAGGTCAAGCAGGTAACGGGTCTGGCAGAGGAAGTTGAACGAAGCGGCACTATATTGTCCGGGCTGGTTCATCTCGGTCAGACGCGGATACCAGGCGTTGGTGTTCTCCGGAGTCCAATAATCGGTCTGGTGAGCGTAGAACGTACCTTCAGAGAAGTTCCATCCCGGAATCATCATCGTACCGGTAGCCCAGTAGTCGCGTTTGCCCACACCCTGGAAGAAGATGTTCAGGTCCACGCCGTACCATTCGGCACCGATGCGGAAGTTGTACTCAAATCGCGGAGTGGTGTTACCTATACGACGCCAGTCACCGGGGTTAGCGGCTGTCTTGTCGCCCCAAGTGATTTGTCCGTCACCGTCCAGGTCCACATATTTCACATCACCCGGGCCGTACTTGTAGCCGTAGCCGTTGGTGCCCTCGAAATATGCCTGCGAAGCAATACCGTCTTTCAGCGTACCGTCGGCATTGAAGTCCGACTCCTGGAACAGACGGTCGGTGGTAAAGCCCCAGATCTCACCGATGATCTTACCCTCGTAGTTCGAGCCGTCCAGTACGGACAGTTGCGAACGCGGGTGCTTGGTGATCTTGGCGACAGCATCCGACACATTGGCGGAGATGTTGAGTCTCAAGCCGTTGCTGAACTTGTGGTGGTAATCCACCTGCAACTCCCAGCCATTCGTAGTCATCTGTGCTGCGTTCTCGTACGGAGCATTGGCGCCATAGGTAGACGGCGTCTCAGCACCGCTGGCAATCATGCCGTCGTTGATGCGGCGGTACCAGTCGAACGTGATACCCAGATCGTCGTTAAAGAAGCGGAAGTCAGCACCTACGTCGTAGGTCTTGATGGTCTCCCATGAGAAACCGTTGGCAAGCGCTGTAGGCAGCGAGAAAGTAATCTCGTCCACATCGTTGACCACCCATCCGGAGGTGTTGGAGGAGATGATGGCGCGGAACATGTTGGCGCCTACATCCTGGTTACCGATCGAGCCGTACGATGCACGTATTTTGGCAAACGACCACCAGGGTTTGAGTGCCTCCCAGAAGTTCTCTTCCGAAGCCACCCAGCCAATAGAGCCGGAGGGGAAGAAGCCCCAAAGCTTGTCTTTCGGGAAACGGCTCGAACCGTCCACACGACCGTTCAGCTCAATCAGGTAGCGATCTTTGTAAGAATAGTTCGCGCGTGCGAAGAAGCCCATCAGCGCCCAGCTGCTGTGTGCGCCGTAGATGAAGTTATCACCCGTAGCCAGGCTTATCTCAGGCTTGTTCTGGTCAAGCAGGTCACGCTTCTCGGCATTGACGTACTTGTAATCGTCATACTCAATGTTGTATCCGCCGAAGATGCTGAACTTGTGTGCATCTTTCCATGTGTGCGTATAGCGCAGCACGGCGTTGCCGCTGTGGTGCTGCGTGCGATAGTTGTAGCAGTCAATCTTGTTACGCGACGAGGGTGCCCAGTTGTCGGTAAGCGTCATCGATCCGTTCCAGAAGTCCCAGCCGCCTACCGTACCGCCGCGCTCCACACGGTCGCGACCGGTCAGATTGAACGCATAATCCACATCCAACGTAAAGCCCGGCAGGAACGTGAAGGTAGCACCTACGGATGCCCGCGTGAAGTCGCGCGTGTCGCTGTTCATGTTGGCCGCAGCGGTCTCTGTGATTGAGTTGCGGAAAGGATGACCCTCGTAGGTGCCGTACGGCATGATAGCCGGCCAGCGGTAGAGGTAATAGAGTGCGTCGTAGGAAGCCGAGTTGAAGTTGAACGGCTCCTCCAGGTTCGTACGCGTATAGAGCATCTTGGCGCGAACTTTCAGCCACTTGAAGACCTCTGTCTCAATATTCGAGTTCAGCGAGTAGCGCTTGTAGCTGTCGGGGTTCACTTTTACCACGCCGTTCTGTCCGGCATACCCCAGACCGATGTAGTAGTTGGTCTTGCCCGCCGTACCGCTGACATTCACGTTATGCTGCTGCGAGAAACTGTAGTCGTTTACGTACATCTTCGCGGCATCCCATGAGCGGTAGAAATACGTGTCACCGGCAATGATCTCAAAGTCACGGCCGAGCACCATCTCGTCCGACAGATCCATCTTGCCGTACGTGCGCTCCCACTCGTACATTTTCTCGATAGCAGCGGCGTCCCACACCAGTCCGCAGCCGCCTTTGAACATCGTCGTACCCGGACTGCGGCGGTTACGTGCCTCCAGCGCCATCTCGGCACCTTTGTACGATTTCGCTACTTCCGGCAGTACCGTCGGCGCGGCCCAGGAGAAGTTGTTGTTGTACGTCACATTGAACTTACCGCTCTCGTTGGCGCCGTTCTTTGTGGTGATCAGGATCACACCGAAAGCAGCTCGCGTACCGTAGATCGATGCCGAAGCAGCATCTTTTAGCACACTCACAGCGGCTATATCCTCGGCGTTGATAGCAGAGATATCGCTCATCTCCACACCGTCCACCAATATCAGCGGCAGTGCGTCACCCGTCAAAGAGCCTGCGTAGCCACGGATATGGAACTCGGGTTGTGCGCCCAGACGACCACTGGTGTTCGTCACGGTCAGACCCGGTGTAGCACCTTGCAGACTGTTACCCACGTTCGTGATAGGACGACCGTCCAACTGATCCTCCACACTCACCGTACCTACCGCACCGGTCAGGTTAGCCTTGCGCTGAGTGCCGTAACCTACTACGACCACCTCTTCCAAAGCTTTGGTGTCTTCTACAAGTGATACATTGATTACCGGTCGGTTCTCGACCTTGATCTTCTGCGTACGATAACCCAGATAACTGTACACCAGCACCGCGTTAGCGTCCGCTGCGATAGAGTAGCCACCATCCATGTCGGTGATTGTACCCGTGGTCGTTCCGTCAATAATGACTGAAACACCGATCATCGGTTCGCCGTTCTGGTCTGTCACTCTACCCGTTACATCCGCTGCCTGGATGGCTGCCGCAAACAGCAACACTACTGACAGCAGAAAGAGTTTCGTTTGTTTCATGGTTTGATTAGTATTGATTTATACGTATTTTGGTAGTTTACATATACATCATCAGCGGCTTTGCCCTGCCCGGCAGCTACCTGCCGGCTGCCCGACACTTCGGGACTGCATTGCAAAAAACACACGCAAATTTACAAAAAATTTTTCAAATATGCAAATTTTTTGCAATGAAAATACATTCTTTCTAAACTTTTTCTCGTTTTTCATATCCCTATTTGTTTTATACGTTTCTTATGTTGTTTTTCTTTTGGAATATTTGCAAATGTCAAATATTTTTTGTACCTTTGCACGACGAATGACGCAAAACCCCTATCGGACGACAACCGAACGATACGTACATTGCCCACAAAATCCATTAGACGATGAAACGAAAATCAGCAATACTTTTGGCAGCCTTATGGCTGTGCATGACGCTTCAAGCAGAGGTGTTGGAGCGTTCGGTACTCTACAGGTCAGTCGACCAGCACGGCGACTCGCTCACCGTCTCCGGGCGGCTTATGGTGCCCCTGGGCACTACCCCGGCAGGCATCATCCTTATGCCCCATTATACCATCTTCTGCAATCAGGAAGCCCCGTCCAACCATCCTACGCACGATGCCGTCGCTTTGCGTGACCGCTACGTCATCTTGCAGCCGGATTATGTCGGCTACGGCGTGACGATCGACCGCGTTCACCCCTACCTCCACGGCCAGACGGCTGCACGCAACACGGTCGATCTGTATCTGTCCATGCTGCCTGTGCTGGACAGCCTGGCTTTGGGCATCCCGCTGGACAGCATCTATATAGTAGGCTACTCCCAAGGCGGTGCGTCTGCCTTGTGGACGCTCAAACTCATCGAAGAGAAGTTTGCCGACCGCATTCATGTGATCAAGTGTTTTGCCGGCGGCGGACCGTACGACGTGGCTGCCACCTACGACCAGTGTCTGCTCCAAAAGCGCTACGCTACGCCCATGATCATACCTATCCTCGTCATGGGCACCTCTGCTGCCTACGATCTGAACTTGCAGCAAGAGTTCTTTTTCCGCCCAGCCCTACGCAAAGCCTACGCCAAATGGATAGAGCCGAAATCTTTCGGCCCGAAAGACATCTACCTGCACATGCTCAACCATCGTCTCCGCCACTGGCTGACAGCTCAAGCCATGGACAAAAGCCAGCCTCAGACGCAAAGCTTCTACCACGGACTTCTGCGCTCCAGTTTGGTACATTTTCCCGTCATAGAGGGCGAAACGGACAGCATCGTCCCCACGTGGACGCCACGCACACCGCTGTACATCTTCCACTCCACCAACGACGATATCGTCACCTTCCGTTGCGCGCAACACCTGCAGCGTTGCTATGGCTCCCTGCCCTCCGTTACATGGGATTTTGCCGAGTACGGTCCCCACATCCGTGCCTCCCGCGAGTTCGTCTCCCGCGTCAAAGCTATCCTTTACGCCTCCGAATAACGCAACACCGCACAAATAAATCTGAAAAATGCACTAATTTGCGATTTTTTCTAGAAGAAAATTTGCAAATGTGCATTTTTTTTTGTAACTTTGTAGTGCATTTCGAATAGTAAGGCACCAAGAAGCGTGCTACTGCTTGAACAATACCATCACGAATCTGAAAAACACAACGTATGGAACGTGAATTTATCTTAATCAATATTATCGGTTTTGACAAGCCCGGTGTGACCTCTGCCGTGACGGAGGTGCTGGGCAAGTACGGCGCTTATGTACAGGACATAGGCCAGTCGAACCTTCACCACCAGTTGAACCTCAGCATCCTTATCCGCGTGGACGACCCGTCTACCAGCGGCGAGATGATCAAGCAGGTACTGTTCTGCTGCTCACGCCTAGAGATGATCGTTCGCTTCACGCCGCTGAGCGAAGAGGAGTACGCTGCGTGGGTATCGCGTCAGGAACAGAGCCGCTACGTGGTAACGCTGCTGGCGCGCGAACTGAACGCTCGCCATATAGCCCGCGTCACTGCCCTGCTCGCAGGCAGACAGCTCAACATTGACAACATTCTCCGCCTGAGCGGTCGTCCGAGCGTGGATGTGCCGGTGGAGCAGCGCCATTCGTGCATCGAGTTCTCGCTGCGCGGCAACCTACCCGACCGCGAGGCGCTCCAACGCGAACTGATGGAGGTGTCGCGCGAAGAGGGCATCGACATCTCTTTCCAGCGTGACGATATGTACCGCCGCAACCGAAGGTTGATATGCGTGGATATGGACTCCACCTTCATCCAGACCGAGGTCATCGACGAACTGGCAGAGCGCGCCGGAGTAGGCGATGAAGTGCGCGCCATAACCCTCTCGGCCATGCGTGGAGAGATTGATTTCAAGGAGAGCTTCACGCGTCGCGTAGCCCTGCTCAAAGGACTGGACGTCAGTGCCAAACAGGACATCATCGACCATCTGCCTATCACCGAAGGTGCCGACCGGCTGTTCAGCGTGCTCAAGAAATGCGGCTTTAAGATTGCTATCCTCTCCGGCGGATTTACCTTCGTAGGCAAGTACCTGCAGCAGCGCTTCGGTGTCGATTTCCTCTACGCCAACGAACTGGAGGAACAGGACGGCAAGTTCACCGGCAGGTACATTGGCGACATAGTGGATGCCAAGCGCAAAGCCGAACTGCTGGAACTCATCGCGCAGGTGGAGCATATCGACCTGGCACAGGTCATCGCCGTAGGCGACGGAGCCAACGACCTGAACATGATTGGCAAAGCCGGTCTGGGTATAGCCTTCCATGCCAAGCCCAAGGTACAGGCCAGTGCTTCACAGGCTATCTCCACCGTCGGGCTGGACGGCATCCTCTATTTTCTGGGCTTCAAGGATGCCTTCCTGCGGCAATAACAAAGATGCTTTCTTGCTATAACGAAATACAATAACAAACAAATAATATACCCCACCATACCATGGAACTACCATTTGCAGAATCGTGGAAAATCAAGATGGTCGAACCCATCCACAAATCCACCCGTGCAGAACGTGAGCAATGGCTATTGGCTGCCAAGAACAACGTATTCATGCTCAAAGCCGAACAAGTATATATCGACCTCCTGACCGACTCGGGCACCGGATCGATGTCCGACCGCCAGTGGGCAGCCCTGATGATGGGCGACGAAAGTTACTCGGGGGCTCGCTCGTTCTTCGAACTCAAGGACGTCATCACCCGCCTCACAGGATTCGATTATGTCATCCCCACCCATCAAGGACGCGCCGCAGAGAACGTCTTGTTCTCCTACCTGGTCAAGCCCGGACAGGTCATCCCCGGCAATGCCCATTTCGATACCACCAAAGGCCACATCGAGGCGCGCAAAGCCTTTGCCATCGACGTGACATGCGACGAAGCCAAGGACACGACCCTCGAAGCACCGTTCAAAGGCAACGTATCGCTGGACAAACTGGAGAAAGTGCTGCGTGAGAACCAGGGTAACGTGCCGTTCATGGTCCTCACCGTAACCAACAACACCGTAGGCGGACAGCCTGTCAGCATGGCTAACATCAAAGCCGTGAGCGAAATGTGCCACCGCTATGGCGTGCCTGTGAACATGGATAGCGCACGATTTGCCGAGAACGCCTATTTCATCAAGACCCGCGAACCGGGCTATGCCGACAAATCCATCAAGCAGATTGCCCGGGAGATGTTCTCCTACGTCGACTCCATGACGATGTCTGCCAAGAAAGACGGCCTGGTGAACATGGGCGGATTTATTGCCACCAACCGTGCCGACTGGTACGAGGGCTGCAAGCAGTTCTGTATTCCCTTCGAAGGTTTCCTCACCTATGGTGGTATGAACGGCCGCGACATGTCCGCACTGGCTGTCGGACTGATGGAGAACACCGAGTTTGACATGCTCGAAACACGCATCCGGCAGGTGCAGTACCTGGCCGGCAAACTGGATGAGTACGGCATTCCGTACCAGCGTCCTGCCGGCGGACACGCCATCTTCGTCGATGCCGACCGCGTGCTTACCCACGTGCCTAAAGAGGAGTTCCCGGCACAGCGGCTGACCTGCGAACTGTACCTGGAAGCAGGTATCCGTGCGTGCGAGATTGGTTACATACTGGCTGACCGCGATCCTGTTACGCGCGAGAACCGCTTCGGCGGACTGGACTTCGTCCGTCTATGCATACCTCGGCGCGTATACACCAACAATCACATGGACGTCATTGCCGCCGCACTCAAGAACGTATACGACCGCCGCGAGACCATCACGCGCGGACTCAAGATAGTAAAAGAAGCACCGCTGATGCGCCATTTTACCGTGGAACTGGAACGACTGTAACATGGTGAACGGCGCTGATAGCAAAACAATATATTAACCTCTTAAATCAATCCAACTATGTTTGACAGAATTATCAAAGGCGCACTGCTGTTTGCAGCAGGCGCAGCAGTAGGAGCAGCAGCCACTGCATGGCTGATGTCTGATCAAGGCAAGAAAGTACGTGGCGAACTCCGTGACATGGCATTGCAAGCCAAGGACAAGATGCAGGAGTACTGCGAACAAGCCAAAGACAAGATGCAAGTCTATTGCGAGCAGGCTAAGGACAAGATGCAGGCATGCTGCGAGCAAGTGAAACAGGAAGTAGTGGCTGCCAAACCGGAAGCCGCAGCCGAACCTGTTGCCAAAGAGGAGAAACCTGCCGCCAAGGCATAAACAGTTAAACTATGAATCCTGAATTGAAGGAATTGCAGGAGAACAAAGATGTCATGATGTCCGAGGTGGAGGCGTTCGCCAAATCCGAATACGAAGTAGCTCGGCTCAAGCTGGTAGACAGTGCCGCCAGGCTGATCGGTTCGCTGCTATTGACGATATGCCTTATCCTCGTGGCATTTGCCGTGCTCGCGTTCTGTGCTGCAGCTGCCGTCTTCGCCTTGGCGCTTTGCTTGCCTACATGGGCTGCGTGCCTCATAATCGGTGGCGTCTATCTGCTGCTCATACCCCTGCTCATTGCTTGCAGCAAGGCGTTGTTCATCAATCCTATCGTGAGCAAACTGACCGGATTGAAGTCTGCCGAGGAACTCAAATACGAGATGCTCCGTGCCGAAGGACGTGCTGCCGTACATCGCGAGCGCATGAGCAGTCATGTGCGCTTTGTGCAGACCCTCTACCGCTACTATTCGCGCATGGCGCAAACGGCTTGGCAGGCCATCCGCCGGCTGTTCGGCAAGTAAGCGCTGACCTGCATGATACCTGTTTACCGTTAGCCGGTTATGTGTCGGCAGGGTTGTTTGTGTGTCCTCATCAGCCCGCTCATCTCCCCGCTCACTGTCCGCGTATCACATCTATTGCCCGCTCGATCAGGTCATCCTTGTCCTCACTCTCCATCCGCATCTCTATATCCGGGCGGATGCCCTCTTCTATGCTGTTCTTCTCGCGGTCGAACATCCGTACGCTGGAGAAGCGCACCATCCATCCGCACGGCAACTCATAACTCATCGGCATGCCTCCTCCGCCGCCGCTCATACCACCGATGATTGTCGACCGTTCGGCATAGCGCATCATGCTCACAAACAGGTTGGTGGCAGAATAGCTCCGCCTGTTGCAAAGCACCACCACGGGCTTATCCCATTTCTGTGCTACGGCAGAGGCATCCAGCGTCATCGGCTCCAACACCGAGAAAGCGTCATGCGCCGGTCCCGTCTTGTGCTGCCAGTAGCCTATCGTCTGATCGTCCGCAAAGAACGGCGCGGCCAGACGATAAGCATTCGTGATAGCTCCGCCGCCGTTGTTCCTCACATCGATGATCAGCCCCATGCAGTCGCTCATAGCCGCGAACACCCATTTCATATTGGCAGAACTGAACCCGTCAGAAAAACTGCCGTAATACACATAGCCCACTCTTCCCTCGTCTATCGTGCAATAATTGAGGCCGCCGGCTATGCGATAATCATGCAGATAGAGTGCGCGTAACCTGGCATCGTAATTAGCTGGAAAAGTGTCATACCACGCGGTATTGACGCTGATATCGAAATCGGAATAGAGGTTGACATGCCCGTCCCTGAGCGAGTCCAGCATGCCGGCACACAGGTCGAACAGCGCCACCGGATCATCTTTCTTCACCTGCTGCGCACGCACTACATACTCGTCATGGATAGCCGCCCAGTTGATGCCCTTATCCTCGATGTAGCAGTATTTCGTATCGATGATCTGCCATAGTGCCTCAATATTCTCCACTGGGTCGGTGGAGAAAGGCACCTCGTCTCTTGATCGACAGGCGGTCAGCATACACGCCGCCGTCAGGGCGCAAACCATATAGTGCTTCATCCTCATAATCGTGCGTTGGCGTGTATCCTGTATTTCCACCGGCATCCTACTATGATGCTCAACTGATGGCGCATGAAATGCAGATCCCGTGTTCCGTAGCTCATCAGCTCATGCTCGGCGCCCACGCGCCAGGTGGAGTGCGGCAGCTGCAAGTCTATCGTCAACTCATGCTTCAGCGTGTTGTGGTTCCATGGTCCCGAGCAGCGCGCCTGTCCCGGTACGCCTGTCCATATCTCGTAGTACGACTGCCAATATTCCGGCAGGTAGTCGAAACCAATCACATTGGTTCGCAGCAGGTAGTTAAGCCTGTAGCTCGTCCGCTTGCCGTAGAACGACCAACTTATGCCTCCCATCGCCATCACATCCGCCGCCACATCCGCCGAGACAATCTTGTTCACGTTCGTCGCATGTTCTCTCACCGTACAACCCACCTCCAGATAGGGTCCGGCATGTACGCGCAAGCGCTCATCTATCCATCGCCACTCATAGTACGCGCCCCATCCGCCTGCTACCTGTACGCCCAGATAGTTGTTGTTCCCGGCACGGCTGTCGTAGGTCATCAGGCCGGCATCCACCCTTCCTACATGTGCCCAACCCCTGAGCCTTCCCGTCTTGCCCAACCTGGTGTCTTCACGGAAAGGCTGCCACCACTCATTGCCCAGACCGTACTGCATGCCCGTATAGCCCGATGGGCTGAGATAGCTGTCCAACTGGTAACCGCTACCTATCTTCACCTTCAGTATATTGTCATGCTCTATGCCTTCCTGCGCCATCGTCAGTACTGGAAGGCATAACAACACCGCTACTATACATCCTATCCGTCGCATCGGACTATGGCTTACAGCTAGCAGTATATACGTAAGGTAACTGAGGATGGCGATTATCATGGTTCAACATTTATTTCGTCACACAAAGATAGTTAAAATATTTCACTTTTGCAACATTTCTACTCAAAAAAATCCCACAATCGTCAAAATTGTGAGATTTTTAACGAAAATCATAGAAAATGCCGTGAATATTTGCAAAATTGCATTATTTTTACTATCTTTGTATGGATTTTTGAGCATTTACAAAGCTTCATATATTTTCAAAGACTCATATAAGATATGACATTTTTAGGATTTGGTATTCATGCCTGGATAACAATAGCAACGGTGCTGACGATGTTCAGCATACTGTTATTCACGAAGCTGCGGTCGGATCTGGTGTTTCTGGGTGCGATAGCGGTGCTATACGTGACAGGCGTGCTGAACGTGAAAGAGGCGCTATCGGGCTTCAGCAGTTCGTCGGTGGTAGTGATAGGTGTGCTATTCGTAGTAGTAGCGGGCTTGACGCACACGGGTGTGCTGCAATGGATAGTGAAACATCTGCTGGGGCAGCCGCGTACGTATTCGGGCGCAGTGATGCGACTGATGTTGCCTGTGGCAGCGCTGAGTTCGTTTTTGAGCAACACGACGGTAGTGGCGCTGTTTGTCAACATCGTGAAGATGTGGTCGAAGAAGTTGGGCGTATCGCCATCGAAGCTGCTCATCCCGTTGAGTTATGCATCGGGCATGGGCGGCGTATGTACGCTGATCGGTACTCCGCCTAACCTGATCATATCGGGCCTGTATGCCGACCATACGGGTACGGCGATGAACGTACTGGCAACCACCCTACCGGGCTTATTCTGTCTGGGAGTAGGTGTATTGAGCGTGATAGCCATGCGCCGGCTGCTGCCTGACAGGAAGACGCCCGAAGCGGCATTTGAAGACACATCGGAATATACGGTAGAGCTGCTCGTGCCGGCAGACAACCCGAACATAGGCAAGCAGATAGCGGACATAGGCCTGAAAACCATACGCGGGGGCAGGTTGATTGAGGTAATCCATTATGACGAGATTATCTCTCCCGTGCCCGACGACGAACCACTGATGGGTGGCGACCGGCTGGTATTTGCCGGACAGATAGACGAGATACTGGACCTGAAGAAGAGCCTGGGGTTTGTGAATGCCGACCACCCCGTATTCAGCACAAGTGAGATTGGCACAGACCGCCAGTTGCTCACCGCCTACGTATCGTACAACAGTCACCTGATCAACAAAGCAATAGGCCGCACCACGTTTGAAAAAGACAACAACATGACGCTGGTAGCCGTAGCGCGTCAGGGCAAACGCGTGGAACAGTCGCCTCACGAGGTGAAGCTGCGTGCAGGCGATACGCTGCTGTTTGAGTGTCCGCCGCGATTGAACATCAACACGGAGCGACTGAGTTCGCAGCTGCATTTCTTCGATTCGGAGCAAGTACCCAACATCAGTCCGCGGACGCTGGTATCAACAGCTATCATGATAGTTATGGTGGCACTATCGGCACTGAACATCATGCCGCTGCTGCAATGCGCCTTTCTGGCAGCCATAGCCATGCTGCTTTTCCGCTGCTGCACGCCCGACCAGGCGATGAAAGCCATCAACTGGGATATACTGATGGTGTTTGCCGGTTCGGTAGTGCTCGGTCTGGCTATCCAGAAGACGGGCATAGCCGAGCGGTTGGCATACGGCATACTGGATATTTGCGGCACGAACCCTATCGTGGTGATGACCGCCATCTGCTTTGTAGCAACATTCATCACCGAGTTTATCTCGAACACAGCCGCCGGTGCGATGTTCTTCCCCATCATGTACGAGGCAGCGGAGCAGTTAGGCTACGAGCCCTACCCGTTCCTGATAGCGCTGATGGTAAGCGTGAGCAGCAGTTTTGCCACGCCTATCGGTTCGCCAACACACATGCTGGTATATGCTCCTGGCGGCTACCGGTTCAGCGACTTTATGCGCATCGGATTGCTGATGAACCTCATTATCCTGGCGGCGAACATCTTCATCGTAAACATCGTTTATCCGCTGACGCCTCTGCCCTAAGCAGACAAACGGCAACAGACCCTCCGGCAAGGCACATAAGATATGCCGGCAAAACGTATGCATACTGCCGGCAAGGCACAAAAAAACAGGAGACGAACTCCTGTTTTTTTTAGCAGCGGTAGCCGCTGTACTATCCTTATGGATAGGATTACTTACGGATACCCAGCTCTTTGATAACTGCACGGTAGCGCTCGATATCCTTAGCCTTGAGGTAGTCGAGCAAACGACGGCGCTTACCTACGAGGTTGGTCAGGGCACGCTCTGTACCAAAGTCCTTACGGTTGAGCTTGAGGTGCTCGGTAAGATGGTTGATACGGAAAGTGAACAATGCAATCTGTCCTTCGGTAGAACCGGTGTCCTGTGCGCCCTTGCCGAACTTGGCAAAGAGCTCTGCTTTTTTCTCTGATGTCAAATACATACTTGATTTACAATTTGACAATTTACAATTGATAATTGATAATTGTCAGGTTAAACAATGGTGGCTGAAGCAGAATCGCGAAGATAGCAACTTCGCCACATTTTACTCTCCCCCATCGGGAAAGCGGGTGCAAAGGTACAACAAATTTTTGATATATGCAAATAAAAACGCACTTTTTTGTGAGGAAAGTGCGTTTTTATTGCTTATTTGCCACCTCATGATGAAATTCGCGAGCAATGTAGGTTTATGCTATTTGAAGATGCACCGGAAGGTCGTCCATGTCCGTTATCCATGCCGCACCGCCTTGTTATTTCGGCTTTTTCTTATTAGTTTCTTGTTGCTGTTGTTGAAGTTTTTGAAGATACTTTTCCTTCTGTTTGTTGACAAACTCTATCTCTTCATCAATAGTGCGCATCCATATACATCTTGTATTAGAATAATGCGAATATATTCGGTCTTCAATATGGTTGTCATACCATACGGCGCACCGCTCTAAACCCTCACATTCCTCCCGTGTTGCCGGAGTTACTTCTCCTGTATCACAATCGTAGAGCGAAAACTTATAGGGATTTATAGCATCTTGTAAAAATTCTTTGGGAAGTTTATTAAACTTCGGATCTATTGGCAGTTTCCCTCTTATTTTCCAACGTCTGGCTCGTACTGCATCAGTAACAGAGGAGCATACAATGAATAGCACTTTATTCATGTCTATATCTCGTATATCTTGCACAGATGTCGAATATCTTGCATCAAAATATACAAAACTACTCTGATGTAGCACTTGAGCATATACATAATACTCATCATGCACCGGAATCTCAACAACCTTACCTTTAGTCAGTCTTTCCATAATAGTACTGGTGCGTTAACTTTTCGCCTGCAAAGTTACAAAAAAAAACTGACATTTGCAAATGATTTCACAAAATTTTTTTTTTATGGGATTTTCACTGCTTTAATAACTACAGGGCTAATCTGTTTAATGTATTAGTCAGTCTTCGAATCATAAATCGTATAAGTGTACTTGTTGTACGACACGTATATTTGCATCTTCTATTTTGAAGAGAAAGGAATAACAACTATCATAATTGCCAAACAGAGGAAAATGTTTCTTGTCTCGTAATTTTTCAACACACATATATACATCTGCTCGAACAAAATCATTGTCAAATACAGAAAAGTACACTAAATTACTACATGGTTTCATTGAATGAATATTCTTTTCTATCGTAGGAAATGTTGTTCTTAACACTTTGGATGACCGCACTTTCGGGACGCGATATGGATTTGCCGTTGGGACAAAAGTCTGATCCATAGTCTTCCAAATATCAAAAATGGAATAATCTATCTCAATAGTATAGTATGAAACATACACATTGTCAATGTGAATACGGGTTTCTATACTATCGTACATCACAAGGTAGATGGTGTCATTTGTTTGCGCCAAAGAACGCGTACCGATAATTAGGAGCAAAATCAAAAGATATTTAACATTGAGTTTCATCGTAATGTTTCTTAAAAAAACACAGGACAAACACTTTGCGTCTATATATGACGTTTTGTAAGACTGATGAAATAACTGTTTTTTTAGTTGGCACTAATGATATTTGATATAGTACTCTCCTTTTCTTTCCTTAGGGAAATCAGAATCATTAACATCAATATTTCCGCGCAATGAATACGCAACGACAGGGACATAGCGCTCTTCATTTGAGACAAGAGCCCACCCTTGTTCATTTCGGACATTGACTGCATAAAAATATGTCACGCCCTCACTAACTATAGGCAAAAGGCTTACGTTATTTACGCTGTCGTATGTTCCCTTCTCATGCTGGTATTCGTCAACATATGCCTCTTGTTTCACATGCTATTAATTTGATGGTTAATGTGTCCATTTCCTGGGCAAAGACAAATATGTTCCATTGTATTCCTATAAGCAACAACAGAACTGAAATATTTCTTGTACGCATACCATTATTATTCTATAGGCCAAAACGAATAACCTCCTGATTCTGTAAAATACACTTTGCTACAAGTGCTTTCCAATGCATTGCCGTCAATCAGATTATTTATATAATCAAATACTTCCGTATAAGTCAATACATCGTTTTCCTTGGTCTTATGTAACGACTCCCTTACCATTCGTTCTGTTACCTGGAATTGCGGTATTTGATAAGGATACTCCATCAACTGCATGGTGTCTTTATCATAATTGCATATATCGCCCCATGCAATATTGGTGACCCTATGTGACATCGGAGCATATTTTCCATGAGCCAAAGGATAAATAATATAATAATCACCATGTAAGGGATATAAAAATGACGAGTCACGCAAGAGACAAATATCAATTTCCTCTTTTGTGTCTTCCGAAAATTCCAGATTATAGCCAAAACCGGCATTATCTTTATATTTATAACAACCGCCATCCCCCCTATCTTGATAGACCAGCATGCTGTCTTTGATGTCTACTATAAGGTAATTCTTATACGAGGGATCTTTTAGCTTCAAAACATATAGTAAGGCTCCATCGTGTGGCATGGCAGGACTCCACCAAGAATTTTTGTACGGGTCGCAGCCATACAAGGCTATTAATAATAAAGCAAAAATAACTTTTTTCATTGTGTAGTCCTCCTATTTAGATATTTGATTTTCCTACTCTTTTATACGTTCCTCTTGTTGAATAGCATAGAGCATCAACTCTTCTATTTGTCTGTAGTAGTTATTTTTCTCTTGTACTTGTCCAGATATGTCCTGTGCTGTCGCCCATGCGAGCTATACCTACACCTTTTTTGAGGAGCATCCATTGTCCATCTTCGTTTTCCAGATATATTTCGTCATTTCCAATTGAGAAAGACGGGTTAGCGTCTTTAATAGCAGGCTTCGGATTCGATTCCACGCCAAAGACCCATGTGATTTCCGTAATCTTGTTATTGGGATAACTTCCATTGAGGACAATATCTTTGTTCTCATAGGGTTGAAGCCAATTAAACAACTTTATGGAGATAAACATGCTATGAATCTTTCCGTTTTCCACTTTGGTAGTTGTATAAAGAGAGCTCGATGTCACTTGATAAGTCTTTATCTCTCCCGTCTCAAGAATAAAACGCTCAAGGCTGTCTACCATGTAGTTGTCGTACGTGTAATCGGCATATCGTTCCAAAGCTGCACGAACAGCATCCAATTCGTTTACTGGCTTTGTGCACGATGCGACACCAAACCCCAGCATTAAGATAATGATACTTTTTGAAATAATCTTTTTCATATTATTCTATTAGTTGTTGGATAATAAAGTAGCAAAACCTTGTTCAACACCTCTAATCTGCTCCCTCAAAAAACCGAATTTCCGATTTCGTGTGCAAAGTTATTGCTTTTTTTTCGAATATGCAAATTTTTTTGTGGATTTTTTCATTGCCTTTACCTTTTGACTTCCAACCCATTCCCGCTATTCGCCTGTGGATTTTCATCTAATCACATTATGAATCGCCTTATATTGTTCCGTTACTTCTCTATGTTCGTGTACTTGATGTATATCTTCCCGTCTGTGCCTTCCTTGTATAAGTCCGTTATCAGCTCCTTATCAGACCGTTAACGGACCATTATCGGTCCAATCACGTATCCTACCTTACCCTATATATACTATGTATATATCCCGTGATTTTGATTTTTGCTTCCTTTCATTATACCCAATCGGGGTACTCTTACCGGAGTTCCCATGTATTACTTTCACTATCCTCAAAGGAGTATAGGCCTTTTCCAAAAACAACACATGCGATAGGATGCTCGTATGTGTCGGCTTTCAGCCATATTGTGTCTGGAATCTGGCTAAAGATGGCATCAAAATCCGAGGTGTTGTTTTCAAGCGAATAGCCGCATGAATAGAGTGTTTCATTTCTCTCATATTTTGATTGATGCCCTTCTTTGCGTGCAAATAATGTTATATCTATACGATTATTACATGTTGGCGTTTTAATAGTTCCGCTATAGCCTCGTTGTATGGCTATTCTTAAATCAAGCGTCATGGAATCGGGAAAGCGGAAACTTACATTTTTATATGCATGTTCGGGCAAGTAGTCCTTGTATGTTCCCCGGTCTGAATCTTTCGCTTGTGCGGCAGATATGATTTCCCAGTCAAAGGTATGTATCTCACATTTGCTTTGTTTGTCATAAAAAACAAAGATAGCCGAATCATCATTATTATATGGCGCAAGCAAGTTAACCTTATCTATAGGAAAAGGTGTGAGATAATCTACTTCTTGAATGTATACACAATTGTTACAGCATGACGTCAAATGTGAAACCATACCGAGCCCCAGCGCCAAAATAATGAAAATGTTTGAAATAATCTTTTTCATATTATTTTAGTTGTTGGATAATAAAGTAGCAAAACCTTGTTCAACACCTCTAATCCGCTCCAAAATAAACCGAAGTTTCGATTTCGACTGCAAAATTACAAAATTTTTCGTAAATATGCAAGAAAAACATGTAGAAAAATGATTTTAGCTAAAATTCAGCAAATCACCACTTTATGATTTTTCGATGTAGAAAAATGCATTTTTAGGGCAATTTTTCGATGCCATGAACGGCTTTTTCGATGAGAAATTCGCGCAAATTGCTGCTTGTTGTACCCAGTTTGTTAGCTGTCTTCAGTTTGATGCTTCTGATGCTGTTCGTGCCATAAGAAAGCATATTTGCCAACTGCTTGTCCGAGAAACCTCCTATCATAACCAGGATGCACAGGTGTATCTCCCGTTCGTTCAGAACATCCAATGCCCGAAGCTTGTTCGCCAAAAGATGAAAGTGCTTGTCTGCCATTTCACACACATGCTGATGTTGCTCCCATGCCAACTCTGTTTCTATATTCTGCATTTTGCGCAACAGCTTACAGTTATTCTCAATCTCTACGCGAAGCTGGTCATAATAAGCAGAATGTTCTGCACGAATAATTTGCTGTTCTTGACGAGCCTTTTGTACTTCAGTTTGCGCCAGTACACGCTCTTTCTCAATATTGGCATGTTGCCATTTACTCCATCTGCGAATACCTATAACGCATAAAAGCACTACTCCGCCTATTACCATCAATGATATGACAAGCAAAACAATCTGCTTGCGGGAGGGAGTATAGCTAATATCCAAGTTCAACAATTGCACGGCTTGAGCCAACTGTTGATGGCGTTTGTCCAACGCGTTGTGAACGTCGGTACGATCGGCAGAGAGTATATTGATGCTATCTTTGGAAATATTGTCAACATCGTCATGTTGCAAAATATAATAGGCTTTTTGCTTGGTCTCTAAACCTGCGTTTGAGTTGATAAGTAGATTAGCGTAGTAAATAGCCGAATCTTTATCTCCCATCAATGAAAACGCTTGTGCTTTAATTAGAACTCCGGTATTTTCATGGGGATAATATCGTTGCTCTTGATTGGCATAATAAAGTGTTGAGTCATAGTCTTTGCATTGCATATATGCTTGCGCCTTTGCCAAATACACCAATCCCAATACCGACGGGGCATTACAATCGGCTTCTATTTGTTCCAATTCATCAATCGCTTCATCTTTTCGGGCACTTTCGGCTAACTCATACGCAGCTTCATACCGCGCATACAAATAATTAAGTGAATCATTCGCTAATAGAAACTGCTGAGACGACTGTAGATACATCTCTCTCGACGTATCATATTTTTCAGCAAGGTGGCACATAGAACCTATATTGCTATACACTCTCCCGAGCATGGAGTATTCATCGGACGAAACTGTACGGAACGGCAAGCCTGCACGGATAGCTCGGGCTGGGTAGTCGGGATCCGTGTGGACGGCACGCAAAAAAGCGAGCATAGCAGCCGGCTGGTCGCCACGGTTGCGAAGAAGTCGACCATAATAGTAGTTAGCCTTGGCATAGTCGGCAGGGTGAAACGTACGATGCCACCATGTGTCAACCATTGCAACCGCCTCCGCCAATGCCAGACTGTCGTCATACGCCACGCCATGATTCACGCGCATACTGTCTGCCACAGCCAGCGTCTGCCGCACATCACCCCACCCGCACGATGCCTGCCGCGTGCCTCCGCATGTTCCCATGCTGCCACACGCTCCCTTGCAGCCCGTCAACATGCAGCCTACCGGCAAGCTTCCCGCCAGCATCCACATCACCGCCGATATGTACAACCATCGTCTCATTTGCGCCACGTACCAAAAACAACTGCAAAGGTACAAAAATTTTTACTTTTCTTCGTCAAAAGGCAGTGTTGGTAACTCGAAGCGATCGAAGTCGGATTCGAAGAGGCGGTCTTGAATGACGCGGTATTTCTCGAACTCTGTTTCGGCAAAAGCTTGTGCGAACTCGTGCGATACAGAGCCTGCATCAGTCAGTATCCGATCATCAGTTGCTTCGAGGATGATGTCGATACGCTTCGCCCAGTCTTCCATTGTCATAGGGATATGCCGCTTGGCCATACGTTCCGCGGCATCTAGAACAGTGTTGACAAGCCGTCCCATGTCTTCGAGCTCCACTTCGTTGAGGTAGTTCTTTGCTAGGCTCACATCGGGTTTGACGATTTTTCCGTGCGGAGCATTCTCCCATGTGGTCAGTCCCATGTGTTCTTTCTCTGCATTGGCGCGCGAGACGATGAGTTCTGCTGCCGTTTGTCCATGAACGGCGTAGTGCATTTTGTTCTGCACTTTGGCAAAGAACTCGCGTGTGGTTGGTGCGTCACGATTGTAGTCGATAGCTGTCGCGTATATGTCGGTGAGCTTCTGGTAGAATCGTCGTTCGGAAAGCCGAATCTCACGAATCTCAGCCAGAAGGTGCTCGAAATAATCCTCGCTGATGAACGCGCCGTTCTCCATGCGCTTGCGGTCGATGACGTAGCCTCTGATAGCGAACTGGCGCAACACGGCTGTACACCATTGGCGGAACTGCGTTGCACGACGCGAATTGACGCGATAACCGACGGAAATAATGGCATCGAGTTTGTAGAACTGAGTAAGGTAATTCTTACCATCAGCGGCAGTAGCCGAGATTTTCTCGGTAACTGATTCGCGAATTAATTCACCACTCTCAAAGATGTTCTTCAGATGTTGACCAATATTATCCGTTGAGCAATCAAAAAGCATAGCCATCGCTTTTTGCGTCGCCCAGATAGACTCGTCTTTGTAGAAGACTTGTACGCCTTCAGTTTGGTCTTCGGCCTGGAAGATCAAGAACTCTGCCGTCGAGTTGCGTATTTGCAGTTGTTTAGACATATCTCTTGAAATAATAAACGCCTTTTATATGTCATTTGTATTGTCTCCTCAAACGGAAAAATATCCATTTAGGATATATACGGTACAAAGATACAAAATTTTTTCCAAAAAAGCAAATGCTGAATGCAGATTTCTACAAAACAGCTAAGAAAAATGCAGAATTAAGCGAAATGCGGGGTAACGGGAGAGGAAAATCATCTCGAAAAGTAATATCTCCATCAGCGATTTGCATGATCAAAATTAATTGTATATCTTTACGGCATAATCATAAATTATTGCCGATATGAGAAAATTTATCGAAGATTTCGATGTCACCGACATCATGTTCAATCAGTTTGTAGAGATGTTCAATGCTTTCGTCGACGAAGTTCCTGACAACCGCCATCGTTTCCATTTTGATGTAAGGAGGTTCAGCCGAAGAGTGGCGCGTTACCTGTACGACTATCAAGTTGTACGTCAGTGGAACAATGTGTTACGGGTTACTGCCGGCATGCTTGAATATACCAAATCGGGCATGGATAAGTTGCTAAAAGCGAAAAAATAACCGTGCCAATGCGGTTTGTCCACTTTTTCTGCACCAACTATCAATTATTTTTTGTACCTTTGCACCGTCTTTCGTAAGAGAAAGATGGATTAGATTAGTCAAAATCACCAAAAATGATCCCCAAAAGATAAACTAATTTTTGGAAAATTTTGGGGCATTTTGGACAAATAAATAACAATTATCATTAACCCCGCGAAGTTTTGGATTGAGCTTGTGTACACGTGAAAGGCCTTTCGTAAAACCAAAGCCAAGCACAAAACTATCGCAACAATGAAAAACGAACAAATCGCCAACCTGTTGGCACAAATCGGCACTGACCAACTCGAGGAAAACCAAGTAGTAAACATCCTCCGTGAGCTGTACGACGCCATGCCGTGCTCCGATCCAGAGAACCGCGATTACGACCGGCTCTTTGCCGCCACGCGCATCTCCAAAGCCAACAAATCCGTGCTCGAGAGCCTCAAGAGCATCGTCTGCAAACTGATGGAGAAACGCACCAAAGGCTACGAACCTGTTACCGCCAATCTCGGAACCAGGATGTTCAAGTTCTACTACATCCCCACCTATCACTGGGAACGCGTCCACCTACCCGAACTCACCGACGAGCAGCGCACCACCATGACCGACGAAGAGATTGAGGCCTACGAAAAGAAGCACCATAAACTCCTCGATTGGCAGCAACTCTTCGAAGAAGTGAACCAACTGGAGAAAGAGCTCGCACCCAAGAAACTCGAACTCCGTGGCAAGAGCGAGGCACTGGCAGTCCTCATGCCCACCTCCAAATCCATCCGCCGCAGTCCCGTCCTCCAGGTTGTATAATTAATGGCTATCCTCCAGGTCGTATAATCCCTCAGCTGTCAAACGTGAGCTTGTTCCTTTTGAAACATCAAAGGGAACAAGTAGTCGCAATCGGAATGAGCGGTCTCTGCATCCTAATGCATCGACCAATCTTGGGCGATCAAAAATCGCAAAAAAGAACTTCCGCAGCAACGAGATTGATTTCGGGAAAAAAGGAGGGTAAGGGTCACCTGCTTTTTGACCTCTGAAATCAACGAGGCTGCCAGGAACTTCGGGGGAATTCCGGAGGCAACTCCGGAAGGCAGTGTCCGAAAAAAGAAAAAAAAGAAGCAAAAAAAAGAAATAAAATACTCTCGTCCCTAATCCCTAATCCCACTATACTAAGGGGATTGGGGTTTGGGGAAAGGGAAAAAGAATTTTATTATGGACATTAATTCATTGTACCGACAATTCAACGATGAGTTTTGGGATTATTTCCTTAGCTCAGCACAAGCGCGTAACAGAAAAGGGAAAACCTGGGATTGGTGGGCGTATAAGCGCACTCCTGTGGCGAGAAAGGCAATGCACACCTACCTCAAAACCTACGGAGCACCTAATGAGAATCCGTACTTCTGGGTAAAACGTTTCCCCGAACCCGTCCCCACCAACTACAACGGTGCTCACTCTCTCCCCGCCGTCCCGCTCGTCCGTGCCCTCTACAACGGCACCGGTGGCATCTACACCCGAGCCGAAGCCGAACTTTTCCGCATGGACATCAAAGGCGACTTCGTCCTCTGAACCGCTCTCTCCCGCCAAACCCGCAGACGTTTGTCGAGCCATCTACAGGTCATCTACAGTCCATCTACGGGTCATCTACGGTCCAACTACGGGTCAAAACCCGATTTTTTAATCATTTTTAACAATAAATTATCCATCATCGCTATGCAACTCATTCTTTCACCTTTCTGCCGCAGCCTCACCGGCAGTCTCAAAAAAGGCGCAGGCTTCACCCTCAAACGCCGCACCGACGCGCTCGGTCATGTTATCATCTACGCCGTCCGCACCGCACGTTTCACCCCGGGCATTGCCGATTCCCGCCATCTGCTTTTCATCCGCCTCTGCGCCGATCTTGCCAACGGCGGCTTCCCCGTCACCGGCATCAGCGTCCCTGCTGAGGAGTTTGCCGGAGCGGTCATGGAGATGCTCAGCGGACAGCGCCTGGATGATCTCCCCGACCACGAACGGCTCTCCGTCCTCAACCAGTGGCGCAACGTCCAGCAATCTGTCTGCCGGCATAACAACCGCCTGCTCAACGCCTCCGACGTCATCCAGCTCTACCGTTATCTGCAAACCCTCGGCTATCTCGACTGATTATGAAGCGCATCACCAAACAGTTCCTGGCAGACCGTCTCAGCGCTGCCATCCGTTTCAATGTCGGCATGCAAGGGCTTGACACGCTCATCTACGGCTGGCTCAAGCATCGCCGTTATGGCCATTCCTACCGCGACAAACTCTATCACCGCGACTGGATGTACCTGACCGAGGTGCACGATTTGTCCCAATATGCCGGTTATGACCTCCTCACGGGCGAGCGTTTGCCGGACAGATAGCGAAAATCTGAACCATTCAGATTTGCGAAGCCGAAAATTTGCAAATGTCCGAAAAATATACTATCTTTGCATCGTTTTTCCGGAAAACCCCACCATGCTGCCTGTGGGTGACAATACGGCAGCAGCGATCTTTGACATACTTAACCCCTCCCACGGCGTGGAGAAGAGCCAACGGCTAACGGCCAATAGCCAACAGCCAACGGCAACGCCGAACACGATGGCTAAAGCTGAATATGCAGACATGATCAAAACCGTCAGTGGTGCACTGACCAAGATTAACAAGAAGTCGCAGCACGCGGCTGACCAGAAGATGGTGCTGGCTACCCACCGTACCGCTCCCACCGAGAGCAATATCTGCTCCCGCATCTTCCTCCGCGGTCTGAGTGCTGTCACCCGCAACACTCCCGTCACGGCAGACGAACTGGCTATCCGTGCCCGCTTCACGGCTGTCAGTCGTGCCGTAGCAGTACGCGCCAAGAACATGAGCACCTACCAGACCGACTACGCTGCGTTCAAAGCGCAGAAAGATCTGCCCGGTGGCCGCAAGACCTTCAAGTCCTACTTGTGGCTAGTCTGCGGTGAGGCCTACGATGAGTCCCAAGGCTAATCGTTAACTGAAAGGTGAGAGGTGTTAGGCTTAGTCCTTTTTACTTTCCTTTCACTTTTCACCTTTCAATTTTCAATTTTCAATTTCCTTTCACCTTTCACTTTTCACCTTTCAATTTTCAATTTTCAATTTCCTTTCACCTTTCACTTTTCACTTTTCATCTATGAAAGCCTTGATTTTGAAAATCATCGGGGCAGGGATTGCCCTGATGATTATCGGAGCAGCGACGGTATTGACGAGCTGCAACGTGACACGCACCATCACAACGACGAGCAGCAGCATCCAGCGAGGCGACACGACCGTTATCATCCAATCGAAGACGATTGAACAGTACGACGCGTCAAAGAAGTTTTAACGAAAATCCTCCGCAGCTATCTGAGACGATAGGCGGAGGATTTTCTATAAACATTTCGTGTAGCAACCGCTTACTTGACGAGTACCTTGCCTTCGTACAGGTTCTTACCCGATTGGATACGAACCATGTAGATGCCGCTTGCGGGCAAGCCGGGCAGTGCGGTTGTAAACTCGGTGACGGTATATACCTCCTGGCCGATAGCGTTGTAGACCGTAGCGGTGAACTCTCCTGCCATGAGATCGGTGAGGACGTTGAGCGCCTCGCCTACCTGTACGGGGTTAGGAGCCAGCTCGAGGTTCTCAGCCACGATGTTGGAGATAGCATCCGTGCGGTCGATATGTACATACAAGGTCGGTTCGCAACCTTCGTTGACGCTTTCGAGCGTGAAGGTGTAATCGTTCTTGTCGGCGTCCGCCGGAATAAGTTCACGTCCGTCGTAGATGTACGGCAGTTGCGATGCTTTAATCGTATCGTACAAAGCACCCTCGGCATCCGCTACGAACAGGTGGAGCGTAACGATGCTGTCGCAGCCGTTGATGGTAGCCGTAGTCTCGATATAGACACCCGTCTCAGTCTCGGAGAAGAGCTCGTCACGATAGCGCTGACCGGCGCAGATGACGGCATATACATCCGACTGGCTAACAGCCTCACCGCTGAAGGTGATATAGTAAGTAACGATACTGTCGCAACCCGTGAGAGCAGACGAGAGCGTATCCACGAGGATAACATCGTGGTAATATGATTTGCCCTTGAACTCGTATACACTACCGTCGCACAGCGTATCCTCAACCACGGTGCGTGACTTAGGAATGACTGTGAGGTTGAGCGTGAGGATGCTGTCGCAACCCTCAGCGCGCTCGATGTAGCGGCTATACGGGCCTGACTGCGTAGCTACGAGGCCGTCGAAGCCATAACCGGAGAACTCTTCACCCTCGCAGATAGTAGCTTCTACTTCTGCATTCGGAAGATCCTTCACATAGATATTGACACTCGTTACCTTGTCGAAGTTCTCAGAGATAATACGGAAATTGTTATCACCCAACTCCAAGTCACCTGCGGCATAGAAGAGGTCATGCATATCGTAATCTTCGTAGCGGCAGATCGTATCAGTATAGGTAACTGATATAGCCGTATTGAAATCGATATTGTCAATCATGATGTTGTTATCACCGCCCGATTCGGTCTGCTCGGCGCAGAAGGCAATCTTGATACTTTTGCCGGCATACGGCGTCATATCAAGGATATAACGGATTGGTACGATACCGAGGTCGTAATAGTTGTAGTTGCTACCTGTTCCGTTCGGTTTCCAAGAGGCAACAATGTCCTTTGACGACCATGTTGTGCCGCCGTCTTCCGAAACAATCACATAGAACGATTGGTGAGCTGATACATCCGGCATACCGCCACCACTCCACTTACAGAGGGCGAGATCGAAGCCGAGCAACAAGCCTTGACCTACTTTGTCTGACAGGTCAATAGCCGGCGTGATAGCCCAACCGGTGTTCGTGCTATAGATATTCATCGTAATATGCTGCGTCGGGAAGACATCTTCATTATTGGTCTTCAAGCTCCACTTGCCGGAGGTTGTTTCGGTCAGTTTGCCTGAAGTAAAGACATCGTTCGTCTTCGATATACTTTGTGTCCACTCGTTGAATCGCTTTGATACTTCGAAGTCTTCCTGATAGCGTACGCCATAGGCGGTTGTAAACGTAGCCGTATTCGACCAGAGCGATAATCCTCCGCCGCAAACATTCGCTACGCGAACGAAATATGTGGTGGACGGGAACAAGCCAGTCAGCACGTACTCCGGATCTCCTATTACTGAATCCTGAACGAGCAATTGTGTAAACTCTTTATCCAATGCCACCTCAATCACAGCGCTGCCCTTGGTTTCACCATCAGCATATTCGAATGCGATGGTAGCATCGTTGAGAGTGACTCTTTCCACCTGTACTCTGCTAATACCCGTGCAGCGAACAACTGTGGTATCAAGCAATACTTCGCGCAAGTGCAAATCGTTGTCAGCACCTTGACCGGTAGCAATAGCATGGAAGCCGATGCGTACCGATTGTCCGGCGTACGGTGACAAATCGATTGTATACCGATTACCGTCGGTAGGAATATCAGCATACTGATAATTCGCAGAAGGCGCAGAGCCGAACACTGCTACCGCAGGATCGAATGAGCGACCACCGTCTGTAGATACGCGCACCTCGAAACTTTGACCTGCCGTAGTGGTAGGAGCAGTAGAGGTATTCCACTTCGTGAGAGCCAAATCAAACGAAAGCAGTAACGTATTGTTCACACCGGACGTGCTCAACTCCGGCGTAACAATCATACTATTGTTCGAACTATAGATATTGATTGCAGCGTGGTTCTCGCCCCACACATACGAACCTTTGCTCATACTCCAGCTGGAGGATGATGTCCATGCTCCGCTACTGTTATATGTGACGCAAGACCAACCGGCAGGCAGCGACGAGTAGCCACTGAGACGCTCGTAGTACGGAACGCCAAGCGGCGTCTGAACGGCGAACGGACCGCACCAAACGGATGTATCACCGGCTTCACAAATCTTACGAGCATACAAATGATAAATCGAGCTGCTGGAAATCGGCTGAGTAAAGATGACGGTATCACTATGGAACGTCTGAATCTCACGTAGCAATAGTGGCTCACCCTCTTCACAGAAGTATGCCTGATATGCGATGGCAGCTCCAGGATTGGTTGTCTCTAAACGAAGAACCGCATCCGTATTGGTGACGCTGAGTGGTGTTACACCGGTGATATCGCTACATTCAACTGTGTAGAACAGATATGGACCTTGCCATCCGCCCCATGTGCTGTCCGAACACTGAGCACGGACAAAGAGTTCGTAACCATTTGAAGAATCCAACCCCTTGATGACAACCACGTTGGTATCCGTGCTAACAGCCAGATTTGCATTGAAGATACTATTTTCCGGCAAGCAAACATACTCGAAGGACAAAGCCTCTTCCAGTTTGGAACCACGGAAGATGAGTTTGGCAGAATGCAAATCTCTCTCCAGTACTTCCGCCTTGCGAATTCGTGCACACGGAACGCTCATGGTAGGAATGGTATCGATATCCACGTTGCGGATGTGCAGGTCATTATCCGGACCGCCTGAGCCGTATGTAGCTTCAGCATAGAAGCCAAGACGGATTGACTCGCCGATGAACTCACTCAGGTCGATATGATAGCGCTCGCCCGTAGTAGGTATAGACGCATAATCATAATCAGCGTTGCGCTCACCCCAAACGGCTATCGGCTCGAAGGTTTCGCCTCCATCGGTAGAGATCTCTACGTAGAACGATTGTCCTTCGGCACTCTCAATAGGATTGCCGTTGTTGTAATCAGTAAGCGCGAGGTCGAATGCCAACTCAACGTTTGTACCAAGATCTACCAGCGCTATTTCAGGCGAAACGAGGCGTGCCTTGTAGTTGGAGTAGATATTGATGTAGGCGTGATTGGTTCCCCAAACATAGCTTTTCTTGCTGCTGCCTACATACCAGTCTCCGCTATAAACAGATTGTGACTGCCATCCCGTAGGCCTGCTGCTTTCATCCAACGCTTCGTGGAACGGAATACCGAGCGGTGTGGTTACCGTCATCGGACCAACCCAAGCTGTCAGGTTATTCTCGCCACAGAGCGTACGCACGTAAATGTCGATATCTGATGACATCGGCAAATCGCGGATATCGAACTTCTTCGTTAAGGTAGTTACCGCATTGGCGCCGGAAGGTGTAAAGCCGCTCTCACCGTATACATACTGCCAAGCAGTGCTTTCGGCGAACGGATCGCTGATAACGCAGTGAGCAATATTGCCTTCGAGCTCGACGGTGAAGTTCTCCACACCGAAGCACGGAACATCATATTCCGCCAATTCGAAGTCGGCTATGTGGATACACGACGAACCGGAGGGTGCAGCGCCCTCGATCAAAGCGATGCGTACTTCACGACCTGCCATCTCCGTTACATTCATATGAATGGACTTACCTGCGCCGTTCGGAATGCTGCGATATAGATAATCAACTTTTGTCGTATCGTCTCCCCAGAGGATGCTGTTTGCCTCGCGCCATGTAGCACCATTATCCAGCGAGTAAGCAATACGGAATGTATGATCCGCCACATTTACAGGAGCATACGAACTGGTACTCGACGTGGTAAGTGCTGCACGCAGGCTGAGCCATATACTACTTGATTCATCTTGCGGCATGAGGTTGATCGTAGGCGACACAAGCCAGTTGGCCAAAGTAGAAGATTGCGAACAATAGATATGTGGTTTACCTAATGCATAACTCGTCACAGTAGTAGTTTGCCATCCGGAAGTAGACGGTTTGAGCGAATCCGTGCCTTGGAATATAGCATCAGGATCGCCAACATATCGCATCCAATTGTCAAACGCACCTGCGAAAGCAGCGGTGTACGGTACACCGGTAGGTGTATCGAAGCTGTACGGACCGAACCATGCCGAAGTATCTTCTGCTGCACAAATAGAACGGCCATATACATCATACGTGCTATTGAGCGACAATCCTCCTAAATGTACGGAAGTAGCATTCACTACAAGCATTTGCATATCTACCAGATCAGTACCATGCAGGCCGTAAGCTAACTGCCATTGATGTGCCGTATCGTTAGGCAAGATGGTGATGGTAGTAGCAGTATCCGTATCGGCAAACGAAATGCCCGACAGGCCAAAACATGATGATCCTGCCAAATCCAGATTCAAATTTGCTGCATTGATAGCCGCTGTCTTGGTGGCAAAACTTACTAAAGCTATGCGTATAGTCTGACCGTTGAAGCGCGAGAAATCCATGAGATAGGTATCACCGGAACCGATAGGTATATCGGCATATACAAACGCTGCATTAGCGGATGACGAGAACTCCCAAACATTCTCAGCAGAGAAGGTCTCACCATTGTCAGTAGATACAGCAATATAGAATTTGTTGGTTGTAGCATAATCCGTAGCTGACGGTTTCTCGTTTTTATTATATGATTTTGTCAAAGCCAAATCAATACTCAATCGAATACTAGCATTCGGATCCTGCCCCGAAAGATCAATAGCAGGCGAAACAACCCAGAAGGCATTTGTACTGTTATTGCCGCAATAAATATGCGGACCACCCAGAATCGAGGCTGTACTGTTTTCCTTCCAACCCGTGTTCGTCGTAAGCAAAGTACGTGAGCCGGATATGCCATCGGCTACCGGTGATTGGTAACGTGTCCACTTATCAAGGGTAGTGAGCGGATTGATATACGGCAGACCTATCAAGGTCATAAACGATACAACATTCGAATAATCCGATATACTGTTCTGACCACAAATCTGGCGCACGCGTACGTAATAAGTTGTACCCCTCTGCAGATGGCTTAGTGAATGTGTAAGCGTATTTATCAGCGTATCGCATTGGGATACTTTAAAATCGGGATATGTACTATACTCGATGATGCTGATCTTATCCTCCTGCCCCTCCCAGCTTACATCGGCACCGTTGAATGATATATTGCTTATAGCGAGCTCCGTAGGTGTAGCACACGGAGCACCAACTTCACGAAGCTGTACGTTGGCTATATGTATTTCGTTCTCATTGGCAGTAGCCGTCTTGTAGAATGCTATGCGTACAGCTTGACCGATAAAGTCATCCATCGGCAGCTCGATACGCATGCCGGTAGCCGACACGTCGCTGAGTTGCATATACGCATCGGGCGTATCCATGAATAGCCAGCTTGTCGTCCAAGTATTGCCGCGATCACCCGATACAAGTACACGGAATTCTTGTCCTTGAGCAGAAGCAGGCGGATTCGACGAGTTACGTGCGGTGTAAGCCAAGTTGAACATCAACTTAACGCTGGTGCTGCCTTCAGGGATAATCACAGTAGGCGAAACATACCACATCTCTTTCAGATTCGATGCATTACGTAGCACACCCAATAAGTGGTTAGCCGGCAAACCGGTGGACTTGTTACTGATGGTCCACGCCTGTGTGGTATTCTTCAGCACCGGCAACTTGCCTGCCAACGCTGAGTCGGCATTCCCCTGATAAACCGTCCATTCAGCCGGCAGGTTAGCCCCAGCGAATGACTCGGCAAACGGGATGGTATGCGGTGTGTTTACGCTCAGAACTGCGCTATTCTCGCAACCTGACTGCGTGAGACGCAAGTAGTAGGTGCGATCGAGCGCAAGATCGGCAAATGCCACCGAGTCAGCAGACGTCGTATCGGTGAGGAGCACGGTAGCAAAATCAGGCACGTCACTCCACTCGTACACTACCTCTTTCGGTTTGCCGATAATACTCCAATGGGCTACGGCACGTGTATCACTGGTGAGGTTGAGTGTGGCATTACGAACGCCCATACATTCCTTCAAGAATTTCTCGAGACGAACAGAGTCGATAAAGAGGCTGTTGTCGTCGTTGGACGTCAACGATTCGCCATAGAAAGCGACGGCTATCGAATCACCAAGGTAATCACTCAGGTCAACCTCGATACGCTGGGCATCCAAGCCGAAATTGTAGGGATGTTTTCCGGATCCGTCGGATGCCCAGAACGTAGCATCGCGCTTACGCCAGGTCTTACCGCCATCGCGCGAGATGATAACGCCCAGTCGGTCATCATTACCATCGAAGGTAGGCGGTTTACTGCCACCATATTTGGCCAACGCCACCTTCGCTGACAGGCGAACGGATTTGTCGCCAAGATCCCGCAGATCGAACGCCGGCGTGATGAGCCACTTGTAGGAACTTGTACTCCAAATATTCATGTATGCGGCTACGCCTTCCATTCCGGTGATGCCGCTATAGGTAGAAGCCCCTGCGCCTACATTTTGTGGTGTCCATGCACTGGAGTAGGTCGTGATAACCACGGAATCGCCCGTAAATTTCTTGGAAGCTCCACGGAAGTCCACCTCGTTCATGCTGCTGACTACAGCATCGAAGGTCTCCAAATACGGAACGCCTCGCGCTGTTTGGAACACTGTTGCTGACGACCAGCGTGAGACATTCTCCTCGTCGCATAGAGCGCGGATGTATGCATAATACTTCGTAGTGGCTTCCAAGCCGGAAACGAAACACGTATTTCCGGCAACGGTATCGTAATACATCCATGTATCGCAGATGGCGGGATCGACACGATCGGCGGATACGCCTACCTCATAGCGCGGTGCATTACCGCTCCAGCGCAAACGGACTCCATTCTGAGCCAACGAATCGGCAGCCAGATCGATTACCATGCGGCAACCATCGATATCCGTGATCATCACATCGTCGATGAGAATATAGTTCATTGAGTCGGTACCGGCTTCGGAATAGAACATGATATAATGTCCCATATAGCCGTCAAAGTCACCGGTGTAGTTCTCAAAGCTGACAACATACGTTTTCAGTTCGGTAGAATCCTCGGCATATTGCAGATCAATTTCTGCCTGTTTTCTCCATGTATAGCTGACGTCAGTAGGATCGGTAACGATACCTACAGCCAGACGATGAACATTCTTGTCGGAACTGCTGTTCGTTCCGGCGCGGAAGACTACTTGATAATGTGTAATATCCTTCACGTTATCATCCAGATTCAATTCTGGCGTGATGGCATAGGCGCCATCGGCAGCGGTAGTATCTACGCTGAACTTACCGAGTTGGAGCACACCGCCAAACTTATCAATTCTGGCTCGTCTGGGTAGCGTACCTGTGGTATTCTCTACGAGGAAACCTGTAGCCCAGCATCCGATAGCATCGTCACCATCAAAGGTCTCTGTTCCGAAAGCCTCTGGCGTAATAGCCATACACGGCGTACGGAAGGTAGTACGTTTCCATTCGGCATCGTTCTGGCAGAGTTGACGCGCCTGTATATGGTATACGGTATTGGGCTCAAGATTGCTGTAACTCTTGGTATTGCCCTGAATCGTATCATTGGCAAGCAGCGTAGCGAATGCCGCGTTAGTCGACAATTGAACGACAGCAGGCCAAGGATTGATACCTGCCAATTGCCATGTTACTGTAGCTGAGTTGACTGACGGCGCATAAGCACTTAAACCTGTCAGACCACCGCATCGGTCATCACCCTCACGCAGGATAACATTATCGATTACGAGATTGTCATGATGGTTGGTGGTAGACGTCTCCAGATAGAATGCAAACTTGATGCGCTTGCCTATATACGGCGTAAAATCAAGGCGTATGCGCTCACCGCCATCCCAAATGAGGCTGTTCAGGTCGCGATTGCCGGTACCCTTGTTATCCCATACAAAGGAGTTCTTGCGCTGCCATGTATTGCCACCATCCTCGCTGACAGCCACGATGAATACATCGTTTGCTCCGGCTTCGCCGTAGGTGTACGATGAGGAAGCCGTAGCATAGGTAGCCATACCTAGGTCAAAGACAAGTTCGAGCGGTTTGTCGGGAGCAGCATCCACATATAGTTCGGGCGAGATGAGCCAGCCGTACTTCGTATTCGTCGTCTGATACAGGCTGCGGTAAGCCACAAAGCCGGACATCGGCGAATTGACATAGGCCGCTTCATTCGTTACTTTCCACAATCCGGACGATATGCCCATTTCTGCTCCGGCAAAGACAAGACTGGCCTGCGTACTGCTCTGCGTCCAACCGGCAGGTATACCACCCGAGAAGCGCTCGGCGATAGGCAATCCGCGCGGTGTACGGAACGTGTAGCGCACGTCATCCAACGGCAGAGTATCGTTGCCGCAAATGGTTTGGATAGTGATATAATAAGTCGTTTGCTGATCGAGATCGTTAAATTCAACAGACGGCGTAGTAACCGTAGTATACGTTGCATTCAGCATATTCTTCTGCGTGGACAGACCTACAATCCAAGCATCCATTCCGCCACCGTTCCATGTCACTTCGGCATATTCGGCATGCGGATTAATCTGTACGTTACTTGCCTCACGGCAACGACCGAGTTTGCTGACGATAATCTCGTCAATCAAGTTGGTAGAAGCAGCCATACCCGAACCGGCGTTCAGCGAACGGAAAGCAATATACTTGCCTGCACCGGTATAATTGTCGAAACTTACCAGGCAACGCTGATACGTCTTGCCTTCGGCTTCAAACTCAGCCATCTGAGTAAACGTACTCAGGTCGTACGGATCTGTCATCACACCTACAGCCAGTTTGCCGCGTGCCTCAGCATGCGAAGCATAGCGGAAGATCGTCTTCAGCGTATTGATGCTATCGGTCTCTGGCAGCACGAACCATGAATCGATACCGCACAACTGCGCATGCGAACCGCGATAGTTGGGTTGCGTACTTACGCAGAGCGGATATGTATTGATAGTAGCATCTACGGCTTGCAGCGGGAAATAGACGCTACTTATACCGCGGAAAGATGCTGCCAAACGGTTTTCTTGCTCCAGGGTATTCAATGAAAGTGTATTGCCGGACTCAAAGCTCTCGGTATAACTTGCTTCGTCCGTTATTTCCGGCATCTTGCCCGGCACACGGATTGCCTTGGCAAACGACCAAGCTGATGTAGCATTTCCCTTGTGGGTACGGGTATAAACGAATACTATCTGATTTGTCAGATCGGTCGACTCAACATTGTAGGAAGCAGCACTGATGTTGTTCTGCTGCACGATAGAAGTCCGCACATTGCCGTCGCGAACATATTCCGACGAAACAACGACGTCCCACAATGCAGCTCCGTGCAACGAGGGTTGTACAGTGAAGCCCGTGCTATGCACGTTCGTCAGTTTGACTTCGGCAGGAACCGGAGCTTCAGGAACGGACATCTTGAAGTTGTCGATGAACAAGGCATTCGCCTCATCGGCGTTGCTTGCTAACGCAATAAACTTGTCAGAGCCACTATAGTTATCCAGCGAAACGGTAACATGTTTGAACATATCCGTCACACCTATCTTCACCGTTTGGATTGGATGGAAAGTATTGAAGTTCAGCGGGTCAGAGATCGTTCCGACAATGAGTTCAGAAGCATAGTTCTGCACACCCAGCGAGACGAACTTAGCGGCTGTTAGCCAGAAGCTTACCTGCAATCCCTGTAACGACTCTGCTACAATCTGCGGCGTAACAGCATACACATATTCCGATGCGGGTACAGGTGTAGCGGCTATAGCCAACTCGCCCAAGAAATTCAGATAGGCCGTGGAGTCAACTGAATATATTAAACGGTTGGTAAGGGTATTGTTGCGAATAACGAACGGCGTAGCCACTTCATCTTCAAAGCTATTGCCGCTCATCCATCCGTCAGGCATACCGTAGGCAATGTTTCCTTCGAAGGGAATAGCACTGTTGAAATTCTCCTCATACGGCAGATAAGCCACTTTCAGCGTACGGAACGAGGTGCTTACCCAGTTGGTAAAGCCCGAATCGTTCTCATCGCAATCCGAACGGACATATACGTAGTAGGTTGTTTCCGGTTGCAGACCGGTAACAACGGTTGACGGGTCATACACACCCTCCGTCAGATTGGCTACGATGTGCGAGGGGTCGATATTCTGCAGATCCAATGCTTCGTCGGCCACCATTACTTGGAACTCGTTGTATGCGCCGAACGCATCCCACGACAAAGTTACGTCGTAAGCGTGGATACTGCTGCATATTATATTGCTCACATCCTCGCATGTAGGCATCGATCGGAACACAACATCGTCCAATACGACACCACGTCCCATACTCTCGCTTATCTCAAACGCTACCTGATAGGTAGAGTTGGTGGAGATAAGGTTGATTGTCTGCTCTTGCCATTTGCCGTTACGCGTATACTCGGCATTAGGCAACAGATGCCAGTAATCCGTAGCGCTCGTACGGTAATACACGCGCAGAGTATCGCTGAACGCTGCACGAGCAGGCTCGGCATGCCAGAACACTAATTGCGGACGAAAGACACCCGTCAGATTGATCTGCGGCGTAACCAAGCGTGTTATAAAACGCATCTCCTGATTGGTCGTGTTAGCAGCTTTCATACGATGCGTACCACTCACGCATCCTGCGGGATACGTAAGGCTGTCGCCCACTTCAATTGCCCACGAATACAATGCCGGCGAACCGCTCTGGGTAACAGGCAGTTGTACATACTCTTGTGTCCACCCCGATGGCAGACCATTCTCAAAATCTACCCGCAGCACCTCGTTGGTGGAGGCATAAACGCCCGTCAACGCTAAAGCTGCAAGCAGCATACTAAGTAAAAATTTCTTCATATATGTATAGGTTTGCTTAACTTATAAATATAAAGTGGTTATTTCGCTTTATCTGTGACTGTTATGCTATTACCGGAACAAGAACTTATCCGGGTTACACATACAGAACCGTTTCGGCGGCGTGACGTTGAACAGGCATGTGAAGCGTACACCTACCTGCAAGTTGGACGTCTTGCCTCCTACCTGCCAGTCGGTCGTGACCGGCGAATTCAGGATGATGTGCGATTGCAGATCCAATTGGTTCTGAGTGAACGGATTAAGATCCGTCTGGGATATATCCACCATCGGCAGACTGTTCTGCATCGAAAGGGGTATACCGTATTCTGCATACGCACCTACGCGCATCTCCACGCGTTTGGATTTGGTTTCCAAGGGTATCTTGTAGCCTATCTCCACCATGGGTATGATCTTGAATTGCGGCATAGGACAAATGGAACTGTACTCGTAGTGCGACTCGGGATAGTAGCCGTAGTAGGCTGTTTTGTGGATGGTATGGATAAACTCGGTATAAGTGCCGTAGGTCTCCATCTCCGTCCATGCCTTATGTACGCCCCACATATTGATGCCGAACTTCACGCCGCCCAACAGGTACAGCGCGTCGGTCAGGTAGCCGCCAAAATAGATGGGGATAGAGATGTGAGCAGCCATCTGCCGGTCGTTGTAGTCGCGGTAGGCATAAGTATACGTGATAGGATCGCCCTCACGGTCCACACGACCATAATTGTCTTTCAACGAGTCAATGTGCTGACGCCCCAGATCATAGTCGGCTCCTACGCCCACGCCGAAGAAGAATCCTTTCTGGCGAAGCTCGTAGCCTATGTGGAACTGTGCGTCTGCACCTATGCGGTTATACACCTTGGGCATGTCCAAGGGCGTACGCATAAGCGTATTCCCCTCACCGCCACCGACGGATACCGTGATATAGTGCTGCACACCCGAACTCTTCTTATACGTTCCTTGTGTTCGGGCAGCTGCCGGCAATACCATCCACGCCAGCAGCATCATTATAGCGCACTTAGTGCACCAAAATCTTTGTTGTTGCATGACGTGAATCGGTTAAAGTGTAAATACCTGCTTCTGCGGGTGCAGGCACAGTTAGCAATTGCTGACCGGCGTTAGCGGCGCCATAGCGTGCTACTACCTGTCCTAAGATATTGTGCATCACCACCTCGCCGTGGGCTTGCACATAGAGCGTCTCGCCCTTGCCTACCAGCGTGGGCGATACATACAGTTCGTCGCCTACCTGCTCGGTGGCATTCGGTACGGCGGTATACGTGATCGGGCAGGTAGCCAATACTACCTCATCGTCACGGACGAGCAGGCAGTAGAATTCGTCACCTTGATGCGAATCGTCGACGATGATGTAGGACGAGGTGGCGCCTGCAATGGGCGAACCGTTGCAGTACCACTGGTACGACGTCCATTTGTATCCTCCTCCGTTGTAAAACTCGTTGAGCAGCGAGATGACCGTATATTTCTGCTTAATCACGGATGTAGGATAGTACGCCGTGATGACCACATTCTGCGGATCGGACTGACAGGATGGAGCTGTGAAATCAATCACACCTTCGTAGTAGCCCGCACGCAGATTGGTGGGTAGCGGAATAAGAACACTATCACCGGCAACGAAATGGTATTCGTCGGCAAAACCTGCGTTCTGCGCCGGCAAGGACATCTTGAGGCTGATATCTGTCATGTTGCCTTGCTTGCGTCGGTAGGGTATATTCACTATAGGCTCGTCGGCACACATGTATATCGTGTCGGGCACATCCACCAGCAGTTTGGGTATAACCGTCAGATTGAGGCTGAGCAGACTGTCGCAGCCATTGATGGTCTTCAGGGGAACGGTATACAGACCCGAGCGGTCGTAACGTTTGCCCTCAAAGTCATAGTAACTGCCCTCGCACAGTTCGACCACGGTGGTATCGAACGACTCGGGGTGGAACAATACCTCCAGACCTGCAGGCGACTGGCAGCCGTACTTGTTCTGCGAATAAGTCACGTATGTTGTATCGGCATACACGGTATCCTTGCTCGGCAATACGAAATAATCGCCTTCGCACTTATGTACGGTCTGGAAGGTACCTGTATGCAGGATGTCGGGCAAGTTGAAATCGAAGAACATCGTATCCTGGCACATGCCATCGTTCATCGAGGCTATAGCCATCGCGCGGAACGTACCGCCCTCCTCGGGGTAAATATGTTTGTTGTACTTGCCGTCTACTATCTCGGGTTCGCTGCCATCGCCGTAGTCATAGAGGATGGTGGTTATATCCTCCTCAGTGGACATGACTGAGCCGTCGGCACGGCTGTGGATACGCACTACTGACTGGTTGTCGAACGTCACGGCGTTCTGGCAGTTCGTATGCGTCACAACGGTATCAAAGATAGCTTCCGGATAACGCGGATTCGGGTTAGCCGTCAAGGTAAAGTAGCATTCAGGATATGCCAAACTGTGGCACTCAACCATATATATCTGGTCCTCATTGGGCGAGATGTTGAATATACGGTCTGTACTGAGCGTCGCCTTGCTCGGGTCGGTCTCTTTATACCAGCGATAGGTAAATCCTTCCGGCGCCTCGAAGTGATCGGTAGCATAATCGCCGCACGCCATACCTTCCAACTGACCGCCACGGCAGCCGATGGTGAAGTAGGCGTAAGCGGGGTGGGTATCGTAGGAGCAGCGCATCGAAGTGAGTCGGATAGTAAGCGTCTGACCTACATACTGGCGCAGCGAGACGGTTACCGTAGCCCAATCGCACCAATAGATATTCGTATTCTCAGGTTCATTATGCCAATTTTCAGGATCACCGAAACCGGCTACGAAATAGAGTTGCGTACAGCCGTCGAGTTTGTTGCCGTTACCGTCCAACACATTCAATGTGAAGGTGGGGTTGAGGTCGCTGCCCGGGCCTGTGTACTCGGAGCTGTGACCACCCGACTCCATCACTACGGCATATTTGATATCCAGCAAGTCCGACTGACCGGCTTGCACCGTATATTTGTATTCGATACGCGACGATAGTCCGGCACTGGTGTATGCACCCAGACGCACGGATGCTATCTCGCCGTCAGGTACGGTATTCAAGCCGCCATTCACCGTAGTATTCGGGTCAATCTCATTCAAGTCCAAGTGGATGGTATGCATACTCTCCGGGCTGGACGGACCGAGATCGACCATACTCAATGTACCTTGTTGCTCATGCACATACAGTTCGTCGAACGTACCGGTATAACATATACCTTTGTTATTCGGGCTGGCACCTATATCCAGATAGTCGATACAGCGACTGCCGGGAATCCATGTAAAGAACGAGGTCATTACCCACGTCGACCACGATGTGCTGTCGCAATACGCGCGTATATAGAAGTTGTGTGTTCCTTCCGCCGTGATGTTCATCACCTCCGAGGTGGTGGTTATGCCCTTATATTCCGTCAGCGTACCGCTATTGACGGCATAATCGCGCACATCATACCATTCGGCATTGCCGCGCCAAGAGAGCGTACCGGTCATCTTGTCGTAGCGGATATTCGTAGGTGTGCCGCAGCCGGACGTCTGCTTGGATACCATAATATTATCCACGCAAGCCGATGGGGCTTTCACGGCATCACGAATCTGTGTCACCCACATGAATACCAGTTTGCCGTTCGTCGTAGCCTCTGTTACGGTAAAGGATACACGTGCCGGGAGCCAAGGTTTTGATCCGTAGAACGTAGCATTGGGAATCTTGTATTGCGCCAAACGCGTGGAATATTTACTACCATTGTTGCAATACGTATTGATATTCAGCGGAACCCAGAACACCTCGAGTGTGGCGTTCTGGCCCATACCCAAAGCTCGCCAGTCGAACTCCAGGGTATAACTGTCAGGCTCGAGCGTCAACTCGCGATATGCCACTGTGGTTGTTGCAGAGTTTGCGAGATAAGTTGCCTCATCGTGTTTGTTTTGCAGCGAGATATACAATCCCCAGTGACCGTACTGACTATAGTTGCCCGGCGAACCCATGTACCATCTGTTCTGCCAGACGGTAGTGGTATCGTTGGGGCTGGTAGGGTTCAGTACCCACTGCTGCCGTTCTATTTGATTTTCGAAATCACACTCGTACACTATCTGCGCCGCCATCGGTAGAGCCAACAGCAACAGCAGCATCTGTAACGTTATTTTTTTCATAATAGCCTCCTTTCCTTACAGGTGGGGGTGATTCTATATTAGAAGATATCCTCTTCAGCATCCATCTCGTTCAAGACGGTAACCTGAACGCGACGGTTATTCTGTCTGCCTTCCGGCGTATCGTTGGTGTCGATCGGTTCACTTTCGCCCTTACCGTTGGTTTCCATACGGTTAGGATCGATGCCACGCCTTACCATCTCGGCTTTCACGCTGGCAGCACGGTTCTCCGACAGACGCTGGTTGTAGTCATCGCGTCCCTCATTATCCGTGTGACCGGTGATGAGCACGCGTATACGCGGGTTCTCACTGAGGAAGTTATACAGTTTTATCAGGTCTTCTTCCGATCCCGGCAAGATGTCCGACTTATCCGTAGCGAAGTACATGTGCCTCAATATCAGCGTGTGACGTACGCGGTGGATCGGGCGCATCATGATGTGCAGCGTATCGGTAAGTTTGGTTACAGGCATCGAGTCGGGGAAGTACTCCGGAGCGGTGATCATCAAGTTGTAGGTATCGCCATAGTGCAGGTTGGCTACTCCCGGTTCGCCAGCAGGCGTGATGACTGAACGGTTGTTCTGTATATCCTGATCGGAAGTAAACGCCAGCATAGCACCGCCTACGAGCTGTTCGGTCTCGCGGTTATGTACGAATACCACCAGTTTGGGTTCGGGTATGAGGCGGAGATGTGCCAGATTGCGGTCTTCCTGATGCACAAAGTGCAAGGTGTCGCCTGCATAATCCGACGGCAGGTAACCCGGCGCACGACCGATCATGTCGTAGCGGCCTTTCTCCATACGCATGCCCAGCTTACCGTCACGATCCATCTTCCTCAAGCGCGGCTTGCGTTTGGGGTTCTGCATGTCGCGTATCTCCACGGTAGCGCCGGCTATACCCTTGCCCATCATGTCGTTAACCGTGGTATCCGATACCAGGAACAGCAGCATGGGGTTAGGCATCTTCGGCTTGTTGATCTGGAATAGTGCCGTGAATTTCACACCCACCAGCAGCGAGCTTACCCGGCTGCTTGCGGCGGATGACTCGTGCAGGCTGACGGTCTTGAACGATGAGGCGTCGGCTGCTGCCAGCGGCTTGCCTACGTCGTTACCTACGGCACGCAGGATGGGCAGACCGTAATCCACAAACGCACCTACGCGGAAACGCCACGGATGGGTCTTCTCCTCGTTGAGCGAGTTCCATTCGTCGCTGAAGAAATCGTTGAGATTCAATCCAATCTCTGCCGTCAGTACGGCATCCAGGCCCCAGCTGTGCATACCTTTGCCTTCGCCCTGATAAAGCGGGTGTTCTGCCAACTCCGATGTTACCTGGTTGCGGCTCAGCAGGTCGGTCCAATCATCCACCGCCATCGGTACGGTCACGGAGGTGTTCAGCGATGCGCGCTGCTTCCAGTAGCCTACTACCGAGTAGCCGATCTTGGCGCCGGCAAGGAAATATACTTTGTCGAAGTTCGCACCGAACAGGATGGGCAGCGTGACCTGCGCTACGGTCTGCGTCTCGCGCATAGCCGGCAGGTTGTAGTGCTGGAACATGAAGGGCGCTCCATAATCCTTGCCCCATGTGGCTACAGAGGCATGATCGGTATTGAACGGATCGCTGAACGACATGTTGTCAATTGACGTCAGTACGCGGAACTCGGGACCAACGCCCATCATGAAGCGTTTGTAGTGCATCTCCCAGCCCAGACCTAACTTGCCGCCACCGCCACCAATGAACTTGTTCTCCATCGTACCGGTCGCGCCGGCATACTTATCCATCTCGGTGGTGTTGAGATAGTTATGCATGGTGTAGCTCCACGGCTTGTAGCTGTCCACCATACCCGAGTAGCCACCGCCTGCCCACAATGACAGGTAATGGATAGGCTGATTGAACGCTTTGTCGTTGGCGCGCTCTTTGGCTTTCTCGCGTTTGGCTTTCTCGCGGTCTTTCTTTGCCTGAGCCTTAGCCTTGTCCTTGGCTTTCTTCTTTTGCGCTTTCTCGCGCTCTTTGGCTTTCTTCTGAGCAAGCTTCTCACGTTGGATCTGCTGCTTCGATTTTTTCTTCGCAGGTGCAGCCGCGTATGCGGGTGCGCACACGAAACTTATAAGTAATAGCAGAATGCTGAATATGTGAATCAGTTGTTTTTTCATCGTCTTGTCCTCCCCATTATTATTCAACCACAATTCGTTCCGTTACTATTCCGCTATCCATCGTTATGCTGACCAGATAAACGCCTCTGGTCTGCGGTGCACGCACCTGGGTAGTGCCTTTCGGCAGGTTGGCGCTCATCACGGGCAGACCCATCGTCGTGTACAGCGTTACCGACGCTTCGGCAGGAACGGTGATATACATCGGTGCAGAAGCCGGCATGCTGGTGGGTGATACGGAAGCCTCACCTTCGATGTCGTAGTGCATCGGGATGAAGGTGCAGCTCTCTTCCTGTGTGCTGTCAGGCAGCGTGACGAGGCAGAAGAGCAGCTCCGTTCCGTCGAATCCGCCATGCTTGTAGTAGTACGAACGCGTAGCGCCTTCGATAGGCTCGCCGTGGTCATACCACTGGTAGGCGATGAACTCGCCGCCGCCGCGCTCGTTCTTGTTCTTGAGGCTCACTACATCATTCCAGCGCTGGAATACTTCGTACGCACACATACGGATTACCTCTTCTTCCGTACAGCCTATACGGTTGTAGAAGGTGATGTAGAACGTACCGCCTATCAGTCCGGTCAGCTCGGTAGAGGTCTCGTAGCGTGTGTTGTTGATCATATAATAAGTGATCGAGTCCTCGGGGAACAGCGTGATGGTGATGCTGCCCGACTCATGTTCCTCGTCAATCTCCTGTACGTCGATTGACGGCAGCATGTGCGGCATGACATGTACCGGCAGGATGACCAGACTGTCGCAACCCATATAGTTGAGGAAAGTGTGTTTGATCACGCCGTCACGTGTACGGTAGCTGTCGCCTACCCAAGCGGTATCGCCGTAGCAGATTGTCACCGTATCAAGCATAGTCTGCGTCTGCGGTGCTACGGTCAGGTGCAGCGTATCGTTGGCGTAGCAGCCGGTCTTCATACGGCCCTGATAGCCGTACACGCCGCTCTCGAAGTACCGGCGGTCATGGAACTCGAAATAGCTGCCTTCGCATATCGTGGTATCGATGATCGTGTGGGTATCGCCTATGGCGGGCACGTCCACTACGATCGTATCGAAGCTCTCGCATAATCCGCCGCCCTTGTCCAGGATAGCCTTGAGGATCACGGTGAACTGACCGCCTTCTTTCGGGAACGATACGTATCCCGGGTTCGGGTCATTCGTGTCATCCTCTCCGCCCGGCTTACCAAAATACCATTCGTAATCGTCGCATACCTCTTCCCGATGCTCGTGACGCACATTGCCTTCATTGGTCCAAACGTAACTGGTATTCTCAATCAAGTAGCGGTTTTCGCAATTCTCAGGCATATATTCCAGCTTAAACTCCGCTTGCGGATAACGAGCTGCCGTATTGATCTCCAGATCAAAGAAGCAGAGGAGATTTTCCGTCGAGATGAGTCGGCATCGCCAGTTGACGGAGTCGGTAGGTTGAATCTCGATGGATTGCTCCTGGCTGCGGTAGCGTGTCTCATTGCCTGCATACCACTGATAATGGAATCCTGAAGGAGCAGTAACCTTGATACCCGACTCGTTGCCACAAGTAGAATTCTTTATTCGTCCGGCTTGGCAGTCCAACGTAAAATATGCGTAGCCATAGTGACCGCCCTGGAAGCAGTCGAAGGTTTCAAAACTGATGGTAAGTTTCTGACCTACATAGGGTGTGAGATTCAGTCCAAGCGATGTCCAGTCCTTGTAGACTACTGCATCGTATCCGGATCCTACGCTCGACCAGCCGGTACCGCCCTGTTGATTGGAGTTCAGGTCCACTACGCCGCAATCGGGATCCACCAGTTCACCTTTCTCGTCGCGAATCTTGATAATGAATCGTGGTACCTCGTCATCGCCATGCTGCGGATCTTCGAGCACGATAGCATAGTTGACGAGCAAGATGGCATTACTGCCGTCTACCTCATAAAGATACGTGATGGCTTCCGTGCCGTTGCCGTAATCCCAGTTACCCAAACGCACACTGCCTGTAGCGCCGGATGGAACCATGCGCAGTTGGTTATCCGTATTCGGATCCATCGCTGTTGTATCGGTTACAACAGTATGCCGCGAAGCCTTCTTATCCCAACCGTAATCGATACACCCTACATTCTGATACGGATCGTTGACAGATGACGGATAATCTCTGCCTGACGTTCCATACGTACAGGTTACCCAAGTTGTATCATGAATATTCATATAGTTGATACAGTGCAACTCCGGGCAATAAATTGAGAAGTTTGTCAGATATACATACGGGCTGTAGGTCGTATCCGCCAATCCTGTGATTGAATCTTCGCCAAAGCACTTCCCGCGCAAGCGGAAATCAAATACGCCTTCGCTCATTCTGGACAGCGTGATGCTGGTCAATCCGTTCTCTACCTTGCGGTTACGCCAGCGGCCTGTATCGTTCGACGCGCGATATTGTATCTCATAGGCAGCACTCGAACCTGCCCACTCAAACGTTACATTGTCGCAATCCTCCACGAAGCCGGAGAAGCCACGGGGAATCTCGCAGGTCGCCTCCATAATCTGGATATTGTCGATAGCTGCGCTCAAACCGGGCTGAATAGTTCGTACCGAATCGTTCACCCACGCAAACCATACACGCGTCGTACGAACTGCTCCACCTGACGTCTTGCCTACATTGACAATGAAATTGGCATTCTGCCAGTTGTACGACGTCAAGGCGCCTGCACTCGGCCGACCCACATTAGGTAGCGTAGCACTTCCTAGTTGCTCAGACATATTCTGCGCCTGCTGGCTATTATTGATATTCACAAAGTTGAAGTAGCCGGCATACAGTTCCATTGATGGACACACCCAGTCAAACGTAACATAGTACTGACCCGCAGGCAACACAAAATCGCGGTAGGCGAACTGCACAATTCGGCGGTTCGTACTACTGCCTGCGCCGCACGACTCTCCGCCATCTACGCTGATATACATCGCCTGCCTGCCGCTGTGCGATATAGCGTCACCGATAGCCCAACGGTCGATACTGTCGTTAGGTTGAATGGTCGTTCCGGGGTTAAGCACCCAGTTAGCCTGCTCTGCCGACTCACTCGCCTCAAATCCGTACTCGTAGGGCAAAACATCATAGGTCTGCGCACACAATGCCACAGACAATAAACTTGCCAGAACAAGGATACAATTCTTTCCTTTCATATTCAGTCTATCTTTTTCACGTACGACATCGCTCTACCACAAAGCTTTGCCGCACCTATACTATCATTCTTGGCGCCATTCAGCACTATGCCTTTTAAGGCAAAGTACAAAATAGCTCACAAAGTTACAAAAAAAAATGACAAAATGCAAATAAAAATGCAAAAAAAGTTACATATTGCGCGATTTAGAGCCAAAAATACCGATTTTTTGAAATTAAACATGCCAAAAAATCACAAAAAAAGCAGAAAAAGGGTATTCTATACAGAATAGAGTCACTCGGACGCCGGAAGTCACTCGGACGCCGGAAAGATATTTATACTTTTTTTTATAGGCTGGCCTATAAAAACCAAGAAGGATTGTCTCCCGACAATCCAATCTTTATTAACCTTAAATCTAATACCATGAAAAACACGATGCAAAAGTACTGCTTTTTTTCCATATGTGCAAATTTTTCGCTAAAAAACATGTTTTATAGCATATTTTACGTATGTTTTGCAACACATAGTTTGCATTTCGTTACCTTCTGTGCCGTTTTTGTGCAATTCCGCGACTATTTGCCGGCCATTCCCGCCCAGCCCATAACATTTTGTCAGCATATCCCCCATCCCGCTGACGATTTGTCAGAAATATGCAGCGCCAACAGTAGGGACTCGTCCAAAAGTTCCGCCATGGCTTCTATAAAAAAGTTGCATGACCAGTTTGTCCTTTTTGTCCATTTGTCCATTTCCGCGCCAAAGCCACGTTGTAATAGTTTCATATTCAGCGCAATGCACAGGCATGTAGGAATCCCGCGTTTGGGACAATATGGACAATTTGGACAAAATGGACACAACATATTTTGTTTCTTACGTCGGATGCTATCCGACATCAAATCAACTACGGGACATTTACGGATCAACTACGGGTCATTTACCTGTCATTACCGAGGAAATCCTAGACCATTGACAGGGTTTTTACGGTATCATCTCAGTATCATCCCATAGTTCCCTAACAATTATACGGAAATCTACCGAACAACGAAAGGGGGGGCTAAATAAATCGCTCATTTCCAGTAAAAAAGGCTAAAATTTTGTCACATTTTCGCTTTAATTTTACAAAAATTTGCAAATGTCAGATATTTTTCGTAACTTTGCAGTTGTTTTTGGTACGTGGCACAAATGAGACGATGGTGGTACATATCGGCGATGATGTGCATGCTGGCGGGAAGCTTGCCGGTAGGCTGCATGTTGACGGGGTGCAAGGGAGCGTGTGGCGGCATGGGAACATGCGGAGGCACGCGGCAGGCATCGTGCGGGTTGGGTGATGTGCGGCAGACGCTGGCTGTGGCTGACAGTATACGCGTGAATCATGGCGTGGCGTATGACGACAGTCTGGCATTGGCGGAGGCGTATGATGCGTTTGGGCGTTACAGGATTGTTTATCCTGACGATTATGCCCGTGCGTGCTACTACTATGGTCGTATGCTCCGCAATCGTGGCGATTATGTCAGCGCCATGCAGGCGTTCATCAGCGGTACGCATGCGCCTTACGTGCAACGCGTTGTACCATTGCCGTGGTTCAGCAATCATGCTATCCTTGGACGGATTTACAGCAATATGGGAACGATGTGTCACCGTAAAAACGAGTTCGAACTTTCTTGTCAAATGTACGAACAATCATCTGCTCAATTCTTACAAGCCGGAGATACAATCTCATACTTCTATGCTCTTAATGCGATGGCACTGCAATTGGCTGAGCAGAAAAAGCATGACGAAACACTTGTTTTACTCAATGATATAGAAGATAATTGTTCTTATTCAGCAGTTTTGAACAAGATATGGGAAACGAAGGCCATATTGTATTTCAATCTTGCACAATATGACTCAACAATCTATTCGGTCAAACAGTTGCAAGCAAGAGGCAATCACGAATCGACAGGATACGTGAAAGAAGCCCAAGCTTTTTGGGAGTTGCACCAATATGATTCGGCAGTTTACTATGCGGGAATCGTGTTGGAACATCCGGCTGCCTCCGAACCGGATAGATATAATATGCTATATATCCTTTCTAACAATCATTCGGAAAAGAACATAAAGCATGTGCAAGAGTTGTCCTCAGAGCGTGCAGATATTGACAAGGAGATTCTTGATCCTCTCCATGAACAACTCGCGCTATCGGTAGAACTGCTTCGCCAAGACCTCAACAAGAAACCATATTCCGTTAATATCGGACTACTCTTGTTTTATTTGTTCTTCGTGGGATGTGTTGCTTGCGGCGCTTTTGTTCTGATTAAACGTCACCGCCAACGCAGTATTGATGCGATAGAGACAAAACATCAAGAAGTGTATGACCAGCTTCGCGTAGAGATTGAGAATAACTGTAAGCTGTTGCGCAAAATGCAGAATATAGAAACAGAGTTGGCATGGGAGCAACATCAGCATGTGTGTGAAATGGCAGACAAGCACTTTCATCTTTTGGCGAACAAGCTTCGGGCATTGGATGTTCTGAACGAACGGGAGATACACCTGTGCATCCTGGTTATGATAGGAGGTTTCTCGGACAAGCAGTTGGCAAATATGCTTTCTTATGGCACGAACAGCATCAGAAGCATCAAACTGAAGACAGCTAACAAACTGGGTACAACAAGCAGCAATTTGCGCGAATTTCTCATCGAAAAAGCCGTTCATGGCATCGAAAAATTGCCCTAAAAATGCATTTTTCTACATCGAAAAATCATAAAGTGGTGATTTGCTGAATTTTAGCTAAAATCATTTTTCTACATGTTTTTCTTGCATATTTACGAAAAATTTTGTAATTTTGCAGTCGAAATCGGAAGTCCGGTTTTTTGAAGGAGCGGATTAGAGGTGTTGAATAAGTTTTGGATACCTTACATATAAAATAACAAACATCACAAGTGTCCACTATAAAGATGATAAACCAAAATTAAGCCTATGAAACGCTATTTTATTTATGTATTATTGGTGTTTAGCTCCGTGCTACATGCTTCCGTTGGGGACACCATATCATTCAAAGGTGTGCAATATGTGGTAACTGCAGATGATGCCACCAGCGGTACATATGAAGTGAGGATAGGTCGTTATCTTTCGGAGCGTATCTATGTGCCTGCTGAAGTGCAGTTGGGGCTTAAGAGCTATGCGGTGACTGCTGTGCCGCGTTACTTCGATAGTACGACATGCGCGCTGACACACTATCAGAAGATTGACTACAGCCGGTGCGAGCACCTGATAAGTCTGGCATGGCAGGCGACGGATGAGACAGACATTGACACGCTTATCCTTCCACCCAACGTGGAGAACTGGCCTACGAAGGCATTTTTCTCTGTAAACCCGTCTGAGAAACGCAAGGGGAAGCCACTACTTAATCCGGACAAGTTACAAAAGGGCATCCATCGCATTTTCTCATCGGGGCAGGGCAATCCGAATCTACCCATCCGCATCTACAGTTGCGGCGCGTTGCAGGAGTTGGATTTGAGTTCGTATACCGTGCCGATAGAGGCGGATTTTGAAATATCGGGGTGCCCTTTTCTGGAAAAATGCATTTTACCGAACACCCTTAAGCGGGGTGATTCCTCTGATGGACTGTTTGGCTTTTGTATTCGGCTGAAATACTTCAACATGCCGGACAGTCTGGAAAATATCGGTGTAGGTTTTGCCTTCTGCGTACCTATATCTCATTGTCATCTCGGTCCCAAAGTCAGAGACATCGGTGTCCAGTCCCTTTATGGATGGCAATACATGGATTCGGTGAGCGTGGATCCTGCAAATCCATGGTTTTGTGCCGTGGACGGTGTTCTTTTTTCGCATGACACGACAACACTTATTCACTACCCGTACTCACGCAGAGCCGACACCTATATCCTGCCAGAGCCGACAAGAGTTGTCATGGGTATGCCTTTTCGTATAGATTATTATCCGGAAGAATATGCCCGGTTATGGCGTCACAATCTACCACCATCAGCCGGCTCGCTGAAAACACTGGTGGTAAATGAAGGCTTGGAGGAAATTCGTACATGGGCCGGGTTTTATAAATCGTCTATCCGAAAAATAAGGAATCTGGAGAATTCACATTTGACCTATATATCAACAACATCATTTGATGGCTCCAATATTGATACGTTGATTATGCCGGCAACCTTGAAAGAGTTGGATTGTTGCGCATTGGGCGAAGGTCAAGGAGGGAGAGCATTCGCATATATGCGTTCATTGAGGTGTATTGATTTCTCAAGAGTGGATAGCTTATATTTCATGGGACAGTCCTCGATGGAGGGTGATATTAATCTGGATAGTCTGGATATGTTGCATTGCTCCCTGCTGACCAGGTTCAGACAATCGGTATGTAAGGGAGATTCGAGTTTGCGATACCTCGCGCTTCCACGGTATATAGACACTATCGGTCAGGAAGCTTTTTCCGGCTGCGTGTCGCTCAATAAGGTCGTGTGTCCGGCACTCACTCCTATACGGCTTACACCCGGCATGAAAGTGTTCGAAGGAGTGAACACAAGTGCATGTGAACTTGTTGTGCCAAGCAGGTCAGTCGCATTGTACCAACAAGCGCCCGTCTGGAAAGATTTTCGGATAACATCCAACGGCTTGTATGTCATCGAAGGTCTGCCTAATGATACGATAGGCGGAACAGTTTCCGGCACAGGTGCTTTTCGTCAAGGAGAAATAGCCACACTAACCGCTACACCGGATGAGGATTATGAATTCCTCGGCTGGTCTGATGGTACATCGGACAATCCCAGACAGATAACTGCCACACAAGACACAACGGTCTATGCAGTTTTCCAACTCATCTCAGGTCTGAGACCTACTACGAAAGATGTGCCCGACAATGTGCATAAACGCATTATTGATGGCAACGTGTATATTCAAAAAGGCGAGGATACATATTCTATTCTTGGAGAGAAGAATTAAATCAATTATAACAAATACAATACTATGACAAAGAAACTCTTTTATATTGTATCCGCATGTATGCTACTGAGCTTTTGGTGCACAAAAGTTAATGCTGAAGTACCGGCTAATGGTTATTTCCCGGAAAGTATGAGGTGGAGAACCGTCAATTTTGGATATGATGATGGTTGCTTGAATTATTATGTCGATTTTACGCTTCAAGGTGACACACTCATCAACGGCAAAACATACCACAACCTGTCAGGATGGCCGCTGCTGGAAGTTGGGCAGAAAATCTACCTGCGATAGCGGATGGAAACACTTATAGCAGAATATTTAACAAAAGATAACACGGCATATGTCAAAACTAAAAAGTTGTTTTATTCTTGTGGCATCTCTGATGTTTATAGTCCCGCTATCGGCAGAAGATGCTATCCCTTGTGATGAATATTACATGACGGTGTCAAATCGCAAAGATAGTGTCCTACTCTATTCTCTTGTTAGAAACCAAACTCTTGAGGAACCGCACGTTGACAGGGTGTGGATTACCGGGAAAGATACTTCTGTCATCATCTTGGTAGCGTTTGTTCAGCCTCGCGATTCGCTTGATATATCATCATTAACACGAGGAGTGTATATATGCTTTGTGCAAGTCGGAGACTGCATATATGGCAGAATTTTTACGATTCGCGGACGAAATCAAAACGGAACGACAGATAATCTACTGCCGCATACCAAAATAGTTTTGTCTATCACCCCTAACCCGGTTAGAGACTTTCTTTCTATAACATCCACAGAGGATTTGACACATATATATATTTACAACCTCAATGGCCAATGTGTACTTCAAACAAGCCAGACGGACATTGATGTATCCTCCCTGCCACAGGGGATGTATATACTACGTGCTATAACATCAACCGGTGATTTGAAACAAGCCAAATTTATCAAAGAATAACCCATTTGAGTACCCCGATTGGGTATAATGAAAGGAAGCAATAATCAAAATCACGGGATATATACATAGTATATATAGGGTAAGGTAGGATACGTGATTGGACCGATAATGGTCCGTTAACGGTCTGTTGCAGATAAGAACTGAAGCCGGAATAATATTTTGACTAAAAAGACATTTTTATTTGCAAATGTAAGATATTTTTTGTACCTTTGCAGTCGGAAAAAATAGTAACAATCTATGAGACGTCCGGAAGTTGTTAAAACAAATTGATAATAACTATAACCTTCGTTCTTTGCAAGAGGTATCCAACATCAAACAAGAGGAGCGAATATCCGAATTGGAGTCAAAACAAAAATAAGAAGATTATACTATGAAAGTAAAGTTCCTTCCGTTGGCTATCGGAATAGTTCTGATAGCATGCACCGGTCAGACACCGGTTAACAATGATGAGCCAAATGAAGCCCCGGAATCCGGAGCTCCGATGATGATTGTGAAATTTGCAGACAACGAGCAGAAAAACAACGTGATAGTAGGGCATCTGATAAAAGGTATACTTCACGAAGAGTATATCGGATACAACCACTATTATTTCCATTATGATGAAGAGTCCGGATTGTCGCTGAATATTTATAATCCAGAGGAAGAAGAGAATCTGCAAATGGATTGGAACGACCCCACATCAGACAATCAATTCCATTTCTTCTCCGCGACACCGGCAATGGCGGTTTTTCTTGAGAAAGAGGCTCACTTGAGAGAACATTCACCGTATATACCCTTGGCCGATGGCTATTATCTGGTTGAATGGCGGTGGGCGGCATTGCTTCCCATGACTGCTGCGCTCGGCGTGTGCCCGAAAGAGGTACAGGAAGACATCATTTACAATCATTGTTTTACTACCGATATCCCATGGAATGACTTGGAGGCCCTGACCCAAGTATGGGATAATGCACGCTATCCCGATCCGGTCTGTCTGGAAGACATGCGGTTCGTTGAGTATGAGGTGATAGACAACTACTATAAAGAGCCTAAAACGGAACATCCGTTTATCGCTTTCAACTGGACGCTCTATGGGGCTGGTTTGTCTGCAAGCGCAGTATATCAGTATTATTGCCATAGAGACAATAATCAATATAAGGATTTTATCGCCTATTGTGATAGTTTGCAGAATGTATATGTGCATCATCTGACTGATATTATCCAATCCGGCAATCTAAACAAGGTAGGTTACTAATGAAGTGAAAAGAAAAATCCAAAATTTGCTGCAAAAGGAGGAAAATAATTAATGTTTAGATACTGTTCGCAAGAAAAAGGACATTTTTGTGCATTTTTCTTGTGAAATAATTTGCATATATAAAAAAAAAGTAGTAATTTTGTCCCACTTTTTTAATAAATGTGTGACACAAATGAAAGATAGCGCGCAGAATATTGCCAAACAAAGAGTCCTTGAAAGTGAGAGAGGGACGTTCTTTTTTGGACAGGACTTTTCGGATATCGCATCGCCGGAAGCGATTCGTAAAGTGCTACAAAGATTAGAGGACGAGAAAACGCTAATACGGATAGCTCCCGGTATCTACTATTATCCGAAGATTGATGCACAATATGGTCTTGGAGTCTTGTACCCGTCCATGCTGGCTATAGCCGAAGCTATTTCGCATCGTGACAAAACGATGATAGCTCCTACGGGTGCCTATGCATTAAATATGCTTGGTCTTTCCACCCAAGTGCCGGCCAACGCTGTATTCTATACAACCGGTTCTACTCGTCGCGTACCTATTGGAGAAGGGAAAGGTATTCAGTTTCTGCATACATCCTCCGCAAAGAAATTTGCGTTCAATTCCCGATTGATGATGCTGATTGTCTTTGCTATGCGCGATATAGGCAAGGACCAATTGTCGGATGAGCAAATGAGTGTTATCAAGAAACACTTGGAAAATGTTCCTACTGACGATTTTAACCATGATATTCAACTTGCGCCTACGTGGGTGCGTAAAATATTATTGTCATTATGAAGTTTTCCGCATTACCTAACGATGTTAAAATTGAGTTTATCAATCAAGTAGCAGCCAAATCAAATCGTAAGTTACCTGAGCAAATTATAGAGAAAGATTGGTGGGTGACGCAAGTTCTCAAAGCGGTGTTTTCTTTGCCATACGCGGAACATCTTTCCTTTAAAGGCGGAACATCGTTGAGCAAGTGTTGGCACCTGATTGAACGTTTCTCGGAAGATATTGACATTGCAGTCAGTCGTGATTATCTGGGGTATGGTGGAACACTATCTCGTACACAGATCAGCGATAAGTTGCGCCGTGCTGCCTGTTCGTTTGTGCGGGAGAAGATGCAATTTGATGTGCGCGACGCTCTTATTGCACAAGGCATGGATGCCGATACTTTCAAGGTAAATGTAAATATCACTTCTGTTAGCACGACTGATCCGGAGACGATTGAGATTGAATATCAGTCAGTATTCCCCGAAAGTCAGTATATTCGTCATTGCGTGCTGATTGAGGTTAGCGGGCGCAGTATGCAGCAACCAATAAAAGTAGAAGCTTTGCAATCTTTTATTGATCAATACTTGCCAAAATCTGTTGTAGCGGAACCATCTTTTTCCATTCCGAGTGTAGTAGTGCCGGAAAGAACGTGTATGGAAAAGATATTTCTTCTCCATGAGGAATTTGCAAAACCGACAGGTGAGATTCGTACATTACGCATGTCACGGCACTTGTATGATTTATATTGTTTGAAAAAAAATGGTGTTGGAGACCGAGCATTGCACGATGAACAACTATATCGCACGATTATAGACCATCGCCGTCAATTTATTAATCTGAAGGGCTTTGACTATAATACACTTTTTCCGGCAACATTATCCATTCTTCCTCCGGCGCAAATCATGGATGCTTGGCGTGAGGATTACGAATATATGTTGATGCATATGATATATGACAACGATGCGCCAACCTTTGAGCAACTAATCGAGGTAATCACGGAATTGCAGAAGGAAATCAGGATGTTGCCATATCAATTATTGCCCTGAAAATGCATTTTTCTACATCGAAAAATTACAAAGTGGTGATTTGCTGAGTTTTAGCTAAAATCATTTTTCTACATGTTTTTCTTGCATATTTACGAAAAATTTTGTAATTTTGCAGTCGAAATCGAAACTTCGGTTTCTTGAAGGAGCGGATTAGAGGTGTTGAATACGTTTCGGACACATTATATTAAGGAATAGCAAATGCATTGAAAACAGAAAACATTTTATGATTTTGTGCAAGCCCATGTCATATAGCCAGTCTGCAAGCAGCATCAACAATGGCACGATTTTGGGAAATATCCCTTTGCAGCCGCAAGAAAAAGCAAACAAAGATAGAAAACAACCTTTAACCATTATAATAAAAACGCTAAAATCAATTAAAAATGAAAAAGATTACTAAACTATTGTTTGTCACTCTCATTGGGTTGACATTCGCAGCGTGCAACAACAATGCTGATTTTGTAGGTAATTACAAATTCTCCGGAACGACAACGACCGTCGTGACCTATGTAGGTGAAACGCCGCAACAAATGAACCAAACGGTCAATGGCTCGTTTACCATCTCAATGAGCGGCAGTAACTCCGTCGTGTTCGCGGGAAACATTACCGGACAAGGCACGATCAAGGACAACGCTATCGTGATAGAACCAACGCACGCGGAGCAAACGATGGCGGGCATGAAACAAACGTCAGATGTGACCGTTGAGCCTATCCAACTGGGTGGCAGCTCGCTGCATATCGTTTGCCATTCAGTATCGAAACAGGAGATGGACGGTGAACTCGTTCAGACAATGACGGTAGAAGAAGATTATACAGCTGTTAAGTTGTAACAATCTGCTCGCCCATAATCGGAAAAAATAAAGTTAAGTTTTTTCGTAACTTCGGCAATGGGGATTTGTAACTTCGAGGGCACCGACGCGGTTTTAGCAAAAACCGCATCACCTCGAAGTTATTTTAAGGCAGTGCGGGGCATTTATGCTCGCGTTCGGCAACGCGGTCGCACGGGCTGAGCGTTACGCGCTCATCAAAGCGACGCGTGCCTTCGCTTGTTCTAGGGTGGAATTACGCTCCCCGCTATTCCATCTGTTCGAAAGCAGAAGTCAACTGATTTCTCCATCCACCACAAACAGCCTATGGCTTGGTTTGCGTCGGGGACCCCATAACAGGAAAAATTAAGCTACGCTTTTCCCTTTTTAGCAGGTATACCCTTGCTTCTATGCGAGCATAAGCAGGGCATTCCTGCTAAAAAATGCAATAAATTGTAATTTTTCTTAATAGAAAACGTCTATTTGCGATGCAAATACGATTTTTTCTTCGGGAATATTTGCAAATGTGCATTTTTTTTTGTAACTTTGTATCGGAATTGTGTGCACATTCCAATCCTAAGGAAAAAATATAATAAAACAACAATATGAGTAAAGCGTTATTGATGATTCTCGACGGCTGGGGAATCGGAAACAAAGACAAAGCCGATGCCATCTCGTGTACATCCACCCCGCACTGGGACAAGCTGCTGGCAACGTACCCAAACTCGCAGCTGCAAGCGAGCGGCGAGAACGTAGGACTGCCTGACGGGCAGATGGGTAACTCGGAGGTGGGACACCTGAACATAGGCGCAGGACGCGTGGTATATCAGGACCTGGTGAAGATAAACCGTGCATGCAAGGACGGCAGCATCATGCAGAACCCCGAGATACAAGCAGCCTACAGTTACGCCAAAGAGCATGGCAAGAACCTGCATATCATGGGACTGACGAGTGACGGCGGCGTACACAGTTCGCTGGATCATCTGTTCTACCTATGCGACATAGCCAAAGAATACGGGTTGCAAGGCAAGACATTCGTGCACTGCTTTATGGACGGCAGAGATACCGACCCGCGTTCGGGTATAGGATTCATTGACGCACTGGAAGCGCACCAAGCGAAATCGTGCGGCGAGATAGCCAGCATCTGCGGACGATTCTACGCCATGGACCGCGACAAACGCTGGGAGCGCATCAAAGAGGCGTACGACCTGCTGGTGAGCGGCAAGGGAGCCGAATATGAGAACATGCACGAAGCGATGCAAGCCTCGTACGATGCAGAGGTGACGGACGAATTTATCAAGCCGATCGTACACGTACGCAACGGCAAGCCCATAGCCACGATAAAGGAAGGTGACGTAGTGATATTCTTTAACTACCGCAACGACCGCGCGAAAGAGATAACGATAGCCCTGACACAGTACGACATGCCATCCAACGGCATGAAGACGATACCCAACCTTCAATACTACTGCATGACGCCATACGACAGCACATTCCAGGGACTGCATATCCTATTCCCGAAAGAGAACGTGACGAACACGCTGGGCGAGATAGTATCGAAAGCGGGGCTGAAACAGCTGCGCATAGCCGAGACGGAGAAATTTGCGCACGTGACATTCTTCTTCTCCGGCGGACGTGAGGCAGAATTTGAGAACGAGGACCGGATACTGATCCCCAGCCCGAAAGTAGCGACATACGACCTACAGCCGATGATGTCGGCACCGGAAGTGACGATAGCCCTGAGGGATGCGCTGAACAGCCAGAAATATGACTGCATCATATTGAACTACGCCAACGGCGACATGGTAGGCCATACGGGCGTATATAACTCCATCCAACAGGCTATCACGGCAATAGACATCTGCGTGAACGAGACGGTGGAAGCTGCGCTGCGGAACGACTATGAGATAATCATCATAGCCGACCACGGCAACTGCGACAACGCGATCAATGCTGACGGCACGCCTAACACGGCACACTCGTTGAACCCCGTACCATTCGTATACCTGAGCAACAACCACAAGGATGCGAAAGTGGAGAACGGCATACTGGCAGACGTGGCGCCGTCGATATGCCACATACTGGGCATCGCACAACCTGCTGAGATGACAGGAAAGAACTTAATTAAAAATTAAAAATTACGAAATAATCGTGCCCTTTAGGGCTAAGAATTACGAATTAGCGAAACTCATTAGTTTTCACTAAAATTATACAAAAACCAACAAAAAACAAATCATTGCTTACAACATGGCAAAGGAAGTAACGACAAAGAAACTACTGGAAGAGATAATCGAAGGTATACGGAACAAGAAAGGTGAGAAGATCGTACAGATAGACCTGCGGAAGATAAAAGAAGCGCCGGTGGAATATATGATCATCGCCCAAGGCAACAGCAACACGCAAGTAGCCGCCATAGCAGCCGAGGTGGATGACCATGTGCGCACCGTGACGCATGTGCATCCGCTATCGCACACCGGCGAGGATAATGCCGAATGGATAGCGATGGACTACGGGCAGGTATTTGTGCATATCATGCAGCGTGAGCCACGGGCATTTTACGACCTGGAACACCTCTGGGCTGACGGAAAGATTTCAGAACTTTAAAAATTATGAGCGAGAAGAAACCACGACGCAAGCAGCAGCTACCTAACCAGCCGGAGCAGCGCGAGCCGAGCAAATGGGGACGTATACTGAGTACGATACTCTATGCCATAGGTATAGCGCTGGTGATAGGCTGGCTGTTCGGCGGAGACAAGACCGCTGACTCGAAGAAAGAGATAAGCTACACGAAATTTACATCGTACGTAGAGAGCAACGTCGTAGAAAAAGTGATCGTATACGACGACAACACGGCGAAAGTGAACATCCGTCCGATGCATTATGCCCTCGTATTTGGCGACCAGGCGATAGGCGAGGCAGCCAAAGGCGTGATAAAGACGCAAGTGCCATCGGCGGACGAGGTATCGAAATTCATGGAAGCCGCCAACCAGGCACGGAAAGAGAAAGGGCTGGCGCCGGTGGATGTGAGCTTTGAGAAATCGAAGGACTACTGGTACCTGATCCTGGTGAACATACTGCCGTTCGTGCTGATCGTATTCTTCTTCATCTGGATGAGCCGCGGCATAGGCAGCGGCGGAGGCATAGGCGGCATCTTTGGCGTAGGCAAAGCGAAAGCGCAGATTTTCGACAAAGACAAGCAGCAGCAAGTGACATTCAAGGACGTAGCCGGTCTGGAAGGCGCCAAGCAGGAGGTAGAAGAGATCGTATCATTCCTGAAGAACCCTGACAAATATACCGCTCTGGGCGGCAAGATACCCAAGGGTGCGCTGCTGGTAGGTCCTCCGGGAACTGGCAAGACGCTGCTGGCCAAGGCCGTGGCGGGAGAAGCCGAAGTGCCATTCTTCTCGATGTCGGGCTCGGACTTTGTAGAGATGTTTGTAGGCGTAGGTGCGAGCCGCGTACGAGACCTGTTCCGTCAGGCGAAAGAGAAAGCGCCGTGCATCATCTTCATAGACGAGATCGATGCGGTAGGCCGTGCGCGCGGCAAGAACGTGATGACGGGCGGCAATGATGAGCGCGAGTCGACGCTGAACCAGTTGCTGACGGAGATGGACGGTTTCGATACGAACAGCGGCGTGATAATCCTTGCCGCAACTAACCGCGCTGACGTACTGGACAGCGCGCTGCTGCGAGCAGGACGATTTGACCGGCAGATACACGTGGAGCTGCCCGACCTGCAGGAAAGAAAAGAGATATTCGGCGTACACCTGAAGAACATCAAGCTGTCGCCGGAGGTGGATGTAGATTTCCTGGCCAAACAGACACCGGGTTTCTCGGGCGCAGACATAGCCAACGTATGCAATGAGGCGGCACTGATAGCCGCACGGCATGAGAAGCAGATCGTAGAGAAACAGGACTTCATGGACGCTGTAGACCGTATCATAGGCGGCCTGGAGCGCAAGACGAAGATCATGACGGAGGACGAGAAACGCTCTGTAGCCTACCACGAGGCGGGACACGCGACCATATCGTGGCTGCTGCGCTGGGCTAACCCGCTGGTGAAAGTGACAATCGTGCCTCGCGGCGTGGCGCTGGGAGCAGCATGGTACCTGCCCGAAGAGCGGCAGCTGACGACACAGGAGCATATACTGGATGAGTTGTGCGCCCTGCTGGGCGGACGGGCAGCGGAACAGCTATTCCTGAAACATACCTCCACGGGCGCACTGAACGACCTAGAGCGGGCAACGAAACAGGCTTACGCCATGGTAGCGTACTACGGCATGAGCGACAAGCTGAAAGACGTATCGTTCTACGACTCGACGGGCAGATATGACTACGGTTTCACGAAACCCTACTCCGAGGCTACCGCTGAGACCATCGACAAGGAGACGCAAGCCATCATAGCCGAGCAGATGAAGCGGGCGAAGAAGATCCTGGACGAACATCAAGAGCAGCACCACCAGCTGGCAGAGATGCTCGTGGAACGCGAGGTGATCACCAGCGAGGATGTAGAGCGCGTACTGGGACCGAGGCAATGGAAGAGCCGCGGCGATGAGATCATCGAGGCGAACAACATAGCCAAAGAAGAAGCCGAGGCCGCGAAGAAAGCCGCCAAGAAACCCCGGAAGCGTGCCACAAAAAAAGCCCTGCCGGAAAGCGAACAGGACTTAACACAAGCGCAAAAAGCAGAGGACGCGCCTCAGCAAGCTACGGAACAGGCATCAGGTGTATAGCCCGCCATTGACGGAGATACACTCGCCCGTAATATAGGCAGCCCCCTCGGAGGCGAGGAAAGCTACGACGGCTGCTACCTCTTCCGCTGTACCGAAACGGTTCAGCGGAATTGTTTTTTTCAGTTCGGCCTCGTTCATGCCATCGACCATCTCGGTAAGGATAAATCCCGGCGCTACGGCATTGACGGTCACTCGGCGTTTGCCCACCTCCTTGGCAAGCGCCTTGGTGGCAGCGATGAGTCCGCCCTTGGCCGCGGCATAGTTGCACTGGCCCGGCAGACCGGTAAGGCCGGAGAGGGAGGCGATGGAGATGATGCGGCCGTGCTTATGGCTGACCATAGGCGTGAGCACGTGGCGCGTAACATTATAGAAAGAGAAGAGATTGGTGCGGAGCACTGACTCGAACTGGTCGGGCTTCATCCAGAACAGCAGTTCGTCGCGACGGATGCCGGCATTATTGACGAGAACATCGATATAGAGGTCGGGATGGGCATTTTGCCACCCGGTGATCGCCTGCTCGCACGCCTGGGTATCGCTGACATCGAACGGCAGCAGTTCGCCAGAGCCGCCTGCAGCACAGATAGCAGCCAGCGTATCTTCCGCGGCAGCGGTATTCGACTGATAATTGATGAGGATATGGTATCCATTGCCGGCAAGGGTGAGTGCGATAGCGCGGCCTATACCACGGCTGGCGCCGGTAACAAGAGCTATATTCATATGATCTGAGCTTTAAGTTTCATAACAGGATTGTCGTGATCAATGATCTCGGCAGAGAGCTGATCATCGGTGAAGGTGAGCATCACATCGAGCGTATTGGCGGCATCGGGACGCAAGGGACGGAGGAACTTGCACTGTCTGATGGCTGCGAAACTGACAGGACGGTCAAGAACGGACTGAGAGAGCTCCTTGATCATCTGGATATTCGCTACACCCGGGGCAATGGGATTGCCGGGGAAATGCCCCTCATAGACAGGACAATCCTCATGGAGCACGACGCGCAGGCGATAAGCGCCGGAAGGCATGTGCTCGGTAGAGCGAAGGGTATAATAGTGAGGCAGCAGCATAGGACGGTCAGTTTTGGTTGCGCAGTTCGACGAACTTGCTATTATTCATAAACGCGTCGCTCAGACCGGTAGCAGCAAAGCCTCCGTCGTTCTGGATATTCTGCATGGTGATGAAGCGCGTATAATCGGAGAAGAGCATGACACAAGCAGCGGCGCAGGAGTCGGCATCGGCATTGCCGAGAGGCGCCATCTGATTGGTGAAGGTCTGCATGATGCGGAACTCATCGAAATTCTTGGTAGCATTGGTGCGCGTAGGCGACTGCGCGACGGTATTGATGCGCACATGCTTCTCGGCACCATAGACCAACCCGAACGAGCGGGCGATAGACTGGAGCAGCGCTTTGGCGTCACCCATATCGACATAGTTATGTACAGGCCTCTCGGCAGCCAGATAGGAGAGCGCAACCACCGAACCCCACTCGGCTATGGCATCCATCTGCTTGGCAGTCTGCAAGAGCTTATGCAGGGAGAGGGCAGAGATGTCGAGGGTCTGCTGGAAATAATGGTAGTTGAGCGCATCGTAGGTACGCTTGCGGCGAATGTTAGGCGACTGCGCTACGGCATGGAGGATAAAATCGATCTTGCCGCCCAGCAGCTCCATTGTTTGCGAAAGGAGGTTGGTAAGATCATCCACGCTAGTGGCATCGCACTCGATGACTGGACTGCCGGTCTTCTCAGCGAGGGTGCGGATATCGCCCAGGCGCACGGCATAGGGCGCATTGGTGAGCACGAAGCGTGCTCCCTCGGCATAGCACTGCTCTGCCACATGCCACGCCAGCGAGGCAGGATCAACCGCCCCGAAGATAAGTCCACGTTTGCCGAGTAACAACTGATGAGAAGAGATCATAAGCAAGATGATTTGATAATATACAGTGATGCGCTATTGCTGAATAAATATCTTGAGCTGCGCCTCGGCGACAGGTTCGCCATTGCAGACGGTCTGCGCCTCGACGAGGGTTACTCCCGCCATGGAAGCGAGAGTGGTGAGCGAGGTATGGATAGTCTCGCCCACGCGGGGCAGGCGACGGCAGATGAAGTTCTTCACCTCGCCAATGAAGCCCAACTTAGGCTGTTCGCCGCGCTTGATTGCCTCACATCCATTCATGGCAGCAGCTGTCTGGGCGATATTCTCAATCAGGCCCGCCTCCACAAGACAGCCGTCCTGCACGAGAATGTTGGTTGGCAGGACAGTGAGCGCGGTAGTGATAGTGAGCGGCGTAGAGGCAAGCACACTATCGATCATCACCATAGGCGGGCGCTGAGGGATGAGACTCGGTATTTGATCCATCGTATAGACAGCCATATTCAAAATTTGTGCAAAGGTACAAAAAAAATCGGATATTTGCAAGTTTTGCGAGATTTTTTTTTGCAAATAATGCTTCGCGTTGCTCAGTATGCTCACAAAAAAGGAAAAAGAGCCGCCATGGAGCGACTCTTTTTCTGATCAGCCGATATGGGCTGACGAGCGTGGGTATGTATTACTTGAGCTCAGCGAGGTACTTGATTGTACGAACCATCTGGCTGGTGTAGCTGTTCTCGTTGTCGTACCAGCTAACAACTTGTACCTGATAGGTATCGTCGTCAATCTTAGCCACCATGGTCTGGGTAGCATCGAAGAGCGAGCCGAAGCGCATACCGATAACGTCGCTGGAAACGATCTCGTCCTCGGTGTAGCCGAAGCTCTCGGTCTGAGCAGCCTTCATAGCAGCGTTGATACCCTCTTTGGTGATGTCTTTACCCTTCACTACAGCCACGAGGATAGTGGTCGAGCCGGTGGGCGTCGGAACGCGCTGTGCGCTACCGATGAGCTTGCCATTGAGTTCAGGAATAACGAGGCCGATAGCCTTGGCAGCACCGGTGCTGTTCGGAACGATGTTCTGCGCACCTGCACGGCTACGACGGAGGTCACCCTTACGCTGCGGGCCGTCGAGGATCATCTGGTCGCCGGTGTAAGCGTGGATAGTAGACATGATACCGCTCTGGATCGGAGCATACTTGTGCAGAGCAGCTGCCATAGGAGCGAGGCAGTTGGTGGTGCAGGAAGCAGCCGAGATAACGGTGTCAGCCGGAGTGAGGGTCTTGTGGTTAACATTGTAAACGATGGTGGGCAGATCGTTGCCTGCAGGAGCAGAGATAACAACTTTCTTTGCGCCGGCCTCGATGTGAGCAGAAGCTTTAGCCTTGCTGGTATAGAAACCTGTGCACTCGAGAACAACGTCAATCTTCAGCTCACCCCAGGGCAGCTCAGCTGCGTTGGGCTTAGCGTAGATAGTGATCTCCTTGCCGTCGACGATGATCGAGCCCGGAGTAACAACAGTCTTGCCGTCCTCAGCGAGGATAGCGTCCTTGTAAGCAACAGTGTGCTTGCCCTCACCGAACTTGCCTGCGAAACCACCTTGAGCGGTATCGTACTTGAGGAGGTGAGCCAACATCTTCGGGCTGGTCAAGTCGTTGATAGCAACAACTTCATAACCTTCAGCTTCAAACATCTGACGGAAAGCCAGACGACCAATACGGCCAAAGCCGTTAATAGCTACTTTTGTCATAGATTTAATTGTTATGTTTTATTGGGTTAAATATTATTTTTCAAAAAACCGGTACAAAGTTACAAAAAAATCTTTGAATTTGCAAGAGGCAAAGCCATTTTTTTTGTATATTTTGTGCATTTTTTGCTTTGTGCGCCCTTTCGGGACTACTTCGAGAGGTTGAAATGATAAGTAAGTTTCAATCCTGCATCAAAGAATCCGAGTCGCGTCACGCTCTTGCTGAGGTGGCCGAGGCTGACCAGGGCATTGGCATCCGCCGACGGCGCCTGGATACCTACGAGAGGCGCAAGCTCAACCTTGGCGGTCGAATAGAGCGAGAAACCATAATCGCCGTAGACGCCGATGCTGAGTGCGTCGCCGTTTTTGAGCGCAGCCTCATAACCAAGGTCGAGCATAGCCGCCACGGTAGGCTTGTAGAGGAAGGTCTCGATCTTGCCACTCTGCCCTGCAAGCAGATCGTCGGAGAAGCGGCCGAGCACCACATCGTTGGTGAAGGTAACATCCAAGGCTGGGCTATAGGCGCTGACATTGGCGTTTGTGATCTGCTGCTTGTACATACCATAAACAGGCAGGATAAGTTTCGGACCTACATTGAGATAGAAGCCCTTAGGCGTAACCATTGAGAAGAGGATAGGCAGTTCGACCTGAATCTGCGAGGTATGTTCTGCAATATTGTCGACAGTAACCGTATAATTCAGATCCAATCCGTCGGCTGTCAGAGATTCGGTGTACAACTCATTGGCTTTGGCTATGTCGTTATGCTCATAACCGGCAGCCAGACCGATGATGAAGCCGAGTTTCGGTTTGGCGGTGCCTCGCTGCCAATAGCAGCCGTATTGGAAGTCGAACAAGGCATCGTAGCCTATCTTCCACGTCACGGGCTGCTGCATTAATGATGCTACGCCTCCGCGCACGCCTATGCTCAGGCGGTCGTACCGGCGCAAGGGAGCCACCTCCTCGGTTTGAGTCTGTTCAGGTTCGGCGGGCACCATCGTTTCAGGCTTCTGAGACTCAGCAGGTTTGGTTTCCTCGACGGGCTGCTGCGGCTCGGCAGGTTTGGCTTGCTCGGCAGGTTTCTGAGACTCAGCAGGTTTGGTTTCCTCGACGGGCTGCTGCGGCTCGGCAGGTTTGGCTTGCTCGACGGGCTTCTGCGGCTGAGTAGCAGCAGACTTTGGCGTTGCGGCTTTCTTGGGTGAAGGAAGTAGCAGCGGAGCATTCTTGGTCATCGGCACCCAGGAATTGATGCCGTCCAACAGGATACCGTCAGGAAAACGTTCGCCACCTACCTGCTTGATGATGTGGGTAGTATTGTACACCCACAAAGCAATCTTTTCGCCGGTAAGATAGTGGCGTATCTTCCGAGGCACGACTATGGTATCTCCTACGGCATAGGAATACGTCGAGTCGGGAGTGACTGCCCTGCTTTGCAAGGTGAGATCCGGCCGCATCTTGTTTCCTACCGGAACATTTTGCGCCTGAACGGTGATGGCGCAGAAAGCAATTGCGATAAACAGAATTCTTTTCATCTGGTTAAATTGTGCATATTTGGAGTATCGCCTCCGTGTGTTTGTTATTTCTATTTCGTGTTTGTCACTTCGCTGTTGGTTGTCTGTGCGTTTGTGATTGTCTCGGCGCGCCGGAAGAACTTTGGCATAACTTGCTCAAAGGCCTCCGCTGCTTTGCCTACCGCCCCGAAAAACTCTCCTCCGGCTGCATTCATGTGTCCTCCGCCATGGAAGCACTCGCGGGCGATACTATTCACCGGCCGGTCTCCCTGACTGCGGAAAGACATCTTGACCTTTACCTTGGCAGCTCCAGCTTGCTCCCGCTGATGCGGAGGAATCTTATCCTCACGCAAAAAGACGGAATAGTAGACGTCCTTTATCTGCAGGGGCATATTGACGATGCCTTCCATATCTCCCGATTTGGCATTGAAGCGGTACATCTCCTTGCGGTCGAGGGTGATGACAGCCGTATGGTACTCGGGGTATAGGCGCATCTTATGATAGAGGCAATAGCCTATAAGCCGCATTCGATCAGCCGAATAGGCGTTGAACACTTTATCATAGATGGCATCTTTGTTAATGCCCGTGGTGAGCAGCGTAGCGATGATGGTATACATCTCCGGATGGCATGAGTTGTAGGAGAAGTTACCGGTATCTGTCATCATGCCCGTATAGATGCATGTAGCAAACTCAGGCGTAAGGATGCGTGCAAACAACGCTTCCGCATCCGAGCTATGCCTGACATACTCGCACACCACCCTGAAAACCAACTCGCTGGCCGAGGCACAATCTGGGAAAGCGATCTGCCACGGCTGCTCGGTACAAACCGCCGAGAGATGGTGATCGATGATGAGCACAGGCTTCGTTCGTGACGCCAATGCATCCTCTAACCCCGCCACACGCTTGGCTTCCGCCAGATCGGTACAGATGACCAGCTCTGCCTCGCGCACCTTCTGCGCTGCCCAATCCGGCTGCGACTCATACAGCACGATATCTTCCGTACCCGGCATCCATGCAAGGAAATCCGGAAAAGAAGTAGGTACTATATTCGTGACATCGGTCTTGCCTATCGCGTGCAAAAAATGCCGCATCGCAAGGCTGCTGCCGACAGCATCTCCGTCAGGATTCTGATGGGTAAGCACCACTATCGATCCCGACAGAGCCAAGTGATGCATAAAATAGTCTTTTTGCTCACTCGATATCCTGTCAGATAAAGCCGGAATTAACATTAAACTTTCATTTATTCACAAACACGCTACAAAGTTACGATTTTTTTTGCAAATATCAAAATTTTTTTGTAACTTTGTCGCGTATTGTGCGATTTTTTTCAAATTTGCATAAAAATTGACAAGAAAACTGTAAAAAATAGCATATATGAAGAAAGGTTTTTCAATGATGGCAGCCATATTGTGTGCCATGGGAATGTCGGCACAAGAAGACCAAGTGCTGCTGACGATTGACGGTAAGCCGACGATGCTGTCGGAATTTGAGTACATCTACGAAAAGAACAGCCAGGAAGCTGCCGGCGATCAGAAATCGCTGGACGAATATCTGGAGCTGTTTATCAACTTCAAGCTGAAAGTGACGGAGGCCGAGAACCGCGGTATTGATACCACGGCAGCTTTCATCAAGGAACTGAAAGGCTATCGCGCCCAAGCTACTCCGAAGTACATGACGGACGAAGAGGCTCTGGAGGCATTGGTACGCCGCTCGTACGACTGGTCGTGCTTCGACCGCCAGGTGGCACATATCGCGATCCAATGTCCGATGAGTGCGGATTCGGCAACGGTAGCCGATGCAGAGCGCAGGATCAACGAAGCCCGTGAGCGCGTGACGACAGGCAAAGCCGTAGTAAAAGGCAAAGGCAAGAAAGCCAAGACCGTGTACATGCCCAAGGAAGACTTCAAGGCCGTGGCTCTGGAGGTATCGACCGACCCGGGCGTGAAAGACAACCAGGGCGAACTGGGATGGATCACGCCGTTCCGGTTTGTCTATCCGTTTGAGAAAGCCGTCTACACCACGCCTATCGGCGGCGTGACGGAAGTCTTCCGCAGCCCATACGGCTTCCATATCGCACTGGTGGAGGCAGAGCGTCCGCACGAAGAGGTGCAGGCTTCGCACATCATGAAGACCGTGCCTCGCGGCGACAGTTTGGCAGAGGTGAATGCCAAAGTACAGATCGACTCGATCTACGAACTATGCATCCAACCCGATGCGCATTTCGACGAGCTGGCACGCAGCCTGTCGGACGACAAAGGTTCAGCCGTTCGCGGAGGCAGCCTGGGCTGGTTCGGTCACGGCGCTATGGTGAAGCCGTTTGAAGATGCCGTGTTCGGACTGGAGAACATTGGCGACATAACCAAACCGTTCCGTTCGCAGTTCGGCTGGCATATAGCCATCCTACAAGGCAAACGCGGCATGCTGCCCTTTGAGGAAGTGAAAGACGATGTAAAGAAGAAAGTGCAGCGTGACGAGCGCATCAAAGAGGTGCAGGAGAGCTTCATAGCCAAGACACGCAAGGAATATAACCTGCCAGAGACGATGACTGACGCCGAGGTAACGGCTTATGCCGACGAGCATCTGGAAGAGAAATATCCGGAGCTAAAACGCCTGGTGAAAGAGTACCACGACGGCATCTTACTTTTTGACGTATCGCTGGAGGAGGTATGGGACAAAGCCGCCAAGGACACCGCCGGATTGGAGACCTATTTCGCTGCCCACAAGAGCGACTATACCTGGGATGAGCCGCGATTCAAAGGTATCGTAGTATACTGCAAGGACAAGAGCACCTTGAAAGCCGCACAACGCATCATCAAACAGGCACAGCCTGACTCGGTGGTAAGCTACCTAAAGCGTCTGAACACGGACAGCGTGACCTACATGCGCACAGAAAAAGGACTGTGGCTCAAGGGCAAGAACGCCGCTATTGACAAGTACGGCTTCAAGCTGAAAGGTGCAGAATACAAAGCTGACGAGAAGTTGCCGTACGTATTCGTGAGCGGCAAAGTGCTGAAAGGTGCTGAAGTATATACCGACGACCGCAACCGCGTGACCACGGACTACCAGGAATACCTGGATGCGAAATGGATTGAGAACCTAAAGAAGAAATACAAGGTAGTGATCAACCAGGACGCTCTGCCGAAATAAGCCTGAATGCGCCGGGGAACAGGATACATACTGACGATTGCCATCGTCACGCTGCTATGCGTGGCAACCTCGGTGCGTCCTGTGCGCTGGGATCTGACGGAGGACAAAAGGTACACGCTGGGCAAACCCAGTAAAAACCTCGTTAAAACCCTGTATCAATCCCGTGCAGACCAGGTGGAGGTAGAGATTCTGCTGGAAGGCGAGCTGAACAGCAGTTTTCGTCGGCTGAAACGCGCCACTCTGGACCTGACCGATGAGTTGGCACGCACGGGTATCATCCGCCTGATGCCAACCGGGGAGCATAGTACAGAAGGATTGCAACCTACCGTGATCCACGAGCGGGAGCAGAACGGCAAGACGGTACAGACAACAGTCTATCCCTATGCGCTGCTGCGCTACAAGAGCCGCCGGACAGTTGTTCCGCTGCTAAAGAACAACAGGATGCTCAGCGGCGAACAGAACCTGAACAAGAGCATCGAAGGACTGGAGTTTGCTTTTGCGGAAGCCATCCAGAGCATCACGCGTGACACGATAGCGCGTATAGCGTTTATCGAAGGTCACGGCGAATATGACGAGGCGGACGTGTATGACGTGAGCCAGCAACTGAGCCGCTACTTTGATATAGACCGCGGTGCTATCCCACAAGACTGGCGAGTGCTGCAGCCGTACAAGGTACTGATCATTGCCTCGCCGCAGCAGCCGCTGAGTGAACAGGACAAATATGTGCTTGACCAGTATGTGATGCACGGCGGCAGAGTGTTGTGGGCTATCGACGGCGTACGGGTATCGGAAGATATGCTGTCAGAATCCGGCTTCACGCCGGTCATAGCATTGGATGTGCATCTGACCGACCAGCTGTTTCGCTACGGCGTGAGGATCAATCCTGTGCTGGTGCAGGACCTGCAATGCCTGACCATACCCGTGGATGTGTCGGGCGAGGTCGGTCAGCCGCAATACCAGCCGCTGCCGTGGACGTATGCTCCGCTGCTGCTCACATCCAACAGCTCGCCCGTAACGAGGGACGTGATGCAGGTAAGCAGCATCTTCGCCTCGACGATGGACACCGTGGGCGGCGGAGATGACATCCGGAAAGAAGTGCTGCTCGCCACATCCACCGCTTCGCGCATCACTCATGCTCCGGCAGAAGTGGACTTGGGTAACATGCAGATCCGGACACAAGCGTTCAGTTCGGCATACCTGCCGGTAGCCATACGGTTGGAAGGAAACTTCCCGTCGGTGTTTGCGAACAGGATGGTTCCCGAAGGACTGGAGGAGCATGACCGGCTTAACCGATCGGAAAGGACGAAGCAGCTGGTGGTAGCATCAAGCAGCATCCTGCAGAACAACTGGCAGCAAGGCAGTCCGCTGCCTGTGGGGTACGACCGCTATACGGGTATTCAGTTCGGGAACAGAGATTTCATAGTCAACGCCGTGCTTGACCTGGCGGATGACAGCGGACTGATAGCCTTGCGCGAAAAGACTATCGCCCTTAGGCTACTGAACGACAAACGCGCTCATGAGTACCGGCTACTCATACAAACGATAAGTATCATCATTCCTCTACTGGTAATTGCCCTGCTTGCCGGAGCCATAAGATGGGGAAGAAAAAAGACCTATACACGATGAGACGAACGATAATATATATTCTTCTGCTACTGATGTCCGTGGGCTTGCGGGCACAGGAGATACTACCCTATCCTATGGATACGATCAAAGGGAAAGTGTACTACAAGTATACCGTGGAGAAAAGTATCGGCCTGTACCGCATCAGCAAGAACTTCGGCGTGACACAGGAAGCCATTCTCGATGCTAATCCCGTGTTGCGCACGCGCGGGCTGCGCTACGAGGAAGTAATCCTTATTCCGACAGACCTGCCTGCCACACCTAAAAAAGCTGAGGAACCTAAAGAAGAAAAGACCAAACTTGAAGAGCCTAAGGAAGATATCAAGCCCAAGAAAGAGCTGACGAAGCCCAAGGCGGAGATAGCACATCCGAAAGTGGAATTGCCGAAGCCTGAGGCACAAACCGCGCAGCCAGCAGCGAAAGCAGAGCAGACGGAGATAGCGATAGCACAACCTATGGTGGAAGAACCGGCAGATACGTTGGTGGAGATGATCGTGGTGGAAGACGTCGGGGACAGTTTGCTGGAAGCAGAAGAGATAGTATATACAGATACCATGCGCATTGCATATCTACTGCCATTGCAGGCAGAGATAGCACATAGGAACACTACGATAGACCGCTTCTATGACTTCTATGCAGGTTCGCTATTGGCGCTCAAGCACTATGATGCCACCTACAGGGACAGTCTGGGGCAGAAACATACTACGTACTACGAAGTTCACACGCACGATGTTGACAAACTAGGCGGTCCGGTATGTGAGCTGAGGGACTCCGGTGTACTGGCGAACATGAATGCCATCGTAGGTCCGGCGTATCTCAACCCTGCGACAGTATTGGATGAGTACGTAGAGGAGCATCATATACCGATGATTATTCCATTCCTGCCCCAACTCACATCGGGCAGGATGAGTCAGAATCCGTATATATTGAAGTTCAACCCTTCGGAGCATATACAGATACATGCCTTGATGGAGCATCTGGATACGCTGCGCAGCAGCATCAATATCGTGCTGGTGGACGCATATGCAGACAAGATGGACTATTCGTCGGAGATCCGCAGCCTGAGGGACAGCATCGTAGCGCGGGGTTTGCCCGCCACGCGCATCACTATACGTCAGATATTGGCGGACTCGGTGGGCGTAGCGCTGAAAGACAGCGTGAACAACCTGCTGCTTTTCCACTCCGACCGCTACTCGAACATCCAGTTACTGATGCCTTACCTGCTGTCGGGCAAACGGAGCAAACAGTTGACAATCCTTAGCCATTACGCATGGCAAGGCGAGCGCATCTTGCTGCCACAACTATACACCAGCGTCTTCCAGCAACCGGAAGGCGAGGCCTATACGCGCTATGAGGAAGATTTTGCCAACTACTTCGGTCACACCCTGTCCTCCACCCATCCGCGTTACGACCTGCTGGGTTACGACCTGACAAACTATGTGCTGGAGTCACTCAAGGCGGGCGAGTTCCACATAGCAGACAGTATTTACCAGGGCATCCAATCATCGATACTATTCACGCCTAATGAACATGGCGGATACGAGAATACACATATTGTTATCCTGGAGCATTAAACTGCTGGGGGTGTTGCTGCTGGCAACCGGCTACGCAGCTGCGCAGCCAAGGCTGGAGCACTCGGAGATCTATCTGGGTGCGTACGGCGGAGTGAATGCCTCTACGGTATTTTTCTCACCGAAAGTGGGTGGCATGACCGACCTACTGAAAGTGCCGATAGGCTATGGCGGCGGACTGATGTTCCGCTATGGCGGACATAAATGTTGCGCCTTGCAGGTTGAGTTGGGTTATATTCAACGCGGCTGGAGAGAATACTCGCAGTCAGGCGGATTCGACTATACCCGTACGTTACACTATATACAACTGCCGCTACTTGCACATATACATTTCGGCAACGAACATTTCCGAGGGTTCTTTAACTTAGGACCGGAGATAGGCTATTGCCTGTTGGAACAGGAGAAAGGCACACAACAGACAGTTTCCGTCTACCAATATAACAAGATCGACCATCCATTCGACTGGGGTGTTGCGGGAGGATTAGGGTTCTACGGAAAAGCACGACGCGTGGGTGTTTTCCAACTGGAGATACGGGCACAATACAGTTTCGGCAGCCTGTACAATAATTCCCGCGCCGAACATTTTGCGGCGTCGAACATGCTCACAGTGGGAGCCACGCTGGCGTATATGTGGCAGATAAAGTGAGTTTAGAGTTTAGTGTTTAGAGTTTAGTGTGGAGAGTAAGAATACATATGTGATTATTCGGTTGTCGTCGCTGGGAAACGTGGCGATGCTCGTACCGACATTGACACAATTGAGCAGGACATATGCTAATGATAGGTTTGTGCTGGTGTCGCTCAAGCCGCTACAACCCTTACTGAACGGACTATCTAATTTCCGCTTTCACGAAGCATCGGAAGATGTGGAGCACGGGCACGGACTACTGCGCCTGGCCGGACAGATAGCAGGCTACAAGCCGGACAAAGTGTTTGACCTGCAAGGCGACTACCGCGGACAACTGTTACGATGGATGTTGCGATGGAGACATATACCCGTTTACGGCATCGACCGCGGCAGCAAAGAGCGACGCAAACTGATGCGTCTTGGGTTTGACCGCTGCAACCCAATCAAGACAGAGAGCGAACGCTACTACGACACCTTCACGATGGGTGGGCTGCAACCGGCAGGCGATGTACCGCTCATACCTATTGACGAGCAAGCAAAGGAGAAAGTAACACACCTGTTCGGCGAAAAGAAGGAGAGATGGATAGGTATAGCTCCGTTTGCCAAACATCTATCGAACATACTGCCGTACAAGACGATGAAAGAGGTGATAGGCCATTATGCCACACAGACGGACACACGGGTGTTTCTGTTCGGCGCCGGGCATGTGGAAACAGAGATGCTCCGGCAGTGGGCTTCGCTATGGCCGAATGTTGAGAGCGTGACCAACCAACTGCAACTGAGCGGAGAGCTGGAACTGATGAGGATGGTAGACGGACTGCTATGCATGGACTCTGCCAACCAGCATCTGGGAGCACTGGTAGGCTGCCCGATACTGAGCATCTGGTGCGGCACACACCCGTACATGGGCTATGCGGCATGGGGCAAGGCCAATACGCAGGTATTGTCACTGCCTATCACCTGCCGACCATGCACCATCCATGGCACAGACCGGTGCAAATACAGAAACTTCGCCTGCAAGGCGTTCACCTCCGAACAAATCATTGAGCGGTTTGACAAGATGCTCGATGGAAAAAAGCAAGAGAATAAGAATAAAGAGAACAAATGACTAAATAGTAAATGACCAAATGGGAAATAAGATTATTGCCTTAGCCAATCAAAAAGGCGGCGTGGGCAAAACCACCACCGCCATCAACCTATCCGCCTCGCTGGCGCGTTGCGGCAAAAAAGTACTGCTTATTGACGCCGATCCGCAAGCGAACGCATCTTCGGGACTTGGCGTAGATATACGCGAGCTGGATGCATCGATCTATGAGTGTCTGGTCAACAATATTGATCCGCACGAAGCGGTCATTACCACGGAAGTGGAGAATCTGAGTCTTATCCCCTCGCATATCGACCTGGTAGGCGCAGAGATAGAGATGCTGAACATAGCAGACCGCGAGTCACTGCTCAAGCGTATACTGACGCAACTGCGCAGCGAATATGACTATATACTGATTGACTGCTCGCCATCACTAGGACTGATTACCGTAAACGCCCTAACGGCAGCGGATAGCGTGATCATACCCGTACAATGCGAGTTTTTTGCGCTGGAAGGTATAGCCAAACTGCTGAACACGATCAAGATCATCAAATCGCAGCTCAACCCCAATCTGCAGATCATGGGCTTCCTGCTCACGATGTATGACAACCGTCTGCGATTGAGCAACCAAGTGCTGGATGAGGTTAAGCGCCACTTCGGCGACCTGGTGTTCAACACCGTAATAGCACGCAATGTGCGTCTGTCGGAAGCGCCGAGCCACGGACAGACTATCTTCGAATATGACTCACATTCCAAAGGTGCGGTAGCCTACAAAGCACTGGCACAAGAGGTACTGAAACGATAACACGATATGAAAAAGACTACAGGTTTAGGCAGAGGTCTGGACGCACTGATCGACACCTCGCACGTAAATACCGGCAAAGCCAGCCGCATCTCCGAGATTCCCTTGGATGATATCATAGCCAACCCCAACCAGCCTCGTCGCACCTTTGATGAAGAGGCGCTGCAAGAGTTGGCGGACTCCATCCGCGAACATGGCGTGATATCACCTATCACACTCAAGCAGAATGAGGACGGCACATACATGATCATTGCCGGCGAGCGCCGATTCCGTGCAGCCAAGATGGCAGGACTATACGACATACCTGCCTATGTGCGCACCGCCAAAGATGAACAGGTACTGGAGTGGGCACTGATTGAGAATATCCAGCGCGAGAACCTCGATGCCATCGAGATAGCTCTGGCCTACCAACGGCTAATGGACGATTTCCATTTAACGCAGGAACAGATGTCAGAACGCGTAGGCAAGAAGCGTGCTACGGTAGCCAATTACCTGCGTCTGCTGAAACTGCCTGCCGAGATACAGATGGGTATCAAGCAGCGCAAACTGGACATGGGACATGCCCGCGCTATCCTGGGCAGCGAATCGCCCGAGCAGCAGCTTTCGCTCTACCGCCGTGTGCTGGCAGAAGGACTGAGTGTGCGCAACGTAGAAGAACTGGTCAATGCCGGACAGAATGCGTCCAAGACCCGCGTTCCGCGCAAGAACGCACGCACCTTCTACCCTGCACAGCAGCAATGGCTCGCCGACAGACTGCATCGCATCGTGAAAGTGAGCGACGGAAAGATTGTCATTCCGTTTGCCGATGAAGACGAACTAAACACTATCATCGAAAGTCTGAGGTAATCGTGCGTGCGCGTGCGTACATATTATTTATATTTGTAGTTTGCCTGCCGCAACTTTTACGCGCACAGGAGAATGACCCGCTGGTGTTCAAACAAGACTCCGTGCAACTAGTAGATGCCTCGACGCTACCCACCGACACGCTGCCACACGTTGATTGGCGTCCTGATCCGTTGCGCGCTGTATGGCTCGGAGCAATATGCCCGGGATTGGGACAGATATACAACCGCTCGTACTGGAAACTGCCTATCGTTTACGGCGCACTGATGGGTTGCGGCTATGCCATCATGACCAACCAGCGCTCGTACAGCGAATACAAGCAGGCGTACGTCGACATCTACACCGACATTCAAAATGGCACTGTGGATGAGACGGATATGACGCGCACCTACAATGCCATTCTGCCTAACGGCTATACCATCAGCCGAATGGGCGGAGCAGAGTCGTACAAGAGCAAACTGCAAGGATGGCAGAACAACTACAGGCGATACAGGGATATATCCATCGTAGCTACCGTAGCCGTATTTGCACTAACGCTGGTAGACGCGTATGTGGATGCGCAACTGTTTGATTTTGACATCAGTCCTGACCTATCTATGCAAGTGGAGCCCGACTTATTCATCGACCCGAAGAGTAATCGTGCGGGCGGTGAGGTACATTTAGCAATCAAATTTTGATGAAACGAATACTATACATATTATTACTGACACTCCTTTTCCCCTACCTAAAGGCAGAGGACAGCATACCGGCATTGACGGATAGCATCGTCTTATCCGTCGACTCGGATACAGGTGCGTTGGACTCGATAGAGATACGATTGTTCGAGTGGTATTTTGCTTCACTGGACACGACACCATGTACCACTATTCTCGACACGACTGCCTTACCCGACAGCACCTACAAGAACCGTCTGCAGGCGTTGCCGTGCATCATCGAGCTGCCGTACAACCCGATAGCCAAACGCTACATTCAGCGGTACATCCGGCACAGCCCGCGCCATACAGCGCGTATTATGCGCGATGCCGAACATTTTTTCCCAATCTTTGAGGAAGCGTTGTACCGCCATGATTTGCCGTTCGAGCTGCGCTACGTACCGGTTATCGAGTCGGCATTGCGTCCGACAGCCCGTTCGAGGGCAGGAGCGGCTGGATTATGGCAGTTTATGCCATCGACCGCCAAGAAATACGGGTTGGAGGTGAACTCGCTTGTGGATGAACGAATGGATGTGTACAAGTCGACCGAGGCAGCGTGCAGATTCCTGCAAGCACTATACAACATCTTCGGCGACTGGAATCTGGCCATCGCAGCCTACAACTGCGGTCCGGGTAATGTGAACAAAGCTATCCACTATGCAGGTGGCAAACGCGACTTCTGGAGCATCTATCCTTACCTGCCCCACGAGACGAGAATGTACGTGCCGCTTTTTATTGCATCGAACTATGTGTTCGGCTATGCGGCAGAACATGGTATCTGTCCCGATACTATCCGTCCCAACAGAATGCTGACCGATACTATCGTCATCAGCGACAGGATGCACCTCAAGCAAGTGGCAGAAGTCCTGGATATACCCATTGACGACCTAAGATATCTGAATCCGCAGTACACGCGTGACATCCTGCCCGGAGGCAAGCCCTACAGCCTATGCCTGCCCTTGGAGCACACCGCTTCGTTCATCACGCAGCAAGATACGATTCTTGCCTACCAAGCCAAGCAACTGATCTACGACAGACGCAGCGAGATTGACATGGCGCAGAAGATGAGTGTGGCGGGAGGATTCACGATGAACGGACATACTTACTACAAGATCAAACAGGGCGACACGCTGGGAAGCATAGCCAAGAAGTTCCATGTGACAGTAAGCCAACTGCAAAAGTGGAACGGACTGACGTCGACCAATATCTACGCAGGCAAGAACCTACGCGTAAGCCCATGAGGGGTAATAGTTGAGAGTTTAGAGTTTAGAGTTTAGAGAGATGGCAGAACGAATTTATTTTTCGATGCGTGAGACTATCGAGGCCACGGGTATCGAGGCAGCTACGCTGCGGTATTGGGAGAAGCAGTTTACCCAACTCGACCCGCGTAAGGACGGTCACGGCAACCGCTATTATACTGCTGAAGACATAGCCCTGATCCGCCGTATTCGTTTCATCCGCGATGAGATGAAAATCACCCGCATCGAAGCTATCCGCAACGAGCTTGCTACCGCTGATCGGCAGTCGGATGTGCGCAGCATGGCGTTTGAGCACCTGACCCGCGTTCGCCGCAAACTGCAAGCCCTGGAGCAAATGTTATAATCTGTATTCGCTATGACAACCATCATTCTGAAGCCACATAAGGAAGAGTCCGTCCTTCGTTTTCACCCGTGGGTCTTTTCCGGCGCAATAGCACGCATCGTACTGGACGCCTCACATGCAGCATCCGCTCCCGAGGAAGGCGAGTGGGTACGCGTAGAGAGTGCGGCGCACGAGGTGCTGGGCATCGGGCATTGGCAGGTAGGCTCTATAGCCGTTCGACTGATAACTTTCGGAACGGATAAAATCCCCGACGGATTTTGGCAGGAGCGTATACAAGCCGCTTATACGATGCGTGAACGGTTGGGATTGATACGAAAGGACAACACCATCTATCGCCTTGTTCACGGCGAGGGAGATATGTTGCCCGGACTGGTGATAGACGTATATGGGCGTACGGCTGTGATGCAGGCGCACTCGGTAGGTATGCACCGATGCAGACAGGAGATAGCCGACGCCGTAGTACAGGCTGTGCCGGAAGTGGAGGCAGTATACTACAAATCCGACGACACCTTACCGCACAAAGCCGATATACGCGAGCCTAAGACAGGTTACCTGATCGGTGAGGCAACAGAGGGAGAATATTGGGCAAAAGAGAACGGACTGGAAGTGCGCATCGACTGGCTGACGGGACAAAAGACGGGGTTCTTTATCGACCAGCGTGAGAACCGCGCCCTGGTAGAGCGTTATGCAACAGGCAAAGATGTGCTGAACATGTTCTGCTACACAGGCGGCTTCTCGCTATACGCATTGCGCGGTGGAGCAAGGGCTGTTCACTCGGTGGATGTGAGCCAGAAAGCCATCGACCTGGTGAACGCCAATGTGGCGCGTAACTTCCCGGAAGCCCAGAACCATCAGGCAGCCACCGCCGACGCTTTCGATTACCTAAGTACCCAAAGAGAGCAAGGCAAGCAGTTTGACTTGATTATTCTGGACCCTCCGGCATTCGCCAAGCACCGTGACGCTATCAAAAACGCCCTGAGGGGATACCAGCGCATCAACGCCAAAGCGATTGAGATGATTCGACCGGGAGGAGTGCTTTTTACATTCAGTTGTTCGCAAGCTGTGGACAAAGAGATGTTCCGTCTGGCAGTGTTCAGCGCGGCAGCTCAAACGAGAAGAAAAGTACGCATTCTACATCAGCTTCATCAGCCCCAAGATCACCCTATCAACATCTATCATCCGGAAGGAGAATACCTGAAAGGGCTCGTTTTATATGTCGAATAAGCGGGTAAAAATGGTCAAAAAAACGCGATTTTGATGAAAAATGACAAAAAAATGACGATTTTTGCATTTTTCTTGCAAAAAAATTTGCATATATCAAATAAAAGTATTATCTTTGCACTCGAAAACAAATAAAATTTTCATAGTTAAGGTTTAGGTTTAATGGCAACAGGAGGCTGGGAAGTTTCCTGTTGTTTTTAAAAAACCATAAAAAAGCCTTCGCTGTGAATGTTTTTTTGTTATGTTTATTTTGGACGATGCAAGGATTTGCGTCGCCTTTGTATTGCGGATTGGTATGGAAAAAATGCAACAACAAGGAAGGAGAAAAAACGCAGAGCCGGAGGTGGAGAACCTTCTGCCTGATCTGACCGACCCAGATGAATTGCGCAAGGCAATCATCGCAGCAGAATTGTTGAACCGGAAGTACTAAAAGCAACAAAAAACCGGAAGTACTAAGAGCAACGGGAAGTACTACCGGCAACGGAAAAGAGAAAAATAACAAACAACATATGGCAACAACGTATTTGACTGCAGAAGGACTGCAGAAACTGAAAGATGAGCTCTCGTTTCTGGAGAGCGTAGAGCGCCCGCGTGTGATCGCTGCGATAGCGGAAGCACGTGACAAGGGCGATTTGAGTGAGAACGCGGAGTACGATGCCGCAAAGGAGGAGCAAGGACACCTTGAGACTCGCATCGCCATTCTGAAAAGCAAGATTGTGGATGCAAGGATTATTGACGAGTCATCGGTAAACACTGACGAGGTACAGATCCTCACGCGCGTACGTGTCCGTAATAAAAAGAACGGTGCGGAGAAAGTGTACCAGATTGTGACCGAAGGCGAAGCCAATATCGCTGAGGGCAAGATTGCATCTACCACACCGATCGCCAAAGGTCTGCTGGGCAAGAAAGTGGGCGACATAGCTCAGGTAAGCGTACCGGCAGGCACACTGGAGTTTGAGATAATGGAGATATCACTCTAACAACAGCCAAGTTTGGCTGCTACAGAACAAGCGACAACAACTATGACACTCTTTACTAAAATCATCAAAGGAGACATCCCGAGCTACAAGGTAGCAGAGAACGAGCATTGCTACGCATTTCTTGACATCAATCCGCTGGTGAAAGGTCACACGCTGGTTGTACCCAAACTGCGCGAACCCGAGGAGGATTATATCTTCGATCTGGATGATGAAGATCTGTCGAACCTTATGCTGTTCGCCAAGAAAGTGGCCGACGGCATCAAGCAGGCTACGGGTTGCAAGCGCGTAGGCGTGGCTGTGATGGGAATGGAAGTAAACCATGTGCATGTTCATCTGATTCCGATGAACAAGGAGAAAGATATGCTGTTCACCAATCCCAAACTGCAACTATCGGCAGCAGAGATGGCCACGATAGCCAACTCCATCGCACAAGCTATAGATCCGGTATAAAATATATTGATTCAGTATAAAATATATTAAGCATTAAGAATATGGGCTTATTCTCATTTACTCAAGAAATCGCCATTGACCTCGGCACGGCTAACACGCTGATCATGTACGAGGATCAGATTGTGGTAAACGAACCGAGCGTAGTAGCCATCAACGTGGCTGACAACAAATGTCTGGCCGTGGGCAGGAAAGCACAGCAGATGATTGGCCGAGGCAGTCAGCAGATTCGCACCGTGCGTCCGTTGAAGGAAGGCGTTATAGCCGACTTCCAGGCCTGTGAGATGATGATTCGCGGGCTGATCAAGATGATTCCACGCAAGAACTATCTGTTCACTCCGTCCATTAGGATGGTGGTAGGTATTCCTTCGGGTTGTACCGAAGTGGAGATTCGTGCCGTGCGCGACAGTTGCGAACATGCCGGCGGACGCGACATCTTCATGTTGTACGAGCCAATGGCCGCAGCCATCGGTATAGGCGTGGACGTGGAAGCACCTAAAGGCTGCATGATCGTAGATATTGGCGGCGGTACGACCGAGATTGCCGTTATTTCGCTTGGCGGTATTGTGGCCAACAAGTCGATCAAGACTGCCGGCGATGATTTCAACCGCGACATCATCGACTTCATGAGCCGGATGCACAATATGCGTATCGACGAGCCGACGGCAGAACGGATCAAGATTGCCGTAGGTGCTGCGCTGCCCGAGCTGGAAGATGCTCCGGAGGATTATATGGTGACCGGCCCTAACAAGGTAACCGCTCTGCCGATGAAGGTGAGTGTATCGTATCAGGAGATTGCCCACTGTCTGGAGAAATCCGTAGCACGCATTGAGCAAGCCGTACTGGCAGCTCTGGAAGCAACGCCGTCGGAGCTATATTCGGACATCGTGGAAAGCGGCATATATCTTGCCGGCGGCGGTGCACAACTGCACGGACTTGCCAAGCGTCTGGAGGACAAGATCACCATTCCGTTCAAGGTGGCAGAAGCTCCGCTGCTGTCGGTAGCACGCGGTGCGGGTATTGCCCTAAAGAACTACGACAAGTTCGGATTCCTGATCCGCTAAGGTGTATCACGCTTGCTACCTACCAGGCGCCAACCATTAGCCTAATCTATGCGTAACTTGCTGCAACTGATAATACGCTATAGCAACTTCCTGCTCTTCTTGGGGCTGGAGGTTGTTGCGTTTATCTTTGTAGTACGTGGCAACCGCTACCAATACGCGACGATGCATGGGGCAGCCAATGTGGTAGTAGGCGGCATGCAACAGGCACATAACAGCATTGTGTCCTATTTCCGCCTGAAGAGTGACAACGAGTTACTACTGGAGGAGAATGCACGATTGCACGAGCAGATCATGGCGCTGGAGAACAGGCAAGAGGCAGGCGGGTACTGTCAGGACAGCACAGCCGGTTATATCTTTGCAGACCGCGACTACCAGTATATCCCTGCCCGGGTTATTGCTTACAGCGTGGACCGCCACCACAACTATCTCACTCTGAACCGAGGCGTACGCGACGGCGTGACAACTGACATGGGCGTAATAGGCAAGGATGGCATCGTAGGCGTGGTGCAAAGTGTGAGCAACCGTTTCTGCGTAGTGGCTCCGGTGATTCATGAGGGCATCTACATCTCCTCGATGCTACAAAAGAACGGCTATTTGGCTACATTGCACTGGCATGCACCCGATGTAAGCCGGGCAGGACTGGAAGATGTGGCACGGCATGTGGATATAACCGATGGCGACACGATTGTGACAAGCGGCATGAGTGCCATTTTCCCCGCCAATATTCCCGTGGGTGTGGTTGAGCAAGTGAAGATAGGCGAAGGAGATTCGTATTATACTGTGGATGTGGCGCTGGCAACAGATTTTCATAGTCTGCGAACCGTTCAGATACTGAATTTTGCACACAGAAACGAACTGGACTCAATACAATAAAGGATGCAAGACTGGCTTAAATATATAGGATTGACGCTGCTCGTACTATTCTTGCAGGTAATGCTGGTGGACAACCTCCACCTGTTCGGCGTGTGTCATCCGTATATCTATCTGTGGGTGCTGCTGATGTTGCCTATAGATATACCCCGGTGGCTGCAGATGTTCATCGGCGTGGCGATAGGCGGGATACTTGACCTGTTTGCCCATACGCCCGGCATCCATATGGCTGCATGTGTGCTGGTCACCTATCTGCGGCCGCTAATGCTGACAGGTTTTGTACAAGATGCAGAGCGACTGAAAGGCAGCGTGACGATAGAGACCATCGGACCGGACAACTATCTCCGCCTGCTGGCACTACTGGTAGTGACGCACCACGCTTTGCTGTTCCTGCTGGAAGCATTCACTTTTGCCCACTTCGGCTATACGCTACTGCAAATACTGGTAAGTAGCGTCAGCACGTTCCTGCTTGTACTGCTGTTCGAATATGTTCGCAAGAGCACATAACAACGCCTCTGCCGAACTGACGCACTCCTTTTTGCCTTATGACTAACGATCCTTTCTACAGACGCAACTACATTATTCGCGGAACGGTTATTCTAATCGTTCTGCTGTTTATTGTACGCTTGTTCTGGCTGCAAGTGATTGACCAGTCGCAAAAGGAAAAAGCTGACAACAACGCCTTGTTGCGGCAAGTGGTTTATCCCTCGCGCGGATTGGTATACGACAGAAACGGAGAACTGCTGGTGTTTAACCAGCCCATCTACGAAGTGACTCTCATTCTGCGGGAGATGAAACAGGGGTTTGACACCGTGGCTTTCTGCCGATGTCTGAACATCGACAGCACAGAGTTTGCAGAGAGAATGGCGCAAATCAAAGACAAACGCCGCAATCGAGGATTCTCCACCTATACGCCGCAGATATTTATGTCGCAACTGTCTAAACAGGATGTAGCATCTCTGCGCGAGACTTCGTACAAATATTCCGGCATGGGCATCCGCAAAAGAACGCTCCGCGGGTACAATTATCCATACGCCGCCCATATTCTGGGTTCGGTTGGTGAAGTGTCGCAATCCGATCTGGATCGCGACAGCTACTATCAGGCAGGCGATTATGCCGGGCGTGACGGCATGGAACGGACTTACGAGCAACGGTTGCGCGGAGAGAAAGGTGTGGAAGTTATTATGCGTGACTCGCGCGGAAGGATACAAGGTTCGTACCACGACGGCGAGGAAGATGTAGAAGCCATTGCCGGCAAAGATCTGCACCTGACGCTCGATATCCGTCTGCAAGCCGTAGCCGAACAACTGCTGAACGGCAAAGTGGGCAGTGCCGTAGCCATTGAACCTTCGACGGGCGAGATACTGGCATTGGCATCGTCGCCTACATGGAATCCGGAGATACTGGTAGGCAAACAAAGGTCGGAACAATACAGCCGTCTGCTGGCAGATGAGGGCAAACCGCTGCTTAACCGTGCTACGCAGGCGATGTATCCTCCGGGATCGACCTTCAAGACGATACAATCGGTGGTGTGCTTACAGGAAGGCGGTATCACGCCCAACACTATGTATCCCTGTTCCGGTCCGGGATCAACGCCTATCAAGTGTACGCACCATCACGGATCGCCTGTGGCGCTGCTGGGAGCAATAGAGCAGAGCTGTAACCCTTATTTCTGGTGCGCTTTCCGCGATATGCTTCAGAAAGAAGGCTATGGCAACGATAACGAGGTCTTCCGCAAGCGATATAACCTGTGGCGTGAAGATGTGATGAAGTTCGGATTGGGGGCGAAGTTCGACCATACCGATATCAGCGAGCAGTCAACAGGCACTATTCCTTCGGAGAAGCTGTTTAACCGCACCTACGGGCAGAAAGGCTGGAAAGCGATTACTATCCGTTCGCTCAGTATCGGTCAGGGCGAGATACTGGCTACACCTTTGCAACTGGCTAACCAAGCGGCTACGCTGGCGAACAGAGGCTATTATATCACGCCGCATATCAACCGCGAACTGACCGACGATCCGCAACTGAGGCACGAGACGGGCATGAAAGCCGAATGGTTTGAACTGACGGCAGAAGGAATGCATCGCGTGATGACCAACGGTACGGGCAGGTGGAACAATATCGACAGTCTGCAGATGTGCGGCAAGACCGGTACGGCACAAAACCCTCACGGTAAAGATCACGCCATCTTCATCGGCTTTGCTCCGATGGACAATCCGAAGATCGCGGTGGCTGTGATTGTGGAGAACGCAGGTTTCGGCGCAACATGGGCAGCGCCTGTAGCTTCGCTGATGATGGAGCAATACCTGACCGACACCATCAAACGCAAACCGTTGTTCAACAAGATAGCCAACGCCCATTTTACGACGGCACATGACACGAAACAATAGTATAGTAGCAGGCTTGGACTGGATGTCGATCATCCTGTTTGTAGTGATTGCCCTGTTCGGATGGCTGAACATCTACGGGGCAGGCTATACGTTTGAGCAGACGTCGATGTTTGACCTGGGCAACCGCGCCGGCAAACAGCTTTTGTGGTTCGGTATAGCGTGTTTCTTAGGTATAGCCGTACTATTTATCGAGGGACGGACGTACGAGGTGACGGCATATATCATCTATGCGGTGTGGCTACTGGTGCTACTGGCTACGCCACTACTGGCACACAACACGAAAGGTTCGATGTCATGGATAGACCTTGGTCCGCTGAAGTTCCAGCCTGCGGAATTATCGAAGATGATTACGGCGCTGGCGTTGGCCAAATACATGGGCAGATACGACTATAAGGTTCGTTCGTGGCGCGATCTGGTTACGCCTGTTGTGCTGCTGGCCGTACCGGCTGCAATCATCATGGTGTGGCAACGTGAGACAGGTTCGGCACTGGTGTATGCCTCTTTTCTGCTGATGTTCTACAGGATGGGCATGTCGGGTTATGTACTGACAGGCGGTTTGTCGTTTGCGCTGCTGTTCATCTGCTCGATCCGCTTTGACGCTATAGCTTTGCCTTTCGGCGTGGGAAGTGTGGGTGTGCTGCTGTGCTATCTGCTGCTGACGATCGTGGTGCTGTGTTTTGTGCTGTTTGAGGAAGGCGACCTGAAGCACGCACTCATCATGGCGGGGATTGTGACGGGACTGTATGGCGGAGGATGGCTGCTGACGCTATGGTATCCGACCAACTTCAATCTGCTCTCTCTCTGCGTGCTGGTGGCAATGATAGTGTATCACGCCGTACTGGTTATCTACCGTCGTCATTTCGCACAATTGCTGGTGACGGTTTATGTGGCGGTGGCCTTGCTTTTCTGCCAGGCATGTACGATAGTGTTTGAGAAAGTGCTGCAACCGCACCAACGGACGCGTATAGAGGTGTTGCTGGGATTGAAAGATGATCCTACGGGCGCAGGGTACAATGTTAACCAGTCGCTTATCGCTATCGGTTCGGGACAGTTCACAGGCAAAGGATTTCTGAAAGGCACACAAACGAAGTTGCGTTTCGTGCCGGAACAGGATACCGACTTTATCTTTTGCACGGTAGGTGAGGAATGGGGATTTGTAGGTTCGGCTATATTGCTGATTCTTTACTGCATTTTTATTGTGCATTTGATAACCATTGCCGAACGGCAACGAGACACTTTCTCGATGATCTATGCGTATTGCGTGGCGGGTATCTTCCTATTCCACCTGACCATCAACATCGGCATGGTACTGGGTTTGCTGCCAGTTATCGGCATTCCGTTGCCGTTCTTCAGTTACGGCGGTTCGTCGATGATTAGTTTCACGCTGCTGTTGTTTGTGTTGCTCAGATTGGATGCGGAACGACTGAACAAAATGCGCTAAAACCTCGATGAAACCTCGATAAAAGTGTGACAAAAGCTCGATAAAACCCTGATTAAATGGTGCTCACAGATGAAGGTTTAGAAAATGGCAAAGATTGACTCAAATATTTTCAGCAGGACCAAGTTGCTGTTAGGTGAAGAGGCTTTGGAGAAGATGGCCGAATGTCGCGTCATTCTGTTCGGCGTGGGAGGTGTAGGATCGTGGTGCGCAGAGACGTTAGTGAGAACAGGCATCCATCATCTGACGATAGTGGACAGCGATGTGGTGATGGCATCGAACATCAACCGACAGTTGCCGGCCACGACGCTGACTGTGGGGCAAGCGAAAGTGGAAGTACTACGCGAACGCTTACTGCAGATCAATCCCGAGGCAAAGATAAAGGCGTTGGCTATGCGGTTTAATGAAGAGACGGCTGAGAGTTTTCGGCTGGAAGAATATGACTATGTGATAGACGCCATCGACTCGCTCAAGGATAAAGCCGAACTTATTCTGAGGAGCACGGCTATCGAGCATGTGACGCTACTGAGCAGCATGGGCGCGGCACTCAAGATCGACCCAACGCGCATCCGCATCGCGGATTTCAGGAAAGTGGAAGGCGATCCGCTGGCACGGGCGCTAAGACACAGGTTCAAACAAGTAGGATGTTTTCCGCAGAAAAAGTTTATGTGCATCTACAGCGACGAACATCTTCAGGATAGCTATGAGAGTCCTGAACATGCCCATGGCACAGCGGCACATATAACTGCCATCTTCGGGAATATGCTGGCATCGATAGTCGTGCAGGATGTATATCGACATTACAAAACCGACGTAGAAGACTGCCAATAGGTTGATTTCGGGAAAGAAAACGCTGTTGGGCACGATTTTTGTAGGAAATAAAACGGCATTGTGTGCCCCGTGGCGAAAGCCTTTGAAGAGAAAATAAAAGAAAAAAGATATGGTATATGAAGTAACAGACGCCAACCTGAAAGAATTGTTGGCAGGAGAGAAGCCCGTAGTGGTTGATTGCTGGGCGCCTTGGTGCGGTCCGTGCAAGATGATGCATCCTGTGATTGACGAGGTAGCCGCAGCGACGGAGGGGAAAGTGGTAGTCGGCAAGTTGAATGTGGACGAGAACCCCGAAGTTTGCGACCGTTTCGGTATCATGAACATCCCGACGATCCTGTTCTTTAAGAACGGAGAGTTGGTAGACCGTCAGGTAGGTTATTGCCCGAAGCCCAAGTTGCTGCCTTTGGTAGAAGCTCTGGCATAGATTAGGGCAATGGTTCGGTAGCTCAGTTGGATAGAGCAACAGCCTTCTAAGCTGTGGGTCCCGGGTTCGAATCCCGGCCGAATCACGTTGCGTTCGGCAACGCGGTCGCATCAGATTGCGCTTGGCGCAATAAAGGCGACGCGTGTCTCCGCTCTCCCCATGCGAAAGCTTTGCTTTCTTTGGGGACCCCAGAATAGGACAAAGATTATAATTATAATACATGCGTCAATTAAAAATTACAAAATCGATTACGAATCGTGAGTCGCAGTCTCTGGACAAGTTCTTGCAGGAGATAGGCCGCGAGGAGTTGATTTCCGTAGAGGAGGAGGTAGAACTGGCAGGACGTATCCGTAACGGTGACATGGCCGCCCGTGAGCGGCTGGTGAATGCCAACCTCCGATTCGTCGTTTCAGTAGCCAAGCAATACCAAAACCAAGGCTTGAGCCTTCCTGACCTTATCAATGAAGGAAACTTCGGACTAATCAAAGCCGCCGAGAAATTTGATGAGACTCGCGGTTTCAAGTTCATTTCGTACGCCGTTTGGTGGATTCGTCAATCCATTCTTCAGGCATTGGCAGAGCAGGCACGTATCGTTCGTCTGCCGCTTAATCAGGTAGGTTCGCTGAACAAGATCCAGAAAGCCTACTCGCGTTTCGAGCAGGAGTTTGAGCGTCGTCCGTCGGCAGAAGAGCTGGCGGAAGAGTTGGAAATGCCTGTGGACAAGATCGCCGAGATCCTGAGGATGCAAGGCCGCCACGTGAGCATGGATGCTCCGTTTGTTGACGGGGAGGACAACAGTCTGATCGACGTGATGGAGAACCAAGATTCACCACGTGCCGACAGAGGATTGATAAGCGAGTCGCTGCATCAGGAGATTGATCGTGCTCTGGCTACTCTGAGTCAGCGTGAGCAGATCATCGTGCGCAAGTTCTTTGGTTACGGCGAGCAGGAGAAGACCCTGGAAGAGATCGGCGTAGAGATGGGCCTGACGCGTGAGCGCGTACGCCAGATCAAGGAGAAAGCCGTAAAGAACCTCGCCAATAACTCCCGCAGCAAAGTACTGCGGACATATCTGGGGTAATTGACGATTTACAATTGACAATTTACAATTGATTGACAATTGAGAATGGCGAACAAAAGGAAGATCATCAATGACCCGGTGTTCGGGTTCATATCTATCCCGAACGAACTTATCTACGACGTGCTACAACACCCCTATGTGCAACGTCTGAACCGCATACGACAACTTGGTTTGTCGTTTGTCGTTTATCCGGGTGCCCAGCACAGCCGTTTTTTGCACTCGATAGGCGCGATGCATCTGATGAGCGACGCCATCGCTTCGCTGCGCCAGAAAGGTATCACTATCACGGATGAAGAGGCTACCGGCGCGATGATAGCTATCCTGCTTCACGACCTGGGGCACGCACCGTTCTCGCATGTGATGGAGCACACGCTGATAGAGGGCATCACGCATGAGGATGTATCGCTCATCATGATGGAGCAGATCAACAGGGAGATGCATGGCGCGCTGGACACAGCTATTGCCATCTTCCGCAATACCTATCCGAAGCATTTTCTCCACCAGCTTATATCCTCACAGTTGGATATGGACAGGATGGACTACCTCTGCCGCGACTCGTTTTTCTCGGGCGTGACGGAAGGCAGCGTGGCGTCGGCGCGAATAATAAAGATGCTGAACGTGGTAGATGACCGGCTGGTGATTGAGGCGAAAGGCATCTATTCGGTGGAGAAGTTCCTGGTAGCACGGCGGCTGATGTACTGGCAGGTTTACCTGCACAAGACCTCCGTAGCTGCCGAGCAGCTGCTGATCAAGATTCTGGCTCGTGCCAAACAATTGGCGCACGAAGGTGTGGAACTGTTCTGCGCACCGGCTTTGCACTATTTTCTCTACCATAGCGTTACTGGCACGATGTTTGCCCACGACAGTTTTGCCTTGCAGCAATACGCCCTGCTGGATGACTCGGATATGTTGTCCGCCATCAAAGCCTGGACGGCGCATCCCGATGCCGTGCTACGCACACTGGCAGACGCGTTCGTCAACCGCAGACTGTTCAAAGGACGGCTGCTGAGCGAACCGCTAAGCAAAGTAGAGCGAGAGGAATTGAAAAAGAAATATGCAGAGCAGATAGGTATCTCTGAAAAAGAAGCAGAGTATTTCTTTGTGGAGCATGTGTCCACCTCGAACACCTATTCCGAGAAAGATGACAGTATTGACATCCTTTACAACGACGGAACAGTGAAAAATATAGCCGACGCATCGGACATGCTCAACTTGCAGACGCTGACCTACAAGCCACAAAAACTTTACTTATTTTACTATCAATGATGCAGTTTACCGCAGAACAAATAGCCGCATTCGTCGGTGGAAGAGTGATAGGCGCCCCGAAGGTAGAGGTGCATGATGTCAGTTCGATAGAGGCCGGAAAAGAAGGCACGCTTTCGTACGTGACGGATGCAAAGTATCTTCCGCACCTTGCCACGACCGCCGCTTCGGTGGTGCTGTTGTCGAAAGAGCTGTATAGCGAAACATTGGCTACAAGCGCGACGCTTATCCTGGTTGAGAACGCCCGTCAGGCAATAGGGCAACTGCTGCAAGGCGTGTCGGAAATACTTCGTCCGAAAAAGCAGGGCGTGGAACAGCCGGTGTATATCGCCAATGGCGTCAGTGTGCCTGAAGACTGTTATATAGGCGCTTTTGCCTATATAGGACAACATGTCAAGTTGGGCAAAGGCGTGCAGATTTATCCGCAGGCATATATAGGCGATCATGTGACGATAGGCGACAACACAATCATCTATGCCGGCGTGAAGATTTATGATTATTGCCAGATAGGCAAGGATTGTATCATCCATTCGGGCTGCGTGATCGGTGCTGACGGTTTCGGTTTTGAGCCGGATGCCAACGGCGTTAACCACAAGATTCCGCAAATAGGTTCGGTAATCATAGCCGATGACGTGGAACTGGGCGCCAACACGACCGTGGATCGCGCGATGATGGGGAACACCTACGTAGGGCCGAACACCAAAGTGGATAACCTCGTGCAGATTGCTCATAACGTGCAGGTAGGCGACTCGTCGTTCCTCTGCGCACAAGTGGGTATAGCCGGATCGACGACGATAGGCAAACATTGTATCCTTGCCGGTCAGGTAGGCGTAGCCGGACATATAACCGTTGCCGACAACGTGATCTGCGGAGCACAGACAGGCGTGGCGGGTAGCATCCGTCAGGCAGGTCAGTACCAGGGTTCGCCGGCTATTGATGCGATGAACTGGCGCAGGTCGTCCATCGTCTTCAAGAACCTGCCCGACATGCAGCGCGACGTCAATAACCTCAAAAAGAACGCACAATGAAGCAACACACCATAGCCAAACCCTTTACGCTGGAAGGCAAAGGTCTGCATACGGGCGTGTATATCCACGCACGGTTTGTGCCGGCAGCGCCGGACTACGGCATTCGTCTATGCCGCACCGACCTGCCCGACCAACCTATCCACCATGCGTATGCCGACTATGTGTCCGCCACCGAGCGAGGCACCGTCCTGGAGCATGGCAGCTGGCGCATATCCACAGTAGAGCATTCGCTTTCCGCCTTGTATGCCATGGGTATAGACAACTGCCTCATCGAGGTGGACGGCCCCGAGATGCCCATCCTGGACGGCAGCGCGATGCCTTACATCAAAGCCGTGCAGCAGGCAGGTATCGTGGAGCAGGATGCCGAAGCGGAGGTATATGTAGTGACCGAGCCTATTGAGTATGTGTCCGAGCACGGCAACCGCCTATTGCTCACGCCGTCCGACAGTTATCAGGTGGAGGTAGAGGTACGCTATCCGTCGCAGATACTTAGTTTGCAGCGTGCCGAACTGCATAGTCTTGCCGACTATCCGCGCGAGATAGCTGCTGCCCGCACGTTCTGCTTTGTGCGCGAGATAGAGCCGCTGCTCCGCATGGGACTCATCAAAGGCGGCGACCTGAAGAATGCGCTCGTCATCTACGAGACGCCCATGTCGCAGGAAGGATTGGACTACCTGACGGACAAACTCGGTCAGGCAAGGCTGGATGCCGGCAAGCTGGGCTATCTGTCGCCTATCCATTACCACAACGAACCGGCACGCCACAAACTGCTGGATATCATCGGCGACCTCTCACTCATCGGTTGCCGCCTGCAAGCCAAGGTCTATGCCGAGAAACCCGGTCACACGTTCAACACCTCGTGTGCCAAACAATTACGTAACAAGATTTATCCCAAACAGTTATGATACATCCATTAGCCTGTGTTGACCCCAAGGCTGTCATTGACCCGACAGCAGAGATAGGTCCGTTTGCATATATCGAAGCCAACGTGGAGATTGGTGCGCGCACCAAGATCATGGCTAACGCGTCCGTCATGTATGGCACACGTCTCGGTGCTGATTGTACCGTCTTTCCTTCCGCAGTAGTAGGTGCTATACCACAGGACTTGAAGTTCAAAGGCGAAGATACACTTGCCATCATCGGTGACCACACTGTCATCCGCGAATGCGCTACCATTCACCGCGGTACAGCCAGCAAAGGTCAGACCATAGTGGGTAGCCACTGCCTCATTATGGCGTATTCGCATGTGGCGCACGACTGTCTGTTGCACGATCATATCATCATGTCGAATGCTACGCAGCTGGCTGGCGAAGTGGTGGTGGATGATTACGCCATCCTCGGTGGCGGTTCGCTCGTGCATCAGTTCACGCACGTAGGAGCGCACTCGATGACGCAAGGCGGCACTCGTGTCAACAAAGATATACCGCCCTACGTTATCGCGGCACGCGAACCGGTTTCGTTCTGCGGAATCAACTCTGTTGGTCTCAACCGCCGCGGATTTACGCGCGAGCAGATAGGGGCTATTCAGGATACCTACCGCTTGATTTATATGTCGGGTCTGAACGTTTCGCAGGCACTCCAGCAGATCAACGACACCCTGCCCGCCTCGCCCGAAAGGGATGCCATCATCGCGTTCATCACATCCTCTCCGCGAGGCGTGATACGCGGCACGATGTAAAAAAGATTGCACATAACCGCTTAAACACGTATATTGTGAAAGCTAAATTGTTTATCTTCTCGTTAGCGCTACTGCTATGTAGCGCTTGCAGCACGCCGCTGTCGTACGACTATCATGATGATACGACTGCGCTTTGGCCTGCGTTCAGCACAACATGTGATTCCGTCGGCTACATCAATGCCAAAGGCAAGATGGTCATCAAGCCGGTTTGTGTGGATGCTTGTTTTTTCTCAAGCGGACGGGCAAAAGTATATCGCCATGACGGAGGACAACAGATTATTGACAAGAATGGTCAGGTAATATACACCTGTTCTCCAGACGAAGAAGTGGAAGATTATGCTATTAACGGGTATTTCCGATTTACAAATGGTAGATGTGCCGGATTGTATGACATCAACTTCAACGTTGTGATACCTGCGGTAGAAAATCAGGGTGTGGGGTATATGACCCGCGATGGGCTTATACGACTCTTCAAAGAAGAAAATGCCATATATACTATCCACTATGTGAACATCCAGGGTGACACTGTCCTTTCGCTCCCGAAAGAATATCTCTATGCAAATGACTTCTGTGACGGAAGAGCAGTCGTTTTGGGACGCAATTGGAAATATGGTGCAATCAACAAAAAGGGTGAATTGGTTGTAGACACCATTTATGAAGAATTGTATCCTGCCGGTGCTAACAGATTGGTATATAGTAATCATAACACCTATTACGGGCTGATAGATACAGACGGCAACGTTGTCACGGAGCCGAGATTCAACAATGTTTTATTCTTTGCCGAGAATGATTTGGCAGCAGTCGTGTATCCCACTACTGACGGTTATTACAAGATGGGTTGGGTGGACAAAAACGGCAACCAGCAGATTGCAGGTTCGGATTTTGTGTATGTCACTCCGTTCTATGACGAGGTAGCATGGGCACTCGTTAAGCATGAAGACATGGAGGAGTATGAATATCAGCTATATGACACCAAAGGCAACATATTGCTGACAACCCAAGAGCATACTCCCATTAGCAGTTTTATCAATGGCTTGTGCCTGGTGAACGGTTGGGATAAGGAGGCAAAGACTGAACAGCACAGATACATAGACAAAAAGGGAAATGTGGTATATAATTGGAATGAGAATAGACCTATGTCCGACTGGTGGAATCCGCGTCTGGTAAAAGGGGCACAAACCAATGCATCGAAGATTGAGGCGTACGAAGAGATGCTGGAAACAATGTTTGCCGGCACGGAGTATGCTCCACTCATCAAACAAAGGAAAGAACTCAAGCAAGTATTGAATCATATAGAACAATTCATCAAATAGCATTTGTATGGAACAAGAAGAGCGCAGCCTCAATTTCATTGAGCAAATCGTAGAGAAAGACCTCGCCGAGGGAGTGAACAACGGTCGTATACAGACGCGTTTCCCGCCCGAACCGAACGGCTACCTGCATATCGGTCACGTCAAGGCCATCTGCATGGACTTTGGTATTGCTGAAAAGTACAACGGCGTCTGCAACCTGCGTTTTGACGACACCAACCCTGCCAAAGAGGATACTGAATATGTCGAGACTATCGAGCGCGACATAGCCTGGTTGGGCTTCAAGTGGGGGCAGATCTATTATGCCTCCGACTATTTCCAGCAGCTCTACGACCTGGCTATCCGCTTTATCAAGGAAGGCAAAGCCTACGTGGATGAACAGACTGCCGAGCAGATTGCCGAGCAGAAAGGTACGCCCACCGAAGCCGGTGTGGCTTCGCCCTACCGCGACCGCCCCGTAGAGGAGAACCTGCGCCTCTTCCAAGCCATGCAGAACGGCGAGATAGAAGAGGGCAAGATGGTGCTGCGTGCCAAGATTGACATGGCTAATCCGAACATGCACTTCCGCGACCCGATCATGTACCGCATCATCACTTCGCATCCGCACCACCGCACGGGCAGAAAGTGGAACGTCTACCCGATGTACGATTTTGCCCATGGCCAGAGCGATTATTTCGAGGGCGTGACGCACAGTATCTGTACCCTCGAGTTCGAGGTGCATCGTCCGCTGTACGATTATTTCCTTGACCAGATAACCGGCGAGAACTTCTGCGGCTTGTCGCCCTACGGTCCGGACTATCGTCCCAAGCAGCGCGAGTTCAACCGCCTGAACATCACCTATACCGTGATGTCGAAGCGCAAGATGCTGCAGCTGGTGAAGGAAGGTCTGGTGGCCGGCTGGGATGACCCGCGTATGCCGACCGTATGCGGTCTGCGCCGACGCGGTTACACGCCTACTTCCATCCGTGAGTTTATGGACAAGATTGGCTACACGAAGGTGGAGGGCATGATTGATCAAGGACTGTTGGAGCATACCATCCGTGAGGACCTCAAGGAAACCGCACCGCGTATCTGCGCTATCTTTGATCCCGTCAAGCTCGTCATCACCAACTACGAGGGCGAGGGTGAGACGCTCATCGCGGAGAATATCGACGGGCATGAGGAACTTGGCACACGTGAGATGAAGTTCGGCAAAGAACTGTGGATTGAGCGTGGCGACTTCCAGGAAGAGGGTGACAACAAGTTCTACCGCCTCAGCCCGGGTGGTCGTGAGGTGCGCCTGAAAGCCTCGTATATCATCCAGGCTACAGGCTGCGAGAAAGATGCCGAGGGCAAGATCACTACCGTCTACGCCACCTACGACCCGGAGAGCAAGTCGGGCACGGAAGGCGGCAACCGCAAGACCAAAGCCACCATCAACTGGGTGGAGTGCGGTTCGGCACTCGATGCCGAGGCTCGTCTGTACGACCGCCTGTTTGCCGTTGAGAACCCGAGTGCCGAGGAAGGTGATTTCCGCGACCTCTTGAACCCCGACAGCCTCATCGTCAAGAACATCAAGGTGGAAGGCTCGCTGCGCCGTGAACTGCATGCACCGGTGCTCAATGACGGCATCCCGGAGCAGAAACACTACCAGCTCTTGAAGCAAGGCTACTTCGTAGTTGACCCGGATACTACGGCAGACAAGCTTGTGCTGAACCGCACATGCTCGCTCAAGGACAACTACCTGAAATAACCTGTCAATTATCCATACGGCTTCAGCCGATCATTCGAGGCTGTGCCGAGATAAGAATTATCAATTATCAATTATCAATTATCAACTCAATGAAGAAGATTCTGTTTGCCCTCATGACGGCCGGTCTGTTAGCCGCTTGCGTAGCGCCGGAGAAGAACCTTGGCGATGTGACCGTGGATGGCACGCTTATCGAAGCCGCCTCGCCTTGCGGCAAAGGTGAGATATGCACGTCGGGAATAGAGTTGGCACTACTCGCCGACAAAGTGTATTATCTGAACAATATCTATACGGACATCGAATACGAAGAAGTGGCGGGCAAAGTGTTTAGCACGTACACATTGGATACCTGCATTCTGTTCCCCAACAGCAGAGTCAGCATCAAAGGCATCTTGTTTGAGTACCCCGACAACCATAACGGCAAGTTCTACAGGCTAAGCGCGCGTGAATACAAGGTTCTGGAGAAATAAGGAACAAGTCTTCTGCGACTGGCGCAAGAAATGGGTTCGTCTGACGCCCGAAGAGAACGTGCGCCAGCAAGTGCTGCACTATCTGGTGGAGCAACTTGGCTACCCGGCATCGCTTATTGGCGTAGAGGTGGCTATTGAGGTGGGTGCGGGCGTGACAAAGCGTTGCGATGCTGTCGTCTATACCCCGTCGTTACAGCCGCTCATGCTCCTGGAGTTCAAGGCGCCGGAGGTGACGCTCACCCAGACCACCCTTGACCAGGCTGCCGTATATAACACCACCATCCGTGCGCCCTACCTCATCCTGGCCAACGGCAGGCAGACCGTCGTGGCGCACATCACACCTGAAAACCAACTAACATTTTTAAATTCTATCCCTGCATGGAGTCAGTTATAACCTTGAATGAAGCCGTCGATACCAAGGCTTTCTATGGTATCAACAATGCCAATATCCTCTGCCTTACCAATCAGCACCCCGACGTGCGTGTGGTGGCGCGAGGCTATACGATCAAGGTCACCGGTGCCGACAACGCCGTGGCACGTTTCACCAAGGCCGTGGAGCGTTGCGAGCAGTTCTGCGTCAAGCATGGCAAGCTCGATGTACATACTATCCTCGATTTGCTGCACGGTGCGGCCCCTGCTACCGAGTCGCACGACCATCTTATCCTGCACGGCGTAGGCGGCAAGCCTATCCTGGCGCGTTCGGCCAACCAGCAGCGGCTGGTCAATTCTTTTCTCACCAACGATCTGCTTTTTGCCATTGGTCCCGCCGGTTCGGGCAAGACCTATACGGCCATCGCGCTGGCGGTGAAGGCGCTCAAGAATAAGGAGGTCAAGCGCATCATCCTGTCGCGTCCTGCTGTGGAAGCCGGAGAGAAACTGGGCTTCCTGCCGGGCGACATGCGTGAGAAGGTCGACCCCTATCTGCAGCCTTTGTACGATGCCTTGCAGGACATGATACCCGATACCAAGCTCGAGGAATACATGGAGCGCGGCGTCATTCAGATTGCCCCTTTGGCTTTCATGCGCGGACGCACGCTCAGCGACGCCGTAGTCATCCTCGACGAGGCGCAGAACGCCACCGTCCTTCAGATGAAGATGTTCCTCACCCGTATGGGCATGGGCAGCAAGATGATCGTTACCGGCGACCTCACCCAGATTGACCTGGTAGGCAACCAGCGCTCGGGTCTGGCCGATGCCATGGCGCGCCTGGAGAACATCAAGGGTATCGCCCTGGTACGCTTCAACGAGAAAGATATCGTCCGCCATCATCTGGTAACCCATATCGTCAACGCTTACGCCAAATAATCTTTGAATTTTTGAATTTTGAATCTTAAATCTCAAATCCCCCTGCCATGCTTATCAAGACTTTTGCCGCTGCATCCGTAGGCATTGATGCCGTGATTGTTACCGTAGAAGTACATGCTACTCCGGGTTATGAGTTCAGCATGGTCGGTCTGCCGGACACGTCCGTGAAAGAGAGTCACGAGCGTATCCTGTCGGCCTTGCAGGTGAGCGGTCTGCGTATGCCTAACCGTCAGTTCACCATCAACATGTCGCCGGCCGACCTGAAGAAAGAGGGTTCGTCGTTCGACCTTACTATCGCCATCGGTCAGCTGGCCGCCACGGAGCAGGTCAAGTCGGCGCGGTTGTCGGAATACCTGATCTTGGGCGAACTGTCGCTGGATGGTCGTCTGCGTCCCGTCAGGGCGTGTCTGCCTATCGCCCTGGCAGCCAAAGCCAACGGCTACAAAGGTGTCATCCTGCCCGAGGCGAACGCCAAAGAGGCTGCGGTGGTTGACGGGATAGAGGTGTATGGCTTCGACTGCCTGACGGATGTGATTGCTTTCCTCAATGGCGACAACGAGTTGCCGTTCGAGCCGACACATGTCGATGCGGCTGATCTGCTGCAATCATCCGCCTTCCCGAATGATGTGGATTTTTCCGAAGTACGCGGACAATATGAGGTTCGCCGTGCCATAGAGGTAGCCGCAGCCGGCGGACATAACATGATCATGATCGGTCCGCCGGGAGCAGGCAAGTCGATGATGGCGAAACGTATACCTACCATCCTTCCTTCCATGACCTTGGACGAGGCGCTGGAAACGACGAAGATCTATTCCGTAGCAGGCAAACTCAAGAAACAAAAAAACGCCCAAGAGACGCTCATCGTGCGCCGACCTTTCCGCTCACCGCATCACACGATTACGGATGTCACCCTCATTGGTGGCGGCACCAATCCCAGTCCCGGTGAGGTCAGTCTGGCGCATAACGGAGTGCTCTTTCTCGACGAATTAGCTGAATTCAAGCGTTCGGCACTGGAGGTGTTGCGTCAACCCCTGGAGGACGGACATATCACTGTGGCACGCAACAAGCTGACGGTGGACTACCCTGCCCATTTCATGCTCGTGGCTGCCATGAATCCTTGTCCCTGCGGACATTACGGCGACAGGTTGCACCCCTGCACATGCACGCCCGCACAACGGCATCGCTATATGAGCCGCATTAGCGGACCCCTGCTCGACAGGATGGATATCCAATGCCATATTGAGGCTGTCGACTATGATGACCTGAGAAAGAAAAGTGACGGTGAACCGTCTGCAGCAATACGCGAACGCGTGGCACGAGCCAGACAGATACAGACCGAGCGTTTCCGCGGTACGGGCATCCATTGCAACGCGCAGATGACTCCGACCCTGGTGCGCAAGCATTGCCAGCTGGAACAGGAAGGCGAACAACATCTGCGCATGGCCATGGAGATGTACGGCTTGTCGGCACGCGCCTACGACCGCATACTGAAAGTAGCACGCACCATCGCCGATCTCGACTCGGCTGCCAATTCCGAGATACCTGTCTCGGATGTATTGCAAACAACCCATCTGCTGCAAGCTATCCAGTTCCGTCAACTGGACCGTGCAGACTGGGGCGACTAATCACAAAGAGAGAATAGATCAGCTCGCGGATTGACGAGCATGACCGGAGTAAGGGCTCGTTGGATGACGTGCCTTTCTTGTGGACCGAAGAGGATATCATCCAGCCCGTATTCACGGCTGGCGGTAAGCAGGATAAGGTCAGATAAGAAGTCGCGCTGGCGTTCGGCTGCCTCGCGGTTGACTTTGCTGCTGTCCTTCTTGCCCATGACCACCTGATAGCGTATAGGCGTTTCCATACGCTGGCTGATGGCCTGGATATGCGTGACAATCTTCCCCACGTTCTGCCGTGCACGGCTACCGTAATCATTGGCTTGTAGCAGGATAATCTCAGCGCCGGTCTTGCGGGCAAGATAGGTGCATATCTCCGCCTTGTAGGTTTCTTCCTCCAGTCGGGTAACGGGTACGAGGATGCGTCTGAGCGTCTGCACCTCTTTCATCGCCGGCGTGATAACCACATAAGGCATACGCAACTCACGGCACTCGTTGAGTACCTGCTGGATGGCACGCGCGCTGTTGGCGCACTCGCGGACAATGATATCGTTGTTATCGAGTAAAGATTGAGGCAGCATAGTTCGTATCAATCAGCCAAGATTGGCTGAAGGCTGTTGTATTTCAGAGTTGATTTGTTCGATATAGGCGGTCAGCTCATCGCAGCCAAGACCTGTCTCGGCGGATGTGACGAACACGGGCGGCAACTCTTCCCAAAACTCGAGCAATTGTTGCTTGTAGGCATCAATGTTGGTCGCCAGGCGCTCCTTGCCCAGCTTGTCGGCTTTGGTGAAGACGATGGCAAACGGCACTTCGTTCTCGCCCAGCCAGTTCATGAAATCACGGTCGATAGCCTGCAATGGCAGCCGTGCATCCACCAGCACAAAGAGTGAAGTCAGAGCATCACGCAGCAGACAATAGCGCTCTATCATCTTCTTGAGTGTCTCGCGTTGCGTCTTGCCGGCCTGGGCAAAGCCATAGCCGGGCAGATCCACCAGGCACCACGCATCTTTCGCACCTGCATTGACGGTAAAATGGTTGATCAGTAGCGTCTTGCCGGGTTTCTGACTGGTCTTGGCGAGCTTGGGCTGACGGGTAAGACGGTTAATCAGGCTGGATTTGCCTACGTTGCTCCTGCCGATAAAGGCGTACTCAGGCAGTGTGGTCTGCGGCGAGCGCAGCACATCGGTGGAGGAGATGGTGAAAACAGCTGTGCGGATCATTTGCGTATCTTGCGTTTGTTCAGTTCACGATGGTATTGCCTTCCTGCTGCTGCATGCTTGGCATAACTCTCCGAGAAGATGTGCGTGCCCGAGAAATCCGGATTGGCGCACATGTAGAGGTACTTGCTCTTCGTTGCATGCAGGGTGGAATCGATCACCTCGGCTTGCGTCACGCGGATAGGTCCGGGAGGCAAACCGAGATTCTTGTATGTGTTGTAGGGCGAATTGGTTGCTGTCATGGCGTGCGTCACGCGCCGTGCATTGAAGTTGCCCGAAGCATATACTGCCGTCGGACAGGCCTGCAGGTGCATGCCTATGCGCATTCGGTTGAGGTACAAACCTGCTATGATGGGATATTCTTTGGCGTTGGTGGTCTCGGAGGTAACGATGCTCGCCAGCGTATAGACCTCCTGGGGTGTCAAGCCGATAGCCTTGGCTTGCTTGAGGCGCGTCTCATTCCAGAATCGCTTGTATTCCTTTTCCATCCGCGCAATGAGCTGCTCGGCTGTGATGGTCCAATATACCTCATAGGTGTCGGGCATGAACAGGCAGCGGGCTGTCTCTTTGTTCATGCCGTACTGCGCCATATAGGCATCGTCGTTAAGCAAGGTAGCGATAGAGGCGGAGTCGGTCAGCAGTTGTTTGGCCAATCGCGCCGCCAGTTGCTCATTAGTGCGTATGGTGTAGAGGAAAGATATCTTCACGGGCGTCTGCTCGCCGTTGCGCAGGCGGTGGAACAGTAGGCGGTTGCCCATCTCCGTCGGGAAACGGTAGAAGCCCGGCTTGGGCTGCTCAAAAGGCATTCGCTTCAGGTCGCGGGCAAAAGCGTGCTCCGACAGCACTTTGTAATCGCGTCTCACCCATGCAAACACGCTGTCGCGAGGGGTGTCGGGGTATATGTAATAGGCATGCTCCTTGCCATTGAGGCTCTCAAAGTTCTTCTTGGCGAAATGGTACCGCCGCATGCCTTGATAGCTGCCGGCTGCCAGGAAAAGCAGCACAAGGATGCCTGCTGAAATGACTATATATTTTCTTCTGCTATTCATAATTGTCTTCTGTCGTTGCGCTCATCGGTGGGCGCATTGTATCTTTTGTATAGACTCCACGGCTTGCTTCGTGCGGGTTTCTCCCGTGCCGCGTACGATGGTGTACGGAATGCCTGTAGCCTGTATCTCTCGCTCATACCAAGCGAAGAAATAGTCGCGTCGGTCGAGGTTCTCACGCAGCGGATCATCCTCCGCCGGCAGGTCTGCCGCGAGCAGCAGATAACCGTCCATCGGATAATCCGTCATAGCCTGCTCTATCTCGGGCGCCACCTTGCCGTAAAGGTGCTGCATCCACACTTTGGTGATGATCAGTTCCGTATCGTACAGCACCACATCGGCTTGTTTGTTCCCTTCCCCGTACTTCTGCGGTGTGCGCAACTCTTCCATCTGCCTGCGGGCAATGAGCAGCACATCGTCGTAGGTGTATGCTCGGCTGAGGTTACCTACATAAGTGCGCGCATATTCCGGTATCCACAGGTAGCCGCAGCGCTGGGCCAACAGGCTGCACAAGGTGCTTTTGCCTGTACTTTCCGGTCCTATGATGCCTATTCGTTGCATTGGGTGTTATTTTTGGGCGGTCAGGTATCAGCGGTCAGCAATCAGCAATCAACTGCCAATGGCTAATAGCCAATAGCCAATGGCTAATAGCCAACAGCCAACCGCTTACCTCGTCAGCATGAGCTTGAGGTTGATACCCACGTTGTCCGTATTGATCGGATAGGACGTGGAGATGATCGGCGTGGTGCCCTGGTGGTCGTAGTAGAACTGTATGTTGATCTTCTGCGACAGCACGTAGTCCGCACTGATCTTCACGCCAAACACCTTGTTGCCCGAGCTGGCTTGTGTGATGCCCTCCTCTACCTTACGGAGCAGCGTCTTGATGTTCTTGTAGCTCACGTCCACGTTCAGTTTCAGGTCGTTGCTCACTTTCTTCTCCGAACGCGGCGTCTTGGTGATGAAGTTGAGGTTCTTGATTGTGTATCCGCCACCTATTACAAACTCGTTGGTGTGACCTTCCATCAGTTGGATCGAAGTGACGTTCAGCGTGAGGTTGCGCTGCTTGCGGTACTCGGCTTTGATGCTCAGCGAGTTCTTCATCGCGAGGTTCAGTCCGATCAGCGGCGAGAAGGCCTCGGTGAGGTTCACGCTGCTGATGTCGTATGCAGCCGAGGGCACCGGCGTCTCCGTCTGTACGTCGCGCACGAAGCCGAGCGTCTTGTCGTTGCCGGCAGCCCCCACCCATGTGGAGTAGGTAGAATAGCCGCCTATGGCATACTTACACGTATAGGCGTGGGTGAGCGTTACAGAGCGGAAATGATCGCGCATCCATGGCAGTTTGCCCAGGCCGTCGTAGGTGACGCTCCAGTTGGGCAGTATCTTCAGTATGCCGAGGAAAGGATTGCGGTCGATGGTATTGATGTTGCGTCCGGTGTAGGCAGCCAGGAAGGCCGGTACGAGCACGTCGGCCGAGTTGCGGTCCACGGTGCCGTTGTTGCGGCTGTAGGGCCGATTGGCTATCACCGTACCGCGCAGGAAGCCTGCATCGGGGTAGACGAGATGGTCGTATTCGCCCTGCACTCGCTGCTGCATCACGTCGCGGTAGGCTACAAAGCGGTCGTAGACGGCATTGGCGAAATTGTCATCCTGGTTGCCTACGCGCGAGAACGCCGTACCGATAGCCACCTGCGTGATGTTGAACGACCCCGACATGTGTTCCTGCAGGTCGTCGTAGGAATAGATGATGGAGTTCGATTGCGCCATGTAGCGTTTGCCGTTCACCTGGATCTTCAGTCCGGGCAGCGGTTCGAGGGTGATCTTGATATCCAGATCGGTGGTCTTCGATTGGGTGGCGGGCTGCACCACGGTGGTGTCACCGCTCAGCCATCCGGCGTTCTTGGCTTTGTCTACAAAGTTGTCGGGGAAGAAGCCGAAGGCAAAATCGTAGCCCGGCGCGTAGAGGTTACCCACTTTCTGCTGCCCCATGAATCCGGCTTGCGGCTGGAAGCCCGGTACGGTGACCGAGGTATTGTCGCGATAGGTTACCTGCACGCGGCGTATCATCGTGCCGACGTAGGCAAACATGTCGCCCGCCACTTGTGCCGGCGTACGCTTGTTCGGGTCGGTAGAGGTGATCTTGAGCGTGAATACTCCGCCTGCCGCCGATGTCACAACCGCCTTGGTGGTGCCTTCCGGCTGCACTTTTATTTTCGCTTTGCGCCCGAGGCTGTCGGTGGCTTCTACGTCGAAAGTCTCCGTACCGAGCCTATGGTTGACGGTGAGCGGCTTGCCCGGTTCCAGGGTGACGGTCTCGGTATACGTCTTGGGCTTGAAGGCTTTCTGCCTCTGGCGGCCCGTATAGCGTTGCGTCATCGTCTTCCAGTACTTCGATTTGTTGTACAGCGTCTCGAAGTTCAGCGTACCGTCGGCTTGCCATGAGCGCTGGCCGGTGATGGTGTTGCCCAGGTTGACGTCCTGCTGGGAGGGCTGCGCCGTACGTGCCCAGTTGTACGTGCCGTTATACGAAGCGTTGGCGGTGATGAAGTCCAGACCGGGTATCTTGTTGATAGGTACGTTCCACGAGGCGGTGAACACCTGTTGGTAGGTGTAGGGCGAACCGCCCTTGGCCAGGCTGCGTTGGATGGTGTCCTTCCAGGCCTCGTAATAGTCGTTGGTGAAGCCGTAGTCGCGGATGATCTCGGGCGTATAGTAGCCTTCGTCCACGGTGGAGTTCATCGCAGTCTGGAAGGAGAACTTCAGGTTGCGGCTCAGGTCGTACTTGAAGTCGAAGTTGCGGCTCCAGGTAAAATCCTTGGAGAACGTCAAATCCATTTTGTTGAGCGTGGCATCGGCGTCCTGATTGAAGTCGCGCATCTTCATGTGGGAGAAGCTGCGCTGCATGGCGGTATTGAACGCCCATGACTGCGGCAGGTAGTAGATATTGAACTCCTTGACGATTTTCACCTTGTCAACACCTTTCACCTTGCTGAACGGTTCCCACGGCTGCGGATTGAACGAATACGAATAGTTGAATTGTCCGCGCTGCTCGGTTGTACGGTTCAGTTCCAGCTCCGGACTATGTTCGTTCTGATTGTTGTACGATGCCGAGATCGAGAAGTTAGCGGGGTCGTAGAACATGTCTTTCTTCTTCGAGTGGATGTTCACCTTCATGTTCGTCACGCTGAACGACGTGCTCTCCACTACGGTGTTGCTCATCGTCTTCACCGAGTCGCGTTCCTCTTTGGTCGTATATTCATTCAACTTCTCTTTGAGTTTGATATCCGTATCCAGCGGATCATAGTCGGGCGAAGTGGTCTGGTTGGTGTACGCCACGTACAATGGTATCTGCAGCTTGGCTTGTTCGGGGAACAGACGGCCGGCCTCCAGGGCAGCGCTCAGCGACAACTGGTACTGGTTCTCCATGTTCCTTTGCAGCACGTTGCTCTCGATGCTTCCATAGCCTGCCGTCTCCAACCTTCCCGCTACGTTCAGTTGGGCTATATCGCTCACGGCAAGCGATGCGTTGGCCATGGCTGCCACGCCGCCCTGCTCGTTGAACTCGCTCATCCGCAGCTCGTTCACCCATACCTCTGCGCAGCGCTCGCTATGGCTGTTGGCGTTGCGTATACCTATCATGATGCATTCCACGCTCTCCAGCGTCGGGTTACCCAGCACGGTGATGCGGTTCTGCGGCTTACCCGAAGCCTCGTCGTACATCACGTACGGTATCGTGTTGCCTACATCCGACGTGCCCGCACGCTTGGCTTTGTTCCTTGCCATCTTCGCGTCGGTCAGCACCGAGAACGGGAAGTCGAACATGTTCTCGCGCGGCCATACCAGGTAGCGATCCGCCTCGCTGTTGTTGTTATAGCTGCCTGCCGGAGTCAGCACCAGAGGTATCTCGTACTCGTAGTAGTTGTTCTTCAGGTCCGTACCCAACCGGATGAAGCAGCTCAGGTCACCGTCTTTCAGGTCGGCATCTTCAGCTTCCAGCTTCTCGGCATGAACGAACATCTGCAGGTGTTTGTAGTTACGCATGTCGTACGCGGTGTTCTTGTATACGGCTCTCGCGTCGTTGAAGGGCAGGTTATGTACGCGCAGCACCATCGCCTGCTCGTTCTGGGCTATCAGCTGTGCCTGTCCCGGATCGGTCTGCCGGCTGATACCCGGAGGCAGTATGTAGTTGATTGGCGACCGGTTGCCGTTCTCCTCGATGTTCACGTTCTGTACGTCCATCAGTGCCGAACCCGACGGCGACGGCTCGTTGTAGTTCTTCGTACGCTCATTACGGTACAAGCCCTGGTTGTAGTTGCGCCATTCGCCGCGAACCAGATCCAGGCTGCCGAATCGCAGGTGCATCTCGCGCTCGCTGCCCGTCAGGTACAAGCGCGCAAAGCGTATCGACTTGAAGTTGCGGATCGTTCCTACCCGCTTCACGTCGTTGCTCTTCAATGGTATCTTGAACTGATACCAGGTCACCGTCTCCGTCTGACCGTTGCGCAGCGTGACGTTCGTCGTTAGTTTTTCCACGATGTACTGCAATCCTACCTGCATGTCGGCTTCGCGCAGACTGACGTGGTACTCAAAGAACTTCTCGTACTCGTTCAGCGTATTGTCGTTGTTGATATCTTCTATATCCGGCTGCAAGGTGGCGGCGGTGCCATAGCCGTCGGTGCTCCTGTCCGTCTCGGGCGAGTTGCCTTCCGTACCGTTATAGTGACGGTAGCGGTCCACGATGCTCACCTGGTCGCGGTCGTAATCGCTACCGCGGTAGTAGTGGTAGTTGTCGCCTGCGGGGTCATGAGCGGGTGAGTACGGATCAGCCAGCCATGCCTGCCATACATCAGGCGTCACGCGGGCTTGCAGGGCATCCACGTAATCCTTGTACGGATGTGTGCCGTTGTATTCGAATGCCAACTCCTGCTCCGTGCTCAAGCCGTCCAGACCCACGTCCTGTTTCTCGCGCGAACCGCTCTCGTTCGAGAAGGCTACCACGGTACTCGTCGTCTTCGATACCCTGCCCCAGATGGTCTTCTCCGTATCGTCGGTCTCGTTCACCGGCAAACCGTGCTCAAACGATTTCTTGCCGTCTTTCAATATATCTTCGCTGATGTCACCCAAGTCGATGTACAGGTCTCCCTCGTAGCCGTTGGGGTTGGTCAGTTTGGGGTCGAGCAGCCAGAACGATATATATTCGATGTTGGCTTTCTCAAAGTCGGTATTATCCAGCCGGCGCATGATACCTGCCCAACGCTGCTTGGGGTTGGTCAGTTTGCCGTCCGAGCCTATCTCGCTCGCGCAGATGTTGTACGGTCCGCGCTCGTCGGGGTAGAAGCTCAGGTTAAGCGTGGCTATCTTCGGATCTTCGTTGGCGAGTGTCTCGCGGTTAGGGAACAGCTCCTGTTCGTATACGATACGCGTACGCTGGTCGCTCAGGGCATTCACGTCGTCCTTGATATGTTGCGGCGTGTTGCTCTGCGGATAGCCGAAGATCGGGTCGGGCGTGTACCATGATATCCAGGCCCTGTTCTTGCCGTACTGGATATCGTTGTTGTAGTTGTATTCGGGGAACTTGTCATCGTTGCGCGGCGTCGACGCCAATCGCCAGTAACTCGGATAGTGAATGTCTATCTCGGTCATCGTCTGCTCAAAGTCGTCGATATACGCCGTACCTACCCTGCCTACGTCTTTCGTATGGCCGGGTATGAGGTGTGCAAACTCCGCATTGATCGAGAAACTCGACGGCTGCGTAGCCGTTATCCAAGGCACTTTGTCTATCGCGTTCGTCAGCCATTGCAGGTCGGTCTTCCATGCGCCGTTCACACCCCAGATGGTGTTAGCCAGCGGCTCGCTGCCCGTAGTCACTTTCGTGGTCAGCGGACGCTCGCGCAGGTGCATGATCGTTCCGCCTATCATCAGGTCTTTGGTAAACGCATATTCCGCATGTAGTCCGAACAGGCTCTTCCTCTGCATCGAGAAGGTGGCTTGGTTCTCCAGTTTCACATCCACTTTCGTGCCGCTCTCTATGATGCTCTGGTTCAGGATCGTCACCGTTCCCATCGTGTAGTCCACCGTATAATCCACGTTCTCTACCAGCTTGGCGCCGCCCGCCGTCACCGTCACACTACCGCGCGGCACGTTCATCGCGTTCAATCGGATCTCGCTGCCCGACGAGCCTTTCAGCTTACCCATCAGCTTGAACTTGTTCTTCTCCGTCATCTCCTGCGCATTCACCAGCGTCGAGTCGTACAGTTCCTGGAAGATATATCTGTCCGCTATCGCATCATCGGCTATCGCGCTTTTCAGGAACGATCCGAACGGCTCCAGTACAGGGAAGATGATTCGTCCGCTCGACGATAGTGCCGTGTAGCCCTCTACGTAGTCGAACTTGCCGTCAGGCGAGGCATTGTTACGGCTGTCCAACCTATCCAGACGCATCACGCGCAGCAGCTGCTTGCCCTTGATCACGCTCTCCGGCAGGTATTGCAGCTCCGTGCCCACGCTGTCGTTGCGGTACATCACGTATAGCTCAAACTTGTCGCTCGTCATCGAGGTCACGCCCAGCGAATAGATGTTCTTCATCATCAGGTCCCATGTGCCGCGGCCTTTCTGCTTCGGGGCGTTGTTGCTGCCTTTCAGCATCTTCAATATCAGCGCGGGAGCTTTCTGGCCCGTCAGCGTCGAGTCGGCGCCTATCTTGTCCGTCGAGAACTCACCTACCTGATATACCTTGCCGCCGTACGTATATTCGTACGCCACCGCCAGCACCTCGTCCTGGTTCAGTGCGCTCTTGAGCGAGATGTAGCCCAATGCTGCGTTCAGCGTATATTCGGTGCTGCTCAACAGGCGTGCCGACTCCAGTTTCTCGTAATCCTCGCCGCCTATCAGGTCGGGATAAGCGCTCTGCAGCACCGAGGTCATCTGCTGTATGTCGCGTACGCCGGGCACGCTCAGCACATTGTCGTACTCCGTGTTGGCTTTGTTCGTCGGCATCGGGTATCGCGCGTCGGCGCTCCATTGCGGCACGCCGTTGGTGCGCAGACTGATATGCTGTGCATCATGCTCGCCCAAGTCGCTCAGCGCCAGGATGTTCCTCGCCTGGTCGTACGAACCGCGCTTGTTCGTTATCCATACCTCTATACGGTTGATCGTCACGCCGCCGGCTACGTACGGCAGACTCATCATCGCGTTCTCATAGTTGTCGCGGAAGTAGTAGTTCAGGAAGAAGTGGCGGTTCTCGTCATAGTCGGCTATGCCCACCTCAAATTTCGTCATCTGAGCGCCGCCCTGACTGCTCACGCTCTGGCTCTCCGAGTTCTGCTGCGAGATAAGGCCCTGAATCTTCAGCTTGCCGAACTGCAACCCCACTTTCACGCCGAACAACGCTTGCGTTCCGCGTATCAGCGTGCTGTTCAGGTCCATCGTCACGTTACCCGCCTCTATGCTCTGGATGATATCATCCTCCTTGCCTTTGTAGCCCAGTTTCAGGTTCTGCTGGTCAAAACTGAACGACGCTTCCGTGTTGTAGTTCAGCGAGAAGTTCAGCTTGTCGCCTACCTTACCCGTCACCGACGCCTGTATCTTCTCGTCAAAGTCGAAGATATTGTTGTTGCGCGAACGCTCCGTCAGCGAGGGGTTGTCGATGTATTGATGCTTGAATCCGAACAGCAGCTCCGCACTTCCCTGCATCTTCACCTGCACGCCGCCCGGGCCAAACACCTTGTCTGCCGGACCGATGTTAAACTTCATGTCCGTGATGTCGAACTTCTTCTCGTTGTCGTGCTCCACCTCGCTGATCTTCTGCTTCCAGTAGCGGTTCATCTGCTCACGCTCGCTGTACTGCATGTATTCGTCTTGCGTCAGCATGTACGGCGTGGCTACATCCACGTCGCCTATCTTCGTGTGGATCACATAGTAGCCGCTCTCGGGGTGGTACTCCACCTCGGTCGTCTGCGTGTCGGCAAAGGTCATCGTGCCGCGGATAGCGGTATCCGCGGCTGCTTCCATCGGCTCCTCAGTCACCTCCTGACCCCATGCCTGACTGCCGGCGCATAGCGCCAGCAGAAAAAGTATATATAGGATTTTACTCTTCAATCTTTTCGGGATAATTTTTGGTAATTGTTGACTTACAACAACTTCAATGCTTGGCGGATAACCTGCTCCACCGTCGCGTTCGGTTCTTGCTTCAGGATCTTGTCTGCCACTTTCGCGCTCGCGGCCGCAGCAAATCCAAGCATCGTCAGCGCACTCACTGCCTCCGTCTTCACCTCGCTGTCGGGCACCTCAGGCTCTTCCTCGAATGTCAGCACACCTGCCGGCGTGCCCAGATCCACTTTCAGCACTTTGTCCTTCAGATCCACTATGATGCGCTGTGCCGTCTTCGGCCCCAAACCTTTTATCGAACTCAGCGCTTTCACATTGGCGGTAGCTATTATCTGCCTTACATCGTTGGCGGCAAAAGCCGACAGGATCAGCCGTGCCGTGTTGCCGCCTATGCCGCTCACCGTCATCAGCATCTCAAACAGCGCACGCTCGCCTTTCGTCGGAAAGCCGTACATCTCGTGCGTATCCTCACGGATGATCTCCGTGCAGTACAGCCGTACCTGCTCGCCGTGCTTGGCAATGTTGCCGCTATTGTCCGTGCCGCGCTCCTTGCCCGATAGCTGGGTGAACGTCGTCAGCGTGATGTTGATTGCATAGCCTACACCCGCTGCCTCTACCACCGCCAGCGTCGGACTTAGTTCCGTCAATTCTCCGTATATGTATTCAATCATATTTCCTTTATTCTTTTTGTTTGTCTTTATCCCGTACACACTACGCGATACGCATTCGCGCACAAGCGCACGAGCGTACAAGCACGCAAAAAGCCTACAAAGTTACGAAAAAAAATACACATTTGCAAATTTTTCTCGAAAAAAATCGCATTTGCAAAGCAAAAAGAAATTTTATGCTAAATGTATTTGCGCAGCAAAAAGAAATTTTATGCTAAATGTATTTGCGCAGCAAAAAGAAATTTATGCTAAATGTATTTGCAAAGCAAAAAGAAATTTTATGCTAAATGTATTTGCGCAGCAAAAAGAAATTTTATGCTAAATGTATTTGCGCAGCAAAAAGAAATTTTTCTTTGAAAAAACTACAGCTTAAATGTCTATCTGTCTTTTTTCAGGATTAGACTGTCCATTTGTCCATTTGTCCATTTCTGTATTAACGCCATGTAGTAATAGTCTTATAACCAACGCAATGCAAGCATAGTCACGCCTCTCGCATTTTGGACAATATGGACAATATGGACAGTTTGGACACTAAATATTTTGTCTGTTAGGTCGGATGGTATCCGGCAGCTCATCCACTACGGGGCAATTACCTATCTTTATCGGGTTATCCTAGACCATTGACAGGGTTTTCACAGGATCATCTCATTATCATTCCATAATCCCGTAACAACTTAATAACATCAAAGAAAAATGTATGGCACTCTGGCACTCTGGCACTCTATTTTGTTAGTCGGTCGATTTTCGCTTCCAGTTCCTTTAGTTTGAGTAGGACGGCATCGTTGTTGTCGCTGACCATGGCATCGACAAAGATCGAGTTGACAATCGACATGCCTATCATGCCCAGCATAACCAATATGCCTACAAAATAGACGCGCACCAGAACGACCAGTGCGGGCGAGAGGCCCTGCGTGATGGCATTGGGTATCTCATACCAGCCCTCAATGGTACATATCTGGAATACGGAGTACATCGCTATGAGCGGATTGCCGAAATACTGAGGTGCCACATCCTTGAACAGCGCACAATTGATGAGCGAGAAGATCAGGATGAGGATAAACAATCCGCAGAAGATCGACAGCGACTGACGGAAAGCAAGCTTCACGTGGCGCATGATCGTTCCGAAATCTGGGAAGAAATGGAACACCCGGAAGAAACGGAACACACGCAACATTCGGAATACAAGCAGGAAGCTGACGTTGAAAATCAGATCGGGGAACATATATTCCAACAGCGATGGCAGGGATATGATCACCAGGATGCCGTCCATCCTGTTCCAGCCCGACGACCAGTACTTGCGTGCACCCCACTCCCTATGCTTTACAATCATCTCGCACAGGAAGAAAAGGGTACATACCAGGTCGATGGCATTGATGAAGGTATTGCTGATGCCCGACTCCTGCAAGAAGATGACCACCGCATTCACGGCTATCACGGCCATCACAAAATGGTCGTTCAGGAATAGCCGTTTCAGCGAGCGTTTACCCATATTGCGTCCTTTCTTGCCCATCGCGAATCTTCTGTATTACGCACAAGCCGATTTTCTCCTGCGCCACAGGATAAGCAGTGCAACGTACAAGCTTGCCATGACAAGCAAGATCAGCGGCTCGCCTACCGGCGTAGGATTGGTAACCTGACCGATAGGGTTGTCGGTAGGTATGCCGAACGGATCATCAAGTCCCCAGCTATCCCATGGCGTTGATTCCGACTTACGAGGTCCGCGAGTAGGTGCATTCCGTTCGGAAGTATAGCCTGTACTGCCTACTATAGGCGAGTACGAGGAAGTAGACTTGAAACTGAATGAGGTATTCACATCCTCACTCATCGTAGGCGTAGTGCTCCACGCAGCAGGCTGCGCAACCTGTGCGTAGGAGGTAGCGGTGGCAAGCATAAGCCAGACCGCCATAAGCCATGTATATTTATTAAACAGTTTAGTCATAATTATTATCTCAATTTTTGTCCGAACATACTATAGACATGACCATTGCGCAAGATGAATACATGTCCGTTTTTGAGGATTTTGGTCACCTGTGTCTCGTTGTTGACAGAGGGATTGATTACCTCAGTAGTCGGGTTAGACGGATCGCCCGGTGAATAGCCATAGCGGCGTATATAGTAGCGCTGCTCATTGCTTTGCTCGGGAGTTTCAATATCCAGATAGCTACCGTCGCGGATGAGCCGTTCGGTGTCGGTAAGTGCATCGTATAGCACCAGCGGACCTTCTATCGTATTCACGCCCGTGAACCACAAGCGGGTGGTAGGCGCGTACGGCAAACTGGTCATGAGGAACGAAATCGGCACGTTCACAATCTCATCGCGCAGGTCAATACTCAATCCGTAACCGGCTTCCGAAGCATAGATGTTGAACGGCGTAGCCGGTGCATTCGTGGTCGAGTAGTGATCGATATTGATAGTAGTCAATACCACATCCTCGCCCTCGCGTATATCGGCGTGATAACCTTGTCCAAGCATCAAACGCGATGTGCAACGATTAGAAACGGGATTGATGGCTGTGATGGTCATTATGCCTTTGCTCAGTCCCATATCCATGTTACGTTGAGGTGCGCCTTCGGGGCGAACAACCTGATTCACTTGTGTGATTATTCGATTTGCATTGAGCGTCAGCGAAATCGAGGAGCCTGTTGCCTTGGCCTTTATCACCATTGCGTGCATCGGAGGCAGATAGCGATTCTGGTTAGTGATGACATCTTCGCCAGACGCAGCTTCGATTGCAGGCGTAAACACACCGGTATTATCTATATACTTAATCTCATTGGCGAGTTTGGAACTATTGTCCGCAATGAATCCCCAAATATCGATGTAGCCCATAGTGGGGTTACCGAATACGTAGGAAACGGATTCCGCGCCTTTGGTAATCAGATAGTTCTTGGTATCTCCATCGGGATGGAACGCCAGTTTGCCTGCTTTGCCTTCACCGCCGGAGAGGGTATTACGCAAGGCTCTGAGGTTATTGACATACAAGTCAGGAACCTTATCGCCGCTCGCTGTGTAATAGTAGTAAATATCATCGTTCTTAGGCAAGCGCACATTGGCATCCCTTAACGCCTTGGTATAGGTAAAGATTGCCCATCCCTGTGCTACCGGCAAGGAGTCGTTCAATCCGTTGGCTACTTTCGACCAGTCGGCGTTAGCGGTATAGGTAGAGTCCTTATCCTGGTCTTTATTACCAATATATTTATATTCCCTACTAAAGAGCGAGAGCCAGAACGATGCATTGCCGGTCGTGTAGTTTCGGCCATCGGCATCGAACTCACCTACCTCCCACGGGGATTTCTCCCAATTGAGTTCGGCATTCGACAGGAATATATCGCCGCTCAACAATCCGGTCACCGGTGTCGAACGCAATGCCCATTTCATTTGCGGCGTAGTCATATCCACCACTACGCTGTCGTAGGTCAGACGTTGTTGCTGAGCTATGGCTGTACCCGGCATGAACCGCACAGAATTACACGTGTTGTATACAAAACCTACCGCTGAGGGATCACCTGCGGCTGTTAGTACAGGATAAGGCAGGCCGTCCGCCATAGCAGGTATCACCACATTCGTAGAGGCGAGCGGTGCATAGTGGGCGTTATCGTGAATGGCGGCATTCAATTGGTTGATGCCAATCCAGTTGTCGGGGTTGTTCCAACTATTGTTCTCCGCCGATTTCGGCTCCCAACGCAAGTAGTCAGGCACTACAGAGATAGTGAACGGTATATTTCCTACCGGACATCCGTCCACGTCAACAAGCGCACCGGCACGTGTTTGCATGACGATATTGAACGTATAGTTGTATCCTCCGCGCATCGTATAGTTGTTGCTTGATGCAGGAGTAAGGACGATGTCATCACCGGGTACATAGTATGGAGAAGACTCTATTGTCTTATCCGGCGTAAACGAGAGACTGTGTCCTCCCGTAAAGTAACGCGGATCATCGGTAGAGTAGAATTCAACGGAATGCACCGCACTCAGGGCATTGATCGTACTAATAGGTATAGTAATCGTGCCATTGGCAGCGGTAACACTCTTCATGAATACTACAGGTTGGCCGGGAGTAGATGGCCCATTGATAACCAACGGAGCAGCACTCTTGGGCAAAGTAGTAAGGCTGATTTGTATCGGGTTAGGACATACAGCCATCTCAAGACTATGCGCAGCATCCCAGCCCGTACCTTCAACAGGCATTACCACATACTTCAGGGTTGTATTGGATTCGATAGAAGTAGTTATCGTCTGTTTATACAGCGTGAGGTAATTCTCGTTAACCAGATGCTTGATGATGGTATAGGCAGAACTATCGCTCTCAATTTCATCATCTTCAGGAAGACCGGCTTCTAAAACATCCATTACAGAACTGCTTATTTCAGTAAAGCTCTTTGCAAATCGGTTACTGTTAGAGGCATCCTTACTGCGGAGAACATTTATGGACTTGACAATATCACTATAGGTATAGCCATACAACGCCAAGCTCTCGGCTGCGCGCGTCTCGCCATGGAGCAGCCAGTCGCATATACTCGTACCTGTCTGCTCAATCGGTGCAGAACCATCCATGTTCAACATGCCTTTTGCCTTCATGCTGATATCCAACGGAACGTTCGGGCACAAGCGGGTAACCGTCATATTCTCATATTCGTTGCCTGCAACATCCAACACCATCTGATTGCTTATATCCAGCACACTGGTCATTGCGCAGCTATAGTCAGGATTACGATTGGAGAGCTCCAGTGTTGTAAGCGCCATACGTACAGTATAAATCGAATCGGGATTGACGTTCACCTTGTGTACAATATACAATACAGGGCGTATACTATCGTCAAGATTTTCAAAAATATAGCCTTGCCGGAACGAATATACATCACCTAATTTCGATTTTTCAAATTTATCCACAAGATCTTCCACATTATCGAATATCAGCTCATCATCTACAGGCACATAGGTATGCGCCGGCATCTCGATAATTCCGTATTTCAATCGTTGCGGATCATCGCCATCTTCTATACGTTGGTTGATGTATCCGTCAACTGGTACAATGAATTTATAATACTTACTATTTACACCTTTCTCTTCAATATTATAATATACATTAACCGTACTAGATCCGAACCCATCAAATCCTTGATAGTCAAGACGGATTACGGCGTGAGCTGCCGTTTCTGCCGATTCAGGATCCTTACATGTAGTATTTGCCTGATAGGCAATCATCGGCGACTTGGTAGCAAAGAAGCACATATCATCAATGACGAAGTCGTTACCATCCCAGTTAGATGCAACATTGAAGATACGTACGCGATATTTTTTATAATCTTTGTTCGATTGAATCGGGAAGAAGATCTGGCTCCATTTGTTGGAACGCTGGATTTCGCCCGTCATATACGAGGTAATATCTACCCATGTACTTCCGTCATCCGAACCTTGCACACTGAAGATGAAGTTCGGTTTGGAAGCTGTCGCAGTTGTCACGGTGCTGGGGTTACCCACATAGGCAGAGAAGTAAATCTTCTGACCTGTACACAATGTTGTATCGATACTAAGAGCTGCCACTTGTCCGGCAGACGACATACCGTCGCAATAGATCATGTAGCCGTTCTCAGCACCGCCATGCTGCTCCATTTCGCACCAATAGGTAAGATTACTAGGCCAATGCGACTTGTTCGGGATGCGGTTGATAATAGCGTATTCACCTGAGTTCGGGAAGTCGGATTGTACGTGGTAGCGGTTTTGCGGCAGACCGGGTGCTAACGGGTAGCAATAGCCGTACGAGGCATCCGTCCACGGGAGAGGATGTGGGTATATGCGGTAATCGGGTCCGGGTTTGTCGTAGTCGAAGTTGAGACGCTCCAGCACTTCGTAACTCTGGTCGATTTCCTCATTGGTGATGATAGCCTTACCATTATTCTCTTCCAGCGGTCCGTACTTCGTCGGTCGGTGATAGATAATCTTATACCGGCAGATATTGAACCAGTAATCGCCGTCAGCACCATCTATTGTCAATGTTGCGCCTGCACCTGTACCTGAGAATACGGATTTCTTGCTACGCGCGCGCAAACAATAGATTACTGAGTCTGTTTCTTTACCATTCGCTATTGTAAATGGCGGAACGCTCAAGAAATCGTCATCCTTGGTAACCTCATAATTACATTCGGTATATCTCTTATCGCCCGGGTTGTAGGTGTACCATTGGCAGGTAGCATCCCATCCTCCGCACCAGATCATCGTATCCTGCCTATCTACATCTCCATCCCAAACATCCCAGTTGTCATCACGCATATAGTAGCACAACAGCGACTCGGAGTGGGAGCCAGCACGCAAGTTCTCCAAGTTGTAGCGTTGCTCGGTGGTCAGCAGCAAACTGTTGCCTGCAGGTGCCATCATGACATGATCCTCCATATAACTCTCATCTTCATAGGTAGCAGCAACAGCGCTCTTATAACCCTCCATCTTAGCCGCCATCTCAGTCCATGGGTGCAGCTCAAATTTTTCGCGCAGGGAGAGTGTCGGCTCAATGATTTGCTGCTGTTGCGCCAATGCCTCCACATCCACGTTGTTAATCGAACTCATACTGAGCGGCAGATTGTCGTAATAGTTGCTGATGTCCGCCGCATAGGTGTAAGTGCGTTTACCGGTAAGCACGGTAGACTTCAGTCGCGGAGAATTGGCAGGCGGATTCTTTCTGATTTCCTTGCCATAATTTTGGGATGGGTAATGGAATACGGTGTACCGTCCCATCGTATTCGGAGCATCACCGATCGTATTGAATGCAAACGTATACGCGGTACTACTGTTTGTAGGAGGATCTTGCCAATCAGCATCGGGTACATCTCTTCCCATTATGACGCCGCCCTCATTTACCTCTTGATACCAGCGCCACCATCCGTAGAAGTTACGTTCACGGATAGGCAGTTCCACATACTGATCGGGATAATAGTACAGAATACGCTTGTTCTCATGTACCTGCTGTATACCATCGAGTTTCGGGTCACCTGAAGCACCTGAAGAGTGCACAAGTGTTTGGTTGTCGGCGTGTTCGTATATACTGGTCTGCGTCACTCGCAATTGGAAGTTGACGAATTTCATCTTGCTGTCCACATATACGATGTACGCGAAGTACAAGTATGCATTTCGCGGAGCGCGGATACCGTTTTCTTTACAACGGACAGTAATCGTGTTGGCTGTTTTGCCGCTTATCTCGCACCACGTTGGTGTACCACCACTTTCGTCAATCAATCGGATCTCCGTCATATTTATGTTACTAAGATCCATCCCGCTCCATGCATGACCACCACCGGAGCCTTCGGCAGTCATATCGGTGGACGTAGCGGCACTAACGTCTACTATCTGATTATCTATATTCAAAATCTGTGAGCCTTCCTTGTAGACTGTATGCAGCGTAAAGGTATGTGTAGCCCCCATGTCGGTAGCGGAGAATACATGGCTATATTCGTCCCTGTCAGGAGTACATGACAACGAATCATACTCCACTACATGATAGGTCTTACGAATCATCGGGATCTTGAGGTGAGCGTCTTCGATGCTCTTGAAATCCTTCCAAGTATTCGTAAACCCGTAGGTAGGAGCACCTGGCAGGAATTTGACCTTGAAATCGAAGGTGTCGACTATATCCACATACGGTCCCGTTTCTAACGGATAGCGAACATGCTTCGGACTTGTTACGCTGTCTGTTTTCGGCCCGATTTTGGTTTGCATTTTGGATTCGTCAATTAAGCCTTTTATTTCCAATCCGCTATATCTGGATTTTGAAGCATCCTCCTTATCAATGAATCGCGCATCGGGAATCAGGCTGTACTCATAATCCACGTACCATGGGTCAGTTTTCAGTGTACCGATGTTTTCCTCATCTTTGCGAGCAAGGTAGGTGAGCGTGTTATTAAGCAACATCGAATACTGGTAGAATGCCTTGTACTTTGTTGTAATTGTTGCCGTTGTCGAGCTATTGTACCGGAACTCCGCACTGTTCTGGCTGGGGTATGTGCCTTTCTCGTAGATATTGAACTCTTTCTTGAGATAGCCCCATGAGAAGACTGTGGCTTCCTCTTCCGTAACGGTATCGGTATTATCCAAATACAATTCCGGAGTAGCGGGAGAGCCTGTCACCCTGAACATCAGCCATCCTTTATCTGCGAAATATATGCGCACATGCTCCTCATAGTTGGCATTGTCGTTGACATAAGTATCGACATAACGATACGTCAAAGTGGCAGTATCTGCGCTTGCCGTTGGTACCGTTCCCGGAGTACTTCCGGAAATGCGGAAACTCCTGCCTACGCCATAGTCGGTTGTGAGCAACAGCTGATCAGTCTGTACGGCAGGATTAGGGGTATATCTGAACTTCCACGGCGTGATATATTGGTTGTCATCATTATCCGCATTCTTTGAGCCCACCAGCAATTCTGTCTTGGTTCCTTGCTTGTACAATCGTGAGTCGGTTTTTGTAAACGTGCGGTAGGTGAGTCCGTTTCCTTCGGAACTTGCCACAATGAAGTAACGTGTAGTACCGTCTACTACCGACCAGATCAACTCATCTGCCGCCAACGAGGCTTGCACAAGAGGCACGTAAATGTCATCAATATCATATGCCGAGCCATTGTAATTAATTGATGAGATGACCAAGGTATCGCGGTTCGCCATCTCGTTGTTCTGCACTTTGGTTTTCAGCGTGACATGCTGATATAGTGCACCGGTCACATCAAAATAGCTTCCTTTTAACGAACAGCCGCCTACAATCATTCCCAATTTAGTATCCGTCACCTCCGTAGAATCAGTAATTACCTCTCCTACTTTTACCCCTTTGAGATCCAGCAGCGGATAGACGGTATATTCCCAAAGCTTGAAGTTCAGATCTTGCGACTGATCTTTCAAGGGCGAGAATGTGTAACTTGCATTCTCCGGCTTAAGCTTCAATCGAGTACTTGCGGCGCCATAATGATAGGTTTTTGTGCGGACGATGATATCACGATAGCGTGAACCGTCAGCGGCTACATGCAGTCCCGGGGAACCGGTCTTCCAGCGTCCGTAATAGGCTTTGACTTTGCTTGTACCTCTCGGTGTGAGGCGTACACGGATGGTGTCATAGATATCATCATATACCAGTTCCTCACCTACTCTAACCTTTATTTCTTTCGGGCTGGAGATGCCGCTGGTAAGAATCTGGCAGAAACCGTTGGATGTATTCCGTATGGATGGCCGGAATGCAGCAGTCAATGTATCCATTGAACCGCCTTCACGGCTATCCTGTATGTACGTAAAGGACTGCGCCAGACGATAATCCAGCGACAGACGCAACTCGTCAGCCGTAGTTATTGTCTTGTCACTATTCGGGTGGAAATAGACTATCTCATTTCCGACCATCATTTGCGCCAGCAGTTGTTTACCGATAAGTTTGGACCATATCTGCTGCTCAGTCGTCTGATTCTCATGATAGCCGAACGTGATTTCGTCCACCCATTCAGCATCTTCATCAGTGGTATCGGGTAGAATGACATAATGGGCATCCACTACACCTATACCGGAAATCATGAAATTAGTTCCGTTCGCTATAATATCTCCGTCAAACTGATTATCTGTTGCGTTATACACGAGAGCAGAATCAGCGTATAATGTGGAGGGAGAATTGATAACAGCTCCGCCACGAGGCAATCTAGTAGTATCGTTAACAACCGTGGTCAGATAATGGGAAGAAGAAATGATTGTACTATCTACACATGGATTGGAGGGCGTAGGCCATCCATTGCTGGAGCGGAACAGACCCGCCCACGTGTTGTTTGCTAATATGGTATACGGGTTAGTATAATACAAACCGATATATACATCCTCTTGAGGATGGAATTTTTCATAGTACGTTAGCGAGTCTACATTGCCGTGCATAGTTTCATAACGAGGGTCGAGCACGTACTCTCCGGGCTCGCACTCTTTACATATTTCTTCTTTTCCTAATATTGTGTATGAACTGAGGTAATTCGGATCACTGTTTTCTGCATTCGCCATACCTTGCCACACGTGTGTCCAATCATCAAAATGTCGTGCTCTGGCATATCGAGGTGCCTCACCCGGCTGCGTCAAGAAATAGCGTTTGCCGTCTTCGTGTACAAACGAGATGGCAACGTTAATGATGCCTTCATATTTTGCTTGTGCATAGAGATGGAGCACACTCGGAACGGAACCGGAGTCAAGAGTAATCTCATCACCGGGATAATAAGAATCTCCGGTACCATCAGCGTTTGTGGTCCATTTCGTAAATTTATAGCCGGCCAACAGACGGGGCTCTTGCACTATTACCGTTGCATCTTCTACTGATGCGTACTGGTTTGGGATATCCTCGCCGAAATGACCGTTGTTGTCGTATTGGATATACTTGGTATTATCTATCAATACGAGTTCAAGACCGCCGTTGTAACTTAAAGCTTTAGCCGAGTTGTCGGTGTATATTCGTGCCCAGCCATATTGGTCTACCACAGTCGCTTCAGGATTGCCGTGTACCGGAATATCTAATCCGTTCACCATCTTACTCCAGCCCGTTATATCCAGTCCGGGGTCGGTTGTGCTGAAATCCTCGCCGGAGATCAGTGTCGCCTTAATCTGTAATTTGGTATCTTCGGCGGTGATATGCCACATCTGCTCCGTCGTCCACACCGTATAATCTTCATTGGGGATTAGACGAACATTTAAGCCTGAATTGGTTTGCAGAAAATATCCTACCGGCAGGAAACTTACATCGAGGTTCTGTTCACACGATGTGGTATCCACTTGCATTCGACCGTAAGCTCCTTTTGGCGCCATGAGTTTCGAAACGGTGTCCGCCGCAATATCCTTTTGCAATCCATACGGCCGCAAAAGGCTGATTGCCTTGAACTGCGAGACGGCTCCTGTATCAGCACACGCCCTATTCAACCAAGCGGTAGTGTCTGCCTCAGTTTTATTTACGTATTTATCCTTTTTACCCACATAGTAAAAAGTACTATCCGATTCCGGCACACGCATGTAATCGGTTCGGAAGAAACTCGTTTCGCCAACGCGATCCATGCAGTTCAGCCAATCGAGCGTGTACACCTTTCTCCATGACGTATAATCGACATCATCCTTGGGGTTTATTAAAGTGTTTGTCTTACGATACCTTATCAAACTCTGCTTATCCGTTCCGAAGTAATATGAATCCGGACAATGGTCAAGAGGTCGGTTCAGCACATACAAGCGGAAAATTGTACGGGTGGTGTTTTTATGACTGTTATTATCTGCATATGCATAAGCAGCCCAACCTGGCAGGATTGTACCCGGACGCCAACTCTTATTTGTGGTAGTCGTATTGAACGTCACTACAGCCGCATTCGTATAAGCTATCGGGCCGTTCAAGCGAGGGATTTCGAGCCAATATACTTCGCGGTAAGGCATCCCTGCAAAACCAATACCTTTCTCACCATTGAACTTTTCGCGCTTAGCGGCTGCTCTTCCCAAAGTGTTTTCCGGGTCAAAGGAAATCGTACGGGCGTTGTCTGTCGGATACACAAATACCACATCGCATTTATTGTCTGTTGTGTCAGCACTATTGGTTAAATAGCCTAAAAACTTGAACAGATCCTTATCTTCCGGTCGTACCCACAATGTATAACCAGATTTACTCTTCATCGTATACGAAATACCTCCCAATGCGTAGTTTTTTCTATCTATTATACGCGTCAAAGCATCATCTATCGTCCAGATAGAGACGTCCGAAGGTTCAGTCGCACCATTTTCTTGTGGTAATAGCTTCAGGTAATCTCCGGCAGAGTAGTTGAAATGACCACCAGTCTGGGATGGATAATGGCAAACGAAATACTCCTTGTCGGGCGTGGAGGGTTCATTGTCATCGTCTACCATCACCGACAACAGAATACGGTCACCACGCTGCAAGTCAACCACCAGACCGGCATCGCTCGGAGTCCATCCGTCGGCAAACACGCTAACGGAAGTAAACAACGCCATGCTAACTATAAGAATCCGAATAACGGATGAATACCTGAAAAATAACTTACTCATATATTTCATACCTCATTTTGATTTTACCATCAATAATACCTTTCTCTTGCCCTGTTGCTTAGGCGGGGACTTTTTTCTAATGTAATCTATTACATAAATATGTAATTTATTACATAAATTCTGCAAAATTACTAAAAATTGCTAAAATTAACAATTTTTTTCTTAAAAACAATACTAAAACTGCTATAAAAACAACAAAATGTCACATGCGGTTGACTATACTGCGGAAAACATTGTCATTTTCGCTACACTCCACAATTAGCATGCAAAGGTACAAAAAAAATTGCATATATGCAATACGTGCGCGCAAAAATTTACGCAAAGTGACATAAATCGTGAAAAAATTTACGCAGAATAACATTGCTGTCCCATTAACATCTGCTCTCATCCTCTTAAATGATTGATTCTACGCATACTCATCTCGTTTTTACTGTCAACGGATATTTTTCAACGATGTTTTTGATGTTTTTTCTTTTGAGTGCTTTTACTCGTTAGAGTGTGGATTTTGATGATAAAAAGGGCTTAAAGTATACTTTGAAGACGTTTTTATCGGCAAAATACACAAAGAGCGGAGCTCAAAAGCACTCAAAAGGGTTTTGTCGGTTTTTGTTAATATTTTAAGTGGACACTAATGGCAGAATAACATAAAATGAGTTACGGACATAAAAAAAAGACACCTTCCGAAGAAGATGTCTACGAGTGCGCAGGATGAGACTCGAACTCACACGATCTTGCGACCACTACCCCCTCAAAGTAGCGTGTATACCAATTTCACCACCTGCGCCGCGCGGCAGCGCGGCTATCGCCTCACCTCCGCTTGCGATAGCAAAGATCGCTTTGTTGTGCCCAGAACAGGACTCGAACCTGCACGCCTCGCGACATACGCACCTGAAACGTACGCGTCTACCAATTCCGCCACCTGGGCTGCGCGTCCCGAAAAAACGTCACTTGCGTTCATCGTTTTTTCGGGATTTACAAAGATCATTTTTCAATGAACTTGTTCTTTAGAAAAATAAAGCAGAACGTGCGTTCTGCTCATTTTAGTAAAGAGAGCGGCAAACGAGACTCGAACTCGCGACCCCGACCTTGGCAAGGTCGTGCTCTACCAACTGAGCTATTGCCGCAAAACTTCCTTTTCAGCATGTCTGAGAACTTCTTCCGGCCACGCTGAGCCGAAAGCGGGTACAAAAGTACTACATTTTTTCCAAATATCCAAATTTTTCTGCTTTTAAGCATCATTTTTTGCCTCTTTTGCCCTATTTGTGCTATTTGCAGGTTACAAATGAGGTTCATTCTCCCAAGGATTAGACGGATTGAACGGATGGCAAAAGAATAAAATTAACTGCAGTTTCCTACATGAAGGAAACGGATTAACAAAAACCGATAAACCCCTTTTGAGCGCTTTTGAGCACCGCGCTTTGTGTATTTTGCCGATAAAAACGTCTTCAAAGTATACTTTAAGCCCTTTTTATCATCAAAATCCACACTCTAACGAGTAAAAGCACTCAAAAGAGAAAACATAAAAAAACAATATCAAATCAAATCCGTCCACTCAAAAATTACATATAACAAACTAATCTACAATAGATTATGCTGGTGTTTCTAAAGTTTTAGTGGACAGTAGTGATTGTTTTTGTATGTTTTTTCCGAGTTTGGCTGGTACTCGAAGAGTGTGACTTGGGCGGATAAGGCTATCGTCAAGTTCACTTGGGCGAGAGACTTATCCGGCCAAGGCACAAGCCTGAAAGGCTACAGACAAACTCGGGGTTTTTAAGGTTTTTGTTAATATAAACACATCTGGGAAAGTTAAGTAATTAACTATAGCGGAGGGCGGCGGGATGAAAGCGATGGATTTCAAGGGATTTTAGATGTTGAAGATGAGAAAAGAAATCAGTTGCCAGAACTCATAAAGCTGATTCCTGACAACTGAATCCTAATTGCTAAAAATAATTAGTGGCGGCGGTCAAGGCGCGCACCTTCGCTGTTGCTGAAGCGACCTGCCGGCTCGCGGTCAGTATGCTCCGGACGCGGACCACGACGCTCTGGACGCGGACCACGGTCGCCACGCTCAGGACGGTCACCGCGCGGAGCACGGGCAGGACGCTCGGGCTCTACATAGCCTTCAGGTTTCTCCTTGAGAGCTTTGGCGCTCAGGCGGAACTTGCCGGTCTTGGGATCAACCTCCAGCAGCTTGATGGTGATCTTGTCACCTTCCTTGATGCCGGTCTCCTCCATCGTCTCGTAGCGTTTCCAGTCAATCTCGCTGATGTGCAGCAGACCTTCCTTGCCCGGCATGAACTCTACGAAGCAGCCGTAAGGCATCAGGCTCTTGACGGTAGCCTCGTATACCTCGCCCACCTCAGGCATAGCCACAATAGCTTTGATCTTGGCGATAGCTGCGTCCATCGACTCTTTGTTAGCCGATGCCACTTCCACCTTACCGCCTTTCTCGTCCTCGTCGATGCTAACCACAGCACCGGTCTCAGCCTGGATGCCTTGGATGATCTTACCGCCCGGGCCAATCACGGCGCCGATGAGGTCTTTCGGTATATAGAACGAGGTGATACGCGGAGCGTGTGGCTTGATGTCGGCACGCGGTTCGGGCATCGTCTCGAGGATCTTGTCCAGGATATACATACGTGCCTGATGCGCTTGTGCCAATGCGTTCTCAAGGATCTCATAGCTCAGGCCGTCCACCTTGATATCCATCTGGCAAGCCGTCAGACCGTCGCGTGTACCGGTGGTCTTGAAGTCCATATCGCCCAAGTGATCTTCGTCACCGAGGATATCCGAAAGGATGGCATAGTTCGTACCCTTGTTCTCAGAGATCAGACCCATAGCAATACCGCTGACAGGCTTCTTGATAGGTACACCGGCGTCCATCAATGCGAGCGTACCGGCACACACGGTAGCCATAGAGCTCGAGCCGTTCGATTCGAGGATATCCGATACGACGCGTACGCTGTAGGGGAAATCCTCAGGAATCATGTTCTTGAGCGCACGGCAAGCCAGGTTGCCATGGCCAATCTCGCGACGGCCTACGCCGCGCTGTGCTTTGGCTTCGCCGGTAGCAAACGGCGGGAAGTTATAGTGCAGTAAGAAACGTTCCGACCCTTGGATGAGTGCCTCGTCAATCTGCTTCTCGTCACGCTTCGTTCCGAGAGTCACGGTCGACAGCGACTGCGTCTCGCCACGCGTGAAGATCGAGCTTCCGTGAGGTCCGGGCAGCGGACTAACTTCGCACCAGATAGGACGTATATCCGTGGTGGTACGACCGTCCAAGCGTTTGCCTTCATCCAGAACGGCGCGGCGCATAGCCTCTTTCTCTACATCGTGATAGTAGCGGTCGACCATGGCAGCCACCTCGTCCACCTCGATGCCGAGGGCCTCCGCGCGTGCGGCCATATAATCGGCTTTCTCCGTCTTGAAATCTTCGCAGATCTGCGAGAACATTGCCTCACGATGATGCTTGTCGGTATCGGCGCTGGTAGCCTGGGCGTATGCACGGGCGTAGCTGAAGTCATGTACAGCCTGCTTCAGTTCGTCGTCGTTCACCTCGTGGCAGTACTCGCGCTTCACCTCTTTGCCATACTCCTTCATCATCTCAATCTGTGCTTGGCACTGCGGCTTGATAGCCTCGTGAGCGGCACGGATAGCGTCGAGCATAACGCTCTCGGGCACTTCCTTCATCTCGCCCTCAACCATCATGATGTTGTCCAGCGTAGCAGCTACAACCAGCTCCAGGTCAGCTTTCTCACACTGCTCGAAGGTGGGGTTGATCACAAACTCGCCATCCACACGCGCTACGCGCACCTCGGAGATAGGACCTTCGAAAGGAATGTCCGAGCAAGTGAGTGCGGCTGATGCCGCCAGACCGGCAATGCTCTCAGGCATGTCAATGCCGTCAGCGGAATACATCGTCACGTTGACAAACGTGTCGGCATGGTAGTTGGCGGGGAAGAGAGGACGAAGTGCACGATCGATCAGTCGTGCGATAAGAATCTCATAATCCGAAGCTTTGCCTTCGCGGCGTGTGAAGCCTCCGGGGAAACGTCCGGCGCTGGCGAACTTCTCTTTGTACTCGACTGTGAGCGGCATGAAGTCCGTGCCCGGCATCGCATCTTTAGCGGAACAAACGGTAGCGAGAATCATCGTGTTGCCAATCGTGGCCATCACGGCGCCATCGGCCTGCTTCGCTAACTTGCCCGTCTCAAGGGTGATCACACGACCGTCAGGGAGGGTGATCTCTTTTCTTACAATATTCATTCTTTGTTCATATTTTTGAAGTGCCGTTTGCACTTCGATTTGTTATCGCGGACGCGGAATACGCCCACGTAGTTACGTGTTAGACCCCTAAAAGTCGTACAAAATTACTAAAATTCTTTCAAAAATGCAAATATTTGAACATTTTTTGCATAAATATTTGTTTTTTTGAAAATAAAGTTGTACTTTTGCCCCATGAAACGAATATCGATACCTCTACTATGCATTATATTGCTCCATTCGGTGCAATGTTTGTCTCAGCGCGATGCTCAACTTCTACCTGAGTTGCGCAAGTTCTCCCAACAAGGTTGGCGTATTCAGCACGGACACATGAGTTTCGACAGTCTGGCTATCTATTTCTCGGCGCAAGAACCCGGGCAGAGCAGTCATGACCTGTACGTGACCCATTCGCGTGCCGGATTCTGGAGCACGCCCGAGAAGATGGGCTCGGAGATCAACACCGGCGATGACGAGCTGTGGCCGACCATCTCGTCGGACGAGCAGCGCCTGGTATTCATCCGCCGGACGTACGACCGGAAGCTCTACAAATCGTCACACGGCGCGCAAGGCGTATACGACCGGCTGTACATGTCCGAAAAGGTGCGCGGCGCATGGAAGAAAGCCGAGCCTGTGATGGTCACCTCCGATCATGACCTGTCGCCGCTGATCTTCCCTGACAACCAGACGATTGTCTTCTCCCGCCGGGATGTTGACAAGCGCACCCTGTACTACGCATTGTACTACACCAAATATATCGGTTTCGGCGTCTGGACGCTGCCGCTGCGCGTGGATTCCGCAGAGCGCCGCTCGCTGTTCGGGCCATACCTCAAGCAATTGAACGACACCATCTTGCGCGTAACGGAGCAGCAGATAGTGGAGCGCGACAAGAAAGATTTTGACACGATGTACCTGAACCGACAGGTCGTGCTGCCTCCGATGGTGCGGGGCAATGCGTACGGCGTGCTGACGGGCGTAGTCACCGACGAGAACTCGGGGCGTGCCGTCGAGGCTACTATCCGCCTCTACGACGCCATCACCGCCAACCAGCTCGACGAGGCGCTGGCCGATGCTACGACCGGACGTTTCCGTGTAGCCTTGCATCCCGGACACCGGTATAACATCGACATCACCGCGCCAAACTACAGCCACCACTACATGACGCTCGACTGCAACGATCCGGAGATGATCCGCACGCATAACGTGAATGTGCAGATAGCACGTAACCTGACCATCCGCATTAACCCCTACGATGCCGACCTGTACACGCCCGCCGTGCCGGAACGCGACCTGATAAAGAACGCCGCAACGGACAAGAACATCCGCGCGCGTACCAAACGTGATGAACGCGGACGCGTGTACGAACTGCCCATCGGCGAGGAATATACGCTGACCATCTTCCGCCGCGGATACATAGATACCACCATCCTCATCGACACACGCCGCGACGTGCGCTTCTCCACGGCAGAGATGGATATACCGATGCAAGCCATCAAAGTGCCGTTCATCGTGCAACTGGAGAACGTGAAGGAAGGCACTATCCGCCTCCGGAACAGAAACAAGCATGAAGTGATCGAGATGCCCTACACGCCGCCAACCACCACCATCATGGTGCGCCAGGAAGATGAATATGAGATGGTTATCCAGAGCCCCGGACACTTCTTCTTCGATACACTGGTATACGTACCCGAAGGCTTCGACTCGCAGATGTGCGACGTATCGCTCACGCCTATTCAGAAAGATATGGTGGTGCAGCTGCACAACATCAACTTCGAGAACAACTCCTACGTCCTCTCACGATCCTCGTACATCGAACTGGAGAAAGTGGTCAAGCTCATGGAGGCCAACCCCGAACTGCGCATCGAGCTCTCAGCCCATACCGACGATACCGGCTCCGATGCCTACAACGACCAGCTCTCAGCCAAACGAGGCGAAGCTACAGTAGCGTACCTGGTAAAGAAAGGTATAGCGCGCGAACGACTGACCAGCATCGGTTACGGCAAACGGCGGCCGCTCGTACCAAACGACAGCGACGAGCATCGCGCTATCAACCGACGTGTGGAATTTAAGGTAACGGACTTCTAAAACGCATTGCTATGAAACGAATACTACCTATCATACTTCTGCTGGCAGTTATCTACCCTGCCGCTGCACAGACGAACGTGGAACAGGAGCGCTATCCTGACCTGCTGGCGCGTATAGCCGAGTTGCCGCCGTACGAGAAGATGTACCACATGCTCGCCTACCAACGCTATCATCCGGAGTTCGGACCGCTGTATTACCGCCTGGGCGACGAGGCGTACTCGCTGCTCCCCGGCAAAGATGCGCTGCATAACTTCGACGAACGGCACGAGCTGCTCTACAAGAGCAAACTGTTCTACGGCAACTGCCTGCATTTCCTTGGCGGCAAACTGGCTAAGAACGAACCGTTTCCTACCGTCAAGCCCATTGGCAAACGACTGGAATATGAAGATGTAGAGCGCTACCTGCGTGCACGGCTGGACACCATCTCGCAATGGCGTGCACAGACCGACACGCTGCACGACCGCTTCTATCGGATGGTGGATGCCTACGAATCGTGCCGACAGCTGTTCCTCAGCTTCATGGACAAGTATCCCTCCGAGAAACTGGCGCACCTCTGCCTCTCCGACGATGATCGTGAGACGCTGAGTCAGCTTACCGCCCTCACCGCTACCTTCGAGCAGCAGAAAAAACTCTTCACCGAGGCGCTGAACGTCTCGCCCGTGCCGGGCTACACGCCGCAGTTCAAGATGATGCCTATCCTGACCTACCGGCTGGACGGAGTGACCTCCACCGACTTCCTTGCCAACAACATACCGCTCTGGGACTATGCCGCTTGGACCACCACCTTCCTCAACGTACAACGCTTCACCTATCAGACGCTGATGCGCGAGATCGTACAGGAACATCTGATGCTGGAGAACGGCATGGAACGCTTCCGTCAGACGCAGACCGTAGAGGTCGTTCCGAACGAACTGCTGCCCAACCGCATCGAGCGCTACGACTACAACTCACCGCTCTCTACTTTCATCCGCCTGGAGCAACTGGCGGCCGTTACCGCACTGCAAGCACAGGACAGCCTCACCACCGACGAGCAGGTCACCGACGAACAACTGGCTGCACGCATTTCCGCCTCGCTGGAAGCACAGCAGCGATATGCCGAAGCATCCACCTTGCTCAAGACCTTCCGGCAGCGCACCGACGAGAGTTCGGAGAAAAAATATGCTTTCTTCCTCAAAGAAGCCAAGTTCCCCAATTTCGAACAAGTGCTCGCCTATGCCGTCAAGGTGCTGGATTTCCAGCGAGTGGTGACGCAGCAGATCGAAGAGCAGTTGCAAGAATATGCCAACGCCTATCCGCATCAGTTCGAGGATATGGAACTGCCCAAGGAGGAAGGCCTTCCTGAAGGCAATTGACGCAGAAAACAGGGCGCTTTCGTAAGTAAAAATTGCAAAAAACAGTTTCTCATGGCATATAATGCTCGTGAGACGCACCGAAATTTGCAAATACGGTATTTTTGTAGTACCTTTGTATCCGCTTTTCGCGAAACCCTTGATGTGTGGTCGCGCGAACGCGAGGTACCATAGCTCAGTTGGTAGAGCAACGGACTGAAAATCCGTGTGTCACTGGTTCAAATCCCGTTGGTACCACAAAAAAACGACCTTCACGGGTCGTTTTTTTGTTTTATATACGTCCACAACTTTTTGCCGTTTTCGTCTGAAGGAACCTAAAAAACCTTATTTATCTCCAGAAAGCAATTCTTTAAGAGTTTCCACTTTAACACCAAACTCTTTGATTATTTCTTCTTGCTCCTCCGTCAGTCCTCTTTTGTTTTTTCTACAACTTGAACAATATGAAAAATCATCAAGATTGCAACTATACGCTTTATGATTACAATGACCGCAAGTAAACACATACCTTCTTCCTAATCTTAGTATTTGTTTTTCGTCGATAATTTCTTCAATCGAACCTGCTTTTTCCGGTAGATTAGCAAAAAATTCATATAAACTTTGCATATCTTCCAAATCCTGATAGCTATATTCTTTCTTATGTACTTTTTTCATACATTGTATTGCAATTTCGTATTCCCCTTTAGTTGCCCATTCAAGAATATGTTTGGCATCAAATAAATTCAACTCCACAATAATATGAAAACTATTCCAACTGATATATTTGTAAGCTAACTCAATTTGTTTTTGATATGGCAAATTCTTGAAATAACTTAAATAACCACCGATGCGTCCGGCATTATTGCAAGGACTGTAACCATACCACAGTTCGCTTTCCATATGGGATAAATGCAAGAAATCAGCGAAGTAGAAATCATTATCAGAGAACAAATGGGTATATTTGCAAATAAACGCCCATTCTTCCTCAGTGATATAACAACGCGGCTTTCCGAAATTTTCTTTTTTATATTCTTCATACCAATACTTAAGTTTCGCTAGAATTTGTTTGCGCAATGTTTGTTGTTCAAGAACTTTGCCGTTTATGTTGCTATTTATAGGTATTTCGACTCCTTCTAACACGACAGCAGTACCCTGTGCAGAAATAAGTAGGTAATAACTGTTTACATAATGAACATAACTATGCTCAATATGTAAATCCACTACAGCATTTGCTCCTTTTTTAAGAACCTCGTTTTCTAATGACTCGAAAAGTTCTATATGATAAGACTCAACTCTATCTGTATCAAGAAAGGAAGGGATAGGTCTTTTTTCACATATCACTCCTGCGCCATATGTTTTATTTACGCACACTAATCCTTTCGAAGATAGGATTCTTCTACCATCTACAGTTGGAGTTGTAAAAAGTTCAATTTGTAAGTTCATACCTATGATTTTTTAAAAGGTTATACATTTGTTGTTGTAATTATCCCCATAAGCGGAGATTAAGATTTACCTAATCCCAGCTTATGGAACTTTAACTTGGCATCGCACTTACTTTTTAGGGCCATTCGCTCTGCCGCCTCCGCTTGGCCTACCGGTTGTGGATGGATACATCGGTCCGGGACATTTACCTCCTTTAGACATAATCGTTACGTGTTTTTTTCTCACAATGCCTGAACAAAATAGGCATCTATTCTATCGAAAAGACGCTGCAAAGTTACTACTTTTTTTTGAATTTTGCAATAGCTTTTTCGTTAGCGGAATATTATCTTTGATTAGTAGAATATAAAGTCTATTTAGCGGAATGTTTTTTTAGAGTTTATTGGGGTCACATGCAAAACCATGTGTTTATAAATTATAGTTATCTATTATGTTGATCA
>CAMKDV010000011.1 GCA_946411385.1 uncultured Bacteroidales bacterium
AAGATCTGCTTGTCGCCGGCTTCAATCCATATACTGGCATGAACCAGCGCGTGGAGTTTTACGCTCATGCCGTTAGGTGTCCGGAACTCATCGCACTCATAGACCTCCGCCTGAATGGTCTTGCCTGCCGCTTTCCATGCCTCAAAACCGCCTTGCAGTTCCACGATATGCGTGTAGCCCATCTTGTATAACTTGTTTCCTGCCTCATGGCTTCGTCGACCACTTCGGCAATAAACGGCAACGGTCTTGGACTTATCCAACATCTGCTCGGCATCATCGGCAAACGTATCGCTTTTCCAGTCGATGTTCATCGCTCCCACGATATGCCCTTGTTCGTACTCTTCCGTCGTGCGCACATCGATCAACTGCACATCCGGTTCGGCAATAACTTGTTCAAACTCATCCGGCGTCACGGTCGGATACTTCGGCGCACATGCCGCAAAGAGCATTGTGCTGATGGCAATAAATAACTTCTTCATAATTCTCACTCAATCATGTTTATCACTTTCGCTGATGGTCAATCGGCATACTTACGCGACTACCATCTTCGCTTCTATATATTATTTGAATGATTCGTTGGGTTATCTCTTCCGGATGATCGATCAGAAGTTGGCCGTGGTTCATGCCAGCGAATACTTCCACGTGTGCAGACGGGCAGAGTTTTAATAAGTGTTCCACTTGCGGTTTGGCGACAAACGCTTCTTTGGTTCCATACCAGAAATGGATGTCATTGCCTGAGATGGACTCAAGTTTGTTGGTGTAAACGGACTTGTAGCCGTCCAGCACAGCCTGTCTGCCTCCCCACGGCCATGTTTTTTTGCACTCATCGAGGAGTATATCAAAGTAGTGGCTGCGGAAGACTGCTTTCCAGAACCCTGTCCAATGGTAGCATGTCCAGACATTGACTGCCTGGTAGTGCCGCAAGGGATTGACCAGCCAATTGGGCAGGGGCAACAAAGGTGCGGCATCCAGTATGGTGTGGCCGATCACTATCTCATTTCGCTCCAGGATTCGCGAGAGAATCTTGCCGCCGAGCGACAGACCATAGGCGCAATCGAGATGTCCGCCATGATTCGCTTGTACATAAGCAATGATTTGCGTAGCCTGATCGTCCACGGATGTGAAGCGTGTGTGCTTGTCAAGCGTAAAACCATCCACTTCCACGGCAATGATGCGAAACCTGTCTTCCAGCAAACGAATGAGCGGAAGGAAGATCTCGTACGACACACCTAATCCCGGTATGAGCAGTAATGTCTGCTTGTCCTCTTTGCCTAATAGTTGGAAATTCATGTCAAAACAATTTTATTTTCCATATTCATTTTCTGCAGATAGAGCAGGGAATGCCTTTCTTTACAATTCGGTACAAAGTTACAAAAAAAAATAGACATTTGCAAATTTTTTCCCGAAAAAACTTGCATTATTCATTTATTATTTGTATCATTGCAGCAAAATCTGTAATCAACATGTAGATTACAACCATCCATTATTGTTATGTATTTTTCAGGTCATACAACCTATCGACATCTTACATCCGTACATCTCCAGCCCGCATTTCGTTAATGGTAAGTATGTGCAGTCTTTGTCGTATGCGAGCAGAAAGTACGCATCGGACACTTAACGAAAACCTCGTTAAAACTCTGTTAAAACTCTGTTAAAACTCTGTTGAGACCCCGATCAAACCTCGATAAAAGTGGCCGAAATGTGTTCGGGAATCCGGGCGCTCCAATGCGATGGATTGAGGTGACGGCATAGTTAAAAACAGCGATTTTTAATGAATGTATAAAAAAAATGGTAAAATATTTGCAAAAGTCAATTATTTTTCGTAATTTTGCAGGTGAATTGTTGAATAATGATTTCACTTGATGCCATGAAACGATTACACTCTGTAACTTTTGCTCTTTTCTGTTGTTGGGCGTACGTTTTCGCCGGATGGAATGTGCCGGTGACGAACTATGCCGTGGCGGATTATGCTGCAGGCACTCAAAACTGGCAGATACTTACCACTGCCAACGGGTGGCTCTATACCGCTAATAATTACGGACTTCTGGAGTTTGACGGATCGGATTGGCGTGTGTACGGCATGTACTACGGCAACCTGCCTCGCAGTATAACGGCGCTGGATGACCGAGCGGTGTTCATAGGCGCAACGAATGATTTTGGTGTATTCACGCCCAACGCTACAGGCGGGATGAACTATACTTCATTACTCGATTCGCTGACACACGTGGAGCCTGACTTCGGTGAGGTGTGGGATATAGAGATTCTCGGGCAGCAAGTATACTTCTTTACCCGCCACAGAATCATTATGGGCACGTACGACGGCAGGTTGAATGATGTACAACAGGTGAAAGAGGATAGCCGCATCTTCTGTGCGGAAGAGGCAGGCGGAGCGGTATATGTAGGTACGGATGACGGATTGTATCTGTTGACGGGCACTCGAATGAACAAGATCCATGGTTCGGATATACTCCACGGCTACGAGGTTCGCTGCCTGCAGGCATTGGATGATAAGCGGCTGCTGATAGCTACCGACCTTGGCGGACTGTTTGTGTATGACGGTACCAGGATTGCACCTTTCCGCACAGAAGCAGACGCGTTCATTAGGAAGAACCAGCTCTATACGTTTGCCGTACAGGACGATGTGATCGCCCTGGGCACGGTGCAGCAGGGTATCGTGGTGGTGAATGCCGAAGGCAAAGCACCACGGTATATATCCAGAAAAGAAGGTCTGCAGAACAATACCGTGCTATCGATGTCGTTCGATCGCCGTGGAAACCTGTGGGTCGGATTGGATCAGGGGATCGATTATGTGCAGTTGGCATCATCGCGGCAGTACCTGAGTAAGGAACCGACCGATATAGGAGTGGGATATGTTACCTTACAAACGAATGACCGTTACTATTTCGGTACCAATCAGGGCTTATACAGTTCAACCATCATTCGTTCATCGTCATCCTTTCACTTTTCACCTTTCACCTTTCACCTCGTAGAGGGAAGCATGGGACAGGTATGGAGCCTGAGCGAGATAGCCGGCACGGTGTTCTGCTGCCATAACAGAGGACTGTTTGTTGTGGAAGGTAACCGCGTTCGGCCGCTATGTACGGACGAAGGAGTATGGAAAGTGCAGCAGTTGCCCGATGGCAGAGTGCTGGCAGGAACCTATTCCGGATTTAGGGTGCTGACATGCATCAACGGGAAGTGGCAGCAGGACAAGGTGTCAGGCTTTGATGATACCGCTTTCCGCTGGCAGGTGGATGCTACGGGGGTGATATGGGCAGTGGCTACCGCCGGTGTGGTGCGACTGGAATGGACAGGCCCGACCACGTTAAGCAGAACATCGGTTCACCCCTATAATGCCGCGCACGACTGGATAAACATCAGTAGGATAGGGGATAACATCCTAATCAGCAGTCGCGATTATTGTCGCGTAGTGGGTATGGACGGAGTGCTGCGCATCGGAGCACAACTAACGGATGAATTGGATGGAGAGGCCTATTACGCCCTGACCTATCAAGACAGCCGTGGCAACAACCTCTACGTGCGTGACGGAATATTGTACATGCGCGAGCGCACGGCGGATGGCTATGGCAAGGCTTGTCCGCTATATAGCGGCACAACGGATTTTGTAGGCGGATTCGAAAATATCTACGAGACAGAAAATGGCTATATCGTAGGAACTTTGCAGGGGTATACTCTTATCCAGTCCGCCATCGCCCACAGAAGAGCTGACGGGAGCAACAAGCTAATCTACCTGCGTGAAGTAAGCCGGATGAACCATAACGGCGAAGTGGTGTACGGCGAATCGCTGGACAGGAATAAGAGCAGACCGAACGCAGCAGAGGCTTTTGTGCTGCCCTACGACAACCATGCTTTGCGCTTTGCTTGCAGCATCAACCGCGTACCGGCAGGCGATACGCGATATGCTTTCAGGCTGTTGCCCCGTGACAAGGAGTTTACGCCTCTGAGCAACAGGACGTATTACGAATGTTCGTCGCTGGAGGAGGGCCGATACACGCTGGAGGTGCTGTGCCGTACGGCTGCGGAAGATGATATGCCTTGTGAGATCCGACAGGCATGGACTTTCAGCATACAGGCGCCATGGTACAGAACGTGGTGGGCAAGGGTACTGGAGACATTGTTTGTGCTGTTCTGGATCGCTGCGCTGGGGTACATTATCTATGTATATGCCGACCGCTCCAAGCGTAAGACCTTACATGAGCAGCAATTGCGTATATTGCAGCTGGAGAACGACAAGTCGCAGACGCGCCTACAAGCCAAGAGCCAGGAACTGACGCGTATATTGCACGATGAGGCGAACCGTCAAGAGGAGTTTGTATTTGTATCGGAAGAGTTGGACAAAGCTATACGTGAGTTGCAAGCCCATAACGTGAAAAAGGCTGACGAACGTCTGCAAGCCTTGCGCCAACACTTGGAACAGGATAACCGCAACGACAGCATCGACTGGCAACGCTTTGAGGAGAACTTCGACGAAGTGAATGCAGGTTTCTGCAAACGCTTGACGGAAATGTACCCATGGATGAATAAACAGGAGAGAAAACTATGCATCTATATCCGCCTCGGCATGCAGACCAAGGAGATTGCTCCGCTGCTGGGATTGTCCACCCGAGGCGTGGAGATGATGCGCTATAGGATGCGCTGCAAAATGGACTTGGATGCCCAAGCAAATCTGAAAGAACACCTCACAAAAATTACGTCAAATACGTAAAAAAGTGAAAAAATTCTTTCACAACATTTCACTTCATAGTAGAAAAATTTGCAAATATAAATTTATTTATGTATCTTTGCACTACTTTTCGATTCATTTCACAATACGACTACAACAAATACACACAAATAACAATTTATCATGAAAAAACTAATCTTGTTTTTTGCAACGGTACTGTTGGCATTAGGAGTACAGGGTGCGAACATCACGGGTGTGGTGATGGCAGAGGGTGATCCTGATCCCGTTATCGGTGCAAACATCGTGGTGAAAGGTACGACTAACGGTACGATCACGGATTTCGACGGCAATTTTGCCATCGAGGCGAACGTGGGCGACGTGCTGGTAGTGTCGTACATGGGCTACAAGTCGCAAGAGGTGGCAGCCACTGCTGCTCCGATGCGCATCACGTTGCAGCCGGACAATGTGCAACTGGAAGAAGTGGTAGCTATCGGTTACGGTACAATGAAAAAGAGTGACCTGACGGGTGCTATCAGTTCGGTAAAAGCCGAGCAGCTCACGAAGACCCCTGCGCCGAGTATCGACCAGGCGTTGCAAGGCCGTGCAGCAGGTGTGACGGTGACAACCGGTAGCGGTCAGCCCGGTGAGGGAGCGTCAATCCGTATCCGCGGTATAGGTTCGGCTATGGGCGGCAACGATCCGTTATACGTAGTGGACGGAGTGATAACGAGTGACATCAAGTTCCTCTCGCCGAATGATATCGCTTCGATGGAGATCTTGAAAGACGCCTCGGCGACGGCTATCTATGGTAGCCGTGGTGCAAACGGTGTGATACTTATCTCGACGAAGACCGGCGGCGAGGGCAAGGTGAACGTGAGCTTTGATGCGTACTGGGGCATACAGAATCGCTGGCGTAAGCTGGACTTGATGAACAGCCGCGACCAGGTAGAGACGGAACTAAGGATAGGCGCGATGCGTAACGGCGCAGAGGAGATTGCTGCCTACTACGGCAGTGGATTCATGTCATGGCTGCAAGACTACAAGTTGGGTACATCCAAGTTCTACCCGAACAACTTCGACTATTCGCATCAGGAGACTGACTGGCAGGACGAGGTATTCAAAGCCAACGCATTTATGCACAACTACAACCTGTCGGTAGACGGCGGTAGCGATAAAGGCCATTACGCTTTGTCCACCTCGTACTTCGGACAGGAAGGTACGATCATCGGCAGTAACTACAACCGTTTCACGCTGCGCTTGAACTCGGACTACAATATCTTCAAATGGCTGAAGATAGGCGAGCACTTCACGATCATGGTGCAGAGCGGCAGGAACGCTATGAACAACAGCAGTTCCGCCGGAGCATCGGTGCTGTCGGCAGCGATGGCTATGGGACAGTGGGACCCGGTATACTACCCGAAAGGTGCGACGAACGCCGCAGGTGACGACCTGTCGGACCGCTACAGTGCCGGTTCGAACTTCAAGAATGTGACTAACCCCTACCAGATGGTGTACAATACGGAGCCGAGTTCGAAATCGGAGCGTGCGGTAGGCGACATCTATCTGGAGATAAAGCCGATAGAAGGCCTGACGCTGCGTCCGTCGATATCGGTGGACTACAACATAGCACGCAACAAAGGTTTCACATATCCGAATACGTATACGAGCTACAACTACAGCGAGGATAACTTCCTAAGCACGCTGATGGGCCGCTACTGCACGCTGCTGGAAGAGACGACGCTGACCTACGCCAAGCAGATAGGTAAGCATAACTTCTCGGTGATGGCAGGTCAGACATGGTCGGAGTACAACGAATATGTGCTGAGTGCTTCGGGTGCGAACATCCTTAATCCGATTCCGAGCAACTGGCTCGCCAGCAAGACGACGGAAGACAAGCTTGGCGGCGATAGCGCAGCCCGTGTACGCCGTCTGTCGTTCCTCGGTCGTGTATTCTACAGCTACGACAGCCGCTATATGATCACCGCCAACTTCCGTGCTGACGCATCGAGCAAGTTCAAAAAGAACCCGTGGGGCTTCTTCCCCTCGATGGCGTTGGCATGGCGCTTGAGCGAAGAGCCGTTCATGCGCAACTTGGAACTGCGCTGGCTGGATAACCTAAAGTTCCGTGCCGGCTATGGTCAGGTAGGTAACGACGGAGTGGATAGCAACTCGTTCGTAGCTACGATGGGTTCGGGCGACAAGGTGTTCTACGGTTATCCGTTCGGCAACGTGCAAGACGCTGCTGCGTACGGCGCTACGGTGCTCACGCAGATTGACAAGGATGGCCGTTGGGAGACGAACGAGCAATGGGATGCCGGTGTGGATTTCAGTTTCTGGAACGGCAAGTTGAGCGGTGCTATCGACTACTTCCAGCGTAACACCCTGGATGCATTGCTGCCCGTGAACGCTCCGGCACACGTGGGTAACCGTTACACGATGGTGCGCAACGTAGGTAACATCCGCAACGAAGGCGTGGAGATTACATTGAATCACGAGAATCAGGTAGGCAAGGTGCACTATAGCATTGGCGGTAACATCACCTATCTGCACAACGAACTGACGAAACTGAACGGCGGTTCGCCGCTGTGGGGCGACCGCACCAAGACCGATGTGGGTATGCCGCTGAACTCATTCTGGGGCTATGAATACGAAGGCGTATATATGTCCGACGAGGAAGTGGCGGCACATGTGCCGAACATGGCAGGATTGCACGCCGGTGATGCCAAATACAAAGATCAGAACGGCGACGGACTGATTGACGACAACGATGCCGTATATATAGGTAATGCATTCCCGAAGATCACCTACGGTATAAACTTGGGCGCAGACTTCTACGGAGTGGATATACAATTGTTCTTCCAGGGCGTAGCAGGCAACCATATCTATAACGCCTTGCGCGAGCGTCTGGAAGGTGACGGCTCGGCTAACGCGCTGGCAACCTATATGAAAGATCAGGTATGGATAGGCTATACCGACGTAGTACAGAACGCGATGATGAGCACGGGCGTGCTGAACCCGATGGAGCTGGAGAACCGCAAGGGTACCATACCTAACCCGCTGGGCAGCCCGACGAATACGGCTAACTCGACACGATTCCTGGAGAGCGGCGCTTATCTGCGACTGAAAAACGTGCAGATAGGTTACACGCTGCCGAAAGAGCTGACGATGAAGGCACATATCAGCCGCTTGCGTTTCTACGTGACGGCAAGCAATCTGTTCACCGTGACCAAATACACGGGCTACGATCCTGAGGTAGGCGGAGGCGTTGATTACGGCAACTATCCGCAATCAAGAACGTTCACGTTCGGATTGAACGCCAATTTTTAGTTGAGAGTTTAAAGTTTAGAGTTTAGAGAAGTTTAAAAAGTTAAAAGTTGAAAGTTATGAAAACAAGATATTTTTCAATCATTTGCGTTCTCTGTTCTGTACTTTGCCTCTCAGGTTGCAAAGATTATTTGACGGAGATAGAGCCTGGAACGGACCTGCTGGAAGATTTCTATATCTCCACGGAGGCAGCCCAGCAGAACGTTACGGCATGTTACGTGCCGCTGATGTGGGAATATGGCGGAACCTACTTCTCGGAGTGGTTCTTTGGCGACATCATGAGTGATGATGCCCTGAAAGGCGGCGGCAGCACGACGGATATGGGTGATGCCTATGATTTTGAAAACTGGCGTACGACGTCGGGCAACGGACTGCTGCTGAGTTTCTACCGTGCACAGTACCAAGGTATAGCCCGTTGCAATCTGGCGCTGCAATATATCGACGCCATGAAGGTAGGTATAGACGAGAACTTCACCGCAGAGATGAAGTCGCGTCTGCTGGCTGAAGCCTATTACCTGCGTGCGTACTACTATTTCCGTCTGCTGCGCGTATACGGCGGAGTGCCTCTGATCCTTGAGGTGATGGACAGTTCGGACAAGTGGGGACAGCCGCGTGCGTCGGTGGATGATATGTTCAAGCAGATCATAGCCGACCTGACGACAGCCGAGGCCGGATTGTGGGTCAAGAGTGCTTACGCCGACGTAGACGCCGGTCGTGCCACCAAAGGTGCGGCACAGGCTATGCTGATGAAGGTGAACCTGTACATGGCCTCGCCGTACTGGCAGACCTACGGGCTGAGCAAGAGTGCAGCCGAGTGTTATGCCGACGCCAAGAGCTGGGGCGAGAAAGTGATTCAGTCGGGCGAATATGACCTATGCGCCAACTACGAGGACAACTTCACCCTGGCAGGTGAGAACGGCATAGAGAGTGTGTTCGAGATCCAATATGCCGAAGTGCCTTGGGGTGACTACGGTGAGGGCATGGGCTTCTCAGCCGGTTCGTTCACGCAGATATTGGTTCGCAGCCGTTCGTCGCTGATAGGTGGTGGCTGGGGCTTCAACCATCCGTCGCAGAACCTGTACGACGAGTTCGAGCCGTTGGATTCGATGCGTAGGGCAGTGGCTATCCTCGTGCCGAACGACGCGCTGATGGAGACGCCTGCTGTAGAGTACTATCTGGGCAACAAGATGCTGAACAACAAGTACGGCATGTACCGTGACTCGACGTACAGCGGTTGCGGCTTTGGCCAGTGGGGCTTGCACGCCAGTCGTGGTCCGCTCAACAACCGTCAGATCCGTTATGCCGACGTGCTGCTGATGTACGCAGAGGCTTGCTTGGGCGCAGGGGATGCCGGAACGGCCAAGACGTATATCAATAAAGTACGTTCGCGCGTAGGATTGGCAGATATAGCTACCGCCGATGAGGCAGCATTGCGCCATGAGCGCCGTTGCGAGTTGGCAATGGAAGGTCACCGCTGGTTTGACCTCGTGCGCTGGAACATCGCCTACGAGACCATCACGGCTTACGAGGCCGGCGAGAGTGCCGAATATAAGGCACAAGTGGCACTGGGAACGGGATTCCAGAAAGGCAAACATGAGATTTTGCCGATACCGTACGATGAGATATTACTCAATCCCACAAAGATGGAGCAAAACCCGGGATACAATTAAACACAAAATACAACAAACAACTTAAAATCAAACAAAACAATGAAAGCAAACAAATTTTTTGCAGCTGCTTTGGCAGCATTGGCAATGGTAGGCTTTTTTGCCTGCAAGAACAAAGAGAACGTTGAGGCTCTGACCATCGATCCGACCTCTATGAATCTGAAGGTAGGCGAGGAAGCAACCATCACGGCTACCGTAGCTGCAACATGGGTAACGAGCAACGAGGCTGTAGCAACTGTTGTTCCCGGCAATGACGGAGGTAAGACTGCTAAGGTTACTGCTGTGGCAGAGGGTAACGCTATCATCTCGGCAACCGCAGGCGGCACGACGAAGACTTGCGTTGTAGCCGTTAAGAAAGACGGTGGTCAAGGTGGCGGTGAGGCTACGATTGAGGCTAAGCGTATTTGGCCGGTGGTATTGGACGGTGTAACGGCTGAGGCTAACGCTTCGCTCATCGCAGGTGACTTCCGCGTGGACGATACGGAGAACTTCCTCTACATCTGGGCATCGGGCGAGACCTATGCTGCCGGCGAAGGTACAGGCAAGAACTATTTTGGCAACAACGAGGGCTATGTAGCTCTGACCGTTGTGGCTCCTGACAACTGGTCGGGTCTGGGCTTCTGCATCAACAATGCTGACGCCATCACCGCAATGGCCGGTTTGAAAGCCGATATCGTGGCTAATCCTGACAACTACTATCTGCACATCGGTCTGAAAGCTACCACTCCGGGTAACCACCAGTTCTACATCTTCGGTACAGCTGAGACCTCGTTTGCTGTTGGTACGGCAACGATCGAAGCCGGTCAGGTGATCGGTGACTTCACGCGTGACGGTGCTTGGCACGGATTTGATGTACCTCTGGCACAGTTTGCAGGCGCTATCGCCAATGCTGACGTGAAGGCAGGTATCAACATCTTCTGCGCTCTGTCGGGCAATGCTGTAGGTTCGCAGCTCAATATGGACGCTATCTACTTCTACGAGAAGAAGTAAGAGTCCGCAGCTTTGGGGAGATTGGTTTCTCCCCATTGCGCTTGGAAGAATTCAAAATTAAAAATTACGAATTACGAATTAAAAGGATGAAAAAGGTAGAAATATTGCTGGCGATGGTTGCGGCGATGGCGTGCGTGGCTTGTAACAATCCTGTGGAGCGTTTGGCACTGACGCCCAACGTACTGCAGATGAAGCCCGGTGACATGCAGACCCTTGAAACGACCGGTAATACCGCCAATGCGGAATGGATATCATCCAATCCGGATGTGGCAACGGTATATTATGGCGTGGTAGAGGCAAAGGCCATCGGAAAGACGATTGTGACGGTGAAGACCGCTGCGGAGTCAGCCACCTGCGAGGTGTTTGTAAGCGGTTCGGACGGTGCATCGTTACGCATCACGCCGGCTATGGTCAACCTAAAGAAGGGCGAGACCTGCCAACTGAGTTACGGCAACACATTCGATCTGGATGTGACGTGGGCCAGCAGTAACGAGCAGGTAGCCACCGTGACGCAAGAAGGTCTGGTTAAGGCTATCAAGGGCGGCAACGCCACGATCAGCCTGTCGACGAGCGTGGAGACGGTGACGGCACTGGTGGCAGTGGAGCATACATGGGGCGAATATGCTCTGGTATGGTCGGACGAGTTCAACGGCACAAGCCTGGACGAGAATGTCTGGACCGTTCAGCAAGGTGCAGGCGGATGGGGTAACCAGGAGGAGCAATACTATACCGGCAGACAGGAGAACCTGAGAGTGGAAGACGGCTGTCTGGTGATCGAAGCCCGCAAGGAAGCTTATCAGGGAGCGGAATATACATCGGCACGCATCATGAGCAAGGGCAAGAAAGAGTTTGCTTACGGCAAGCTGGAAGCCAGCATCTCGCTACCTTCCGGCGGCGGTTTGTGGCCAGCGTTCTGGACGCTGGGCAACCGCGGCAACTGGCCTAACTGCGGGGAGATAGATATCATGGAATATGTGGGCAACGTGCCTAACCGCATCTTGGGCACGCTGCACACGCTGAAAGACCGTAGCGGAAGCAAGAGCAGCAAAGCTTACTGGGGAGAGAATATTGAGAATCAGTTCCACACCTATGGCGTAGAATGGACCTGTGAAGAGATCAACGGCAAGGATGTTATCCGCTTCTATGTGGACGGCAACGTCTATTCGGAGCAGGTGGAGAGTGTGATTGACGATGCCGACTATTGGCCGTTTGATCGTCCGAACTACTTCATCATCAATATGGCTATCGGCGGCACGCTGGGTGGTACGATCAAGGACATCTGGAATGAGCCGCGACTGATGAAAGTAGATTGGGTGCGCGTATATCAACGTACAGAAATAGAGTAATATGAGAATACTGCAAAGCCTTGTATTGTTGTGCCTTACTGCGATGACGGTAAGTTGCCATGTGTCTGAACCCGAGGCGAAGGGCGTAGACGCTATGCCAAAATCATTGAAGCGAGGTGTGGCGTTTAACTTCCAGAACATAGAAGATCTGCCGCTGTTGTCGCCGTACATATCGTGGGATTATAACTGGGGCAACACGGCTAACGACAATGCTGCGCTGTGGTTTGATACCAACGACATGGACTATTGCCCCATGTGCTGGAACGGCAGCTACAATGCCGACAAGATCCGCGAGTACGTAGCAGCGCACCCGAAAACCAAATATCTGCTGGCGTTCAACGAACCCAACCTCACCGACCAGGCACGTATGACTCCCCAAGAGGCTGCGGCTATCTGGCAACCCGTGGTGGCACTGGCGAAGGAACTGAACCTGAAACTGGTGAGTCCGGCAATGAACTACGGCACATTGTCAGGCTACAGCGATCCGGAGAAATGGTTGGACGAGTTCTTTGCACAGCCCGAAGTGTCGATCAGCGACATCTATGCCATCTCCATCCACTGCTACATGGCGTCAGCGGGAGGTGTGAAGAGCTTTGTGGAGAAATTTTACAAGTACGACAAACCTATCTGGCTGACTGAGTTCTGCGCGTGGGATCCTGTGCCGGGCTCGGTAGAGACACAGATGTCGTACATGAGTAACGTGCTGAACTACCTCGAGACGAACGACAAGGTGGAGCGTTACGCATGGTTCATACCGCGTACCAACAAATCGGTGGATACAGCACCATACATGCAACTGCTGACTCACGATGATCCGCCTGTATTGACCGACCTGGGCAAGATGTACGCATATTTCTCTTCGTTCAACAAGTCGTGCTATCTGAATACTACCGGTAGGATGATTCATGCCGGCGAGTATACGAGCGTTTCGGACAATGCTATTCAGGTGCGCGCCAATACCGATGAGAGAGTTACACGTCAAGCTAAAAAGGAAGGATTGAAAGTGGTGAATATGACTCCGGGACAGGCGGTGAGCTATCAGGTGAACGTGAATACAGATTCATCGAACAAGGGACTGGTTGTTCGCTACTCGTCGTACGGCGATTGTATACTGGCAGTATATGTCGACGATAATTTCTACAATTATCTGGACATGCCGCGTACGGGTGATGCCAATGCGTGGGCAGAGACAGGCGGAGCCATCCGCATGACGAAAGGGATGCACACCTTGAAACTGGAACTGTACAGCGGCAGCTGTAATATCTCCGGTTTTGAGATAGCGGGCACAGACGATTGATTGCCATAACAAACATGCGATTATCAACAATATAATGCTATCAACAATACAATGCTATAGACTTATGAAAAAGTTTTACTCGCTTCTTCTCCTTTTCGCAACGTTGCCTCTGATGGTGGTTGCACAGAACAACGCACCTGCAGCAGATGACGGCTACTCGCTGGTATGGAACATGGATTTTACAGGCAGCAGCCTGCCGGCATGCTGGAACATCGAAACGAACGGTGACGGCGGAGGTAACAACGAACTGCAATACTACTGCTCCAAAGGTGTATCGATGGGCGTTGAACCCGTCACGGGCAAACATTGCCTTATTCTGACCGCCACCAAAGAGGATTACCATAACCGCAACTGCACCTCGGGACGAGTGAATAGCAAAGGCAAACTGTATTATACCTATGGCAAGATCGAGGCACGCATCAAATTTCCGAACACAGCCAACGGCCTTTGGCCGGCTTTCTGGCAGATGGGGAACAACTTTGACCAGGTAGGTTGGCCGCGTTGTGGCGAGACGGATATCATTGAACTGGGGCATCAGAACGCTTTTGGCGCCGGCACACAGGATCGTTACTTCAACGGTGCGATGCACGTAGGTGCGCGCTGGGATCAAGTGTGGAGCGAAGCGAACTCCGTAACCTGGCCGTATTCGGTGGAAGATACATTCCATATTATTACGATGTACTGGACGCCCACTTCGATTGATATGTTCATGGATCATGACGCCAACCCGGGCTATCAACCGTATTTCCATGCTACGCTGGAGCCGAATGATGATGCCAACTACAACCGTAAAGAGATTTTCGGCAAGCCGAACTTCATCATCGCCAACCTGGCAGTAGGCGGTAATTTTCCGGGTATCTTCTCTATCAATCAGATTACTGCTCTTGCCAACGGTCCGCGCTCGATGTATATCGACTGGATACGCATCTATCAGAAAGGTGAGGAAGGTGAGACGTTCCAGAGCAACGTGCCGAGTGAGGCGATAGAGGAAGAGCCGACAGGATTGGAGCAAGTACAAGGGAACAAAGTACAAAGTACAAAGGTTATTCGTGGCGGACAACTGCTGATCAGGCGCGATGGACAATTGTTTGACATGCTGGGCAATATAATCCGATAAACCGAAAGAAACATGAAATCCAACAGAACATATCTCATCCTCGTTTGTGCAATTATGCTGGCAGCATGTGCGACGAAGCAAGGCGAGTATAAACTTGTGTGGGAAGATAACTTCGATGCGCCCGAACTGAACAGCGAATGGTGGAACGTAGATGAGAACGCCCGTGGCGGCGGAAATGCCGAGTTGCAGTATTATGCTCCCAAGAACGTCACGATAGAGAAACATCCCGTGACCGGCGAGTCGTGTCTGGTGCTGAACGCACAGCGCGAAGATTATTACTATACGACCAACGAAGGTGATCGCGGTTACCGACCGGCTACTTCGGCGCGCCTGAACACACAGGACAAGGTGACGATTGAATATGGCAAGGTAGAGGCTCGCATCGCGTTCCCGTATACGGCTGACGGATTGTGGCCGGCGTTCTGGATGCTGGGCAACAATCTTGCCACCGACCTTGGCGACGATGACCTGATAGACGATCTTGCTTCCGTGCTTGCCAAGCAGGGCAGGGTGGTGTGGCCTAAATGCGGCGAGATAGATATATGTGAGATGGGACACAAGAACGGCATTGATGCCGGTACGCAAGACCGTTACTTCAACGGTGCATGTCATTGGGGCGAGAGCTGGAACAACGGAGCGTATCCCAATACGGGCAAGTTCCACACATGGGAATATCCTTTGCAAGGCGATTTCCACCTGTTTACGCTTGTATGGACTGAGGACAGCATAGCTATGTATCTGGATTTGGACAAGATGCCAGAGGTGGAGACGGATGGCGATTTTCCGAAGGCAACGCCGTACTTTGAGTTGTCGCTTCGTCAGAAGGGGATCAACGAGGCGGGACATTACTTCAACCATCCGTTCTATCTGGTGCTGAACCTGTCTGTGGGAGGTTTCTTCCCCGGCATGCCGAACCCTGAGAAATATTCGGATGTTATATCCAAAGACCTCTTGGCGCCGGTTACCGCACTGCCGGAGGATGGCACACCCGTGAAGATGTATGTAGACTACATTCGCGTCTATAAACATGTTAAATAGTTAAGAGTTAAAATGGTCGCTACGCGACGTTAAATAGTTATGAAATTATCTGTTAAAGAAAAGTTAGGTTATTCGCTTGGCGATACTGCGTCGCACTTTGTGTGGGACTTGGTAGGCTTTTGGTTACTCATCTTCTACACCGATATCTACGGTTTGTCTCCCGCATTGGCAGGTGTGATCATGTTTGTAGGCAGCATCTGGGATGCCATCATGGATCCTGTGGTAGGTATTATCTCCGACCGCACGAGCAGTCGTTGGGGTAAGTTCCGTCCGTACCTGTTGTTCGGATCGGTGCCATATGCTATCCTGGCAGTGCTGGCATTCACTACGCCCGAGTTTGGCTTGAACGGAAAGTTTGCGTATGCACTGATCACCTGCCTGCTGCTGCGCACGGCGTATGCGTTTGTCAATCTGCCTTATAGTTCGCTCTCGGCCGTCATGACGGACGACAGTAACGAGCGTGCCGGGCTGAATACCTACCGCTTCATTGCAGCCTATATCGGTCAGTTTATTGTGACGGGTGCCGCCCTCTATCTGGTTAAGTGGCTGGGTGCTATAGGCAACGAAGGTGTGGTGAATCAGGCGCAAGGCTACCAGTATACGGTAGGATTGTTCGGCGTGCTGAGTATAGCATTCTTCCTCATCGCTTTCGTCACAACCAAAGAGCGTGTGCCGCAGCCCGAGAAGCAGGATAACAATGTGCTCAAAGACTTCAAGTACCTGTTCATGAACAAAGCATGGATTGTGCTGACTTGCGTGGGTATCGTGTCGTTCATTATGTTTGCCATGCAGAATGCCGCTATCGCCTATTACTTCAAGTATTATATCCACGATGCCGAGAATGTGCAGCTGTTCAACGTACTGGGTACTGTAGCTCTTATCGTAGCTTTGCCGGCGTCCAAACCTTTGGCAAAACGGTTGGGTAACAAGATAGTGTATATACTCTCATCGGTTGTGTCGGGTATCTTCTTTGCGCTGATCTTTGTAGCCGGCGACAATCTGCCACTTGTGTATACCTTCAACATCCTGGCGAAGATGGCGTACGCTCCGGCAGTGCCGTTGCTATGGACGATGCTGGCGGATGTAGCCGATTACGGTGAGTGGAAGTTCAATAGGCGCACGACCGGTCTATGCTTCTCAGCGTCAGTGCTGGCGCAGAAACTCGGTTGGGCTATCGGCGCGGCTGCTGCGGGATGGCTGCTGAGCGTAACACATTTCGTGGCGAATGCCGATATGCAAAGCGACTCCGCCATGATGGGTATACGCTTGCTCGTGAGCGTCATCCCGGGGGTGCTGTATGCTTCGTGTGCGCTGGTGATGATGTTCTACAACCTGGACAGCGCTACCATGCAGCAGATGAAAGACGAACTGGAAGCAAGGAGAAATGGTTAAGCTGTTAAACTGTTAAGCTGTTAAATTGTTAAATTGTTAAATTGTTATTGGCAATGGTACAAGGCAAATATATAACTATTGACGGTGAGAAGTATTACGAGATTAAGAACTACGATAGGATGCAGCCGTTCTTTATCTCGATTGCGTCGGATGCCGATCTGTGGATGTACTTGTCATCCACGGGAGGATTGACGTGCGGTAGGAGAAGTCCGGACTTTGCATTGTTTCCGTACTACACGGACGATAAGATTACACAGAACTATCCGTTCACGGGTCCTCGCACGCTCGTGCGCGTACCTATTGAAGATCGTACGCTGGTATGGGAACCGTTCAGCGTCAACAACGATGCCATATACAACATCGAGCGCCGTATATGCAAGTCCGTGATAGGCAACACTATTCTATTTGAGGAGACCAACCACACGTGCGGCTTGCTGTTCCGCTATATATGGCAGCCGGCAGACCGTTTCGGATGGGTGCGTAAGGCACATATAGAGAATATAGCACCGCTGGCTCAAGAGTTTGAACTGATTGACGGTTTGCAAAACATATTACCATCGGGCGTTAACCGCCAGACGCAGAATGTATATTCGACGCTGGTGGACGGCTACAAGAAGATTGAGCAGGTGGAAGGCACGAAGCTGGCGTTGTATCGGATGGAAGCCATCATGGTGGACAAAGCCGAACCGAGTGAGAGTCTCACCTGCAATACCGTCTATAGCATTGATACCGATAGTTTTGCATTGCTCACATCATCCATGCAGTTGGACGCTTTCCGTCACGGCGGTAAGATTCATGCCGAACCGGAATCGAAGGGTGTGCAAGGAGCGTATCTGCTGTACAAAGCGATGAAGATGGCGGTGGGCGAGAGCCAGGAATGGTTCTATGTGATGGATGTAGAGAAAGATGCCTGCGATGTGCGTCAGATGCTCCAAGAGATAGCCAAGCCCGACCACAAACAGCTTGTATTGGATGCATTGCGTGCCACTACGGCAAACATCCGTGCCATAGTTGCCCACAACGACGGCGTGCAGACTACCGGCGATGAAGCCCAAGATGCCCGTCATTTTGCCAACGTGCTATTCAATACAATGCGCGGCGGTTACTATGCTGACGACTATACCATCCACACTGCTGCCTTTGCGCATCATGTGCAATTATTCAATACAGCCTTGTATGAGCAGTACAAAGCGATGCTCGAGAGTCTGCCTGAACTGATGAAGCGTGATGAACTGGAGAATAGGATTATCGACTGCATGGATCATCAGTTGCATCGCTTGTTCCTGGAGTACCTGCCGCTGACGTTCTCGCGCAGGCATGGCGATCCTTCGCGTCCGTGGAACAGTTTCGATATCCGTGTTCGTGACAAGAACGGCAAACCGCTGATAGCTTATCAGGGCAACTGGCGTGACATCTTCCAGAACTGGGAAGCCTTGTCGGCCTCCTATCCCGACTATACGAACGCTATCATAGCCAAGTTCCTCAATGCCTCCACGGCTGACGGCTACAACCCGTACCGCATCACATCCGAAGGCATCGACTGGGAGGTGATCAATCCTGACGACCCGTGGTCGAACATAGGCTATTGGGGAGACCATCAGATTATCTATCTATGCAAGTTGCTGGAATTGAGTCGTGACCATGATCCGCAAGCGCTGACAGATATGCTGGCTATGCGCGAGTTTGCTTTTGCGGCCGTGCCGTACAGGATAAAGAAGTACGAAGAGATTGTCAAGAATCCGAAAGATACGATATGGTTTGATCAAGAGGCTCACGAGCGTATTCTGGCGAAAGTGAAAGAGTACGGGCAAGATGCGAAGCTAATGATGGACAAGAACGATCAGCCGCTGCTGGTGACGGGTGCAGAGAAACTGTTGATCACTTTGCTTGCCAAACTCAGCAACCATATTCCCGGTGCAGGTATATGGATGAACACCTTGCGTCCGGAGTGGAACGATGCGAATAATGCGCTGGTAGGTAATGGTGCATCGATGGTGACGGTTTGCTACCTGCATCGGTTTATACAGGTACTGAAAGAGTTGTTTACCGAGGCAGGCGATACTACTTATGCCATCCATGAGGAAGTGGTAAGACTGATCCTGGAGCAGACGATGGCAGCCAAGCCATTGGTGGAAATGAAAGACATGGAGAAGATGTCGTCCGGACAGATATTGCGCATCTATACGGACGGTGTGGGGATTGCCGGTGAGCATTACCGCAAGGCTGCTTACGAAGGCTTTAGCGGCAAGTTGGTAGAACTGGATGCTGCAAAGATCTGTGATTTTCTGACTGCTATACAAGGATTGATCGGATGGACTATTAAGGTCAACAAGCGCGAAGACGGCTTGTACGAAGCGTATAACCTGGTGAAGTTTGTCGATGACAAGATTGATGTAACGTCGCTGTACGAGATGCTGGAAGGTCAGGTGGCAGTACTGTCGGCACGATACCTGAATGGAGAAGAGGCTGCAGACCTGTTGGATGCGATGTTCCGCTCGGAGCTGTACCGCAAAGACCAAAACAGTTTTATGCTCTATCCGAACAGACGGAGAAAATCGTTCCTGGAGATGGATAATATACCTGCCGAGGCAGCCGAAAGGCCTGAGGTAAAGAAGTATATCGGTTCGGTAATCAAGCAAGATATAGAAGGCGGATTGCATTTCGATGCCAAGTATCGCAATGCGAACTGTTTGCCGGAGGAGTTGAAAGACTTGTACGAGCAGGTATTTAACCACCACGCCTTTACCGGACGTAGCGGTACGTTCTACAAGTACGAAGGTCTCGGATCGATTTATTGGCACATGGTAAGCAAGCTGCTGCTGGCTGTGGGAGAGAATATTCGCTCTGTCAGCCAAGATTGGCAGACACATGATTCCGTGCGTGAGCGCCTCGTGGCTCACTATCGCGCTATCAAGGAAGGTATAGGAGCCCATAAGTCGCCCGACGTATATGGCTCATTCCCGTTTGATGCGTATAGCCACACGCCGGCGATGGCAGGTGTGCAGCAGCCGGGCATGACGGGACAGGTGAAAGAAGATATCCTGTCACGTTGGTTCGAGCTGGGTATAGAGGTGAAAGACGGTGCAATACAGATCAATCCGATGATGCTTACCCGAGAGGATTTCCGTGACGGCAAACTGAGCTTTAGTTATTGCGGTACACACTTTGTATATCATCTGGCTGATGAGAACAAAGGATTGGAGATATCTGCCGAAGTGGCTAAACATATCTTTGCCCGCGATGGCGAAGTAAGCAAGGTGGATGTTTTTTTGGCGTTGTAAAAGAAAAGACAGTCTGTGTAATCCGTAAAATCTGCATAAAAATGAAACATATCTATCTTATTCCCGCATTGTTTCTGATGATAGCAGCAGGCTGTGGGCATCGCGTAGCTACAACAGAGGTTAGGCTGACCGATGAGGCCGGAGCAAAATATGCGTTGCAAGAACCTATTCAGTTCAAGCAGGGCATTTTGGCAGAGCCGGATGTGGTGGTCAATATCAACGACGAGCGTCAGGTGATCGAAGGTTTTGGCGCATCTATCACCGAGTCGTCCGCATTTGTGTTGGCATGTCTGTCGCCGGAAGACAGAGCGATGGTTATCCGCGAACTGTTCGGTGAGCAAGGCTCGAACTTCTCCGCCACGCGTACCGTGATCGGTTCGAGCGATTTCACGGTGCATGGTCACTATTCGTACGATGACGTGCCGGGTGACAAGTCGCTGAGTCATTTCTCGCTGGCTGTGCATCAGGATGGCTGGAAACGTGCCGCATACCCTCAGATCAAGGATGAGGAGTTTGATATGTACCAGTTTATCTGTGAAGTGGCAGCACTCAAAGCGGAGCAGAATGATCCTACCTGGCGTCTGGTTGGTTCGCCGTGGACAGCACCGGCTTGGATGAAAGACAACGGTTTGTTCTTCGACAAGGTACATCGCCGCGGTGGTGCATTGCTGCCGGAATACTATGATACGTTTGCGCAGTATTTCGAGAAGTACCTGCAGGCTTATCGTGATGCAGGTGTGGAGTTCTACGGCATTACGCCGGAGAACGAGCCGATGGGCAATGACGGCAGCTGGGAGAGCATGGATTTCTCGCCGAAAGACGAGGCGACGTTCATCGGGCAATATCTTGGTCCAAGACTGGCGCAGAACTTCCCCGATGTGCGCATCTATTGCTTCGACCAGAATACGTTTGAGGCAGACAGGTATACGGCAGCGGTGTATGACAACGACTCGCTGGCGCGCAGGTACACAGCCGGCACAGCTATTCATTGGTATGGATCGACGTTCTCCTGTTTCCCCGAAGTGCTGGACAGCCTGCATGCACTCTATCCTGACAAGACGCTGTGGCATACCGAAGGATGTATTGACAACCTCGGCCGTCCGGGATGGCCCGGCGTGAGCGATTATGAAGGCTATCAGGAGAGCGGATGGTTCAATAATGACGCTTTCTGGTGGGGCAAGAATGCCACCGACTGGGCATATTCCACACCCTGGTGGCCTGAACTGCACCCCAAATATTCGCCTGTACACCGTTATGCGCAATATATCATCGATGGTGTCAACCATTGGATGACCGGTTATATCGACTGGAACTGTGTGCTTGACTCCATCGGCGGACCGACGCATGTCAACAACTGCTGCGGTGCACAGGTGATGGTGGATTATGAGAACGGCATCATCTATTTCACGCCCTACCACTATGCATTCCGTCATTTCTCGCGTTCGATGCGCCCGGGCGATGTGGCATTAGGCGTGAGCGAGACGAAGAATGAAGATCTGCATGTATGTGCGGTGAAGAAAGCCGATGGCGCTATTGCCGTGAACATGCTGAACAAAGCCGATAAGCCCTGCTCGTTTACATTGCAGATTGCTGACTATAACGCAACGATTAACCTTCCCGCCAATTGCGTGGAAACAATTGAAATAGCCTTATGAAAAAACTGACACTTCTTTTCGTATTGATGGTCTCGATGGCTATGGTAGCCTCCGAGCCATATTGCCATAAGCAGCTGACGGCTAATGGCAAGACCGTATATGTGACGGCCAAACATCTGTCGGACAACAACTACCGTCTGCTGATAGAGGCAGACGAGAATATGAACGGTCTTGGCGGTTCGTTTATCTATGTCAACGGCAACGAGCCGTATCAGCTGAATACAACGGAGCATTTTGTATTGGCTTCCGACAAACGATCCATCACCTGTGACATCACCTCTACCGCTGCGCCGACGCACTATACACCGCTGTATGTGCTGTTTGAGAATGGCGGAGAGGCGAACTTCGGTCAGCCGGATGCCGACTATTCGCAGACCTGCGAAGGAGGCGAGGAAGGCCAAGGCGGTGAAGGCGGAGAAGGTGGTGACAATCCCGGTGGCCAAGGCGGTGAAGGTGGAGAAGGCGGAGAAGGTGGACTGACACCGGATAAACCTGAACCCGGTGACACGCTCTCGCCGTATGATGTGAACTTCTGGACGAATATAGACTGGCTCGGCAATGGTTCGGGCGTAGAAGCCAACACAGAGATGTACAAGATCCATTGTGCCGAAGGTCAGCAGGTGGCGAACATCCAGGTGGCGCCGTGGGATGACAACAACGTAGGTATCTATACCTGGGTAGAGAGTGCCGTGACGAGTGTATCTGTGGCTGCGGGCATACAGGGAGCAGGTTTGCTGCTGCATCTGGATGCGTTTGTGAACAAGATAACCGAGGTGCAGATAGAGACTGACCAAACGACTTATTTGTGCTTTGTGTACTACAAGAACGGTGTGGACAACACTGAACCGTCTAACCCCTCTGATACAGAGGATGCTATACGTGATGCATCGTTCATGAAGCAAGCGGTGAAGTTTATGCGTGACGGTCGATTGGTCATTATGTGTAATGGCGAGATGTATGATGCAATGGGCGTGCGGATGTGATGAAGACATAGTTAGACAAATACAAAACAATACATATATCATGAAAAAGATTTTAACAATTGTTGCGCTATTATGCGCAAGTGTGATGGGGTGGGCGACTGTGTATGAAAACACGGCTTTAACTTTGGATGCCGGTGAGACTAATGGGCAAACTCTAACTTTGTCCATTTGTAAAAGTGGAGCTAATACAACGCAAATTGTAGCAAGGTCAACCACATCAGTATTTACAGGAGTTTATGAGTGTATCTGGCAACAATATGGTGGAGGTTCTAATCCTACCATTGGCGACTACACCGTAACAGATCATGAGATTACTTTTACTACAACTTGGGAAACTTATCCTACATCCGCAACTCAATTGCGTTTTGTTGCACGAAGGAACAATTCTGGAGGAGGTTCTGATATCTTTGGTGGAACAGCCACGAGTGCAGAAATAACGGGAGAGTGTATCGAAGCTGGTTCTTGTTTAGACGAAACAAATCCTGAAATTTCAGCTGTATCTGTGGGGGGAATAACTTATAATTCCGCTGTTTTGACGATATCAGCATCAGACAACATTGCAGTAACTCGTTATGTTGTAAAGAATGGTGATATACAAATTGCACAAGGTACAAGTGCCGAGATTACACTTACCGGTTTGACTTCAGGAACAACTTATGATAATATAAAAGTGTTCGCATATGATGCATGCAACAATGAGTCTCCTGCTTTCGCTGTTTCGTCGTTTACAACGTTGGCGCGCCCGAGTGAATGTTTTGGAACGAAAGGTCATTTCGGCAATCCGTCAGTAAAACATGTATTTTATCAGATAGATTATACGGATAGCAAAGCGGTAATAACTTTACGCAGCCTGACGGGCTATGACTTGGATTTCGCAGAAGTGCATATTTCTGGTGTTGGCAATTATGCGATGACTGCAGATGGTAATGGTGGTTATACGCACACAATCAACAATCCGACAGTAAATAGTGAGTGGTTCTTACGTTTCCTCTATAGTGATACCAATATGGGTGGAAATGAGATGACTTCTCAAGATGTAAGTAGTTCGGATGCAAATATAATATATTATAAGGTAGGCGAATGCACTTATTCTGTTTTGGATGATACTAATTATGCTTTATCATCCAATGGAGCAAGTGCTGTGGGAACTGAGGCTGAAAACAATAGTCCTTCTTTTGCAATTGATGGCGACAACAGCACGCGTTGGAGTTCTGAATGGGATGTGGATCCCCAAGATTTTGTGCTTGATTTGGGGCAAAGAAGATCGTTTAATACTATTCAGTTCGTTTGGTACACGACATATTCCAAACAATTTGATTTGCTCATTTCTGACGATGCAAATAATTGGGTAACAATCAAGTCGGTTAATCGCACATTAGAAAATGCAGATTATCATGAGGAAACGTTTAGCTTAGGATTCGCATACGTTGCCCGATATATCAAATTTCATGGAATAGTACGTGGTGGTGGCTATGGCCATTCTTTCAGAGAGATTCGTGTAATTAATGCTACCGAACCAGTTCTAACAACTTACACGGCATCCATTCCTACATCTTTATGCGTTGTAGGTAGTAATTATCAGGTGTCAGTTGTTGCGAAAGATCAAGTAGGCAATGATTATGCTGTAGAAACCACATATTCCGTTTCACCTGTTGGCGCAGGAACAATTACATCAGCGGGCGTGTATACTCCTGTGCAGCTAGGTGCTGCTACCATTACGGCAGAAGGCGGTGGTAAATCGTCATCTGTAACAGTTCGTAACGAAGTGAGCGAAGACTTGGCTCTGAATAAGCCGGCGACAGCAGGACATAATAATGAAAATGCATATCAATCAAATAACGGCAATTTAGGTCAACGTTGGGGATCTAATGGCGCAACACACTATGCAGCTGATCCTATCAACTTTGGTGACTGGTGGTATGTGGATCTTGGTGCCAAATACGATATTTCAGAGATAGCAATCAAATGGGAGACTGCTCGTCCGAACGATTATGATATACGTGTTTCGGACGATGCCTCAACATGGACAACTATTGGGACGTTTGATAGCTATCCTTCCAATACACAATATGAATATTACAATAGTCTGAGTGCCATTCCAGGACGTTATGTTGGCGTTTGGGCAAGACAAGGTCACGAAAATCTTGCATATGGAATTTCTATGTGGGACTTCAAAGTTTTCGGAACAGAGAACTTGTCTGCCAATAAAGCAGTCTCTGCCACAGCATCTCCTGTAGCAGGAGGCTCTGTGACAGTTCAAGCTGCAGGCATAGATGTAACTGAAGTGGAAAACGGAACAGAAGTAACTTTTACAGCCACACCTAATGAAGGTTATGATTTTGTTAACTGGACAAACGGTGGAGTAGAGGTTTCCACATCTACGACGTATGTTGCAGAGATTACATCAACTACGGGGCTTGTGGCAAACTTTGAAGTACAACGGACAGCGTATTGCAGCATACCGCTGGCTGATACGCAAGGAAGAACGGTTTATCTGACAATCTCCAAGACAGAGAACGAAAATGAGTATAAAATATTGTTAGAAGGTTCTGCTGAAAATAAACTTCGAGGCGAGAATGTGTATGTCGGAACAGGATTGACGCTCCGCAACGTAAATGGCGAATCAACCTATTCATTTGGCAGTGCCTCTGGAGAATGGCATGTGTCGGCTGAAGGCTTCGGTTCTGCATATATTACCTTTACCGCGACAGACTTCCGCGCAATATCATTTGCGAACAAAGGAGTTGATTTGTTCCGAGATAATTCAGCTGGCGGTAGTGATTTGTCATCCTTCAATGCCTTCCCGGATGCTAATCTTATCAAGTGGGACGCAACATGTACGGATGATGAGGCACCTATATTGGCGGCTCCGGCAGCAACACCGTTGAGCGGAACATCTGTGCGCTTGGCATTATCGGCTACGGACAATATGGCGGCCCTACTGACTTATTCCATCAACTACAAGCCTGCAGGTAATGCCGGGGCAGGTGCTGATATTGAAGTAATGGGTGCAGCTGGAGAAACAATGTACAAGAATATCAAAGGTCTATCTGCCGGTATACATTACCAATTCTCCGTAACCGTTTCGGATGGCACGAATACATCGGACGCGCTAATATGCTATGCTACGCCATCCATGCCTTTAGCTCCGGTGCCTAGTCACAATGCCGGGTTGGTTCGTTCGGTGTATTCCGACAACTATGAGTCGGCTTTGGCACATGACTTTATCAAGAATAATTGGTCATGGATTACATATTCAGAACAAGTTATTGGTGGAGACCATTTGTTGGTTTATACGTCTGATCCGTCAGTGCAAACACAGATGCCGGATGTAGCTTGGGGGGATAATAACGATGGTGAAAATGCCATAATTGCGAAAGATGCGTTCAATGCCGGAGGCGATAACAAAGGTTTGGATGTTCGTCAGATGGATTATATTCACTTCGATATGTGGTCGGCTATTGCCACTATTTATCCAGAGTTATATCTTAACGATGTAAACCTGACAGGTTTCCAATTGAATGGTTCCGGTTGGCAGTCGTTTGATCTTCCGTTGGCATCTTTGACTGCAGAACAAAAAATGAATATTCGGTGGATTAAGTTCATCGCACTTCGCACTCCAAACCCAGAAGAAATAGCTATCGATAACGTCTACTTCTGGTCGAATGGCGTGCAGTCGAATGTGGATAGTTGGGCAACGTTTGCCTCGAGTGATGATGTGAAAGTGCCGGATGATGTAACGGTATATAGTGCTGTCTATTCGAAGAACGGCAATGAGGAAGTACTGACGCTGACTGATGCAGGCAAGGTAATTCCAGCCGGAACAGGTGTTCTGCTGAAAGGCGAGAACAATAATACAGCTTATGCGTTCGCTGTCGCTACTTCTGATGATCTTGCAACAGTAGGCGACAAGTTCGACGATAACTGTTTGGTAGGTTGCACAGTGCGGACGGATGTGTCGGCAGAGCGTGAGGAGAATGACATATTCTGCTTGCGTCGTTCAGAATTGTTTGAGCAGACGGCGTTCTTCCTCTACGAAGGGCAATATATACCCGCCGGTAAAGCGTATCTGAAACTACCGAAGAATGTAGAAGGTCCATCGGGTGCTTCGCGTCGCGTTAGCTTTGTGTTTGATACCGTTACAACAGTTGACGAACTAAATGCTGATGCTGCTAAAGTGACGAAATTCATTGAGAACGGACAACTATTCATCCGCCGTGGTGATGCTGTGTACACAGTGCAAGGCACACGTGTGAAATAAATAAAACTAAACAGCGAGAAACAAAATGTTAAACTTGTAAAAACGACGATTATGCGTAAGAATTATATAGTTCCTCAATGTGAGGTAATGAATTTCAGCAGCGAAAAGATAATGGATGTTATTGGTATTATCCACCATTCCGGCGGAAGCAATTCGAGTGGCGGAGGCGGTTTCACGGAAGACGAGATAGTGTGACGAGACCTCGATAAGAGTCCGATATACCCCTTAGTATTGTCTAGGATGACCTCGATAAAACCTCGATAAAACCTCGTGTTGACCCCGATAAAGTCTCTCAAAAAAATGAGGGATTTGTCGGGGGAACAGAGAGGAAAAATTCACACTTTCACACTTTCACACATCTGTGTGGGTTGGTGAAATGGCCATAATATAATATAAATAATATATAATATTATTATATATATTATGAGCAAAAGATGAAGATACATTTTTGTGTGAAAGTGTGAAAGTGTGAAAGTGCCCGTTCGACTAATCGTGTGACTTTTCCTAAATATAGTAGACAGTTTTAGCATATTTTCCTAAAACATATTGACTTTGCTAAGACGAGATAGCAAAAGTACAAAGTGTGATAAAAACATGGCGAAAAATTTGGAAAATACCCAATGTTCATCGTATCTTTGTAAAGGATTTCGAAAAAGCCCGACGAACGATGAGGAGTTGTAGAGGTGTCATCGGGTCATTATCGAGCCATTATCGGTCCGTTTACGGGGGAATATCGAGGGTAAACAGAAAAAACAAACAAAAGCAAACAATAATTATTAACCCCAAAAACAAAAAGAACATGAAGAAAATCTTTTCTTTTCTGGCGGCGATGCTGATCGCTTCGACCGCGATGTTTGCAGGTGAGAATCTGTTCAACCCTGCAACGACTACTCTGGAGACCTTCTTCGCTTATGACGGCGATTGGAAGTCTGACACACAGAGTACGGCTACGCTTGATCAGGCTACCGGTGTAGTAACTGTTAACATCGCAGTTGCTAAGATCGCTCAATGGCAAGCTCAAGTGAAGCTTCACACTGATTTGACCGCTTTGGATCCTGCGAAGCAGTACAATGTATCGTTTAAACTGACATCCAATGTTGATTTCGGTGGCATTACGGCTAAGATGTTTGATAATGCTGTTATGTACGAGGGCAGTTTGGCAGTTGTAGCTAACACTCCTCTTGAAGTAAGCAAAGAGAATGTGGCAGGTGTAGCAAGTAACGGTGTTATCGTTTTTGACTTTGGCTTTGCTCCTGCGGGCGCGGTGATTACGATTGAACAGATCGTAGTTGAGGAGGCTGAAAACCACATTACCTCTTGCGCAGAGCTCTATACTCTTGCCAAGAACGATACCGTAACGATGGGTGCGTTTGATGTAGTATATGTTAATGGTTCGAATATCTACATTAAGGATGCTACGGGTGCCGGTTTGATTTTCAAGTATAATTATGGTTTGAATGCAGGTGATCACGTAGAGGCCGGTTTGGTAGGTGTACTGGATATCTACAACGGATTGTATGAGCTTAAGCCTATCTCGGCTTTTGCTGACCTTACTATAACGAGTGGAGAGGCTCCTGCACTGCATGTAGCTACCGCTCTGCCTTCCGCAGCCAACATGAACGAGGTTGTCATCTACAAGAACGTTACTTTTGCAGCTGCAGATACGCTGAATGGTACCAATAAGCGCAATGCAACCGCTACCTGGAACGAGCAAGATTTGGCTATCTACAACCAGTTTAAGATAGAGTTTGCTTATGAAGCCGGCAAGGCTTACAACCTTACCGCTGCCAACGCTGTATATTCGAAGAACGGTAATGACACATGGCAAGTATATTTCATCGCAGCTGAGGAGTTTGTTGATCCCTACGCTGCTGATACAGTAGATCACGGATTGTACGATCCTACCAAAGCTGCTATCGACCACACCTATTTTGCTACTCACGGTTGGGCAGCTGATAATCAGTCGAGCGCAGAGTTGGTAAACGGCCGTCTGTCTGTTCATATGGTTCTAGGTAAGAGCGATCATTGGCAGAGCCAGGTGTTCCTGAACCCGGGCTTCGAGTGGACGATGGGCAAGTACTACCGTATGGAGTTTGATCTGCTATCGACAACGCAACTTGGCGGCGTGGATATCAAGATCAACGATTCGGATGAGAAAGTATGGTATCACAGCTATCCTAATGATAATGTGTTCCTGGCAGAACAGGATATTCACTATGTAGCGGATTCGATTGCTGTTGACGCGCTCGCCGATGGTCATGGCTTGATCGTGTTTGGTTTCGGCTGGGTAGCTGAGGGTACAGAGATCTTCATCCACAACATCCGCATCGTGGAGATCGGTGACTATGTTCCCGCTGAGACGCATATGTACATCAAGCACCCGTGGGGCACTGGTGCTGACGCTGACTGGACTTGGCAGGAGATGGCTGAGGAGAAATATGGCGTATATGATGCTTGGGTATACGAAGGCGCTTGGGGCGGCGTAGGTTGCAACATTGCCGACAATGCCGAAGGAAACGACGCAGCTTGGTATCCCGCAGACAAGATCCAATATCTGTCGCCGGATGAGCTCGTTCTGGCTGCTCCTGAAGTAGGAACATCTGCGAAGTTCGTATATATCCCCGCTCTGAAAGACAGCGAGATCATCTCGCCGGTGAAGGTTATTTACACACCGACCGCTCTGGATATGATCAATGCTGACGCTACCGTTCAGAAGGTGATGATTAACGGTGAGGTTTATATCCTCCGTAACGGCGTTCGCTACAACACTATCGGTATTCAGCAATAAGCCCGACAGCCGATGTTCATGCAAAGCCGTCCTACATGGGCGGCTTTGCTTAAAACCTCGTTAAAAGTCTGTTAAAACCCCGTTAAAACCTCGTTAAAAGTGGCGGAATTTTATAAAAAACTGTCAGCCGAAGAAAAGGCGAACACATGGACGCATCTTGTTCCGTGGGTTGCGGCGTTGATATATTCCGTGCCGATGATTAGGCTTGCCTATGAGCAGCAGATGGTTTGTCCGAGACATCAGTTGCTCGGAACAATACTTTTTGTTGTAGGTACGCTGCTGATGTACGGTTCGTCCACATTGTACCATGTAGTGGCTCAGCCGGAACACAAGCGCCGGTTGAGAGTGTTTGACCACATCAGCATCTATGTGATGATAGCAGGTTCGTATTCGGTGGTTTGTCTTGTGGCGTTGGGCGGCTGGCGCGGTTGGTCGTTGTTCGCATTCCTCTGGGCGTGCGTGATAGCGGGTGTGGTAGGCAAACTGGTTGCGCTGGGCAAACGTCCTCACTTGTCGCTGGTACTGTATCTGTTGATGGGTTGGGCGGCGCTATTGGTGTTGCGTCCGATGTGGCTGGGAATGCCGCACAGCGCGTTTTGGTGGATCGTGGCGGAAGGTGTTTTCTACAGCGTGGGAGCGTATTTTTTCAACAAAGATGAAGAACACGCGTTCTATCACGCCATCTGGCATGTGTTCATCGTGCTGGGGGCGAGTGCGCACACGATAGCTACGTGGATCATCCTTGCCGCATAGCGACATTTTTGGGGCTGAGAAGCCCTATTTTTATTTAAAATGATTTTTTTTCTTGAAAAAATTTGCATATATCAGATTTTTTTTGTAACTTTGCATCGCGTTCGGCAAACTACGCTTACAGATGCCGCTCGGCGGCATAAAGCGCGTAGTTGCCTCCGCTCTCCCCACCACAACTTTTCAAGTTGCGTCGGGGACCCCGTTAAAGGGGAAAAAGGGGATAATTGGTTTTGACAGCAGGTAGAGCAGGTATGTAAGCACGCCGAGCACTGCAGAGACGCTCGTAAATATCGTCTGTAACACAATAACTGGCAACTACAATGTAGCTCTCGCCGCTTGATCGAAGTATAGTAGATCAGCTTAGTTTCGGCACAAGGTGCTGAACCGAGACGTCACTCCGAGCCGAGTCCTGAAGGCTCAACGGGCTAAGTGGCGCAGAAATATTCGGGATAGCGCATTCAGGCTGCGATGGTTGCGCGAAGATTAAGCAGATAAGGTGTCGGTTGGTGGCTTGGGTCTTGCCGATACACGAAAACGAAGGCCAAGATAAGCGTGTAGAAAGCATATTGGTTCCTTGTTTGGACGCGGGTTCGACTCCCGCTATCTCCACTCGCCGTCGGCGATGGTTCGCACGGGCTGAGCGCTCCGCGCTCATCAAAGCTCACCATGCCTCGGCTCTCCGAAAAAACGTCACTCGTTCTTAGCCCTAAAGGGCACGATTATTTCAACGTTTTTTCGGGTAAGAGGGGAACTCGGGCAGAGCCCGAGGATGGAAGAGGAATTCTGAGAGAAGATGATTTCTGAGAGAAGGAAAAAGAAAAACACGAAAAATCTAAAACGATAAATCTAAAAAATCCAAATACAATGAATCTATCCGAATTAACCGACAAGATCTATGCAGAAGGCGTAGAGAAAGGTAAAGAACAGGCTGCTGCCATCATCGCCGATGCAGAAGCCAAGGCTGCTGCTATCATCGCTGATGCCGAGAAACAGGCAGCACAGAAGTTGCAGGCAGCTAATGCCGCTGCGGCTGAACTGGACAAGAACACGCGCTCGGAGCTGAAGCTGTATGCAGAGCAGAGCGTGAATGCTATCAAGACCGAGGTGACGAACCTGCTGACCGACAAACTGGCTGCCGACAGCGTGAAAGCCGCTACGGCTGACCCGAAGTTTATGCAGAAAGTGATTGCCGACCTGGCAGCCCAGCTTGCCAAGGGCGGTGAAGTGGTAATTGAGGCCAAGGATGCAGAAGCCCTGAAGAAATACTTCGCAGCCAACGCCAAAGAGCTTCTGAGCAAAGGCGTGGAGATCAAGGAAGTGAAAGGCATCAAGACAGCATTCGCTATCGCTCCTGCCAAAGGCGGCTACAAGCTGGCTTTCGGTGACGACGAGTTCATCGCTTATTTCAAGGAGTTCCTCCGTCCGCAGCTGATCGAATTGTTGTTCTAATTGACAGCAGAGGCAATCATCAAGACAATCGCCAATACTAAATCGTTCAATCGTCAATTGAATTTATGGAGTACCATTATCTATTAGCAGGCTTGGAAGATTTGCAGGAGAATCAAGCCATGTCGTTGACTTACGACAAGTTGCTTGAGTTGATGCACGAGCTGATGTCAGAAAAAGACTGGCAGTACATCGAGCTTCTCCAGCGCACGTCTGACGACCCGACAATCCTCGCTTTGATGGAGGACGATGCCGTGAAAGACCGCTTCGAAGAGACGAATCTGACGGAGCAGGATTTCCGCACGCAGCTTCTGTATGAGCAGGGATTGAAATGCAAGAACAAGTTCCTTCGCGACTGGTATGCATTCAACCTGGACATGAACAATGTTCTGGCAGCCGCCGTTTGCGTGAAGCACGGTCTGGATATCAGTAAGGTGGTGGTAGGCGACAACGAGGTGGCCGACGAACTGCGCAAGTCGACCTCGATGAGCAAGAACAACCAGCTGGCTGCAATGTTGCCCGACCTGAAGGAGATTATCGCCGTGGCGGAGATAAGCGACCTGATGCAACGCGAGAAACATATCGACGCCCTGCGTTGGCAATGGATAGATGCGCACACCATCTTCGAGTTCTTCAACCTGGAAGCCGTGCTCGCTTACTATCTGAAAGCCACCATCCTCCATCGTTGGGACAATCTGAGCGTAGAGGAAGGCGAACGCGTCTTCCGTACGCTTGTGGCGGATATGAAAAAAGACGTCAAACTTTGATAATAAATTAACGATTATATGACAAACGGAAAAGTAAAAGGCATCATCGCCAACCTCGTGACCGTAGGTGTCGATGGTCCTGTATCGCAAAACGAGATCTGCTACATCCACGTCAAAGACGTACGATTGATGGCAGAGGTTATTAAGGTGACCGGCGACAACGTGTTCGTACAGGTCTTTGAGTCCACTCGTGGCTTGAAGGTCGGCGATGCAGTCGAGTTCACAGGTCACATGCTCGAGGTGACGCTCGGTCCCGGTCTGCTCAGCCGTAACTACGACGGTCTGCAGAACGACCTGGACAAGTTGACGGGTGTGTTCCTCAAACGTGGTGAGTACAACTTCCCGCTGGACGAGGAGAAGAAATGGGCTTTTGAGCCTATTGCCAAGGTCGGCGACAAGGTTGAGGCAGCCGCGTGGCTCGGTGAGGTGGATGAGAACCACCAGCCGCACAAGATCATGGTACCGTTCGTGTTCGAAGGACAATACACCGTGAAATCTATCGCTAAGAAAGGTGAGTACACCATCCATGAGGTGATCGCTGTACTGACCGATGCTGACGGCAACGATCATGAGGTAACGATGATCCAGAAATGGCCGGTAAAGAAAGCCATCACGGCTTACAAGTCGAAACCGCGTCCATTCAAACTGCTGGAGACGGGCGTTCGTACTATCGACACAGCCAACCCGATCTGCGAGGGTGGAACAGGCTTTATCCCCGGACCGTTCGGTACAGGTAAGACCGTTCTTCAGCACGCCATCTCGAAGCAAGCCGAGGCAGACATCGTGATCATCGCAGCCTGCGGCGAGCGTGCCAACGAGGTTGTGGAGACCTTTACGGAGTTCCCTGAACTGGATGACCCGCACACCGGCCGCAAGCTGATGGAGCGTACGATCATCATCGCCAATACGTCCAACATGCCTGTAGCATCGCGTGAGGCATCCGTATACACCTCGATGACCATCGCCGAGTATTACCGCTCGATGGGTCTGCGCGTGCTGCTGATGGCTGACTCGACGAGCCGTTGGGCACAGGCGTTGCGTGAGATGTCCAACCGAATGGAGGAGTTGCCCGGACAGGATGCCTTCCCGATGGACCTCTCGGCTATCATCGGTGCGTTCTATTCGCGCGCAGGTTATGTATATCTGAACAACGGAGAGACCGGTTCGGTAACATTCCTCGGAACGGTATCGCCTGCCGGCGGTAACCTGAAAGAACCTGTAACGGAAGGCACGAAGAAAGTGGCTCGTTGTTTCTATGCATTGGAGCAGGCTCGTGCCGATAGAAAACGTTATCCGGCCGTTAACCCGATTGACTCTTACTCGAAATATATCGAGTATCCGGAGTTTGCCGAGTATATATCCAAACGCATCAACGACCAGTGGCTCACGAAGGTGAACGATATGAAGACCTATCTGCTTCGCTCGAAGGAGATTCAGGAGCAAATCAACATCTTGGGTGATGACGGTGTACCTGTTGATTACCACGAGAACTTCTGGAAAGGTGAGGTGATTGACTTCGTTATCCTCCAGCAAGATGCATTCGACAAGATTGATGCCGTTTGCCCGCTTGAGCGTCAGGAATATATGCTTGACCTGGTGATGGATATATGCCGTCATGACTACACCTTCGATACATTTACGGAGGTGAGCGAGTACTTCAAGCGTGTGATCAACCTGTGCAAGCAAATGAACTATAGTGAGTTCAAGTCCGCACAGTTTGAGGATTACCGCAACAAGTTGGCTGAACTGTTGGCAGAAAAGCAAGTGGCTTAACATCACAATGCTACGTTTATGAAAGCGAAAGTATTGACACGTATCAACGCCCTGCTCGCCCTGCTGCTAAGTGTGCTCGGTTTCAACGGCTGCTTCTTTAGGGTAAAGTACGGAGTAGATCCCAACCCGGGACCGATAGCCGAGTACGGCTGCCCGCACGCCCAATTTGAAGTGACAGGTGTTGTGACCGACGAACATAACGCGCCGCTGGAGAACGTGGAGATTATTGTCAAGGAGATGGGAAACACCGATACACCGCGCGAGTATTTGCAGAAGGTGTATACCGATGAACAGGGCACGTACCTGTATACGTCGGACTATTTGTTCCCGATGGACTCGATGGACATTATCGCCACGGACACAGCCGGAATCTATCAAGAGGATTCCGTACGCGTGAAGGTTGACTACGACAGGAGTGGCGTAGCACCTGAAGACCACTGGAACGCGGGTGTGGGAATTGTGTATCAAGATTTTCAATTAAAGAAAAAATAAATCATTACAATTATGGCAAAAGCATTTCAAAAAATATACACGCAGATTACTGCTATTACCAAAGCTACGTGTTCGCTGAAGGCACAAGGCGTAGGTAATGACGAGCTTGCCACGGTTAACGGAAAGTTGGCTCAGGTGGTAAAGATCATGGGCGATGATGTTACGCTGCAGGTGTTCGAGGGTACGGAAGGTATCCCTACGAACGCAGAGGTGGTATTCCTGGGCAAGTCGCCGTCGCTGAAGGTGAGCGACCAGCTGGCAGGACGTTTCTTCAACGCCTACGGTGATCCTATCGATGGCGGTCCGGACGTGGAAGGTCAGGAGATAGAGATCGGTGGTCCGTCGGTTAACCCGGTTCGTCGTAAACAGCCGTCCGAACTGATTGCTACGGGTATAGCAGGTATTGACCTGAACAACACGCTTGTATCGGGTCAGAAGATTCCTTTCTTTGCCGATCCTGACCAGCCGTACAACCAGGTGATGGCCAACGTGGCACTCCGTGCACAGGCAGACAAGATCATCCTGGGTGGTATGGGTCTGACCAATGACGACTACCTGTACTTCAAGAACGTCTTCTCCAACGCAGGTGTGCTTGACCGTATAGTCAGCTTTGTCAATACGACGGAGAACCCGCCGGTAGAGCGACTTCTTATCCCCGATATGGCGCTGACGGCTGCCGAGTATTTTGCTGTGGAGAAACACCAGAAGGTGCTCGTGCTGCTGACGGATATGACGCTCTATGCTGACGCCCTGGCTATCGTAAGCAACCGTATGGACCAGATTCCTTCGAAGGACTCTATGCCGGGTTCGCTGTATTCCGACCTTGCCAAGATCTACGAGAAAGCCGTTCAGTTCCCGGAGGAAGCAGGTGGTGGATCTATCACTATCATCGCCGTGACGACGCTTTCCGGCGGCGACATCACGCACGCTATACCTGATAATACCGGATATATCACCGAGGGTCAGCTCTATCTGCGTCGTGATTCGGATATAGGTAAGGTAATCGTTGACCCGTTCCGCTCGCTGTCGCGATTGAAACAGTTGGTTGCCGGCAAGAAGACCCGCGAGGATCATCCGCAGGTAATGAACGCTGCCGTACGTTTGTACGCCGATGCGGCTAACGCCAAGACCAAACAGGAGAACGGCTTCGACCTCACCGATTATGATGAGCGTTGCTTGAAGTTCGCCAAGGAATACAGTAACGACATTCTGGCTATCGACGTAAATATCAATACCGTCGAGATGCTTGATATAGCTTGGAAACTGTTCGCTAAGCACTTCAAACCCGAAGAGGTGAACATCAAGCAGGTATTTGTTGACAAATACTGGGGAAAGTAAGTTGAAAATCGTAAATGACCAAATAGTAAATCTATATGGCTATTACATATCAGTTTAACAAAACGTCTCTGCAAGCACTTGAGAAGAACCTCAAGATGCGGCAACGAACACTCCCGACGCTTCAGAACAAAGAGAGCGCTTTGCGCCTTGAAGTGAAGAAGGCCAAAGCCGAGATCAAAGAACTCGACGAGGAGATGGACCGCCGCATCAAGGATTATGATCAGATGCTCGCACTTTGGGGAGAGTTCGACACCTCGCTCATCCATGTAGATGACGTAAGGATGTCGATACGCAAGATAGCCGGCGTGCGTGTACCCGTACTGGATGAAGTAGTGTACTCCACCAAGCCGTTCAGCGTGTTCAGCTCACCCAAGTGGTTCTACGACGGCTTTGAGCAACTCAAAGCTATTGCAGAGGTAGGTATACGGCAGGAGTTTGTCCGCAGAAAAGTGGACCTGCTGGAGTACGCTCGTAAGAAGACGACACAGAAAGTCAACCTCTTCGAGAAAGTACAGATACCCGGATACCAGGACGCTATCCGTAAGATCAAACGATTCATGGAGGATGAGGAGAACCTATCCAAATCCAGCCAGAAGATCGTAAAGAGCAAACGCGAACGCGAGGCTATTGCCCAAGCTGAAGCACTAAAAGAGAAGGAGGCTGCATCATGATTGAATCAATGAAGAAATATACGTTCCTCGTATTGGCATCGCAATACGAAACGTTCCTCCGTGAAGTGCGCGAGGCTGGCGTGGTACATGTCACGCTGAAAGCCGAAGGTATAGCCGAGGATGAGCAGCTTCGTCAGACCATAGCCGAAGCCGATGCTCTGCGCCGTCTCATCGACGCCGGAGCACCCGACCAACTCCTACAGGAGCGTGCTGCCGTGCAGGCTAAGATAGATGCAACAGCCAAAGAGGCTGCGCGAATGGCTATATGGGGCTCGTTCAGCAGCCAGCGTATCGCGCAACTGAAAGAAGCAGGCTACAACCTGAACTTCTTCTCGTGCCCGAAGAAAGCCTTCCGCGAAGAGTGGGGCAGCATCGTGGCAGAGAAAGGTGACGTGCTCTATTGCGTTTCAGTTACACCAGAAGGTGAGGCGTTCACGCTGCCAGAAGGATGCAGCGAGCAGGTATTGGGCGAGAAGAGCGCCAACGAGCTGCAGGCCGATGTAGAGGCTCTGAAAGGACTGCTGGCTGCTGCTGAAGCACGCATTGAAGCATGGGGCAAAGCCAATATTGACAGCCTCAAGCTCGAGTTGGAGCAGAAGAACCGCAGCATCAACTGGCAGAAAGTACAACTCTCGTCCGACACGATGGCCGAAGGTGCGCTGCGCCTGATGGAAGGTTTCTGCCCGGCAGATAAGGTGGATGAACTCAACAAGGTACTTGACCGACTGGATGTTTACTACGAGGTGGAAGAGCCTGTAGAGGGTGACGCAACGCCGGTTAAACTCAAAAACAACAAGTTCGCACAGCTGTTCGAAGTCTTCACGGGCATGTACGGCTGGCCTACCTATGGCGAGTTTGACCCTACGCCTATTCTTGCACCGTTCTACCTGCTGTTCTTCGCCATGTGTATGGGCGATGCCGGCTATGGCATACTGCTCATCCTGTTCGGATGGCTCACCTATAAGGGCAAACTGAAGATTGACATGTTTGAGGGCCTCGGCCCCATCATCACCACGCTTGGTGTGGGTACGCTGGTCGTAGGTTTCTTCCTCGGCACGGCGTTCGGCATGGATCTTTCCGCGCTCTTCCCGAGCATGGAACATATCTTCCTCAACGGTAAGGTAATCACCGAGGGTGGTGTACACTACCTGACCAAGTCGGCGTATGCTGCTTCCGGCATCGAGGGCGGCTACGACGTGGCTATGGTGCTTGCCTTGCTCATCGGTGTGTTCCATATATGTCTGGCTATGGTGGTCAAGGCGTTGTGCTATACCCGTCGCTTCGGTTTCCGTGCCACAGTAGGTACATGGGGCTGGACCCTGCTCATCGTGGGCGGTATAGCGGCGTTCATCATCTGCATGGCGCTCAGCGTGCCGATGGAGGTAACGAAAGTCGTGCTCATCACGATTGCATGTATCTCGGCATTGGGCATCTACGTGTTCAATACCCCGGGACGCAACCCGCTGGTAAATATAGGTGCAGGCTTGTGGGATACCTATAACATGGCTACAGGTATTTTGGGCGATACGCTCTCGTACATCCGTTTGTATGCCCTCGGTTTGGCAGGCGGCATGCTGGGTGGAGCGTTCAACAACCTGGGCATGATGGTTATGGGCGGAACGACGGAAGGCGCTACATGGGAGTGGCTGCCGTTCATCCTGATCTTGCTTGTCGGTCACTTGTTGAACCTCGCGATGTCGGCATTGGGCGCTTTCGTTCACCCGTTGCGTCTGACATTCGTAGAGTACTTCAAGAACTCAGGTTACGAAGGAAAAGGCAACCTGTATTCGCCGTTCGCGGAATAAACAGCCAGTAAAATATCAGCCAAGATTGGCTGATAACAAAAGAACAAATATTAATAACAAAATAAAATCAACTTTATGGAATTTCTTGGATTTCTCGGTTGGGGACTGATGTTAGGTCTCGCCGGCGTAGGTTCAGCCTACGGAACAACTATCGCAGCTAACGCAGCAGAGGGTGCTTTGAAGAAAAACCCGGGCAAATCTGCCTCGTACATGATCCTTTCGGCGCTTCCTGCTACGCAGGGTTTGTACGGCTTCGTTGCTTTCCTGATGTGGGACAAGACTGCTATTGCAGCTAACCCTGCTCTGTATTTCGGTGTCGGTATTGCAGTAGGTCTCGTTTGCCTCATGTCGGCTATCCGTCAAGGAATGGTTTGTGCCAATGGTATCGCAGGTATTGCCGGTGGTCATGACGTTCAGACCAACACCATGATCTACGCCGCTCTGCCGGAGTTCTACGCCATCTTGGCTCTCGTTGGTGCCTTGATGATCTAAGCGTCATCATTGCTCAACATAACAAACGCGTCACATAATGTGGCGCGTTTGTTGTATGAATGTTCAATGAATGTAATGCTGTGATATATAGCGGAACATCACTCCCCGATGAAAGCTATGATCTCGGCCGGAGTTGGGTTGTGGGCGAGGATAGTACCGTCGTGATTGATAAGGACGGTGTGGGGGATGGATGTGATGCCATAGGTTTTGGAACCTTCGTCGGAGGTGTCACGTAGTTGCAGCCAGGTAAGACCCAGGTCGCTCACGGTACGCAGCCATGCCTCTTCGTCCTCGTCGACGGAGATACCGACTACAGCCAGATGGTCGCTATGCGCAGCGAGCAACTCTTTGATGGTAGGCATCGAACGGCGGCACGGGCCGCACCAACTTGCCCAGAAATCGATGAGCAGCAAGTCTTTTTGTCCCACCAGCGAACTAATGCTGACAGCATCGCCCGATGCCGCATAAGCAGTAAAATCAGTATAGGGCATTCCGACAGCCGTCTTCTGTTCAGCAAGGAAAGCATCGTAGTAGCGTTGCAACCGGTGTGACTCCAGACTATCAAGATTAAGCACGGCAAAAGCTTGTGCTTTTTGCTCAAGGTCGAGGAGGAAATAGATGTTTCCCAATATCTCGTACGCTGCGTAGGATTGAGGTTCAGCCTGCTGTAAGGCGAACGCTTTGCTGACGTAAATGTTCATCAGAGAGTCTGCTTGCTCGGAAGTGATGTCATCATCAAACTGCTCTTCGATGTTCTTCTCCAGCTCTTCAAATTCAGCCATCAGACGGGCTGATTTGTCTTCTTTCTTACAAGCGGTGAGCATCACGGCTCCGCAAAGGATGGCGAGTGCCAGAATGGAATAAATGCGTTTCATATTGTTTAGTGCCATAGTTCGTTTATCTGTTGTTGGTCGACCACGAGCATCTTGTCGACGAGTGTGTCGCGTGTCAAAGTGTGCTGATAAGGCTTGTGTGCCTGTATGAAGCGATAGAGCTGCTGCACATAATCGCTGACGGGCGAACCTGTGGTCATCCTCAGAACTGCACGTTTCATCTCTCCCGAAAGGTTTGCAAGACGCTCGACATGTATCTGCATTTCCGCCAGTTCGTCAGGGTCGACATTCTGCTCCATGAGCGAGGCACGCAGGCTGTCCAGTTGCGGCATGAGCATAAGCAACAGGGCAAAACGGTCGCTGTCGCACAAATGCCATGCCTGAGTCAGTGCGTTGGCAAACTTCCAGTCGTCATCCGACAGTTGCTCTACCTGTCCACGGGCAAAAGGCTGAAAGAACAGTTCCGGTGACTTGGAGAACGGCGGCATGGCGTAGAACATCTGGAAGAGCAGATAGTTGACATCATATTCCTCATTACGCGTGAAGATTTGCAGCAGGGCTTTGTACGCCTCATAACAAGCTTCCGGTTCGAAGGAAATACATTCTGCCAGTTGCTCCAACGCCCATGTGTCGTGCACATCATGAGCAGCCATCACAAGGATGACGCCTGTGCGTGCACGAAGACGGACACTCTTGCTGCAATGGACGTTCATAGCCCAAATGAGCATCTGCATCCGACCGCGGTCAAAACCGTGCTCCAACTGATATAGCGTCAAGGCCGTGATAGCCATGCATGCCGGAGTTGTGTCCACTTCATCCTGAAGCAGTATCTGAAAATCCGACTGATCATCTACCTCTATCAACGGTTGGGTGCGGAATATGCGGAAATAGTCTTTCATCTCGTTACAATTATCTTTCGTCTCTTCGCAATTTTCAGTGCAAAGTTACAAAAAAGTTACGATATATACAAACATTTTGTAAAAAAAGTGCATTTTCTTTAAAAAAAAGTATATTTCTCTTGCATATTTGAATATTTTTTTGTAATTTTGTAGGCTTTTTTGGGACAAAAGGTCCTTGTATGGTGTGTGCATGAAACAAAAATATCAATATTAACATTAAATCTTGCAATATGAGAAAGATTCTCTCTTTGATGATGGCTTTGGTGTTGACTTGCACCTTTGCCAATGCAGAAGCAGTTCGTCTGTACTGCAAAGTGACGCAATCATGGTGGAAAGCTGACGGCGCTGCCGTAGCTATCTTTGCCTGGACGGATGGCGGTACGAACAATGCTAATTGGCCGGGCGTACGAATGACGGCTGTGGAAGGCGAAGCAGATATGTGGTATGGCGATGTGGATCCTGCCGTACACAACAAACTGATTTTTGTCCGCGTTAACGGTTCGGGTGACATAGCTGACTGGGGTGCCAAGACGGCTGACCTCACATTCCCGACCGATGGCAAGAACCTTTATACTATCACTTCTGAAACCGCAGTGTGGGGGAATCCCGGCGTTACCGGCGAATGGTCGGTAAAAGGCGAAGCACAGGGCGGTGACGATACCGAACCTGAGACCGGTTGCAACTGGGATAATCTTGAGTGGTTGGGTGATGGTGCCGGAGGCGGCAAATACAGCAATATGTTCAAGGTTTGTTTGCCCGAAGGCTGGGGCGTAGTGAACGTTCAATCGCCGGGTTTCGCAACGAAACCGGGTATCTACGTTACCGTTCCCGCAGGTATCTCCGCTTGCTCGCTCGGTGAGGGCAACTACGATGTGCAGGGAGCAGGTATCATTCTGCACGTGGATGCATTTACGCAGGAAGAAACCGAGGTATCGATTATTCACGGTACAGGCGAAGGAACGCTGACCGTTTATCGCAAGCCGAGTTATTATGTAGTAGGTGATGCACAGGCTCTGGGCGCTTGGACTCCTGCCAACGGCGTGAAAGTGTTCGGCGACAGCGTGAATTTCACTTTGGCTGCCGGCACATACAAGCTCAAAGTGGTTAACGGTCCTTCGTGGGAAGGCACAACGGCACTGGGCTATAATGCTCTGAAAGAAGGACAAACAGGCCTAAGCACTGATAATGACAACAATATCGTCTTTACGCTTGCTGCTGAGGGTGCCGTAGCCATCAAGGTAGAGAACAACAAAGTAATTGTTGACCTGCCTGCTTCACAAGGCGGTGATGACCCCGAACCTCAACCGACCATCCATTACTATCTCGTTGGTTCGATGCAAGGATGGAGTCTGGAAAATGCTATTCCGATGCCGGGTGACAGCCTCTTTATTGAGGATGCAGCAGCCGGAGCATACGCGCTGAAGATCCTTCCGCAGAACACAGGCTGGGACAATGCACTGACATTTGCCAACGTGAATGCAGACTGCTCGTCGGCCGGTATTTCCGAAGGAGATCAAGGCAATATCGTGGCTACGCTTGCACAAAACGGACCGGTGAAGATTAAGGTTGTCAACGGAGAGATTTGTATAACCGGTAACTTTGGCGGTGAAGTGCCTATTACCTCCTACACCGTAGTGGGTGATTCTGCTTTGCTTGGTGAAAACTGGAATCTGAACAGTACCGTAACGAATATGGTTGAGCAAGATGACCATAGTTGGAAGTATACTATCGACTCTGTTGTTTTGGCTGTTAACCAGAACTATAAGTACAAGATGGTTGCTAACCACTCATGGGACATTGCTCAATATCCGCAAAATGGTGATTATATCCTTACTGTGACCGCAGCCGGTACTTATAAGGTTGAATTTACGCTCGTTCCGGGTGAAGTAGGCGGATCGGCTGTCGCAACATTGCTGCATGGCGAACCCGAACCTCAACCGACCATCCATTACTATCTCGTAGGTTCGATGCAAGGTTGGAGTCTGGAGAACGCTATCCCGATGCCGGGTGACAGCCTCGTGATTGAGGATGTAGCAGCCGGTACGTACGCACTGAAAATCCTTCCGCAGAACACAGGCTGGGACAATGCACTGACATTTGCCAACGTGAATGCAGACTGCTCGTCGGCCGGTATTTCCGAAGGAGATCAAGGCAATATCGTGGCTACCTTGGAGCAGAATGGACCGGTAAAGATCAAAGTGGTCAATGGACAGATTTGCATCACGGGTAACTTTGTTGTACCTGTTACTGCCAACTATTATTTGGTAGGCACAATGACTACTCCGACATGGAATCTTGAAGCAGCATTACCGATGGTAGGCGACAGCATTGTTCTTACATTGGCTGCCAATGCCTATGAGTTCAAAGTTCTTCCGCAGAACACCAGCTGGGCTAATGAGTTGGGGGCTTCGGCTGTGAATGCTGATTGCTCGTCGGAGGGAGTTGAATCTTCCGACACGAACGTCAAGATTATTCTTGCTGCCGAGAGCGAAGTGAAGATAAAGGTGGTTAACGGACAACTCTGCATTACGGGAAGTTTCGGCGGACAAGTGGCTATCACATCGTATACGGTAGTAGGTGATGCCGGTTTGATGGGTAGCGGTTGGAATACCAATGATGCCAACAACGAGATGACGCTCGACAACGGTGTGTGGAAACTGGAGAAGAAGAACGTTGAGATTGCTGCCGGACAATACTGGTATAAGGTGGTAGGTAATCACAGCTACTCGGTATTTGAGTATCCGGGTGCCAACCAATCGCAAGACTATGTATTCAACGAGGCCGGTACGTACGACTTGACGTTCACGTTCACCCCGGGTGATCAGCCTTCGCTCGAACTCTCTGTTTTGAATGTAGCTTCTGACCTCCGCACCCTTGACAGCGAGAGCAATATAGAGAAGTTCATTGAGAACGGACAACTCTACATCCGTGCTAACGGACAAGTATATACTATAATGGGAGTTGTACGTTAAACGGTTAAGTTGTTAAATTGTTAAGCTGTTAAATAGTTAAGCTGTTAAATTGCTATTATGAGATCTCTCTCGTATATCGGTTGTGACGATCCTACTCTGGATTTGTTCGAAGGGCAATACGCCTTGCCGGATGGTATGTGCTACAACTCGTATCTGCTTATGGCAGAGCGTGTGGCGGTGGTCGATAGCGTCGACCCCCGCTGCACGGACGAGTGGCTCAACCATCTGGAGAAGAGCCTGCTCGGTCGCACCCCTGACTACCTAGTCGTTCACCACATGGAGCCTGACCATTCCGGTTCCATGGATGCTTTTCTACGCCGCTATCCCGAAGCAACGGTCGTTTGCTCGAAGATAGCACAAGGAATGATGACTAATTTTGCCATCAACGCGCCTAAGGTGCAGATGGTAAAAGAAGGTGACGTGCTTGATTTGGGCGGATTGACGCTGCAGTTCATAGCTGCGCCGATGATCCACTGGCCTGAGGTGCTGATGTCCTACTGCAAGGAGGAGCAGGTGTTGTTCTCCGCCGACGCTTTCGGTAAGTTCGGCGTGTACGATGCCGATGCCGATGATTGGGCATGTGAGGCTCGGCGCTACTATTTCAATATCGTAGGCAAGTACGGTCAGCAGGTGCAGAACGTGCTGAAGAAGATTGCTCCGCTCGCCATCCAATCCATCGCGCCGCTTCACGGGCCTGTGCTGGAAGGTGAGAAGCGCGAAGAGGCTTTGCGCTTGTACGGCATCTGGAGTGCTTACGGCATCGAGACTGAAGGCGTGTTTGTCGTATCTGCCTCTATCCACGGTCATACCAAAGCCGTAGCCGAGCAGATTGCCGAAGCCTTGAAGGAGAAAGGCAACAAGGTGGCCTTCACCGATCTAACGCGCGATGATATGGCAGAAGCCATTGAGGATGCTTTCCGCTACGGAAGGATTGTTCTATGCGCCTGTACCTACGATGGCGACCTCTTTCCGCCGATGCACACTTTCTTGCATAAACTACAACTGAAAGGCTGGCGCGGACGCAAGGTAGGGCTTGTTGAGAACGGCTCATGGGCTCCGCAAGCCGCACGAATAATGCGCGCTATGCTCGAGCAGATGACCGACGTTACTGTGATTGAGCCTGTCGTGTCATTGCGAGGAGCATACAAACCCGACAACCAAGCGGCAGTCGAGGCTTTAGTAGAAGCTATCTAACGAAGAGTATATGTATAATTTTGCATTGATTGGAGCGGCGGGCTATATCGCTCCGCGCCACATAAAAGCCATTGCCGACACGGGTAACAACCTGATGGTTGCCTACGACAAGTTCGACTCTGTCGGGCGTCTTGACTCATCTTTCCCCGATTGTTCGTTCTTTACGGAGAACGAGCAGTTTGACCGTTTCTGCTCGAAACAGATGCGTACTTCCAACCCGCTCAGCTGGGTAAGTATATGTACGCCCAACTACACGCACGATGCCTTTATCCGTTATGGTCTGCGTCTCGGCTGCGATGTGATATGCGAGAAGCCGTTGGTGCTCAATCCATACAACATTGACAACCTCATGCAACTTGAGCAAGAGACAGGTCATCGTGCTTATACAATACTCCAACTCCGTTTGCACGACAAGATACGTGCATTGAAGGAGAAGGTGGAAAACGGTCCGAAAGATAAGATATACGATGTAGACCTGACCTATATAACCAGTCGAGGCAAATGGTACTATTCTTCGTGGAAAGGTGACGTGCATAAGTCCGGTGGTATTGCCACGAACATAGGTGTGCATTTCTATGATATGCTCCAATGGATCTTCGGTCGTGTGCGTCAGAACATCGTGCATGTCATGTCGTTTGACCGTGTGGCGGGTTTTTTGGATCTGGAGCGTGCCCGTGTGCGTTACTTCCTGAGTATAAACGCAGCTTGTCTGCCCGCTAATGCCGTACAAGGCGAGAAACGCACTTTCCGTACGCTATCCATTGACGGCGAGGAGTTTGAGTTCTCGCAAGGCTTTACCGAGTTGCATACCGAGAGCTACCGCCATATCTTGGCGGGTAACGGATTCCGTATAGCGGAAGCGCGTCCGTGTATAGAGACTGTATCAGAGATACGCAAAGCAACGCCGATAGGTTTGGTAGGCGACTACCATCCTTTGGCTAAACTGCCACTTGCTCCGCATCCCTTCGGATGGGACGAACACAGATGATAAGAAAAGTGATGAGAAAAAGCAAACACATAATTGTACTTGCCTTGATGGCTGTGGCTTTAAGTTCGTGCTTGACATCGAAAAAGGTCAACTTGCTGCAAGAGCCGAACAAGCAGATACCCTCCTATGTGGATACGCTATCGTTCGAGGATTATGAGATCCGTACGAGCGATCGACTGTACATACAGGTCTATTCTGTGGATGAACGGTTGACCAAACTCTTCAATCAGGGTGGTGGCAATGGTACGTATATGCGCCAACAGATGATGAGCGGTACCGGCGACTTGTACGGCACTAACGAGTTGTATTCCTATCTGGTAGACGCCAATGGCAACATTCAGTTCCCGATGATCGGGGATGTGCCTGTACGCGGAAAGACCACCCGTGAAGTCAAACATCTGTTGGAACAGGAGTTGGCAGGTTTTGTTAAGCCGATAGGGGAATATAGCCTGATGTCCGTGGAGGTGCAGGTCATCGGTAGGTGCTTCTCCGTGATTGGAGCCGTGCAAAGTGCACGCGTGCCGCTTATCAAGGAGAAAGTGACTATCTTCGAGGCGCTGGCATTGGCGGGCGATATAGCAGACTATGGCGACCATTCGAAGATTCGTATTGTGCGTGAGATAGAGGGCGAAACCACTATCCGTACTTTCGATGTGCGAAGCAAGGATATTATCAATTCGGAGTTCTACTACATCGAGCCGAATGACGTGATCTATATCCAGTACATGCCCGGACACACGTTTGGCATCAACCATGTGACCACCACGGTGGCCGTGGTAGCCACCACGCTGTCGTTCGGCGGTTTCATTTACGCCCTTGTGGTGCGTACGATGAATGCGGTAGAAAGAAGCAAGAATAAGAGCGGAGGAAGTTCAACCACAAACGGAGGAGGGAAATAGCCATGAGAAGGAATAGCAATATCATTTATATACTGCTCGTTGTGGTTCTTACCCTTTCGGGGTGTTACTCCAATCGTCAGATAGGCCTGTTGCAAGAACGCAAAGGTATACCTGAGTACGATTCTATCCCCTACGAGCCTTATCGTCTGCATGTGAATGACGAGATTGTCTACCGTTTGATTACGATGGACGAGACAATCTCCAAGGCGATGACTAACGGTCAGCAGACGACGACCCAATACGCCACTACCTACCGCATTTATCCTGACGGAACAGTGGATATACCGTTCCTCCCGCCAATCAAGCTGTTAGGCCTGACCGAGCGCGAAGCACAGGATACATTGCGAGCTTATATGCGGCAGATTATCCCCGATGCGGATGTCAAGCTTGCGCTCTACAACAAGAATTTCACCGTATTGGGTGACCTTGGTTCGGGGCAGTACAAGATATACAAGGAGCGAATGACCATCTTCCAGGCGCTGGCGATGACGGGCGACGTGGCTAACAGCGGTGACAGGAAGCATGTGCGTATCGTTCGCCCCAACGGCAATGAACCACCCGAGGTGCTGGAGTTCGATATACGATCCAAATCGATTATTGATTCCAAGTACTACTACATTTATCCCAACGACCTGATTTATGTTAGCCGTGAGCCCGGAGCATTCTACAAAGTGCCGTCGTATAGCGGATTTATAGCACTCGTGACTTCATCCATCTCGTTGCTGCTATCCGTATTGAACTACATACCCGATGTTAACTTCTAAATAGTAAATGGTCAACTACCAAATGATAAGTGTCTATGGCAGAGAATAATCCTTATACCAATCCGTACGGCAACCCCTACGCTAATCCTTACGGCAATCCGTACGGTAATCCCTATGCTAACCCCTACGCCAATCCGTATGGCGCATCAATGGATGTACCCGATACCGATGATAACGGCGGCATGAATATCAATGTGATGGAGTGGGTAATACGTTTCCTTCACTATTGGTATTTGTTCGCTATCGGTGTGGCCATCATGTTCAGTTTAGCTATGCTCAAGAACCGCAAATGGATACCGGCTTATTATAGTTACGGCACGATTATCATCAAGCAGTCGGCAGGCTACGGAGCCAGCATTATGCGCGGTTTCAGCTTAGACGAAGGAATGAGTGATATAAACAACCAAGTGCTCCGTTTGCGTTCACATGACCTCATCAGCCGTACGGTGGACTCCTTGCCTTTCCTGAACGTGGAGTATATCACAATGGGGCGCTTCAAGACGCGTAATGTATACAACATGACTCCATTTACCGTGGAGACAAAGCAGATAAGCGAGAGAGGCTATGATATGCTTTACCGTGTAGATTTTCAGGAAGATGGCACGCTTGTTGTTACCCTGAGCAATGACGATGAGCGGTTGCAACAGTTCCGCGTGGAGACGCATTACGGTGAGCAGTTTGAGACTCCCTATTTCACGGGTGTAATCTGGCCTACAGCCTATATGACCAACAAGGGAAGGATGTTCTTCCGCCTGCGTTCACATGAATCGTTGGTATCAGAGTTCCAGTCGAGTCTGCAACTGAACTTCCTTCAGCAGAGTTCTACCGTGCTATGTATAGGTCTGACCAGTGAGACTTATGAGCGTGACTGTGATTTTATCGACAAATTGTCTGATATCTTCCTTCTCCAAAACCTTGAGCGAAAGAACGAGCAGGCAGAGAAGTCTATCCTGTTCATCAACGAGCAGCTGAAAGTGTTGCAGCAGTCGCTCGAATTGTCAGAAGGAGAGATGACTGCTTTCCGCCAGGAGAACCGTTTTATCGATGTAGGCTCTTATGCTTCGCAATTGATGTCGAGGATTAGCGGTTATGACCAGCAGGTATTGCAGCTGCGCTTACGCGAAACTTATCTTGATTATCTGGATAACTATCTGCATGAGTCCATCGAGCAGGGCACGGTTATCGCTCCGGGATCTTTGGGCATTACAGATGGAACGCTCATGGGACTTGTGGCACAACTCAACGACCTGCAAATACAACGAGGCGAGCTGACAGAAAAGAACGTGTTCTATGCCAGGTACACGAAGGATATTGAGAATGTAAAACTGGCCATAGCAGAGGTGGTTAAATCGATGCGTAAGTCACTTGAGATAGAGAAGCAAGATCTGAAGACACGATATGCAGAAGTGGAAGAGGACATCAAACATCTGCCGGAGAAAGAACTGCAGATGGTAGCCATTGAGCGTAACTACCGAATTGATGACAACTACTACACTTTCTTCCTTCAGAAACGTGCAGAATCAGAGATTCAGAAAGCTTCGAACACTCCTGACAACGAGATTCTTGACCGTGCACGCACTACCACCAAACTGGTGAACGCGAAGGTAAAGAAAAAAACGATGACAACGTTCCTTGCCCTCGGTTTTGTCATTCCGTTGCTGCTGATCATCCTCAGCGAACTGCTGAACGACAAGATTCGTACTCCGCAAGAAGCAGAGAAGTTGTCGAAATTCAAAGTTATCGGCACTCTCCGACATGCTCATTCGCAGAACCCAACGCTCGTGAAAAATTCACCACGATCAGGATATGCTGAGATGCTACGTGCTATGCGTACGCGAATCGAGTTTATCGTCGGACGAAAAGAAAAGTTGTGCATCTGCATAACCTCTGCAGAGTCAGGTGACGGTAAGACTTTTATGTCAACCAACCTTGCAGCGCTCTACGCCATGACCGGCAAGAAGACTCTTCTTGTCGACCTCGATGTCCGTAAACCGAATATCCATACCAAATTGGCAATAGATGTCAAAGTGGGTATGACAAACTACCTTATCGGTGAATGTACGGAAGAGGAATTGATTATTCACCACCCGAATGTCAATTTCGATTTCATCTCTGCGGGAACAGTTCCTCCTAACCCTGGTGAGTTGATTCATAGCGATAAACTAATGGAATTCCTTAGACGAATGCGCGAACGCTATGACTTCATCGTTTTGGATACATCGCCTATCGGTCAGGTGCCCGATGCCCTATCGCTGGTAGCGGAAACGGATATCACTTTGTTCGTTATCCGTTGTGTGCAGACTTCCAAGTCATTCTGCCGTCAGACACTTGAAGCGTTGGAAGAGGATTATTCGGATAAGATACATCTTATCCTCTCGGATATACCTACCGAAGGATTCCATTCGGGTTACGGCTACGGTTATGGTTACGGCTATGTTAAGCGTCGCAATGGTTATGGATCATATGGTTACGGCTATGGTTACGGATATGGTAAAGGAAAATCGTCGAAAGACAGCAAACACCGCCGCCACACATGGAAACAAAAGTTATGGATGACGCTTGATTCATGGATACATCACAAGAGACGTTCCGACTACAACTATTATGAAGATGAGGAAGATTAGTAAGATTAGTAAGAACATATGCCTTGTGCTGCTGCTTGCCGTAGTACTGGTGTCTTGTGGCAAACAGTCGGGCAGAACACTCACATCTGCCACCGGATCTATATATGAATGTCTGGTGATTGTGCCGCAATATACGCTATCCCAGGAGCAGAAACGTCTGGTAGATGCCGAGCATCTGCAGAAAGCCGATGGAAGCAGTTATGTGGAGGATATTGTCACCTTGTATGATGCCGTTAAAGCTATTTTGGGGGCAGATATGCCTTGCATGCCGCAGATGGAACCATATTTTAAGCTCACGCAGGTTACTCCGGCGCAGTTCGACCATCTGCTCATGCCTACGCGTAACATTCTGTATGTGGATATTGACCCTGCACGCTATACGCAGGTGACGCCGAAAGCACAGCGAGATATATGGTCAACTCCGCAGGCTGTTTATCGTATTCAATCGCCGAATGAAGAGGCTTTCCTCGAATACTGGCTCGCTCATGGCAAGCAGATACGTGACTGGTTTGTTATGCAAGAGATGACTCGCCAACAGCGTTTCTACAGAGCATCTACGGAGAAAGATATCCGCAAGCATCTGAATGCAGCATTCCATGCCGATATGCTTGTGCCGAATGATTATATGCTGCTGATGGATACAGTTATTGTACCTTCCGTACCGAATGAACTGCTGCTCAATCCGAATACGCAGATTGTGTGGGCGTGCAACAACAAAGGCTCGCTCCGTCGCGATTTGATCGTTTACAGTTATCCCTATACTGATGCAGAGACATTCATGATGCCTTACCTCAATGCCCAACGTGACGCTATCCTATCGCGTATCGTCACTTCCGGCAACGGTGCACGAATGGCAACGGAATACAATGTTTTTCCGCCTGAGATGCGAACGCTGACCATCGACAGCACCTATACAGTTGAGATTCGCGGATTATGGAAGATGGTAGGGGGAGAAGCTATGGGCGGACCGTACGTCAGCCATACATGGCTCGATCCGGTTCATGCACGTGTGGTGACGGCTGAAGTATTCGTGTTTGCTCCCGGGCAAAAGAAACGTAATCCTCTGCGTCAGGCAGAAGCCATCCTCTACTCGCGTACACATACCAAGTAAGCAGAGAAAATACTAAGCAGAGAGAAAAATAAGAAGAACACTAAACAGAGGAAACAATCAACCTTTTACAGGCCACTCTGGAGCCGGAGCGATAATCGTTACCGGCTCTTTTCGTACCGGATGGATGAATGCTATTTGTCGGGCATGCAGGCATATACTGCCGTCGGGATTACTGCGTTTGGCTCCGTATTTCAGATCGCCTTTGATGGGACAACCTATAGCCGCCAGTTGGCAGCGTATCTGATGGTGTCTGCCGGTAAGCAACTCTACTTCAAGTAGCGTATAACGGTCGCCTCGTGCTATTGTTTTGTATGTAAGGATAGCCGGTTTTGCCTCTTTCGCTCCAGGCTGAGCGATATAGGATTTGTTCTGTGCTTCGTTGCGAACAAGATAGTTTTCCAAGCGTCCTTCGGGCAGTTTAGGCGCTCCTTGTACCAAGGCCCAATAGGTCTTGTGAATCGCTTCATGATTCTTGAACATCTCGTTCAGGCGTACCAAAGCCTTGCTGGTGCGAGCAAACAACACAACGCCGCTCGTAGGACGGTCTAACCTGTGAGGCACACCTAAAAAGACCTCGCCGGGCTTGTCGTACTTCTGCTTGATGTACTCTTTCAACGATTCGCTGAGCGGTGTGTCGCCGGTCTTGTCGCCCTGAACGATCTCGCCCGGAGCCTTATTCACGGCTATAATATGATTGTCTTCGTATAGTATATGCATGCTTGTGTGATAAGCTGTCTTACCAATTGATTTCGCAAAATTACAAAAAAAAACTGACATTTGCAAATTTATCGGGGACAAATACCAATTTTTGTGGTAATTATTTGCAAATATGGTATAATTTTTGTAACTTTGCAGCGTGTAAACCTATTCTGCAACATGTGATAGGTTGAATATTTATACGATTGAATATGTGTTATGAATAGTCAGAACAAATATGTTGTGTCGTGCCTTGTTGTGCTGTGTATAGCCTTTGCGCTTCCGATACAGGCAACCAAACTGCTGGAACGAGTGTGCTATTACACTTCGCTTACTCCGCAGGGCGATACGGTTACGCTATCAGGCAAGGTAAGTGTTCCTTGCGGCAAGACAGCAAAAGGCATTATCCTTCTTCCGCATTTTACGATTGCTGCCAATAAGGAAGTGCCTTCTACATCAACTATTCCCGAATCCAAATATTTTCGAGACGATTATATCCTTGTTATGCCTGACTATCTTGGTTATGGCATCACGCGCAACAGGGAACATCCTTATCTTCGTGGCGATCTGGTAGCACATCATTGCGTAGATATGCTCGTGCAGGTTTGTGACTCGATGCTTTTTGACATGTGTGTGGAGGCAGATGCCGGAATAAATGAAGCACCGTTGTATATCATCGGTTTCTCCGAAGGGGCAGCTACAGCTCTTTGGACGCTACGCCTAATTGAAAAGGAATATCCCAACATAACGGTTGCTGCCTGTTATGCCGGTAGCGGACCTTATGATGTAGCTACCACTTACGATGATGCCGTGGCAAATAACAGGGTAGGGATGCCACTGGCCATACCGATGTTGGTAATGGGCACAAGCGAATCGTACGGATTAAACTTGCGTCGTGAGGATTTCTTTACGTTAGAAATGGATGGCTGTTATGACACCTATATCACTTCGAAAGAATATTCTTTTGTTTCACTATATTTCCTCATGGCCAGCCGCAAGGTAAACCATTGGCTGTCAGCATATGCGATGGATAAGCGCCAAGCGGATACCCGTCGGATGTACGAAAGTTTCCTTCGTTCGTCGCTCGTGCATTTTCCTTACGCAGAAGATATTTATCGCGATGATTCGTTGGCACTCGGCAAGGATACCATCATTCCCGACTGGCAGCCGAAAGCACAAGTCTATATCTTCCACTCTTACGATGACGATATTGTTTGTTACAGCAATTGCGAGCATCTGCAAAAATGTTGGCAAGAATTGCCTAATGTGACGTTCGAAACGGGGCACTTTGGCGGACATTTGCGTTCGATTTTTGCGTTCATGAAGCGTGTTAAGAAAAAGTTATAACATTTTTTGCCGTTTTTTCTTGCAAATGTCATTTTTTTTTTGTAACTTTGCAAGCGCAAACAGAAATAATGGAAAAATCTCAAGATATGAAAAACGTTTTTACTGTTCTATCGATGTTGTTGCTGTCGGCTGTGCTGATGGCCGCTCCCAAGCCCTTACGCATTGTTGTGCTGGGTGATGATCCGATGATGAGTTCCGATGCATCTATCGGTGCGGTAGGTTACGCCGAATTGTTGCAGCCGGTTTTTGATTCATTAGTGACAGTAGAAGTTCAGACTTCGTTGACGCTTCTGCCGCGTGATCCGGCACTATTGCTTGACCCTGCTCGCAAAGGCGACCTTGTGCTGCTATGCAAACGCCCTGTGTCCGTAGAGGCAGAGGAGCGTACGCTGGTGGATATCTACCTCGAACAATTGGTGGAGATTCAGCAAATGGCAAAGAAAAAAGGTGTACAGATTGTATGGCTCACACCTGTCTGCCCGAGGTATTTCACAACAGAAGGTGTACAGGTGCGCCGTCTGGGCAACTATCCTGATGTAATTCGTAAGATGTGCAAACGCGATTTGTTGCCGATCATTGACTTGGAGAAAGAGTCTTTCGAATGGCTGAAGGCTAAAGGGCAAGAGGAGAGTGCATCTGCGTATATCTCGCCGAAACCTAATGTTCCGGCTGCAGAAATGAAAGTACAGCGTGAGGGTATAGCTTTGACAGGAGAGGGAGCCAAGGTTATGGTTGAACTGATTGCCAATGCCATCCATAGTGACAAGAAGAACTTACTCAACAAGCGCTTAAATCCTGTGGTCGCTATGAAAGAGGCTGCTCTCGTTGAGGAATCGACTGCTGCACCTGTTGAGGAACCGACAGCTGCTCCTGTAAATGAATCTGCTGTTGAGGCTGTAACATCGAACGAATGATGAGAAACCGTTTTGCTATAATACTGTTGCTTTGCGCCGCTGTTCCGATGTGGGCACAGCAGTTGCCTGACCCGCATTTCGAGAACTGGTCTGGCAAGTTCAGGGATGATGCCCAGCTTATCGATTGGCATGGAAGTAATGTGACGCAGATTGGTCTGAAATTCACTTTCATGTACAAGCGTGAGGGGCGTACGGGCAGTTGTGCGTACGTGACCGACCGTTTGATAGGTGCGCCCAAGCTCAACCTTGCAGCTACAGGTCCCGGCTATCTGAGTCTGGGTGTACCTTGGCAATATTTGAAAGGACTGAACCTGAACAGTGCCACTGCCGGTACGGAAGGCGGAATAGTGTGGACCTATCGTCCGGATACGATGGTCGTTTGGGTGAAGCGTACGGGTGAGAATACTGAAAAAGAGGATTTTCATCTGCTCTACTATTCGTGGATCGGTACAGCTAAAAGCAGCAAGTATAAGAACAAAGCCGGTACGAGTACCACTACCGAGCGTATAAACGAGGAAAGTGATATCCGTACCGCAACCGACGGAAATGAGTTCGGCGTGGATGAACCTGTGCAGCAGGTGGCTGAGGGATGGTATCGTGCCCGTGCCAAATATGACGAGTGGACACAGATAAAAGTGCCTATCCTGTACAAGAACGACGGCAAGCCCACCATGTGCAACGTTATTTTCTCGGCAGGCAATTATCCGGCTTTCCGTGCCAATGACGGTCTGTACGACGGAAATGACCTGTATGTGGATGATGTGCAACTCATCTACTCGTCAGCCATCGACAAACTGCTGATCAACGGAGTAGAGTGGAAAGGCTTTAACCCGAATACGGATAAAGTACAGACCTATCGTTTGTCGGAGGCTCAAAAAGAAAAAATGGCCAACGGAGAGCTGGTCACGATTGAGGCACGCCGAGGAATAGGCTCGTATACGAATATCAAGGGGCAGACAGCCCGTTTCTCAGGTCGCCGTCTGGACAATAAAGAGATGACCGTTACTGCCGGAGAGATCAATGGAGCACCATGGGTGATTACCGTCAAGGCAGAGGATGGTAGCAGTACTCATGTTTACAAGATAAAAATCGAACGATAAATACAGCGAATAAAAAGCATATAGTAGAGCCGTGATAAGTGAGTGGTCTTTGACAGAACAGGTGTTGCTTGGCGTGTTTGCAGCGATGTGGGTGTACCAGTTGTACTTCTACTTGCGTTACATGCTTGCCGCTGCTCGTGCCACGCGTACGCGCCGTAAAGTGAACGATGAAAGTGCGGGTGCAGACACTGAGCGGGAGACTGTGAAAGGCGTGAGCGTGATTGTGTGCGCCAGGAATGAGCAGACTAACCTACGCGATTATCTGCAAGCCGTATTGACGCAAGATTATCCCGCGTACGAAGTGATCGTGGTGGATGACGGCAGTGAGGATGATACGCGTCTGTTGGTGGAGCGTTGGCAGAAGCGTTATGCCAATCTCAAACTGACGTTTGTGCCTATTGGCGCACATGTCATGTCGACCAAGAAGCTGGCTATCACCCTTGGCGCCAAAGCCGCACAATATGATTATCTGCTGCTGACTGATGCCGATTGCCGACCAGAGTCAACACACTGGATACAAGAGATGGTTAAGGGTTTTAACGACAATATTGACGTTGTGCTTGGGGTAGGGATGTATTTCGTTAAACCGGGATTACTGAACAGAATGATTCAGTTTGATACGATTTTCAGCGCTATGCAGTATCTGGGAATGGCAAAATGCGGACATCCGTATATGGGCGTCGGTCGCAACCTGGCATATAGTAAGCGTTTGTTCTTTGCACAAAACGGTTTTGCAGGCATATTGGAGCATAGGGCCGGTGATGATGACTTGTTTATCAATCGCGTTGCTACCAAGCAGAACACAGCTATTGCTTGCACGCGGGAAAGTATCACATGGTCAGTGCCTAAAGCATCGTTGGGCGAATGGCTGCACCAGAAACGCCGTCATCTGAGTGTAGCGCCCGCTTATCGGTTGGGCACGAAGGTACAACTGACGCTGGAGCCGCTTACACGCGGATTGTACTATGGCGTGGCGATAGCGCTACTGGTGCTTGCTTCGTGGGAGATACAAGTGGGTGTAGCGGCTGCGATGCTAATCCGATGGCTTATGCAAGTACTGATAATCAATACTGCAGCCAGCCGTTGGGGCACCACAAAGATTGTTCTGCTGCTCCCGCTGTGGGAAATAATCCTACCGCTCATAACGCTCATTACGCTGCTAATAGAACCTCTACGCCCAAAACCCAAACGCTGGTAAATATTAATCTCATCAGCCAAGTTGGCTGATCTAAACAACAACATATTATGAAAGAAGAAAAGAAGATGAATATCACTCTTGCGCCGGATAAAGCAGCCGGTGTGTACTCTAACCTTGCTATCATCGCACATGGTCCGCAAGAGTTTGTGCTTGATTTCGCAAGCATGTTGCCGGGACCTCAGCAGGCATCTGTTCTTAGCCGCGTGATCATGACTCCGGAGAATGCAAAGAAAGTGCTTTTTGCTTTGCAAGACAATGTACGCAAGTACGAAGAGCAATACGGCAAGATTGAGATTAAGCAGAATGCTCCTGTTCCGGGATCGACTCTGCCTCTGTCGTTTGGCGCGGGAGAAGCATAAATATTGAATATAATAATCCTTTAAATCATATCGTTATGAAGACATTTCCGGCAAGTCAGTTGATTATCAATGCAGACGGTTCAGCATTCCATCTGCATCTGAAACCTGAGTTCCTCGCTGACAAGGTTATCCTTGTAGGTGATCAGGATCGCGTAAATATGGTGGCTTCTTTCTTTGATGAGGGAAGTATCGAGTGTGATGTGCAAAGCCGTGAGTTCCACACAATAACCGGTAAGTTCAAGGGCAAGCGTATCTCATGTATCTCAACGGGTATCGGAACGGACAACTGCGATATAGTTATGAACGAGATAGATGCTTTGGCCAATATCGATTTCGCAACACGTACAGAGAAAGAGAACAAGCGTTGCCTCGATATTGTGCGTATCGGTACGTGCGGCGGCATGCAAGAGGATATACCTCTTGGTACGTTCCTCGTAAGCCAGAAATCCATCGGTTTTGACGGCGTATTGGCTTTCTATGAGAATCGCGACAAGATTGCCGACCTTGGCTTTGAGAAAGCCCTTGTTGACTTTATCGGCTATCCCAAGAAAGCTGCTGTGCCTTATGTGGTAGCTGCCAATCCCGAGTTGGTTGACCGCATCGCCAAGGACGATATGATGCGTGGTTGCACGATTGCAGCCAACGGCTTCTATGGTCCGCAAGGTCGCGTACTTCGCGTGCCTATCGCCGTGCCCGATATCAACGAGAAGATTACCGCGTTCCGCTATGAAGGTCAGCGCATCACCAACTATGAGATGGAAGGCAGTTGTATCGCAGGTCTTGCCCTGCACATGGGACACCACGCAATGACCGTTTGCTGCGTGATTGCACAGCGTAAGGTAGAAGCAGCGAATACCGACTACAAGCCTCGTATCAAAGAGTTAGTAAGAACCGTATTAGAGCGTATCTAATGAATAAGCATCTATTTATTTGTGTTGCAGCCGTGTGTGTATTATGCGGCTGCAATCGTCATAACCAATCTTTCCAATACAACGTGGATAAGTTCTATGACCTTGAGATTCTCCGGTATGATGTTCCGGAGTTTGACCAGTTGACGATTCTGCAGAAGCAGTTGGTTTATTGCTTGAGCGAAGCGGCTTTGTGGGGTAGGGACATATTGTTCGACCAAAACGGACGATACAACCTGCGCATTCGTCGTGCATGTGAGGACTTGTACCTCAATTATCCGTATGAAAAGGGTACGGAGGATTTTGCAGCTTTTGAGTGCTATCTCAAGCGCGTGTGGTTTAGTAATGGCATTCATCACCACTATAGCGAAGATAAGTTCTTGCCGGAATTTACGCAAGAGTGGTTCGTTGCTGCGTGCGAAAAAGCCGGAGTGACTTACGATGAGGCTATTTTGCCTGTGATGTTCGACCCTGCAGTAATGCCTAAACGAATGAGCCAACAAGACGGCGTGGATTTGATAGCAGAGTCGGCAGGCAACTACTACGGCGAAGGCGTGACACAAGCGGAAGCAGAAGCATGGTATGCTGCGCATAAGGACAACAGTTCTGAGCCGATGTGGATTGGTTTGAACAGCCAGCTTGTCAAGAACGAGGATGGCAAGATTGAAGAGCGCGTGTATAAGGTAGGCGGATTGTATGGTGAAGCGCTGGAACATGTGGTGTATTGGCTCAAGGAAGCAAAGAAATATGCGGAGAACGAGCAGCAGCAGATCGTGTTGGACAAACTGATTGCGTTCAATGAGACAGGCGATTTGAAGTTGTTTAATGAGTATTGTATTGCTTGGGTGAAAGACCTTGACAGCCGTGTGGATTTCGTGAATGGTTTTACGGAGACCTATAGCGATCCGCTGGGTATCACCGGTACATGGGAGTCAATGGTCAACTTCAAAGATCTGGCGGCGACCAAGCGTACGCAACTGATTTCCGATAATGCCCAATGGTTTGAGGATAACTCGCCGACCGATAAGAAGTACAAGAAAGAGGAAGTGAAAGGCGTGACAGCCAAGGTTATTACCGCAGCAATCCTTGCCGGCGACTGCTATCCGGCTACGCCGATAGGCATCAACCTGCCGAACGCCAACTGGATTAGGAAAGAGTACGGTTCGAAATCCGTGACTATTGATAACCTGATGCACGCCTACAATGAGGCGGCTAAAGGTAACGGTTTCAATGAGGAGTTCATGATCGATGATGAGATTCGTGGTATCTACGAGCAATATGGCGCTATGTGCGGCGACCTGCATACCGACTTGCATGAGTGCGTCGGTCATGGTAGTGGCAAACTGATGCCGGGTGTGACGAAAGATGCCCTGAAAGAACATGCTTCGACCATCGAAGAGGCACGTGCGGACTTGTTCGGGTTGTACTATCTGGCAGATCCGAAGCTGGTGGAGTTAGGTCTGCTGCCGAACAAAGATGCGTACAAAGCCGGCTATTATCAGCAGATGATGAACGGCGCGATGACGCAACTGGTACGTATCGAACCGGGTAAGGATATCGAAGAGGCACATATGCGCAACCGTCAGCTTATCGCCAACTGGGTGCTGGCTCACGTAACAGAGGGACAAGCTGAAGTGGAGATTATCGAACGCGACGGCAAGCACTATCTGCGCATCAACGATTATGACGGTCTGCGGCGCTTGTACGGCGAGCTGTTGGCAGAGATACAACGCATCACATCCGAGGGTGACTATGTTGCAGCCAAAGAGATGGTGGAGACTTATGCGGTGAAGGTTAATCAGGAACTGCATGAGGAGATTCGTGCGCGTTATGCCAAATTGAATCTGGCTCCTTACAAAGGATTCGTGAACCCGAGATATATCGTAGAGCGTGACTGCGAAAGCGGTATTATTACCGATGTCAAATTGGACTTCACGGAAGGCTACATCGAGCAACACCTGCGGTACAGCCGTGATTATAGTCCGCTGCCGAGTGTCAACTGAAAATTGAAAATTGAAAGTAGACAGTTGATGGTGAAAGTGCAACTGCCGATATCGAAGAGTATTGCAAATCGCATTTTGCTTTTGCAGGCTATCCATGGAGATCCGCTTATGCGGGTCTCTTCGGATATGCCGGATGATGTGGTTGTGCTGCATGATGCGTTGGAAAAGATCAGGGAGATGTACGGCACGCCGTTTTCCGGTGTTTCTAAGGATGGCGGAGAATTAACTCTTTACCTCAAGAACTGCGGTACGGCACTTAGGTTTTTGCAGGTACATTTGGCTCGTTGCTATCCGGGCAAACCTATTACGCTTACCGGCGATCAGCGGCTTATGGAGCGGGATGGAGCGCCTACTACACAAACGACGTCGGCACTGTTGATGCATGGGGAAAGTATTCCAGTTTCAGATAAAGAGTCACCGTATATAACGATGACTCGCAGGTTGACGGAGAATTATCGACCAAACATGGCCGATCAGTTAGAGCGCGACTGGAGTGCGGCGGCATTTTGGTACGAGTATATCGCTATTTATGGCGGAGAGCTTTTGCTGGAAGGGCTTACGGCAGACAGTATTCAGGGCGATAGGGTGGTAGCGGAATTATTTGCCGTGCATTTTGGCGTGCAGACCGTTTTCACAAAGGAAGGCGCGCGAATCACAAAAGACCAATTGCAAAGTAGAGAAGGGCAATCGCAAAGCAGAAAAGGACAAGAAATTGCGGTTGATTTTACCAGTTGTCCGGATCTGTATCCAGCTATCGCGTTAACCTGCGAACGGCTCGGGATTCGTTTGCATGCCACAGGAACAGAGCGTTTGCGGCATAAGGAGTGTGACCGTCTGGAAGCCGTTCGGTTGCATGAGACGCGACATGATCACAGAATGGCTATGGCGCTGCTGGCGGCGGGGTTCACGGTTAACGATACAGAATGTATCGGGAAGAGTTATCCAATGTTTCTGGACCAGTGGAGGATGTTGTAACCCGCCGTTTGTAAACTTATGTGTGCAAATCTCACTTGGAAACTAAAAAAATACCGAAAGTTTCCGAGTGTTTTTGTGTTTGGCATAGCATTTGCAACTAATAAAAGGCGATCACTCCCGATAATGGACCGATAATGGACCGTTAATGGACCGATAATGACTCGATAAACCCTGATAAAAGTCTGTTAAAACCTCGATAAAAGTGTGGCAATGGTCTAGGATGGACTCGTTAAAAGTCTGTTAAAACCTCGATAAAACCTCGATAAAACCTCGATAAAACCTCGATAAAAGTGGCCGAATTGGAAATTGAAAGGTGAAAGGTGAAAGGACGCTGCGCTACAGGGAAGGAAAAGTGAAAGGAATGGAGACAGTAAACGAAACACGAGAAAAGATTATACAGCTTGCCCAAAAGAAGATGGGTGAGGTGGGGATTCGTTCGGTAAGTATCGATGATATCTGCCGTGAACTCGGTATGTCGAAAAAGACATTCTATGTGTATTTCGAGACGAAAGATGAGCTGATCAAAGCCATTCTGGTGGCACATTACGAGGAAGTTCGCGCGAGCATGTTGAAATTTTTTGAATCGTGCAAAAGCATGTGGGACAGCATTAGCGCAGCGGCAGAGAAGATGATGACGACATCCGATGTGCGGCAGTTCCCGCCGTTTATTTATGACCTGAACAAGTATTATCCTGCCCTTGCCAAAGACTACAACGCACAGATACTGGCGCTGAACAAACGGGTGCTGCAACGGATAGTGGAGCGCTGTGTGGAAGAAGGTATCTTCCGCAAAGACCTGGATGCCGAGATGGCGGCAAGGATGTTGGCGCGTTTGCACGACAACGTGGTACAAGCGGGAATAGAACAGACGGATGGCGGAGTGCCGTTCAAGAAATTGTCGGATTTCACGCTGGATTTGCTGTTACGGGGAATGTTCTCGGAGGAAGGAATGAGGCGTTATGAGGCGGTAATAGCTAAAGTGAAAGGTGAAAGGGAAATTGAAAATTGAAAGGTGAAAATTGAAAGGAAAATAAATAATCAAAATATATGAAAAAAACGATAATCATAGCTATTCTTAGTTTGGCGTTCGGGATGAACATGCAAGCTGAGGATCATGTGATGGCGGCAACGAAACATCATGAGCCGTCGGAAAATCCGGCATCGCTTGAATTGACGCTAAAAGAGGCACAGGACTATGCGGTAAAGCAGAATAGAAGTCTGAAAAATGCGTCTTTGGCTGTTCAGGAAGCCTACGCGCAACGCTGGCAGACGATAGCAGCCATGTTGCCGCAAGTGGATGGAAGTTACAGCTATAGCAACTACTTGGGCTATAGCGCGACGCTGTCGATGATGGGTAACGAAGTGAAGATCAATATGCCGAACGTAGGTGCGCTGGGTGTGACGGCTTCGATAGGAATAAACGGCCAAGGAATAGTAGGCGCGCTGCTGAACAACTTGGCGATTGACATGAAAAAGATCGCGTTGGAGAAGAGCGAGAGTGAGATTCGCGGAAGTGTGATGAGCAGTTATGTGAGCGTGTTGGCGTTACAGAGTATATCGTCGCTGTTGGACTCGAGTCTGGTAAATATTCAGGGACTGGAAGCTATCACGCAGAATGCCGTGAACGCGGGTGCAGCAGAGCAGACAACTGCCGATCAGGTGCGCGTACGCGTGAATACATTAAAGAATAGTATCAATTCCCAGAAGCGTAACATAGAACTTGCTACGAACAGCCTGAAAGTGCTGTTGGATGTGCCGGTAGAGACCACTCTGACTCTGACGGAGGATATACAGACGATACTTTCGCCGGAGCGTGTACTGTCGTTGCTTGGGGAGAATTTCAACATTGCAAATAACCTCAACTACCAACTTTTGCAAAAGCAGACGGAGCTTGCCGAAAAGAACGTGCACATGGCCGGTTGGGCGTATGGTCCGACAGTCAGTCTGGCTTACAATTACACCAACCAGATGTATTACGGCGAAGGTGGCATGCGAATGACGCCGCCTAACGTGGTGCAGGTGAGTGTGAGAATGCCATTGTGGTCCAGCGGAAAGCGTGCCGCAGGTGTGGTGGAAAAGAAGATCGCATTGGAGGAAGCCAGAAATACTTTATCCGAAACGACGGATAACCTGGGTATACAATACCAGCAGTTGCGTTTCAACTTGCAGAATGCATACGAGACGTATACGAACGAAGTGGACAATATAGATGTGGCCAAACGGGTGTTTGCCTCCACGACGAACAAGTATTACTGGGGAACGGCAAGCAATATGGAGCTGACGAACGCAAGCAATGACCTGATCTCGGCGCAGAGTTCGTACGTACAGGCAGTGCTGAGCCTGGTAAATGCACAAGTAGAACTGGAGAAATTCCTGAATAATTAGGTGAAAAGTGAAAGGTGAAAGTTGAAAGGTGAAATAATCGTTCGAACGAAAGTGAGATAAGAAAATTGAAAGAAAAATATATATACAATGAAAAAGATATTCGTATATTCGCTGGCAGTGATGATGTTGATAGGCTGCAGCAAACAGACAGAACAAACAGAAGCTCAGGAAGAAGAGCGCGTGGAGCAAGTGCGCACGACGGTATTGCAGCCTCGTGAGATAGAGCGCGTCATCTCGGTATCAACCAACCTGCAAGGCTACCTGACGCAGAATGTGGCGCCATCGGTAACCGGCAAGATAGAGCATATCTACTGCGAGGTAGGCGACAACAAACGCACAGGCGATATGCTCGTCAGGATGGATCAGACCCAATACAAGACGACGAAGATCTCGCTGTCGAACGTGGAGATTGAATACAACCGCGTACGCGAACTGCTCAAGTCGGGTTCGGCTACGCAGCAGCAGTTCGATCAGCTGAAAGCGCAATTCGACCAAGCCAAAGAGCAGTTGGAGTTCTTGGAGGCAAACACGTACGTAAGGGCTCCTTTCAGTGGTGTGATTTCCGCAAAAACCTACGAGGACGGCGAGTTGTATACCGGTCAGCCAATCGTAGTGCTGACGCAGATCAACAAACTGAAAGCTCTGATAGCTATACCAGAGACCTATTTCCCGCTGGTGAAAGAAGGAATGAAACTGACTCTGACCAGCACCATCTATCCTGATAAGGTCTTTCCGGCAATGGTGGAGATCATCTATCCGACGATAGACGCATCGAGCCACACTTTCCAGGCTAAGATACAGATACCTAATGACAAACTGCTGTTGCGTCCGGGTATGTACGTGACCACAACATTGGGTTTGGGCAAAGAGAACGCTATAGTCGTTCCTTATCAAAGCGTAGAGAAACTGGTGGGCGCCAATGACCGCTACGTGTTCATCAACGACAATGGGCGTGCAAAGCGTGTGGCTGTAACCCTCGGCCAACGCTTTGACCAAGATATAGAGATCATCTCACTGGAGATCAAGGCAGGTGTGGAGATGGTGACCACCGGACAACATAAGCTGGTGGATGGCGTGAAGATAAATGTGGTAGAATGATTTACCATTTGTTCATTTACCATTTACAATTGAGATTACATTATGGCTATCTATAAAACAGCGATAGAGAAACCTGTTACCACTGCGTTGATTTTCGTGGCGGTGATAGTGATTGGTATATTCTCGTTTCTGAGACTACCTATCGACCAGTTCCCTGAGATGGATCCCCCGTATATCACGGTGATGACCACCTATCCGGGTGCCTCAGCCAGTGAGATGGAGACGAACGTGACGAAGATTATGGAGAACGCGTTGACGTCCGTCGACCACCTGAAGCATATCACTTCGCAGAGCAAGGACAACATCTCGATGGTGACTCTGGAATTAGAGTGGGGCAGCAACATGGACGAGGCGACGAACGACGTGCGTTCGTTTGTAGATATGGCGGCCAACAATCTGCCTGACAACTGCGCCAAGCCAGTGATATTCAAGCTATCGACATCCACGATGCCGATCTGCCAGTATTCGATCACAGCCGATGAGACCTATGCCGGTCTGGACAAGATTCTGAATGACGAAGTAGTGCCTCAGCTGAACCATATAGACGGTATAGGTAACATATCGCTATCGGGTTCACCGGACCGCTATGTGTATGTGAATATCGACCAGCAGAAGTTGGACGCATACGGCATATCGCTTGAGCAGGTAGGTCAAGTGGTATCCGCGAACAACCTCAACCTCTCGTCAGGCACGATCAAGATGCCTCAAGAGCAGTATCAGATGCAGGTGCGTTCGGAGTACATCGAGTCGTCGGAGATAGAAAACCTCATGGTAGCAATGAGTCCGATGGGTCAACAGGTGTTCATCCGCGACATTGCTACCGTAAAAGATACCATAAAGGACCTCAGCCTTGACGAGAAGACCAACGGTCGTGAGGCCGTTCGACTGGTGATAGCCAAGCAGACCGGCGCAAACACGGTGCAGGTATGCCGTGATGTGCGCAAAGAACTTGCCAAGATACAGAAGCAGCTGCCCACAGACGTGAAGATAGAGAAGATCTATGACTCGTCGGAGAACATACAGAACAGTATCAACTCACTGGAAGAATCCGTGCTGTACGCCCTTCTGTTCGTGGTGCTGGTAGTGCTGTTCTTCCTGGGCAAATGGCGTGCCACGATTATCATCGGTATCACTATTCCTATCGCGCTTATCGTGGCGTTCATCTACTTGGGTGTAGCTGACAGTTCGATCAACATCATCTCGCTGTGTTCGCTGACGATAGCCATCGGTATGGTGGTGGATGATGCGATTGTTGTGCTGGAGAATATCACGCGTCACGTGGAGCGTGGCGAAGATCCTCATGAGGCAGCTATCTACGCAACGAATGAGGTGTGGGTATCGGTGATTGCGACGACGCTGGTGCTGGTGGCCGTATTCGTGCCGTTGACCATGCTCAACGGTATGGCCGGTATCATGTTCCACGAGTTGGGCTGGATAGTAACGGTAGTATGCTGTACATCCACCGGTGTAGCCATCACGCTGACGCCTATGCTGTGCTCCAAGCTATTGAGAGCCAAGAAGGTACATGTGGATGAAGAAGGCAACCTGATAGATGACGAAGCCGGCAAGAAGTCGTGGTACGACCGTACGGTGGTGAGGATGCTGGATGTGATAGACGATGCTTATGCCAAGACCCTGGGTTGGTGTTTGCGCCATAAGACGATAACGTTGCTGATACTGTTCGCATTGTTTGCTGCATCGCTGACGCCTGTATTCACGGGCAAGATCGGTACGGACTTTATGCAGGAGCAGGATAACGGCCGATTGAGCGTTACAGTCAAGCTGCAGCGCGGAACGCGTATCGAAGAGACCCTGAAGACCGCTCGCCGGCTTGAGGCACGATTTGTGGAGCTTGTTCCTGAGATACAGTTGATCAATACGACCGCCGGTTCGAATGATGATGCATCGATAGCAGCCCTGTTCACCTCGACGATGAACAACAAGATTCAGATGACCGTTCGTCTGCCCAAGAAGTGGGAGCGTGACCGCGACATCTGGACTATAGCCGAGATTCTTCGTCAAGAGATGGCTACCTATCCTGAGATTAACGAGTTCCAGTGCGCTGTTTCGTCCGGTGGTCCGGGTGGCGGTAATACGGTAGACCTGGAGATATACGGTTATGATTTTGATCGTACTTCGCAACTGGCAGAGCAGTGTCGTCAGATGATTTCAGCGCTTCCCGGTTCGCGCGACGTGAATATCAGCCGTGAGGAAGACCGTCCGGATATCAAGATTACCGTGGACAAGGAGAAAGCTTCACGTCTGGGGTTGAGTTCGGCGACTATCTCCACCTATCTGCGTAACCGTGTTGCCGGCATGACCTGCGGCTATCTGAAGGATGACGGTTCGGAGTACGATATAGTAGTCCGCCTGATGGAAGAGGACCGCAACTCTATCTCCGATATATTGAACCTTTCTATCCCGACCGCTACGGGCAAGGTGGTCAAACTGACCGAGGTGGCCGAGGTTGGCGAATACTGGGCGCCACCTACCATCGAGCGTAAGGCACGCCAGCGTATAGTAACCGTCAAGGCTACACCGTACAACACCACGCTGGGTGAACTGGCGCAGGCCATTGAGACGCAGGTGATTCCCCAACTCGACATGCCTGTAGGATACTCCACACATATAGGCGGTAACTATGAGACGCAACAGGATACATTCGGCGATATGATTCTGTTAGGACTGATGATTATCATGCTCGTGTATATCGTTATGGCGTCACAATTCGAGAGCCTGAGAATGCCTGCCATCATCATGTTCACTGTGCCGTTTGCACTGTCGGGTGTGATTATTGCTCTATGGCTGACTCACCGTTCGCTGGATATGATTGGTGCACTGGGATTGGTGCTGCTGGTAGGTATCGTGGTGAAGAACGGTATCGTGCTGGTGGATTACATCAACCTTCTGCGTGAGCGCGGACATGAGCTCAACGAGGCTATCCAAATGGCCGGTCGCAGCCGTATACGTCCGGTGCTGATGACAGCCTTTACGACTATTCTGGGTATGGTGCCGATGGCCGTATCCAACGGCGAAGGTGCCGAGATGTGGCAGCCTCTGGGTATCGTCGTTATCGGCGGTCTGACAGTATCCACATTCCTGACGCTGTTTATCGTACCTGTGCTGTACGGCGTAATGTCACGTCACGGTGACCGCGAGAAGACAGAGAAACTCCGCAAGAAGTTCATCTTTATGCAGATCAAAGTAAAAGATAAGGAGGAAAAGAAATGAAAAGTGTAATGATAGTGTTCAACCAGGCTAACACGGGTAGGGTGGAATACATGCTTGATGTGCTTGATATTAAGGGCTTCACGTTCTTTGAGCAGGTTCAGGGACGTGGTACGAACGGCGGTGAACCGCGTCGTGGTACGCACGCTTGGCCTGAGATGAACTCGTGCGTGATCACCGTGGTGGATGACGAGAAAGTGCCGGTGCTGTTGGAGTCCGTCAAGAAACTCGATATGCGTAACGAGGAAGTGGGTGTTCGCGCGTTTGTATGGAACATCGAACAGACTGTATAGTAGGCCGATTTGCCCCAAGCCCCACGGGTGAGATGCATTTGGGCAATGTACTTGCCGCTTTGTTGTCTTGGGTGTCAGCCCGACAACAAGGCGGCTTGTGGCGTTTGAGGATAGAGGATCTTGATCCTCAACGTTCGCGGCGGGAATATGCCGAGCAGTTGATGCGCGATCTGGAATGGCTCGGGCTGACCTGGGATGGGGAAGTGGTGTGGCAGTCGAAACGAGCTGAGGTTTATGAGCAGTACCTAAATCAATTGGCTAACATCCGTGAGAACCGCGGAATTGGTACAGGATCCCTTGTTTATCCGTGCACTTGTACGCGAAATGAGATTCTTGCAGCGCAAGCTCCGCACGAGAGTGACGGAAGGATTGTGTATCCGGGAACGTGTCGCAACAAGAATATCCAATCGAGCAAGGCGGCTATTCGGTTGATAGTGTCGGATGAACAGATTGAATATGAGGATAGGGTATACGGGCATCAGGCTGTGAATCTGGCTACGCATTGCGGGGATTTTATTGTTCGGCGTTCGGATGGCGTGTTTGCTTACCAACTGGCTGTGGTGGTGGATGATGCGGAGATGGGCGTGACGGAGATTGTTCGCGGAAGAGACCTGCTGTTGTCTGCTGCGCAGCAGTTGTATTTGTACCGATTGTTGGGCTTTCAAGAGCCACTGTTCTGCCATCACCCGTTGCTTGTTAATGAACAGGGACAACGCTTATGCAAACGTGACAAGTCGTTGGAAATAAGCGCTATGCGGAAGAAGATGACTGCGCAAGAAATAATTGGGCTGCTTGCTTATACAATGGGGCTGACGCCTGCAAGAGAAGCGTTGACGCCGGAACAATTGCTGCCGTTGTTCGACTGGAATAAGATGGGTCGCGAGGATAAATGTCCGTATATATAGGCAGAAATTTAGGCCAAATTTTCAACTTCACGGGATATATACGTAGTATATATAAGGTAGGGTAGGATACGTGATTGGTCCGATAAACCCCTGATAAGCCTCTGTGGAGAGTGTTATGCGCAGGTGGTTGGAGTGGCATAGCCAAAGCAAGCAATGAACTTACCCTTGTATAAATCATGCCTCAATACCGCAAGATGACTTAAAAATAACATTAGAATGAATTTTTTTGCAAAAAAACTTGCAAATATCAAATATTTTTTGTAACTTTGTGCCCGTTTTGTGCGCTGCTTGGAAAAAAACGCCGGGCAGACGCATGGAATATGTGTCCGATTTTTGGAAAAAACAGGAAACTATTACGGGAAAAATCAGGACACAATAGAGGAAATAATTAAAACACTATTAATAAATTATGGCAACATTACAACGTATTCGCAATCATGGCTATTTCCTGCTGATTATCGTGGGTTTGGCTATGCTTGCATTTGTTTTGGGAGACCTTCTTAACTCGGGTTCGTCGTATATGAACAAGAGCCGCGAGTATATCGGTGAGATAGAAGGCGAGAAAATTCATTACACGGAGTATGAATCGGCTGTTGAGCAGTTGACAGAGGTGTACAAGATCGAGTCGGGAAGAAACGATTTTGACGAAGATCTGCACGCACAGATTCGCAATCAGGTATGGCAGATGCTGGTGACGAAGTACACACTTCAGCATCAGGGCGAGATGATCGGTATGGACGTGACGGCAGACGAGCTCTATGAGCTTTGCGCCGGTGCACATCCTCATCAACTGATCACATCGCGTCGTGCTTTTGCCGGTGCTGACGGACAATTTGACCGCGCTTATCTGCTGAACTTCCTTTCCTCGATCGAGACTGAGACTGATGACCGCGAGATGCAGGCTAACCTCCAGCAGGCCAAGAACTATTGGATGTACTGGGAGAACGCCGTGAAGCTGACTGCTATGCAAGAGAAGTATACCGGCTTGCTGCAGCACCTGATTTCGGCTAACAAGATCGACGCCAAGTACGCTGCTCAGTCGCGCGAGACGAAGGTGGATGCCGCTTATATTATGAAGCCGTACTATGCAGTAGCTGATTCGCTGGTAACAGTTAGCAACAACGACATCAAGAAGATCTACGACGAGCGCAAGCAGATGTACAAGCAGACTCCTAACCGCGACATCGCTTACGTAGCGTTCCCTATCATTCCGAGCGAGACGGACTACGAGATGACCGAGAAGGCGATGCAGACTATCGAAGAGGAGTTCCGCACGACGGAGGATATTGCATTGGTAGTCAACAGCAATTCCGATGTAACGTACGACGGCCGCAACATGTCGGAGCAGAGCATCCCCGAGGAATACAAGGAGTTTGCTTTCCACAAGGGCGCCAAAGCCGGCGACTTCATGCCTCTGACCTATGATGCAGAGAACCGCATCTTCCGTATGGCTCGTCTGGTAGAGTGCGGATTCAGCATGCCTGACTCCGTGAAACTCAAAGGTATAGCTACCAAAGAGGGAGAGGAAGATTTTGACTACGACTGGATGGCTGAGAACGATCTGCCGAAGAACATTGCCGAGCCTGCATTTGCCGGCAAGGTAGGTACTCGCTTTACCGTAAACATGGGCGAGGATCGTACGTTCGAAATCACGGGTCTGACGAAAGCCACACCGAAGGTGAAGATTGCTATCATCGAGCAGTCGGTTACTCCGTCGAGCAAGACCTATTCGGCTATTTTCAACGCTGCCAAGCAGTTTGTAATCAACAACACCAACGAGGAAGCTTTCCGCGCTGCGGCTGAAGAGGAGCAGAAAGAAGTGCTGACCGCCAATGTTCAGAAGATGTCGAACAAAGTGAATGACTTGAAGAGCAGTCGTCCGATTGTTCGTTGGGCATTCGAGGCTAAGGAAGGCCAGGTAAGTGATGTATTTGAGTGCGGCAAGGAGTATATCGTGGCTGTACTGACCGGCACACACGACGGCGAGTACCGCGACTTCGAGGAAGTGAAGAGTACGCTGCGTTATGAGGCTGTCAACCGCAAGAAAGCTGAGTATATCACCAAGCAGGTAGCCAACGTGGCTACGCTGGAAGAGGCTGCTACGGCACTGAACGTGGAGGTTAAGAACGTTCAGGGATTGACGAAAGACTCGTATCGTTTCGGTAGCGAAGGCATGGAGCCTGCTGCTATCGGAGCAGCCTTTGCTACTCCGGCTCACCAGCTGTCGAAGCCCGTTCGCGGCAATCAGGGTGTTCTGCTCATCGTACCTGCTGAGACTCAGGAGGCTGCGGCTGAGGTGAACTACGAGACCGAGATTGCCAACATGAATGCACGCATGGCTTACTCGCTTCCATATCAACTGCTCAACAATATCGAGCAGCATGCCGAGATTGTTGACGATAGAGCAAAGTTCCAATAATCGTCCGATAAGGTAGATTTTAGAGTGGCGTATCAGCAATGGTACGCCACTTTTTTGTTACATATGCAAATAAATTTGCATGTGATGACTTTTTTTTCGCAAATTATTTGCAAATGTCGATTTTTTTTTGTATCTTTGTAGCGGAATTGGTATGTACCGATTTGTAGCAAAAGATGCTCACGAATACATTTGCCATATTATCGCTTGTTTTGGCCATTATTTGGCTTGTGCCTTTGGTGTGCCGCAAGATCCATATTCCCGCTATTGTGGGCTTCATAGTTGTGGGTATTGCGTTGGGTGAGCATGGGCTGGGCATATTGGGGCCAAACAGGACTATTGATGTGCTGGGCAAGATGGGTATGCTGTATATCATGCTTCAGGCAGGTATAGAGATTGACATGAATGATTTCCGCCAGTACCGCCGTGGTGCTGTGGTGTTTGGTCTGTATACGTTTGCCATGCCATTCGTGCTCGGTCTGCTGGCAGGTCATCTGGTTGTAGGCATGACGTGGGAGACGAGCGCGCTACTGGGTGCGCTGCTGGGCAGCCACACACTGATGACTTATCCGATAGTGAACCGTTATGGCGTGCAGCAGTCGCCGGCTGTGAACATCACGGTGGGAGCGACGATGCTGTCTATCACGCTTTCGCTGCTGGTGCTGGCTGTGCTGAAGAGCAAGGTGTATGCGGGAGAAGGCAGTATGTACTGGTGGCTGTTGGCGGGCAAGACGGCGCTGCTGGGCGTGGTGATCTTTGCAGTGTTCCCAAAGTTGGCGCAATGGTTCTTCCATCGCAAGCAGGACAGTGCGTCGGGTTTTGCCATGGTGATGCTGATGCTGGTATGTTCGGCAGGTCTGGCTGATTGGGCGGGACTGGATGCTATCTTGGGAGCGTTCCTCTGCGGCGTGGCGCTGAACAGATGGGTGCCCAATCTGTCTCCGCTGATGAGCCGCATCAATTTTGTAGGCAACTCCATCTTCGTGCCGCTCTTCCTATTGGGCGTGGGCATGATGATCGATATAAGGCTGGTAGTGGCAGGCTGGGGTACGGTGTTGATGGCGCTGCTGATGATTATACTGAAACTTGCCGGCAAAGGATTGGCATCGTGGGTGGCACAGTTGTCGTTCGGCTTGTCGGATATGGAGAGGCAGCTGATGTTCGGCTTGACGCACGCTACTGCAGCCGGTACGCTGGCAATAGTTACCATTGGATACAAGATAGGCTTGTTTGACATTACCGTTCTGAACGGCGCCGTGATTATGATCTTGCTGCTCTGCACTACTGCCTCGTTCATTACCGAACATGCCGCGAAAGAGTTGGCTCTGCAAGAGGAGGCGCGTCTGGAGAGCGAGCGTACGGAGGACCAATGGCTGGTGATGCAGGTGGGCGAACAGAAAGATGAGGCGCTCAAGACGATGGCTACCTTCAGCCAGTTGCCCGAGCCGGAGTTTGTTACGGCGTCAGACTGGAAAGAGGCTCTGCTGATGGTGGAGAACTCGGGCAAGTCGGTGGTCATCTACCATGAAGAGCAGCCGTTGAATACGATCAACCGACTGGTAGTGGCTATCCCGCGCTATGCGGAGAAAGAGCGCGACTTTATCTCCTGCTTCGGTCAGGTACGCCGTTTGAGCAGTCAGATAGGCGCCAAGGTGGTGTTCTACTGCAATGAGGATACCAAGAAGCCCTTGCAAGCGCTGTGCGCCCGTAAAGGCAAGTATCTGCGTGCGTCCTATTGCGAGTTGCTTGACTGGGAGGATGTGTTGCAGATAGCCAAGCAGATACGCACGGACGATATGCTCGTGTTGCTGCAGGCAAGACACGCTACGCCGAGTTATAACCCGCTGTTTGTGAACGTACCGCGGATGCTCAAAGAGTTCTTTGGGAACCATAGCACTCTGGTGCTCTATCCGGAGCAGCGCACGCACGCCGAGGGACAGGATATACTGCTCACGGATATACCTCAGCCGTCGGCTATCTGGCGTCTGGTCAGCCGGGGAAAAGAGTGGCTGCTTAATCTGTGGCGCAAGCCGCAACGTACGAAATAAATGATTGGTCGTTATGGCTAATGAATTGATATATGAACAAAATGAGACGAGATATGAAACGCGTTATCCTTTTGCTTGTCAATGCTCTGCTGATAAGTAGTGTAGTCTGCTTTGCCCAAGATCCGCAGTACTATACAGTATATTGGTCAGTAAATGGCAATGTGAATTCAAACCAATCGGTGGAAGCCGGCAGTTTTATAGACATGACTCCCGAAGCGCCTATGCCTTCGGACTGCATTGGGTACGGCTATACATTTATTGGTTGGACTGAGTCGCCCATCAGCGGATCGCAAGGTTGGGAACCTACCCCGTTGTACACTAACGTATCCGACTTCCCCAGCGTTACGCAGGATGTAACGTACTATGCCGTGTTCCGGTCAGACGCTACAGCAGGCGGCGGAACGTATGAAATGACGGATGTGCTGACGTGCGAGACGACAGATGCGACATGCGGATCGACGAACTATACCGATTGGTCAGGAAAAATGGCAAGTACCAGCGCGATGTACGCAGGTAATACTGCCGGTGGAAACAATGCTATCCAGATGAGGTCGAGTGGTAATAATTCAGGTATTATTACTACGGCTACAGGTGGTACGGTAACTATGGTTTCCGTTGATTGGAGCGATAAGACATCTGACGGACAAACCCTGAATGTATATGGCTCATCTACTCCTTTCACGTCGGTATCGGAATTGTATAGCGGTACCGGTACGCAGATCGGTACTATAGTGAAAGGATCGAACACCGTGTTGACGTTAGGCGGCGGATATGAGTATATCGGCGTGCGTTCCAACAACGGCGCGTTGTATCTGAACAGTATCTCTATCACATGGAATACTCCGGGTGCTGGCGGTACAATGGAGTATGTAACCTCATGCAGCAGCACTCCTGCCGGCGGTGACGCAACGAGCGGCACGCTGACGAGCGGTCAGAGCTGGTCGTTGGATGATGGCAGGTTGTCGATAACAGGTGGCGGCAATATAGCAGGTTTTGAGGATCCGGAAGGTGTGCCATGGTACAATCGTCGCAACGAGATTACTTCTCTGTTTCTGGGCGCAGACTATTTCAGCATCGGTGCGTATGTTTTCTACGACTTGGAGAATCTTACATCTATCAGTTGTCCTTCGTCGTATATGCCTACTATAGTGGCAAACACGTTCAATCCGAATAAGATATCGCAAATCACAGCTACCGTTCGTGCGAACCTTCTCAGCCAGTATCAAGCTGACACCTATTGGAAACAGATGACGCTTGATACTTATCCTGATTCCGGTGGTGATAAGCCAACCATCATCGCAGAAGGCTATTTCGGTGACGGTGATGCTCTGCACTGGGCATTATATAGCGATGGGCAAATGAATATTGATGGTGAAGGTTATATTCCCAACTATACGATAGATACTACACCATGGGGCTCGTATGTATCGGACATAACAAGTGTGCAAATGTCGGGAGTAGTATCAAGTATCGGTCAGTATGCGTTCTACGGATGCACGAATCTCACGTATGTGTACATTCCTTATTCGGTCAGCGTCATTAGTGATTATGCATTCGGCAATTGCTACAGTTTGAATCAAATAACCAGTGATGCCGCTTATGCTCCTACGGTTAGAAGTACAACTTTCAACAATATATCTGTCAGTTATATTAATTTGTCAGTGCCGTGTGGAAGCACTGAATCTTATCAGGCTGCTGTCATCTGGCAGGATATGAATATTACTTCTCAGGCCTGCGGCAATAGCGGCAATGAGCCGGTCACGCTTATCGCGGATGGCTATATCGGCGACGGCGATGCTCTACATTGGACAGTATATAGCGACGGCAAAATGATTATTGAAGGTACGGGAGAGAGTATTCCGGAGTATACTACGGGAGCAAATGATCAGCCGTGGTATGACTACCGCGAAACGATTACCGAGCTTATTATCAATTCCAATTCCAGCATCATTGGCAACAACGCGTTTGCGGGATTGTATAAATTGCAATCGGTAACCTTCCCGGAGGATATGTATCTGTTGGGCGATTATTCGTTCTCAGGCTGTTATGAACTTTCGTCTATCACGGTTCGAGGAACGATTAACGTGATGTCAGCTACAACAGAGACGTTCGATGGGATAAGTGATCTTACTGCCATTAATTTGTATGTTCCGGCATCGATGTATTCCCAATATAGAGCCTCGGAGTTTTGGAGTAGGATGCGTGTCATGCCGACGGATGCCAGCGGCACGGTAAATGTGAACACGTCGTGGACACTCCACAACGGTGTGCTGTCCTTTAGCGGCGATGTGATGGAAAGTATCCCGTACTTTTCCAGTATGGATGGTCAGCCTTGGGGAGAGTACAGAGAATCGATTCTGACCGTGGATATGAGCGGTGCACCGCTCATGAATGATATAGGCGGCTACGCGTTTGCCGGATGTACGGCACTGACGCAAGTGATTATGCCACAGTCGCTCACCTATGTCGGCGGTTATGCATTCCTCTATTGCAACTCCCTCTCACGGATTGATATGTTGACGTTGGAGCAGGTTGGAGTAGCCGAAGATGCGTTTGACGGATTACAAACCGAAAGCATCAAGCTGGTAGTGGCTGACAGTATGGTGGCAGTTTATCAGAGTGCTTCCGTTTGGGGCAACATGAATGTCACGCCGCTTTCCGAAGTTTCGAGTGGTGGAGATGATCAGTCGCAAGTCATCGTTCGGGGATATTTAGGCGATGGTGATGCACTTGTTTGGCGCTTCTATGATAACGGTCAGCTTACCTTCGACGGTGAGGGTGCAATTCCGGATTTCCCGGATATATCCTATCAGCCTTGGTCGGAATATCGCAGTCAGATCACGGAGGTCATTATGAATGCCGACATTCCATCGGTCGGCAATTATGCTTTTTCCGCTTGCGACAACCTGACTACGGTTACTTTGTCATCCTCAACCACTCAGTTGGGAGATTATACGTTCAGCGAGTGTGACGCTCTCACGCTCATTACTATACCAGCCGAGGAAGTGATATCGGCATCCGAATTGGTGTTCGGTACCAGTTTCGACAGAGAGCAACTGAAGATTGCCGTTCCTGCCTCGCAAGTGGAAGCTTATCAGGGAGCGATGTTCTGGTATGAGTACAATATCATAGCGATAGATGAGGGCGGCAGTGGCGGAAACCAGGAGCCCGTTGATGAAAATATACTTGCCAGCGGCTCGTTCTCCGGCGGTCAAGAATGGGAAGTATATAAGAACGGTGAGTTACGAATCTTCGGTGGTGGAGATATGCCGGGCTTTGACGATCCGACTTCAGTGCCGTGGTATGATTATCGCGACACGATCACTTCCTTGTTATTGTTGGCGGATTATTGGACTATGGGCCAAAACCTGTTCTATAGTCTGGACAGCCTTACAACAGTTTCCTGCTATTCCTCTCGTTTGCCTACATTACAAGAACATACTTTCAATCCTACCAATCTGACAAAGATCACTTTACGCGTTAGCAGTGAAATGGTGTCGCAATACCAGGAGGCAGAATATTGGAGCCAAATGAATGTACAATCCTACAATGGTGGTAGTTCGGGTAATGCCGTCAACGGTAAGATTGGTGATGTAAACTGGGAAGTAAAGGAAGGTATGTTGCGTCTGTATGGTGAAGGCGAAATAGAGTTCTCCTCAGCTGATGACCAGCCTTGGGCAGCGTACCGCAACCAGATATACAAACTAAATGTGTCCGGCGAAATAACGCTGCTCGGCACATTCGCAGTAGGAGAATGCTCGAATCTGAACGAAGTAATCATCCAGACTGAGAGCCTTGACTCCATCGGTATCAGTGCGTTTGCATACTGCACCGGCTTGGTACAAATATCCATATTGAGTGAGATTGTTATTAGTGCTCACTCTGATGCGTTCACCGGTGTCACGACGTCTAACATTACGCTGCACCTGATGGAAGAAATCATGGAGAGCTATCAAGATGGCGTATGGGCTGACATGCAGAAAGTGGCGCTGAATACAGGAGGCGACGAAATCGTAGATGGCTTGGTGGAAGGGAATATGCGCTGGTCGTTCAATACGAGCACAGGCTTGCTGAGCATCTATGGTTACGGCGCAATGCCCGAATGGATAGGCTCGATGGCTCCGTGGGGCGATTATGTGGGTGAAATTCATGAGGTTGAGGTGTGCTACGGCATAACGTACGTGTGCAACTATGCGTTTGCCAACAACCTGGACATCACGAAAGTAACTCTGGCTGCATCTGTCGATTCCATAGGAGAAAATATCTTCACGGGCAACAACTCGCCTATTCAGTTCTATTTGCAGAGCATGACTCCTCCGGGCATAACTGAAAATACATTTGCCAATGTGCAAGGTTGCGTATATGCCTATTGCTACGAGAGCGCTTTCTCCGCTTATGATGCTCACAGGCTGTGGAGTGGTGAGGGGGGCGTTTGCCTCGGATATGACGATGATCCGCAAGATCAGGGTCTGCTGTCCTATCAGCCGCAGATGATATATATCAACAACGTACCCATTGCGGACTTCAACCCGAATCTGTACAATTACGACATCACAGTGCCTGAAGGTTCTGGCGTACCGCTCATAACCTATCTGCCTGGCAATAGTAGTCAGGACATCACTGTAGAGCAGCCGAGCTCACTCAACGATGCCGGGTATGTCCATATTGACAATATGGCTACCTACTCAATATACTTCACCACCGACGGAGCCGATCCTCAAGGAGAAACGGTTGTGATTGCGCTTAACTCTTCATGGCGGTTTATTATGTTGCCGAGTTCGATAGACCCCTCGGTGTCAGCTTCCGATATTGTGATTGACGGCGAAGTGGAATGGGCAAAGTACAACGGTTATCGGCGTGCCGCCGGACAATCAGGATGGGAAACAGAGGAGTTTGAGTCATCCTATAATCAGGAAAGAGGACACATCGTTCGCGCGGTGAATGATACGGCTACGATCATCATCCACCTGCCTGCCGACTACAACCAGCAGTCTGCATCGCTTAATCTTGCGCTGTATAATTCGACGCATGAACAGAATGCCAACTGGAACCTTCTGGGTAACCCGTACAGCGCAGGTTATAGTATCGCAGGCTTGGAAGCAGTAGGCATCGAGTCGCCTATCACCGTCTGGAATGGAACGGGCTACACCACCTATACGCCAGGTATTGACGATTATGTACTCCAGCCGTTTGAGGCGTTCTTTATCCAACATAGCGAGGATGGTCCTGCCAGACTCAATCTCTCGCCGCAGTATGTTGTGAACAGTATTGATGGCGGCCATTAAAACGAATTACACACTAATTGAACAACGATGAACGATTTTCGAACTTTATGTCAGCATCGTCGCTCTATACGGACATTCACACAGCAGCCCGTAGAACGCGAGAAGATTGATTATATATTGCAGTGCGCACTGATGTCCCCCTCAGCCAAACGGCTTAACCCGTGGGAGTTTGTGGTGGTGACTGACGAGACGGTGTTGCGAGGGCTGGCTGACTGCAAGACTTACGGCAGCCAGATGTTCAAGACCGCTACGGCAGGTATCATCGTAGCTCTGGACAGCAGTCTGACCGACACATGGCAGGCAGACGGCGCCATAGCGGCAGAGCATATCCTGCTGGCTGCGGCTGAGCAGGGACTGGGAGCTTGCTGGTGCCACATCTACGGCAGGGATGAGTCGGAAGCGATGGTGAAACGCCTCACAGGCATACCGGAGAACTACGCCATACTGTGTGCTATCGCCCTCGGGTACAAAGACGAGGAGCGCAAGGATTATGATTTGCAAAAACTGCTATACAACAAAATACACAACGAAAAATGGTAATTTTCTAAAGACCAAAAGCTTAAAGATATGAAACCTATTATTGCTATCACCGCAGGAGATCTAAATGGAGTAAGTTACGAGATAATACTGAAGACCATCTTCCAGCAGCATATCTTGTCGATATGTACGCCCGTATTGTACGGTAACGTAGCCATCATGAAGCAGCATGCTGCGCTGTTGGACGAGGAGTTCAGTCAGCCGCAAGGCGCCATCATCTCGGATGCCGGTCAGGCACGCGAGGGGCGTGTGAACGTCATCACCTGTTATCCCGACGACACTCCGCTCAATATAGGGCAGAGCACGCCGGAAGCAGGCAAAGCCTCCTTGGCATGTCTCAAGCGCGCATGTGCCGATCTGCAGCAGGGGAAAGTGGATGCACTGGTTACCGCACCGATTAACAAAGCCAATATCCAATCCGACGAGTTCCGCTTCAGCGGACATACCGAGTACCTGACCCATCTATTCGGTCAGAAGAACGAGTCGCTGATGATGATGGTGTCGGAAGTGATGAAAGTGGCGCTGGTATGCAACCATGTGCCTATTCGCGAAGTGCCCGAGCAGATTACTGAGGAGCGCATCATGCGCAAGCTGGTTACGCTGAACAAAGCGCTGCAGAATGATTTCACTATCCGCAAGCCGCGTATAGCTGTGTTGGCACTCAACCCGCATGCCGGAGATGGCGGATTGATAGGCGTGGAGGAGAGTGACGTGATCAAGCCGGCTATCGAGCATGCCAACAAGGAAGGCATACAGGCTTTCGGACCCTATTCAGCCGACGGCTTCTTCGGTAGCGGACATTTTGCCCACTTCGATGCTATCCTGGCTATGTATCACGACCAGGGATTGATCCCGTTCAAGACCATGGATATGAACGGCGTGAACTTCACCGCAGGACTGAACATCATCCGCACATCGCCCGATCATGGCGTGGCATACGACCTGGCAGGCAAGAACAAAGCATCGGCGTTGAGCTTCCGCAATGCATTGACTATGGCCATCGACCTGCTACGCGAGCGCAAGATGAACAAGGAGATCAACGCTAATCCGCTGCCAATACCCGAGCCGCAGGAGCAGGAGAACGCCAGGGAGTTCCGCACCTTCTCCGAACCCAAGAGCACGGGATATAAGCCCGTTTAGAAAGCCTTCGGCTGTTAGACGCTGACGCTGTTAGAGCGCTTCGCTGTTAGACAGCCTCCGGCTGTTAGATAAAATGAATATAACAGATCGACATATGAAAGCAAACGAAATACGCAAATCGTTTTTAGATTTTATGGCAAGCAAGGGACACCAAGTCGTTCCCTCTGCTCCGATGGTCATCAAGGATGACCCCACACTGATGTTTACCAATGCCGGCATGAACCCTTGGAAAGGTATCATCCTTGGCAACGACCCTATCAAGTATCCCCGCGTGGCTGACAGCCAGAAATGTCTGCGCGTATCCGGCAAACATAACGACCTGGAAGAGGTAGGACACGATACATACCATCATACCATGTTCGAGATGCTCGGCAACTGGTCGTTTGGCGACTACTTCAAGCAGGGCGCCATCGACTTTGCGTGGGAATACATCGTGGATGTGCTGAAGATTGACCCCAAGAACCTCTATGCCACGGTGTTTGAGGGTAGCAAAGAAGAAGGTCTTGGGCGTGATGACGAGGCTGCTGCCGTATGGGCAAAACATCTGCCGGCTGACCATATCCTGAACGGAAACAAACATGACAACTTCTGGGAGATGGGTGATACGGGGCCTTGCGGTCCGTGTTCAGAGATACACGTGGACAGCCGTAGCGAAGAGGAGAAAGCCAAGGTGCCCGGACGCGAACTGGTCAACAAGGATCATCCGCAAGTAATCGAAATATGGAACATCGTATTCATGCAGTTCAACCGCAAGGCTGACGGCAGTCTGGAGCCGCTGGCGATGAAGGTGATCGATACCGGCATGGGCTTTGAGCGTCTGGTACGCACCATTCAGGGCAAGCAGTCGAACTACGATACCGATGTGTTCCAGCCCATGCTTGCCAAGATTGGCGAACTATGCCATTGCAAGTACGGCGTGGATGAAAAGACGGATGTGGCCATGCGCGTCATAGCCGATCATATACGTACCATCGCGTTTGCTATCACGGACGGTCAGTTGCCATCGAACGAGAAAGCCGGATATGTGATCCGTCGCATCCTGCGTCGTGCAGTGCGTTACGGCTATACCTTCCTTGAGATGCGTGAGGCCTTCCTGTACAAACTGGTGCCCCAACTCATTGCCGACATGGGCGAAGCCTATCCTGAGCTGGTCAAGCAACAGGCACAGATCACTCCGGTGATCAAGAGCGAGGAAGAGGCTTTCCTCCGTACGCTGGACAAGGGTATAGGCCTGCTGGACAAACTGATGGACGATGCCCGCAAAGCCGGCAAGACGCAGATAAGCGGCGTGGATGTGTTCACGCTGAAAGATACCTACGGTTTCCCGCTTGACCTGACCGAACTCATCTTGCGTGAGAACGGCTTCACTACCAACGAAGAGGAGTACAACAAAGCCCTGGAGCACCAGAAGAGCATGGGTCGTGAGGCGAACAAGCAGGACCTGGGTGACTGGAATGTGGTGCGTGAGGGTGATACGGAGTTTGTCGGCTATGATCAGCTGGAAGTAGAGACGCAGATCCTCCGCTACCGCAAAGTCAGCCAGAAAGGCAAAGAGTTCTATCAGGTAGTGTTCAGCAAGACGCCTTTCTACGCCGAGATGGGCGGTGAGGTAGGCGATACTGGAAAGTTGAGTGTTGAGAGTTTAGAGTTTAGAGTGATTGATACCAAGCGCGAGAACGGTCTGCCGGTACATATCATGACGGCATTGCCGGAGGATGTCAACGCTACATTCGTTGCCAAGGTGGATGCTGACCGCCGTCAGGCTATTGCCTGCAACCACTCGGCTACGCATATCATTCATTATGCGTTGCGTCAGGTGCTGGGCGAGCATGTTGAGCAAAAGGGTTCCTTTGTGTCGCCTGACAGCTTGCGTTTCGACTTCAGCCATTTCCAGAAAGTGTCACCGGAAGAGCTGCGTAAGGTGGAGATCCTTGCCAACGAGCTTATCCGTCGCGATATGCCGCTGGAGGAAAGCCGTCATACGCCTATAGCCCAAGCCAAAGCGATGGGAGCCATGGCGTTGTTCGGCGAGAAGTACGGTGACGACGTGCGCGTGATCAAGTATGGTCCGAGTATCGAGTTGTGCGGTGGCTGCCATGTGTCGTCCACGGGTAGGATAGGAGCCGTGCGCATCGTGATGGAGACCTCGGTGGCTGCTGGTATACGCCGTATTGAGGCTGTTACGGCTGCCAAGGCTGACCAGTTGTACTATGCCGCACAGGATATGCTGACGGGATTGAAAGCGCTGTTCAACAACGCACCTGACCTGGCAGGAGCCATCCATCGATCGATAGAGGAGAATGCCAGTCTGAAGAAGCAGATTGAGCAGTTCATGGCTGAGAAAACCGAACGCTTCTGCGACGATCTGGTTCGTCATGCCGAGGAGTACGGGGACATCAGGCTCGTGCGTGTGCAAGGCGAGCATAACCCCGAGATGATCCGTGGCATCATGCCGTTATTGCGCGGCAAGTTCACCGATGTGAAGTTTGCCGTAGTGGCTGCTACCCAATGGGAAAACAAACCTACGATAGCCGTCTTCCTCAGCCAGGCGCTGGTGGACGAAGGTAAGAATGCCGGAGCGATGATCAAGTCGGCAGCCAAACTCATACAAGGCGGCGGAGGCGGACAACCGTGGATGGCTACTGCCGGCGGACGTGATGTCAACGGCTTGAATGCCGCCATGGACGAATTGGTGAATAATCTTCACTGATTAAAATGTAAAAATGGTAAATGAGAAAATGAGTAAATGAGATTGCCTACCTCATATCTGCCTGATAAGATCCGATCTGCCGTACGGTTCATGATCGTTGGTACGACCGGTTCGTTCGTGCAGACGTGGTTCTTCATGGCGGCTCTATGGGCGTTTAGTCAGCCGGAGAAAGGTACGCTGCTCTATTATGTGGCGTTCGGTATAGGATTCGTGCTGGAGATGATACCCAATTACCTGTTCTCCAACTGGTATACCTTCGGTACGCGTCCGAGTCTGGCTAATGCAGGCGGTTTTCTCCTGGCGCGAGCAATCAACCTGGTGTTGCAGTTTGCCTTGCTGCCGCTCATGCTCAAGTGGTTGCCCTCGTGGCGTGATGACTTGATAAGTTTGCTCGTCATCTTCATAGCAGGTTGTGTCAACTACCTGATATGCTTGTTCTTCTTTAGGAAGAAAGAGAAATAGTCAAGGAATAACAGAATAAAAATCATAAAGATATGAAGCCCTTCATCTTAAGTGTAGTACTGTTGGTCAGTGGTATGTCAGCCATGGCCCAAACGCCGGACACCCTGACGGATCAGCAAGCTATGGCTGCCCGTTACGACTCTATCGGCACAGCTCTGTACCAGCGTGGTCAGTTCACTGAGGCGCAACGCAGTTTTCGTGATGCGGCAGCTTGGCGCAAACGCCTGCTGGGCAGACGCTCGTCGGCTTACCTGCGTTCGGTAACTTATCTTGCCTCGTCCTACTATCAGGGCGGTGAGATCAAGCAGGCTATTGCCCTGGGTGACAGCATCATCCAGCTCATCACCGATTCGGTGTCGCCTACTTATGTCGACTTGTACGACATCTATACCAACCAGATGTACTGCTATTACGCTTTGCGCCGTATGCCCAAGGCGATAGAGTATGCCCGTAAGGCGGTGGATGTGCTGGAGAAGCAGGACAAGATGTACGTCCATTCGTATGTACATGCTCTGGCTAACCTGGGATATGTGCTGGATGTGGCGCACAAGAACGACGAAGCCAAGCGCTACCTGGATCATGCCGTAGCCATTGCCAACGATTCGCTCAAGCCCGACGATAATGCCAGACTGGAAGTGATGAACTCGCAGGCGTACAACTATTCCTACCGCGGCGATTATGGCAAGGCCATCGAGATCATGCACGAGGTGGTCAACCGTACGCGCGAGTCAGCGCCCGAGTCGCCTAACCTGGCTATACGGTTGGCAGCGCTGTCGAACTTCTATGCTGCCATCGAGAACTACGACGATGCCATAGCCGTCACCGAAGAGGTGATGCCGCTCTACAAGAAGTATTACGGCGAGAACTCGTTTGCTTACAATGATATGGGTCAGCGGTTGGGTAACTATTTCCGTGAGCAAGGCAAGCCCGATGATGCGCTTCCGTACCATCAGCGTGCGCTGGCTATAGCTGAGAAGACCTACGGCCGCAACCATCGTGAGTACGCCTTGGCATTGGGTAACCTGGCTGCCGATTATCATCAGCTGGACTCTATCGATAAAGCGCTGGACATGTACCACGAGGCTGTTGAGGTACTTGCCGGCGAAGACCTGGAAGCATCGCTCATCCTGGAGTTCAATGTCACGAATGTGCTGGCGGATGCAGGGCGCTTCGATGAGGCACTGCCGCTGGCGGAGCAGATCATTGCTACCTTCCGCGACTCGATAGGCATCTACAACCGCGACTATCCCGTGGCTCTCGGCCGACTGACAGCGCTCTACCGTCAGGCAGGTGATTACGAGAAGATGTTCACCGCCAAGCGTGAGATACTGGGTATCATCTCTAATCGCGTTGACCGTCTGTTCCCCTCACTCACCGAGCAGGCACGTACCGAGTACTACAAGAGCATGCGTCATCATTTCAACGGCCTGGTGTCCGGCTCCGAACATCTGGATACGCCCGAGACGGCTACGCTCCTGTATGATGCTTCGCTGGTCAACAAGGGCTTGCTGCTGGCTTCGTCTATCGAGTTTGCACGGTTCCTTGATCAGGCGGGCGACAAAGAGCTGGTCGATACTTACAAGTCGCTGCGTAAGATGCAACTATCTATGCAGCAGTACTTACAGCAGCCGCCTGTCAAGCAGAATGCCGATACTATCCGTGCGCGCAAGGCACGCATAGCTGACCTGGAGCAGACGCTCATGACCCGTAGCCATGAGTATGGCTCGTTCATGCAGCGCTTGCGTATCAATACTGCCGATGTCAAGAAAGCCATGAAGAAGGGCGAAGTGGCTATCGAGTTTATGCAGGACAACAGCCGTCTGGCGAAGGGCGAGATGGCGGCGCTCATCCTGCGTCCGGAATGGACGGCGCCGAAGATCGTGCATATTCCTAATGCATCCTATCTGCAGCCGTTTGTGGATATGCGTGCCCGTACCTATCTCAATACCCATCTGTCGGATACCATCTGGAGCGAGATCCTCCGCGTAGGTGCTATCAAGCCTTCTGACAAGGTTTATTTTGCGCCTGATGGTCCGCTCTACCAGCTGGCTATCGAGTACCTGCCGTTCACGGCTGATTACAAGGGTTCGATGATGATGTCGTCGGATACCGTCATGCCTACCATGGCGGATGTCTATCGTCTGTATCGCGTGTCGTCTACCCGTGAGCTGTGCTTCCGCGGAGCGAGTGCCAGCGATCTGGCTATCAAGCGTCTGCGTGAGGCGGTGCTGTTCGGCGGCGTGTACTACAATCCGCTTAACGAACGCGGTTCTATCCCGTACCTGCCCGGTACGCTGAGCGAGGTAGAGGCTATTGCCGAGCAGATCAAGGCAGGTAACCTCGTCACTGCCATGAATGCTTCCGAGGAGACTTTCAAGGGCTATTCCGATCATGCGCCCGAGCTGATGCATATAGCTACGCACGGTTTCTGCCTGTCGGATGTGACGGAGGCGAATGCCATGCAGAAGACCGGCTTGTTGCTCGCCAACTCCGAGAACGCATGGACCGGCAAGGATGTGGAGCCTACGCGTGAGGACGGCATTCTGACCGCACAGGAGATAGCGGCGCTCAACCTTTCGGGTAACCAGCTGACGGTTCTTTCCGCATGCGAAACGGCATTGGGAGCAATTACCGCCGATGGTGTGGCAGGTATCCAACGCGGATTGAAGAAAGCCGGCGTACATGCCATCATCATGACCCTATGGCCTGTCAACGACGAGGCTACCGAGAAGCTGATGAAAGCTTTCTACGGCTATCTGTCAGCCGGTCAGTCGCCGCGGGAGGCGCTGCGTAGCGCACAGTATGACCTGCGTGGCTTCAAGCCCGAGCCTATCGAAGAGGAAGATACCGAAGAGGATACGGCACGCAAGCTGAAGTTCTTACGCCAATCGCAGGTAAGGGCTGCTAACAAAGCCAAGAAATATCCGTTTGCCAACCCGCGTTACTGGGCTGCGTTCATCCTGCTCGATGCTACCGATGTCAAGTAATGTGTCAGCCATATGGCTGATCTACCCCAATGCTACCGCTAACCGTTCCACAGGGCCAAACCCTTGCGTGGTATCTGGACGAAGAGATCCGTCAGGCGCAAGATGTTCAGCAGGAGTCTTTTTTCTGCTGGACGGTTGCTCCTACGGTTATCTACGGGCGTCATCAGTCGCGTGAGGCGGAGGTGAACGAGGCGTATTGCCGCGAGCACGGCATAGCCGTCGTGCAGCGAAAGAGTGGTGGAGGATGCGTCTATGCCGACCAAGGCAACCTGATGATCAGCCTCATCTCGCCCGACACGCATAGCGAAGCCGTGTTCCTGCGCTTCCTGCAAATGGTGGCAGAGGTGCTGCGTGCGCTGGGCTTGCCGGCGGTGACGACGGCGCACAACGATATACTGGTGGACGGTCGCAAAGTGAGCGGCAATGCCTGCTATGCTTTGCCCAACGCCACTATCGTCCATGGCACGCTGCTCTACGATGTCAACCTCGATGCGCTGGAGCAAGCCATCACCCCGAGCGAAGCCAAACTGAGCAAACATGCCGTGCAGTCGGTGCGCCAGCGGGTACTGAATATCCGTCCCCTCTTGCCGCAGATACCTGATATTGCTGCCCTGCAGCAGTTCTTTATCGATAAAATGTCATCAGCCAATCTTGGCTGACCCAAAATAATGCTAATATGAAAAACGCACATCTCTGGCGAGCCTTAGGCCGCAATTTTCTGATTTCTATTCTGCTTTTCGCAGGTCTGATGGGCTTGCTGTATTTGGCAGAAGTTCTTTTTCCGTCGCTTTCTTTGCTCAAGTGGCATGATGCTGCTTGGTGCGTAGGCATACCCGCGAGCATCGTGGGCGTAGCATATATCCTTACCGTGCGCGACCCGCAGAACTATACCGGCTTCTATGCCGGCATACTGATGTCCATCCTGTTGGGCGTGCAGTTCATCCTGCAAGGGGGCTACGATAGCGCTTTCCTGTTCTTCTGCGTGTTTATTCCGTTCCAGATGATGTCCATCTTCAAGTGGAGTCACACCAAGGATGACGGTGGTGCCAGTCTCGAGCCCAAGTATCTGGATATACCGCGCATGTGGATGACTGTAGCTTTGTGCCTTATCATCACCTTTGGCGACTATATGATTGCTACCTTTGCGTTCCAGCATAACGGCTTGCTGGACAATGTGGTAATCAAGGTGTTGAACGGTCTGCTTATCTCCTCGTCGTTCATTGCCAACTACTGGCTCATCTACCGCAAGACCGATGCGTGGATCTACTGGATACTGTACAGCGTAGCGGGTATAGGATTGTTCATCATCCTCGGCAATATCTTCTCCATTGTGCTCTTCACTTTCTTCCTGGTCATCAACGGCATGGCTTGTATCAGTTGGATGAAGATCAGCACCCGTCCCGAGAAGAAGTAATGAGACTGATATATATGCGTAAATATGAAAAGGGGTCGAATCCGATCCCCTTTTGCGCACGCTATCCCTCTTTTGATTATTACCAGAGGCAATCCCTATCTTGATCGGAGTCTCAACTACTCTTCATCCACGGCTCATTTCCACTTCATTTCCCTTCCGTTTCCAGTCCGTTTCCACTCCATTCACGGTCCATTTACGGGGCAACTAGGAGGCGACATCGGGAGTGAGGCGCGTTCGGCAACTCGGTCGCACAGACTGACCGCTCCGCGCTAACCCCGACAAAACCTCGTTAAAACTCTGTTAAAACCTCGTTAAAACCTCGTTAAAAGTGGCCGAATTGTAGACCGCACAACGCCTTCGTCTTAGCAACGCGATAGCGACCGAAAGATGATTTTTTATAGCAAATACGTTTTTTTATGTATAAAATTTGCAAATGTCGATTTTTTTTCGTAACTTTGTAGCGGAAAAATACGCACATATAAAAACAACGTAATTAATCAACGTAAAAAAATGACAAGTATTCAGTGGATACAACTGATCTTAGCACTCAGTTTGCTGGTAGTGATTCATGAACTCGGGCACTTCACTTTCGCACGGCTGTTCAAGGTGCGGGTGGAGAAGTTCTATATGTTCTTCAATTGGAAAATATCCCTATTCCGAGCAAAGAAATTCGACGGCAAATGGCACGTCAAGTTCTTTGCCGCGAACGATGACGAGGAGTGGGACCAACACCCCGAACAGACGGAGTGGGGCATTGGCTGGATACCTTTCGGCGGCTACTGTTCGATAGCGGGCATGGTGGACGAGACGAAAGGTGCGGACGACATACCCAGCGAACCGCAGCCCTGGGAGTACCGCAGCAAGAAAGCCTGGCAACGGTTGCTGATCATCCTGGGAGGTATACTGGTTAACTTCATTGCGGCACTGCTGATGTACGGCGCTATCCTCCACCATTGGGGCACAGCCTCGTTGCCGCTGAGCAGCGTGGACAAAGGTCTGTATTTTTCCCCGCTGATGGAGCAGGAAGGTTTTCGTCAGCAAGACCGCATCATAGCTATCGATGGCGTGGAGCCGGAGAGCCTGAATGACATAGTACAAGCGTTGATCATCGATGGCAAGCGCAATGTGACGGTACTGCGTGCGGGCGAGACGATACCCTTGCTTATGAGCGAAGATCTGGGTACGCGCTACCTGGCTATCGTGAACGAGCATGACAAGAAAGAGCGCGCCCATGCCCACATGGACAATACCTATCAGAAGCGGCAGTATACGCTGCTGTTCTACTACATACCGTTCGTAATTGACTCCGTGGTGACGAACAATGCTGCCTATTTCGGCGGCATGCAGAAGGGCGATAGCGTAGTCAGCATCAACGGCGAGCCTACGCCCTGCACGGTGATGGTGCAGAACGCGCTGGCGGAACATCCGTGCGACAGCATCACGGTGGGTTATTACCGCGCTAGCGAATATGGCGAGGCGCGTCTGTTCATAGGCGATCATGGCAAGATGGGCGTGATAATGAAGCCCGTGACGGCGTACTATGATCTTGTGGTCAAGGAGTACGGCCTGTTTGAGGCCATACCTGCCGGCATCCGGTACGGATGGAGCATTCTGGAAAGCTATGTGCGGCAGTTCAGGCTGGTATTCACCAAGGAGGGAGCTGAGTCGATAGGCGGCTTTGGCGCGATAGGCAACATGTTCCCCAAGCTGTGGGACTGGTACACATTCTGGACGATGACGGCCTTCCTGTCGCTCATCCTCGCCTTCATGAACTTCCTGCCTATCCCCGCGCTGGACGGCGGCTATGTGCTGCTGCTCATCATCGAGATGCTGACGGGCAAGCAGTTGCCCGACAAGTGGCTGGAACGAATCAACACCGTAGGATTCTGGCTGCTGATAGCACTGCTGATATATGCAAATGGAAACGACATATTTAAAGCGTTCTTTTAGGAAGGTGAAAATTGAAAATTGAAAGGTGAAAGGTGAAAGGAGAGAGGTGAGAATTGAAAGGTGAAAATTGAAAGGAGAAAGGAGAAAAGATGGATAAAGATTATTTTGTGCATGAATCCTCGTACGTGGATGAGGGTTCGCAGATCGGTAAAGGTACGAAGATATGGCATTTCAGCCATGTGATGTCGGGCTGCGTGATCGGTGAGAACTGCAACATCGGTCAGAACGTGGTGATCTCACCCGACGTGGTGCTGGGCAGTAACTGCAAGATACAGAACAACGTGTCGGTATATACCGGCGTGCGTTGTGAACAGGACGTGTTCCTCGGTCCGAGCATGGTGTTTACGAACGTGATCAATCCGCGTGCGGCAGTCAGCCGTAAGGACGAGTACAGGGAGACGATCCTCCGTCGCGGCTGCTCGGTGGGCGCCAACGCTACTATCGTGTGCGGACACACCTTGGGCGAATATTGCCTGATAGGTGCCGGCAGCGTAGTGACGAAAGATGTGCCGGCCTTTGCCCTGATGGTGGGCAATCCAGCCCGTAGGATAGGCTGGGTGAGCCGTCATGGCGAGAAGTTGCAGTTTGATGCCGAGGGACATGCCACATGTCCTGCTACCGGCGAAACCTACACACTAAAAGACGGCATCGTCACGCCGGATGCGTAAGTTCGGGCTAACCATATTGCTACTTATCCCCCTGAGCCTCACGGCGCAGGTTACACGCACTTCTACGAAGGGCGATACCGTCAATTACAGCGTGGATGAGATTGACGTGGTGGGCAGGCAGTCGATATCCGCTCCTCAGTCGGTACAGATGTCGGCGGTGGAGATACCCTTGCTTCAGTTGCAGACCATCCCTGCTTTAGGCGGTGAGATTGACGTGCTGAAAGCCATCCAGCTGCTACCGGGAGTGCAGTCGGCTACCGATGGTTCGACGGGCATCTATGTGCGCGGCGGAGGAGCGGATGAGAACCTTATCCTACTGGATGGCGTACCGCTGTATAATGTCAGTCATGCCGCGGGGATGTTCTCCGTATTCAATGCCGACATCCTGGAAAGCGTCACGCTATACAAAGGCAATTTTCCTGCGCGCTTCGGTTCGCGTCTGTCGTCCGTGATTGATGTCACGCAGCGTGACGGTTCGCCGGGACCTACCGATTGCGACACGCTATCCGCCTGGCACGGAGGCGTGAGTATAGGTTCGGTAGCCGCCAAGATACATCTGCGCGGGCAGATAGCTTCACCGCGTACCACCTTCACATTGGCAGCCAGGCGCACCTATTTCGATGCGCTGCTATCGCCGCTGATGGCTATCTATTCGTCCTCTACGCTCGAAGGTACGGGCAGCGCCGTAGGCGGCTACTATTTCTTCGACGTCAACGGCAAGATCGTTCACCGCTTTCAGAACAACGACCGTCTCTCAGGCTCGTTCTACATGGGCGATGACATCATATATGTGCGCTACAATCTGACCGAGGAGCTTGACGACTACCGACAATGGTCGCGTGTAGGCCTGCGATGGACCTCGGGCAACATCATGGCCAAAATCCAATACGACCATCGCATCAACGAAGCGCTCAGCATGCAGGTGCATACCCATTTTCTGCGCTTCGGTTTCCAATTGTCGGAGCAGCTCAAAGCCGAGACCACCGACGCTTCTGATCCGTTGTACGGCAACTATGCTCTCGATCAGTCGCTCGACTATCGCAGCAAGCTCTACGATGCCGTGGCCCGCACGGATTTTCTCTACGAGAACGACCGCCACACTGTGCGTTTCGGCGCAGGCTATGAGATGCACGCTTTCCGCCCGCAGATAGGCAACCTGATGCTTGCCGAACTGGGCGGAGGAATAGGGGAGTTCCATTTTGATACAATCTATACCACCGGCACGACCTTCGGGCATGAGGCATATATATACGCCGAGGATACCTACGAACCGCTGCGCTGGCTGTCGCTCAATTATGGCTTGCGTGCCGCGCTGTACGGCATAGGCGGCAAGGTATATCCATCCATCGAACCGAGGCTGGGCATCCGTGCGCTGGTACACAAGGATGTGGCGCTCAAAGCTTCGTATTCGTATATGTCGCAATACGTTCACCTGCTGTCGAACACATCCATCTCATCGCCTACCGACCTCTGGGTGCCCGTAACCGCCAATATCCCACCTATGCGCTCCATGCAAGTGGCGGCAGGTATCAGCTATGATATTTGTAAGCAGGTCGAATTGTCGGTAGAGGGCTACTACAAGCGGTCGGTCAACCTGATGGAGTACAAGGACGGTGCTACCTTCTTCGGCGTATCGTCGGGCTGGGAAGAGAAAGTGGCGCTGGGTGACGGCTGGAGTTATGGCGTGGAACTGCTCCTGCAACGCAAGCACGGACCCGTCACGGGCTGGATAGGCTACACCTGGAGCCGAACGATGCGGCAGTTCAACCGCGAAGGAATGGTGATCAACCACGGTGAACCCTACCACGCCAAGTACGACCGCGAACATGATCTGAGCGTAACGTTGCAGTACCGCATCACCAAGAAGTTTGAGATTGCCGGAACATTCATCTACGGCACGGGCAACCGCGCCACACTCGCCTTGCAGCGCTATTACAGCAAGATGGAGCATGAGTGGGTAGGCTATGTATCCGAGCGCAACAATTTCGTTATGCCCGCCTATCACAGGCTGGACCTGTCTGCCAACTGGCACTTGCCCAGCCGCAAGAATGGCGATCCTACGCGCTCGAAGAAAGGCTGGCTGCGTGATGCCGAACATCTGATCAGCGTGATGATATATAATGTGTACTGTCATAAGAATCCCTATATGATGATTATAGCGGGCAATGAACTCAAGCAGATATCGTTGTTTCCGATCTTGCCCAGCATAAGTTATGCCTTTAAGTTCTGATGCGAGTACGATTGATCCATAGTGTCCTGTTAATCCCGCTGCTGCTCACCGGTTGCGACTTCTTCTATTCCACTGTCAACTATACCGGTCCGGAAGCAGAACCGCATCTTTGCGTGGAGGCGCGGTTCACGGCTACTCCTGATGGCAGCGATCCGGAGACGAGAAAGGTGTTTGTCAGCAGTTCGGCATTTTTCCTCGATGCTTACGACAGCTATGTTCCCTATGTGGACGATGCCATGGTTACCGCGCAGGTCAATCATGGCGTAAGCGTGACGGGAACCTATATCCCGCCTGTTTATGACGAATATACCTACAAGACGCGCAGCGGTGGCTACTACAGTTTGGATCTGCCTGTGCAGGCCGGCGACAGTGTTCTGCTGCGCGTGGAGCATCCGGCGTACGGCAGGGCGGAGGCATGGCAGGTGTGTCCGGCTCAGCAGCCCTTGGCGCTGACGGTGGACTCTATCTCGCGCTATGGCGAGGTGTATGGCAAGATCCATCTGCCCGGCTATCGGGGCAACCCGACGGATGTGGTGACCTTGACATCAAAAGTTGACCGTTGTCAGGCGAGACTGACCTACCAGAAAGGACGATATACCGATACGGATACCGTCATCGTGTACGAGGCTGACAGCATATCCATGGTGATGTATACAAAGGACGATTGTTTCGATAAATATCATGACAAGCAGTCGTCAGGCTATTATGCCGGCTACTCGCTCACGCTGCCTGCCTCGGCGGAGGATCGAACGCTGCCCGTCATCATGGATTCACATATCTTCACGGGGATTGTGGGCAAAGATCTGCTGATTGACAATATGGTCATCAGTATCCGCACCGAAGTTCGAACGATAGAGGACTACGACTACTATACCTCGCTCCACCGCGCTCTCGACCGCAGCGATTATGCGCCGCCGATGTCCTCGCAGATGACGGATGAGCAGTCGGAGTCGAGGCTGTATATGGAAGATGTCATCGAATCCATCCGCGAGGCTTTTGACGAACTGGGCAACGTGGAGGAGAGCCAGATTTATGGCAATCTGGACGGGGAGAGGCACAAGAAGCCTATCGGCTGTTTCTCCCTGGTGAGTGTAAGCAAACATGTACGAACTGTTAGTAAGGTTAATTAATTAAAATATTATGATACAACGCATTCAATCTGTTTATCTTTTGTTGGTTGTGATAGCCGCCGTGGTGCTGCTATGGCAACCCGTCATGTCGTTCACTACGCCTGAAGATGCAGCCGTCCAGCGCTATGCTACGCTATCGGCTGTTCATGGCTTGCAGGAGATGGCGCTGTGGGACAACCCCGAGCAAGAACCCTTGACGCTTCAGGGTACATGGGGACTGCTGGTCACTACCATCCTTATCGCCCTTCTTGCCCTGGTGGATATCTTCCTTTATAACAAGCGCATCCTTCAGGCGAGGCTGAACATCTTCCTTGTCTTCCTATGCCTGGGCTATTACGGCGTGCTGGCGGTGTTCGCGTGGTTTGTGCGGATGAATTTCGCTATGGAGTGGCATGTGCTCCCTTGGGCAGGTCTGCCGCTCATCTGCCTCGTACTCACCATGATGGCTACCCGCGCCATCCTCAAGGACGAAGCCCTCGTTCGTGCTGCCGATAGAATTCGTTAACCTTTCAATTTTAACTTTTCAATTTTCAATTTATATGCTTTTCTTACAGCAAACTCCCAACATCATTCCTCCTGACTCGATTCGTCAGGGTGCGCGACACATGATTGAATATGCCAAGACCGATCCCGAAGGCCTGTGGCAGATGTTCGTGGATAAAGCCATCCATTTCGGCCTGCAAGTACTGGCAGCCCTGCTTATCTATATTATAGGTATCTGGCTCATCGGATGGATTAAGCGTCTGCTGACGCGTATGTTCGACCGCCGCAAGACCGAACGCACGCTGGCATCGTTTGTCACATCGTTCGTATCTATCTCCCTTACCGTGCTGCTCGTCATCGTCTCGGTCAGCACCTTGGGCGTGGACACCACCTCATTGGCTGCCTTGCTCGCTGCCGGAGGTATGGCGATAGGTATGGCGCTATCCGGTACGGTGCAGAACTTTGCAGGCGGACTGATGCTGTTGGCTTTCAAGCCTTTTAAGGCAGGTGATTTTATCGAGACACAAGGGCAGCAAGGTACGGTCGTTGAGGTGAACATCACCGCCACGAAGATCCTTACGCCCGACAACCGCGTAGTCATCCTGCCCAACGGTGCTCTGAGCAACGGTACAATCAATAATTTCAGTGGTCGGCCTCTGCGTAGGGTGGAGTGGCTCGTCAGTGTGGAATACGGTTCGGATGCTGCCAAGTGCAAGCAGACTATCCTCGATATCATCAATAGCGACGAGCAGATCCTCAAACCCGATACCGACATGGATGCGCTCTACCGCGAGATGAACATCAGCAAGTTCCAGCTCGCTACGGTCAACTATCGGATGAGTGCTATCCCTGCTCCGTTCGTGGCGCTCAAGAGCCTCAACGACAACGATATAACCTTCGTCGTGCGCGCTTGGTGCAAAGGCTCGGACTACTGGGATGTCTTCTTCCGTTTGCAGGAACGCTTCTATACCGAACTGCCGCAGCACGGCTTCGGATTTGCGTATCCGCACATGGATGTTACTTTGCTTAAATAATACCTCAGCCCTGTTTGGCTGATGCCCGCTAGGTATCAGCCAACCTTGGCTGATTTAATCCATACTACCATGAATTACCCTCTTGATAAAAACCTCGTCGACAATGTGTGCCGTTCGTTCGGACTGATGGACGCACATGAGTTAGGCAACGCTACCATCCGTCAGATGGTAGGCATCATTCGTGAAATCGAGCAGCAGACCGGCTGCGAATATGTCCACATGGAACTCGGTAACCCGGGCTTACCTGCCGAGAAGATCGGCGTAGAGGCGCAGATAGCCGCCTTGCGCGGCGGATGTGCCAACAAGTACCCGCTCATCACCGGTATCCCCGAACTGACCGAAGCCGCTTCGCAGTTCATCAAGGCGTTTCTGGGATTGAACATCCCGGCGTCGTGCATCGTGCCCACCGTTGGTTCGATGCAGGGCTGCTTTGCCTTGGATACCATCATTCGCCAGTTGCGTCCTGACCGCGACACGATCCTCTTCCTTGACCCGTGTTTCCCCGTGCAGAAGCAACAATGCCGCGTGATCGGACTCAAGATCGATTCGATTGATATAGGCGACCATCGTGGCGAACGTTTGCGTGATGTGCTCGAAGCCAAGCTGCGTCAGGGCAATATTGCCGCTATCCTTTACAGCAATCCGAATAACCCCTCGTGGATGTGCCTCACCGAACAGGAGTTGCGCACTATCGGTCAGCTCGCTAACCGCTATGATACCATCGTCATCGAGGATGTGGCGTACCTCAACATGGACTTCCGCGACCCCAACCGCGGCAAACCGTTCTGCGCACCCTATCAGCCTACCGTCGGACGCTACACGATGAACTGCGTGCACCTCGTATCGTGCTCCAAGATCTTCTCCTATGCAGGTGAACGGGCAGCGGTCATTGCCGTGCATCCTGATCTGGCGCACCGCCATTTCCCACCGCTAACCGAGCGCTACCATGGCGACGGACAGTTCATGCGCACACTGGTCTATCAAGTGCTCTACGCTATCTCGTCGGGTATGTCCCACTCCGTTCAATACGCCATGGCGGCTATGTTCAACGCGGCATGTGAAGGCAAGATCAATTTTGTGGCGAACACCCATATCTATGCCGAGCGCGCAAAGCGCATCAAAGAGATCATGGAGAAGCATCATTTCCATGTTGTCTACGACCGCGATGCCGACGACCGCCTCGTAGGTGACGGCTTCTTCTTTACCTTCACCTATCGCGATTGGACGGGCGAGCAGCTGCTCAACAAACTCATCTACTATGGTGTTTCGGCTATCTCGCTCCTCTCTACCGGCGCGGTGCGCGAAGGAATGCGCGGATGTGCGTCTGCCATCCGCGATGACCAATACGACGACCTCGACGAGCGGCTTGCCCTCTTCGATCGTGATTTTGCACCCAGTAAGTAATATCATCAGCCAATTTTGGCTGATATAACCGTTTATATCATGAAATACGTTTCACCTTTAGAGGCCGTCGGCCTCGTCCGTTCCGGCGATACGATCGTCGTACAAGGCTCCACCTCCGTGCCTATGGTGCTCTTGCGTGCCCTCACCGAGCGTGCTGCCGAGTTGCGTGATGTCAAACTCATCTGCGGCTTTGGCATCTATCCCGAAGATGCGCCTTATGCCAAAAAGGAGTATATCGATTCGTTCCGCGCGCTGTCGATCTTCGTGCCCAATTACCTCCGCCGTGCGATGAAAGAGGGCGTGGCGGACACTATCCCATGCTTCCTCGGCGAAGTGCCCTCGCTCTTCCGTAGCGGTCAGGTGCCCGTCGATGTGGCTTTCCTCAATGTGTCCGAACCCGACGAGAACGGCTATTGCTCGTACGGCGTCTCTGCCGATATAGCTTATAGCGGAGCGGAGTGTGCCCGAGCAATTATTGCGCAGGTTAACAAGTATATGCCCCGCACGTTTGGCGATTCCGTCATCCATGTGTCGCAGATCAGCGCCATGTGCCGTGGCGACGAACCGCTCGTGGAGGTGCCCACGCCTGTGCCTAACGAAACAGAGAGCAAGATCGGCCGCTTCATCGCCGAGCAGATACCCGATGGCGCTACCCTGCAGATTGGAGTCGGTGGTATTCCTAATGCCGTCATCAACGCCCTGAGCGGTCACAAGCATCTGGGCTTGCATACCGAAGCCATCACCGACGGTGTGCTGCCGCTCATTGAGAAAGGGATTATTGATAACTCACAGAAAGTGCTCTACCCGGGCAAGAGTGTCGGCAGTCTTATCCTCGGCTCGCGTCATCTGTACGACCATGTGGACGGCAATCCCGATTTTATCATTCGCGATGTGGCGTGGACTAATGATCCGCAGAATATCCGCCGGAACCCCAAGGCGATGGCTATCAACTCTGCCGTCGAGGTCGACCTTACCGGACAGATATGTGCCGACTCTATCGGCGAGACTGTCATCTCTGGTGTAGGTGGACAGCACGATTTTATGTATGGAGCAGCCCTCTCCGAGGGTGGCAAATGCTTCATTGCTCTGCCCAGCATCACCAACAAGGGCCAGTCGAAGATTGTTGCCCGTCTCCAGCCCGGCGCCGGTGTGGTCACCACGCGTTTTCAGGCGCAGTATATCGTCACTGAACAAGGTATCGTCTATTTGCGCAACCTCCCCTTGGCTGATCGTGCCAAAGCGCTCATTTCCATCGCGCACCCCTCCGTCCGTGAAGAGCTCGAGCGCGAAGCCGTCCGCCGTTTTGGCATAGGTTTCCTCCGCCTGCGCTAATAGCAAAAAAGCCACCGACTGGGTGGCTTTTTGCTGTTATTTATCTTCAGCCGCATCTTCTGAGGGAAGATCCTGGTTGAGAAGTTGTTGTACGACCTGCTCGCCTTCTTGAGGCTGTGGCGGGTCGGGTTCGTAGCGATCCGGCCGCATCGGTGGGCCGTAGCAGGCGGTTACGACAAAGGTTACGCCTGTCAGCATCGCAAGGCGTATCGCGCTTCGCAGCATCTTGTCAATCCATTCGCGTTTCATAAGAGGGCAAGTTTTTCATATTCTACTACAAAAATTGTGCCTGTGTTTTACTCATCCGCAAAAAAAATGCAATAAAATTTGCAAATGTCAAAAATTTTTTGTATCTTTGCAAGTTGTAATTATACTCACGTACAAATATGATCAATCGTACACTTATACGAACCAAAGTAGTATTATCGCTGTTCAGTTACCACCAGAGCGGTTCGGGCGATAAGCTCGGTGCACGCAAGCAGTTGGTTAACAGTTTTTCCGACTCGTACGACCTGTACCTGTTGCTGCTGGATTTTGCCAATGCGCTGACCACTTATGCCGACCAGCAGTTGCAGGAACGTAAGGCGCGCGCACAAGCTACGCATACACCCTTCGAAGCCAATACGCGCTTCATTCATAATCGTTTTGCCCATCAGCTGTTCGTCAACAACCGTCTGCGCCACGAGCTGGACGAGCGTCACCTGACGTGGGATGCCGGCATGTCCGCCGTGAGAAGCATCTATCTGAACATGGTGGCTACCGACTGGTACAAGCAGTACATGGATCAGGAGGAAGACAGCTACGATAGCGACAAGCGTCTGTGGCGGCGTATCTACTCCGAGCTGATGCCGGGCAACGAAGATCTGCAAGCGGCGCTGGAAGAGATGGAGATAGAGCTCGACCACTTCACCTGGGTAACCGATATGGATGTGATCCTCTCCTACGTAGTCAAATCCGTTCGTCAGTTCCGCGAGGAGAACGGCACGGATCAGCCGCTGCTGGAGATGTTCGATTCGGAGGACGATTTCAGTTTCGGATCGGGATTGTTGGATGTAGCCATCAACCATTATGAGGAGTACGATGCTCTGATCAACGCCCATCTAAAAGATTGGGAGCCTGAGCGCGTGGCGATGATGGACAGAACCATCCTGCAAGTAGCGCTGGCGGAGATTATCGGTTTCCCCGATATTGCCCTGCAGATCTCCCTGAACGAGTACATCGAGATAGCCAAAGAATATTCCGGCGAGAAGAACTACTTCTTTATCAACGGCATTCTGGATGAGATCATCCGCCAACTCAAGCGTGAGGATAAGCTCCTGAAAGCCATCGTTATGGACTGACGCTAAATGATAAATAATTGAAAATTAAAACCAATAAGTAATATGTTAGCAATCTTTTTACAGTTAGGCGGCGCAGCTGCCGAAGGTGCACAAGGCAGCCAATGGTCGTTCTGGATTATGATGATCCTGATCTTCGTAGTATTCTATTTCTTCATGATTCGTCCGCAGACCAAGAAGCAGAAAGAGCTTCAGAAGCAGCGTGACGAGATGAAGAAAGGCGATAAGGTGGTTACCGCCGGCGGCATCTACGGTGAGATCAAGGAGGTGAAAGAGAATTCGTTCCTCATCACCATCGACAAGGATGTAGTTATCCGCGTAGACAAAGGCAGCGTGTTCGCATCCGCCGAGGATGCCAAACCCGCACAACAATAACATGCAAGAGTGAGAGATATTTTCCACCGTTGGTTGGGTGCGCTCAGGACGTTCATTCACAGCAAAGACTCTTTGGTGTACCTCTCGTTCGTGCTGCTGGCTACAGTCATCTGGCTGATACACGCTTCCAGCACGAGACGTACTATTAATATGCAGGTGCCCGTCACCTACGAGAACGTGCCTGACAACTACATCTTTACTTCTGCGCCGCCTGCCTTGCTGCGCGTGACGCTGGAGGATGAAGGTGTCGACCTGTTCCACATGCGCGACCGTGAGATGGCGCTCACTTTCGATGTGACCGGCCTCATCCGCGGCGAGCAGGGCGAGATGCACCTGATGCCCGACGACATCCGTCAGGCATTGATGCAGCGCATAGTAGGTGATGCCGCGTTGGTATCCTTTACGCCGGAAGAACTGACTGCCACGTATACTCGGCAGCACGAGAAAACCGTAGCGGTGACATATAACGGCGAGGTGAAGCCGGCTGCGCAGTACCAGCTGTGCGATGAGCCTGTCGTCACGCCTGAGCACGTACACATTTATGGTACGTCCGAGGCGCTGCGTGGCATCAAGTCGGTCCAGACCGTTATGACGGATTATGAAGGCGTTCAGGACACGTTCCGCACCAAGGTTGCCTTGCAACCCATCGACGGCGTGAGGATGGTGCCCGATAGCGTAGGGCTGCTCATCGTTACCGAACAGTTCACCGACAAAGCATTTACCATGCCCATACGCATACCGCACTCCGGCGATACTACGCACGTGGTACATCTCTTCCCAAATCAGGTGCAGGTTACGTTCCGCATCGGAACCAACTATTTCAATAGCGTGAGTGAGAACGATATCGATGCGTACGTCAAACTGCCGCAGAAGGTTACCGACCGTCTGCCGGTGCAGGTACGCAGCACCAATCCGCACATCACACACCTGCGCGTCAAACCCGAAGAAGTGGAGTACCTCATCGAGAACCGTTAATCTCTAAACACTAATCACTAAACACTAAACACTAAACAAAACATGCGTCCTATTCAAATGGTAGATCTGCAGCAGCAGTACCAACATATCAAGCCCGAGATGGATGCCGCTATCCAGCAAGTGATCGATAGCGCAGCCTTCGTCAAAGGCAAACAGGTGGAGACTTTTGCGCGCCATCTGGAGGCCTACACGGGCGCCAAACATGTCATCCCCGTAGCCAACGGCACGGAAGCCCTGCAGATAGCCCTCATGGCGTTAGGACTCAAGCCCGGCGATGAAGTTATTACCCCTACGTTCACCTTTATCGCTACCGCCGAAGTGGTAGCTTTGCTCGGGCTGACGCCCGTAGTGGTGGATGTGGATTGGCAGACGATGAACATGAGCGTAGAGGCGGTACGCAAAGCTATCACGCCCAAGACCAAAGCTATCGTGCCCGTACATCTGTTCGGTCAGTGTGCCGATATGGAGGAGATCTTGGCGCTGGCGAAAGAGCATAACCTGTTCGTGGTAGAGGATGGCGCACAAGCCATCGGTGCCACCTACACCTTCTCCGACGGCCACAAGGCACAGGCTTGCACTATGGGACATATAGGTTGCACCAGTTTCTTCCCCTCGAAGAACCTCGGCTGTTACGGCGACGGCGGTGCCCTCATGACCAACGACGATGCGTTGGCTGACACGATCCGCGTGATTGCCAACCATGGAATGCGAGTGCGTTACCACCATGATCTCGTAGGCGTCAACAGCCGTCTGGACACCATCCAAGCCGCTGTACTCGATACCAAACTGCCGCACCTGGACGATTATATAGCAGCCCGTCAAGCCGCTGCAGCTTATTACGACAAAGCTTTTGCCGACTGCCCCTGGCTGCAAACGCCAGGACGAAGCGCACACAGCACCCATGTATTCCACCAGTACACACTGCGCGTGACGGGTGCCGACCGCAATGCTCTGCGCGAACATCTGACGGCTGCAGGTGTGCCCGCTATGGTATATTATCCTATTCCCCTGCACATGCAGACGGCGTATCAGGATCCGCGTTATACCAGGGGTATGTTCCCCGTGGCAGAGAAGCTCGCTGATTGTGTGCTCTCGCTGCCCATGCATACCGAACTGGATGAAGAGCAACTCGCCTTCATCGTTCAGACCGTCAAAGCATTCAAAAAGTAAGAACAGCCCGTTCAATACGAATAGGCAAAATATTGTCATTCATGGCTCTATCCCTATCACAACAACAAGTTCTGCAAACCAAGCTTAGTCCGCAACAGATACAAGTGGTACGGCTGCTGGAGATTCCCGGTGTGGAGTTGCAACAACGCATCAACGAGGAACTTCAGGAGAACCCCGCGTTGGACGAAGGCAAGGACATCGAACTGGAAAAGCAGGATGAGAACATGGATGACGATCTGCTGTTGGAACAGCCCTACGATAGCGAAGACGAGTACGTCAACCCGCTCGACAACGGCGAATTCAATTACGAGGAGTATGTCTCCGATGACGAGACACCCGACTATCGTCTGCGTACCAACAACTATTCCGACCAGAGCGAACAAGTGGATATACCTTTCTCCGGTGGTACATCTTTTGCCGAGTATCTAAAGTCGCAGGTCTACCTGACGAAGATGGACAAAGCCGACAGGCATATAGCCAAGTTCGTCGTGGGTAACATCGACGAGGACGGCTATCTGCGCCGTACGGCGGAAGAACTCGAGGACGATTTGGCATTCAAAGAGGCGCTGATTGTTCCTCACGAGAAGATGCTGTCCATCATCGAGCAGATCAAGCAGTTCGATCCGCCCGGTGTAGGGGCGTACGATCTGAAGGAATGTCTGCTGCTCCAGTTACGCCAGAAACCCGCATCGCCTACCGTGAATCGTGCCATCCAGATTCTGACGCGTGGTTTCGGTGAGTTCAGCCGCCGGCATTTCGACCGCGTGCAGCAGCGTTTTGGTCTCTCTGACGAACAGATGCGCGCCGTGATAAGCGAGATAGAGCACCTCAATCCGCGTCCGGGTTCTGCTTGGGCAGGCACGGCCTACGATACCCAGCAGACCACCATCATCCCCGACTTCCTCGTCGAGAACCGCGATGGCGAACTGATAGTCCAGCTGCTGGATGCCGAGATTCCTGACCTGCATGTTAGCAGCGAATACAAGCAGATGATGAAAGATTTCTCCGAACGCCGTCGCCAACTGACCGACAAGGAGAAAGAAGCCGTGCAGTTTGTGCGCTCCAAGATCGAGTCCGCCAAGTGGTTCATCGATGCCATCAAGCAGCGCAACGAGACGCTCCAACGCACGATGGTTGCCATCGTCGAGGCGCAGAAAGATTTCTTCATCGAAGGCGATGCCTCCGCCCTCAAGCCCATGGTATTGCAGGATATAGCCGACAAGACCGGCTACGACGTATCGACCATCTCGCGCGTAAGTAACTCCAAGTATGTGCAGACCGAGTTCGGCATCTTCCCGCTCAAACATTTCTTCTCCGAGGCGATGCAGAACATCGAGGGCGACGATGTGTCCACCCGCGAACTCAAGCAAGCCCTGCGTGAGATCATCGAGCACGAGGACAAGTCGCACCCCATGAACGACGACGAACTGGTTATCGCCATGCGCGAAGCCGGCTATCCCATCGCCCGACGCACCATCAGCAAGTACCGCAAACAACTCGGCAAGACCATTGCCCGACTACGCAAGCAGATATGAACAATACCCTCTATTACCTCTCGCAAACCCTTGCGGCGATCTTCTATCCTATGCTTATCCCTTCGTATGGCATAGGTCTGTATTTCTGGAAGTTGCACGCTGCCGGAGTAGTGCTTCCAGCAGCATATATATGGGTGGGAGTGATAGGTACGCTGCTGTTTACCTGCTTGCTACCTATGTCGGTCATCCTGGTCATGATTCGCAGAGGTAACCTTACGGACATCTATATCCGCATGCCTCGTCAGCGCCTGATGCCCTACATCTATTCCACTATCTGCTTTGGCTTCTGGGCATATTTCTGTTGGCAGGTCATCCATTTTCCCGCCTTCATCTGCTGGACTGCTTTCGGCGCCACGCTTGCGTTGCTGCTGGTACTGCTGATCAATATGGTTTGGAAGATCAGCGCCCACCTTGCCGCTTTCGGTGGCCTGTTTGGCGGTGTGATGAGTTTCTACCTCACCACCGGCACGAATGCCCTCACCATGTGCATCATCCTGCTTGTGCTGGCTTTTGCCCTTATGTGGGCGCGCATATATGATGAATCGCACACGCCCATACAGGTCGTGGCAGGTTTTCTGATAGGTGCGCTATGTACCCTTGTGCCTAATATGATTGCCATGTGATCATGTTGAAACGTTCCATCCACATCATCGTTGCCTTGCTGCTTGCCCTCACGGCGCAGGCAACTTCGCTGCTGTCGGACTCGTCGGCTGTCTATCTGCTGACCTGCTCTCCGGGGGAAGCGTTATATGAGCGCTACGGCCATACAGCCCTGCTTGTGCAAGATCCCGTCATGGGAATCGATGAGGTGTACAACTATGGCATCTTCGATTTCGAGGCCGAACATTTCTATTGGCGCTTCGTGCGCGGCGAGACCTATTATCAGTTGGGCAGGCAGCACACAGGCTCGTTCGTCCGCACCTATACTTACGGCAACCGCCGCGTCAATATCCAGCAGCTCAACCTCACGCTTGACCAGCGTGAAGCGTTGTACCGTGCGCTGCTGACCAACTACCTGCCCGAGAACCGCGTGTACCTGTATAATTTTGTGTTCGACAATTGTGCCACACGCCCCTTCCTGCTGCTTATGCGTGCCATCGGCGGCAATGACAGCACTGCCGTCAGTTCCGCCTTCACCGGCGCTACGGGCATAACCTACCGCACCTTCATCCGTCACTATACGCCTCAGGGCTCGTGGGGTGATTTGGGCATCAACCTGATTTTTGGTCCCCGTGCCGACAAGCAGATGACCGATGCCGAACGCCTCTTTCTGCCCGAAGAGGTGATGTGGTACTTGCACGAGGCGCGTTTTGCCGACGGCACGCCACTCGTGTCAGCCGAGAATATTCGTCCGTTTGAGGTAGAGCACATTCCCTGGTACAAAACATGGTATTTCGGCTTGTCGCTTCTCTTTGTGGCGCTGGTTGTGCTGTCGTACTATGATCGCCGTCGCCATCGCCGCACGCACTGGGTGGATTATATCTTCTATGGCGTCTATGCCTTGCTGCTTGTGCTGGTGATCTTCCTCACGTTCTTTTCTGTTCATCCGCTCGTAGGCTTCAGTCCCTACCTGCCTCTAATCCCTTCGTTGCATCTATGTGCCCGCATCGTATATCTTTGGCGATAAGTTCGCTGTTACTATCAATCAGTATGTTCGCTGTTGCCCCTCGTCTGACGGTGGTGGTAGTGGTGGACGGTTTGCGTCAGGAGACGCTCGACCAGTTGCGTCCCTATTGGCAGCAAGGTGGGTTAAGGATGATGGCGGAAGAGGCGTATCTGACAACCGTCTCCTTCCCGCACATCGTGTATGGCGGCTCTGAAACGGTTGCCACGCTCATGACCGGCGTCACACCTTCGGCGCATGGCATCAGTGCCGACACCTATTTTCTTCGCTCCGACCGCCGCATCCATCCCGTGCTGGAAGACAAGCAACAATCGGGCATCGGTACATCGCTGCAACTTTCTCCGCAAAGTCTGCTCTCCGCCACTATCGGCGATGAGATCCGTATACGCTATGGCGAGCGCGCCAAGATCTATGCCTTGGGGCTTGACCCCAATGCCACCATCCTCATGGCTGGTCACTCCGCCGATGGCTGTTGTTGGCTGGATAGCGCTTCGCAGATGTTTGTCAGCTCGTCCTATTATGGCGACACGATGCCCGAAGCTGTCATCAGCATGAATAGTAGCGACAAGCGCCAGGAACTACTCAGCCGCACATGGACTCCTCGCATCGATATCGACCTCTACAACTCGCCCACCGAAGCCGAGCGCAAACATGGCTTCAGTTACAACACTACCAACCTCCTGCGTACGCCGATGGCTAACAGCCTTGTTATCGAGGCGGCACTGGCATTGCAGAGCAGCGAGCATCTGGGCGAAGACCAGATTCCCGACCTCCTCTGCCTCCAGCTCACCACGCTCAGCCCGCTCGCCACTTCTGACCAGCTTACCACGGCGGAGCAGGAAGATATGTACCTCTGGCTCAACCAGGATCTGGGCTTCCTGATTGACCGCCTGACGCGTACCATTGGCGATAAGAACTTACGTATCGTGCTTACCGGTCGTCCGCGCCTGGGGCAGAACATCAGCGCTCTGACGGCCGCCCGTATGCCGGCGCACTACTTCAATGTGGATCGTGCTGCTGCGCTTGTGGCATCCTACCTGATGGCGCTCTATGGCACCGAACGATGGGTGGACGGCGGCTACGGACAATCCATCTATCTAAATCGCACCCTCATCGAGCAAAAACATTTCTCTTTGCCACAATTGCAGCAGCAGGTAGCCGCTTTTCTCATGGAGTTTGAGGGCGTGAGTGCCGCTTTCCCCTTTGCCGAAGCATTGGGCAGCGTAGCGTTGGCGCCTACCGTCAACAAGCGGATGTTCGGCGATGTGGTCTTCACCTTGCAGCCCCACTGGCTGCTCTCTGCAGGCGACGACAAAGTGCTGGATCGCGTTGTGGACGAACAGCCTCAAGTGCCTGTCATGATTTGGTCGGGCGCCTACCAGACTTTCCCCACCAACGTCACCGATGCCACCCGGCTCAAGTTCTTGCTTGTGGGTACATTCTAATAGCTGACCTCTGCCATGAATACCATCGGACTCAACTGGATTACATTGCGCAGCTCGTTGCCTCAAGAGGTCTTGTTGCTTGCCGTGAGCAAGTACCACACCGTTGAGGACATCCGCGATGCTTACGATGCCGGATGCCGTGATTTCGGCGAGAGTAGGGTACAGGAACTCAAAATCAAGCAGGCTGCCTTGCCCGACGATATCCGCTGGCATTTCATCGGCCATCTGCAGACCAACAAAGTGCGTGACCTCTTGCGCCTGCGCCCGTTCCTTATCCACTCGGTGGATAGCGAGCATCTGCTCTCTGCCATCCGTACCGAAGCCATCAAGCAAGGCATCGTGCAGGATGTACTGCTCGAGCTGCATGTAGCTCGCGAACAGACCAAGACAGGCTTCTCGCCTGACGAACTGCACTCCCTCTTCCCCTCGCTTGCGTCCTCGTTAGGTAATGCCGACGGCTGTCCTGTGCGCGTCAAGGGCATCATGGGCATGGCTACCAATACCGATGACGAGCAGGAGATCCGCCGTTGTTTCCGCATCTTGCACGACAGTTTCCTTTGGCTCCAGTCGCAAGCTGCGGCTACACCATATCCCTGGCTCTGCCCCACGCAGCTGTCCATGGGCATGAGCGACGATTATCGCATTGCCCTGACGGAAGGCTCCAACCTGGTGCGCATTGGTTCGGCTATTTTTGTGTAACGAAAAACACCCGGCTCATCGCCGGACAACATATATGAAAAAGGCTTTACTTCCCCTCATCCTTTTCGGGCTGCTCGTTGTAGCCGCTGGTTTTATCCGTGCTTCACGTTCGGAGTGCATCATCCTCGGTGATGAGCGCAGCGACATCTATCTGCCCCTCCTCAGCGGCAAGCGTGTGGCGCTGCTCAGCAACCAGACGGGCATCATCGTCGTCAGTCCCGACAGTTCGGTGCATATCCTTGACCGGCTGCTGGACTGCGGCGTCAACGTCACGGCTATCTTCTCGCCCGAACATGGCTTCCGTGGCACTGCCGATGCCGGCGAATTGGTGCGCAACGATGTCGATCCTCTCACCGGCGTGCCTATCCTCTCGCTCTACAGTTCCCACGGCGACAATCATCCTTCCCGGGAGTCGATGGATCAGTTCGATATCCTCGTGGTGGACATCCAGGATGTGGGGCTGCGCTACTATACCTATTATATCACCATGTGCCGTCTCATTGAGGCGTGTGGCGCCTACCATAAGCAGGTGCTCATCCTCGACCGCCCCAACCCCAACAATTATGTCGACGGCCCTATCCTCGATATGTCGCTCAAGAGCGGGGTAGGTGCATTGCCTATTCCTGTTGTGCATGGCATGACCTTAGGTGAACTGGCGCTCATGGCGCAAAGCCAATCGTGGCTCGATAGTGCGGGCAATAGCTGCCGGGTGACGGTCATCCCCTGCCTCAACTATACCCATCACAGCCGTTACAACCTGCCCGTGCCGCCCAGTCCCAATTTGCCTAACATGCAGTCGGTCTATCTCTATCCCTCGCTCTGCCCGTTCGAGGGAACGCCCGTCAGTCTGGGACGTGGCACCGACAAACCTTTCCAGCAATACGGCCATCCCTGCATGGCGGACAAATATACCTATTCGTTCACGCCGCGCTCTATGCCCGGAGCCAAAACGCCTCCCAGAATGGACGAACAGTGTTTCGGTGTGGACCTGAGCACCTTGCCCTACAAGCAGATCATGGCTGAGCAGATCAACCTCTCCTATGTGATTGACGCCTATCAGTCGTTCATGGCGCATAACCCCGACAACGCGCCGTTCTTCCGCGCGTTCTTCGACAAGCTGATGGGCCAGACCTATGTCCGCCAGATGATCATCGATGGCGCTACCAACGATCAGATACGCGCACGCTGGCAGCAGGATGTCGAGCAGTTCCTTGAGCTGCGTAAGCCCTATCTGCTCTACGAAGAATAAAAAAATGCCCCGATTAAGGGCACGAAAAAAGGGAAGCGATCTACATCGCACCGCTACAACCTCTTACCCTTGCTTCGGTCAAGACCTGGGGGAGTTCAGAGGGAGCTGGTCGTGCAGGACTTCCCTATAAGGAGTTGAAAGTTGAAAATTGAAAGGTTCAACAATACGACTTTCAAACGCGGACGCAAAATTACTATAATTTTTCGACATTTGCAAATAAACACCACACATTTTGCTCGAAAACTTCCTCACATATCGCATTTTTCAACATCTATCTGACATTATAGGCGCATCTGCCCGACCTAATGAGCAGCAGCAGGAGTTGATTGCGCGGCTCGGATCGTTCCTCATCGACGGTCGCAGTGGCAGGTTGTTCATCCTGCGCGGTTATGCCGGTACGGGCAAGACGAGTGTGGTCAGTGCCTTGGTGCGTACCATGCTTGATCTCCATCAGACCTGTGTGCTGTTGGCGCCTACAGGCCGTGCTGCCAAGGTGCTCAGCAAGTACGCATCGCGTGGGGGCAACGAGCGCGTGCCCGCCTACACGATCCATAAGTATATCTATCGTCAGGACAAGCTCGGCGCTGACCGTTTCAGCCTCAACGACAATCTCAGCCGTCACGCCCTCTTCATCGTGGATGAGGCTTCTATGCTCTCCGATGTACGCGACCTGTCGTCGCCTTTCGGCAGCGGATGTCTGCTTGATGACCTGATGCGCTATGTGTATAGCGGTGACGACTGCTCGCTGCTTCTCGTGGGCGATAATGCCCAGCTGCCGCCGGTGGGACGCTCGTCATCGCCCGCACTCGACGATAATGCCATGCTCCGCTATCAGAACATCCCTGACCTGCATATCACCTCGTATACCCTCACCGAGGTGGCGAGGCAGGCTGCCGACTCGGGCATCTTGCTCAACGCTACCGCCATCCGCGATCGCATCCGTAGCAGCGCGCTTCATCAGGCGGAGCATGTCGCCATCACCCCTGCGCCCGATGTGATCCTTCTCGACGGCAGTACCTTGCAGCAGACCCTGGAGCAGAGTTATGCGCTCTGCGGCAAAGAGCAGACACTCGTCGTTACCCGCTCCAACAAACGCACGAACATCTACAATCAGGGCGTGCGCGCATACATCCTCTGGAAAGATGACGTGCTCTCTGCCGGCGACCGCGTCATGGTGGTTCGCAACAACTATTTCTGGTCCAAACCCTATAAGGATATCCCTTTCCTTGCCAACGGCGACATGTTCGAGGTCGTGCGTGTGCGCAACGAGCGCGAGATGTACGGCTATCGTTTTCTGGATGTTACGCTCGAAGGCGTCGACTACGAGCTTACCGAAGACAATCGTTCGCTTCTCACCCAGATTGACGCCACCGTCTGGCTCGATATGCTTACCGTTGCCGACGATCAGACTGCCTGGCAGATGCAACAGACTCTCTTCCAGCGTGTGGCGGAGGATTTTCCCGAGATCCGTTCCAAGCGCGAACTCATCGAAGCCGTCTACGAATCGCCTTACTACAATGCCCTGCAGATCCGCTATGCCTATGCCGTCACCTGCCATAAGGCGCAAGGCGGCCAGTGGAGGCATGTTTACATAGATCAAGGTCCCGTGCCTGATGAGCAACGGGACCTCTCTTACCTCCGGTGGCTTTATACCGCTATCACGCGTGCCACCGAGAAAGTTTTTCTTGTCAATTACGAATAGCCTTACAGCAGCTCCACGCTTCTGTTCACGAACTTCGCCAGCGCTTCGCCTTTCAGCATGCCCGATGCCAGCAGCGCGATGTCTACCAGCTGGCTGACTTTCTCGTTAGCGGCAGCTTTGTCGGTGTAGTGCTTCTTGATCTGCTCACGCAGGGCGGCAATCTCTTTGGTCAGGTCGCGTTTCTCCTCGCCCTCTTTCTTTTCGTCTTTCTTGTCCTTCTCGGCAGCTTGCTCCTTGCGCAGTACCTCCACCTGCTGGTTCAGCTCATCCAGGCTGTTGCCCGTCTCGGCTTTCAGGTCGGCAAGCAGGGCTTGTACCTTCGGGTGAGCGATGTTCACTACCAGGTTGTACGAGTCCGGCATCTGTCCGTAGAACGACATGCCTTGCTGGTGAGCTGACATCTCTTTCATCCGTCGCATCCATTCGTTCTGTGTCAGGAAAACGGGCAGAGCGTCGGCGCTCACGTTCTCCAGGCTGACTACGTAGTTCGCTTTGTCGTTCTTGGGCAGCAAGCCTTCAAAGGTGTAGCGCAGTGCATCTTCCTCCTCGCTTGTCAGGTTCACGGCAGCTTTGTCCTCTTTCACGATCAGGTTCTCTATCACGTCGCTGTCCACGCGTACGAAGCGTAATTGGCCGTTGGCTTTTGGCTCTTGGCCATTTGCATCCTCGCCATGGTTGGCTTCGGAAGCTTTTTGCTCAAACTGGCTCATGGCGTGCACGTCCAGTTCGCCGTCCATCAGCAGCACGTCGTAGCCTTTCTCTTTCGCGCGCTGAATGTAGGTGTACGAGGCGTCGGCATCCTGGGCATATAGCATGATCAGGTCACCGTTCTTGTCTGTCTGGGCATCTTTCACCTTGTTGCGGTATTCGTCCAGGGTGAAGTACTTGCCGTCCACGTTCTTCATCAGCGCAAAACCTACTGCACGGTCGTAGAACTTCTCGTCGCTGAGCATACCGAACTGGATGAACAGTTTGATATCGTCCCATTTCTTCTCATAGTCCTCGCGGTCGTTCTTGTACAGTTCTGCCAGCTTGTCAGCCACTTTCTTTGTGATGTGCGAAGATATCTTCTTCACATTGTTGTCGCTCTGCAGGTAGCTGCGGCTCACGTTCAGCGGGATATCAGGGCTGTCTATCACGCCGTGCAGCAGCGTCAGGTACTCAGGCACGATGTTCGATACCTCGTCCGTCACGAACACCTGGTTGCAGTACAGTTGGATCTTGTTGCGGTGAACATCCAGGTTGTTCTTGATCTTCGGGAAGTACAGTATACCTGTCAGGTGGAACGGATAATCCACGTTCAGATGGATGTGGAACAGCGGCTCGTCAAACTGCGTGGGGTAGAGCTCGTGGTAGAACGTCTTGTAGTCTTCCTCCTTCAGGTCGGCAGGTTTGCGTGTCCACGCGGGGTTGATGTTGTTCACGATGTTCTCCTCGCCCGTCTCTACCTGCTTGCCGTCTTTCCACTCTTTCTTCATACCGAAAGCTATCTCCACCGGCAGGAACTTGCAGTATTTCTTCAGCAAGCCTTCTATCGTGGCATCTTCCAGGTACTGCTTGAACTCGTCGTTGATGTGCAGCACGATATCCGTACCTCTTTCGGCTTTGATGGTCTCCTCCATCGTATATTCGGGATTGCCCTCGCACGACCAGTGTACCGCTTTGGCGTTCTCGTCATAGCTCTGGCTAAATATCTCCACTTTGTCGGCTACCATGAACGCGCTGTAGAAACCCAAACCGAAATGACCGATGATGGCTTCGGCTTTGTCTTTGTATTGGTTGACAAACTCTTCCGCGCCCGAGAAGGCAATCTGGTTGATATACTTGTCCACTTCCTCGGCGCTCATGCCTATGCCGTGGTCGCTTACCGTCAGCGTCTTCTTGTCCTTATCTATTTTCACGCGCACGCGCATGTCGCCTGCCTCGCCTTTGAATGCGCCGGCTGCTATCAGCGTCTTCAGTTTCTGTGTCGCATCTACGGCGTTGCTGATCAGCTCACGAAGAAAGATCTCATGATCCGAGTACAAAAATTTCTTGATAACGGGGAATATGTTATCCGACGTTACTCCAATGTTTCCTTTATTCATATCTTTGTCGTTTTTTTATTATTCTTATATCTAACAGCGCTAGCTGCTCAACAGCGCAGCTGTCTATCCTTTTTTCTTCAAAAATCGTTCCATTTTCTGCCAAACTGCCATTTTGGCATAATTTTTGTAGTATTTTTCTTGTCAGAACTTCGTGTTCTGTCATCTGCTGCAAATTCGTCCGCCGTTGTTGGCGGATACAGATAATTTCGTTCCGCCGGCTTTGGCGGAGCATAACCATTAAAAACGAATACTACCATGAAACTATCCGTTCAAGCAGTTAACTTCGATGTTGCCAAGCAACTCGATGAGTACATCAACAAGAAAACCGCCCGTTTTGCTCGCCATTTGCGCGAGGATGATGAGTTGATCATCCGTCTGTCGGTTGTCAAGCCCGCTACCAATCTCAACAAGCAGGTTGACGTCCGTATCGGCGATCTGTTCGCATCCAAGACCTGCGACACCTTCGAGCAGGGCATAGCCGAGGCCCTCGACGCCCTTGATGCTCGTCTGGAGAAGCGCAAAGAGAACGCTTGATTTACGGGGCAATAATACTTTTTGGATAATTTTGGGGCATTTTGGACAAAAATAAACCCCTTAAATTTTGGCGTATAGGTCATTTTGCAGGCTGAGAAAGAGTAAGTGTGTCTCTACCAGCCTGCAAAATGACCCATAGAGCAATTTTAAACGTCGATTTTAGTATTCAAACGTTTCAACCGCGCCTAAGCCCTTATAACAAAAGGCATGCAGGCATGTTGCAGCCTGCATTTTGACCCATAGACCAAAAAACAACCAAAACAAAACATTTATGAAAAAAATCTTTATGCTTTTTGCTGCCACAATGGCAGCAATCACGCTCAGCGCCACCGAGCTGACGCTCGACCTGAGTACTGACAGCGAAACGCTTTCTGAGTGGAGTGAGATTATTTTTGCAGCTCCTGCTCCTGCAGATTCAATCGCCCCTGACGCTGAATTTGCAGTGGATGGCTTCAAAATGGCTATCACCGACCCGGACAACAAGATGTCTGTCGACGCCAATAGCTGCCGCTTCGGTTCCGCTACGGATTATACGATGTACACCCATCGTCTGAAAACTGGTGGCAAGTCCTCTGCATCGAAGAACTATATGACTCTCACCATCCCTGCAGCAGGTACTCTCCGCTTGGCGGTTCGCACAGGTTCGAACTCGGCTACCGATCGTAACCTCGTTATTGTACAAGCTACTGATACACTCTACAACGAGATTATTCAAGAGTCGATGGCTGTGAAAGTGATGGAGGATGACGCAGAAGTTTCTGTTTATCCGTATGTAGAGGTTGCTGTAGAGGCCGGTACCGTTGGCTTGAGTTATCCGGTGAACGGCCTGAACTTCTATTTGTTTGCCTTCAAGGCAGGTCAAGGCGATGTTCCGCCGGTAGAGCCGGAGACTATTCCTACAACCGCTCCTGCTGCTCCTACCCACGACGAGGCTGACGTAATGGCTATTTATTGCAACCACTATACCACCAACAATGCTAACTTTGCTATCTCCGGATGGGCTGGTGCTTATCAGACGCTTGACCTTGCAGGTACGAACGTAGGCTATTGGAGCGGAATGACCTGGGAGTGCATCATTGATCCGGCTAACACGGATGCTGCGCATGATTACAGCGCTTACGAGAATCTCCACATTGATATGTGGGCTCCGCAGGCTGCCAAGATTAAATTTGTTGCTGAGGGTGTTGCCGCTAGCAATTACAAAGATGGTCAGATGGTTGACCTTGCTCAAGGTTGGAATAGCTTCGACTTCCCCATCGCTGAGTGGCCGGGCAACTACGACTTCGCTAACCTGAAGTGCTTCGTATTCGAGCAATATCAGACTCCGGAAAATGTCAGCTTCGAGGGTAACCCGTTTGCTTTTGCCAACATCTATTTCTGGAAGACCCCGGGTGAGCCTATGCCGCAAGATACCATTGCGCTTGACTTCAGCAACGGTGGCGGATATGTTGACAACACGTATTATGCTACGTCTGGTGCTACCGACCTCGTGCTGTACAACATCCCTGTTGTAGGTGAAGAGCTTATAGGTGACGGTGAATATCTCGTCCTCGACCTCTATCCTGAAGATCCGAACGACATCAGTGGCACTTACAGTATCGCAGATGAGACCTTGGATGACTACTACTCCTATATGATTGTTGTCAACGGTACGGATACTACTGAAGTTGCCTTCACCGATGGTGAGGTCGTAATCAGTGTACAGCAATTGTATGTTGATTATAGTGCTGCCCAGATTGCTGTGGCTGCCCTGCTGACAGGTGATGACGGCAACATCTATACCGTAAGCGGTGTATACGCTCTGTACTATGATTTCATCCCGCTCGGCGTTGAGAACATAGAGAAGGACGAAGTACAGTGCACCAAGCGCATCCTGAACGGTGAGCTCATCATCGAAAAGAACGGCAAGACCTATAACGTCGTCGGCGCGGAGGTGAAATAAGGACATCCCCCTAACCCCTTCTCAAAAGGGGGGATAATCCCTCCCCTTTGAAAGGGGAGCTGGAGGGGTGTTGTTTAGCGTTTAAGGACAGACAGACCTGCGCAACGGCGCGGGTCTGTTTGATTGGAAAAGGATGAAGAAGATAGCAGGCATATTGTTGGCGCTGTGGCTTCCCGTGCCGGTAATGGCACAGGAAGGGGTGGTGCATGACAATATACTGAAACTGAAAATAGGCACCGGCTACCAGTTGGACAGCTATCTCAGCCCCATAGGCTATACCGGCATGCAGTACGGGCTGGAGAACGAATGGTGGCAAGCGTTTAGCGGTGAGAGACCAGGCGGCTATGGCTCGGCAGCGGGCGATCTCATTTGGTTTTCTTCATTCGGTTAGCCATACCTATGGCGCCCGTTGGGCATACCAGCCGGCACAGATGACAGCCTACACATTTCTGCCCGATGATCTTCGGCTTGCGGTCTTCGCCAAAATCGATGGCCTGATGCCCTCCGTCGTGGCAGGAGATGTAGCAGCGGCCGCAACCGATACATTTGTCGCGGTCGATCTTGGGCAGCACCATCGTCTCGCGGTCCAGATCGTGAGGCAGTACGATGTTTTTCAGTTCTTCGCCTACCAGCTTCTTCAGTTCCACGATGCCGCGTTCTTGCATGTAGTGCTGCAAGCCCAGTATCATGTCGTCTACGATGCGGTAGCCGTATTGCATCACTGCCGTGCATACCTGTACATTGCGGCAGCCCAGCTGGATGAATTCCAGCGCATCGCGCCATGTCTCTATGCCGCCTATGCCGCTGATGTCCATGTGCTTCTCTATGCCCGCTTTGTGCAGGATAGGGTTGCCGGTCATCTCGTATATCATCCTCAGCGCAATGGGTTTCACCGCCTTGCCCGAATAGCCGCTTACGGTCTTTTTCTCGCTCACTTCCGCATCATGGCTCATCGTGATCGATTTGATTGTGTTGATGGCGCTGATGCCCGATGCGCCGCCGAAGAAGCATGATAATGCCGGAGTTGTCATCGACATGATGTTAGGCGTCATCTTTGGTATCACGGGTATCTTCACCGCATTGCGCACAAATGAAGTGTAGAACAGTATCAACTCATTGTTCTGGCCTATGTCGCTGCCCAGACCCGTCAACCGCATCTGCGGGCAGGAGAAGTTCAGCTCTACGGCGTCACATCCTGCATCTTCCGCCATCTTAGCCAGCTCTATCCATTCTTCTTCGGTCTGCCCCATGATGGAGGCAATGATGCGCTTGGTGGGGTAGTTGGTTTTCAGGCGGTGCAGGATATCGAAATCCATGGTATAGGGGTTCTCGCTCAGCTGCTCCATGTTGCGGAATCCTACGAATGGCGTACTCTCCTTCCGCACCGCATCAAATCGCGGCGATACCTCGCGTATGTCCTGTTTGCATATCGTCTTGTAGAACACGCCTGCCCATCCGGCTTCCAGCGCGCGTGACACCATCTCGTAGTTCGTGCATATAGCCGAACTGGCGAGGAAGAACGGGTTCTCGCACACCATATCGCAGAAGTTAATCTCCAGCGACGGCAGCTCGCCTGCCGTAGGCTGCTCGGCTGCTTGCGTATCGGTTACCAGTTTTTTCAGCTCACCGATGCGGATAGGCCGGTCAAAGTGGATACACGCCTTTTCTGCCGCTTCTATCTCTTCTTCGTTCAGCTGCTCCATGAGCTCGCGGGCTGTCCATAGGTTGTCAAACCGTACGGCACGGATAGCACGGGCCACTTTCTCCCCACACGGGGCATTCTTGCATAGCAGGCAGCGAGCTGCCTCTTCGTTTAGATGTAACATAGTATCAGTTGTTAGTGGTTAATTGTCTATTGGAATTATTGGCTAAATCTCTATCGGGCAATGCAGTAGCAGCCTATCAGTACGAATACTACGCCGCACCACTGCAGCAGGGTTACTGTCTCGTGGAAGATCAGCATGCCTGACAGCATACCGAATACGAACCCCAGCGATGTCAGCGGGTAGATGGTGGAGAACGGATACACCTTCAGCATGTACAGCCATAGCAGGTTCGTCACTACCAGCAGTACTACGCCCAGCAGCAACCCCGGGTTCAGTATCACGCCATGCCATATGCACGACCATGTCCACGACCATGTCCCCATCCGCTGCATACCGAACTTCAGCAGCACTTGTCCGCCTATCAGCATCAGCTGGTTCGCCAGCAGCAATAGTATCATCTTTACCATTGTCTCTTAATTCGTAATTTTTAATTCGTAATTTTACTCTTCGTCCTCCACCGATACGCTATTCCCAGCTCAATCCGCTGCGGATAGATACCGCTCACATTGTCTGCCGTCTTGTTCTGCTTGTAGAACGTCACTATATCCGTCAGGCTGACCAGGTAGTTCGCCACGATCTGTATGCCTATCGGAAACTCGTACGATATGCTTGCCATCAGACCCGAATGGTTGTCGTGCAGCGTGTACAGTTGGTCGGCATTTGGAAGCGTATGTACCACTTCCGTCGACGGATTCACTTCCTTAGGTGCAAAGAATCGCTTGGGCTGTGTGCTCTTCTCGGTGTGGGTGTACTTGTCGCCTATGTTCGATACCAGCGTGAAGTGGGTGAACGGTCCGCCGCCCACCGACAGATAGCCTTTGTCCATGCTGCCGAAGCGGGCGAGGAAAAGCACCGGCAGGTCAATGCCGAACGACCACAGATGGTTGTTCGCTTCGTTGTCCTTGAAGTGGTTCTGCTCGGCGGTAACAACCAGGCGTCCCTGGATGGCAAAATGTTTGGTTACCGTAAAGTCGATAAATCCGCCCAGGTCGCCGCCCACCTTCATGTACGAGGAGAAATAGTTGGCGTTCTGATGGATGATGAAGTTGCTGATGTTAGCCGTCAAAAGCAGTCCGCCGGTCACTTTGCGAGGCAGTCTCTCCTGGTCGATGGTGTCCAGGTTAATCTCGGTGTCCCATGCGTTCAGGGGCTGTCCGCTCACCGTCAGCGGCTGTACACTCGTCTGCTGCGCGTAGCTCAGCAGTGGCAGTACGGTTAGTAGTATAAACGTAATCTTTTTCATGGTCATCATAAGGCAAATCGTACGGTTATTTTTACGCCGTTTCTTCCCCATGCGCCTATCTTGCGAGTCTGGCCGTTGGGTAGGGTATATTCGTTGTATGTCAATCGGCGTACGTAGTCTATACGGATAAATTTCAGTATGTTCTCAAATCCTGCCGTTATCTCCATGTACGGCAGCTTGCCTATCGGCGATGAGGTGTAGCCGGATATATATTCGCCGTTCTCGTTGAATTTCGAACTGTCCGGGAATCGGTACAGCCCTTCGTTGCCTGCTATGTACGGGTTGTTCTTCGTCGTCAGACCGCCGTAGATGCCCGAGAACGATATTACGCCGCGCAGTTTCAGCCGGTTGATGCCCGGTATGCGGTTCAGTATCCAGCCCTTGAAGAAGTAGGTGGCGTACACCGATACGTATGCATCCATGATGAACTCCATCGGCTGCATCAGGTTGAAGGCGTTTTTGCCCAGGAAGATTGACGTGGAGGTGGTAGGCGTGTATAGCTTCGTGAACGGCACTTTGTTCCAAACCATGCCCGTCTGTATGCGGGCATCCAGGTGTCCGAAACTCGAGAACCAGAAGCGCTTCTCGGCGGTCAGCTGCGTCACGTTGTACAGGAATCCGTTGCCGCCGGTGTTGCGGTCGTCCAGCCAGCCTATCTCGTGGCGGATGCTGATCACCGGAGCGTCTTGCTCCAGCGTGAACGGCGTCTCTACGCCACTACGGTTGATGGGGAAATCCGCTCCCGGCGAGTACCTTAGCTCCGCGCCGAACTCTAAGTTGTGATAGCCCTTCAGTCGGGTGGTGGAGGCTATCGCGCCGCTCAGCTCATCGTAGCCCGTCACGCGGTCGTACGTCATCGCGCCCGCCGCCTCGTTGTAGCTGTAATCCAGGTTCAGTTTCGTCGTCAGCTGGATTGGCAGTTCCTTGTAGTACTGCAGCCGTAACCGACCTACGTACTGGAAGTTCTTCATCACGACCTTGCCTGTAGGAATAGACATCAGCACGTGGTCGCGGTCCACTACGCCGAACTGTTGTCCGGGCTCCTGTACGTCGTAGTTGAACGATAGTGCCAGATAGTCGCGCAGCGGCTCGTACTGGTGGTAGCGCTTCTTGTTGAACGAGTACATCAGCGTCAGGTCGCCTTTCGGACGCTTGTCGCCAAAGCCGTATGCCGCGTACGTCGATAGGAAGAACTGCCGGTGCAGGTTGGCCGTCGTCGTACCGCCTATGCGTAGGCGGACGCCTTCCAACATGTTCCACGATACAGTGTTGTATATCGGTCCGAAATCCCATTTCGATTCTCCCCAGCGCGTCGACGGCACCGTCGCTACAAATTCCGTACCCAGCGCATCCAGCGTCATCAGCAGTGCATTGAATTTCGGCGTCGATTTGAATTCCTCTAGCAGGTCCATCACCGATGATTCGTAGAACGACAGCGGCTCCGGACGATGGTCGTCCCAGAACTTGAAGTCCTCGCGTATCGAGGTCGAGTCCGCCGGCTTGATCGTGTCCGCCACGCCGTAGAAGGGTGAATATACCTCTTTGTTGATCTCGCTCTCGAAGTCAAAGTCCGTATATATCTTCGTCTGCCTTGCCAGCAGCGTACGCTTCCTGTCCGTCAGGTAGAATTTGCAGTAGGTCGATGTCCGCTCCGGTACCCATAGCCCGTCTTCCCGCTGCCTGTACTGGTGCGCTACTGAGTAGTCGCTCACGAAGTTCAGGTTGATGTGCGGAGGTATGTTGATGGCATATTTCTTCAGCTTGTATGTCCCGTCGTTCACGATGTACAGGTGTCCCGTGAACGAGTAGCTCTCCGAGTTCACCGGCACGAACGCCAGGTCGATGCAGCTCACGCCGTCTATCATGATCGTGTCCATGATGTAGTACTGGTAGTACGCTACTGCCAGCTGCGACGATAGTGGCGATACAAATCGGTTGAACAGCAGATTCATGTTGTCGTCGTTGATATCCACGTCCTTGAATATCGCTTTCATCTGGTCCTCTATCGTCCGCGTCGATATCAGCGATTCCAATCCGAAGAATCGTTTCCTTTCTATCACGTTCCTCTCGCGGTGAGGCTTTTGCTGGTAGTACTCTTTGCCTAAGTTCTCACGGATGGATAGCGTCAGCGCAGGGTTGGTGCCCGTTGTGTCGATATATTTCTTGATGAACGTGAAGTTCTTCCATAGCCCTTTCTCAAAGTTCGGCGTGAAGTTGTCCAGCGCGTACGACTGCCGGTGATATACCGATGCAGTGTAGTGGTCCTGCGTGCGCGGCACCAGCGAATCTTTGTGGGCTATCACGTTCCGTATCAGTTCCACTGCCGGGTTGCCTTTCCGCTTGTATTCCTGCTTGCGGTGCTTGGGTGTCACCACGATGTCTTGCAGGTTGTATACGTCGGGCTTCATCTTTATCTTCGCGTTCTTTCGCATCTGTCCCGAGCGCAGCGTGTACATCTCCGTCTTGTAGCCCATCATCTGGAAGTTCAGCGTCGTGTAGTCCATCGGGTTGCTCAGGCTGAAGTTGCCGTCTATGTCCGATGTTGTGCCGTACTGCGTGTTCAGCGATCCCTCGCTCGTCGGCTTGATGAAGTATATCTGTACGAAAGGCAGCGGCTCGCCCGTATCGGCGTCCACTACGATGCCTTGTACGCCCGTCTCGGCCATACCGGCTATCGCTACCGCCGTCAGCAGTAGCGTCAGTATCATGTGGTGTATAGGGGTATGGTGGCTCATCCGTGCAGTAGGTGATAGCGGTTGATGATGTCCTTGTATCGCAGCTGCACCTCGCCTATGATGTCTTCCCACGATCGCGTCAGCGTCAGCGATGCGCGCATACCTACGCGCTCCACTTCTTGTTTGTGCTCTATCAGGTATTTCACCAGCTTGGCGTATTCTTCCTTGTCGTTCACGGTCAGGAATCCGTTGTCTCCGTCCTGTATCACTTCCGCTGCCGTCGAGCCGCTTATCATCACCGCCGGTGTGTGCAGTGCGGCGGCCTCGCGTACTACCAGCGGAGCGTTGTCGTATAGCGATGGGAATAGGAATAGGTCGGCTGCCGCATCGATGCGTTTCAGACGCTCGCGGTCCAGTATGTTACCCAGCAGCGTTACTTTGCTTGATAGGCCTAACTCTGCTATCTTCGTGCGGATGTCGCGTACCGCGTAGCCCGTACCTACCATGAATAGCTGGAACGGCATCTCTTTTATCAGCGCCAGCGAGTCCAGTATCAGCCCTATGTTCTTCTCCCATATATGCTGCCCTACGAACAGGAGCATCGTCTCGTTAGGCATCACGCCCAGCTCCGCGCGCATCTCTTCGCGCATGGGCTTGATCAGGTGGGCTGGCGTATAGAAATCGTTGCCGTTCTCTACCACCTCCACGTGGCCTTTGAAGCCATATTCGCGCAGCGTGGGCTCTACCGCAGCTTGGGGTATCCATACCTCATCCGCTTTCTCGTAGAATTTCACGATATCTTTTATCAGGGAGTTCACGATGTACGTGCTCGGTATGGCGCGCTCAAAATCCTGACGGTATTTCGAGTGGAAGGTGGCTATCAGCGGTATGTGCCTTTTCTTCGCTATGTGCCGCGCCAGCGTGCCCGATGTGAACGGACAATGGGCATGCAGTAGATCAAAAGGCTGCTTGCCTAATTTCCGCTTGAAGTTCAGATCTATCTCCGGCAGACCGTAGCGATACGGCTTGCGCATTGGTATCGGTACGGAGGTGTACCGGTCTACGGGGTAGGGCAGACTGTCGATAAACTCCCGTGCATGCGGAGCGTAAGGCGTTATCACGCGCACGTTCTCACCTTTCATGTGCAGCCAGTACGCATAGTTCTGCACCGTCAGTGCCACGCCGTCCAGTACCGGCGGAAAATTATCATTGAATAGTCCAATCATGTTTGGTCGATTAGTTTTGTGCCTGCCGTCTGCGGCAGTAGTAAAGAGTATCTTTACAACTGAATTTCCCGACAGCCGACACTTTTCCGCCTGCAAAGATACAAAAAATAAATGGAATTTGCAAATTTTACGAGCGTTTAGTATACTTTTTCTACATTTTTACACGCTTTTCCTATATTTTGTTGTAAATCTCGGTTGGATTGCTTTCTTGCGTTAGAGAGTTCAACAAGTCTATGTCCGGTTTGCCGGGTACGCTCTTGACATTCAACCTGTATCGGTATCCGTGTCCACAACCATTTCCGCACCAGTATTTCCGGCTTGGTTGCCTTGTTGCGAATATGCGACATGCAGCGCTGGCGTTGTTGTGGAGTTAATACATCGGGCATTAATTATTTCAACTTTTTAGTCTGTTGCTCGAGCGCTTTAATAGTTTCGATATACGCTTCTTCTACGGGAGAAAGTGTATTGTTCTGCCATGTTGAGTGGTTGTTCGGAAATCCCGAATTACCACTCAGTTTTTAATTTTGAACCTGTCGGAGTTTCCGACAAGTTGAGTTGTTTGGCATTTCCGAACAACTGAATTTTCGTCTAATTTTCGTCCTCACTCTGATAAATGAGGATGTCTCCGTTACCGAGATTTTTACTAATATCTTGTGTTTCCATATTAATCCTTTTTATCCATTAACTCGCCCCAGGTTATGAAATCCGGTTTGGTGGTTTGGGGACCACGGTTGAGAGCGGGGAGATTGGGGTAGTCGGCGGACCTGGAGGTGTCGAGTTCATAAACCAGATAATACTCATGCCCAAGACCTTCGAAACCTTTCTTCTCCTTATATTCAAAAGGACTCGCTTGAGAAATATCTATTTCTTTTGATTATAGTTGTACTTTTAAAGTCTTATAACAAAATAAACTTTATATCTTGGAATAGTTTTTATAGTTAATCCATAGAAAAACAGATTGTATCAGCAACCCCACAATACATAATGCACTTAGAATCACTATTATCCAAAAACAAATCTCCTGGCAGCAATCATGAGTGAAACGTAATGTCACCCAACAAGCTGCCAACATAAATATAGTTCCCAATATATCCCCAATACACCATGCGTTAACTTTTTTCAGATGGCTAATATACGATTTCAAGAGAGATACTTTCTTAACCAGTACGGGTCTTTTGTTGTTCTGGCGCAAATCTTCTATCGCCACCAATAACTCATCGCGCTTGGACAAGATAAATGACAATAACACAGTGAATATGCCAAACAGGATTCCCAATATGGCGAAATATAATGTTATCAGATCAGATAGGATATTATTTATCTCCATAAGACAGATAGTTATTCATGACTGCAGTTAATTTGTCGACAATGAATTCCGCATCATATATCTTTTTATTATCCATCTCTTCTTTAGTTACTTCTACACTTGCATTGAAGATACGCTCAATGGTGTCCTGAATTTCCTCATTTGCTTCATGCAGCATGTGTTTAATGCGGTATTCTTTTCTTCCTAACTTGATTTGTGCCTCTCGCGTATCGTATTTTGCAACATCTACATCCGTAGTGTCATTAATCACCTCATTAATCAAATCGGAGGGTACATATTCAAATTTGCGCTCCTTCTTTTCAATAGTTTTAGTTTTAACCAGATACTCTTTGAACCGCACATCAACATTATTATCTCCTTCGTCTAATGAAGAAAATTTAAGATTTAATTCCGGGACCCGTTTGCTTATACGCAACTCTTCCATAACAGTTTCCATCTTAATATTCTGCATGGGAATATTAAGCATTTTATTAAGCAACACTTTGGCAAGTTTTACAACTTCTCCCGTGTCTTTGGACGGATCTTCATATACAAGCATCAAAAAATAATAATTTGTCTCTTCTTCAGAGACTCCGGACATCATAGGGAATAGCAATATATAGTTATTATCACTACCTATTCTATTTGTGTTTGTTATTTCCCGTTTACGTTTAGTGTCATCCTCAAAATACCCACCATATAAGTTCGTGTTATATGCAGAGATTTTTATGAGCAAAGCATCTCTTCTGTCAACAATAACATCTTTGCAAATGACGGAATCTATAATAGTAGTTTTCGTTTTCACTCTACTATTAATAAAATACGGATATTTTGCATCTTTTATTAGTTGCTTTATTGCCTCATTCATTTCTTTGTATGACAAATAGCCAAATAAACTCTGCGTAAGTCCTTCAATTCCCGCACTTGTGTATACAGGAACTTTGATTTGATATTTTTTTTCTTTCTGTGCCATAGTATTAATACATTGAGTTAATCATCTTTTCGATGAAATCGATTTCTTTATCTGAAAGGTTGTATTTTGCATATAGTTGCTTATCAATTTCTGCTACAGACTTGCTCCAATCAATGTCACTATTGGTAGTAAAGTCTTGGAGAGGTATGTTACTCCAAGTCTCCTTGGGATTATCTTGCGTGACTTTTAATGTACCTAAAAGAGTTCTTGCAAATTTTGTTTGAATGTATTTCAATAAAGCTTGAGCCTCTATCTCTGTGGCAAATTTACCGATACTTAAGAATGTCACAGTGTGTCCCACGTTAGGTTCGCCTATAATCGGCATTGACAAAGATTCTCCCAATGTGCCAGACCCATTTGTTTTTGCGACAAAGACTTTGTATGAATGAAGATTATCCGGACTCTTTAGATAATCGGTTCTAATCCATTTTAAGACACGTTCGTTGTTTTTGCGTCCATATATTAGGGTATAATCTTTCCCATCATTGGGGCGCTCTTCAAAGAATAGTTCAGGGATAACATCAAATACACCAGAACCAACATCATACTTGTGTCCATCGCTTTGTCTTCCTTCTGCCCATGTGTTCTCTGAATAAAGAACATCAGTCAGATGATATAAATCACGAGGATAAACAATCTGGGAAAGTGGACTAAAGTTATTCAGCTTAACTTTTTCAACGATGGATTTAAGTACAGGATAAACAGTAAAGAAACCAATAGGAATAAAATTCTTATATGCATTCCAATAGGTAATAGCAATCCCTCCTTTTATGTCAACTGTCGGAAAGACCTCGCCACTATTAGAATAATATTTAATAACCTTAAAATGAGAATCGCTTAGCATTTTTGCATTCCATTCCTTAGGAGTCTTACCAGCGTTAAACAAGAAACGCCCCGGGTGGATCAAACTCCCCTGACTTGAAACGCCCTTTGATAAATCAATAAAATAGTTATAGATGGGATCCGCGCCAGTTCCGTCTCCTTTGTTGACTACCTGATACGGTGGGTTTCCTACTACTGCTTTAAATTCAAATTTATTTGGTTCCATATTCTCAATTCCCCAATAGGAGTATTTTTGCAATCGTTTTACTAATTTTTTTTGTTCTTCTTCATTTTTTAGGAGTCCTAGTAATTTCGGTTGATATTTACAATTTGTTTGGTAATTGCGATAGCCTCGCAAGGCGCGTTCTGTAATCTTTACTGCCATAGGCGACATACATAAGACGAAAATATTATCTCGTAATATCGCTTGCCAAATGTCGATCTGTTCGGTCTCGTTTGGCGGTGTTCCATGCTGCCTTTCAAATTCCTTTTCTTTGTATCTGAAGAATGTATATGCCAGCCATAACGGATATACACCTGATTTCGCGTTTATTTCCAGAATATGAGATGTCGAGTCTGCAAATATCTCATCTGTAATGTCTTCTTTCGGAGCAAAACGAGGTTCTGCCAATTGCTGCGAATGTGTTTTGTCATAGAAATCATAGCCGCCAATTGTTTCCACCATGTGAATATTTACTACACGCCATGGGGTCAAAACAGTTTCCTTGTCCGGAAAATGGAATGTTGAAAGAATATCCACCATTTTGATAGCTCTTTCTGCTACGGGCAACAGGTCTGCTTGGTGTGTTTGTTTCAACATGTCATCAAAGGCGGCAAGCAAAGCATCTGTGTTGTAGAGATGTACTAATTTGAGGAAATGCTGTTTGGTAATATCTTTCGGCATAAACACATTCCATGATTCTTGTCGAATATCTTTAATGAATTTTTCAATGGAGAAATTTTCCATAGATTCAACTTCACCAAACACCATCATCGGTAAACGAATAGATATGGTGTCCAATATCTTCTGGTATCTGTCGCGTAAGTTTTGTCTTTCTTTAGAAGTTCTTGCCGAGCGGATGTCGTTTATCTTTTTCTTTTTACCTCCAACTACTTTTGTCCCGCGTTTATTCACCTCTACTTTGCCGGAACCATCAGTGGCTTTCACAGTTGAAAGAACTCCCGCTATTTCTTCTAATAGCAACTGATCTTCTTTGGTAAGTTGATATAAATCTACATAGAGTTGTCTGCCTTTGAATCCGTGACGCACAATAAAATCTTTATACGCTCTATTTACTTGTGTAATGAAAGACCGTGTGTCAAATTCCGTCATTTGACTACCATCAATAGAAACAACTGAACAGAAACGCAAAAACTCATCAATAACGGTTTCCTTCGGACGTTTACGATGATCTCTATTATTGGGTTGAGAAGAAAGGTATTCATCTACAACCGTCAATGTTCTATCCGGAGCAAAATCAAATGCGTAACAATTCGTTTTAAGATATGGCGATTTGTTGGGTGACTGCGCACGGAAAATAGTCTGCATATAGAATGCCGCCTTTGTGTCACCATTTCCTTTCAACATAAATACTCCCGTCCACGGTTTTACTGTCACACCAGTTGTCAAACGACCACAAGACAAAGTGATTGTACGTGAATGTTTCTTTATGGCTTTCTTTACTTTCTGTAAAGCATCTTTTTCTTTCCTCTCGCGCTCCTTAACCTGTTTCTCTGTCTCATCTCTATCATAAGCTGGATCGTCTCCTTCTCCTGCTACATTTACAATTTCAAAACGATGGGCAGGGTCTTGCCACCAAGAGTCTTTTTCTTGCAAGAGAGCAGAAAGAGCCTTTGCCGCCTTAACTCCGGGAAGAACCCAGAAAGTATGTGCAAACAACTCACAATAATCATTCGTAGAGAACGGATACTCAGTTCCTTTTTTATGCATCAAATCAAGAAAAGCCCTCACATCTCCTTCATGGACAAAAGAACCCACAGAAGCAGGTGTCGGCATTATTGAACCATCCTTGTCTACATTCCCCGTCCATGTTCGGAACAACTCTGCAAAATTAAAGTAATCATCTTCATAATCGTAATACGTTTCAAAGTTATCCCGCAAACGGTATGTACGTATATTCAAACGTGGCAACTCCTCATAATCGTTATTCTCGCCCGGATGTTCGTGTGCAAAACGCTCTTTAGCGGCTTGCTCCATATTATAATCCCACGTAAATATTTCCTCGTCGCTAAACTGATTTAGAATATTATACGGCGTTCCAGAAAGATACAAGAAATACGGTTTCTTTTTTGCCAATGCTTCCAAGACATTCTTGCCTAGTGAAGTTTGGGTTCCCTCGTGAGCCTCATCGACGATAATTAAGTCCCATTTATTTCGAAATATCTCATGATTTTTATTGATACCGCCTTTCTTTATATCATCTCCACCACGTAAATCCTGCATTGAGGCGAAATAGATGTATTTCGTTTGGTGATGTTTGTAATCGCGCTCAAGAGTGGCAAATGGTTCACCTACATTGGGTTGGCTACCAGCTTCAGCCAACTTACAGCCATAATTATAACCTGTAAAATCAAGGAGTTGATAATCAGTAAACCAACTATCCCGAACAGCTGGTCTATGTGTAACAATCAATGTTTTATGGAATCCTTTTCGTCGTATCAACTCAAGGGAACAGAGTGTTTTTCCAAAACGCATCTTTGCATTCCATAACATCTTATTGGATATTTGGAAATGTGCTAATGTCTGATTAATGGCTCGTTCTTGTTCTTCCCTGAATTTGATTGATGTTCCTGCCTGTTGTTGAGGCATTTTGCTATGTCCGGATTTAATGGTCCGAATAGCTAACTTAACATCATCCAAGGAACATATATACCAATCTTTCGGATTCCATTCCAGATTAGGGAATACTTTCCTGTTAAAGCCATTTTGCTCTAGAACCACATGAACCCTGTTATCGTCAAACTGGTATTCCGTTCCGTCTTCATCTATATAATACCCCAATTCGGCATAAAGGCAATGCGCCTTAACAGCAGATTGAGAAACTTGCTGTTTGATACGTTGATTAGCAGCCATCCATACAGGCTCATCTGTCGGGTTGGCACAAAGTGACTGCAATTCTTTGTGTGTCAACGTGATAGTAGCACGCCCGATTTTCAAAGCGTCTTTGTGAGCCTCATCATCAATTGCATACACATAGATGACATAATAATCATGTTTTACTTCAAAAAGTGCCATATCACGATTCTTTTATCAGTTCATAAAAATCAAATGGAGGACGCAACATATACTTCTGTCTGCCGTCACCACCCCAATGCACAATTTTGGCATATATTCCTTTAGGATTCTGCTCTGTTATATTCGGAAATTCAAAATCAAAAACAGTAGGATCTTTTGCCAAAGGCTGATCCGAATACGGCAAAATATATTTCATTCCATCCATCTGGAAGATATTCCATGAAATAATATAGGCTACATGAAAAAGCGATGTACCCAAAGGTGGCTGTGGTTTCTTGATTTTTAGTTGAGAACAAAAATCATAATAGTAATCTATATAAGATGCCAAAATGTTTTCTCTGGCAATCAACAAATTATCCCCTTGCCACTCAAATCCATATATCGATTTAATAGCTTTATATGCAGTATCGCGCCAATGGGACAAGTCGCTTACGTTCTCGGATATAATTCGGAACTTACGGTCTAACAAACCTATTCGTTGAAAGCGTCCGTTTTCATCTCTAACAGGAATATATTTCCCATTCGTTGTGTCATAACGAGAAACTAAATAAGGAGCTTCGCCGCACGTGATTTCTAAACGTTTCTCTGTAATGTATTGATGCCAGTTTTTATCTTTTGGGAAAACAACAGGATTGTCCGTCGGAGTCCATGTGTGGTCGGGATTTTCCACATTAAATACATTCTTATACCCGAACCAAGCTTCATCTATTAAATTATTTTGTGCATTACAAACCCATGACGGCGTAAAAACTTCTGCTTTGTCTTTTGTTCTTTTAGCTTGTATCGCTTTTGACTTTACTGAACGCGGTTGGATAAGATGCTTATACATACAGACTACATTAATCGTCATTTCGTCCGTCTGTAAAAATCCCTTGCCTCTATTCCTATAATTATCAGTAGCCCATATAATATTTCGCGGCTCTATTGTATCAACAACGGTATAGTTATACACACCATTCCTGACATGCTGGATACTCCGAGACTGATCCCTCAAAAGCAATGCCAAGATATTGCTCTTTTCTCCAAGAAGGCGCAAATCCGTTTCAAGGATATCTACGCTGTTACGAATACGCTTAATAACAGCACTCTTGGACACATTGGGTGCTATTTTCTTTTTTGCTTTCTTGCGAGGTGCTACTCCAAGACCTTTAATATTTTGCTGCTCTAATGAGGACATATATTAAAGTTATTTTTAAATTCTATCTGTTATCTCTCGCTTATTAGTCGGTGGAGGAATGAAGGATGTATGAAGATTCACTACGGCACAATCTCCCAATGACCACCGAAGTCGCCACCAACACGGCGGATAATACCAAGTTCGCGGAGTTTTTGCATGTGCTTGTCTATTCCTCGCGGATTTTTACCCAACCGGGTTGCTATCTGAGGAATGGTAATATTAGGATTTTCCCAAATGATATCAACAATGCTTTTCCGCGTACCCGTCAACGTACTTGTCAACGTACCTGTCAACGTACCTGTCTGACCACTTCTCTGTGTAGTCTGATTATTTTGTGTTGTAGTTTCTTCTGCTCCAATAGTTTTACCGGTGTTGATGGCAATAAACTTTTCACGCGGGATAGTGACTAAGATGCCGCCACGGGCTTGTTCGAACGCAGGTTGCATCAAATGTTCCCGGGCAAAAGCATCGTGGATCTTTTCATATCCTCGTCCCCACTGCTCAATAAAACCAGCCATATAGAAGATTTGCGCAATCAAGGGATTATGAGGGTAAGATTCATGCGACTGTAGCAATTTCTCTATCGTATAGTTATGCGGAAGCTCGCCGTAGTTCCATAATTCAATTTTATCATCCCAAACCCGCATCTGGATATGTGGACCCAAATAGTTTTTGTGCACGATAGCATTACAAACCATTTCTCGCAAAGCATCTTCGGGTATCTCCAACGGCTCTACACGTTGCAAGCCCTCATAATGGATAGGCGCAACGAGGTAACGGGAGCGCAATGTCCACAAAACTCTTTCCGGCATGTGGATAAGCGGACAGACGATATTGTCCTGAAACAGAAGATTGGCTTGTGATTGCCGGAAACGTCCGATGCGGAAAGATGCCATCAGGTTCCAGCGTTCAATATCCTTGCCAAACAACAGCAGTGCCGCCATCGTCAGTCGGTCATCTTGGTCGATCAGTTTGAGTTTGCGAAGCAGCATAATCACTGACAACTCTTTCGCATTTGCATCTAGTCGTTGTGCTTCTACAGCCTTACGCAAGAAATAACCAATGGATTCAGCATCTATATCATTCAATGTTGCCCCTTCCACGATGGATTGATCCCAAGTAGTGTTGTTTTTCCTAAATAAGAAATCTGTCAGCGCTACGCCGTTCATTTCCTGCAAAGTGGAACCGGAGCGGTAATAGAACTTGCCGCGATATGAGATGGCTTGGTCGCTCGGTTCTACATGGATAGAGATATATTCCTTGTCGCCCTCTGTGTGCAAGTCAACCTGCGCTAACAAACCCATTGTCTGGTTAATCTGATTAGGCAGATTCTCCAACAGTTTGCTTGCATTATCAATACCGCAGACCGTTCCTTTGTCGTCAATACCTATAAATAGCGTACCACCTTGCGCATTCGCGAAGCCGCAGATATATTGCAGGTATTCATCCCGCCAAGATTGTTTGAATTCTATGTGTTGGTTTTCTTTCATTTACCTTAAGCTGTATGTGATTCTTTCCCTTTGGTTAAAACCGAACCAATTATAGGTAAGGAACATTCTTTAAGTAACATCTTGTACAAGACGCACACAATACCGCATTTTATAAAATTGCTAACAAAGTTACAAAAAATAATCCATATATGCAAATAATTTTGCATAATTTAGATGGAATGGGGCGGATTTTCGCAATAATGTAACAAAAATGCTACAGAAAAGAACGAGGTTGCAGAGCTTATGATCCTTTCAGGGCGGCGTTGAGGGAGGCGATGATGAAGCCGCGGAGGGTGGAGTAGTAACGGGCAGAGGAAGAGGAGCGGTAATGCTTGCGGTAGGAGGCGTAGCGACGTTCCCAATCGGCACGCTGTTCGGGATCGTTGAGGATGGCAGATGTTTGCTTGACGGCAATGCCGAACGTAGAGCGGGTTTGGGCTTGCTCTTCTGATGCTGTGCCACGGAAAGGATGGTCGAACGCATAAGCGTGGGTGCGCCCGTTGCGAGTGCGGAAAACGATACGATCATTGCGTCTGAATTTGCCCTGAATGGCGTCAAGGGCGACGCTTGGTTGGACTTTTGCCATGGTTGTAATGATTTAGATCGCCCAATCTTGGTCGATACATTATATGTTGATTGGTAGGATGAAAGGACAATTATATATCTGAATTACCTAATCAATCAGAAGGTCACGGAGGTCAGAAAATTCGCGTTCCCGCGATTCGTCTGATTCTCGTGTTCTCCTGCCATCTGCTCCATTCGCACCTCTACGCAATTCTTTCAATCTATAGAATTCTTCTCTATCATACTGAATGCCGTCTATTTCGATATATTCCCATATTCCAGGCCATTCACCATCTAAGTAATCATCTATGCTTGGCCTATGCTTCTTTTCTCTCTGCTTAAATCGAGATTTCCAATCATATAAATCTATATCTTTTCTAGTTATCTTTCCTCTGGACACACACAGGTTCATTCCTGTTGCTAATCTTGCTAAACTATCTTCTTCTCTATTGTTCCATCTAAAACAAAATTCGTTCAGATACAACTGAATGTACTGTTGCTATCGAAAAAGTAGACACTTGAGGTAGAAAAAATATCGATACTCTTGCA
>CAMKDV010000012.1 GCA_946411385.1 uncultured Bacteroidales bacterium
ATGTATAATTAACAAAAAAAATTAATTTTTGTGTCTACTTTTTGCATTTAGTACATACTTCTTGTTTGGACGTACATAATTCAGCCTATATCGACGTTTCAAATGACTAAATGTGCCTTCAATTCTATTACTAGAATAACCATCTTTCTTGTATTCTCCTTGACTATGATTCATCTGGATAACATCAATGCCAGATTTTGATATTTCCTTGTAAAGCTTGCTCTGATCGCTAACAAGATGCCTGCATTCACTTATATACTGATTAGTAAGTTCCAATAAGTCACCAGAATTAAAATGATTAGGCAATGCTTGCAATACTATCTTGCTTCCATCATTCATACCATATACAGGCTGCTTATATTCTGCAATTGCTCTCAATACATTTCGCTTGTGCCATGTTCTCTTTATCTCATCTTCGTACCAAAGACCATACTTCTTCAATATGTCAATCTTCTTAGGCAATACTACACTTGACCACTTGCCACCTAAATACACCTCATCGACTGCTACATCACCTGTCAATACAGTGCCATCTTGCCTAAATGCATATCTTATCTTATGTAACATATACCAACACGACTTCTGCGTGATTCCTAAATAATGAGAAAGCTCTTCTGATGAAATTCCTTTACTCATTGTCAACAAATACAAAGCAATCAACCAATACTCAATCTTGATTTTACTTGCATGAAAGATAGTGTTAGACGTATCAGAAAAACGCTTATTACAATGACTACACTTGTATGTACCATTCTTGTAATGCCAAATATGCACCTCACCACAATAAGGACATACAACACCTGTTGGCCACCTTAAATTGTGGAAAATCTGCTTTGCATGCAATGTAATGTACACAATGCTCTTGTAATGCTTTGTCAAATCCGTTCTCATTTTCGTAACTTCTTGAAAAACAATACAAAATTATAAAAAAATCGCGAAAAATGAAAATTTTTTTGATGAAAAATGCAAATAAAATGATAGCTTAAATGTTTAGTTTACAATAGTTTATGTCATCCTTGTATATAATTGTCGATGAAAGCATTGCAATCCTACGTATATCGTACGTATATTGTCCGTGTATTATACGTAAGAGTTACGTGGATAATACGACGGCATAATGACGAAATCAGGTGCAAAGGTACATAATATATAGGATATATGCAAATTTTAAGAGAAAAAAAAGGATGTTACCTGTTCAAGAGGTTGACGATGGTGTTGGCATCGGAGCGGGAGAAACCGTTGGCGAGGATGGTGACGCCGCCGTTGGTCTCGATGGTGATGTCGCAAAAGAGAAGGCCGGCACTGCGCGTGACGGAGCCGATAGATGAGAAACGGATAGTGGTCTCGTCGTAGCCGATAAGTTTCTTCTTGCGGTAAGTAACCTTCTGTGCCTGATCGTCGATAACCAATTGGTCCGGGAAGACGACATTGCCGCCTGTTACCCTGCTTGCTGAAAATGTTCGTTTCATTGTATTTGATTGTTTAAAATGTACAAATGTTAGCGTGCCCCAAAATTACCATTATTTGCGTCCCCAAAAATAACAAAAACCTAAAAAACCCCTCGCCGTTTGTTGCCCTTACGGGCTATGTGTCTTAACCGTATAAGCCTCTCCTTCAAGCGAGCTTGACGAGAGACTTATCCGTTCAAGCCACACTCTGCGAGTAACAAACGCCTTCGGAAATAAACCTAAAAAACATTAGTTAGTGTCCCAAAAAATTACCATACATTTGTGACAAAAATATATTAACAAAAGCCATAAGCCTAAAAAACATTATCGGTTCATATTGGTTGGCGTGGAGGCGGGATGTTTGTAAATCACCGTGAGGCCGTCGCGGACGGGTAGGATGACCTGCGAGACGCGAGGATCGGAGGCTACGAGGTCGTTGAAGCGGCGCAACTCAAGCGTCTGCTTGTCGTGGTCGTAGGCAGGGTCGATGACATGACCGTCCCACAAGGTGTTGTCCGCCAGGATGAAACCACCGTCCCTGACCAGCGGAAAGACAAGTTCGTAGTAGGCGCAGTACTCGCGCTTGTCGGCGTCGATGAAGACGATATCAAAAGGTGAAAGGTGAAAGGTGAAAGGTGAAAGGACCTCTTTTGCATCACCTATGATCAGACGGATGCGGTTGCCAAGGGGTGAGAGGGCGAGATGATGGCGGATAATGTCCTCCAGTTCGTCGTTATGCTCGATGGTGAGCAATTCGCCATCGTCGGTCAAGCCCTCAGCCAGGCACAGAGCCGAATAGCCGGTGTAGGTGCCGAGTTCCAAAATGCGCCGCGGACGAACCATGCGGCTGAACATGCGCAACAGTTCGCCTTGCACCTGACCCGACAACATGTGCGGATTGATCACATGCAGATAGGTATCGCGCGTGATAGAGGCAAACAGTTCACCTTCCGCAGTGGTGTGTCGGCTGATATAATCATCGATGGTTTGCATAGTCAAAAGTAGAAAAATTGTGTGTTTATTTGAAAAAAGTGCACTTTTTCTAACAAAATGTATGCAAAGATACAAAAATATTTGCAATTTTGCAAAAAAAATTGTAATTTTGTAGTCAATTTGTAACGATTTGTTATGGAAACGATAGATGAATTGGATAAACGCATCCTGAAAATCATTACACAGAACGCCCGTATACCGTTCAAGGATGTAGCTGAGCAGTGCGAAGTAAGCCGTGCAGCCGTTCACCAGCGCGTGCAGCGGTTGTTCGACATAGGCGTGATAGTCGGTTCGGGCTATCAGGTCAATCCGAAGATGCTGGGCTACAATCTATGCGTATATGTGGGGCTGACCTTGGAGCGAGGATATATGTACAAGCAGGTGTGTGAGGAGCTGGAGAAGATCCCCGAAGTGGTGGAGAGCCAGTATACGCTGGGCGCTTACTCCATGCTGATCAAGCTGTACGCCCACGATGACAAACATCTGCTGCACCTGCTGAACGCACGCATACAGACCATTGCGGGCGTAGCCAATACCGAGACCCTTACCACTCTGGACGAGAGCATCAACCGCTCGTTGCCGGTGGATTATATAGGATGGGAATGATGTCAAGACGGGTCATCATCGCTATATCAGCCGTGCTGCTCGTGTCAGCCGCTACGGTGCTCCGCGCGAACGATGACTACGTGGAGGACGTCTACTTCTGGGCAAGCGAGCCCGTGAAGGATGCCGACGGGAAGATAGTGCCGCACTTCAATCCCAAGGCGAAGGAAATAGTGTTTTTACCCACCGTGCAGTTGCCCGATACGCTTCAGACGCGTCATGAGCAGCCGCAACAGCAGGCGTTGCCCGAGCAACCCAACCTGCAAGAGCAGCCAACACCATGATGAGCAGAGCAGGGAAGATAGCAGGCATATTGCTATGCGTGGCATGTGCGATGCCCATAGCTGCGCAGACCGCGCTGCCGATAGGGTTGGAGGCCATGCTGGCGTTGGGCACGGACGAGGATTACGGTACGTCGCGCTTCACGGCGATGGCAGGCGCCATGACAGCTGTAGGCGGCGACCCCTCGGCAGCCAAGGTCAATCCCGCAGGTTTGGGCGTGTACAGGCATAGCCAGTTCTCCGTCAGTGCCGACTGCATGCTGATGCATTTCTGGCAGAACGAGGCGGCCACCCGCGGACCGATGTACTCTCGCTGGCATCTGGCGCAGATGTCGTACGTGTTTGCCCTGGTTCATCCCGAGCGGCTGAAAGGTATCGTGGCGAACAACCTGATGATATCCTACTCGCAACGCGCGGAGATGACGCGCAGCATGACGCTCAACGACCGCAACGAGAGACCTACCACCTCTACCGACTGGGTAGAGCTGTACGACGACGAGTACGGATCGCGGCGCGATGTTGACCTGCACTACGCCATGAACATCAGCAACCGCTGCTATTGGGGCATAGGCATGACGCTGGAATGGATGAACATCCGTCAGACGCTCGACCGATGGGAATATCAGAGCGAAAGCCGGCGCAGCACGCCCTGGACGTACGACCTGAAAAGTACGAACCTGGGCAAAGCGGTAGGCTGGGGAGCCACGGCAGGACTGCTGGTGCATCCCGTACGAATGCTACGAATAGGAGCGTCCATCGAATCGCCGATGGTAGGACGCATGAGGCAGACCAATTATTACACAGAGCAGATCAACAACGTTATTTACGATTCGCCCGACCGCAACACCTCGTGGAAATACCTGACGCCGATGAAAGTATCCGCAGGTTTGGCGCTGCAATGGAAGGATCACGGTCTGCTCAGCCTGCAGTACGATATGCGCTGGCACGCGTTCACGGGCGCCGTACATACAGCGCGTGCGGGTATAGAAGGTGTAATAAACAAACATCTGCTGCTCGATGCGGGTTACGCCTACACCACCGCCTACAACGCACAGCAGATTGGCGTAGGATTCAATTACGTGGGACACTGGCTGCGGCTGGGCTTTGCCTACCAACACCGATGGAGCACAGGCATGGCGTACGAGCCGCTGTACTACTACCACGTGGATACCTACCGCACGGCGATAAACCGCATCGTAGTGACGTTCCAGTGGAACTCATGAAAGGAAATTGAAAATTGAAAGGTGAAAGGTGAAAGGGGAAAGGAAATTGAAAAGTGAAAGGTGAAAATTGAAAAGTTGAAAATTGAAATATAGGTATTGTGCCGGAAGAGACCGGAAAACTCATCAAATAATATAAAAAACCGAGGTCCCTGGCGTACCAATGGCGTGCCGATACTCTACGCCGTGACCCCTTGCAAAAGGGTAGCGATGAGTTGGTCGGATTACAAAGGTGCGTGAAACCTCAAATCCTTTTCATAGGAGTTTTCTCGCGTAAAACGGCACGATACCTTTTTGATATACTATGCTATTAGAAGGAAAAACCGCATTGATAACGGGCGCAGCCCGAGGAATAGGCAGGGCAATCGCCTTGCGTTTGGCAGGCGAAGGATGTAACATTGCGTTCACCGATCTGGCGCTCAGCGACCGGACAGACAGTCTGCTCGCTGACTTGCGTGGCAAGGGCGTACAAGCTGCTGCATACGCCGTGGATGCAGCAGATTATGCAGCCGTGCAACAGAACGTGGCACAGGTGCAGAAAGATTTTGGTGCTATTGATATCCTCGTCAACAACGCCGGCATCACGCGCGATACGCTGCTCGTAAGGATGACCGAACAGCAATGGGACGACGTGCTGCGCGGCAACCTGAAGTCGGCATTCAACTATACGCAGAGCGTAGGTGTGCTGATGATGCGTCAGCGCAAAGGCAGCATCATCTCGCTGGCATCCGTTGTCGGACTGTACGGCAACGCAGGGCAGGCTAACTATGCCGCATCCAAAGCCGGCATCATTGCCCTGATGAAATCCACCGCCAAAGAGCTGGGCAGTCGTGGCATACGCGCCAACGCCGTGGCTCCGGGCTATATACAGACCGACATGACGAACATTTTGCCCGAATCGGTACGAGCCGCCTTTATCGAGCGTATTCCTTTGCGCCGTGCCGGAACGCCGGAAGATGTGGCGAACGTGGTACTGTTCCTTGCCTCCGACCTGTCCGCCTATGTGTCCGGACAAGTCATCCGGATTGACGGAGCGATGAGCTAAAAGAAAAGGCGCTGTTGAGCGCCTTTCTTATTGCTGTATGTCAGCCGGTTATTTGCTTCGCTTGCCGGCATAGGTGCATGGTGTGTCGCCGTACTTGTTGCTTACGAGCAGGGAGTCTGCCGTCAGGCTGCCGATTAGGTCCGTTACGATATATTTGTCGTAAGGTTTGTTACCCGCCGTAGGCACGATGCTGTCGCCGTAGAACGAGATATGTTCGCCCTGCCGGGTATACGCCACGCCGCTGATGACCATATCAATGGTCACGGGCATCATGGTGGCGAACTTCACCTCGTACATATAGATGTCCAGCGTCTCGTCGTTCGTCAGGACAAGCTTGGTGCGTACATTCTCCTTGGTAAAGCCGGACGAGGGTACGCTTAGTAGGCCGTACGCTTCATAGGCTTCGGTATCGTCGGTAATCGGCTGTTCCGGTGAAGTGATGTGGCAGGAAATCATTAGTCCTGCCAAAAGCAGTAATGCAAGTATCTTTTTCATAAGTCAATATTTTTCGTTTGTTTGGATGTTTATATTTCAAACCGTACGGTAGCTCCCAGTTCGCGGGGTTTGCCGCGTTGCAGAAAATCGTTGCCCATCGAGCGGAAATAGAACACATCGTATTGTGTGCCGGTGAGGTTTCTTCCCCATAGCTCAAGTTTGGCATACTTCCAGTCGAGTGTGACATTCGCCCCGAGCAGCGCGTAGGGCTGTTGCACGCAGTCGTTCTGTTCGTTCCAGTAGATAGGTCCCGTCACGCCGGCGTGTGCCGCTATCGAGATAGCATACAGCCAAGGCCGTCCTACGCGATAGCCTGTTTGCACCAAGGCGTGCGCCGTATGGCGCGGAGCGTAGGGAATAAAGTGACCGGCATAGTTGCCCATGCCGTCGTCGAAGGCGATGAAACGAGCATCCGTAAAGCCGTATGATGCGTCGGCTATGCCTTGCCAGTTGCCTTGCTGCCACCGGTAGTGGAGCGATGCTTCTACTCCCCATACGCGCGAGCGGGCGGCGTTAGCCATCATCCTGCCTGTGGTCTTGCCGTTGGGGAAGATGGTCACCTGCTGGTCGAAGCACTGGATATGAAACACATCCACATCCATCTTCAGTCCCTCTACAGGCGTGAAATGTGCGCCGGCTTCGAAGGTCCAGTCGGTCTCGGGCTTATAGGAGGTGATGGCTACATCGGAGTAGCGCGAATCGGCAATCTCGAGATGCATGCCCATATCTGCCGCCAGATCGGTCATCACCTGGTTCTGGGTGATGGTGCTGAAGATTTGCGGATTGTACCCGCCGGCTTTGTAGCCCTTGGCCGCATAGCCGTAAACGGTGCACCATGTGCCTTCGTAAGAAACAGCCAAACGCGGAAGAACTTGCAGGTAATGGGCATGTTTGCTGCCGCGCAGTTCGGTATGCACATGCTCAAAATCGCTCATGATCATCGTGAAGCGGTAATCGAGATCCGCCGTGCTCAGGTAGTCCATGCGCGCGTGTTCATAATCGATACGCACGCCGGCGTTCAGATGCCAGTTGCCGAAATGAAAATGACTCTGGTGGTATATGGCTCCGCCTGCATTCAGCAGCTCGAACGAACTGGGGATGGGTAGGGTAGAATTGCTGATGCAGATTGAGTCATCCGGGAAGACGGTCTGTATGCCACGATTAGCGTTACTCAGGATAAGTTCATCAATACCCTCGCGCATGAAAGTGACGGGCGCTTGCATCGTGTTGACTTTCACAAAACTGCTCAAGCCTACCGTCCACTCGTACCACGCACAAGGCTTGGGCGTACGCAGCAGGGCATCTATGGTACCGCTGTGCTGGCGCTGTTTCTGCTGCAAGGTGAAGATATCTGCGGCGGTGTAGTCCTGATCCATGCGCATATCATCGTACATGTACTGATAGCTTGCTACGAGTTGCAGGCGCCAGTCTTTGTGGGTGTAGTATGCCATGAGGGAGGGTAGCAGGGCGAGGCGCTCGTAGCTGCCTTCGCGGTTGTAGTCAATCTTGCCCGTGGCAGTCGAGGCATACGGAAAAGCACCCTGCTTTACCCAATCGGCATAGATTGTTCCCGTCAGTCGCCACTCGTCCGACGGTCTGCTGTCCAGCACCATTCTGCCGCCAGCCTGCTGACCGCCGTCAATCAGCATGCCCGTATGCTGGTTGCGGTAGAAGCCGTCCGTACGCCTGTAGCGTGCAGCTATGCCCCAACCGAACTTATTGTCGGTGAGCTGTTTGCTCACGCCATAGTACGACGCCTGCGCTTCTACGCTGTTGGCGCTGGCATAACTGATCAGCCCTCGAATAAGCCGTGTGGTGAGGTCCAGCGGCCGGATGGTACGCAGCTCCATCACTCCGGCAGGCGAGTTGCGGCCGTACAGACTGCCTTGCGGACCACGCAGCAGTTCGATGCGTTTGACATCCTGCATCACATGATCGTACATATTCTTGTCCAGCAGCGGCACTCCGTCCACCACCATGCCCATCACAGGTTCGTTGATGCGGCTGCCCAAACCGCGAATATAGATGCTGGAGGTCATGGCGCTGCCATAGTCGGGCATATATACATTAGGTATCAGGCGGCTCACATCCTTGGGCGTGACGGCTTGCGTCTCATTGATCAGACGGCTGTCGATGACGCTGATCTGTATCTGCTGTTGCGTGGCGGGACGCTCTATACGCGAAACCGACACTTCTATATCCGGCAGGGCAACGGTATCTGTCCAACCTTCCGGCGCTGCTGCAGCCATACTCGTGATGGCAACCGCCGTTAAAGCTATGATTAGAAGTGTTCTGATTGATTTCATCGTAACAATTGCACCCGCATCAGCCTGTCGGATGTCTGAATGCGGGTGCAAAGATACGAAAATTTTCTTAAAAAACCTTTAAGATTGTCTTAAGATTGATCTATATCCCCACAAATGGGGATGCGTAATTCATTTACCGTATCGTTGATGGCAAGGGTGAGCGTGAAGCTGTTCAGTCCCAGTTTGGAAGAGATGCTGATGATGCCCGGTTTGGCAGACGGCAACAGGGCAGCCAATATGCCGTCGAGCATCGTGCATAACTCGTCAGGTGTCATTGTCAGTTCGCTGACGAAGGGATCGAGATGCATCCTGGGAGTCAGACCTTTGTTGCGGAAAGCATCGTTATGGCGCGACAGCCACTCGGCTATGAACGGCTGGATAGTCAGACCGTACTGCTGCCTTTCGGCATTGGTATGGAAGATGAAACCTGCGCCACGGATCGTCTCAACAGGACGCTTGTTGCTCCATCCCATCTTTCGCCGAAGGGCGTTGAGGTGTACATCAATAGTGCCTGTATCGTACTGAAAACGCGCACCCCACACATGATCGAGTATTTGCTCGCGCGTACAAAGCCTGTCGGCATGGCGCGCAAGAAAATCCATCAGACCGTACTCCAGCCCGGTCAGATGGATGTCCTGTCCGCTCTTGCGCACGCTGCGCTGTTCGCGGTCGATCTCAATATCATCAATCAAGGTGATGTACATCAGGCGTTCTGATTATGCCAGACACTCGTCCAATGCAGCCGTGATGGCGTGCTTGTCCAGATTGCGGCCAATGAATACGAGTTTCTGCATGCGGTCGCCGTAATGCTCATCCCAGTCACGCAGGATGCCCGGCTCGCTCTTCGCCATGAGCATCAGTTCTTCTTCAGGCATCGTGGCGTACCATTGTCCTGCCTGCTTCAAGCCGAACTGCTTGCCTGCCTGCTCAAACACATAGCACATGTCGTATTCCTCATCGAAATAGCACATGCCCTTTGCGCGGATGACCTCTTTCGGCCAATGACGAGCCACAAACTCGTCGAACTTGTTCAGGTCGAACGGTTGTCGGCGGAAATAGACGAAAGTGCCAATACCATATTCCTCTGCTTCGCCCTCGTCGTGATGGTGGTGATGATGGTGCTCATGATGATGCTCATGTTCCTCATGCACCTCATGCTCGTCGTCGTCATCATGGTGGTGATGCTCATGCTCGTCGTCCTCGTTGTTCTCGGCTTCTACCTCGTGCACCCAGGTAGCGCTGGTGGCTACATCATCGAAATCGAAAGCATGGGTGTCAAGTATCTTGCTGAAATCCACATCGCCGTAGTCGCATGGGATAATCTCCGCTTTGGGCTGGATGGCACGAATGACAGCCGTGAGGTGCGCCAGTTCGTTGGCACTGATCTCGGAGGCTTTGTTCAAAAGGATCTTGTTGCAGAACTCAATCTGCTCGATCACCAGCTTCTCGATATCCTCTTCGCCGATATGCTCCGTCTGCAGCGCATCACCACAGCCGAACTCATCACGCATACGCAGGGCGTCCACTACGGTAACGATGCAATCCAGGCGCGGCAGGTCATGACCGTCGTAGTTCGTCACGATCTGCGGGATGGAGCAGATAGTCTGTGCAATAGGTCCGGGTTCGCATATACCCGATGCCTCAATCACGATATAGTCGAACTGCTTTTGCGAAGTGATATCGTTGAGCTGCTCCACCAGATCCATCTTCAGCGTGCAGCAAATGCAGCCGTTCTGCAGTGCAACCAGGCTGTCGTCCTTCTGCCCGACAATACCGCCTTTGGCTATCAGGTCGGCATCAATATTCACCTCACCGATATCGTTGACGATAACGGCGAACTTGATGCCTTGGCGGTTGTTCAATATACGATTGAGAAGAGTGGTCTTGCCGCTACCCAGGTAGCCGGTCAATAATAGTACGGGTACTGCTTTCATGTTCTTTTGTTTTTTCCGCAATTAAGTCCACAAATAGTATGCCATATTGTAAATATAACGATTTTTTTGCAGTTTTTTTGCGTATTATTTGCACATTTCAAAAAAAAGTTGTACCTTTGTGGCTGATTTCAAAAAACGCTATTTGTTATGATCCATATGTTATCGTCCTCCATGCACAAGGAGGAGTTGTCGTTACCTTTCGAGGTACCTGAAGCGTGGTCGGACAAGCGGCAGTGTGTAGCTGTGCTGACCGGCGGTACGGAAGCGGCTTTCATCGAACTGGTGGAGCAGGGCAAGATATCCTTGCAGAAGCCTGTGTTTATCATGGCATCCGGCACGAGCAATTCGCTTGCCGCCTCGCTGGAGATATTGTCATGGGTGCAGCAGCAATGCGGTCAGGGACGCGTCATCACTTCTGCCGAGCAGTTGCCTCATGCCGAGGATCATCTGAAGGACAAATATGTGGTGACCTTCTCGCCGAAGATGTCTACCGACGATGTACCCGAACCTATGCGTCTGGGCGTGATAGGCGAGCCGTCGGACTGGCTGATTGCTTCGAAAGTGGATGCCGACTATATCCGTACGCAGACCGGCATCTCGCTCATCAAAGTGCCGATAGAGGAGGTAACCTCGTTGGGTGAGGTAGATCCCGGCATGAAGGGAGCAGAGCAGATTTATGCGCGCCTGAAAGAGCTGGTCAGAAAATATGACCTGCAAGGTCTGACGCTTCGCTGCTTTGACCTGCTCAGTACGGTCAAGAACACGGGCTGCGTGGCGCTGAGCAAGCTGAACGACGAGGGTATACCTGCCGCTTGCGAGGGAGATATTCCTCTGCTGCTGACGATGGTTCTGGCCAAGCGCAAATACAATCAGGTAGGTTTTCAGGTCAACCCAGCACGCATCCAGCCAGACGGCAAGATGCTGTTTGCCCATTGCACCATCCCGCTGAAGATGACCTCGTCGCATGTATATGACACGCATTTCGAGTCCGGCATAGGCGTAGGTATCCATGGCGAACTGCCTGAAGGCAAGTACCGTCTGATGAAGCTCTCGCCCGACCTGACGCAGCTCATCGACGAGCCCGTCACGCTTCTGAGCAACCAGTACGAAGCAAACCTGTGCCGTACACAGGTATGGCTGCAAGGCTCCAAGAAACTGGCACAACGGCTGCTGGCACACCCCATAGCCAATCATCATCTGCTCGTAAAAGCATAATATAAATCACTTATTAACAATAGTATAACACACAATATGAAAGCATTCGTTTTTCCCGGACAGGGAAGTCAATATACCGGCATGGGCAAGAATCTGTACGAACAGTACCCTATGGCTCGTGATCTGTTTGAAGAGGCCAACACGATTCTCGGTTTTCGCATCACGGATGTGATGTTCGAAGGTACGGACGAGGAACTGCGTGCCACCCGCGTTACGCAACCGGCCGTGTTCCTCCATTCGGTAATAGCCCACATGGTCAATACGATAGAAGAACCTCAGATGGTAGCCGGTCACAGCCTGGGTGAGTTCTCCGCCCTGGTGGCTGCAGGCGCGCTGTCGTTTGAGGACGGCTTGCGCCTGGTAAGCGCCCGTGCAGAGGCTATGCAAAAAGCATGCGAGATGCATCCCGGCACGATGGCGGCTGTGCTTGGCCTGCCTGACGAGAAAGTGGAAGAGATATGCAGCGGCATACAAGAAGGAGTAGTGGTGGCTGCCAATTTCAACTGTCCCGGACAAGTGGTTATCTCCGGCAGCATGGAAGGCATCGATGCCGCTATACCCGTACTGAAAGAAGCCGGTGCACGCCGTGCCATCAAGCTGCCTGTAGGCGGTGCGTTCCACTCGCCGCTCATGCAACCTGCTGCTGATGCCCTGCGTACCGCCATTGAGCAGGTGTCGTTCCATTATCCTACATGCCCGGTGTATCAGAATGTGTGCGCCACTCCGCAAACGCAGCCGGAACAGATTCGCCACAACCTGCTGCTCCAGCTTACCTCACCTGTACGCTGGACACAATCGGTTATGCAGATGATAGCCGACGGGGCAGACACCTTCTATGAGTTCGGCCCCGGAGATGTGCTCAAGAACCTGATAAAGAAAATCAATCCTGAGGTAACGATAGGCTAACCCTGCATCACACATTTGACAGTTGACTTTCCACTCCATAAGTCGATCTTGAGGATAGCCGTCCCGTCTATCCTTGCCAATATCACCATCCCGCTGGTAGGGCTGGTGGATATGGTTATTGCCGGACATATATCCCAGGCATGGGCTATCGGCGGCATAGCGGTCGGCACTATGCTGTTCGACATGCTGTATGGCTGTTTCGGCTTTCTGCGGGTCAGTACGGCGGGTTTGACGGCTCAAGCCTATGGCGCTAACAATCCCCGGGAATGTGGCAGTCTGTTCATGCGTTCCGGCGGTATAGCACTGGCAGGCGCGTTGCTTATATGGCTGCTGCAAACGGTATATCTTGAGGCTGTGCTGTATGTGATGCCCTGCTCTGAGGAGGTAGCCGGTTTCGCGCGCGAATATTTCCGTATTCGTGTATGGGCTGCTCCCGCCACGCTTATGCTCATGACCTGCAAAGGCTGGTTTATCGGCATGCAGGACGGCACGCGTGCGATGGTGGCAGATGTGGTGGTGAATGGCGTGAATATGCTGGCGTCCTACCTGCTGGCTGTGCGTACGCCGCTTGGAGCGATAGGCGTGGCATGGGGAACGCTGATAGCCCAATGGCTCGGACTGATCGTGGCGCTGACGATGATAGCAGTACGTTATCGTGAGCATTTCCGCTTCTCGTTTTCAGGCTTCCGCCTGTCGGCAGACAAAAAGCTGTTCCGCCTCAACGCCGATCTGTTTGTCCGCTCTCTGTGTTTCATCATCGTATATGTGGGTTGGACGGCTATCTCGTCCGCCTATGGTGATGTGGATCTGGCTGCCTCTGCGCTGATGATGAAGCTATTCATGCTCTTCTCGTTCTTTATCGACGGCTTTGCCTACGCCGCCGAAGCCCTTGTAGGCAAGCAGATAGGTGAGAGCGGCCTATCTGATGACCTGTCCGGCGCTATGGAGACCGACGGCGAAGCATTCTCCCGCCTGATGCGTGCTTTGTTTGGCTGGGGAACGGGTATGGCGCTACTGTTCAGTCTGCTGTATGCGCTCTTTCCCGAAACGATATATGGATGGATGACTACTGACAGACCGGTAGTGGAAGCGTTGGCGCACTATACGCCATGGCTGGTGGCGATGCCGATAGTCAGTATGCTGGCATTCATGTGGGATGGCGTGTTTGCCGGCGCTACGCAGGGGCAGACCATTCGCAACGCGATGCTCTATGCCGCGTCGGCTTTTGCCGGTACATACCTCATCTGCTATCTGGCTGCTGATGCCATAGGATTTACACTAAGCCTGCACGCGCTGTTTGCCGCCTACTTTGCTCACCTGGCGGCACGCGTAATATACCTCACATGGAAGTATATTAGAACTCAGAGGTAAAGTGGAATTTGATGTTGGGGTAGTCCTGCTGCGCCATGCTCAGGATATACGCGCTATCTGCCATAAACACATCCCGTCCTTCCTTGTCGAACGCCATATATTGCGTCTTGCGCTTCTTGAAGGTGTCAATCTCCTTGGCATCATCGCTCTCAATCCAGCATGCTTTGTACATCTGTAGCGGTTGCCATTTGCATTTGGCCTGGTACTCGTGCTCGAGCCTGTACTGGATCACTTCAAACTGCAGTTGACCTACCGTACCAATGATCTTTCTGCCGTTCAGTTGGCTGACAAACAGCTGCGCCACACCCTCGTCCATCAGCTGGTTGACACCTTTCTCCAATTGTTTTTGCTTCATGGGGTCGGCATTGTCGATATACTTGAACATCTCGGGCGAGAAACTGGGTAGTCCCTTGAAATGCAGATCCTCACCGCTGGTTAGGGTGTCGCCGATCTTGAAGTTACCCGTATCGGGCAGACCCACTATATCGCCGGCGTACGCCTCATCCACGGTCTCTTTCTTTTGCGCCATGAAGCAGGTAGGTGACGAGAAGCGCATCTGCTGGCCTTTGCGTACGTGCTTGTAATAGGTGTTGCGCTCGAACTTACCCGAACATATCTTGAAGAATGCGATGCACGAACGGTGATTAGGGTCCATGTTGGCGTGAATCTTGAAGCAGAAACCCGTAAATCCTTCCTCATTGGGGTATACTGTCCTCTCCTCGGCAGCCACAGGGCGTGGCGAGGGAGCATTCTGAACAAAAAAATCCAGCAGTTCTTGTACGCCTATTGTCTTGTACGCCGATCCGAAAAAGACGGGTGCCACATCGCCGCTCAAGTACGCCCGTTTGTCAAACGCGGGGTACACGCCGTCAATCAGCTCCATATCTGCCTGCAACTTCTCGCTCAGCTCAGCCGGACGGTTGTTCAGAGCAAATACCGACTCAAAGCGCAGACCCTGGTCGTTCGCCCAGGTGATTGGCACACAATGAATACCCAGCTCTTTCTCCGCCTCATCCATCAGGTCGAACGGGTCTTTGCCCTCGCGGTCCATCTTGTTCATGAAGATCATCACGGGCGTCTTGCGCATACGGCATACCTCCATCAGGCGGCGTGTCTGCGTCTCTACACCTTTAGCGCTGTCAATCACCACGATGGCGCTGTCTACTGCCGTCAGGGTGCGGAAAGTGTCCTCCGCAAAGTCCTGGTGACCCGGGGTGTCAAGGATATTGATATGGTAGTCCGAATAGTCGAAACCCATCACGGAGGTAGCTACCGAGATGCCACGCTGCTTCTCTATCTCCATCCAGTCGGAGGTAGCGGTGCGGCGGATCTTGTTGCTCTTTACGGCACCTGCTACATGGATAGCGCCTCCGTACAATAGGAGTTTCTCGGTCAATGTGGTCTTACCGGCATCCGGGTGGGAGATGATGGCAAATGTCCTGCGACGAAGTATTTCTTGTTGGTCTGCTGTTGTCATAGATAGTTCATATGCTTTGTGTCAGCAAAATTACGAAAAAAAACTGATATTTGCAAGAAATTGCCGCTTTTTGCAGAAAAATTTGCAGATATGCAAAAATTTTTGTATCTTTGTGCTGCAAATTGCAAATACTAACCAAATGAACAAATATATTCCTTCACTTCGCTTGCGCACTCTTCCGCTCTCGATGTCGGGTATTATCCTTGGCGGCGGTATGGCTTGGCAGTACTTTGCCGCGACGGCCGCAGCTTTTTCCGTCATGAGATATATCTGCGTGTTTGCGCTGGCTATACTTACTACGCTCAGTTTGCAGATATTGAGCAACCTGTCCAACGAGCTGGGCGATGCCATCAAGGGCACCGACGAACAGCAGCAGGGCAGGGCAGCGTACGGTCTGCAAGCCGGAACACTCAGCTATGTGGAGATGAAGCGTTTCATCGGCGTGTTTGTCGTGTTGAGCATGATCTTCGGCACAGCCCTCGTGCTGGCGGCTTTCCGTACGCTGTTCTGCTGGCAGAGTGTCGTATTTCTCGGTCTGGGACTGCTCGCCATCATCGGCGCGATGACCTATACCTTGGGCAAGCACAACTACGGCTACAAGGGCTACGGAGATATAGGCGTCTTTCTGTTCTTTGGGCTGCTAAGCACCATAGGCAGTTTCTATCTCCAGACGCAAACCGTCACGTTTGAAGTCGTATTGGCAGCCGTGGCGATTGGTCTGCCTATCGTGGGCGTGTTGAACCTCAATAACATTCGCGATCGCGAGAATGATATCCTCCATGGCAAACGCACCTTTGCCGTTCGTATTGGCAAGAAGGCAGCTACGGTCTATCACGCGCTGCTGTTAGCCGGATGTATGGCGCTGTTTGCCTGCCTAAGCTGTTGGTATACGCTGATAGCTATGCCGGTGTTTGTATGGCAGGTGTGGTACATCTGTACCCACGACGGCAAAGCATTGGATAAGCAGATGCCTGTACTCATGTTCACCACCATCGCCATCGCCGTGTTGGCAATTATATAGTTCCTAATTTTGAATCATCATGGAAGTACGAGTAGATAAATACTTGTTTGCCATGCGGATCTACAAGACCCGCAGCATTGCTGCCGACGCGTGCAAGAACGGCCGTATCAAGATGAACGGTGTGGAACTCAAGCCGTCGCGTGTGTTTCATGTGGGGGATGTCTTTACCGTGAGGAAAGGGGCTATCACCTATACCTATCGCATCCTTCAGCTGTGCGAACATCGTCTGGGCGCCAAACTTGTGCCGGACTATCTGCGTGACGAGACTTCGCCCGAGCAACTTGAACTGCTCCAACTGGCTCGTCTTGCCGGACAGACAGGTCGTGACCGTGGCACGGGACGGCCTACCAAGAAAGACCGTCGGGAAATCGAGTCGTTCATCAGTTCGGACTATGATGCCGACCTCGACGAATGGGATGACGAGGATGATGAATAAAGGGTGCTCCGTGGCACCCTTTACTCTGTTTGTTAGCGTAACTCTTGCACCTATTTCTTTAGTACTTTCAGTATCATCGGCTCCATGATCTCATAGCCTGCATCGAGCGGATGTACTTCGTCGTTGCTCAGTCCTTCTTTCAATCCGCCGTCTTCTGCCGCCATAGCGCTGTAGTAGTCCACGTACGTTATTTTGTTCTTCTCTGCGTACGCCTTGATCATGGCGTTGAGTTGGCGAATCTGCTCCGCTGCGTCAGGTACGGTGGGGTTCCATCTAAACGATCGTGCCGGCAGGGCGGAGCAAAGGATAGGACGGATCTTGTTTGCCTTGGCCAGTTCGCACATTGAGATGATGTTACCCATCGTGTGTTCCAGCGTGATGGTGCCGTTGTTCTGCGCGATATCGTTCGTGCCGCACATGATGACTACCGTCTTCGGATGCAGGTCAATCACATCCTGCCGCATCCTCACCAGTAGTTCGGCAGAGGTTTGTCCGCCTATGCCGCGACCCGTAAAGCCGTTCTGCTCAAAGAACTGCGGACGCATCTTGTACCAGTTGCGCGTAATGCTGTTGCCGTAGAAGACGACGGTAGTCTTGCCGTTAGCGGCATGGATGCTGTCGTTCTGGCGCTCATAGTAGCCGAACCGTGCCCAATCTTTTAGGCGGTTGTTGCGTGTGCGGACGGTCTTGTTGTGCTGTACGACCATGTTGTATACATCCCGGCTGATGGTCATCGGTGTGCATACTGCTATTACGGGATAGTGGTCGCTCAGGTAGGGTACACCATAGCCGCTTCTCAGGATTCGGAACTCCAGTGCAGACGCATTGCGGTAGAAGATATAATCAATGATCTTGCCTTTGCCTTTGCCCCAGCTGTGGAAGGTCATACCAGGATTTGTGACGGGCGCTTCGTTCTGCGCCAGCTTCATGCTGTTCCACATCGGTGACAACTCAGGAGCATCGGGCGTAACATTCAAATCACCCATGACGAACATAGGTATGGTGTCGCCTCCGATAGCAATGGCGCTATCGGCGATGAGTGCCAGCGATTTCTCGCGGGCAACGACACCTTTGTGGTCCAGATGGGTGTTGAATACCAGGTACAGTTGTCCGCTCTTCCTGTCACGCAGATGTACATAGGTGACGATGCGTTTGTACTTGCCGTCCCATCCGCGCGATGGTATATCAGGCGTCTCGCTCAGCCAGAAAGTGTTCGTCCTCACCAGTTCGTACTTGTCGGTACGGAAGAAGATGGCGCATGCCTCGTCCTCGCGGTTGTTCGGATCACGGCTGATGGCTACTCCGTCATACCAAGGCGTTAGGTGTTGGCGCAGATAAGCCTCCTGGTCGGGCATCTCTTCCTGCATACCTACTACATCGGGCTGCTCTGCCAGAAGCATCTTGACGGCTGCTTCCTTGCGGTTTTCCCAACTGTTGACGCCATCCTGCTCGTTTTTGACCGACGAGCGCAGGTTGTACGACATGATGGTAATGCTCTGCGCCAATATAGGCCCCAGAACGAACGGTGACAGCATAAGTGCCGCGAGGATGATTAGTTTGCGTTTCATGACTCTTGAGTAATTGGATGCCGTTTGGCATGAATAAATATGTATATAAGCAGCGCAAGCGAGATGGCACCTGCAGCAATCCAGAACATCCGGATGGCGGAGAAATCGTACTGAGCTACTTGCTTCACCACGCCGTCCTCCATCACGTCCACCATCACTTTTCTTCCCTCAATCAGGTAGCCGCTCAGTATGTCCTGCAATCCGGCTGCGGCGTAGGATGCCATACCTATCACGCCTGCTGTGGCTCCGGCGGCTTCTGCTGGGGCTATATCTACCGCCATCAGGCCGCCCAGGAAACAAATCAGTACGCCTATGCTCAATCCGAACAGCACAACAATGATGCAGTCCAGCCAGTAGTAGCCTGCCGGTACGAAAAGAAATGCCGTAAGTGCCAGCAGATTGATGGCTGAAGTGAGGAAAGCCATGAGCGTACGGTCGCCGTTGAACACTTTGTCGGATACGAGGCCTGAACCTACCGTACCTACAATGCCGCATGCTGAACTGAGCATGAGCAGGAACGATGCACTCTCCACCGAATAGCCTTTCTCGGTCTGGAAGTAGAAGATACCCCAGCTGGTGAACGCATAACGGGCTACATACATGAATGCCGACGCGAGAGCCAGTACCCAGATGATTGGCATCTTCAGTACTTCCAGCTGCTTCTTGCCGGTCTCTTTCAGGCGGTCTTGTGTGCTGCCAGGTTGCTCCTCCGCTGCCTGGAACGGTCGGAGCAGAGCAAAAATCAGAATCACACCAATCAATCCCATACCGGCTGCTCCAAGGAAGCCTGCCTGCCAGCCCAACGCCCCTACGATCAGGGCTGTCACGTAGAAGGTGATAGCCTCGCCCAGGTTGTGCGAGAGCGACCAGTAGCCGTACTTCGTGCCGAACCCGTCATTACCGAACCATCGCTTGAGCGAGATGATGGAGCAGGGTGCTCCCACCGACTGAAACCAGCCGTTGATAGCCCATAGTATGACAAACACGATGAACGGCACTTTCAGCGCCAGCACGGCATTGACGATGGCGCAGACCAGCAAGCCTGCTGACATGAAGTACCGCACATTGATGTGGTCGGCCAGAAAACCATTGAACAGTTTGCCTACGGCGTAGCCGAAAAACAAAGCGGAGCCTATGATGCCCAGTTCGGATTCCGTGAGGAAACCGTCGTCAATAATGCCTTTTTTCAACACACTGATGCTCAACCGGCATACATAAAACAATCCGTAGCCGATAGTTACCGCCCAGAATACTCCTTGGCGTGTACGTTGCTCTTTTGTCATAATATGTTTCCTAATACATCGTAACGGATGCCGTTACGGATGATTACAAGTTGTCCGTTTATTATACCTTTTATCGTCTGATTCCGGTCAATCGTGGGCGTCACCACGGCATCATCGTCGCCCGATGATAGCGTAGCGCGTACCGTCAGATCGTCGATAGCCAGGGCATGATCGTCGCCTTGCTCGTCGTTGTCTTCCCAGCGCAGCAGTACCACTTCGCCCGGATTGATCGTCACGGGCAACGTACCGCTCACCATAGCCTGGTTGGCGGGATCTTCACCGTCCACTTCTACGCGCGCAGCTATATCGGCGGTGCACAGTAGCGGGGTAGGCGATACGAAATCCAGACCGGCAAAAGTTCGTGTGCGTATCTCGCCCAGGTATTTCCTCCTGTCGCGCAAGTCGCGCAAGCTGTTCTGCGAGGTAAGCACCACATACGAGAACAGCAGCGTATCCACCTGGGTAGCCGAACTGCCTATGCGCCACACTTTGCCCATATAGCTGATGTCCAGCGATGTGATCTTCTTGCCCGTATTGTTCTCAATCAGCACGCCGTACATGATGCTCCTGTTGGATGCATCGTTCAGCGATCCGAGCGAGCGTTGGGTGGAGTTCTTCGATTTTACGGCGGGATTACCGTTACCGAAGTTGTAGAAGCCCGATGCACTATGCGAGCCGTTGCCTATGCGGAACCAGTTGAATGTCTCCCAATCGGGTGTGTTGATGCCGCTGGGCAGTACGTTCTTCGAGGTGCAGGCGTACCAGCCTTCGGGGTAATGCCCCTGAACGAAGGTGCCTTTGGCAAGCGATGTGCTGTGCTGGTTGGGGTACTCGATCAGGTTGAAAGGCTGCTCGTATACCCATTGCTCATCAGCATCTTGCGTGAACGAAGCCACCATCATGTTCCTTAGTACGGGTTGGGTGGATGTGGTGCCGAAGCGATCGGTATATTCCACCACAAACTCGGCATTCGGATCTTGCGGCTCGTAGTAGAACAGATGGCTCGTGGCTCCGGCTCCGGGGTTCTTGCTGGCTATCGTGCCGCCGTCGCTACCCGGGTAGTTGGGGCGTGTGTCGCCCTCGTCCAGCATCACGTCATAGATCTTCGGGTCAATCCCCGTGAACTGACGCATCACATGTTTCTCGCCGTTCTCGTAGATGCTGATCACGCTCTTGCTGTCGTAGCCCCACACGTTAGCCAGCACGCAGTTGGTCTTGCTGTTGCCGGCGTCGATGCTATTAACGGGGAAAGTACGCATCTGGTAATCTTTGTCATAGCCGGTGGCTTTGTAGTACCAGTTGGTGTAGCCTTTCTGTCCGCCGGTCTCGTATACCATGTAGCCGTTAGGCGAACCGTCGGAGCACCAATGGCTGCACCAGAACGCTCCTTCCGCTGCGGCTATCGTGTGCTCTATCAGTCGCCCGGAATGTTCGCTCACAATGTTGGTATGCGTGTGGCCGGACAGCAGATGTTGGACTACCGCACCTTTGTTCACCCATTGCTTCATGTTGGCCAGTACGCCCGTCATGCTGCGCGTAGGTATATGGAAGGCTACCACTATCGGCGTGCCGTTCTCCACCAGCGCCAGGTCTTGCTGCAGCCAGTCTTGCTGCTCGGGTGTCAGACCGCAGTTGTAGTTCTTGCTGCCGTTATGGCCCGTGTAGAGCACGTTGTCCAGTACCACATAGTGTACCGCACCGATGTTGAACGAGTAGTACGTTGGCCCGAACACCTTGGTGAACTTGTCATCGGCAACGGAGTCCTGTGCCGCCTCCGAACCTTGGTCGGTAGCCTGACAGTTGTGGTCGTGGTTGCCGATGGTCATGAACGAGGGAAAACCCATCGCCTCGAAGTACTCTTTCTGCAAGGTGTGGGCGTCATACCAGTCCCACACTATATCGCCCACGCATAGGCCGTAGAACTTGGTCCCTTCGGGGTAGGTGGCTTTCAGTCGCAGCACATCTTCCACCGTCTCCGCGCGGAAACGATGGTCATCGTAGCCGTTCAGTACCTGCGGGTCGCCGAACACGAGCAGTACGTGCGTCGAGTCGGCTTTGCCGCCGTCAGCTTGCCGGTGCAGAGTGAAGTTGTACGGCTGCTCGCCGTTCACACGTTGGTACATCAGCGGCGAGCCGTTGGCATCCAACGGTATGTCGTAGCCCGTAGGTACGCTTACGAACACAAACTCTGCATTGTCCCGCATAGGCATCTCGTAGGCGCCGTTGGCATCGGTCAGTACTACCGATACGCCATCGCTCACCTCTACGCCTGCTATCGGAGCGCCTGTATCGCTCGTCACACTGCCCGTGAGCAGCCCATCGCCAAAAGCGAGGCCGCTCACCAGCAATGCACCAAGCAGTATATTCAGTTTCTTTTTCATGAATGGTTATTTCACAATCACGTTCGTGACATTACGTTTGTTGCCGCTGCGTACTTCCACGATATACTGTCCGTGAGGCAGCAGTCCGCCTGCTGTGATAGCCGTCACGTTGTCGTGCGAGAAGATCATACGGCCGTCCGTCGTGTACATGTTCACGGTGTACTGCTCCTCGCTGCAGCGGATATAGATGTTGTCGCTGACCAGGGTAGGATAAACCATGGCGTCCAGCGTAGTCATCTCCAGTGCCTCTTCCGGATCAGCCGGCTTCACGTTGATAGCCATGTAGCGTACCGTACGCGGGTTGGAGCGAATGGAGCGGTGGTGACCATGACCTTCTTGCATATCGTCGTACTCGTAGTAGGTGATGTCACCCGGCAGAGCGATGCTATCCACAGCCAGCACACCCGCGTAGCGCGGAGTCTCGCTATCGAAGGTGCCGCTGATGTTCGTGCCGTCGAAGTTCACGTCGCCCGATGCACCCAGCGGGAACATCGTCACTTGTCCCTGCGGATTGGCTATGGCTATCGTAGCTGCATACGGCTCGCCTACCGTGAAGTACGGCAGGTTGTTCGGATTGATCTCCGGCATCGAATATTTCACGAGCAGAGACGAAGAGAATATGCCTTTGTAATCCTTGCCATATTTGTTGGCCGATCCGTCGTTCTCGGGGCAATATACGTTCAGAAGGGTATAATTGGCCTTTCGGCTTGCCCAGTTGGTAGGAGCGTACAGGTCTGTCCAGCTGTCGAAGATATTGTCGGGGCAGGTATACGGTACATTGTCGCGTACGTTGCATTCCATCAGCAGGTACAGGCTCTTCTTGTCGGGACTAAGGGCTACATCCATGCCGTCCTCGTATTGCGGTCCGCCCGGACGGATGGCGTTGGCCAGCTTGCCGTCGCGCGTCAGGGTGATCAGGTAGCAGTCATGACCGCCGTTCGTATTGTGTTGTATCCACTGGTGGTCGGCTGTCTCCACGCCCGAGTTCTTGCCTGGAAGCAAGGTGCGCTCTTCGGCATCCAGACGGCTGCCGCCATAACGGCCTGTACACATACCCGTCAGGTACCATACACCTTCGTCCGTGCAGCGTAGCGCGTAGCATACGGCATCCGAACCGCTGTCGCCGTTGCTGTAACCCCAGTCGTAGAACCATTTGAAGTCGCCGTTCAGGTTGAACGAGAATACGGCCGTGTGGTCGTAAGCCGAACCGAAAGCATAGCCGTTGTTGAATACGTCTGCCAGGTCGTCGATGCGCAGGTCGCCGCTGTGGTGGTTCAGAGCCAATGCTACTTCACCTATCGGGCTCACGGCCACGCCGGCAGCTGCATCACTCTCGTCACCTTCTATCATGTGGTACCAGCGTTCGTTGCCTTGGCCGTCCATAGCCAGAAGGAAAGCGTTGTTCACCGTGCAGCTTACCGGTGTGCCGGCAAGCGTCGTGCTGCCGTTCAGCGTCGAGGCTATGTAGATGTTGTCCTGTGTGTCCACGGCTACGTACGGACGTCCGTATACCGATGCACCTTCGTCGTTGCGGAACTTGTACCATATGGTGTTGATGTTCTCGTCTAACTTAATCACGAACAGCTGTGCCGTGTTCTGGAAGTCACCTTCCGGCTCACCGCCTCCCACGAACGTAGCATCGCCGTCCAGTATGCCGGTCACGATCACGTTGTTCTGCGAGTCGATGGCTACACCGCCTGCTTTCGCGCCCAATGCAGGTATCTGCATTGCGCTCAGGGCATTGCCTGACGGTCCCAGCTTGAGCAGGTAGATGGCTGCTTCACCCATGTTGCTGTCGTCCAGGTACATGTTGTTGCTGCCTACGCGGATAGAGCCTGTGAAGGCTCCTACTACATAGATGTCGCCGTTCTTGTCCACAGCTATGTCGGCTATGTTCGAACTGCCGGTATTGGTCACCATGTATGTCCATTGTACCACTTTGGCGGGGCTCATCTTTACGATCACGGCATCGCCTTTGTCCTGTGAACTCTGGCTTACCAGCGTCGTGGACTCCACGCTCACTCTATCGCCGCCGAACACGGCTGCCACGTAGATGTCACCGTTCTGGTCCACCGCCATGCGCTGCGGAGCTATCTGGCTGCCGCTGATGTTCGAACCCCAATAGGAGTACCAGTCCATACTGCGCTGCCCGAAAGCAACGACACTCAGGCATACAAAGATGCCACAAAGGAAAGTTTTTTTCATGATAGTATTGTTTTGTTTTGTTTGTAGTCTTTTTTTTTACTAGTCGTCTAGATTTCTAGATGCCTAGTCGTCTAGTCGCCTAGTATCCCTGATTCTGCCCTAATCCCGGGTTGAGGAATACCTCGTCGTAGGGTATGGGCAGCAATACTTCGTATGCGCGGAAGTTGGTGTACTTGCCTCCGGCGTTCGGTTCGTCTATGCTGCGCATGTATTGCTCGAAGTCTGCGGCCTTCGGATAGAGCCTCATCAGGTCAAACCAGCGATGGTTCTCAAAGCACAGTTCTACGCGCCGTTCGTGGAAGATAGCATCACGAAGCGTGGGGTAGGCGGTGGAATATGCGCTGTTCGCTATGGAGGTAGTGTAATCAAATACCGTGGAGTTCGGACGCTGGCGTACTTTGTCCAAGTAGGCGATAGCTTTCGCCGAGCTGTTGCCTTCTACTCGCTCGTAGGCTTCGGCCAGCATCAAGTAGACGTCCGCAAAGCGGATCTCAAACCATAGGTTGCCCCCATAACCGGCTGACGAACTCAGGTCCACATATTTCTTTGTGTAATAGGTGCCGTCGGTATACTTGCGCATGGCGGTAGCTACGCGGCGGTCGGTCGAGGGGAAGCCGTTGGTGTTCTTGTCCTCAAATTCGTTGTACAGGTTCACCTGTCCCAGGTTCCATCCGCGGCCTACGGCTGCCGAGGTCAGGTCTTTTGCGCCGCTCGGCTGGAAATAGGTGGCGAAATTCGAGTGCTCTGCCTCGTTGGCTATGTACATGATGGGGAAGATCACCTCCGCATCCGTCTGTCCGGAGATGGTGAACAGCTTGCTGTACGCCAGTCCCAGGTCGCCATAGCCGCTCAGCGTCACGGCTTTCTCCAGATAGGTGATGGCATCGTTGTAGGCTGCCGGATGGTCCAGCGTGGCGGCATACTGCAGGTAGACGCGTCCCAGTAGCGCGCAGGCTGCCGTGCGCGAAGCATGACCGAACTCAGCGCCTGTGCAGGTCTTGGGCAGCCACTCGTTGTCGCTGATGGCTTTCAAGTCATCGATGATGAACAGATAGACCTCCTCTTGCGGCGAACGCGTCACGGTGGTTGCTTCCTTGCCGTTGGCCATCGAGTGGCGCATGATCGTCACGGGTCCCCATAGGCGTACCAGGTAGAAGTGGCTCAATGCCCTAAGGAACATTGCCTCACCGCGGATGCGATTCCTCAGCTCGTCCGACATCTTCACGTCATCCACATGCTCTATCACCAGGTTGGCTCTGTGGATGCAGAAGTAGAACGAGTTGTATATCTCCGCTACGATCGTGTTGCTGCTGCTCACGGTGTGGTTCACAAAGTTGTAGTACAATCCGCCCGAGGAGCCCACATCGTTCGTCGAGGCGTTATCTGACTTCATCTCTGTCACGAAGAACATCTTGTCGTACGCGCCGCGAAGCGAGGCATAGCCGGCGCTCAGCAGACCTTGCATGTCGGCCGAGTCGCGGTAGAACTTCGTGTCCTCAAATGCATCCGGGTCTTTCAGGTCCAGAAATTTGTTGTCCTTGCACGAGCTAAACATCGCCACGCTCATCACCGCCATTGCTAAATATATAATGTTTCTTTTCATAACTTTCAACTTAATTCTTAATTCTTAGCCCTAAAGGGCACGATTATTTCGTAATTTTTAATTTTTAATTCTCCTTAAAAAGTAAGTTTCACTCCTCCGCTAAACGACCTTGCCAGCGGGTAGGTGCCGAAGTCCAGACCCGGAGCCGTGTTCGAGGCGTTGTAGTCCACGTCGGGGTTGTAGCCCGTATATTTCGTTGCCGTGAACACGTTGTCCACCGAGAAGTACAGGTAGAGCCTGTCCAGATGGATGGCTTTGAAGGCTTTGTTGTCGGGTATCGTGTAGCCCAATGTGAGGTTCGTCAGTCTGAGGAACGAAGCGTCCTCTACAAAGTAGGTCGAGAACTTTGTGTTCAGGTTCTTCTGGCTGCGGTTGGCGCGGAACATCATGTCGTCGTTCACCTCGTAGGGCAGGGTATATTCGCCTTGGTAGCGGTTCAGCGCCACCTTCATCGTGTTCACGCCGCCCTCGTTGTTGCAGATGTAGTAGCGCGAGAAGTTGATCACGCTGTTGCCGTACTGTCCGTCGAACGAGGCGCTCAGCGTCAGTCCTTTCCACGACAGCGTCGTGTTGAAGCCGTAGGAGAATTTCGGATAGTTGTTGCCTATGATGTCGCGGTCATCTTCGGTGATCTTGCCGTCGCCGTTCACGTCGCGCCATTTCACGTCACCTACGTATACGTTTGCATAGTCGGCCACCGGCGGTCCCAGCAGCGTGTAGCCTTCCTCGCCTTGGTGCTTGGCATCCTCGCAGATGTTGGCGTAGTCGTCTACTGTGATCAGTCCCTCGCTCACCATGCCGTAGTACGAACCGATAGGTGCGCCGTTGCGGGTGATATGTGTGATCTGCTGACGCTGGCCTTTGATCAGTATATCATCTTCCAGTCCGTTCACTACGTTGCGGTTGAGCGATATGTTCAATCCTAAGTTCCAACGGAAGTCGCCTACCTTCACCAGCGCCGCATCGGCTTGCAGGTCAAAACCTTGGTTGATCACCTCGCCGTTCTTCAGGTTAGTCCACATGCTCGTGGCGCCCAAGATGGCGGAGGTCGTGTTCTGGTACAGCAGGTCGGTCGTGCGGCTGTAGTAGTAGTTGGCGCTCATCGTCAGCCTGCCTGAGGCAAATGTCAGGTCCGTACCGATGTTCACCTGCGAGGTCTTCTCCCAGCCCAGGTTCTTGTCTACCGTCGTAGGGTAGTAGGTCACTACCGTGCCGGCGGGGTCGCCAAACACGTACGAGCCGGTCTTTATCTGGGCTATATGGCGGTAGTTGCTGATGTTGTTGTTGCCCGATATGCCCCACGATGCACGCAGCTTAGCGGTAAAATATTCCTGGATATGTTCTGCCCAATGTTCGTTGGTGATGTTCCATCCGGCGCTTACCGAGGGGAACAGACCCCATCGGTTGTCTGCGCCAAAGCGGCTGCAGCCGTCACCGCGCAGCGTTACCGACAAGGTGTAGCGGTGGTCGTAGGTGTACATCGCTCGGGCAAACACCGACATCAGCGACCAGGCTATCTTGTCCGTATTCACTTTCGTGCCGTTCTCGTCCGTTTCCGTGGGCTGTGCCGCACTCAGCTCCGTGATGCGGTCGTCTATCAGCGCGCCGGTCACCGAGTAGGCGTCCAGATTATTGTAGTTCTTTTTCTGCATCGAGTAGCCCGCTACGGCGCTCACCGTGTGCTTGTCTTGGAAGGTCTTGTCGTAGTTAACCGTGGCTTCCAGCAGCCAGTCGGTATTGAAGTCGCGATAGTCCTTGGCTACCACCAGCTCGTTGTTGATATCGCCCGGAGCATAGTTGCTCTGCCCGAGCCATGACGGACGGTACAGGTTGTATATCTGGTCGGCTATCTGTACACCCATGTTCAGCTTGGCGTACAGTCCGTCGTACAGCCTGTAGCGCAAGTTGGCGTTCAGCGATGCACGCATCTTCGTGTAATATTCTTGCCTGCCGTTGGCCAGAGCTATCGGGTTCTCCCCGCCGAAGCACTGGTAGGTGTTGGCGCCGTTCTTGTAGCTCCATCCTACGGCGTACGATCCGTCCTCGTTGTAGGCGGGGTAGGTGGGTGGCATGCCCAGGGCGTTCAGTATCACGCCGTCGTTGAACGCCAGACCGTCCGTCCGTACGACGCGCTCTTTCACGTAGTACATGTTGCTGTTCACGCCTATGCTGAACCGGTCGGTCACGTCAATGTCCATGTTCAGACGCGTCGTCACGCGCTTGTGGTTGCTCGGCCTGACGATACCATCCTGATCCAGATAGCCTACCGAGAACATGTATTTGAATTTGTCTTTCCCGCCGCTCACGGAGAAGTTCACTTTGTGCATCGGAGCGTTGCCGAAAAGCAGGTCTTGCCAGTCGGTGTCGTACGGCGTGTCCATGATGTCCGGACATAGCAGCATCGACGATGAGGCGCCGTTCGTGGCCCTTACCTCGTTGTTGTCCTCGCGCGAGTGCTGCCAGTTGACGGCATCATCCGTGCCGTAGATGCTCGGGTTGTTCCTCAGGTGGTCGAAATAGGCATTGTTGTAGCCGTCCTGATGCAGCTGGCGGAACTCTGCAGCGTTCATCATCTGTATCTTCTTCTGCAACTGCTGCATCGAGAACTGGTAGTCTACCTGTACCCTGGGCTTGCCCGCTGCGCCGTGCTTCGTCGTGATCAGTATAACGCCGCCACCGGCACGCGAACCGTAGATAGCTGCCGAGGCTGCATCTTTCAGCACCTCTATCGATTCTACGTCCGAAGGGTTGATAAATACGTCTTTCGATGCCGGAAAACCGTCCACCACGTATAGTGGCTCCACGCCGCCGTATACCGAGTTCACGCCTCTGATGTGTATCGTCGTTCCCGATCCGGGTGCGCCGCTCGTCTGCTTGATCTCTACGCCCGGGGTGTGACCTATCAAGGATTGCTCCAGCGTGGATGACGACATGTTCATCTCGTCCGTCTTCACCGAGGCAATAGCGCCCGTCATGTCGCTCTTGCGTATCGTGCCGTAGCCTATCACTACCACGTCCTCCAGCACCTCCGTATCCTCGCTCAGCGTGATACGTAGCGGCGAGGCGTCCTTTACTACTGTCGTCTGCTGCTTGTAGCCTACGTACGAGGTGACGATCTTTGCTCCCTCGTCTACGCTTAATGTGAACCGTCCGTCCATGTCGGTCACGGTGCCGTGCGTCGTACCTTCCACGATCACCGAGGCGCCTATCACCGGCTCACCCCGATCATCCGTCACCGTGCCGCTCACCTCTATCTGTGCCCACATACCTGCGCACAGAACCAAGGTCACCAAAGTAAATAAACTTCGTTTCATTATGTTGATGGTATTGATTTCGTTATATAGTTTTATTGTTCACGCGCGAGAGGATTGCGTGCGCGCGTTTGTGCGTACGACTTATAGTCCGCCGCCGGCGTCACCTCCCGTATCGCCACCGGTTAACGGACCGTCTGTTACGCTGAACGGGTTAACCGAACTACCGGAAAGAAGATATGCTGCACAATAAGATTGTATAAGTGTTGCGGGGGTGCAATATGATTTCTTCGTATTCATAATGATTGTGTTTTAATGGTTCGTATTATTTATTTCTTTCGTCCGAGCACATCATAACGTACGCCATCGCGGATGATGACCAGAGTGCCGTTCTCAATCTCCTTACGTGATGAAGGTAGAGGTGTGCCGTTCTCGTCAATCTCTGTAACCACATCTTGTTGGTTCACTATGAAGCGTGTATAGCGGATGGGAGCGTTGGCTGCGTTAGGATCTGTTATCTTGAAGTATGCACGGAAACCTTTCAGACTTGAATCTATTGATGGATAGAACAGATTCTTTCCGTCTACAGGATTACCTACGAACAGGGTGGAGTAGTCATCCTTTTTCAAAGGTGTCGGGCTGTAGATGCCTTGCATTGTTACAGGACCTTCTGCGACCGATGGGGTCTCAGTGCCGATGGTCTTGTTTTCGTAGGTACCTGATATGTCTTTGTTTGATGTAGGCATAACCAGATATGGCGTGTTGGCTGCTAATTCGTCACCATCCAAGGCGCTAAAAGCAATGGTCAGGGAGTTACCATCCAATGATGCATTGGCAAGTTGTTGAACTTCTGCACCGCCGAGATCCGTGGATTTGCTGATAGCGAACGGTAAGCAAAGTGTGTTCCAAACGTTGGCAACCAGAGCGCTGCGGTTGATGGTGACGCTACGTGTCTGACCGCCGTTTGCACGAATCCATCCGTCGTTAGCGGCGTCCTCAGCTAGCGTTTTTGTACCGTCGTAATTAGTCCAAATGATATTGTCTATCACGAAGCGGGCTTTGTTGCCGCTAGTATATGTGCCGTTGACGGTCGAATGGTTCTCGAAGCGGATAGAGAAGTTGTCAGACTCGTTGATATCATTGATGGTTATTTGCTCGAATTCCGGCAAAACCGTCATGGACAAATCATCATTTCCGAGACGTTTTACCTCACGACCATTCACAAGTACACGGATGTCCCAGTTGATGTTCGTTTCATTTGCAACCAAGTTCCAAGCGAATGTCATAGAAGCAATACCGCCTGTGATTGCACTACTATAGATATATCCCGGTCCTTGTTCATTGGTATGTGGAGCACGAACAACAGCAATGTTCGGTTCATAATTACTGGGCACTACACCGCCTAACCATGTGTACCATGTAGCCTTGTCTTCCACTATAGGCTCAGGATTCTCATAAGAGTTGCCATATTCGGCTGTCTGATATGTGTGTGCCGTTGCATTTTGACTGAATGTCTCGCAGTTAACAGGATAAACAACTACAGGATAGGTTGTCGTGACATATTCGCTTTCGCTCCATTGATACTTGGCTGTGATGGTTACATTACCGCGTACCTTGGCTGTAACTGTACCGTCACTGGCAACAGAGGCAATATTATCATCAGACGAGCTATACGATAGCGTACCGCTTTCGCCTTCAGTAGTATTGATATTTGGAACACGTTTATAGGTATCACCTATACGCATCACCTGTGTTGTTTTGTCGGTATAGAGCAACCATGGAGTGATGAAAACGGTATCAATTATCAAACGAGAGTTGCTCGCGGTGATGTTGGCTTCATCAAACGGAGTGCCGGTATATGATTCGTTCTTGATGTAAAGCTTCTGATTGCTCTTCATCAGATTGTTTACACCAAGCAAGAATTTCTCATGAGTACTTGCGCCGCTAGGAACATATTCCATGAACCCTTTTCTCTCGTTGCCGGCAAAGACTGCTAAACGGAGTGTTCTGTTATTTTCACTTCCCCATTGTTTCCAATATAACGACAAGTATTTAATACCACCTTCAATCTCTTCTTTACTACCAAGAACGCCATGACCTCCGGCTCCTGTGGACGTCGCAATCCATACTGAACGATGGCTTGCTGTATTTCCCCAAATAGTATCGTTGCTGTTGTGACGAATGGCGCCTTGCGGTTTCCAGTCAAAGGCAACACCGGTCCATATAGTATCTTTGTCATAGATAGAACCAGTACCGTTTATCACATTCTTGAAATGTTCCTTAATCGTTGCGTTGTTGTCGCGCACGTAGATGATAAAGGAGGCAGAAGCAGCTTTGTAATTGTCTGTTTGCGGTAGGGTTGCGGTAATGGTTGTTTGTCCTACGCCACCTGCAAGGTTTATGACGCCTGTAGATGGATTAACCGTAGCCACCGTTGTGTTTGAACTGCTATATTCTATTGTTCCGTCATAACTTTCAGTATATGTGAGGGGATTACTGATAGCAAGTGCATCCAGACCAACCCGTTTTATGTCGTTTGCATACGAAGCCGTTGTAGCAGAGCGGGAACTAACATGCAATGTATATGTCGTTGTTATCGCACCCCATGTAGCCGTAACAGAAAAGTTTCCTTCTGTCTCATCCGTTGCCGTTACTTCACCTGTCTCCTCGTCAATCGTCGCTCCGTTTCCAGTCGGATAGATAGAGTAAGTTGGCGCATCTCCTGTGGTGTTGTTGATAAGCCCAGTATTGGTATATGTCAATGTGTAACGGGTGTCAAGAGTTGCCTCTTTGGTAGTGTAAAGGAGATATGGAGTAATTTGGATATTTTCAATCACAATACGATTATTAACAGCTTCGCTTGTGCTCGTTGTAAACGATGCATTCTCAAATTTCAATATTGCATGTGTCGTTCCATTAATATCTTCATCGTAGATGTGGTCTGTTATAGATACGGGATCTCCTTGAACTTGAGTTGCTGCTGTTTTTTCGTCTGTGCCATATGTAATCGCAATCTTTGTGGTTGTGTTCTTTCCTACAGACCATTCTCTCCAATGGAATTTTAGATGTTTTACACCGCCCTCAATGGCATTGACAGAAGTTAGAGAAGAAGCGCCTCCGGAATTAGCTAACCATGTAGCTTGTATACGAGGATTTAACTTAATCGTGTCATCTACATTACGGCGACACTTAACAGCCGTCCAACCAAATATATCTCCATCCCATGTTGCACTTGTTTTTGCGGTTGTTTGTTTTACTTTACTAAAGTTCTCGGCAATGATACCATCAACTACGTGGAGCGTATATGTTGTAGTCACGCCTTCGCTCCATGTGGCGGTAATGATGGCATCACCTGCGCTTACCGGGGTAATAACACCATATTCATCTATAGTTGCTACACCCGTAGCAGAAGAAGAATAAGAGATGGAACCTTCACTACCGGTATTGTTAATCAGTTCATCATTGTAATATCCTTGCTGCTTAACACCGATTGTTACATCTTTCTGCGTATAAAGCAAATATGGGGTAATAGTTACCGGACCTACTATCAATCGACCACCGGCAGTTGTGCCATCATCTGTGGTAGATAAATTCTGAAGCGTTAGTTTAGCATTGGATTTTATGGATAATGTTTTCGTATAGGATTGGTCTGCTGTTGCATAACTTTCCGCTCCGGTAAACGAAATATTGTCTTTTGCTACATTATCAACGCAAATGTTTAGGATAAAATTGTATCCGTTATCATTATCTGTTTCACCACCTGCAAATTGTCTCCACTTGAAAGCAACAGATTTGATGCCGCCCTCTATGGTACTCTCAAGATAACAACTACTACCACTGGATCTGCTAAGCCAAAAACTTCTTGTGTTATCTATTAATTTGTCACTCGTTTTGCTACGCGCATTACGATAAAACCATTGAGAATAATGCCCGTTATAATTGGAACGGCTTGTCTTGACTCCAGTTGTTGGAGCAGTAGAATAATTCTCCACAATCGTAGCATCTGCTGCCCAGAGGCATGCGGAGAAGAGAGATACTAAAACGAATAGTGTAAAATATCGTTTCATGGTGTTTCGTTTTTATGGTTAGACATTGTGTTTTTTCGTGCTTTTCCTGTGGCGTTACGCATGCATGTATGAGCTGTGCATGCTTTATTTACGCCCTTTGCGCGCCTTGTGCACGCCGTGTGCGCATATATACGCACAAAACCAATTACAAAGTTACAAAAAAAAATGCACATTTGCAAATATTCTGTATGGAAAATGAGATTTGTTCAGCAAAAAGTTGTTTTTTATGGCAATAATATAGAAAAATGCCCTTGGAAGTTGCAAATATCAAATAATTTTTGTAACTTTGTATCGGAATTTATAAAAGAGTGCATTATGGAAGCAATGGCAAAACCTAATACATTTACTATTTCTGTGCCGAAGATTGACATCAAACGTTTCAAAGGGATAGCGAAAGCTATGGGTTGGCTCATAGAGCCTGTACAGAAAGAGGAGCAATACGACATTACACGTACTGCGGGGTTTCGTGCGGCAATGGATGACGTAAAGAATGGTCGCGTAACACGATATGATTCGCTGCAAGACTTCTACAAGGAAATAGGATTATAGGTTATGGAATACAGCGTAATCATCTCTAACCAGTTCAAGAAAGATTTCCGACGTTGTATCAAACGTGGGCTTAATATGAAGCTCATAACCGATGCCATGGATATCCTCAAGGCGACAGGACTTTGCCAAAGGAGTATCGTCCGCATAAATTGAACGGAGATATGAGAGGAATATGGGAGTGTCACATCCAGCCTAATTGGCTGATGACATGGGAACGGGACAATAACCAGCTCATATAGCTCTTTTTGCAGACAGGAACACACGCAGATATATTTTAATGCTCAGCAGCGGAATATATAATCCGATGAGAGGTAAACGGATATGAAAGTAAAATGGACATTGCTATTGGATGAAGCGAAGGGTGGAGTAGACAAGAAGCATTACGCGCGGCACATACCGGGGAACGGTGAGTGGGCGTCAGTATGCAACAAGCCCGAGCTGAGCAAGAAAACGAAAAAGAAAAAAGCCGGGCTACCGCAAGTGAAAGATTTCAGCAGAGTGATAGCTGAAAGCAAGAAAATCAAGGAGGATCCGGAAAGATATGCGGCGTGGGAAGCCCAGTACGAGGCAGCCAAACGCGCGGCAAGACGGCATAACAAATGGGTACAGGGAAGGCTGGTGGATTATATCCGGCATCATGTGAGTGAAATGCTCAAAAATGGTATGGAAGTGAAGCCATAAAGACACACACTATATATATTATATAATAATATATATATACGATGTGTTGTGAGTGCGGTGATGTTGGGAGAAGCATACATTGAGCATACATTGAGCATATATTGAGCATACATTGAGCATACATTGCAACCCTGTGGAAGGACTGATGATGGAAGGGAAATACGTCGTATATGACAGGTGTAAGAAAAAAAGAAATCGGGAGCGTAGATGCGCTCCCGATTGTGTGTTAGAAATTGTATGCTAAACCTATTCCATTATTGCTTGCTTGGATTGACCAATATGGTTTGACTTGTGCTGTCTTACCACATGTTGCATTATACACATCAACTGTATTGTGCATTTTACTATATCCTACCACAAGTGTAGGGATACATGCAATCTCAAGGGCTCCGCCAAATCCCATAAGTAGACCTCCGACAATTTCACTCCCAGATAGTAGATAAACAATGGCGCCGAAAGTATCTAATAATAATCCAGAACCCAACATCCCCCATCCGGCCTTAGATGTTCTTAACCCAGTATTAAACTGCTCATACGCGGCAGGACAATTTTGCTCTTTCAACCATTTTAATGTAGCGTCTATATCCATTCTATTACTCCCATAATAATATGTGTTTCCGGAACGAACTAACATAATTGAATTGTTCTGCTTAGGCGTTTCCGGTGTTGACACACTTTTATTTGTAAAGAAGTCGTATGTGCCGTTGGCATAACGAATGGCCGCCACTTCATTAATTGAGATGGTATAAACCGGTCCTTCCAAATTGTTCCATTTCCTATACGTAATCTCCGTGGTGTTAATCGTCAATACTTGAGCCTGAATAGAATCAGTAGAGCTACGAAAGATTAAATCTTGTGCCATTACGCACATCGAGTTTAACAGGATAATGAATCCAATTAGTACATGTTTTCTCATAGAATTGATGTTTTGTTCCCCTCTTTCACCTTTGGGGATTGGTATAAGTCAAATAACACACAAAAAAGTGAGCCAACTGCTATTGGTTCTTTCGGGCATCCACTCCCATCTCTTCCAATATGCAGACGACTCACGAATATACGTGAGCGCCTTGCATTATTCTTGGAAAGAGATTTTCAATGTTGTGGATGATTGAAAGAATCCTCAAATAAAGCAAACGCTTATTATGTTATGTCTCCTTACTATGACGTTCGTAAGCAACGCTCCTTTTTACGTCGGGAGTGGACGGTATTATACGCGCAGAACGTCCTTGACGGAATAGATTCTGCTGGTTGCATCAAAGGTGAAAAACTGGTCATCCAAGACCATCCAATCTTCACGCTGCGCACTACTCAGACGTTTGATGTCCGGGAACAAACTAATCGGCACAAGTACCTCGCGCCCATCGGTCAAATACACAGCCATCTTGCCACGTTTCTCGCCAAAAGCGAGTTTGCGAATACCCAAATTGGTGTCTTTTAACTTGCACATAGTTTTACTTGTCTAATCGTCTGTTCTCTGTGGCATCCGATGGAAAGACCGCCAAGATGAAGTTGAGTATAAACGCCAGTTTGCCCATGAGATATGCTATGTTTGTACAATTCGACTGCAAAGTTACTAAAAAAAAATGATATATGCAAATGAAATATCGAAAAAGTTCAGAAAAAGTGAGAATTGTTTGGGAATGGGTATAAAGTAGGCAAGGCAAATACAATTTTTTTAAACAATTATTTGCATATATCAAAAATTTTTTGTACCTTTGTATCTTGAATGGTTATGGGTGCATAAATGGCAACCAAATAATTATTCTGTATGTTGCGCAGGTGTTGCATAGAAGGTGTTGTGGAGGCGGGTTGCGATGAGGCAGGTCGCGGACCGTTGGCCGGTAGCGTGTTTGCCGCGGCGGTAGTGCTGCCGGAAGATTTCACCAGCGATGTGCTCAACGACTCCAAGCAACTGACCGAACGGCAACGCTACATGTTGCGCGAGGTGATCGAGCGTGAAGCCATAGCATGGGCAGTGGCGGAAGTGACGGCGGAGGAGATTGACAAGATCAACATCCTCAATGCCTCCATCCTGGGTATGCACCGTGCTCTACGTACCCTGCGTGTACAGCGAGAGGGGTGGGGAAAGCAGGTAGGCGAACAGCTCGTGCCCGAACATATCCTGGTGGACGGCAACAAATGGAAGCCGTTCATCCCCGACGGCGGACTGCTGGAAGTGCCGGCACGGACAGTAGTGAAAGGTGATGCCACCTACATGAGCATAGCGGCTGCCAGCGTGCTGGCCAAGACCTACCGCGATGATTATATGCAGCGCCTTCACGCCGAATACCCCCAGTACGGCTGGGACGCCAACAAGGGCTATCCCACAGCCGCACACTATGCTGCCATACGCGAGTACGGCATCACGCCCTACCATAGGAAGACGTTTAAATTGAAAATTGAAAAGTGAAAGGTGAAAAGTGAAAGGTGAAAGGTGAAAGGTGAAAGGTGAAAGGACGCTTCGCTACAGGACGCCGCAAGCGGCTACAGGAAAGTGAAAAGTGAAAAGTGAAAAGTGAAAGGACGCGGAGCTACAGGAAAGTGAAAAGTGAAAATTGAAAAGTGAAAGGACGCGGAGCTACAGGTAAAGTGAAAAGTGAAGACATATGACAATAGATAATTTTAAAATTTGATAATTATGAGTGCATTACAAGTTAACAATGAGCAGCCTCGCCGTCGCGGCGGATGTCTGCGCTCGTGCCTGATAGCGTTCGCTATCTACATCGGTCTGAGCATACTGCTTGGCGTACTGTTTGATGACATGTTCACTCAGCCTACCGTCAAAGTGGCGGACAACGCAGTCTACAAACTGGAGCTGACCGGCAACCTGGTGGAGCAGGGCGCACAAAGCAACCCCTTCATGGAGCTGATGAACGGCATGCCGGGTTACAACCATGCCGCTACCACCGGTCTGGACCAGATACTGGCAAACATTGAGCTGGCTGAGCATAACGACAAGATAAAAGGTATCTACCTCCACGACGGCCGTATGGCTATGTCACCCGCTTCCGCCAAAGCTATACGCGACCGATTGGAACTGTTCAAACAGCGTTCGGGCAAATGGATCATCGCCTATAGCGACGGCTATAATGCCACGAACTACTACGTAGCCTCCGTAGCCGACCGCATCTACCTCAACCCCATAGGCAATGTGGGGTGGCACGGACTGGCAGCCGAGAAGATGTACATGACGCGACTACTGGAGAAGATAGGCGTAGAGATACAGATCCTGAAAGTAGGAACTTACAAGAGTGCCGTAGAGCCGTATTTCCGCACCTCGATGTCCGAAGCCGACCGCCAACAGACCTTGCTCTATCTGCAGGGTATATGGGATGAGTACCGTGCTGCCGTCAGCCGTTCGCGTGGCATCGACGAGCAGAAGTTGGAGCAGTATGCTGACGAATATATGGACATCCTCCCGGCTGAATTGTATGTGGAGCGTCACATGGTGGATACGCTCGTTTATCGCGAGGAGATGGACGAAGTGCTGCGCGTCATGAGTGGCACGAAGGATTACAAGCTGATGACCACCTCCAAACTCAATCAGGTGGAGCGCTCCCAGAGCAAGGCACCCAACAAGATCGCTGTGCTCTATGCCGAAGGAACGATCATGGGTGACGATGGCGAGGGCATAACCGCTAAAGAGATCCTCAAGCAGATGAAAAAGATCAGCAAGGACGAAAAAGTGAAAGCCGTCGTCTTCCGCGTGAACAGTCCCGGCGGTAGCGCCGACGCCAGCGAGGAGATCTGGCATGGCGTGAAGACGCTGCAAGCCAAAGGATTGCCGGTAGTAGTGAGTATGGGCGACCTGGCGGCCTCGGGCGGCTACTATATCTCGTGCGGCGCTGACTACATCTACGCCGAACCCACCACGCTCACAGGCTCGATTGGCATCTTCGGCACTATTCCCAATGTAAAAAAACTGCGTGAGAAACTCGGGTTGGATATGGATGGAGTAGGCACGAACAAACATGCCCTGATGGAGGTGGAGATGATCACGCAAGGCATGAACAGCGAGGAGACCGCCATGATGCAAGCGATGATTGAGCGCGGTTACGACCTCTTCACCCGCCGTTGTGCCGAAGGCAGAAAGATGACGCAAGACGACATCAAGAAGATTGCCGAAGGACGCGTATGGCTGGGCAAGGATGCGCTGGGCATAGGGCTGGTGGACGAACTGGGCAACATCGATGCTGCCATCGCCAAAGCTGCCGAACTGGCGCAGGTGGAGGAATATGCCATCGAGTATTACCCCGAAGCAGTCGACCAGATGCAAGAGATGATAAAGATGTTCTATGGCGACCAGAGCGACGAAGAGAAACTCATCGCACGTGTCAAGACCCTGGCTAAGGAGCCGAAAGTATTGATGATCATGGAACCGGTAACGATAAGGTGAAAGGTGAAAGGTGAAAAGTGAAAATTGAAAGGTGAAAGGTGAAAATTGAAAGGTGAAAGGTGAAAATTGAAAGGTGAAAGGTAACTGGCGTTGGATAGGAGCACCGTTGGCGGTACTGTACGGCGGCGTGATTAGTCTCAGACACTTGCTGTTTGACGAACATCTGCTGCGCTCGTATACGCCGCGTATCCCCACCATCTGTGTGGGGAACATTGCCGTGGGCGGTACCGGCAAGACGCCGATGGTGGAGTACCTCATCCGCCTGTTGCAAGACAAATACAAGGTGGCAGTACTCTCGCGCGGCTACAAACGCCGTACACACGGCTTCATCTTGGTAGACGACAGTGCCACAGCCCTCACCATTGGCGACGAGCCGATGCAGATACACACAAAGTTCCCCAACGTCATGGTGGCTGTATGCGAAGATCGTGCGCATGGCATCAAGCGCCTGGAGCGGATGGCCGACAAGCCGGATGTGGTGGTGCTGGACGATGCCTACCAGCATCGGGGCGTCACCTGCGGACTGACTATCGTGCTAACGGCGTTCAACAACCTGTATGTGAACGACCATCTGCTGCCTTGGGGCAACCTGCGCGATGTGCCGTTCCGCGTATCGAAAGCCAACATCGTGGTCGTAACCAAGTGTCCGGATACGATGCGCCCGATAGACAAGCGCGTGGCTGACAACAGCTTGCGCCTGGCTACCTTCCAGCATCTGTTCTTCTCGCGCATGCAGTACGAGCCAGTGGATATCCCCGGACTGCCGCTCGTTGTGACCTGCATAGCCCATCCGGAATATATGATCGACCGCATACAGGAGCTCTATCCGCAGGCGGAAGCCATCACCTTTGCCGACCATCATGCCTTCTCGCGAAGCGATATCGAGAAGATCGTCAGCAAGGCGAAAGACTATATGTGCGTCGTTACCACCGAGAAAGATTACCAGCGCATTATGCTCACCGACCTGCCCGAGCGACTGAACCGTCCGATCATCCCTCTGCCCATCCGTCTGACCATCGACAGCGAGGCTACAGACTCGATGGATGATGTGGTGCTGACGTATGTGCGCGAGAGCATCAATGCCCAATCAGCCTCCGGCAAAAATAAGGGCGGCAAAAGCAAATAATCAATCCATCACAAATCAAAATTACAAATCACAAATCACAAATCATAAATGTCCTTCCTTTCCCTCATCCGACGCTTTGCCCGTCCGTACCGCGGCTTGGTAGTGCTGAACTTGATGTTCAACCTGCTGTCTACCATCCTCTCGCTGTTCTCGTTCGCAGCCATCATCCCTGTGCTGCGTATCTTGTTCGGCATAAGCTCGGTGGATGTGACGTACGTGCCGTTGTCCGGCGCGATGCGTTTGGATGTGTGGCTCACCACCGCCAAGGACAATATGTACTACCTGCTATCGGAGCAGATCAACCATTATGGCGGAGGTACGGTACTGGCCATGCTCGGATTGTTTCTGGCGCTGATGACCGGACTGAAATGCCTGACTGCCTGGCTGGCAAACTACTATATGGTACCCATCCGTACGGGCGTGTTGCGCGACCTGCGCAAGCAGCTTTACGACAAGATAGTATCCCTGCCTATCGGCTATTTTACCCAGGAAAAGAAAGGTGATGTGCTCTCACGCATGACCAACGATGTGAACGAGGTAGAAGCAAGCATCATGTCGGCGCTGGATGTGCTGTTCAAGGACCCGATCATGATTACCGTCTATCTGCTTACGCTCTTTGTCATCAGTTGGCGGCTGACCTTATTCGTGCTGATCTTGCTGCCCTTAGCCGGCTGGCTGATAGGTCGCATCGGACGAAGCCTCAAGCGTGCCTCCAAGCGCGGACAGGAGCAGACGGCAGACATCCTCTCGCAGATAGAAGAGACGCTCTCCGGTCTGCGCGTGGTGAAAGCGTTCAATGCCGAGCAAAAACTCCGCGCACGCTTTGACCGCCTCATCAACGATACACGCCTCACCTTCAACCGCATCAACCGCCGTTATTATCTGGCGCACCCCGTATCGGAGTTCCTCGGTACGTGCCTCATAGCTATCATCCTTTGGTTCGGAGGCGTACTCATCCTGAGCGAACATAGCACGATAGATGCCGCTACATTCATTTATTATCTGATCATCTTCTATTCGATCATCAACCCCGCGAAAGACCTGAGCAAAGCCGGCTATTCCATCCGCAAAGGTACTGCCTCGTTGGAGCGTATCGACAAGATTCTGGCCGTCCAATCTACCATCCTTGAAGCTGCTGACGCTCATTCCATTAGCGCTCTGAACGAGGCGATATGCTACGAACATATATCGTTCGGCTATACGCCGGAAAGGCTTGTGCTACAGGATATTGACCTCACCATCCGCAAAGGGCAGGTGGTAGCGCTGGTAGGGCAGTCGGGTAGCGGCAAGACCACCCTGGCAGATCTCTTGCCACGCTTCTACGATGTGCAACAAGGATGCATCACCATCGATGGCACGGATATACGTCAGCTGCGTCTGCGTGACCTGCGCGAAATGATAGGTTATGTCAACCAGGATGCCATCCTCTTCAACGACACGATATACAACAACATCACTTTCGGCGTGGATACCTCGCTGCCCGCGCCTGATGGCATGAGTTGGCAACAAGCCGTGGAACGAGCCGCGAGCATAGCCAATGCGCATGATTTTATCATGGCAACAGAGCAAGGCTATCAGACCGTCATTGGCGACCGTGGCGCACGCCTGTCAGGCGGTCAACGTCAGCGTATCAGCATAGCTCGCGCTATACTGAAAAACCCGCCGATCTTGTTACTTGATGAGGCAACATCGGCATTAGACACAGAGTCGGAGAAACTTGTACAGGAGGCATTGGAACATCTGATGCAAGACCGTACGACGCTCGTCATCGCGCATCGCCTGTCCACCGTCCGTCATGCAGATACAATCTGTGTGCTACACGAAGGATGCATCGTAGAGCAGGGACGCCACGACGATCTACTTCGGCGTAACGGATATTATAGGCGTCTTACCGACATGCAGGCAGATAGCTCCCGCAACGAAGACGCTCAACACGCCTAAGATCATGCCAGCAAGCACATCCAAGGCGAAATGTTGACTGAGATAAATGCGTGAATATGAGCATATTGCTGCTACCAAAAACAGCAATACCTGCACCGTGATGCTCACCACCGTAGGCAACACCTTTCTTTGATTGGAAGGTGTTGTTTTTTCTGTCCCTTTCCATTTCTCAAGGTAATAGGTGCACACCGCGCATAGGGCAAGTGCCATACAGAAATAGGTGGTGGTGTGTCCGGAAGGAAAACTGAGGTAATGATTCATCTTGACGCCCTCGGTAAGGGGCAGACTGATGTCGGGCATGTTCTCGGCAAACCATGTGAGTGGCCGTGGTGCACGAACGATATGCTTAAGGGCCTGCACAAAACCCGTGGACAGCAGCAGACTGCCCGTGACAAACAATCCAATCCGCCAACGCCAGATGAGGAGGATGACGCACAAGACGTACGGCAGCCAGTTGACCAGATCGGACAGTACGGGCATCAACGTATCCAGAAAAGCCGTGTGATGGTCGCAGAGCTCAAGGTGCAGCGCACCCTTGTCTACCGCACAAATAGCAATGCCCAGCAACAGGCACAAACATGCCCATAACCCCAAAAAAACGGCATTATAACGTAGCATCACGCGCATTATTGTATACCTAATACACTATACGTCTTATTGCCACGAACGATATAGATATGTCCGTCGCGTACAATCTTGCTTGGACGGTCGCTATCGTGGATGTCGGCGATGGCTGTACCAGGGTTGTCTTCGGGTAGCGGCTTGAGCAGATACAACTCTTGCATGCACGCACGTTTGCTCGTGCTGCCGCCTACCGAAAGGATACGTATCGAGGTCGTTCCCACAGGGATAGGCGTAGTGTAGTACACCTCGTTGCGGGTCTCTTGCACTACGGTCTCTTGGATTGTGCGGATAAGCACGTCGTTGGCATAGATCTCCAGCTTATAGCTTGTGGCACTATTGTACGGCGATGCGCGGAAAATGAGCACGGTACTGTCCGTGGTGTTCAATCCGCTAAAGGAAATCTCGCCGTCGGTATTGCTTTTACCCATCGTGATCGATGATGTGCCGTTGGATTGGATGCCGCTGTTGGCGCTACCTCCCGGGATGGCATTCACGAGCGCCGCCGTGATGGCAGGCAGACTGATAAGCGTGTCGTAGCATATGCAGGGCAGTACCGTAGGCTGGTATTCGTAGCAAGCGGCTGTGCCGTAGGTGCAACTGAGCGAGTCCATGACGATGGCCCGGCCTTTCTTGCTGCCCCATATATATTCCACCAACTCAGGATAGTCGATGTAGGGATTGCGGTTGTGCTGGATAGAGGAGATAGCTTCCGCGCGGCAAAGTTCCTTTTCGCTGACAGGGTCTGCTCGATGCCAGTCGAGCAACACCTGCTGGATAGCCGGAGAGAACATCAGATAGCTGTTGTTATTGATATACTCAGCATAAGCCGTCCAGGTCAGATCCTCGTAGGCGGTGGCTATATAGAAATAGGCACGTGCAAAATCACCTCGGTATTCCGGCGCAGGTTCGAAGCAGATATAACCGTAGCCGGACGAAGTGGCTTTATCCATACGGAAAGAGCCGTTGTCGAACTTGTCACCTTTCTTTACATGTCCCGGCGCATAGTTGCTCTTCTGACTATTGGCACGCTGGTCGGACGGGTTGAGGTGATAGAGATCCTTGTAGGCATCGTTGACCGTTCCTCCCCACCACGACTTAGGCAAACAATGTTCGATATTGAGCGAACAGCCCGACTCACCTTGCTTGTTGGGGAAATAACGCTGACTGTTGGAGTACATATCCCATATACTGCCGTCCTCACGGATGTCCGTCAGCGGAAAAGCCTGCCATGTGCCAAAGGCCTTCAGGTCACCTGCCATCCACTCGGGCGGGTTGCTGGTACTATGGTACTGGTTCGTGCCGTACTCGTAGCGTACGCCGCCACGGCAGATGAGGCTCAAGGTCGATTTCAGAATGGAGTCGCTCTTGCCTTGTATGCTGTCGTAGTATCCCGCAGGGATTGGTTCGGCACACAGATACACAGGCAACAAAGCTGCCAACAATACGATAGATAGGCGTGAGGTTTTCATGGAATATGGGGTTAAGCGGTTAAACTGTTAAGCCGTTAAATCGTTAAGTTGTTATTTCTTGGGTGCACAGAGGTTGGCTACCAGATACCATATGATGATAGCCGCTCCGCTGAACAGACCATAGTGGTAGTTATTGAGTAAACCTTCCAGTGTGCAACATAGAGCGATGAGCAGTACACAGCCGATGAGGAAGATGTAGCGCAGTTTGTTCTCTTTCCAACCGAGGTGCTTGAACTTGAGCGAGAACAGCGGCCATTCGCAAACCAGCAGCACGCAGCTGACAGCCGCCACGGCAATCATTGCCCACGGCAGCCATTGTGCCCACGAAGCCATGTTGGGGAAGGTAGCAATCAGCGACGCCCAGAAGATGGCATTAGCCGGCGTAGCCAGGCCCAGGAACGAACCTGTCTGTCGCTCGTCGATATTGAACTTAGCCAGTCGGAGCGCCGAGAAGGCTGCCATCACCAATGCGACAGCCGACCACCAGCCCCAACTGTAATTGCTCTGCTCGGTGGACAGACGGATAGCTTGCATCAGCATCACCGATGGTGCCAAGCCGAAGGTGATGCAATCTGCCAACGAGTCGATCTCCTTGCCGATGGGGTTCTTTACCTTTAGCGCACGGGCCGACAGCCCGTCAAAGAAGTCGAAAAACGCTCCCAGCAGTATCATGCCGAAGGCACAATGGAACAATCCCTCTGCTGCCAGCATCACAGCCAACGCGCCGCATAAGAGGTTGCAGCAGGTTATAATATTTGGAATATGACGCTTCATGAGAATTACGAATTAAAAATTAAAAAATTAAAATTATTTCCTCAGTTTAGCCAAGTTGTCCTCAATAGTGGCAATTCGTGCAAGGGCGTCGTGCTCTTTCTTGCGCTCCAGTTCGACAATCTCGGGTTTGGCGTTCTGTACGAAGCGTTCATTGCTCAGCTTGGCTTGTACGCCGCGAAGGAAACCTTGCTGGTGTTGCAGGTCTGCTTCCAGTTTCTTGATCTCCTCCTCCACATTGATGAAGGCATCCATCGGGATGGCAAACTCCGTCGTACCTACAATGAACTTGGCGGCGTTTCCGCCATTTGTCATTTGTGATTTGTCATTTGTGATTTTTACATTGGCAAGCTTTTCTACGAGGGCGTTAAGCTCTACCGGCGAGATAAGCGTCAGCTGCTCTTTCGGCGCAATGTTCTTGGAGGCACGTACGTTACGGATGCCTGCGATAATAGCTTTGAGCTCTTCGACTTCCTCAAGAATTTCTAGATTTTCTTGGGTCTTTAGGGCTTCTAGTCGGCTAATCATGATGCTCTCGCCATCCTTGCGCTCATACAGGTTCTGCCAGAGCTCTTCAGTAATGAACGGCATAAACGGATGCAGCAGTACGAGCAGACGCTCAAAGAATGCCAATGTTGCCTCGTACGTAGCGCGGTCGATAGGCTGCTGGTATGCAGGCTTGATCATCTCCAGATACCAGCCCGAGAACTCGTCGCAGTAGAGTTTGTAAATCTCCATCAGCGCCTCGCTCAAGCGGTACTTGCTGAACAGGTCGGCAATCTCGGTAGATGTCTTTTGCAGTTTGGCTTCGAACCACCGGATAGCATATTTGCTTGTCTCGGGCTGAGGAATGTCGGCAACCTCCAGACCTTTCATCATACGGAAGCAGTTCCATATCTTGTTGCAGAAGTTACGGCCCTGCTCACACAGGCTGTCATCGTAGAGGATGTCGTTGCCGGCGGGAGCCGAGAGCAATATACCCATTCTCACGCCGTCAGCACCATAGCGGGCAATCAGGTCGAGCGGGTCAGGACTGTTGCCGAGCGACTTCGACATCTTGCGTCCCAGTTTGTCACGTACGATGCCCGTGAAATATACATGCCGGAACGGCATCTTGCCTTGGTACTCGTAACCCGCCATGATCATTCTGGCTACCCAGAAGAAGATGATGTCCGGACCCGTAACCAGGTCGGCTGTGGGGTAGTAGTAGCTGAGTTCTTTGTTCTTCCATGTGCTGTTCTCCATCTCCTGTCCTTTCTCGATAAACAGGCTGATAGGCCACAGCCAGCTTGAGAACCATGTATCCAACGCACCTTCATCTTGCACTAAACGGGCTGTTGGCTTTTGGCCGTTGGCTGTTAGCATCTTTTGTGCCTCTTCGAGGCTTTCGGCTACGATGATCTTGTCTTCGGGATAGTTCTCCAGTCCGGTTTCGGCGAGCAGGTCAGCGTCGTAGTAAGCAGGTATACGATGTCCCCACCACAGTTGGCGCGAGATGCACCAGTCTTTGATGTTCTCCAGCCAGTTGCGGTAAGTATTCTTGTACTTGGTGGGGTAGAACACGATCTCGTCGTTCATTACCGGAGGCAGCGCTATGTCAGCAAAATGTTTCATGCGGATGAACCATTGCAGACTGAGCCGCGGCTCGATAGGTACGTTCGTACGCTCCGAATAGCCGACCTTGTTGTCGTAGTCCTCCACATGATCCATCAGCCCTGCTGTTTGCAGATCCTCTGCCATTGCTTTGCGGCAGTCGAAGCGGTCCATGCCGTGGAACTTCGCGCAGTTCTTCCTTATCTCCGGCTCGATGGTGTCGAGGTTGATATGTGCGTCCGGCGTGAAGATGTCGTAGGCAATCAGGTTGTGCTGCTGACCGAGCATATAGTCGTTCACGTCGTGTGCCGGCGTCACTTTCAGGCAACCCGTACCGAAACCTATCTCCACATAACGGTCCTCGATGATAGGTATCTCACGCCCTACGATAGGTATGCGTACATGTTTACCGCGCAGCCACTGGTTCTTTTCCTCTTTTGGGTTGATGCATACAGCCACGTCGCCGAAGATTGTCTCCGGTCGAGTGGTAGCCACGATGGCATATTTGCCAGGCTCTTCCACAACCTCGTATTTGAGGTAATAGAATTTCGAGTGCTCGTCATGATAGATCACTTCCTCGTCGCTAAGAGCCGTCTGGCGCTCAGGGTCCCAGTTCACCATGCGCAGACCGCGGTAGATGAGTCCTTTGCGGTAGAGGTCGCAGAAGACCGAGATGACTGCTTTGGAGCGCGTCTCGTCCATCGTGAAGGCAGTCCTGTCCCAATCGCACGAGCAGCCGAGCTTACGTAACTGCTTGAGGATGATACCTCCGTGCTCGTCTGTCCAGTCCCAGGCATGCTTGAGGAATTGCTCACGCGTCAGATCGCTCTTGTTGATGCCTTGCTCCTTGAGGCGCTTGATGACCTTGGCTTCAGTTGCTATAGATGCATGGTCCGTGCCCGGTACCCAGCAAGCGTTCTTGCCTTCCAGACGCGCACGACGAACCAGGATATCCTGTATAGTCTCGTTCAGCACATGTCCCATGTGGAGCACACCGGTAACATTGGGTGGAGGAATAACTACGGTAAACGGTTCGCGGCCGTCAGGCTCGCTGTGGAAAAGACGTTTGTCAAGCCAGTATTGATACCAACGGGCTTCAATGTCAGTAGGGTTGTATTTGGTTTCCATTGTCAATAATTTTTTCTAATGCATTATGCAAGAACGTCTAAAGACGTTACTTGTCGTACAAACGCACAAAGTTACGAAAAATAATTGACATTTGCAAATATTTTCACAGAAAAAGACCGCCGAAACGGTCTTTCTCTATAAAATTGAAATTGTACGTGCAAAATCTTAATCAAAAGCCGTCAGGATGACGTACTGCCACGGCTGGAGTCTCATGTCCTGGGTTGCATGAAATTCCATAGGACTGCCATCCAAGGTCATGTAGTCGCCGAGGTAGGTTTCAGCGGTAATGTTGACGTCTTGTGCATGGCCGCTCATGTTGATGATAGCAATCACGGTATTGGTCTTTGTTGCATCGCTAACCTGTATGTCTGCCCGACGGGCAATGGCAAATACATTCTCGTTGTCCACATTCAGGCGAACCATCGGAGCTCCCAGTTCAGGCGATTGGAGCACAGGGTTCTCCTTGCGCAATGTGTTCAGAGCTTTGTAGAACGGACGCATTCTGCAGTCTTCATCGCGGTCGATGCAGTCTTTCTCAAAGAACTGAAGACGATGGTGGTTTCCATATTCCTGACCGGTGTAGATGAGCGGCATCCCCGGGATGACGTAGGTGAAAGCTGTCATAGCGCTTACAGCACCTCCCATTCGCTCGTATTCGTCACCCGACCATGAGTTCTCGTCGTGGTTGGAGATGAAGTTCATCCGGATGGCGTACGGTTCAACGGTGGTATCGGCTTTGGCGAAATACTCCCAGAGGTCTTCCACGGTATTCTCGCCTTTAGCTACGCCGTTCATCAGGTGGTGAAGAGTCCAGCCGTAGTACATGTCGAAAGCGGTCTCGCATAGTTCGGGCGCTTTGTCCTCGTCCTCTGCCAGGGTGAACATGTCGGGGTGGGTGAGGCGCAGTTCAGCCATTGCATCGTTCCAGAAGTCGGTCGGAACCTCACCTGCTACGTCGCAACGGAAGCCGTCGATACCAATCTCGTCCATCCACCAGTGCATAGCTTTTTTCATCTCGGCGCGCATCTCTTCGTTCTCGTAGTTGAGTTTGGCTATGTCGGTCCAGTCGTATTGAACCATCAGCTTGCCGTTCTCGTCGCGATAGTGCCAGCCGTCGTTTTGTGTCCATTCGTGGTCAGGAGCCGTGTGGTTGGCTACCCAGTCCAGAATAACTTTCATGCCCAGATTGTGGGCTGTTGCCAGGAAATGCTCGAAGTCGGCACGCGAACCGAACTCGGGGTTGAAAGCGCAGTAGTCGCGAATGCTATAGTAGCTGCCCAGCGTACCTTTTCTCGTGACCTTGCCTATAGGCTGGATAGGCATAATCCAGATGATATCTACGCCCATGTCTTTCAGTTTGGGCAACTCTTCCTCAGCAGCCATGAATGTGCCTTCAGGCGTGAATTGGCGAGTATTCAACTCGTAGATGGTAGCATCGTAGGCAAACTGTGGATGTTTCGTCGTCCGTGCCTCTTCATGCTTGGTACATGACGCCAAGCATAGCAGCGCCAGTACTAAAAAGGTTAATTTTTTCATGGTAGTATGATTTAATGGTTAATAAAGTTAGTTATCGGTTAATCAATTTCGTTTGCAATCACTCTATCGTATATGTCATGTTTTTTCTGTCGATGCTTACCGTGACGGTCTCACCCATATAGGTTCTCTTGTATGTCCAAGTGTCGGGCGTAATGCTAACGGTCTGCATATCGCCGTAGAGCAGCGGCATACTTGTGCGGCGCATCTTGATGAGGGCTTGTACGTCCTTGAGCATTTGTTGCTCTTGCTCGTCCAATCCGCTGAAACGCATCATCTTGCGGTTGTCAGGATCGTTGGCTCCAACCTCGCCGTACTCATCGCCTTGATAGATGCAGGGCACACCCGGGATGGTGAAGTTGATTACCTCTTGTAGCATCGCTTTCTTGTACGCTATGGAGGCGTCACCTATACCCACTTCGCGTGTCCAGCCGGCTTCTTTGCCGTTGCCCTCGCTCGAAAGGATAGCACCGCCGCAGAGAGATGCAATACGTACCTGATCATGGTTGCCGGAGATGTTGCCCATCGTGTGGTGTGCGCCGTAAGCGGCCATCGATTGCGTAACAATACTCTCCAGATCTTCCATTCCTTTCACGCCTTCGATCACCGACTCGCGAATGCCGTAATACTCGTTGAAGTCGAATTGTGCGTTCAGCATGCCGGTCTTCACGTAGCTGCCAATCAGTTCGGGCGAACCGTAGGTCTCACCAATCATCCACACATGACGGTCGGGAAAACGGGTGGCAATCTTGTGCCCGAGCAAACGCCAGTAGGCTTCAGGGATATGTTTGCACGCATCGTGACGGAAGCCGTCGAACGGGAAATTAGCCATCCAGAACAGGGCTGTGTCGGTCATGGCTTCACATATCTCGGGGCGCTCCAAATCCAGAGAAGGAATATGTACATCAAACCAAGTAGTCAGTCGTGCTTCGTCCCACAATTCGAAGTTGCGTCTGCCATCGGGTAGAATAGAGTCTGTTATCCAGTCGGGATGCTCCTGAATGACGGGCGAGAGGATGTGCAGGTGGTTAGCTACATAGTCCAGTACCACATGCATCTTGTGCTCATGAGCTGCATCGAGCATCGTGGTTAACTCTTCGGGCGTACCGAAGCGGTGGTCTACCACGTTGTTGTAGATTGGCCAGTAGCCGTGATAGCCGGAGAACTTTGTGAACTTCTTGCTCGGATCATATTTATTGCCGTGCACAAACGGATAGCGTCCCCATGCATCTTCGGGGTTCTGCGTGATAGGCGACACCCAGATGGTAGTGATGCCCAGTTCGTCAAAGAAGCCGTCGTTGATCTTCTTGGTTATACCGGCGAGGTCGCCGCCCATATAATCCACTATCGGCAATACGTCCGGATCGTTCAGCGGAGCATCGTTGGCGGTATTGCCGTTGTAGAAGCGGTCTACCATCAGCGAGTACAGTACTTGCGTTTGGTCATCATTCACGGTCAGAAGGTTGGCATCCATGACGGGCTTGCCGTCTTGCAGAGGAATGAGGATATCGTTGTAGCGGCGAGGATAGTCGCAGCTGTTTGCCTTATCGGCAGCATAGATGCGGATGAACGAGCGGCCTTTCTTGGCTTTAGGCAATTGCAGCACGGCTTCACCGTCATCTTTGAGAACGATGGCATCGGCATCTATCTCGCGGTTGTCCAGATAAGCGATGATACACATGTCTTTATCAGCGGTAAAGCGGATGCCCGTTTCGTCGTAGCCCAGCGTGGTCATGCCGGTAGCAAATGGCAGGTTAGGCAGAATAGGTATGTCGTATTGCGCGCTACTGTCTACATAAACGGTAAGGGTCGATAGCGTGTTATCGCCTTGCAGGTCAAACTCCAGTGTGGTGTAGTTCGAAGCGTGGTAGTTCAGATTAGTCTCAATCGTCAGCTGTTCATCGCCGGTCAAGGCCGGCAGGTAATCCGTAAGGAAAACATGCATCGTGCCGCCGGTGTAATAGATTGGCATGATAGGATTGACAACAGGTTGGCCTGCTTGAGCAGCCTTGCTTTTCGGACTACAGCCCGACAATAGCAACAGACTGCTTGCGAGCAATACAAGAAGTGTAGATTTTTTCATGGTTAGTATCGTTTGTGGCATCCCAAAACAGGGGAATGCCATTTTTCCGATACAAAGTTACAAAAAAAATCGCAATTTTGCAAGAGTAAGTGTTATTTTTCTTGCAAAATGTGCGATTTTTCTTAATTTTGTACCAAAAATGCGGTTTATTGCAGTGTGCTGGCGCCTGTTTGCGCATCTGTATCTATCTGTGATTCGTCGGATGCAGTGGTCTGCTCGTGAACTTTTGCCGGTTTGTTGATTTTGGCGAAAGCTTCCAGCAGAGTAGGCAGGTCAGTCTTTGTAGGGTCGAAAGTTACGGTTACGGTCTTGGTCTCAAGGTCGCATATCAGATCTTTCACGCCTTTCTCAAAGGCGATGTTCTTTTCGATCTTGTTGACGCATCCTTGGCAGTGGATATCCACATCCAGAACGACGGTCTGTCTTTCGGCTTTTGCCCACAAGCTGAGACTTATCAGCGCGATGACGGCTATGGAAAGTATTCGTTTCATATTACTTGACAGGTGTATCGGTTATTTCCCAGCCCGTGAGTGTGCTCACGTAAGGGATGAGCGTATAAGCAATCTTCTGATGTCCGAGATAGTTGGGATGCCAGCTGGCGCCCATGTTCTCGTCGGTATTGAGGTGAACGCCTTCGAATACGCCGGTAGCGTATACGTTGCTCATGCCGCAGTCGTGCGCCGCTGCGCGTACGTACTCAAACATCTGTTCGCTGCATTTGGATGCCACGCACAGGATAGGATGGTTCTCGCCATAGTTGGCTTTGATGCTCTTGAGCAGACGGATGTAGTGCGCCACAAAATCCTCTCTGTGAGGCAGCAGACGCGTCGAGAAATCGTTCGTGCCGAGGTAGATTATTGTCAGTTGCGGCTTGAACGGATGTTCGGCTGCCACCCAGGTGCTGTCCCTCGAGGTATCGAAAGTCTGCGTGTAGCGGTCGGGCATGTACCAGCCCGGCACTTTGGTAGCATAGTTGCGGCAAATACCCATTCCCGAGTGGCTGATGGTCCAGTAGTCTGCGCCGAAATAACGGGCAATGATGGCTGCGTAGGTCTTGGCGGGATTCTCCGTTTCGATGGTGAACGGATCGCTCTTCACGCTGTTCTCCGAGCCGTAGCCGCAGGTATAGCTGTCGCCTACAAACTCTATCTGCCGCTCTGTGAGTGCTGCAGCCTGCTGTAGTTCGCCGTTCAGTTCGAAACTATGGAACGTGGTTATACCGTGCTCACCTTCCACGCGGCGTTGCACCATCAGCGTGTGTGTGCGTTTGTCGGCTTTCTTGGTCTCGTACAGTGTGATGAGCGTGTCGCGCGATTCTACTCGGAACACTCTGTCAGGGTCGGCGCTGTAAGGGCGGTCGATCCACACGCTGAACAGAATAGGTTTCGCCGATGATACGCGTACGGCTACCTTATTACCTGTGAACGCGATGCGCGCGTACGTAGCACTGTAGTCGAAGCTCACCCGGTGGTCACTCACCATCGTACGGCCTACGTACACAATCCGGCTGTCGTCAGCTGCAAACTCTTTGGCTTGAACGCATAATGCGCATAACACGCAAAAAACGACAAAAAATCTTTTCATGATAATTACTTACTGATTTCTGGATTTTCTTGAGGCAGTTTGGTTTTTCCGGTGAGGGAGTTATGTGGGACATAATGACCGAACCGAAAAGCCAAAGAGCCCAAGAAAAACCGGAAAGCCTATTCAAATGCGCCCATTTGGAGCATAGAAACTTCCCGTTCGGTCAGGAAGCGATATTTTCCACGAGGCACGTTCTTTTTCGTCAATCCGGCGAAGCTGACGCGGTCGAGAACGGTCACTTTGTAGCCCACTTTCTCGAAGATGCGGCGTACCACGCGGTTCTGACCGGAGTGTATCTCCAGACCGATACGTTTGCGGTCGGTGCCCGTGAACTCGAGTGCGTCGGGAACGATCTTCTCGTCATCCAACATGATACCTGCGCGGATGATAGCCTCGTCCTCTTCGGTCAGTTCGTGGTCGAGTGTCACGGCGTACACTTTCTTTTTCCCGAACTTCGGGTGCGTCAGTTTGGCTGCCAGATCGCCATCGTTGGTGAGCAGCAATACGCCTGTCGTGTTCCGGTCCAGACGACCTACGGGATAGATGCGCTCCGAGCAAGCGTTCTTGACGATATCCAGTACGGTGCGGCGCTCTTCGGGATCGTCGGTAGTGGTCACGCAGTTCTTGGGCTTGTTGAGTAGGATATATACTTTGCGCTCGCGGCGTACGGGCTGATGGTGGAACATCACTTTGTCCGTCGGCAGCACTTTTGCTCCGAGACTGTCCACTACTACGCCGTTCACCGTTACCACACCTGCCTGGATGAAGTCATCAGCCTCACGACGCGAGCAGAAGCCTGCGTTGGCGAGGTACTTATTCAAGCGGATAGGCTTCGTGGGATCTTCGTAGCGCTGCTTGTATTCGATTCGTTTGCGCTGGCTGTACACAGCGCTGTTGTGCTGCACACGCTGTTGTGTCTGCACGCGCGGATGACGCTGTGCAGGTTGTGCGCTGCGGCTGTAACCCTCGCCATGGCTGCGCCCTTCATTGCGGGTGTTGTAGCCGTCGGTGTGGATGTTATATCCGTCGCTATGGCCGTAACCCTCGGTACGTGTATTGTATCCGTCGCTGCGTCCGTAACGCTGCGGCTGACGCTGTTCATTGGCGCGGAAACGAGGACGCGGAGCATCCTGACTGCTCTCATTGCGGGAGTAGGGTGAAGCAAGAGCCTCATGACGAACTATGCGTGTGCGAGGGCGCGGAGCGCGTGCATGATCGCTATTGTATTCCCCCGGATTCGCATCTGAGCGGAATGGTGGTCTGCGATCGGTAGACCGGTTGTTGTCGTACATAATTGTTAGGTATTTTGTGTCAGTACTGTCTTTGCTGAATAGTTTTTCAGTTTAGGTAATGGTAATAGCGGGGGCAAAATGCGGGCTCTAAACAAAAATGCTTGAATAGAGCCCGTATATTGCATCGTCAGGTTACGCCTCGGCAGCTTGCTCAACTGCCAGCTTGCCGCGATAATAGCCGCAGCTGGGGCATACAGTGTGGTAGATGTAGTGAGCGCCGCAGTTCGGGCAAACTGCCAGAGTCGGCATTTTCGCTACGTCATGAGTACGCCTCTTGGCTTGACGGGTGTGCGATTGTCTACGTTTAGGATGTGCCATAATTATTTACAATTTAATCTGTTACAATTTGTTTTTGTTTTCTTTTTCTTTTGTCTTTGAGCGCAGTGCTCTTTCGACTATTATAACATTTCGGGCTCTTCGACGGTGCTACAGAGGTGAGTTTGGAGAAGCTTTTGCATGTCAGACATGCACTCACCGTCAGGGTGACTATGCACCAGCGGAAGATGTGTTGTTATCATTTCATATGTGAGCCATCTAAGGTCGATCGTATCTGTTGCTTCCGTTTCGTCGGAATCTTCGGGCAGAATGTCGTCCTCAACATCTATGGCATAATCCATATCCCCGAGACACCGGTCGCAAATCAGGTTGACCGTTCCCGCAGCCTTGATATGCAGGTCATAGTCATTCAGTCGCAGCCGCAGAACAGCCTCGGCGCTTATGTCTCCTCCGGTAATCTCGCTTTTCTCTATTGCGCGGAAGTAAGCGCTATCCAGCGTGAACAGAAAACGATGCGTACCTTGCTCCAATTCTGCAAGATGCAACATGTATGTCTGTTCGTTTTGTTCCATTTGTTCTGCTCTCGGCTCCATCCTGAATGATGATGGCTGACCGCTCATCGTTTTTAGGCGAAAGCAAATGCAAAGTTACGATTTTTTTCCCGACTTCACAAATATTCCTTTGGAATAATCTCACATTTCTCCCCTAAAATATTCGAAATGCAAAGCAGTGTTGTCAACCAAGCACTTGAGTTACAGATTGCGTTGCATGCAGATGTGCTGAATGTCCGCTTCGAGGAACATGTTTTGGGCTTGAAAAGGTCTTAGCGGAAAGGTGGGTGGTCGCGGCAGCGGGGACAGGCGAGACAGTCGTGGGCTTTGCCGCCGAAGAGGAACGAGAGTTTGATGCCGGAGAGAAGACGGTTGTCCGGGAAACCGTAGTCAACGAACAGGGCGACACGAATCTTGGGCTTGGTGTAGCGGAACTGCTGCAAGTTCCAGTTCAGGCCGATCTCGGCACCGGCAAGCACATCAAAACGAAGCCGGTCATCTTCGGGCAACTGGCCCGTAGGGAAAGTATTGGCATTGAAATCTGCGCTACTTGGCTGTTGCTCGGTTGTGAACACATTCGCGTTGAACTTGGCACCCGTAAGAAAATACAGATGACCGAACTCTCCGCCAAACAGCAGCGGAGCTTGCAGATAAACGCAAGTACACGAGTTGGGCTGTTGGTTAAGACGCTCTTGCGCAGCGTGGGCATAAGCACCTGTTTGCAGAATAAAATGGTTGAAATTCAGTTCGTAGCCGACGCCCAAGCCTCCGCCTGCACCTATCTGAGTGCCTGTTTGCTGGTCCGTGGGAAACACGAACGACGCGCTGCCTTCATTCCATAGAACGAAGTAGTGTTCAGCCTCTTGCGCCTGAACGGTGCAGGCAAACCAAACGGAGAGAGCCCACAATACTATATGTAGCAGATGTTTCAACTACGGTCGGTTGCATTTCTTAGCGAATCTCGTCGGGACAGATAGCACGCAGCGTGCCGGTGAGTTAGGTCAGGTCGTAGCCGTAATGGCGCAGCCGTGACTGACTGCTTCGCCAGTCGCGATCGACCTTGACGAAGAGTTCGAGGAAGACGGGTTTCTCAAAGAAAGCCTCTATATCTTTGCGCGCCAACATGCCCACCTTCTTTAGCGCAGCGCCTTTGTGGCCGATGATGATGCCTTTCTGGCTCTCGCGCTCTACGTAGATGGTTGCTTGAATGTGCAAGCGGCTGTTGGCTGTTGGCCGTTGGCCGTTGGCTGTTGGTACCTCTTTGAACGATTCGACCTCGACCTCTGTGGAGTAGGGAATCTCTTTGTCGTAGCACAGGAGGATCTTCTCGCGGATGATCTCGTTGACAAAGAAGCGCGACGACTTGTCGGTCAGCTGGTCTTTGGGGAAGAACGGCGGACATTCGGGTAGGGCATCCTTGATGGCGGCAAACAGCTGATCGATGCCGAAACGCTCTTTGGCTGACAGCGGGAAGATGGTGGCTTCCGGCAGCTCTTTCTGCCAGTAGGCTACCAGGTTCTCCAGCGTTTCGGGCGTGGTGAGGTCGATCTTGTTGATGAGCAGAAAAACTTTCGTCTGTTGCTTGGGCGAGGCAGCGATAAGTTTTACTTTCTGTAGGAACTCGGCATTCTTGTCGGGAGTGTCTTGCACGTCGGTGACGTAGAGCAGCACATCGGCATCCACCAGTGCGCCACGGCTGAACTCCAACATCTGCTCCTGAAGTTTATAGTTGGGCTTGAGCACACCCGGGGTGTCGGAGTACACAATCTGAAAATCTTCGCCATTGACTATTCCCATGATGCGATGGCGCGTTGTCTGCGCTTTCGATGTGATGATCGAAAGCCGTTCGCCCACCAGCGCATTCATTAGCGTGGACTTACCTACATTCGGGTTACCTACAATATTTACAAATCCGCTCCTATGCATTGTTCGTTACTGTTATATCCGCCAACGATGGCGGATGCTGTTATATCGTGGATGGCTGTTACAGCTCGAGGATGACTTTGCCGCATTGTCCGCTGACCATCACATCAAAGCCTTTCTGGAAATCATCGAAGGCAAAATGATGCGTGATGACCGGCGACAGATCCAGACCGCCGAGCAACATCTGCTCCATCTGATACCATGTCTCCCACATGCGTCTGCCCGTGATGCCCTTGATGGTCAGCGCGTTGAAGATGACGTCACTCCAGTTGACCTGCGTATCTTTGGGCAGAATACCCAGCTGGGCGATGTTCGCGCCCTTGTACATGTGGGCAATCATATCATTGAAAGCAGCCGGTGCGCCTGACATCTCCAGACCTACGTCAAAACCGCGTATACCGAGTTTTTTCATCGCCTGCTCGACGGTCTCGCCCTTGCTGCCATCCACGGTGATGTCCGCCCCCATCTTCCTGGCTATCTCCAATCGCAGCGGATTGATATCGGTGACTACCACATGTTTGGCTCCCGCGTAGCGGCATATACCTGCTGCCATTGTTCCGATCAATCCGGCGCCGGTGATGAGCACATCTTCGCCCAGCAGCGGGAAAGCCAGTGCGGTGTGGGTGGCATTGCCGAACGGGTCCATGATCGCTGCAAAATCGTCGGGTATCTCATCGCGCAGCTTCACGATGTTCGATTCGGGGATAGTGACAAACTCGGCAAACGCACCGTCCTTGCCGAAGATACCTACGGATAGCGAGTGTTCGCACACGTGTCCCATGCCTCGGCGGCAGTTACGGCACTGACCGCAGACGATGTGACCTTCAGCCGTGACGCGCTCGCCTATCTTCACATTGCGCACACCGGGACCGGTATAGACAACCTCGCCCACAAACTCGTGCCCCATCGTGTAAGGCGGCGTGCAATGGGTCTGACTCCATTCGTCCCACTTGTACATGTGCAGGTCCGTGCCGCAGATGGCGGCTTTCTTTACCTTAATCAGTACATCATTCACACCTACTTCCGGCATCGGCACATCTTCCATCCAGATGCCCGGCTTGGCGTATCGTTTAACTAACGCTTTCATGGATATTTATTGATTCAAAAGATCAGTTATACAAAAATTGTTTTTGTAAAAAACGCCACAAAGATACGAAAATTTTACGAAAAAAGCAAATTATTTGTCAAAAAAGTGCACGATTATTTGTATATGTCCAAATTTTTTTGTACCTTTGTAGGCAAAATCACATGAAACGATAATTTTGTTGATATGAAAAATATTTTCTCACTTTTGGCGGCTCTGGTGGCATGTGTGGCTGTTCAGGCATCCATGACGCAACCTGCCGGCAGCGCTGACGGACGCCAGTTTGCCACGCAAGATGGCCCTGTTGTCGTCGGCGAAGAAACCCAGTCGGGAATGTGCGGCGATAGTGTGATGTGGATGATTGCCGATAATGTGCTCACCATCAGCGGCACAGGCTTTATGTCCGATTATACCGATGAGGCAAGTGCCCCGTATGGCGATTACCAGTATCTGTTCACAGCAGTGGCGGTGGATCAGGGCGTGCACTCGATAGGCGCTTATGCCTTCTCCGGCTACATGAACCTCACCGAGCTGACAATCATGGGCGAACTGCAGAGCATTGGCGCGAATGCGTTCTACTATTGCAACGCGCTGACGTCTATTACCTGCCACGCAACCAATCCTCCGGCTCTTGCCAATACTACGGTTTTCTATGCCGTACCTGCCACGGCTACCGTCTATGTGCCAAGCGCTTCAATAGAGGCGTATCGGGCTGCACAAGGGTGGAACGCTTTTCGTGACATCCGGCCTATTGCGGAACCCGAGGAACCCAATGTGGTGACCATCTTCGGCGTTGAAGTGGTGATTGACGACAGCACCGCTATGGGGACGGAAGTGGATATCTTCGGCGATTCGACGCTCGTCTATAACACCGAGGACAACACCCTGACTTTCAGTTCGCTCAATCTGGAGGTAGGCGATAGCGTGTCCACCGCCATCAGTTATAGCGGTAGCGACCCGCTGACTATTGTGCTGTGCGATTCGTCGGTCATCTTTGCCGATACCGTCATCGCTTCTACGGCAGATATCATCATCAAAGGCGAAGGTACGCTCATCGCTGAGGGCGTACGGCCTATCGTAGGTGTGCCGACAGCCTCTATCAAGTTCGATTCGGTGAGCATGTACGTGCGTTCAGTGCCCTCTCCGGCTGCTCTGCGCAGACGTATACGCGGCATCAAGCAGACGGATGAGGATGGTGGTCCGGCATTGTCGGGCTTTGCCAGTGCCGACTTTAACAAGACCTCCGTCACGCCGCCGGAAGCCGAATATGGCGATGTGGAGGAGACGGATGAGGTGTCCGGAATAACCGTTACGTACAAGGCGCTGTACGTGTCCAATCCCGATGGCTCCAAATCTGCGCTTACCGAGTTCACCCTGACGCCTATCGAGGGCTGGGATGCACTGGAAAACACGCAGTCACCCGCCACGCTCGACCCGACCAAACCGATGTACAACATCCTCGGCATGCCGGTCGAGCCAGGCTACAAAGGTATCGTAGTGCAAGGCGGCAGAAAGTTCGTCGTGCTATAAGCAACCGGCAATAAAATGTCGGAAAACAATCAGCGGGAGAATAGTCTCCCGCTTTTTTTGTGTCAATAACGATTGGACGCACCCTTATTTATAGTAACCCTGTCATATATACCGGCACAAGGAGAGTTTCTCTGTCTTTGCGGAGATCTTTTGTGTAAACCAAGTATCGGTTACTAATTCTTGATGAGTATTTCTCACAAAATGCGTCCAAAGACGCATGGGATTTATAACCTGACGATTTAACTTCAATAGGGCATATTTTCTTCCCGCGAGACAACATAAAATCAATTTCGTAGTTATGTTTCTCATCTTTATGGAAGGTGTAATAGAACAACTCATTCCCCGCCGCAGTAAGCATCTGCGCAATAAGATTTTCGTATAGATAGCCGAGATTCGCTTCCAACTTGTCGCTCAATAGTTTATCATAGATAATATTTTCAGTATATTCTTTATCCCAAAAACAGAGCGTCACGAACAAACCTGTATCTGCTACAAACATTTTATAACGTCGCGGATCTTTATTTAGTGACATGCCTACGTTTGGATCAGTACAATGATAACTGAATAGCACTGTCTTGCTTTGCTCCAAGTCTTGCAACAATTCATTCATCGTTGCTTCAGTTTGTCGACCTATAACAGTATATGGCTGATAACGAGACTCGTTGTTGCTTAATTGCGCAGGAATGTTCTTGAACAAGTGCTCAGCGTTCCCGCTGGCATCTATCTTCTGAAAATCATCCAAATACAATTGAATTATATTGCGTTTGGTCTTATCTACAAGACTCAGATTGTTCGTATCAAGAAATGTGTTTATCGCCTGAGGCATTCCTCCGACAAGCATATACAAACGTAGTTCGCGCATTTGCTTGCGAGTGACACCATCCCCTACTGACATACGGGCATCAAACTGCTGTTTGAGCAACGGGATAGTAGCTGTATCCCCGAGTGCCCAACGGAACTCTTCGTAGTCCATAGGCAACATTGCTATTCGCTCTTCTTCGCTCGGAATAGTGATTTTTTGAGTGTTCTTTTTGATACTGATAAGTGACCCCGTTTCTATGTAGTCATATCGACCATCTTTGACAAGGTATTTGATTGCCTGACGTGCGCGAGGACAATTCTGTACTTCGTCAAAAATGATGACGGATTTACGGGTATGGAGAGTCACATTATAATGTTGTTGCAACTTCACAAATATGTGGTCAAGATTCATCAAGTTGCCCCACAAATCCAAAATCTCCTGATCAACTTCATTGAAGTCAATGAGTATGTACGATTCATACTCCTGTCGCGCGAATAACTCTACAATCGTTGATTTTCCCACACGACGCGCACCTTCCACCAAAATAGCGGTACGACCGTTTTGGGTTTGTTTCCACTCCAGTAATTGCTGATAAATCTTGCGCTTAAATACTCTTTCCATATACTCGTTCATAAAAAATCGATACAAAGTTACGGAAAATTTTCCTATCCCGCAAATTTTTTGAGTAAAAACTTGCACTATCCCGCAAATTTTAGTGGTTATTTATATCTCAGTGTATCAAATCTGCCCTGTAACTATTCAAAAGAGGCCGTATGATATGTATGTGTGAACACTATCCCGTAAATTTTTTAGGAAGAAACTTGCACTATCCCCAAAATATTCAAGGTAATTTTTGTGTTATTTATGTGACACTGGTGAAATTCTTTCTATATTCTATTTTTGTCTTCTTGCAAGGCAAAACGGCCACTTTCATCAGAGTTTTATTAGGGATTCATAAGACTTTTATCACACTTTTTAGGGGGCCCCGACGCAAATAGCAATTTGCTATTTGTGGTGGGGAAAGCATGGAGAAAGCAATTGACTTTTGCTTTCGAACGGAAGGAGCAGCGGATGGAGAAAGCAGTTGATTTCTGCTTTCGAAAAGGAGGGATAGCGGGGAGCGTAAGCCCGACATAGAACAAGTCGCTCCGACATAGATAGCACGCGTCGCCTTTATTGCGCCAGGCGCAATCCGATGCGACCGCGTTGCCGAACGCGCATCGGGGTTATCCTAGACCATTGCCAGGGTTTTCACAGGATCATCTCATTATCATCCCCTAATCGCATAACAATCTAACGCTTCATAGTATCAAAGAAAAATGCATGGCACTCTGGCACTCTTTTAGGGTGTGTGAAACGATATAGATAATTATCAAACAGCAAGATAGCCAAAGAGTGCCAGAGTGCCAGAGTGCCACCGCTTTTTTACATATTCAATCATGGGATACTATCTCGCGGAAAAGAAGAAAGAAAAAATCCGAGGCGCGGAGGGCGTCTCGGATTTTTGAATGAGCGAGGAGGTCGCTTCGGAATAAACGAAAGATTACTCCACTTTTACGCCCGTAGCGCTATACCGCGTGCCATCGGGGAGGAGGATGAAGAGTTGACCGTTGTCTATTATCTTTTGAGGAGAGACGGTAAAACTATTCTCGCTGATAATCTCTTCTATTGCAGATGCAGGTATAGGTAGGATGTTGTAGAAATCACTCCAGCCGACAGCACTTCTGTACATCTCTACCGAGCCAGGAAGAACGTACAGAGTACAGGCATATTTATCCACTTCCTCAAAAGTGTTAGCAACAATGGTTGCCGGAGTAGGACGATAATTGTAGATGGATGCCAAGTTGTAGCAATTGCCAAAGGCATAATCCTGTATCTTGCGGACATCCTTGCCTATTTTGACAGTTGATAGCGTTGGGATGTTGGCAAAAGCGCTATCGCCAATTATTCCTACACCATCATCGACTACCAAAGTCGTCATTTCTTTGTCTGCCTCCAAACCATAGCGCTTGTTAGCAGTTAAGTCGCCTGTGCCGCTAATGGTGAGTGCCTTTTTGTCGGAATCATATTGCCATGTCAGCGCGAGATCGTTGCCGCAAGAACCTGATGTGTCTACGGCAAATTCTGCTATTAAAGTTGTATCTTGCGTCAGTTCGATAGTGCGAGGATTGTCAGTTACGCCATCTGACCATTGCGTGAAATGGTAGCCGTAATTAGGTGTTGCGTATATTGGTTCACAAATATTGGTGGGAATAGTTATGCTTCCGGCATCAGATATGTTTACTTGCCCGGTAATAGCATATGCAAGTGGTAAATATTTGATTTCAGATGCATATGAAGACCAACTTCTTTTATATGCATCCAACGTGCCGCATGGAACATATATGTCAGAAAGTTTATTGCTTTGATAGAACATGTTGCTATAGCCTGTAGGTGGTGTTTCACCTTGCATCGTCACACTCGTCAGACGTGAGCAGTATGCGAAAGCATAACTTTTAATACTTGTGACGCTGTTGGGAATTGTCACTCTCGTCAGGCCAGAGCAGCCAGAGAAAGCAGAATTTTCAATGCTTGTGGCACTGTTGGGGATAACCATCTCTCCAGTTGCTGTAGAAGAACATGCGACTAATGTGGCTTTTGCTTCATCTGAAAAAACCAGATAACCATCCACATAACCATTTATACATCTTGCTCCCCAAGGCGAACCGGTTGCGGTACCGCTATATGCAATATTGGGCACATTATTAAAAGCGTTATATCCAATGCTTGTGACGCTGTTGGGGATGGTCACACTCGTCAGACCGATGCAATTAGAGAAAGCATGTGTTCCAATACTTGTAACGCTGTTGGGGATTGTTACACTTGTCAGACCGGAGTGATTTTGAAAAGCATATCTTTCAATGCTTGTTACGCTATTAGGAATAATAGTATTTTGGCAGCCGACAATGAGCGTATTAGAAGCGGTTGTTATTATCGCATTACAATTGTTACGACTATCAAATGTCGTATTTCCATTTTCAACGATAACACTTGTCAGACCAGAGCAACCAGAGAAAGCCGCCTCTCCAATGCTCGTCACGCTGATGGGGATGGTCAAACTCGTTAGACCAGAACAATCGCGGAAGGCCCCTCCAACAATAGATTCTATTCCATCCGGAATTGTATATACACCCGAATAGGATGTAGGCATAAAAGCGAATACATGTGTGTTATACACAGGACTCGTCAAACTGGAGCAACCAGAGAAAGCGTAATTTCCAATGTATGTGACGCTATTTGGAATTGTCACTCTCGTCAGACTATAGCAATTATAGAAAGCTTGACTTTCAATGCTTGTAACGCTGTTAGGAATAGTCACCTTCGTCATAAGAGAGCAATTATAGAAAGCAGAACTTTCAATGCGTGTGACTCTATATGTAGAGCCGTATGATACTGTAGCTGGAATTACAACACTTACAATGCCATAAGACGATGCGGATATCACAGATGCAGTTTTAGTTGCTTCATCTAAATCGTAAAACAAATCGCCTATTTGTTGTGCGGCAAATAGGGATCCTATACTTGATGCAAGTACAAGGAAAAAAGAAATAATTTTTGTTTTCATAGACATATAACTATTAATGTTCAAATTTGATGTTTTCAAGCGGTACACAATGAACTTGTCCGTCTTCGCAATCCTCCACAATGCCATATGCTAAGATGCATCCTTCATTAATGATAGCTCCCCATTTATGGACAAGCCCTGTTCTTTTCCTAGTCGCATTAACACGCTCTTCGTCAGAATCGTAATCATGCATTCCTAGCTTTTCAAAGTTCGGCATGTTTGCGCCTTCAAGAGTGAAGACAACCTTTCTTGTTTCTTCCATAATAATATGATATTTATTTCCCCTCTAACGCCTTCGGGGATTGGCATGTGTTATTATATCTCAATTCGGTATAGATTAACATTCCTTTCTGCATCAAATTTCTTTTCGTAATCGTTATGTACACTATTTATAAATTGTAGAATACTTGCTGCGATCTGCTGTTCAGAATAATCTTGCGGTGTGGGTAGTGCGTGTAGCGAAGCTCGTATGTCTGCCGCAGACATAAAATGTCCAGGATTAGCATTTAATATGCTTCTTATTGCCGATCTCAATGCGTAATCTGTATTCATCTCAATATTATTGCATGTATTTACACAGAAAAAGCGTGAACTCCAATTGGTCTTCACGCTAGTCAAGGGCTTCGCAATCCCCGCAAAAAGTAGAAAACAACTGACGTCCACGCCCGATATGTACAACCCACCTCGCCCTATGACGGACGTGGAGCAGATATTTACATACCCACGAGGACATTCATCGTTGTTGTTCGGACTTTTTGCTTTAGAATTTTGCGAAGATTCTGACTAGTCGCAAACAACGTCAATAAACGCCTTTTATATTATGTCTTTCCCGCTTTTAACGTCGTCGGGAGTGACGCATCGCTTTTTACGCTGGCGATGGCAGCGATAGTTATATACACCCGCAGGCGGGGAAGTTTCTTATACGGCTACGCCGGTGCGCATTATATCGTCATACAACGGCGACGGACGATCTTCGGCAATCAGCACCGGTTCAATCAAGAAACTTACGTTACGAGTTTCTTTCCATAGTCCTTGCGAAATCTCTATCTTCCGATTACCATAAGTCGGAACTATTACAGCTACATCTATATCGCTATCGGGATTAGCATAGCCTTTGCTATACGAACCAAACATCATCACCTTCGGTTCTTGCGGAAAGCGATGAGCAATAGCCTGCTTGTAACGACGTACAAGACTTAATGCCTCTTCATAATTTAGAGCTTGTCTTTTATCCATTGCTGAAATTGTTTGGTGTTGTCGTTTTCTCTGTTTGTCCCATTTATCGTCTAAGACCTGACTATTCCGATTCGTTCGGAATTAACGCTCCTCTTTTACGTCGGGATGGGACGCATTGTTTTTTACTCTGGCGATGGCAGTAATAACTAGAGCTGTTTGATGAACTCTGTTATTTTGATGATCTCCACTTTAGGCCATGGGATTTGCTTTAGTGGATTAAAATGCTTGTCATTAGTTACAATATATTCGGCTTCAGCGGCTATAGCACAATCAACGAACTTGTTGTCATCCGAATCAGCCGGTAAAAGTTCAAAATGCACGTAGGTGCTCTGAAGCGTTGTGGTCGTAAGATTTGCAATAGCCTCTACAACATTGTGCGCGATATCCGGAGTAGTTTTTTGAGCCAAAATTTCCTCGTACTCCTCTAAGATGTCGGTATTAACGCACAGACTAATTTTGCCCTCCAAAACATCCGTCCATATTTTGTGATACGGACTTCTGGAAGGTAATGCTTGCAGTAAGCAGTTGGTATCAAGAACGATGTAACGCATAACGATACGGAGTCCTCATTCGTTCGTTACCCCAGTTCTCGATGGTTTGCTCGTTGATGGAACCATTGTCCCAAAGAGCATCAATCTGCTTCTGTGCTTTTTCAGCGAAATAACGCGCCAACATGTTGCGGAAGTCGGTATAATCGGCTTCGGAACGAATGCCCTGCAACGCATTAAGCACGTCTAATTGAGCCATTTGCATGTAACTCATAGTTGTTCAAATTAAGAATTGTCTGCAAAGTTACAAAAAAAAATGCACATTTGCAAATATTCCCGAAGAAAAATTGCAATTTATTGCATTTTTTAGCATATACTACCTCGCTTGGGCTTGCACAGAACCGAAATGCTCCCCGGGCATAAACGCCATCTATTTGGTGTCTCGTAGGCTGAATTCGCAGCCGCAGTACTGCTGATTGTAGAACGCATATTGCTTGAGCAAGGCGTTTCGGCGGTCTTGCAGACCGTCTTTGCGCCAGTTCTGGGGCCAGAAATGGACCGCTGGGGAGACGGTTTCGGCGGCGCGGAGACCGGCGGCATTGACCTGATCGAGGTTCTTCCAGCGCGAAGAGGCAAGGGTAGTGGCGAACCAGCTTATTCCCAGCTGTTGTGCTTTGCGGGCGGTGGCAAGCAAGCGGTGGTAGAAGCACATTTCGCACCGTCTGCCCCTTTCCGGCTCGTTCTCCAATCCGCATACAGCCTGACGCCAGCCGTCGTGATTGTAATCTTCGTCAATCCAGCGTATACCAAGACTCTCCGCGTGGCGCTTGCTCTCATTCTTACGGATCTCATATTCGGCTTGCGGGTAGATGTTCGGATTGAAATAGTAGATGACCGGCTCAATGCCGTGCGCCAAGAGCCATTCGACGATAGCTGACGAGCAAGGCGCACAACAGGCGTGCAGCAGCACTTGCGGCTTGCCGTCTGCCGTCGCGGCTTGAAGCAAGTCTTCGGGAATGATGATATGTGGGCTGGTTTTCATTCTTATATCTTTAGTGCGAGACCGATGAAATACGAGCGGGGAGTGGTGATGCCATAGATGTAGCCGGCATCACGCAGCGGACCGCGGTCCAGGTCGCGCTGGAACTGATCGAGGATGTTCTTAACACCTGCGCTGATTTCCAGGCAATAGTGCTTATAGAGATGAACATCGTACGCAAGGCGTATACCCAGATCCCAGAAAGCCGGCGTGAGCACTTCCTCGTCCTGAGCCACATAGCCCGCCAGGTGCGGAACAAGCATCGAGCCTGTGGCTTTGGTATTGAGCGAGATCGTAAAATCTCTGACAGGCGTGATATCGAAGAGCAGGTAGCCATAGTTATCCGGCGTACGGAGCATCCGCGATTGTGCCGGCACGCTGGCGCTCCATTGCTGCGGCACAGTATACCGGCTGCGCTGGAACGTATAGCCGGCAGAGAGCTGGAAATTGACCGTCTCGAAGTGGAAAGCGAACTTGGCTTCCATGTTGATACCTGCCACCCAAGCGCCATGCGCGTTGGTGCGGGTGAAGAGGATATTACCCGAAGCATCGCTGCCGTCCTCGCGGAGGAAGAACACATCCTGAAGGTAGGTGTAGAACCCTTCGGCTGTCAGGTTCAGTTCGTGGTTGCCGAAAGTATAGTACCAGTCGGCGCTGAGCGTGGCGCTATGCGAATATTCGGGGCGCAGGTTCGGATCAAGCGTGATGAGCGACACATTGCCGCCTACGGCAGCCACATGCAGATCTTCGTCGTACGCCTGCGGTGCACGATAGCCGCTGCTGTAGCCGGCACGCAGCACAAGTCCGTCTACCGGCGTATAGCGCAGCGTGGCACGAGGCGTGACAACGGGCTTATTAAGGAAATTATGCTTCTCCAGCCGTGCGCCTACCAGGATGCTCCACAGTTCGTTCTTCCATTCGTTTTGGGCGTACGCGCCTACGACATGCACATTCTGGCGTATATCGCGGCTATAGCCCAACATCTGGTCGTGCAGACCGTTGTAGGTATATTCGGCTCCCACGGTCAGGTCGCCATGCATTCGTCCGCAGGGGTAGGAGAAGCGGTATTGCAGACCCGTGTTGGATGTGATGTCCGTGCTTCGGCCATAGGCGTTGAGGTCTTGCGCCGTACCGAAATAGCTCTCGCGGCCTATATGCTGCACGGCAGAGTAGGCGGAGATGAAATGACGGTTGTCGGCAGAGTACCAGTCGAAAGCCAGCGAGCCGGCATCGATATTATGCCTTAGCTGCTCGGCTATATCCGCCTTGTGGGGCTCCAGATCGATGTTGTTGCCTCCGCGGCGGTAGTCGGTCGTGTGGTGGTACTCGGCAGTAATCTTGCTATAGGCGCTGGTCTTAAAGAACAGACGCGTACCGACGGTAGTCAGCCGTAACTTGGGCACCTCGCTGTACCCATCCTTGTCGCGGTCGTAAGGGCTGCGGATGCGATGGCAGGCAAACAGGTACGCACCTATCTTGCGGTTCTCCGACATCACCGAAGCATTCAGGTCGGTATGCACATCGTAACCGAGCTGTTCGTTCAGGTGGGTGATGTTGGATATATTAACGAAATTACGCACCGGCTCCTTGGTGATGATGTTCACCACACCGGCAATAGCGTTGGCTCCGTACATAGCCGAACCACCGCCACGCACCACTTCGATGCGGTCAATCATGGCAGCAGGTACCTGCTCCAGACCATAGACCGATGCCATGGACGAGAACACCGGACGCGAATCCATCAGTATCTGTGTGTATTGCCCTTGCAATCCGTTGATGCGCAGTTCGGTCTTGCCACAGTTGCTGCACGAGTTCTCCACCCGCAAGCCCGGCTGGAAATTCATCGCTTCCGCCATGCACGATACAGCCGTCGTCTCAAACAGCTTGGGCGAGAGCACATTGACGATGGTAGCGGCTTCCTGACGCTTGGTAGCATAGCGGTTGGCGGTAACCACCACGCCGTTGAGCTGCTTGCTCATCTCGCTGAGCACGGCTTTGAGCTCGATGGTCTTATCCGCCTCGATATTGACGGGCAGTTCGAGCGTCTCGTAGCCCACGTAGCTGAAGATGATGGTCTGATGTCCTACGGGCAGGTCTTTCAGAAAGTAGTGACCCGACTCATCGGTCACCGTACCGATGTTCGTGCCCTTGACCTGCACATTGACGAACGGCAGGTGCTCGCCGGTACGCTCATCCAATACGTGACCCGTAAGGTGCGCATCGTATTGCGCGAAGAGAAGTGAAAAGTGAAAAGTGAAAAGTGAAAGGATGGCTGTTCGCAGCCAATTATGTTGTATACGTTTGTTCATTCGTTAGCAATAATTATCAATCGTCTTTTCTATCCAACGCCCAACGGAAGCCGAGATAGATCTTCCATCCGGTAGTAGGTGCCCAGACCATAGAGGCATCGTAGGGCAGTGAGCCGTCCATAATCACTTGTCCGTTGGCATTATATGTGCCGGCGATAGGATGGTCTTGAGTGAAGTTCGTCATGTTCTCCGCGCCGAGGTAGAGCGAGCAAGTGCGCCAGTATTTGGTGACCTGCGCCAACAGTTGCGGATACCACTTGTGGTAGATATTGCCGTTGCGCTCGTAGTACTGGCAGCTCTTGTCGGCCGTGAGGCGGGGATAATTCATGTTGCCACCGGGCAACTGATAGTAGTCAGCCACCACGCCGTCGGGCACACGCCCGGGTCCGTTGAACTGCGCCGTAACGTCAAACTGCCATTTCTTGAGCGGTGTAACATAACTCATGGTGATCAGTCCCTTGAACTTGTTCTGCAATGCTTTCTCGCGCAACTCGTATTGTCCGGTCATGCCTGATCCGTAGTTGTGATAGGAGGTCTGCCGCACATCGTTGTAGCGGAACGCGGCAGTAACCGTCCATCCGCGCAGCACTTCCATCGAGGCTTCAATCTGCGCCGTATGGCTGAACGAGCGTGCCCCCGGCAGGTCGCTCATGTTGTAAAAACGAATATCTCCCGTATTATCGTCAAGGTCGATGACCAGAGCGTCGAAGAAATTGGTGAAGTAATATTCGGCTGACAACTGCAGGTTACGTTGACCGACGGGAATATCGAAGACGGTTGTCAGACCGGTGTTGATGCTGCGCTCCTGGTGAATGAGTTGCGGATTGAACGGTAAGAGTTGGGAAGCGGAATTCTTATCCCCAATAACCCACTCGCGTGAACTGACAAGGTAGGCTGCGTTGTCGGCGATGATATTCGGCGAGCGGTAACCAAGACCGATACTTCCGCGCAGCGTCCACCACTCGAACGGCGCATAGCGGATGTTCATCCTCGGGGTGACAAAGAAACCATAGCGCGATGACCAGTCACCGCGCAGACCGGCGATGAGCGATAACGACTCGTTGTAGTTGAACGTGTACTCGGCGAAGATGCCCGGCGTCAGTTCGCGGCGGTCGAAGATGACCGATGTACCAGTAGTTGCTTTTGGCCACATCGGTTTTCCGGCAAGGTTTTCCCAATATTGGTCATAATTAACGCTGGCGCCAACTGACAGTTTGTGAGAAAGATCATACACGACCGAATCGCCGTGGAGGTCGTAGTGGAAACCATCGCGATCCCAAGTGTTCTGGAAGATAGCGTTCAGGTAGCCGTTGGCTTGCGAGGCTTTCCACGCCGTATGGCCGTAGGTGTTCATCTGGTCGTGGTACGAACCGGCGGCAATGATGCCGAGCGACATGCCGGACTCTTCGTCGAAGACGATGCCGTTTTTCATGAAGCCTTCGATGCGATCGCTACGCAGGTCAATCAGGTAGGGGTTAGCCGGCGGCGTGATGCCCATCTTTTTGCCCATGCTTGTCTCACGCTGACCGCTGTGACGCTCGTCGTGCAGACCGCGGACCAGAAACTGGAACGTGTATTCGTCGTTCTTGTAGTACCAGCGGTTCAAGAGGTTGAGGTTGCGGTTGGTAGGCATATCAAGCATACCGTCGTGGTTCTCATCCATCGGGAAAGCACCTTCCTGATAGTGCGCCAGCACGCCCGTAGAGAGCGTACCGAGCATCGGATCATTCGGAATAGGTATATCCCAGCCTCCGGTGATGTTCGCCTCGGCGTGCAGTTCTTTGTTGAGCATCAGATTGATGGCAATAGGCTGCTGCGTCTGCGGTTTGAGGTATTCCACGTTGATCTGTCCCGTGATAGCCTCATAGCCGTTGATTACGGACGAGGTACCCTTGCTGATCTGCACGGCATCCATCCATGAGCCCGGGATATATTCCATTCCAAAACTCTGCGCCAAGCCTCGTACGGCAGGTGTGTTCTCGGTGAGCAGTTGTACATACGTACCGCTCAGTCCGAGCAGCTTGATCTGCTTGGCTCCGGTGGCGGCATCGGCATACGACACATCCACCGACGCAGACGTCTCAAAACTCTCGCTCAGGTTACAGCATGCGGCACGGCACAGCTCGCCCTGCCCGAACGACTCCGTATCGAACGCCGAGAAACGCGACTTGATGACCGACTGGCGCCGTGCCTCAACGGTCACTTCGTCCAGTTGCTGATCATCGGGCATGAGCACGATCATCAGCGTGGAGCGATCCTTGACGCGTGTGGTGTCGTTACGGTAGCCGAGGAACGAGGTGACGAGCAGTTTGGTCTGACGGATAGGCTCTATCTCAAAGATGCCGTCGGCATCGGTGGTGGTACCTACCGTTGTCTCTGCCCACCATACATTGGCTCCGGCGAGCGGTTCGCCCTGATCGTCGTACACGATGCCGTGCAGATGGGCGCTCAGAGGTAAAGAGAGTAGGGCAAACAACACGATTGCTCCTACCCGGGTGCAACTGTTCCGCAATGAGCATCCGTCGCAGCCGCTATCGCATCCACGACTGCCGGATAGACAGTCGGCACGACGCTGGCGACGGATAATAAGGTACATGCCGATGGCTGCACCCAAAACAATCAGTATAACTAAAATTTTCTGTATCATCGTATTTTATTCTTTCGCAGCTATGCGTGGCTGCGGTCTACAAAATCAAGTTACAAGCAAAAGCGGCAAGCCATGCTACGAGCAGGCTGTTAATGACGGAGAACATAGCCCAACGCCAGCCTACCTCTTTGCGGAGCGTGGACACCGTAGCTACGCACGGGAAATACAGCAGCACAAACACGAGGAAGGCGTAGGCTGTAGCAGGCGAGAGAGCCATGACCGTGAGATCGTTGCCGAAAAGTATGGCGAAGGTAGCGGCGATAGCCTCTTTAGCCGGTATGCCCGTTATGAGACAGACGCACATGCGCCAGTCGAAACCAAGAGGAGCCATCAGCGGTTCAAGCCAACGGCCTACAGCTGCCAGCCACGAGTGCTCCATGTCGTTGATATCGCAGGCAGGGAAGAACTCCAGCGCCCAGATGATGATGGAGGCAAACAGCACAACGGTAGTGATCTTCTTTAGGAAATCTTTCACGCGGAACCATACGTGCCCCGTGATGGAGCGCAACGAAGGCATATGGAAGTCCGGCAACTCGTTTACGCAATCCTCTTCACCCGTACGGAACCATTTGGTCTTCTTCAGGATGAACGCCAGCACAAAACTGAGCAGCATACCCAGCACATAAAGCGAACCGAGGATGAGCGCCTGATAACGGCGGTCGAAGAACGTGGAGATGAGCAGCACATACACCGGCAGGCGTGCCGAGCAGCTCATGAATGGCACCATGAGCATCGTCACGGCGCGGTTCTTGGGATTAGGTATGGCATCACGCGTGGCGATGATAGCCGGCACGTTGCAATCGAACGCCATAAGCAGCGGAAAGAAACTGCGTCCGTGCAAGCCCAAGAGGTGCATGAAATGGTCCATGAGGAAGTTAACACGGGCGGTATAGCCTATATCCTCGATAAGGCTGAGGCAGAAGAAGAGGATGATGATGTTAGGCAAAGCCGTTACGAGCGAGCCTACGCCTTTCACCACACCGTCAGCCACCAGGCTTTGCAGCCAGCCGTCAGGTATCACATCCGTCAGCCACGCATAGAGCGCATCCACGCCGCTTTGCATCCATTCCTGTATAGGACCTCCGATGGCGAAAGTAGCCCAGAAGATGCCGGCAATCACCGCAAAGAAGATGGGAAAACCTGTCCACTTGTTGGTGAGCAGCCGGTTGATGCGTTCCTCCCAGGTGCTGGTGTCGGTTTCGGGGTGGATCAGGACTTGCTGGAGCAAACCTTCCATGTAGGCGTGCCATGCTTCCTCATTTGTTTGTTCCCATCCGTGAACGATATATCGCTCGCGTGCCTGCCTTTTCTGCACGATAGCGGCGCGCCGGAGCGTCTGCATCAGTTCCAGCAGACCTTCACCGGTCACGGTGCTGACCAATATAACCGGCACGCCGGTCTGCTCGCGGAAGGTCTGCAAGTCAAGACGGTGACCCGTGTTGAGGAACAGGTCATACCTATTTATGGCTATCACGAGCGGATGGTCGTGCTCCATGAACGAAGGCGTCATCTGCAAACATTCCCGCAGTCGCATCGCATCCACCACTTGCAGAACAACGTCCGGCTCGGTGGATAGCGTATCCATCTGCTGGTGGGAGGTACATTCCTCAAACGAGAACGAAGATGACGCAAGGCGCTCAATTACAGCACTCTTGCCGCTTCCGTCCAACCCTACAACGGCTATGTGAATCTGTTTTGTCTCCATATTGCACGCAAGCCACAGGAGGCTTGCTGAATTTTTTATGCAAAGTTACTGCTTTTTTTGCATATTTGCAATACCTATTTGTTGGTATTTTTTCTGGACAACTTTGTCAGCCTTTTATCAGAGCATCTTGCTCAGCTCGTCGTAGTAGCGCGGTGATACGGGAATGATACGCAGTGCGCTGCTGGTGAGGTTGCGTTCTTGTAGGGCGGCGGTATCCAGTTCGGCAAGGATCACACCTTCTTTATCCTTGCGCAGGGCAGTAACATGCTTGGGATTGATGAAGTAAGAGCGCTGGCAGCGCGTTATGCCGTGCTTGGCGAGCAGAGGCTCGATGGCTTTCATCGAATTGCGCAACTGGTAGTCGCGCAGCCTCTCGCCTTCGGTATATTTGATGATGACATAGTTGGTCGAAGCTTCCACATACACGATGGCAGAGGATGCCAGCACAAGCTTGAGCTGACCTGTACTGTCCTGAAAACGCACCAGCTCATCTTCCTGAACGGTCTCTTCCGGCTTTTGCAGCAGGGTGAAGATGAAGCCCAGCAAGGTGTAAGGGTAGAGTAGGATACTGCCTGTCATGGCTGCCGTCCAACCCAGCGTACCGAAATAGCTCGTCACTACCTCGCCGAGCAGATAGTTGTTCATCAGGGTAAGATAGAGCGCGCTGAAAGCGGTGATAATGCCAATCTCTGTAAGACTCCACAGGATATAGTGCAGCCAGCGCAGATTAAGCCGTTTACGCACGCATGTAACGGGTATGCGCGATGCACACAATATGCCCAACACGATGCACATGAGCATGAGCAGGTTGAAGATCATCATATCGGCATGCATATCCAGCATGTCGATCATCCACGACGGACGATAGATCAATACGAAAAACAAGTAGAACGCCGGAATAATCAGTATATGTGCCAGCAGTGAGGGCACAGACAGCAGTTTTTGTGGAATAGAAGCCATATTTTCGTCACTTTATTTGTTGGGACAAAATTGGTTTTTGCCTGTTTTTGTCCCTATATTTGCGTTTTTGTGTATATTTACCTGATTTCATCAAAAATCATGCCAGATTGTCACACTTTGTTGCATAAGTGAAAAAAATGTTGTAATTTTGCATCGGTTTTTTGAAGGCGGGATGGCATATTGAGGGTCTTGCCCGGTGAAAACAACCGACAAACGAACGAATAAAAAACAACTTAAACAAACCATACATTATGAAAACGATCAAACGAATTGTCGCATTGGGCGACTCAATTACCAAAGGAGTGATCTTTGACGGAAGCAAATACAGCATACTATCATCCGGTTTTGTGAGCCAATGTGCTGAGGCGCTGGCTTTGCCGATAGACAACTACAGCAAGATGGGCTGCACCATCTCGCGCGGCTCACAGATAGCCGAGCAGCATGCCGATGCCATTGCGCAGAGCGATCTGACGCTGGTGGAGTTCGGCGGCAATGACTCGGATTTCTGCTGGCACGACATAGCCTCCGCGCCGAACGACAATCATTATCCGATGACCGAGTTGCCTACCTTCCGCGCGCTATACAAAGATCTGATTGCGCGTATACGCCAGTTGGGCAGCAAACCTGTACTGCTGACGCTTCCGCTGATTGACTACAAGCAGTTCTACGAGTTTATCACGCGCAACATGGGCGACCGTGCACGCCAAAATGTATTGAGCTGGCTCGGCGGTCAGGAAGAGCGCATCCGCAACTACCACGACATGTACAGTCTTGCCGTCTATCAGATAGGCTATCAGGAGCGCGTGCCGGTGCTGGATATCACATCGCCATTCCTCCGCAACTGCGACTACAAGCAGTACCTCTGCTGCGATGGGATCCATCCGTCACAGGAAGGTCATGACCTGATTGCAGTGAGCGTAGCAGGGCAAATCCGGCAAATTGTTAGACAAATGTAATTTTTTCGGCATTTTATTTGCAATTTTGGGATTTTTTTTGTACCTTTGCATCAAATCATGCAAATTTACGTACAGCCATGAAAAAATCCCTTTTGCTTTTTGCCGCCATCGGTGCGCTGCTTATAGGTTGCCGACCTGTGTCCAATCCCGAGATTCGGATGAATCAAGTAGGTTTTGGTCCGCTACAGGAGAAGACCGCGACGATTGACGTCTGCTGTGCCGAGGCGCAGCCTTATGTCGCGTTTGTCCTTGCTGCCAACGGCGATACCGTCTGGTCTGGTACAGGCTCCGCAACGATGCTTAACCCCGTATCAGGCAAACCACGGCAAGTAATTGATTTCTCGTCCGTAACCGAGCCGGGCGAATATACGCTGCATGTGCCGTTTGGGCAGATGAATTTTACCGTTTGCCAGCATCCGTACAGGGAGCTGACCCGAAAAGCACTGCGTGCGTTCTATTACCAGCGTGCGTCGATGCCTATCGTCGAGCCGTACGCAGAAGGCTATGAGCGTAAGGCAGGTCATCCTGATGACCATGTGCTCGTTCATTCTTCTGCAGCTACTGCCGAGCGCCCTGAAGGAACTCCGCTTGACTGCTCCGGAGGATGGTACGATGCCGGCGACTACAACAAGTATATTGTCAACAGCGGCTATACGATGGGCGTATGGCTGATGGCCTACGAGATGAACAAGGATTATTTCGATCATTTATCGCTCAATATCCCCGAGTCGGAACAGCCTGTTCCGGACATGCTGGCAGAAGCGATGTATAATATCCGCTGGATGATGACGATGCAAGATCTGGACGGCGGCGTGTATCACAAGCTTACCGAAGCCAATTTTGAGGGATTTATTCGTCCGGACGAGTGCGAAAAGACGCGTTACGTAGTGATGAAGACTACGGCAGCCGCGCTGGATTATGCTGCTACGATGGCTCTTGCCGCGCGGGTATATGCGCCGTACGAAGAAATCTATCCGGGTTTCTGCGTTGAGGCTACCGAGGCTGCGCTGGCTGCTTACGGCTGGGCAATGGCGCACCCCGATGTGTATTACGACCAGCCTAAGATGAACGAGCTGTTCAAGCCGGAGATAACCACAGGTGCGTATGATGACTTTGACGTGACGGACGAGTTCTACTGGGCTGCTACGGAGCTGTATCTGCTCACCGGTGATGAGATGTATAAGGAAGAAGCCATGAAGCATAAGCCGGCAACATATATCCCTGCCGTATGGGGCAATGTAGCCGAACTGGCATCGATGGAATGGATGCTCCGCACGAACGATGTGGAGCCGTTGCTGGCGCATCTAAAGCCTTATACGGACGAGGTGGAGACTATCTCCGTACATCACTCGCCGTACGGCAATAGGGAGAATGATTTCTTCTGGGGCTGCAACAGCGAAGGCTGTTGCTGGCGTGGTATAGAATACCTATTCGCGTACAAGCTGACGAATAATGAGCAATATCTCGCCAATGCACAGCGCTGCTTGAACTATATACTCGGACAAAATGCCACGGGCTACTGCTATGTAACGGGCTTCGGGCAGAAACCGGTATGTCATCCTCACCACCGCCTGTCGTACAGCCATCCAAAAGGCACGCATCCGGGTTTCCTGGCAGGCGGACCTAACCCGATGCGCCAGGATGCAGAGACCGATGGCGTGAAGTATCCGAAAGATGTACCGGCTGACGAGAGCTACCTGGACTACCAGCCGAGCTACGCATCTAACGAGGTGACCATCAACTGGAATGTCACCCTTTTTGCGCTAACAGCCGGACTGGACGCTTTGTCGGATTAACCGACAAGCGCCCCGCCTGTTTTTTATTTTGGTTGTTAGAAATCGAACACCTGATTCCGGCTATCGGATAGGGAAATTGAAATAGGTGTCAGGATAAGGCTCGTTGTTGAGCGTGAAATGCCACCACTCGTTGTTTATTCCGCGAAATCCGTGACGCAGCATGGCGTCGTGGAGAATAAGCCTGTTGGCTTGCACCTGTTCCCACCGCTCGGGAGTATAGAGTACATGTGCTATCTCTATCGGCGAGTCAACCACGAAAGACGGATGACTCTCGTCGCCGAACCAGTCGAAGGGCGTACCCATATCCAGTTCTTTGCCCGTGAGGGTGTCGATGAGCGTGAGGTCGACCGTAGAGCCGCGCGAGTGACCGGAACGCGAAGCAATATATTCCAACTTGAATAGCAGCGATTTGTCCACCATGGGGTAGAACACGGCTTTCATCGTGGTGTCCTGAAGATTCTCTGCCCAGCGGATGAAATGGCTGACAGCCTGTTGCGGACGATAGCTGTCCCATATCTTGATACGGTAACCTTGGGCTTTCAAATCGTCGCTGACGGCACGCAGCGAATCGGCTGCTTCGCGCGTCATGAGAGCAATAGGACGCTCGTAGCCGTCAACGCGTGCGCCGACAAAATTGTAGGTGCTGAAATAGCGTATTTCGAGCAGCGCGTCAGGGATGACGGCTGTCACTTCCACAAAGTCCGAGCGATCCATCTCAGGAGCCGGCTTGCTGCATGCTACTCCGAGCAAGGCAGCGAAAAGAAGTATGAAAATGCGATTCATGTCTGTTAGGAATTTAATATTTTGCCTGCAAAGATACAATATTTTTTTCGTAAAAGCAAGATTTGTTCCGTAAAAATTTGCTTTATTGCAAAATTTTTTGTATCTTTGTACGCATAAATTGTATTTTTAGTATGAAACGATTCATTTTTTCCGTTCTATTGGTTAGTCTGCTTTGTCCTTTTATGTGTGCAGGCGATGCACATCCGTATTTCACTATAGCCGAGATGCCTTGTGCGTTGCGGTACATGCCAGGTCCTCCGACACGTGGCGAGATGCGATTTGCGTACGACAGTGCGCAGTATGTGTGGGGCAAGAGTCAGCGTCCGACTGCCCGTGGCGCCAAGGCAAAGGCGGATGCGGAGTTCAGCATCCGGCGTATGGCGGTGATCTTTTCGCCGGTGATCGGTGTGGAGATAAGCGAGAAGAACACGCCCGAGCTGTGGAAACTGCTACGTGACGCTACCCGTACGGCAGGTTTTGCTTGTGATAGCACCAAAGCCACCTATATGCGTCAGCGCCCTTACATGGTGTATAATGAGCCTACGCTGGTGCCTGAAGATGAGGAAGAGCTGCGTCACAACGGTTCGTATCCGTCGGGTCATACCACGCTCGGATGGAGTACGGCACTCATCCTATGCGAGATATGTCCCGAGCAGCAAAATGCCATATTGAAGGAAGGATTTGAGTATGGTCAGAGCCGCGTAATAGCCGGTTTTCACTGGCAGAGCGATGTGGATGCCGCACGGGTAATCACCAGCGCAGCAATGGCCAAACTGCACACGAGCAAAGCCTTCAACAAGCAGATGGAGAAGGCCAAGAAGGAGTACAGGAAACTTATCCAAAAGAAGAAATAACAATCAAGCCATGAGCCGATACGAAGAACTGAAAGTAGCGGAAGGCGTATATGTTCCCCAAATGGGGATAAAATACCCCGAGGATAATCCTTATGAGCAATTGGTGCACCCTACGTTCACCTCACACTTTGTTGCGGGCGAGGATTATCCGTTTGTCAATGACAGTTTCAGACAGCGGTTGTTGAATTTTACGTTCGTCACAATCTTATTGCGGTTTCTCATGCGCATCATGCTCCACACGAAGATGGGACTGCGCTTCAAGGGTAGGGAGAACCTCAAGAAGTACAAGGCGGAGCTGGAGGCAGGGGCAATCACTATTGCCAACCATTGTTTCCGCCTCGATTGTCCGTGCGTGCTGCTGGCAGCCAAAGTGCCGTACAACGTGAAGATACCTATGTTCGCGCCTAATTTCGGCACCAAAGACGGCATCTTCATGCGCTCGGTGGGAGGTATACCTATTCCTGAAGCCGAAGCGGGTATGGGAGCGTTGAAGAAGTTCAATGAGGCGTTCGACGAGTTTCACCGTCGCGGCTATTGGATACATATCTTCCCCGAAGCCAAACGCTGGGATTTCTACAAGCCGTTGCGCCCGTTCCAGAAAGGCGCTTTCACCATGGCGTACAAGTACGGTATGCCGTTGCTGCCTTGCGTCATCACCTACCGCGAGCGTACGGGCATCTACCGCTTGTTCGGACCAAAGAATCTGCCGCTCTTGCAAGTGGAGATAGGCGAGCCGATCTTCCCCGACAAATCGCAGCCTCGTGCTGCCGAGGTCAACCGTCTGCTGGAGACCGCCCATAGCCGCATGGAGCAGATGGCGGGTATAACGCACAACCCATGGCCAAGTATGCTGTAAGATGAAGGTAAGAGCGTGTATAGTGATAGGAATGTGCATGGTAGTGGCATGCATGCACGGTGCTCTGAAGAAGAGCAAGCCGGCTACGAGTGCAACCTATGCCGAATGGCTGAAAAAGCATCCGGGGGATAGCAATGCATATTGCTCATACGTGCTTGCATTGCTCACGGAAGGCGATACCATATTGGCGGAGCAGAAGATAAGCGCGATGCTCAAGATAGATGCTGCAAATACCTGCATGTTACGGAGCAAGGCGTCAATAGCCTTGGCGCGCGGCAAACAAAACGAAGCCGTGCGATGTGCAGCGGACGCCATTGCAGCCGGATGGCAGCCGGAGACGGAAGATACACTGATGGTGCAACTGGCGCAGACCTGCGGCGAGGCGCTCGGACTACGACTGGCTCTGACAGCGCGGAAAGAGAAAACCAATACCGACGAATGGCGAGCACTGGCCGTGTTGTCGCTCATTCAGTTAGATACCGTTTCCGCCTTGGCGCATTATACCACTGCCCGACAATTGGGCGACACCACACTCAACGAAACGATTGCATCACTAAGGCCGATAGAGCAACTGGATAGTAGCCGTGTGCGCTATCGTATACCGTTCACACGTACTTTCGAGGCATACGAACTGCAAGCCAAATGCAACGGTTTGCCGATAAAGATTGTGATGGATACTGCCGCGACAATCAATACCATCTCCGGCGTAGAGAGCCTGTTTCTGCTGAAGAATGACTATATCACGCAGAAAGATATCATTCAGGATACGCAGGTACTGATGCGGAGCGTGGAGATAGGTGAGCAGGTGGTGCTCAGCGATGTGCTGTTCCATAACAAGAACGGCCAGGAAACGCCAATCATCCTCTCCCTGCGGGCATTTGACCATCTGGGCAAACCGGTACTGAATACGAATACTAACACCATTGATATTTACGAGATTAACAAACGATAAAACGTACAATTATGAAGAAGTTATTAGAGACTATTTGTTTTCTGCTATTGCTCCCCTTGATGCTGCTTGCGCAGAACCCGTACGCATCGTACAACGTGCGTCTGGGTTATGAAGCATGGCAACAGGGCGACTACCAGGCGGCGTATGATGCACTAAGCAAGGAGGTTACTCAGGTTAATCCTGAGAACGGTATGGCATACGCTTTGCTGGCGTTTGTATGCCGCGATGCCGGAGAACCCGCTCAGATGCTTCGCTGCGCGAATCGTGCCGTGAAATATCTGCCGAAGAACGATCTGATTCTCTTGCCCGACGTGCTGCTGTTGCTGCACAAGTTCTATTGGCAGGCAGATGACACGATCAAGGCTGAGGAGTACCTGACCAAAGCGCTGAAACTGAATAACAAGAACGATAAGGTATATCAGCGATACGAAGCGTTCTATAAGTCGTGTAAGCGTTACGATGACATGATTGCGCTCGGCAAGCAGGCTGTGAAAGTGCTGCCGAAAGAGCTGGAGGGATATACCATGCAGTTTGAAGGCTACATGGGTAAGGAGGATTACAAGCTTGCCATGGTAGCAGCCGGCGATATCGTACGCGTGGCAGCCAAGCAAGACAATGCCGACAAGTTGCGTCCGTATGCCATGGAGTACAAGATGCGTGTGCTACTCAAGCAGAAGCGCTATGAGGAGGCGCTCAACGAAGCGCTGCCGCTAGTGGATGCCATCAACTCCAACAAGGTGCTCAACACGATAATTGATATAGCCGACAGCACCGACTGGCAGGTCGTGATCGATTCGCTCAACGCATGCGAGCCGCGCTACGAGCGTCAGCCGTGGTGGGCGATACTGCGCGGAGAGATATACATGAATCACGACCGTTATCCGGAAGCCTACATTGAGCTGTACAAGGCGATGCAGATTCAGGAGATGTCGAATGGCTGGCGTCAGATGGGCTTCTTGGCTTCCAACCGCATGGATGACCAGAAGCGTGCCATTGCCTGCTACGAACATGCCATTCTGCTTGACTCCACTTCGGCTGTCAACTATATTGTGCTGGCAGATGTATATTACGAATCGAAGAAGTACGACAAAGCCGAGGCGATTCTGGAAAAAGCTATCCAACTGGAGCCGCTGAACGAGAATTCCTACATCATGCGTGCCCGCTGCTACCAGGAGACAGGCCGCTACGATGAGGCAATAGAGGATTATTACAATGCCCTGGTGGCAGAGCCCGATGATGCGAACTTCTATTTCAGCATTGCACGCGTATATGAGATGAAGGGCGACAGCATAGCCAGACAGCAGGCGATAGACAATGGCTTGAAGATGTATAGCGTACGCAAAGACTCGCTTGGCATGAACGAGTACAGAGGCATAGGCGATCTGGATAAAGCCTGTGAGGTGGCACTGGCGAAGCTGAAACCTACGTCCACAGACAACTACATCTACAACACCGCATGCGTTCTGGCTCTGGCAGGGCGCACAGATGAGGCGCTGGACTATCTGGAGCAGTCGATGGAGAAGGGATTCTTGAACATCACCCACATCAAGCATGACGAAGATTTTGAGTCGCTGCGCGACAATCCCCGATTCAAGGAGCTGATAGTCACCTACACCGCGAAGACCAAAGAGATGCAACAATACATAAACGACCAATTGGCAAAGTAAGACTATGAAAAGAAGCATTATCATCATACTGGCGCTGGCCATGATCAGTCCGCTGATGGCGGGTAAGAACGAGAAGTCGTATTGGTATCAGCGTGCCGAGGAGGCATATGCGAAACAGGATTACGGCAAGTGTATGCGTGCCCTTGAAGCCGGCGTGCGCGAGAATCCGAAAGACGCTTACTGCTGGGCAGTGATAGCCGAGATATGCAGCAAGCGTGCGTTCGCCCAATACGGCAGGGCACTGGAGGCTGCCGATGAGGCGCTCAAGTACCTGCCGAAGAAAGAGACCTATTGGATCGGTTTCGTTCATGCGATTCGCGGTGACGTCTTCTACAAGGTAGGCGAACCCGAGCAGTCGGCTCAGGCATACGAGAAAGCTGTGGCGATGATGCCGGACAAGATTGAGTATATCTATGCCCTGGCAGATGTGTATCGCGATCTGAAGCGCTACGAGGATGCACAGGTGCTGCTCAAACGCATTGTGGATGAGGACCCTGCAGAGTCGTACGTGCAAGCCGTGCTGGCTGACAACTATCTGAACTTGGGCGATACGCTCAATGCCATGCGACGCGTCAACCTATCGCTGGCGCTCAATCCGAACAACAACGAGATGGCGCAACTCGTCCTCTTCCGGATAGCATGGGCACGAGGCGACGTGCTGCAAGCGGCCAATCAGTATCTGCAGATATTGCATAGCCAGAGTACCGAGATTGTTGCCTACGATTCGCTCCGTCGCGACAATCTGCCTCTGCTGCTTGCCGCTACACGCTTGTGCATCAATGAGGCGCCTACCGATGCAGTGCGTTTGTACTTGCTCGCGTCAATCTATTATAAGGAAGGTCAGTGCGCAGATGCGTATATATGGCAGAAGAAAGCCGTGAAACTCAGCGATGAGTATGAAGGCATGCTGCTAACGATCTGTTCGGATCTTGGCCTGTGGAACGAAGTGGATGAACTTTTCCGCAAAGAGATGAAGAACGACAGTACTGTCCGTCGCGGCATGGCTTACCACTATGCGCGCCGAGGTGACTATCAGACGGCTTATCAGCAGAATTTGCTTGTACGTAACGACTATCCTACCGACGAATATATCTATCGCGAGATAGGGCGTGTGCTGACCAACATGCAGCGCTACGACGAGGCAATAGCCTATATGGATACCGCTGTGATTATGGCAGAAGAGCAGTCGCAGGCTACGATGCTCTTCAACCGCGGAGAGATTTACACTCGTATGGGTGATGACGCAAAGGCGATGCAGGATTATATGGCGGCGCGTGAGGTGGTGGATAAGCCAGATACAAAAGCCTTTGTCGATGCATTGCTTGGGAACAAGGACAATGTAGAGCAATATGTTGATTCGGTTGTGCCAACGCTGACAGATAATGGCGACTTCTTCGACATAGCCAGCATCTACGCCTGCATGCATGACAAGGACAATACTATCCGCTACATGCGCATGGCGTACGAACATGGCATGCGTATTTTCCCGTACGATCGTGCCTTCCGTTTCTCGTTCCTTCAGGACGATCCGGACTGGCAAGCTTTGCTTAGTGAGATAGAGCAGACGCGACAGAAAGATATAGCGTATATCCGCCGGCAGGAGCAGGCAGAAGAGACGAGCGGTGCTATCACGCAGATTCCGTTCGAGAAGAAGGGGGGCGTGAACCAAGTGCAGTGCACCATCAACGGACTGGCGTTGTACTTCGTATTCGACACCGGTGCAAGCGATGTGTCGCTATCGAATGTGGAGGCAAACTTCATGTTGCGCAACGGTTATCTGACCGAGCAGGATTTTATGGGCAAGCAGAACTATGTGACCGCTACCGGCGAGATTCATGAGGGTACCATTGTCAACCTGCGCGAGGTACGCGTGGGCGATATAATCCTTACGAACATCAAAGCCAGCGTAGTCAAGAACCAGAACGCACCGTTGCTGCTCGGACAATCCGTCTTCCGCCGCTTCGGTACCGTAGAGGTGGACAACAATGCATCCGTCATCCGATTTGTAAAATAATTCATCAATTCATCAATCCATCAATCCATCAATCATCATGGAACTACGAGTAATCAACAAGAGCAATAATCCTCTGCCGCGTTACGAGAGCGTACAGGCAGCTGGAATGGATATCCGTTGCAGTCTGACCGAACCTGTTACGTTGCAGCCTCTGGAGCGTCGATTGATACCTACGGGACTATTCATCGAACTGCCCGCAGGCTATGAGGCGCAGATTCGTCCGCGCAGCGGTTTAGCGCTCAAGCGGGGACTGACCGTACTGAATACGCCGGGCACTATTGATGCCGACTATAGGGGAGAGGTAGGCGTCATACTGATTAATCTGAGCGGCGAGGCACAGACTATCGAGCCGGGCGAACGTATCTGCCAGATGGTGATAGCCAAGCATGAGCAACCCGTAATAGTAGAAGTAAACGAATTGTCCGAAACCGAGCGAGGCGCTGGAGGTTTCGGACATTCAGGACGGTTGTAGCAGCCTTTCGGGCAAGTTTGACCTACAAGGATTATAAGGCGCTTTGGTAGGCCGCCAGCGTTTGCTTGGCATCCTCTACCATCTTCTCTGCCAGACTCAAAGGCGCCAGCACACGCAGCTCCGCACCGAAAGTGCGGAGTTGTTGTATGAAATCAAACGTAGGAGCTACGTAGAAGTCGAACAGCACTTGTCCTTGCTCATGGGCAAACTGGCTTGCTTCCTTTTCTTTCAGTTCGTGCTGGGAAGTATGCAGCGGTAATGTACGCAGGAAATTGGCAGCCCGCGGTGTAACGGCTATGCGTATCAGACAGGGCTGTTCGCTACGGAAGACGCCGTAGTATGATGCAAAGAACTGCTTGGGTGAGAACGATTCGGGCACCTCGAAGTCCGTATCCAAAGCATGCACGTCGCGAATGCGGTCGAGGGCGTACACGCGAATCTCTTGCGGATGGGTGGACGCTTCGCCTACTATGTACCAGCGCTGCTTGAATACTTTCAGGCAGTAGGGCGAGAAGAACATGTCGTAATCGTTGTCACGGTCGAAATTGTGATAGGTGATGAGTAGTTGTTTCTTCTCACGAATGCTGCGCATGATGGTGGTCAGGTATTGTGTACCGCCGGGTATTTCCTCAAACAAGATGCTGTCTTCCATATCTTCCGCCTCGTCCATGGTAGCCTGCATGTGCAGGGCTGTGATTATCCAACGGCGCATGGAGTTGAGCTCCTTTTTGTCATTTGCTTCGCTGATGTAGTAATGGTTGGTCTTGCGATTGCAATGAATCTCAATGCCGAACAGGGCTTGGATATCTTCCTTATAGCGGTGGAACTTCCTGAGCGGAAACTCCGTCTCACCGAAGATGTTCACGTTCGAGCGTGCCCAGCGGCGGTCAATATCTCTCTTGGTCAAATGGCCGGATGCAATGGTATCTACCAGCCAGACATAGGTCTTGAATACATGTGTGGGTGCCATAGTTATTCTATTGTTGTGCAGCAAAAGTCATCGCGTATAGTTTCATTTGTTTGAGCATAGCAGCCAGTCCGTTGCTTCGGGTGGGGGACAGGTGTTCGCGCAGACCGATGGCGTCGATGAAATAGAGGTCAGCTTCCGCCGTCTGTTGCGGAGTGTGGCCGCTCAGTATGTGCATGAGCAGGGCTACTATTCCTTTTACCAGCAGAGCATCGCTGTCGCCGGCAAAGATAAGCCGGTCGCCGTCCATGTGGGCTGTGAGCCATACTTTTGACTGGCATCCGTCTATCAGGTTCTGATCGGTTCGCTCCTCTTCGGGAAAAGCCGGCAACTCTTTGCCATAGTCGATGAGCAGGGCATAACGGTCCATCCAGTCGTCCAGCATGCTGAACTCCTCAATAATCTCGTCTTGTATATCGTTGATATTGTTTGTCATTGTGATATGGTGTTGGTGCTATGGTCAGTTGCTGGCTATCAGGTCGTATAGGATGTCGGCTATCTGCTCGTCTTCTGTGCCGTCCAGCACAGCATCGTCGGTGACCGGTGCGTCTATTATATGGTCGGCTTGCTCGTAGTAGGGTGTGCGCTCTTGCAGTTGGGGGAGGATCACATCCAGAATCTCTTCCGCACTCTTTCCGCTGAGCAGCGGACGTTCGTCCAGATCGGTCAGGGACAGGCGCTCAGCCAGATGTTCGGGTTTCCAGCGCAGGTAGATGCTCGTACCTAACTCCTTGAGGCAGTCCATGTTGTCTTTCCAGCACGGATAACCTCCGCCGGTAGCATAGATCACATTGTCGATAGGCAGTTCTGCCAGATCTTCCACTACATATTTCTCTTTTTTGCGGAACGCTTCCAGCCCGTAGGTGCGTATATAGTCCGCCGGCGACATGCCGTGAATCTCGTGAAAGGCGTCATCCAGATCTACGAAGTGCCAGCCCAGACGATCAGCCAACAACTTGCCGGCAGTGGTCTTGCCGGCGCCCATGTAACCGATGAGATAGATAGGGTAGGTCATTCTGTAGCGGAGAAGCCGATGATGGCTGATTATTTGGGAGATTCGTCGTCGCGGTAGTTGTCGCGCCACTGCAGTAGTCCGTTCTCGATGACGGCTTCCGGCAGCACCATCGTGCTTGGCGCGGGTATGTTGCGCAGCAGATTCCATTGCTCGTCGTACAAGCGGGCAAACGATGCGCATAGCGGAGCACACTGTGTGCGTACGAGCAGCACACTGTCGCTTTCGGGGTAGTAGTACAGATCAACGTACGAACTGTCAGCCAGCGTGAAACGCGTCATCTCGCCATTGGCTTCTACATTCAGGTTGCCGCCTACCAGATAGAGGTACTCATCCGGAAGTATTCTTCCGGCAGAACGAATCTGAATGTCCTGCGCCTTCATCGAGTAGCAGAACAGCAGAAACAATACCCATATTATCCAGCGTGTCACCTTCATTTTCTTACATCTCACATCTCACTTCTCACAGCGCAGCGGTCTCACTTCTCACTTCTCTCCAGCAGCGCTGTTGCGTATGCCGCTATACCTTCTTTGCGTCCTACAAAGCCGAGATGCTCGGTGGTGGTGGCTTTCACGTTTACGCGTGAGCAGTCTACGCCCATCGTCTCAGCCAGCGTGCGTTGCATCTCGGGAATGAACGGCAGCAGCTTAGGTGCCTGTGCGCATACGATACAATCGCAGTTGCCAAGTTCGTAGCCTGCCTCACGCACCATCGCCATCGTGCGGCGAAGAAGAATCTTCGAGTCGATGCCTTCGTACTCGTTGCCCTTGGTGTCGGGGAAATGATAGCCTATGTCGCGCATGGCTGCGGCTCCGAGGATGGCATCGCACAAGGCATGGATAAGCACATCGGCATCCGAGTGCCCCGCCAAACCAAGTTCGTACGGTATGCAAATGCCCCCTAACCACAACTTGCGGTCAGGGGCAAATGCATGTACATCGTATCCTATACCAATACGCATAGATAGCGACCGAATACAGAATTACTTCTTCTTGTTGTCAACCAGGTCCTTGATACCGGCCAGGTCAAAGCCGAGCGTGAAACGCATGGTCTGATCCAACGGGTTGGTAGGAGCGGTAGCCAGGGTGTAGGCGAAGTCGAGCATGAAGATCGACAGGTGGAAACCTACGCCGAAGTTCACCAGACGGCGGTTACCTTTGATGAAGTCTTCGTGCGAGTAGCCTACGCGGGCAAAGAACTGACGGTTGTACGAGTACTCAACACCCATACCCCAGCCAACTTCTTTGAACTCCTCAGCAGCACCGCCCGGAGCGTCGGCAAACGACTGGAACAGACCTGCCATAGAGGTCAGTTCGGAGTAAGCCTGCGTGGTGAACTGGTTGGTGTTGGAGTTGAACGGATCAGCGGGATCGAACGTTACGTTGCCGCCATCGTCCTTAGCAAAACGCGATTTCTTCGACGGAACCATCAGTTTGCGTGCCTCGAGGGTGAACTGCAAGCGGTTGTACTGGTCGCAAGGCAACTCATAAGCAGCACCGATACGCAGGGTAGCGGGAATGAAGTTACGCGTACGATCGTTGTACGACAGTTTGCCACCCAGGTTCTGAAGGTTCAGACCGGCGCTGATGTAACTCTCGCCCATAGGCAGGGTGATAGGCTGACGGTAGAACACCGAGATGTCGGCTGCTGCTGTGATAGCAGGGTGGTAGATCTCAGCGTTGTTGTCGGTCGAGGCCTTCATGCCGTTGGTCAGGTCGGAGTAGATCAGTCGCAATGCTACACCCATCGACACATACTCATGCAGTTTGCGCGAGTACGAAGCGTCCAGCGAGAACTCGTGCGGATGTGCCTGGCCAAGTGTACGAGCCTCCTCGTCGGTCATCGTGACCTCACCCATCGAGAAATAGGTGAGCGACATAGCTACAGCCTGCAGGTCATCCCACTTATAGAAACCCGAGATGTAAGCCAGATCGATATCCGACACACCCAGTTTGCGCAACCATGGAGTATAGGTTGCATTGATGCCGCCTCTCATATCCATGAATGCGTACTTGGCAGGGTTCCAGTACTGGTTGTTCATGTCTGGATTGGTTGCCACGCCGGCGTCACCCATCGCTGCACCACGAGCGTCAGGAGTAATACTCAACGAAGGCTGGCCCGTGATAATAGGGTTGTTGTAGTCAGTAGGAAATTGTGCTACAGCAGTCGATACCATCATTGCTGCTGCCACAAGGGTCATAAATGTTTTTTTCATTTTTGTTTATGATAAATGTATAAATTTTCGTTTGTTTTTTTAGTAAATTTTCTTAAAGTTGCTTCATAGGCAATTTAATGATTTTTTTTAGTTTTACTATTTTGTTAATTATCTTTCAAATCTAAAATTTCAAATTTCAAATTTCAAATTTTCCCTTTCACTTTTCAATTTTCAACTACAACGAGTTTTCCCGCCTTGGACGTCATCACGCCTTCCGTAGTGGTCAGTGTGATGCGGTAGACGTAGATGCCCGGAGTGAGGTGGGCGTCATCCACGCTTACGCTATGCTGCTCCGTACCTTTGCGCGAACTGCTATATACCAGTTCGCCCGAGGGCGCATATACGTACGCGTTCATCTCCAGCAGTTCGTCAGGCTGGTCGTAATCCACTACGAAGTGCATCGTTTCGTTTACGCGTACCGGGTTGGGGTAGGTCATCACAGAATACATCGTCGGTTGCAGACCTTTCACCACCTCATATCTGAGTGATGCCGAAGCGCTGTTGTTCATCAGGTCCCATGCGCGGAAGGTCAGGCTGTGCATACCTTCTGTCTGTTCCTCCAGACGGTAGCTGACCAGACCGGCGCGATAGTCGTTGCCCGAACTGAAATAGTTGTTCAGGATATACATCTGGTTAGGATCGTCATCGATGGTCAGCAGCAGATCATGTCCGATGCCCGAGCCAGCGGTGTTGATGCCGTGCTCGTCGTAGATGTTGGCATAGAAGTGCGGACGCTCGTTGGTCTTGTCGCCCGATACGAAGGTCGGGGTATTGAGATATATCTGCATATCCGGACCAATAGTATCGTTGATAGCCACGCTGGATGATCCGCCTACTACGAACTGCTCGTAGTGTCCTACGCCCTCGCCGTTAAGGCTATCCAGAGCGTGATATGTGATGCGTCCGTTGCCGAAGTTGTAGCGTATATCCTTGGGCACCATAAAGGTGTACGCAAAATGTCCGTTCTTTACCTGCGTCGTGCCCTGGTAGAGGGTGTTGGGATAATCATTATAGGTGTACGTCTCTTTCTTCTCCTCATCGGGCTGGTCGTTGTCCAGAGTGGTCACTTGTTGCATCTTATCCATGATGCTGATGCTCACTATGCCGTTAAACTCGCGAGCTGTGTCTCCTTGCTCGTTCTCCACCCATCCGGTAAAGCGGTGTGTGGTCAGGGCGTTGAGCGTATCCGAAGCCTGCTCGGTGCGTACACGGTAGTCGGTAGGGAAGTGCAGCCGGATAGCCGGGTCGCCCAACAGGATGTACGACAGTTTGTTGTCGTCCGAGCCAGTCATATTCTTGGCTATGCGGCAAGCGTCGCCGATGGTCATCTTGTACGAGAAATCGTTGACGTGACCGAACAGGGTGTCGCACAGGTTACGGTTGATCACTTTGTTCTGGCTGGCATATACCGTTCTGCATGCGCTAAGTACGGCAATGGCGCCACCGTCAGGGTTGGTCACGGCTTCCTCACTGGCGCTCTGCTCGCAGGCGTCGAAGTGGGCAAAACCGCAGGTAGCCAACATCCAGAAGCCCAGATTGGCATTGGTCATCAGTTTGCAGTCGCGCAGCGAGAGCATGTTCTCGGAGGCGATATTGTTGTAGCCGCCGTGACCCGAATAGTCGAAGAACAGCACACCGTCGTTCAGCAGGTTGGTGAACCGTGCCTTGGCCAGTGGACTGCTCTCGCCCGAGGCGTTCACCTCTTGCGGGTAGGCGTCGATATATATCTTGTTCACCACGAACGCCTGGTTGCGCAGCCTTGTGCTCTCTGCTGCATAGTCCGTCACTTTGGTATGCAGGTTGCCGTCGCCGTCATCGGCTACGAACAGCAGTTGCTGATGCCATTTGCCGGGGTTCTCGTTACGCAGATAGCGGGCAATCTTCTGCGCCACACCTTCTGCTTCGGCTGCGCTCGATACGGGCAGACGGCCTACGCCTATGTCCATACGGCCGGAGGTGTCCGACATACCTTCGTTGTCGTCCAGGAATCCGAAATAGTCGTCCGTGGCGTATGCTTTGGTCTCCACCTCACTGTTGCGTGCCTGATAGGTGAGCAGGATGCTTGGGCCGGAGTTGGGCATCAGCCTGCGGTTGTCGTACGATCCGTCGCCGTACAGCAGCAGCCATTTGGGGCGTTGCGACATGTTCTGTGCCTTGTCGTAGAGCATCTTCATCAGCCGGCGGTAAGCCGTTGCGTCCGGCGTGCCGGATGAGAACTCGTTATATACCTGCTGATCGGTCACGATGGCGGTAGTGATGCCGTCGATCTGCTCGTGAGCGTTGGCAACTATCCGGGCAGCGTTCATATACTCTTCCGGCGCAATAATCACCAGGTCGATATTATGCAGCTCGTGCAGGTTCTGATTGCCTACAGCGCCAACGATGGTCGGTTTTTTCCATCCGGAAGCCGTTGTGGGGTTGATAGCCAGCATCAAGGGCAGGGTAGCGTTCGAGCGCTTCCATGTCAGTGAGCCGTTGGCGGCGGTGGCAGGCAGGCGAACAATATCGGCTTTGTTGCTCATGTCCCATATCTCGATGCCGTTACCGGCGTTGGTCAGGGTGTAAGCCGTGGAGTTGTTCTCGCCGTAATGCTCGGTGTTGGCCATGTACATCTCCTGTCCTTGCATCACCATGTAGCAGGTAGCGGTAGCTTCTGCATAGTTCAGGTAGCCTTTGCTGCCGAGGGTGCTGTTGGCAAAGTGGATTGACAGCGTTTGCGTGCCTGTGCCCGATGCGCCTAAGGAGAAACTCTCGTACCCCTCGTTGGTCGTAGCTTTGGTGTAGAAGTCCGAAACGACCAGACGGTCGGTCGTGCAAGTATATTGGTTAGCGCCAATGCTCATGGTGAAGGTCGAGTTGGTCGATGATGCTGCTGCTACCTTGCAAACGATATCCAGATTGGTGTTCGGCACGATGTCGTGGAAAGCGAACGGTATGTCTATCGTCTGCCTGATGCTTGACAGTTGCTCGCCGTAGAACTCCCTGCCTCCGCCTGCTTTGCCCGTCACATCCACCAGGTTCACCGAGTCGGTCTCGTGCAGCATCATGGCGGTATAGGTGTTGGCAGTATAGGCGGCGCTGCTTATAGCCGGCATTTCGGTGATGAGTTTCTGCGTTCCGGCGTTGTCCGACAGGAAATAGTAACCGTAGCGGCTGTAAGGATTGCGCGTGTGGGTGAACTTGCCGTTGCTGTATTCCCACGCATCGGGACCTTGGGCGTAGAACAGGATATAATCGCCAGAGTTGAAGATGCCGTCCGCACCTTTGTTCATGTAGAATGCTACGCTTGGCAGGTCGTCGATAGGCGTCTTCTTGAAGTCTTGCGACAGCATCGCGCCGCCGTAGCCGTAGATGCGTAGGTTCAGCGGATTGAGTCCGGCATCGGCAAGCTCGTCATAGGTCAGGCAGTGGATGCCCGATTCTGCTACGCGTATCTTCACCCATTTGCCCTCTTTGAGCACGGATGAGGTAGCGTACGTGTGTGTCGCCATGGCCTGAAGAGCCACGGCCATCATCATGCCTATGATTGCTAATCGCTTCATTTCACTTTTCACTTTTCACTTTTCACTTTATTCTGCAGAAAAGTGTCTCTTCTCCGTTGTACATGCTTTGCAGCTTATCTTCCGCTTGGAGCGTCCATCGTGCGTAAGGGTGCGCAATGTATAGCATGTCTCCTTGGCGGATCGTTACCATATTACTTATGCGTGCAATGGCTTGGCTGAAGGTGTCGGCCAGTCCTATGCTGTCCCAAGCATATTCCTGCGTTGTGACTCCGTTGCGTTCCAGCAGCCAATGATGCGGCTCGCTCTTGGGTTCGTCTTTCGGTGCCAGCGGACAATCAGCCCTTTCTGTTTTCACTTTCCACTTTTCACTTTCCACCGGTTCCCATGTGCCTACGGCGAGCGAACCTTCGAATGCGATGGCTTCCGTCCATGCCATACCTTCTGCCTGCGCCTGACGGAGTTTGTCGGCTGAGAAGAAATCCAGTCCGGCTGCCACTGCGTCGTAGTAGCGTGTGGCGAACTTAGGCGCAATGCTTCTGCCCAAACGAGATACACGCAGCACCCAGCAGGGTAGTGCGCACAACTCTCCGCAGCCTTCCGGCACGAACAGCGGCTTGCGGTTGGTCAGCAGCGATGAGTCGCTTTTCAGCACCACGCTCTCCTTTCCCGCATAATATGTCACACCCACTATCTTCACTTATCCCCTTTTACCTTTCACCTTTCAATTTTCACAAATAAGCCCACAAAGTTACGAAAAATTTTTGACATTTGCAAGACCTTCCGCAATTTTTGTACATCTTTTCCTAACTTCTGCACATTTGTGTTACAAATTCCCCTTATGTCAAATGACAAATGACAAATGACAAATGACAAATGACAAATCACAAATGTCAAATGACAAATGGCAAATCACAAATGACAAATGTCAAATGACAAATCACTTCGCTCTGATAAACAGCTGCACCGGTGTGCCGCAGAAGTCCCACCACTCGCGCAGTTTGTTCTCCAAGAAGCGGCGGTACGGCTCTTTCACGTACTGCGGCAGGTTGGCAAAGAAGACGAAGGTAGGTATCTGCGTGTTAGGCAGTTGGGTGCAATATTTGATCTTGATGTACTTGCCCTTGGTGGCAGGTGGCGGATAGTTCTCGATCAGCGGCAGGAAGTTCTCGTTGAGCTTGGCTGTTGGCACTTTGCGGTTCTTGTTCTCGTATACATGCAGCGCGGTCTCCATCACCTTGAAGATGCGCTGTTTGGTTACGGCGGAAGTGAAGATGATGGGGAAGTCGGTGAACGGCGCCAGACGATCGCGGATAGCGTTCTCGTACCCTTTGATGTCGGCGTTGGTCTTGCTCTCAATCAGGTCCCATTTGTTCACGCAAACTACCAGACCTTTCTTGTTCTTCTGGATGAGCGAGAAGATGTTCAGGTCTTGCGCCTCGATGCCTCGTGTGGCGTCGATCATCAGGATGCATACGTCGCTGTTCTCTATGGCGCGAATAGAGCGCACCACGCTATAGTACTCCAAATCTTCGTTTACCTTGGCTTTCTTGCGGATACCTGCGGTATCGACCAGGTAAAATTCTTTACCGAACTTGTTGTAGCGCGTGTAGATGCTGTCACGTGTCGTGCCCGGTATGTCGGTCACGATGGTACGTTCCTCGCCTATGAAAGCGTTCAGGATGCTCGATTTGCCGGCATTAGGACGTCCTACGATGGCAAAACGCGGCAGATCGTCTATCTCTTCCTCACCTGTGTCCGATTTGAAGCGCGAACATATCTCGTCCAGCAAGTCGCCTGTGCCCAAGCCGTTCTCGGCGCTCAGGATGAACGGTTCACCCAGGCCGAGCTTGTAGAACTCCGGCGCACCGTACTGCATCTCGAAGGTATCTATCTTGTTTACAGCCAATACGGTGGGCTTGCCTGCCTGACGCAGCAGGTGTGCCACTTCCTGGTCAAACTGCGTCACGCCCTCGTTCACGTCCACAACCAGCAGCACTACGTCTGCCTCACGGATGGCGAGGTTCACCTGACGGTTGATCTCGCTCTCGAAGGTATCGTCGGAGTTGACTACCCATCCGCCGGTATCTATCACGCTGAACTCTTTGCCGCACCAGTCGGCTTTGCCGTACTGCCGGTCGCGTGTCGTACCGGCGGTGTTATTAACGATGGCACGTCTCGTGCCCGTCAGTCGGTTGAAAAGGGTCGATTTCCCTACATTAGGACGCCCCACTATCGCCAAAATATTCGCCATAGTTGATTGTATTTATTGATTTGATTATGTCGTTTTATGTCAATTCCGCTACAAAGATACGAAAAATTTTTGATATTTGCAAAAAAATGCACCGGAAAAGTGCATTTTTTAGATAAGGGTTGCAAAAGTGACAAATATCCCTGTCTTTTTCAGTCAATTATGTGAGCCTCTGCATGCGAGCATCTCATAATTTGTCGGAGAAGATGTACTCGTAGACCTTGACGGAGTAGAGTTTGCCGTTGGGTAGGTAGTTGTATTGCTTGGCTTTGGTGCCGTCGGCGTTCCACTCGTATTTGCGGATGCGGACAGGACGGTTGCGGTCGTTATACTCGACCTCCTCGACAACCTTGCCGGTGACATCATCGTACTTGCTGGTGACGCGCCATTTCTGACCGTAGGTGGCGTACTCGATCTCTTCGATGCAGCGGCCTTGGTCGTCGTACACCTTGATGCGGTCGAGCCAACGCGTCTTGGTCTTTTCGTCGGTGTTCCACTCTTTGACCGTGAGATTCTTGTGGCGCTCACGTTTGGCGAGTTGCTCGGGAGTCAGAAGACTCTGAGCTGAAAGTGAAAGGTGAAAGGTGAAAAGTGAAAGGACAACTATGCCGATAAACTTTTTCATAATGAATGAACGGGTTAACGAATTAACGGATTAACGAATTAACGAATGAACGGATTTACCATCCACCGGGGCGGCCACCACCGCCACCGGGACCACCGTCGCCACCGGGACCACCGCCGGAATTGCCTCCGCTGTAGGAGGAGAGGGTGACAGATGAGCCGCCGCTGACGGTTGCGCCTGAGAGGGCATAACCGTTGAGGAGGGACGAACCGCCATTGGTGGTAACGCCGGAGAGGAGCGAAGCCGTGCCGCTGGTGGAAACGACAAAGGTAGATGAACTGAGGCTGCTCGGGGTCTTGAACACAAAGGCAAGATTATCGCTGCTATAGAGGGCGTACCACGTGCTCTTGCTGACCGATGAAGCGGAATAGCAACTCTGCGTGAGGCTCGAACCGTTCTCCAGGCCACCGATAGCCACTATCGTACCGCCCTGAATATAGAGCTGCTTGCGTTCCTCGGTATTGGCATCGATGGCTACTTCGGGCGAGGAAGCGCCGATGGCATAGACCGTGCCGCCTTTGATATAGCAGTTGCCGTTGGCATCCAATCCGTCGTTGCCGGTAGAGTACGCCATGACAATACCGCCTGTGATGGTCACGTCGCCGCCGCTATTGATAGCATCGTCGTTGGCCTGAGCAAAGACCTTTCCGCCGGAGATAGTGATGGTGCCTTTGGCTTCGATACCTTCCGGTGTACCGTCAGACGATGATGAGTCACCGGGTCGACCTCCGCCGGACGAAGTGCCTGTAGCGACCGCAATAACCGTGCCTTCGGAAATAGTTAGGTTGCTTTGGGTCTTGATGCATTTGTACTTGCTGGTGATGGTGGTACTGCCTCCGCTGATGTCGATATTGGCATAGGCGAGGATACCTTTGTCGGTGGTGCTGGTGATATTGATTGTGCCCCCGGTGATGACTACGCTGCTGGTATCGCACTGGATGCCTTCGCCAACGGCGTTGATGGTAAGCGTACCATCGTTGATGATGATACCGTCGTTGGAATGCATGCCGTCGCTGACCTTGGCGGTGAGGTCGATAGTGCCCGTGCCCGAGCAGAGACGGATATAATCGTCGGACGCCAGTGCGTGCTTGTAGTTGCCGGTGATGGCGAGGCTGCCCGAGCCGGAGAAGCATATCTGTCCCTCGCTAAAGAAAGCCGCCTTGCGATCCTCGTCCGATGATGCGTAGGACGAACCGTCGCTCAGGGTGTTCGTGCCACCGAGAACGGCATAACAGGTCTTCTTGCACTGGCTGTTGATGGCAGGACCGTCGGAGCAAGCGAGGGTAAGCCCTTCGAGCGAGAGCTTGTACTTGTAATCGCTGTAGATGCTGAGTTGTCCTGTGCCGCTACCGCTGACCGCATATTCGATATGTTTGGCGGTGGAGGTGACGGTAACATAGCCGTTGGATTGAGTGACTGTGACGCCATCAGCCGAGCCGGTGACGCTGACGTCGGTGCCGTTCCAGACGAGGTTGATGGTGCTATTCCAGGTCTGCTCGTCTACGAAGTCCGAACTGTCATCACCGGTGTTGGTGGTGTCCGAACCGGTGCCACCGTTGACGTCCGTATTCTGTTTGCAGCTTGTAACCATCATTATGGCCAAAGCCAATGCGAGAATTATTTGGAGATTTTTCATAACGGGAAAATTACGAATTAAAAATTACGAATTAACGATGAACGCAGTATTACCAGTCTAAACTATATTCAACACCTATAGCGTGCTGAAATTCTTTTTGTTCGTCAAGTCGGAGTTTCAAATCTTTGCCGCTGTAATATGACTTATTTACGTTGACGTCTCGGTCATATCCGTAGGTAAACCTGTAGTAGAAGTTCACGCTGCTGAGCTTTGAGACCCTCCATTTGACTCCAGCTTGCAACCGCACGTTGGTGATGAACTGCTGGCCGTTATTCTGTTGAAACTCGGGCGCGTTGAGTGTATTCTCCAACTCAGCCCAGATATAGGGCTTAGCGGGTTTGCCGGGCACGTAGAAATCAGCACCTAAACGGCTGCGGAGCAACCATGCGTATGCACTTTTCTCATCCGTATTCACACTATCTGTACGCATCTCCAGCAAGAATCGTTCACGCAGATACAACTTGGCGTATTGCGTTTTGTAGGAACCCGTCAGGCCAAAGAATACGCGATGACGAATGAACTCATTGGAGTTGCTCCAACCTTTGCGACCTAATATGCGAAGCGTATATCCGCCATCCAGTTTGACGTACTCTATCGGCGTATATGCCAACGAAAGGGTAGTGTACGACTTGTTGAACGCTGCTCCGTAAGCAGTGTCAATTGCAACTCCTTTGGATGAGGTGCCGGCAACATTGTCCATAAGGTCAAAGCGCAACTCTTCACCGATACTGAGTTGTACACCGCATTTCCAATGTTTAGAAAACTCTGCTCCGACGCGCGTCTGCACACGATGTTCTGTTGTCGAACCCGTTGAGCTGTAATCTGTAGCGAAAGCCGGAACAGCGAACAGCAGCAAGATCAGTCCCACAGCGATAGCGTTCCCGCAGCGTAGCGGTCTAACAGCAAAGCGGTCTATCAGCGATAGCGGTCTCATTTGAACTTCGTTATTTGGTCAATACTGTTGGTTATCTTGCCCGGTTCGAGCGGGTAGGTCATCTTGATGTACGCTACATCGCGGAGGAAATCGATATGTCCGATCTCGATGTCGAGAACTTTCAGTCCTGTGCGCTCTTCGAGGTCGGCGATGAGTGCGGCGCGGTTCTCGGGCTTGATGTTCTCGATCTTCTCGTAGAGGATGATCTTGGTGGAGACGCGTTTGCGTCCGTTCCAGAGCTCAAAGCCCCATGCCAGAGCCAACATCAGTATATTGGCAAAGAGCAACAAATACCATGCCAAACCGTCGGCTTTGAGGCTGAGCGAGTTGATGACCGAGAGGGCAATGATGAGGAACATATAGTTCATCTCACGGATAGGCACGGTTTCGGTGCGGTAGCGGATCATGCCGAAGATGGCGAACAGACCGAGCACGAAGCCTGTCTGGATATCCAGAATCTGCATCAACCACAATAACAGGAACATACCGCTGGAGAAGAGCATGAATTGCACATAATAGTCGCGACGACGCGAGTAGCGATAGTAGATGCAATAGATGAGAATCCACGCCACCAGCAGGTTGAACAGGAACATCAACGGCATGGCGATGAGGTCCGTACTCACATGCAGACAGTTGGCGATAGAGTGCATCAGGTAGGAGATGCTGTCCGTGGTACCAAAGCGGGCAGCGATGTCCGGATCGTTCTCAAGGAACTCCAGGGTGGGGTTGGATAAATCAGGTTGTATCATAATACTTTAACAATTTAACAGTTTAACCGTTTAACAGCTTAACATTTTAACAATCTTTCGAATCTTCGATTTGAAACGATTCATCTTCACTCCGGGTGTGGTCAGCGCCGTGCCGATACAATACTTGCTGATCTTGAGCGGATGTATGCGCAGGTCGAGCATGATATGCGTCATCCGTGATGGTACGTTGCCGTCGCGCTTGAGTTCGATGATGACGAGGTCGGTGAAGGTCTTCTTCTCGCCGCTGACCACATTATCCCACACGAGGTCCATATCGATGGTCAGCCGTTCGGTCTTGGCGCGGTTGACGAGCGTGATGCGGTGGAACTTCGTCCAGAGGTGCGGCGTGATGTTGCTCCACTCATAGCGGCTCTTGGCGCCAATGAAGCTTGCAACGGTCACGGCTTCGTTATCTTTGCGCTTGTGGATGAGTACGCTCGGCGTGTCGGCAGTGATGTCAAAACCCGGCACGATGATGCGCTTCTTGCTGGTACGGCCTTTGTTGTTCTTGCGCTTGATCTCGAGGAAAGTGAGATGGCTATCCACATACTGGCGTACGCGTATCTTCTGGCGGACGAGCTGCCGGTCGTGATGGCGGACGTACATGTCGAGCGAGTCGGTATCGTAATACATCGTGTCGTAGGTGGCGATGCGTTTGCCCGCAATCTCTTGCACGAAATAGTCCGCTTTGGCTGCCTCCAATATATGCGGCAGAACCGCCATCGGCACGGCATATTTGGTGTCGATACGGTTCATGAGCTTCACGCTCTCCATCTTAGCCAGACTGATAGGCTCGAAGGATTGAAGTATGGTGGCTATGTCTTGCATATTTCAAATTCCGCTGCAAAGTTACAATTTTTTTAGCAAATTTGCAAATTTTGACGGAAAAAAATATAAATTGTTTGTTACCATCCGCCGGGATTTCCGCCACACGATAAAAAACATGCAAAGTTACTACTTTTTTCTGATATTTGTGTTACCTGATTGTCTCTATTTATTAACCGAATGTACGATTTGTGAGAAAAAGTGCAATTTTTGGGCTGTTTTGATGAACAATTTTTGCCTATTTGCGAAAAATTTACTACCTTTGCACCGCTATGGATACCAGACAACGATTTTATGAAGCCTATCGCACGCTTGAGCAAAAGGAAGTGGCGGTGCTGAGGGATATACGCGATTACAATCCCGTGTATGGAAAAGATGTGGTGTCGAAGTACATGACGGTGATTATCTGCCATTCAGGTAGTGCGCGTTTGCTCTACGACATGCAAGAGATACATTTCACGGCTAACAGCATTGCTGTTATCCTACCGGACCATATCATGCGCCCGATTGAAAGCAGTCCGGACTACCGCGTGACGTTCATCTTGCACTCGAATGCTTTCCGCGAAGAGTTGAGAACGAAACGCCTGACACACGATTATGAAAAATTTCACTTGACACCTTCATGTCGCATGACGGATGAAGCGATGGCGCTATATATTAAATCATTAGATGTATTTGAGTATATATGCAATAGTTCAATACAACTCTATCCTTTGCGTCGTGAGATGCTTATAGCGCAGAGCAATGTGATGGTGGAATTGACCAATGCCTGTCGCCGCGAGATGGATAATGATTCGCGAGCTATGACCCGTAATCAGATGGTGTTCCAGGACTTCTGCAACCTGCTGGCAATGCATTACCGCGAGCAGCATGAGGTAGCGTTCTATGCCGAGAAGATCCATCTCTCACCACGACATTTCTCCCTCGTCATCAAAGAGGCAACAGGGCTGTCGGCCGGTGAATATATCGATGAATATATCCTCACTCAGGCGCGAAACCTGCTCACCACACGTCCCGACATGTCCGTACAGCAGATCAGTTACCACCTCGGCTTCTCCGAGTCACCCTCTTTCTGCCGCTTCTTTAAGCGCCTCACCGGCCAAACGCCGAAAGACTACAGAGAGCAGTAATGTGCCGTTGACATGTGAGTTGCTGCGTCGTAAGTAGATGCGGCGGAGGAAGAGAATGAAAAAAATCCCACAAAATTGACTTGTGGGATTTTCTTTACCTTTTTCCTTTCACCTTTCAATTTTCAATTTTCACTTTCCCCTTTCACCTTTCACCTTTCACCTTTCAATTTTCACCTTTCAATTTTCACCTTCCTCAGAGCTTCTTAGAGGCATCGTAGGATTCAATCGTCTTCGATTGGATGATGATGGTCGTGTCACCCTTTTTGACGCTCGAGGAGGTCGTGGTGATCGTACGGGTCACGTTGCACGAAGTCAGCACCGTGGCTGCTCCGATAATCATCAGGGCAATGGCTGCCCCGATGATTTTCAAAATCAAGGCTTTCATAGATGAATCATTTAATCGGTTAGAAATTTTCAAAGATGGTAGATCTGTTTGAACAAAAACCTATAAAACCCCTCAGCCGTTTGTTGCCCTTACGGGCTTGCATCTTAACCGTATAAGCCTCTCATACAAGCCAGCTTGACGAGAGACCTATACGCTCAAGCCACACTCTTCGAGTAACAAACGCCTTCGGAAAAAACCTAAAAAACATAGTTGATCATAGGGTAGAACAAAATTCTATCAAATCATAGTAGTCACTATCTGTTTTTTGGGTTTATTGCTTTTGAATGATTAACTCGGAGAGTTGTGGTAATTGTTGACAAAAAGTTCTGAAAGCTCGCTTTCAAGAAGTTTTTGGCAGCGATTGGCACAAGAAGTGTAACTTCTATCATTCAAAAGGGTTTTTAAGGTTTTTGTTCTGAGGCTACCGATTAGCCCTGCGACTCGTCGTAGGCCTCGCCGCATACCTGCCACAGGTACGACTTGAAGGTCTTCCTTCCGCCCGGCTGATCTTTCTGCGCTTTGAACGCAGCGTAGTCGGTCTGGTAGGTGCTCATGTTCTTGGCACGAACAGCTACGGCACGACTGACAGCCGTGAAACGAGCGCGGATAGCCAACTCGTCCGCCGTGACGGGCGTCGAACGCTTGTAAGCGTCAGCCGGCTTTACGTACAGGCGCTGGCAGTTGGGGTTGGTGGTGGGAGCCTCGCGGTGGGTCATGATCATGTAGTTACCATGGTTGTGACCGTCCACTTTCTTCGGTTTCTTCAATGCACCTTTGATGTACTCAATTCCGGATGCACTTACAATAGCACTTGCCATTTTTTGTCCGCCATGCTTTACTTCCGGCAGACGTGGAAGAGTTAAGGTTTATACTTTCCGACCATTCTTTTCAGTCGCGGTCGTTTTCGACTTTATCTTACCTCACCTGTTCCCCACAAGGTTTTAACGAGGTTTTAACAGACTTTTAACGAGGTTTCCAAAATCCGGTGTTCTGTGCCCGAGTTCTTTGAACGAGGGTCGATTACCGAACGCGACTGCAAAGGTACAAAAAAAAACGGAAACCTCCAAATTTTGGGCTTCCGTTTGGTTAAATTTTGACCTATGGGTCAAATTGCAGGCTAAAAAAAGGTAAAATGTGTTCTATGG
>CAMKDV010000013.1 GCA_946411385.1 uncultured Bacteroidales bacterium
TTCACCTTTCACTTTTCAATTTGGTGATTCCTTTCACCTTTCACTTTTCAATTTGGTGATTCCTTTCACCTTTCACTTTTCAATTTGATGATTCCTTTCACCTTTCACTTTTCAATTTTCACTTGTTCAGATGTTTTCCCGAACCGTCTTTCCCTGTGTTGGTAGTCCACGATAGCCTCGTACAGATCTTCCGGCGTGAACTCGGGCCACAGCCTGTCGGTGAAGTACAGTTCGCTGTAGGCTATCTGCCATAGCAGGTAGTTCGACAGCCGTAGTTCGCCCGAAGTGCGTATCAGCAAGTCGGGGTCGGGTATGCCGTTCGTAGTCAGATGGCTGCTGATGATGGCCTCGTTGATGTCGGCCACATCCAACTTGCCGTCTTTTACCTCGGTGGCAATCTTTTTCGCAGCTTCGATAATCTCCCAGCGCGACGAGTACGATAGCGCCAGCACCAGGTTCAATCCTGTGTTCTGCTTCGTCTCTTCGATGCAGCCTTCGAACTTTTTCTTCGTCTCTGCCGGCAGACGGTCGATGTCGCCGATGGTCAGCAGACGGATATTGTTCTTCATAAGCGTCGGAGTCTCTTTGGCTATCGTATCCACCAGCAGTGTCATCAGCGCATCCACCTCCTCTTTCGGCCTGTTCCAGTTCTCCGTCGAGAAAGCGTAAAGCGTCATATACTCTATGCCGATCTCCGCAGCAGCTTCCGTGATGCGATGCACCGTGGTCACGCCCTGCTTATGCCCGAACATCCGTGCCAGACCCTGCTTCTTCGCCCAACGGCCGTTGCCATCCATGATGATAGCTATGTGCCGCGGTATCCGCTCTTTGATTATGTCTGTCTTATAACTCATATCCTTTCACTTTTCACCTTTCACCTTTCACTTTTCACCTTTCACTTTTCACCTTTCACTTTTCACCTTTCACCTTTCACTTTTCACCTTTCACTTTTCACTTTTCACCTTTCACCTTTCACCTTTCACCTTTCCTTGCAGAACTTGCAAATCTTCTTCTCTCTTGCAAATTCAAAAACTATGCCAAACTGTAGCGTCGATGTCAAGTCGCAGTTCAATATGTTCGAACCGTTCAGCCCGTGTATGTTGTTGTACTCGTCGTGTGGCTCTATGCCGTCCGACAGACAGATGTTGTGCTGCCATGCCAAGAACATTCCCACATGCTCCGAACATATCCAGCGAAAACCTATACCTATCGGCACATACGCCGCTATACGCTCCACACCGTTCAGCATCGTCATGCCTATGCCCGCAAAGATGTACGGCGTGTACTGCTTCACCCGCGGGTCATAGCGCGTCGCCATGCCGAAAGGCAGAAAGTTGAACCGGGCCTGTGCGTCAATGTTGATGAACTGGCTGTTCCATAACGTACCTTGCTTGTCCGGCAATCCTTGCGCTGTAGGGGACATGCCGGCTATCCTACCGCCCACGCCCTGCAACTGGAATGACCAGCGCGGCGTGTACAGGTAACTTATCTCTATGCCGTAACTCTCCCGTACATGTGAAAACAGCCGCGGATTGGCATCACCCACATAGTAAGCCAGACCACCTTGCACACCTATCTCCAACTGGTTGCGCTGCATGCGTTGGGCATAGGTATGCAACGGGTACATACACACGGCTAAAATACACAATACTATATATTTTTGTTTACTGCGCATAAATCAAGCCTACAAAGTTACAAAAAAAAATGCACATTTGCAAATTTTTTCGAAGAAAAATAGCAATTTATTGCATTTTTTAGCAGTAATGCCATGCTTATGCTCGCATTGACTGCCCACTATAAGTGCATCGACCAAGCTTGGGCGATTTCCTTGTTTTTGGGATTATTTGAGTTTTCTGGATAATTTTGGGCAATTTTTGACCACCCTAATTCATTTCCGCGATTTCATGAGCGGCTTTCTATGTCTTTTGGTGTTCTGCTCTCGCGGGTATTCCCGCGATCCTCGTCTCCCTTGCCCGCAACCTTTGATTGCGGGTATTCCTTATGATTCGCTAAATTTTTCCTTTTGGGGTGTTTTTGGATAATTTTGGGCAATTTTTGACCACCCTAATCCATTCTCGCGATTTCATGAGCGGCTTTCTATGTCTTTTTGTGTTCTGCTCTCGCGGGTATTCCCGCGATTCTTGTGTCCTGTGCCTTCGGGATTCTTATGTATTGTTTTATTTTTTGATTTGTTTTTGGCCTTTTTGGATAATTTTGGGCAATTTTTGACCACCCTAATCCATTCCCGCTATTTCATGAGCGGCTTTCTATGTCTTTTTGTGTTCTGCTCTCGCGGGTATTCCCGCGATTCTCGTCTCCCTTGCCCGCTACTTTTTATCCCCGCTTTTCCCCATCAAAAAGTACTATATACTTTAGTATATAGTAGTATTCTTTCGTGCAAAAAATCGCATTTTTTCTTGCAAATTCCAAAAATTTTTCGTAACTTTGCACAAAAATTAGTGCGTGATAAGTGTGTGATAAGTGCGTCGTAAGTGGGTGGTAAGTGCGAGATAAGTGCGTGATTGCCACTCCCTAAAGACCCCAAATACAGCCTGACTAGTGAGTGGATGGACAGAAGTTTACTTATGGTCAGTCACGCAGCAGCATTCATAGGGCAGTTCTCAAACTGCTGTCGCCGCTTTTTTGATTTACTAAAATCCTAATACTACACCCTCCCCAACCTCCGCGAATAGAGTGCCCGGAGACCTCAAAAAGCGCTATTTCCGTTAAAAAACGCACATTTTTCCCCTATTCAGGAGCAAAATTGCAAGAAAATTTGCTAAATCGAATTAATTTTTGTAACTTTGCCTCTTGGTTTTTGTGCGTGTGTATAGGCGTAGTGCATACACGCGTGCGATAAACTAAACCACCAAATAGAGCGATAGTGTCCTCGATAGATGCACTACATGATCGCAACCTAATCAACACAGGGGTATAACGTATCCTACACGACTTATAATATATGATATATATTATCGCGTGAAGTTGAGATGAACAACAAAATAACAAAAGGAAATACTGCCAAACTGCCAGGGATGCGTTTGTTCTATGAAGCATGGCAACCGATATTTGAAAAATGTTCGGCAGTGCCAAACGAAATGGAAGGCAGAAATTGTTCGCCACTGGCGAACGGATTGGATGAGCTACTATAAATTTGGCGGACACTGCTCGCCAGTTTTAACAAACAAATGCAAATAAAGAAATCGTGGCTAAAAAAGTTGAAAAAAAGAAGCCGGTATTTATAACGAGTACATCTATCAAGTTGCTGTCTGTGCAGCAGCAGATATTTGTTATACGTGGTAAGCAGGTAATGGTAGATAGAGACTTGGCTGCATTGTATGGAGTGGAAACTCGTGTTCTGAAGCAGGCAGTCAAACGCAACCCTGAACGGTTTCCGGAGGAGTTTATGTTTCAGCTTGACAATCAGGAGTTTGAAAAATGGAGATCACAAATTGTGATGTCCAATTCCGAAAAAATGGGTCTGCGCTATCCTCCATACGTATTTACCGAACAGGGGGTAGCCATGTTATCAGCAGTACTTAAAAGCCCTACTGCCATTTCTGTAAGTATCGGCATAATGAATGCTTTTGTAGCCGCGCGACGCATATTGGCCCAACATGATGAGCACGAGATGGCTATCAGTGAACTGCGCATGAGAATGAAAATGCTTGAAGATGCATTAGAGAATAACCTTGGTGCAGTAAACGATTTGAGTGAGGAAATGAGGCATGAGTTAGACAATATCTATAATGCCATAGGAGCTTTGAGTGTCAAACAGCAATCGAAACAAAAGCCTCTTCCACCTATCGGCTACGAAGCCATTGATGCCGAGCGAAAAAAGGATCAAGCTAATAGTAAAAAGGACTAAGTAAAGAGTAAAGGAACCAAGTAGGAATCAAGCTAATGGGTGAACGAAACTGCCAAAACTGCCAGACAAAAAATTGGACAAATTGGACAATATGGACAATATGGACAAAATGGACAGGGAAAGATCACTCCCGATAAAGATCCGATGTTGAACCGTAAACGGGCCGATAATGAAGTGGAAATGGAGTGGAAACGGAAGGGAAACGGAAGGACAATGGAAGGGCTCTCGGATGGGAAAGTGCAAGGCAAAAAAATAGAAAAAACGATGAGACGATTGAGACGTTGATACTTTGATGAGACTTTGCAAGTGGCAGACAATCAGCCAAGGAGCAGCGAAAGTCTCAAAGTCTCACTAAAAAAATCACAAAAAGCAAATAAGCGTAGCATAAAAACACAATAGAATGCAAAGCAACACTAACATATCATATCAGGATGCACAGCGGTTATTCTCGGCTGCGCGGATGCAGAAGTATCTGCGTGCATGTGGCGGAGATCCGAACAAGGCCATGCTCCTGTATAGTTACAATGTCCATCTATCGCAAGCTTTCTTTGGTGTTGTCAGTTTGTTTGAAGTTGTATTACGAAACGCCATCAACAATCATTACTTACAGACACTCGGTGCAGATTGGATCGTCAAACAAGCTATTCCCAACGGATTGTTAGAACACGAAGCAGACGAAGTGACATCCACCAAGAACGCCTACGACAAGGATAATGTGTACAGCCATGATAAGATGGTAGGTTCGTTCACTTTTGGGTTCTGGACATATTTGTTCACCAAGCGCAATTACAAGATTGGCGGAAAGACTTTGTTGCAGATCTTCCCCAACCGTGCCAAAGGAACAACCCAAAAAATGGTGTATAGCGATATCACAGCCATCCGTGAGTTCCGCAACCGCATTGCTCACCACGAACCGATATGCTTTGATACAAAAGGAGCGATTAGTACAGACTACATCGCACGCCACTACGATTTGATAAAGAATTATCTGCATTACATGAATGCAGATATGCAACAGCTGCAAACATTAATTATGTGCCCGGAAGATTGGCTTAAGAAAGTTGACCTGATTAGATAACGCTTATAAAAAGCACAAACCCGGAAGTATGCCGGAGCAGGGACTTTCGGGTCTTACGAGTGCAAAGATACAACATTTATTTGAAATATGCAAATATTTTTGACAAAAAATGCGATATGAATTGAAAAATCTTTAAAAATGGAATACATACACACCAACTAACAACGAAAAAGGACCAAGTAAAGTATAGATGAGTAAAAAGGACCAAGTAAACACAAAAGTCGGCGTTTAGTCCTTTGGCAAGCGTGGAGACTTTGAATTGTTACAAGTTAAATATCCCATTCAATATGAGTGGCAATAACAATTGCAAAAAGATTAACTAAAAAACAAAAGATTATGGCAAATTTGTATGACAAGATCAGAAACTCTGTTAGAAAGAGTGTTGATGATTTAAATAGAGTCATAGATTTCTATATGAAGTGGGAGGTTAATGGTGATGATTTTAGTGACGAACAAGACTTTGAGGATGCTGTTCGGGAAAAGTTAAAGAAATCCGGCTTTAGGGTACTTGACAAGCAAAATGTAAAAAACACGCAAGAATCAGTTAGAGGGTTATTCTCGGAAAACGTAAAGGCTCAAATACCGGATATTTCCGTGCAATGTGCGGAAGGTTTAGTGTTCTTGGAACTTAAGTTCTGCAACACTCCGGCTAATTACGATGCGGATGTTGACAAGACTAACAATTATCTTGAAAAAGGTGAATGTAAAGCCGCTGGTGTGTTGTTTATGGATACTACACAATACGAAGAATGGAATGCATGTACCAAATGGACATACGATAGATATTATTACTATTGGGAACTTGCGAAATGATAAATAGAACATATGACAGAGAAAACAATAATAAGTAAAATGACGTTCTACGACATAGTCACATTGATTGTGCCTGGCGCTTTAGTGCTTTGTGCAAATGGGTGGTTTCCTTTTATAAAAGATGTATCATGGTTGAGTTATATTGCCCTATTTGGCGTAATTCTAACAATCGGATTAGCACTTAAGAGCCTCAGTATTTGGTGGAGTGGCTTGTGGTTTCGTAATAACGCTAATATGATACAAATTGCAAAAGATGCAAACCAAGACAAATTGCTTGATTTTGCTTGTACCTTCTTTTGTGGTCCGATTATGTATGTATTTAGTCCGTTCTCATCAAAATGGTTTCTAAAAAAAGACGAGAACTTACTAAAACTTTATTATGACAAATATGAAATTGCATATAATAACGAATATAGCGGCAAACGCATTGAATTACTAGAATGTCAAGTGGCTTTCTTGCAATCATGGAGTTGGGCAATATGTGCATGCCTGATATCGCTGATATTTAACAAGTGTAGATTTCTAATGTTTAAACAAATACAAATCAGTTTAGATTGGTGGGCACTACTCATAGTTATATACGCATGTATCGTTGCTATGTTTATTCTTCAAAAAAAAATATATAGAGTTGTGTGGGATACTATAGAACCCAAAAATGTCGAGAAAGAAGTCTCCAACGCAAACGATGTTGAAAGAAACCAATGATAAATGAAGGTTATGGCTAAACATTTTAGTGATAGAGAAAAACATATAATTAGATTCATTTGCAATCATCGAGACGACCCATCTTTTGTCTTGGTAAATGTATTTAATCAGTGGTTTAACAACACAGGTGTCTCTTTTGATGTTGAAACAGGAGATGTCGTGTATGGATATGGTGACTTTTCTGAAGTTAATGTCAATAAAATATTAAGTGACGAAAATGGAATAATTGAGATAGCGTTGTTGATTAAATATTTAGAAGACAATAATTATATTTATCTTGTAAGAAAAGCCAAAGAGGATTTGCCAAAGAAACCCAAAGGAAATTGGGCTAAACTAACGATAGCAAACGAACTGCCTCAAGATATTGCTGAGCTTATTCGGCACACATTTAGAAGAGTATATGTGTCATATGATTTGGTGCATTTTGTTGATAATGGTTTCAAAACATATGAAGAAGCACAATTAGAAAATGCTGCAGAGCAATTAAAAACATCAAATATTAGCCTTCTCGCTTCAAAAGAAAACGTAGATGTAGCAAAACAATTAGTAAATACTACTCAAGAGCAATTAAAAGAGTTAAGAAAACAAACGATAAAAGTAAAAGAGCAAGCAGATGAGGCTAAAGATCAAACGAAAGAAGTACAGAAGCAAACAAAATACTCAAGAACTACTTTATGTATTTCTATAGCGGCAATTTTTGTATCAATAATACTGCCATTTATGCTTCCTCGTTGTACGGGAGAAAAAGATTATCAAGAAGACATGCAAAAATCCCTACATTATACAAATACTATTATAGTGAATTCTACTGATAGCATTTGCAATAAGTTGGATTCGTTATATCTTAAAAGTGACTCGCTTTATAAACAAACCAAGAAGGGACATTGTAAATATATAAAAAATCGCAAATGTAACAAGAATTAATAATGTAAAACATCATGAAAATTCAATTAGACAAAAATAGTATTAATGAGTTTACGAACAGGGTTCGCTTATTTGTAAATAGTGAGGCTACTCCTAGTGAGTATGATAAAAAGGAGGAACAGCAGGAAAATGAAATGCAAAAACACTTTAGCATTTTTATGTCGCAATATTACGATGTTTTACGTGAAGTCAGTATACCTGCATGTGGAGAAAAAGGGACATGGGAGATAGATGAGTCCATGAGAAGCAAAGTTCAAGAGAAGGACGTATTTTATACTGACGAATTGAAATTTCATGGCAAAGGAATGTCTACATCTCGTCAATATGTAACAGAGGTGAAGGATGACATAAAACGCATGATCCGTGTAAGTAATAAGTATTTTGATGTTGTCCTTGGGGGAATATGCTTTATTACTTGTGATAGTGAAGAAGCAGTTGAAGTATGCGACTATGCACGGCAGTTCGGATTACTTGTATATAGAGAAAGTGTTCCAGAGGAAGGATATGTAGCCGTAGTTGCTACTATCGTGCCAGCTGTAAATAGAGATCATACGACTCCCTTATATAGCGAAGCCTGGAGAAATCGATTAGAAAATGTGATAAAGGATGGAACGATAGAGAATAATTATTTCCCCTATCATGTCAGGATAAAAATAAAAAAATGAAGATATTAACAAATTTAAATACAATAAAATGAAAAACTTATTTAATTTTAACATTAAATCAATCGTGCTCGGGAAAGCACGGTGGTTGTTAACCTTTATCGCCATCCTAACACTTGGCGTGGGACAGATGTGGGCGAATTATGCGTACTTGGACTTAAGTGGAACAAGTTGGTGGTACAACGATGGTGCCGCTTTTAGATTAGATAAAAACGGTACAGGGAATGTTGATTCATATACTGAAATTTCCGGTACTGGAGTATGGCGATTCGATATTGGAAGTTACACAGGTTCTGCTACTTTTAAACGCATGAACTCTGGTAGAACTGACCAATGGAACTATGCCAACGTATCTATTAGTTCTTCCCAGAATGTATTCCATACGGAGGACAACAATGGAGTCACCACGCGTACGACTTTTGTTATCAACTATATTCATGGAACAAACTATGTGTATTTTGATAATTCGGTAAGTAATTTTACAAATAATATATATTTTGTCATAGGTCATGATTATAGTCCTACTGGAAGTTCAAATACGTATTCCAAGGCATATAAAATGACTCAACTTACAGGAACAACGTTATATTATGTTTCTGTTACTGATACTTGGCCGGATGCGACCTATTATGCAATCATTGCAGATGATGCATCTTCCATCTCTGCTACTGCTTGGGGATCATCAAGTCTTGGAACTGCCGACAAGGGAGATAAAGGCTACACTGCTGCGTACAAGACAAATACATATAATATGGAGGGAGGAACGTACTTGCTGACAACGGCCGCAAGCGGAAATGGAAAAGCATTAACCATTGCGTATTATGATGGTTATAGCAATATTCCCACCAACACAATGGGAATCAACGTACGCACGAAAGTTGCTGGCGGTTCGTATGGGTCATCATATAATAGTCCTACGACTGTGAATGTACAAACACGATACCTAAATGGGAACGGAAGCAGTAACACACAGAGTGCATCTGTTTCTACTTCTGCGAAAACGGCTTCTAAAGCCGATGTGACCACTGGTGCTGTCACTTATAGTTATACAGCTCTTGCTGATAATGCCCAATGGCAGTTTGACGGATGGGGCACTTCCAATTCCACAGTTGCTTCCACAAATCCCACATATTCCATTACTGCAGGTAGTGCGGCTTCCAAAACAAATACAACAATTTACGCGTTCTTTACTCGCAAACCGCTCTTGACAGTTAATAAGGGAAGTAATGGATCTTCTGCGACTGGTACAGCTGCCAATAATGCAAAGACCAGTTGGACATTGAGCGCTTCTCCAAATACCGGATATCATTTTGCTAACTGGACTGTGGGGTCCGGTTCTGTATCGTTTGATGATAATGAGTCAGCATCCGCTACAGCAACAATATCAGCAGATGCTACGATTACGGCCAACTTTGCACCTAACGAGTGGACGGTCTCATTGGATTTCGATGGAGGTTCAGGTGTCAGTGCTACAACGTCTGTTGATGTAACTTATGATGCCACAACGAACTTGACCAGTGCAATTACTGCGCCGAGTTTTTCGGGTTATACGTTTGATGGTTACTGGACGGGTAAAGGCGGTACGGGTTCAAAACTTATTGATGCAAATGGTTATTGGATTAAAAGCGTAGCTGGTTATACTGGAGCTAGTAGTTCTAACCCAACTTGGAAATACAATGACAATCTTACCCTCTATGCTAAATGGACACAACACGTGTCTTTGCACAAAAACAATGTAGTAGCTACTAGTGCTGTTGGAGGTATCGACGTGATTTATCATAGTAGTAGTGTGAGCGGATTTTCCGCTGCAACCAGACCGGGTTATTCATGTACCGGTTACTTTACTACAACTTCGGGTGGATATGAAGTAATCACAAGTGATGGTGCGCTGAAAGAGTATAATACCAACATTGCTGATTATATTGGAACGGATGGCAAATGGAAACATAATACAGCTACGACCCTTTATGCCTACTGGGAAGCGAATGAATATACGATTTCGTTCAATCACAACTCAACAGGTCTTGTTGGCGCTCCTGCAACGAACATTCAGGCAAATGTAACGGTAACGTATGATGATGACAACTTCTCTGCTGCAACTGTTGGTATACCGGTTTTGGCAGGTTATACGTTTGGCGGATACTATACCGATGTAGCATGTAGCGCATATCAAATTGTTGATGCAGAAGGCAATTGGACAAATAGTAAGAGCGGCTATCTTGACGGTTCAGGAAACTGGATTAAGAATGCTAATACGCCTCTTTATGCCAAATGGACGCCGAAGAATTACACCGTCACTTTTGATGCAGGCACGAATGGAGGCTACATAGATGGAACTACCGGTGATAAGCCAAATACAACCTCTACGGTTGCTATGGGGCAAAACTATAATGCAGGTACCGGTTCAGAGGTAGGAGCTTTCCCAACAGCCTATCGTTCAGGATATGTGTTTGACGGTTGGTATACACTTCCTTCCGGTGGTACGAAAGTGTTAGGAACAACTCAAATGACTACTGCCAACAACCATACGCTATATGCACATTTCAACCAACGCAACTATGTGTATTTCTACAACAATCTTAATTGGGAGAATGTCTATGTGACGTATTCTGCCTATTGGGATACTTATTCAGATAAGGGCACAGGTAATAATGGCTGTGTATATCACCAGATGACGCGAATTGGTGAAACAAATGTATATCGTGATGAGATTCCGGCAGCTATCGTTGCCTCTTGGACGGGAACAAATGCTTGGATAGCTTTTGACAATACCGGATTTTCGGCAACTGATGGTGTTGGAACATACAACAACTTCACTTCCGGAAAAGTAATCCACCGTCGTGACTTTGACAGTTATGCCACGATGTTTGTTCCAAATAGCGCTGCATCTAAAGATTTCACCAAAAATGGTTCCGCGGATTATTACTGCACGGGGTTGACAGCAGATAAACAAGACGAAGTAGATAAAGACTACCGCTATATAGATAAAGGATATTGGACTCGTTATGATGATACTCATTCGGGTTATGTAATCAAAGGCAGTTGGGATGCTGACCATGACTATTATTTCAGAAGACTCTATTCTGACCATTTAGACACCTCTACAGTTACTTTGCGTTTGTCCGCTAGCACGAACTATACCTTCAAACTATACAAACATTGTACAACGGACAACTACAACAACTCATGGTTCTCAAAGAGTGCATCGCCATATACTATCACTTCGGATGCATGTACGAACGTAGTATTCAACTCACGTTATGCGGGGCATTATAATGCAGGGGATCAGAATGTGACTCTCACCACGACGCAAGCCGGTGACTATACCTTCAAATTGATTTGTGACAAGACCGGTGTTTTGAAGTTGACGGTTGTTTATCCTCCTGCTCCAACGGCAAGGGATTATCGTTTGGTATACACTTGGAATGACGGCAGTGCACATACCCGTGTTTCGGAGATGAAGTTGATTCCAAACCTCGCCATCCGAAACATCGATATGTTTGTACACAAACCTTCAGGCATAACAAGTAGTTCGCTCAAACTGCAGAAGTATAATGGTTCTGCATGGGCAGACGCCTACACCTACACGCTGAGTGACGAACTTATTCCTGCCAATGGCGTATACACGTTTAAGATTGAAGGCAGAGATAGTGATCCTATATGCAGTGCCCCTGAGCGTTACAATGGCGCTTATTATCTCCGTTCGGATGTCACAGGAGGCGGATGGGAATACTACAGAACCGCAACGTTTGGCGACAACACGATGACCTATTCGGCTTATTCGCTGACACAAACACTGTCTGCTCCATATAGCCATTACTATTGTATATGGGTAAACAATACCAGTACCAGCGTGGCTTATACCATTGCTACGGAGAATAGCCCGAGTATTTGTGACACACTCACTACCGATGCTATTGTTACAGGTTCATCTTGTCACTTGCCTGCAAAAGCCAATGTGCGTTTCGGCTGGAACGAGCAGACCAACGCATTGGTGCGTTCGTACCTCAAGTCTGCGGTAGAAGACAACTCACGATTCTTGGTTTTGCATGGAAAAGCTGATAACATGATCTTCAAGAGCAACGGTGATGCTATTCCGGCAGCGGGCGATTTGGAAAAGAACGAGTTGCAGTTTGAAGACAAGGGTGACTGGGTATATGAAATAGCTCTTCAGGCTAAGCCCGGTGCAAAAGCATGCTTGATTGCCAAGTACGGCGACACAGACCGTTACTTGATTGGTGATGGTAGCACCAACTGGATGGATGTATTGGCCGGTAAAGGTTCAGACCAATATCCATTAAAAGGTGTGTATGATTTCAAGACGAACCGTTTGATGATAGCGTGGACGCCCGGAGAAGGTACAATTAACGATGAGTTGAGTGACTTTGACATGTTATGGATTCGTCATGCACAATCATCTGCCAATCAGATTAATCTTGGCCCTAGCGGTTCGCTGACGAATGTGTCTGTAGTGGCTGCATTGGAGTTCCGATACAACGAACTGATAGGTCAAGTAAGCGATTGGACTTCTGATTCCCGTCCGTTGATGAAGTTCTTCGTATCATTCCCGTTCGATGTCAACGTGTCTGATATCTTCGGTTTGAATGGAGCTGAATATGGGCGTGAATATGTTGTTCAGAAATATAACGGAGCCAAACGCGCCGAGAAAGGTCTGTATACGATGGATCCCGGCTTCTGGGAGGACTTAACTGTGGATAGTGTCATGCACAAACATGAAGGCTATTGCATAATCATGGATAATGATTATCTGAACAATGCCTCTGCTTCCATCTGGGAACACAAGTCTGCCGGTAGCTCCATTTATATGTATCTGCCAGCTACCTCGAAGATTAATATTACCGGAGGCGAACCGACAAGTACGGTATATCCGCACGTTGGCAAAGATAAAGAATTTGGCTCAGGCAAGAACCATAATCAGACCGACTCTCACTGGAACATGATAGGTTCACCACTGTTCCATGATTCCTATATTAAGAGCAGTACAAATGCTGAATCTGTATCGTTGCCTGCTTACTACACGTGGAATAGCTCCGATAACTCATGGTCAGCAGAAACCACTTATGCACGTGATCATGCTTATCCGGCGATGTCAAGTTTCTTGGTTCAGTGGTACGGAACGATTACGTGGTCCACTGTATCGTCGGATCCTACGCCTGTTGCTGCGCGTAGAAACAATGAGCCGACGGGCAACTATCTGGCACAAATTGATCTAATGTACAATGGCGAAGCAGTCGACTGGGCTTTCGTACACATGCGCGATGGAGCAAGTGAAGACCATGTTCTGTGCGAAGAGTTGAACAAGATGACAAACAGCGGCAAATCTAACATCTACGTCTTTGCCGGCAACTACGAAGTGGCATATAACCAAGTGCCGATTGCTAACCAGACAATCCCTGTGGGTTTGATCATCAAGAAGAATGGCAATTACACCTTCTCGATGCCGACGAACTTCAGCGGTACGGTTACGCTGATTGATACCTTCGCGCAGACACGCACTAACCTTGCATTTGAGGATTATGAGGTCACTCTGCAGAAAGGTACCATCAATGATCGTTTCTTCTTGGAGTTTGACATCACCAATGCTCCGACAGCTATCGATGGCGCAATGGGCGAAGGTGAAGGCTCGCTCAAGGATGGCAAAGCACATAAGTTCATCCAAAACGGAACGATGTATATCCTCCGCGATGGCGTCATCTATGATGCACAAGGCAAGAAAGTGGAATAATCTGAATGTATAATACTGATAAATATGAGAAACATGAAAAACGAAGTAAACGTGCCTAAATGTAAAAGTATGAATAGTTCAGGCATATATAGATGGTTGGTTGTGCTGTTCGTGGCATTGTTCGCCTTGCCTGTCATGGCAGGCTGGATTACGCAGGGAAACAATAATAACGCTTTCTCGACCGCGTATGCGTTCCAGTCAACCAGTACCATGCAAGGGGTAGGCAGTGCGTATAGCTCCAATCCTGCCAGCCTCAACGAGGATGGTCAGGCTACCTATTCCGATCCGGAGTCATCGCTCAATGCTCCCAGGTACATCAACGGGCCAAGAAGGTCTAAAGAGGACAATGTTGATGTTGGTGAGGCTGAGGAGGGCTCGCCTATAGGTGATGCAGTTCTGCCGCTGCTGCTGATGTCCATGGCTTTTGCCGGTGTCATCTACCTCCGCCGTCGCCGCCTGCAACCGGCAGAATAATTGCTCCTCATCTCTCCCCCATAGCCCGCAGAACCCCTGCGGGCTATGGGGCGGAGATTACTCTTCTTATGTATCAGGATAAGAGAAGATTAGATTAGTCCAAAACTCCCCAAAACTGCCCCAAAAACAATTTTTTTGAGGAAATATTTGCAAATGTCAAAAAAAAATCGTAACTTTGCAGGTGGAAAACCAAAACGAATGATATGACTGCAACACAACCCACATTCAATCAAGTGTTCGACATGGCATGTATGTTGCCACGTCAGCAGCAACAAGAACTGATTCAGAAGGTTCAATACCACATTCTCCATGTTGAGGTTCCGGAGCCTATTTCTAAAGAAGACATGTTTGCACGCTTAGAACATTCAGACGCAATGATTGATGAGGGACATTGCGTGGAGCACGAAGAAGCCAAGAAGCATTTTCAATCGCGAATGGCTCAAAAATCGGCTTGTCTATGAGACTCATTTGGTCGGAAGATGCAATAGAATCGGTAGACAAAACGGCCGATTATATTGAGGATAATTTCGGTACGGCTCGTTGCCTGAAGTTTTATGAGGAGGTACAAGCAAAAGCTGACCGTCTCATTCTACATCAGAACTTAGGACACATTGAAACGTATTTGGAAGGCGGGAAATATGAATATCGCAGTTTGACCATCAGTAAGTTAAGCAAGCTTATTTATCGCATAGATGGCGAGACAATTCGCATCCTATATCTTTGGAATACTCGGAGAAATCCTATGATACTCAAAGGCATGTTTCCATAATCTTTGAGTTCTATATAACCTTTAGCGTTTTGCGCCAAGGTGCAGTAAACCATCTTTCACAGTAGAGCCGCTCACTCGGGCGGCTCTTATTATGTTTAATGTTTAATGTTTTAATGTTGAATGTATAACGTGGTTTACTTGTACAGGAAGCGTTTGATGGATTTCTTCGGGGTCTTCTCAAACGGTTCGGACTTGATCTCGATATCCGCCACCTGCGAGTAACCGGGAATCAGTTTGTTCAGGCTCTGCAGGTTCTGCTTCATCAAGTCGCGCAGGGCATCGATACTCAATCGCTTGCTGGTCTGCTCATCGGGGAAGACCAGTCCCACCAGACGGCCTTCGCGCTCCACGATGATCGACTCGCTCACACCTTCCAGGTTGTTCAGTTTGTCCTCAATCTCTTCGGGGTAGATGTTCTGACCGGAAGCACCGAGGATCATCGTCTTGTTTCTGCCCTTGATGAAGATGTTCTGATGTTTGTCCAAGCATCCCAGGTCGCCCGTACGCATCCATCCGTCGTCGGTGAAAGAAGCAATGGTGGCTTCCTCGTTCTTGTAGTAACCCATCATCACATTCTCACCGCGCACCAGAATCTCGCCTACGCCGTATTGGTTGGGCTGGTCGATCATCACTTCCATGTTCGGCACCGGTACGCCGCCCGAGTGGGCAATGAAATACTTGGGCGGATTGCCGCCGATGAGCGGACCGCATTCCGTCATTCCGTAGCCTACTGAGATGGGGAACTTGATATCTTTCATGCAAGCCTCTACGTCCGGGCTGATGGCAGCGCCACCGCAGATGAAGTACCGCAGTTCGCCGCCGAAAGCATTCGTCAGCGCCTTGCGTACCTTGCGGCGGATCATCGGACCGGTGAGCGGCATGCGCCAGAGTAGCTTAATCACCTTGCGTGACAGCAGCGGATTGATGTTCTTCTTGTAGATCTTCTCAATCACCAGCGGCACGGTTACCACGATGTACGGCTTGACATCCGCCATCGCTTTGAGCAGCAGCGATGGTGTCGGACTTTTCGTCAGGAAGAAGATATGCGTACCGCAACACAGCGGATAGAGGAACTCACATACCTGCCCGAACATGTGCGCCAACGGCAACATCGATACCAGCCTCTGTCCCGGGTCTACGGGCAACATCTGCATACCGGTCTCCACGTTGTTGCTCAATGAGCGGGCATTGAGCATCACGCCCTTAGGCGAACCGGTCGAGCCGGAAGTATAGTTGATCAGGCACAAGGCGTCGGGATCAAGATCGAAGCGGAACATTGCCGGTGTCACGCCACGCGGAAAGCGCTTGCGGAACGAGGCTTCCAGCGTATCGGCATCCGGCACTTCCACACCTTTGCCGGCACGCAAGCAATCGAAATCGTGCAGACTGATCACCGCCTGCAAACCATCCAGAGGCTGCGACGACAGCTCTTTCCATACATACGGACCGGCAAAGAGCAGCTTCGAGTCGGAGTGAGCCACCAGATGGTCCACATCTTCGGCCTTGAAGTCCTGTAGGATGCTTACTACCACACCTTTGTATGCCATGATTGCGAGGTATGCCACTGCCCAGTTGGAGCAGTTACGGCCGCAGATGGCTATCTTGTCGCCTTCTTGAATGTCAAGCAGACGGAACAGTTCATGCAATCGAAGAATAGTAGCCGCCATCTCGCCGAAGGTGTAACCGTGCTCCTCACCGTAGTCGGAGAGTGCCACATCGTTCCACTGGCGCGAGGCGATAGTGCTAAGGTAATTGAAATAGTGAGTGTTCATTTATTTAATTGACAAAAGATAATAGCCAATAGCCAAAAGCCAATAGCCAATGGCCAAAAGGTTGATTATGATAGTTCTAACATCCTCTGTATGGGGATGATAGCTTGTTTGGCTATCTCGGGGTCAACATCCACGGCGGGCGACTCATGTAGCAGACAGTCGCGCAGTTTGTCCAGCGTCACCATGCGCATGTATTCACATTCGTTGCACATGCATCCTACGCCCTGCGGGAGCAGACCGTCTTTGGTGTTGCCTTCAGGTATCTCCGGCGGAACGGGGATGAACGTGGCTTCCGGTACCGCTTTGCGCATCTCGTGTATCACGCCCGACTCTGTGGCGATGATGAACTCGCGCATGTCGGGATGGTTCTTGACGTACGAGAGCAGCGCCTGCGTCGAACCGATAACATCCGACAGGTTCAATATGATTTGCTTGCACTCGGGATGCGCCAGCACGGGGGCTCCCGGATGTTCGCGCTTGAGCGCCAGCAGTGCCTCCGCGCTGAACCGAGAATGCACGTGGCACGCTCCGTTCCAGAGGGTTAGTTCGCGACCGGTCTGCTGGCTGATATAGGCGCCCAGGTTATGGTCGGGACCAAACAGCACGGGTTTGTCGGCAGGTATAGTGCGGACGATCTTCAGCGCGTTGGACGAGGTAACCACCACATCTGTCAGCGCTTTGACAGCAGCCGACGTGTTGACGTACGAAACGATATAATGGTCGGGGTGCTGCTCTTTCCAAGCGCGCAAATCGTCAGCCTGACAACTGTCAGCCAGCGAACATCCGGCTTTCGGTTCAGGGATCAGCACGAGCTTGTCGGGGCAAAGGATCTTGGCTGTTTCTGCCATGAAATGTACGCCGCATAGCACGATGATCTTTGCATCGGTATTGGCTGCCTGTTGCGCCAAAGCCAGCGAGTCGCCGATGAAGTCGGCTACCTCCTGTACTTCCGGACGCTGGTAGAAATGTGCCATGATGATGGCGTTCTTCTCACGCGCCAGCGTGCGGATTTGTTGTTGGATATCTGTCATATCAGTTATGTGTGATCGACCATGGATGGTCGATATCTTTATTTACATTCGGCAATGGTTTCGCGCAGTATTTCGCTTACCGTCGGGTGGGGGAACACCACCTGCATGAACTCGGGTATCGTATAGCCCATCCGTACCGCAAACGAAGCTGCAGCGATAAATTCCGAGCAGGGATTACCTACCATGTGTACGCCCATGATGGAGCGTGACTTGGTGTTAATCACCACTTTGCACGAACCTGTCTCGCCTTCGTTCTCTGCCATAAACCGTCCGGAGAACGTCATAGGCAGCGTGTGCGCCTCGCAGCCTTCCAGTGCATCTTCGCTGATGCCAACGCAAGCCACCTCAGGGTTGGTATATACTACCGACGGAATGGCGTTATATGCAATGCGCTGAACTGGAATCTGCTTGAGCATTCGTCCTATCGCCACTTCAGCCTGGCGCGAAGCTACATGGGCAAGCATGATCTTGCCGGTCACGTCACCGGCGGCATAGACGTTCGGCAGGTTGGTACGCATAAAATCATCCACCACGATAGCTCCGCGGTTGTATTCCAAATCAGCGAGCGCTTCCAGTCCGCTGATGTTGGCGCGACGGCCTACGCAGACAAGTATCCGCTCGGCGGATAGTGTTTCGCCGTTATCCAGAGTCACATTGTTGCCTTCGATGGCTGTAACCTTACTGGAGGTCAGGATATTTACGCCGCGTTTGGTGTAAACGGGTGTGAGGTAGTTGCTTATACTCTCGTCGAGCGTGGCAAGTATGCGCGGCAAAGCTTCAATCACGGTGACGGAGATACCCAGCTCGCTATACAGCGTAGCAAACTCCATGCCTATCACGCCTCCGCCGATGATCACGAGTGACGACGGCAGTTCTTTCGTTTCGAGTGCGGCTGTCGAATTCCAGATAGCCGGGTTGTCCTTGATGCCCGGGATAGGCGGCACAAAATTGGTCGATCCTGTGCAGATCAGCAGGTTCTCTGCCTCGTAGCTCTCGCCGTTGCATGTGATGGTCACCTTTTCGTCCGTACGGCTGACCACCGAGGCTGCGCCTGTGACGATGGTGCAATGCTCGTTGTTGAGGCGTTGCTTGATACCCGCCACCAACTTGCGCACGACTATCGTCTTGCGCTTTTGCATGGCAGCGAAGTCAAAATTGACGTTCTCCGCAGTCACGCCGTAGCGTTGTGCGTGCGTAGCGTTATAGTACTGCTTCGCGCCGTACAGCAGCGATTTGGTAGGTATGCACCCTACGTTCAGGCACGTGCCGCCCAGCGACGATTGCTCAAACAGAATAACGTCCTTCCCGGCTTTGGATGCCAGTTCAGCGGCTGTATAGCCTGCGGGACCTCCGCCGATGATGGCGAGAAAATAGTTCATCTTTTCGTTAAATTGTTAAGCCGTTAAACGGTTAATTTGTTACTTAGCACGATTCAAATTGTTTCAAGAAACGAACATCATTCTCCGAGAACAGACGCAGATCTTTCACCCTGTATTTGAGGTTCGTGATGCGTTCTACACCCAGTCCGAAAGCGTAACCGCTGTACACCTTGCTGTCGATGCCGCAACTTTCCAGTACGTTGGGATCAACCATACCGCAGCCGAGGATCTCTACCCAGCCTGTGCCTTTGCAGAAACTGCAACCTTCGCCGCCGCATATATTACACGAGATATCCATCTCGGCACTCGGTTCGGTGAAGGGGAAATACGACGGACGCAGACGAATCTTCGTCTCCGGACCGAACAGTTCCTTGGCCAGATAGAGAAGCACTTCTCTCAGATCGGCAAAGCTGACGTTCTTGTCGATATACAGCCCCTCAATCTGATGGAAGAAGCAGTGCGCACGTGCGCTGATAGCCTCGTTGCGGTATACGCGCCCCGGGCAGAGTACGCGGATAGGCGGTTTCTGCGTGGTCATGACGCGCGTCTGAACGCTGGAGGTATGCGTGCGAAGCAAGATGTCGGTAGGCTTCTGTACGCCTTGCTCTTTCTCGATGAAGAACGTATCTTGCATGTCGCGTGCGGGATGCTCCGGTGCGAAATTCAGCATGCCGAACACGTGGCGGTCATCTTCCACTTCCGGTCCGTCGGCTACTACAAATCCGATGCGTGAGAAGATGTCGATGATCTCTTCGCGCACAAGCGAAAGAGGGTGACGTGTACCAAGCGCAATGGGGTCGGGCGTACGCGTCAGGTCGGGACGCTCCTGAACGGCGGTAGCTTGCTCAAACTGCTCTTTCAGTTCAGCCATCTTGGCGGCAGCTTGATCCTTGAGGGCGTTGAGACGCAATCCTAATTCTTTCTTCTGCTCGGCAGGTACGTTACGGAACTCGGAGAAGAGTTCCGTGATCTCACCTTTCTTGCTCAGGTACTTGATGCGGAGTGCTTCAAGCTCCTCTGCGCTGTTGGCGCTCATCGTTTCAATCTGGCTTAACAAGCCTGTGATTTTTTCGTTGATGGTCATATCTGTTTGTTGTTTTATTCGTGTGTTGTTGCTTGCGCGGGGTGCGTACACATGCATACCAATGCGTACATTCAGCGTACGCGCACAATTAGCACTACAAAGTTACAAAAAAAAAATGGAAAATGCAAGCGTTTTTTACATAAATATGCAATTTTTTGCCCTAAAATACCTCAACTTGTCATTTTTTGGTACGAAATTTGCTTTTACAAAAAAGATTTTGTAACTTTGTAAGGTATTTCTAAAAATTGCTTTATGTTGCATTTGGAATTTTTATTGGCAGATTGGGGACTTGATTGAGGGCGCAATGCGGGCATTGTAACCGAATGAAAATCTTCAAGATGCCAAGAAAAAACCAAAGGCGGCATAAAAGTATGGTTTTGTTTTAATTTAGTACTCGTAGATAACGTGAAATTTTTAGAAGTACCCTAATAGGTAAACTGGCATATTGTGCGCATACGTGAAGTGCTAACATACGTATTGCTGTCGGCAGGCGTTACGGCGTTTGCCCAGTTGAATTCGCCTGTGAGTTATTCGTCGAATGACTCGCTGGTGATGCTTGGCGACGGTACGGCGTTCCTCCACGGCAGCAGTGTGGTGAAGTACGAAAAGATGGAGCTCAACGCCGAGTTTATCCGCGTCAAGTCCGACAGCTCGACCATCTATGCCGTGGGCGTGTACGACACACTGCACGACGAATGGAAAGGCAAGCCGGTGTTCAAGGAGGGAAAAGACAGCTACGAGAGCGGCGAGATAACATATAACATCAAGACGCAGAAAGGTTTCATCCGCAACGTGGTCACGGAGCAGGGCGAAGGCTACGTGATAGCCGACAAGACCAAGAAAGTGGAAGGCGACGAGATGATGATGCAAGGCGGCAAGTATACCACGTGTGACGACCATGACCATCCGCATTTCTATCTTCGCATGACCAAAGCCAAAGTCAAACCCGGTGAATATATAGCCACAGGCCCCGCCTATCTGGTGGTGGGTGAAGTGCCGCTGCCCATAGCCGTGCCGTTCGGTTTCTTCCCGTTCACAAAGCAGTATTCTTCAGGACTGATCATGCCGCAGTTTGGCGATGAGTACCAGCGCGGATTGTTCGCTAAAGGACTGGGATACTATTGGGCGATAAACGATTACATGGACTTGGAGATTACGGGTGACATCTATACCAAAGGCACCTGGGCGGTGTATGCCAAGAGCCGCTACGTCAAGCGCTACAAGTTCAACGGCAGCATCAACCTGGAGTACCGAAGCGACGTGACAGGTGAGAAAGGATTGCCGGAATACAGCAAGTCCAACAACTTCCATATAGCGTGGACGCACTCGCAAGATTCAAAAGCCAACCCCTACTGCAATTTCTCCGCCAGTGTGAACTTCTCCACTTCGGGCTACAACCAGACCAGTATCAACAACTACTACAAGCCGGAAGTCAACTCGCAGAACACCAAGTCGTCAACGATCAACTATACACAGCGTTTTCCCGACAGCCCGTGGAGCATCACGCTGAACGCCAGCATCACGCAGCGAACCAAAGACTCGACCTTGTCCGTCACAGCGCCGAGCCTGAGCGTGAACATGAGCCGTATTTATCCGTTCAAACGCAAGAAACCCGTAGGCAAGGAGCGCTGGTATGAGAAGATTTCGATGAGCTACAGTGCTGCATTCACTAACACCATCAATTGCAAGGAGAGCTACTTCTTCCATTCCAACTTCGTGAAAGACTGGCAGAACAAGATGACGCACTCCATTCCTATTCAGGCTAACTTCACGCTGTTCAAGTACCTGACCGTCACGCCGTCGCTGAAGATGACCGACCGAATGTATTTCCAGCGTGTAGACCAGACCTGGGACGAACAGGAGAACCGAGTGATGCGCGATACAACGCAAGGCTTTTACAATGTGTTTGATTTTGATGTCAGCGTGAGCCTGTCCACCAAGCTGTACGGCTTCTTTACGCCGTACCGCAAATGGTTCGGGGACAAAGTGGACCGTTTCCGCCATGTACTCACGCCAAGTGTCACGTTCACGTACAATCCCGATTTCAGCAAGCCTTTCTGGGGCTATTACGGCACGTACGAAGAGCCTATCTTCCAGACCATGTACGACCGGCAGGGCAATTCCTACAAAGCACCGGTGCTCGATCCGGATGGGCAGCAGTTGTACTACAAGCGAACGTACTCGCGTTTCCCTCAAGGTAATGCCAAGCAGAACGCAGCTGCTTCAATCAATTTCTCGCTCGGCAACAACCTGGAGGTGAAAGTGCGGGACGATAAAGATACGACCGGGCAGAAGCCGTACAAGGTAATATCGCTGATTGATAATTTCTCCATCACGGGAGGTTACAACTTCATTGCCGACTCCATGAACTGGAACAGGTTCGGTCTTAACCTGCGTATCAAATTGCCGAAGGTGAACTATACAATCAACCTGTCCACCACGCTTAATCCCTACATGTACGAACTTGATGCGGCTGGCCGTCCGGTCATGACGAACAAACAGTATTGGCACAACAAGCGTTTCCCGCACTGGAGCGGTACGTCCACGTCGCTCAGTTATACGTTCAACAACCAGACATTCAAGAAACTGGCTGAACTGGCAAACAAGAACAAGAAGAAAGATCAGCCGCCTGCGGAAGGTGAGGACAAACCCGCGGACGAAAGTGCCAAGCCTGTGGAGAAAGTAAAGAACCCGAAGTTCTCACCCACGGATATACAATGGAGCCTGAGCGTCAGCTACACGCTCCGTTACGGCGATGGTCCGGAGTTTGATTACAAGAAGATGTACCCCAAGATGGTATTCACGCAGAACCTCAGTCTGAACGGTACGTTGAACTTCGGCAAGGGATGGAAATGTTCGGCTACGACTTCGTACGATTTCAAAGCAAAGCAGTTCACGTACACGAATTTCTCCGTGACACGTGACCTGCACTGCTGGACAATGTCCGCCTCGTTTGTGCCTTTCGGACGCTACAAAGCATATACCTTCCATATTGGCGTCAATGCAAGCATGTTGGCCGACTTGAAGTATGATAAGTCCAGTGCCGAGAGCAACAACAAACGCGTTGACTGGTGGTAATCTTCTACCGGTGGTAATGCTACCTGTTTATAGCCGGCTGGTAGCTTTTGGCGGAACTCTTCTATTGATTATATTTTCCTGTTATGCTTGTGCAAACTGAACCTGCTCGCGGGAAAAGAGGAACGAGATAGGGTAGTAGCAGTAGGCGCCCGTTTCCGACTGGGTGCGTTTGCCCCAGAATAGATAGGCGTGTTGTCCCTTGCGCACTTTCGCCCCTTTGGCTGCCCAGCCATCGAACGTGTCCAGCTCGGTGTTCGTGAGCTGGTAGCACTCGCGAAGCAGTTGGTTGCTGCTGATCTTCGTGCGGCCTGCCGCCAGGGCAAGACATTTCAGATTGTTGGTGATCGACTTAAGTTGAATACGGTACTGCTGCATCTTCGTCAGTTCAACTTGTTGACGAGTTGCCTCTCTTGAGGCGATGGCTTCCTGATAAACTGTACGACTCATAATGTTGTAATTTTAGTTTGTTATACTTTTTTGTTAGTTTGTTCGTCAAATTTTCTTTGACAAGCTTTCTACGTTGTCAAGTTTTTTTGTTTGACGATGCAAAATTACAACGAGGAGGTGACAAAACGCGTCATAAGCAAGAAAAAAGTGCATTTTTTAGGTGTACTTTTAACTTTTATTAACATTTAGCTCCGTTTTTGGGGTATTTTATGAAGAAAATCCTTATTTAGGCGGATGGTCTTGTTGCCTGTCGGTTGAATGATTGTTTATCTTCTGAACAGACGAACATACAACCATTTGACGCACACGTCCAGCAGATGGTTGAATGCCTCCAACGATCGCGACCAGCGACGATGATGGCGATGCCAGTAGCGGATATAATCGATTCGCAGCAGTTTGTTTTCGGGATAGAGACGCGGATGCAGATCCAGACGTTGCATGCAGGTTAGGTACTTGTCATCCATTGCTTGCAGGTCTTCCTTACGGAAATCGGCGCGTGGCATATCGAGCAGATAGATCTTGTATAGGATGCGCAGACGGTTTTCATAATACTGCTTCATCCATGCCACGCGTATGGGAGAGAGCTCGTTTCGATGCGCCTCATAGAACGCAAGCATTGCGTCGGTAACTATCTGCATTTGATTGACGCTTTTCATCAGCACTTTCGGATCCATCGTCTGCCCTTCGCGATCAAGATTGTATTGATAGAGATTGAGGTTGAGGAAGCAGATCGTTTTGGCATAGAACGTCGGATAGCAAGCCCACTCGGTATCTGTATAACTTATTCCTTCCGTCTGGCGATAACCCATATTGCGCAATAGTTCCGTGCGATAAGCAAGTGCGTGCATCAGGAAAAACCGGATATATCCGTCTTGCAGCACTTTATCCAATTCATACACCTTGCCATAGTCGTAAGGCTCACGACCCATCGTGTTGTATCGGATTACCTCTGTCACGTTGGCACCTATCTGCGAGAAATGTGTCACCAATATATCTGCATCCGTGCTCTCGGCTGCATCAAGAAAGGCATCTAATACATTGGTGTCAAACCAGTCGTCGGAATCCAGCACTTTGACGTACTTACCCGTTGCCACAGGCAGCGCAGCATTGATTGTCGAGCCGTAGTTGCCGTTGGGCTTGTCAATCACGCGAATGCAGTTTGGGTGCTTCGTTTGCCATTCCTGTGCCACCTGCAGCGAGTTGTCTTTCGATCCGTCATTTACAACCAGTATATCCAATGCCTCAGCCCGCTGAGCCGATACCAGCGATTCCAAACACCGCGGCAGCAATACCGCCATGTTGTATGTGGGGATTATGATAGATAGGAGTTTCATAATGACAATATCTTTTGTACCAATTCCTCACAGCAATTTCCTATCGGTAACGGACGGAAACGCTGTATCTCTTGTTTGGTAGGAGGATAGTATGTCCGTTGGCATAGACATTGTTCCATCTCATTCCATGAGTATACACGTTTAGCTTCCAATAAGGAGTAGTCATAGTAGAACTCACGGGCTTTGGAGACATATTCCGCCTCATCAAAAGGAAAGAGGATAATAGGTCGTTTTAGTAATAAAAAGTCGAAATAAATACTGGAATAATCGCTGACCAATATATCTATATCGTTCAAGAACCGGTACAAATCATCATAATCATCATCGCCAATTGTACGAAGACGTCCGTTGTTCCCTATATCAGCTTTCACGTCATCAAGGAAGTGGCCTTTGTACATGAATACGATATTATTATCTTCAAGCATTTGTTCGAAATGCTCTTTGTCGAACCCTTCTGCCATCTTAAACGGATTGAACTTTCCGATTTTGTCATCTCGAAAAGTCGGCATATATAGCACTTTCAGCGGTTTGTTGAATTGTGTATCCAATTGTTGGATCAGTCGTTCGCCGCTACTGCGCCCGTCTAACCTAGACAAGCGAGGTTCTACAATAGGCCACAAGCCTTCTTCCGGTAAAGCAAAGGCAGAAAGATAAAACGGCCGGAAGAAAGGGGAACTGCATAAGGTCGGTCCTGAAACAAACTCCCATGGCATAAGATGTTTGCGCAAGTTGGTCTTTAGGCGCTTCCATAGGCCTTTGTTGCGTAGGCGTGCCATGGCGTCATCTCCGACTTTCTTGATAGGCATGCCGTGCCACAAGTTGATGAATTGTATGCCGTTCATCTGCATGACATCAGAGTCGAAGGTGTTAGCCGTAGAGAAAAAAACTCCGGAAAGCCGCTGCAGTTTTTTCCCTTCCTTTGTTGTGCACATTGCAACAGGTTTTCCTTCTTGTCGCAGACGGTTGTAGACTTGTTCGTTACGCGTCATCCATACTGCTCGTATCTCAGGATGATGTGCAAGGACATATTCATATAGTACGCGCGAATTGTCGGAGTAGCGTAGTCCGGACCATGCTCCGAATGTCCATAGGCGCATATCCCGCTTGCACAGACGCTGCGCATGCCATTGCGGTAAATGGCGGACACCTCGTAACAGGTGCAGAATATCAGTAAGAATATTATGTTTATGTGCTTGAGGGATAACATCCTTAACATTTTCTTTCATAAACTTAACTGGTATGCTTAACGAAAATCGTATCCTCCACTAACCTCGATCACGCTGCCGTTGACAAATGCATTGTTTATGCAGAAACGTACGGCATCTGCTACTTCCTCGGCTTCGGCAAAACGGCCGAGAGCTGTTTTGTGACAAATACTTTCGCGGATTTCAGTGGGTTTGTTCTTTTGCCATTCTGTATCCACAAATCCGGGGGCAATAACATTTACTGTTGTTTCTGTTCCGGCAAAAGTTTTTACGAGGTTTTTAGCCAATGCTATTATTGCAGCCTTACTGACGCCATAAGCAAGTGAAACGCTATGCGGCAGAATTCCTAATAAAGAACTGATAAAAACAATACGCGCATTGTTAGGAATAAGTGCAAAAATATCACGTAGAAGTGTTACGTTGCTGTTAACATTGACTTGCATCACATGCTCCCACTCGTCATCGCTTATTTCTTGAAGCGGTTTACGTGAGGTAATGCCGGCGTTGAATACGATACAATCAATATGCTCCAGTTCTTGCAGTGCCTGTACAAGTTTTTGTATTGCATCTTTGTCGCCTTGATCGGCGCGGATAATACTAAAGACCCCGCCAGTAAGCGATAGTTCCTTTTCACAGCGTTGTGCGGCTTGCTCGTCGTTAGAATAGGTGACCATTACCCGATAACCTTCCGCAATAAGCATTTTTGCAATTGCAAGCCCGATACCACGCGTGCCGCCGGTGACAAGTGCGTTCTTCATTTGTTAATCGTCTAATTTAATAATTTGCCTGATCTTCAGTAAGTTGTCTATTGAGTCTATCTCTGACCATTGGTAATCGCAAACATCCTTCACGCTGAAACTAGCTTGCATCATAAGTGACATCTGTACCAATCCGTTCTCGTACCATTGGTCGTAGAGTTCCTCTTTCACCATCTTATCCACTTCTTTGCAAAAATGTTTGGCATCTTCAGGTGTAAACTTTGTAATACCGACGTATTCGCCGGAATACTCGTTTAGTTCCTTACCCATTACCACCATTTTCCCGTTAAGAGCCTGCACGTTGTAATCGCCGTTGCTACGGATTGACGAGTCGAAATAGATAAGGCTCTCTGTCGGTTCTTCCGTGATGATTTCTGCCAACTCTTTGCTGAATACAATATCTGCGTTGAGGATGGTGACAGGTTTGCCACTGTTCAGTATGTCACTAGCAAACCAAAGCGAAGCTACACTATTTGTGACCCGATAATAAGGATTGACAATGATTGAGCATTGAGCGCCTAAGAGTTTTTGTATTTTGTCTGCCTCGAAACCAACCACTACAGTAATATGTGCCGAACTGTCGTTGGCATGAATGAGTCTGACGGCACGCTCAATAATTGTTTCCTTCTCTGAGATGCGAACAAGGCATTTCGGCATATTCTTCGTGTAAGGGTACAAACGAGTGCCTACTCCGGCTGCTAAAATGATATATTCCATATATTTGAAAAATGAATGTTCTTTATATTTTTGGATTTTTACCAAAGGAATAAACCATAACGATATAGATAATCCTTTGGAGGAAAGACAACCTCAATACCAATGTTCTTCAACGTACTTATGACATTGCAACTTGTGGCTTCCCATGGAACGCGCGATAGAGAGGGATTGGCACACTGCTCCTTTGAGCAACCGTTTTTGCAGAGTTTGCAACTGCCGCCGATAAACGAAAGAGCCAGTGTGTTGTTCCTTTTATACAACTCTCCTTCGAGGTAGAGCATAGCGCGGTGAACCATATTCGTGGATTTGTACCGCACCTCTTCATCTACTGCTACATGCTCCAGGGGCATCTTGCAGATGATGACAGCAGCATGCTCATATTCTTGCACAAGTTTATGATAGTCTATTGACGGCAGATGTCCTGGACAGGTCCACTTGGTGTGGTAGTTCGAGCAATGGAAACATTTCTGCTTCACACGCTCTTCAAACACCATGTCCTCACCTCGTATCTCCACTGCTTCCAGCAGCGGGTACTGCGCTTTCAGTATGTCTTGTAGTTCGTTTATTTTCATCTGTTTATTTATTGTATAGCCGTAAGAACGTGTGCGTCATCTTGTCCCATGCATATTTGTCCTTTTCCAAACGCAGGTACTCGGTAAACGCCTCTTGCCGCTCGTGGGTATAATAGTCGCGTAAGGCATCGGCGATGGCGGTTGCTTCCGGAGTAACGGCATAGCCCATCAATCCGTGGTGAACAATCTCCGCCAAGCCGCCTACATTTGTGACGAGCATCGGTTTCTCGAAATGGAATGCCACCTGCGTTACGCCCGACTGTGTAGCCGACTTATACGGCTGTACAATCAGGTTCGCCGCGCCGAAGTATTTGCGCAAATCGCCATCGGGGATAAATTCGTTGCGAATAATCACTCGTTCATCCAGTCCGCTGCGGCTTATCTGCTCGCGGTATTTCTGCTCATCCTCATAGAATTCTCCCGCCACGAGCAGCCGTAGGTTCGGCAAATCGTCTTTCACTTGCGCAAAAGCATCTATCAGCAGGTCAAGTCCTTTGTAGGCACGCACCAACCCGAAGAACAGCATATAGTCTTGCTCCGGATCAAGTCCCAACGCTTCACATGCCGCTGTTTTGTTCATCGGCTCGCCGTAATGGTCGTAGATAGGATGCGGACTGAACGTCTTGGGTTTGCAGTGGCGCTTGTCCAGATTCTCAATATCATCTACCACACTCTCCGAGAGGGCAATAAAAGCATCGGTAACCTGTACAAACACAGGTGCAAACATCTTGTCAAGAACCGATGGCTCATGAGGTATCATATTATGCACCAATGCCATGCACCGCGTATGCCCGTTGCGCTTTACGATGCGCTCTATCGTGGCAAAAGCCGGAGCGAAGAACGCCATCCAATAGCAGCATATCACCAGATCCGGACGTTGCTTGCGCAGACGATGACCTACACGAAGCCATGACAACGGATTGCACGAGTTCACGGCACGCGTGATGGTTAAATCCTTCGGTGCAGGGTCAGATGAATATTGCGTCTTGCCGGGAAAAAGGAACGACGGGTATTGCGTTGTGAATGTCACTACCTCTACCTTGTGTCCCTCTGCCTGAAACTGTTGCGCCAACCGCTGATTGAACGTCGCCAGCCCGCCCCGGAAGGGGTAGGCTGTCCCGACGATTACTATGTGCAACTGTTTATCCATGCGCGATAGGGTGTATCAGCCATGTTTGGCTGATTACTTCTTCTCCGCTTTGATGACGTTCGAGCTGTCTTTCCACTTGCTCTCCTTTGCCTTCACAACCTTTGTGTCCGCTTTGGCGGCTTTCGGAGCTTTGGCTTTTGGTTCTTCCACGTATTCCGCTTTTTCCATCCAGCAGATGGCATCGCCCTTCACGGCTTTGTCGCCTTGCTGACGGTCGACGGCTACGAGACGACAATGGTCAAACGCACGCAGTGCTTCGATGCCGTGAGCGGTCTCGAGGTAGCATACCACATCGTCTTTCTTGAAGAACGTGCCGAAAGCGGGAGCATGGCTGTCTTCGTTGAAATCCAGTTCCCACAGTACTTTACCTGCCTGCGGAGCCTCGATAGGTTCGCTGCTCGGGTGGAGGATGGCACGTTTGTCGGCTGCCGAGATGAACTTAACCTGCTCACCTTGCTTGGCTGCTTTCTCCATACGCTCCAGCAGGTCTTTGTTGAACTGCTCTTTTGCCTGACCTGACTTGAACTCGCGATACTGCTTCTCGTGCATGGCGAACTCAAACAGCTCTTCGTCGTCTTGTCCGCGATCCCAGCCAAGTTTCTCCATCTCTTCGATATAGTGTGGCAGCACGTTCGGATAGAGTTTCTGCGGGTCGTCGGTATAGAACTCGAAGCCTTTCTCTTTTGCCAGTTCGATGATTTCCGGTGCAAGTTCGCCAGGCAGTTTGCCTGACTTGCCGAGAATCATGCCCCACATAGCCGGATCCATGCGAGTAAAATCTTTCTCTCCCATCGAGCGTGAGTAGAGGTTCATCAGCGCAGCGTTCTTCACATACTGGCTGAACGGCGTTACCAGACACGGTGTGCCGAGCATCGGCCATATGCGTTGCACCTCGTCGAAGAGCTGTACCAGCAGTTCATCTTCGCTCAGTTCGGGCTCACCTTTCTTCTTCAGGTTGGCGTTGATAGCGGCATGCATGCCTTTCAGGTCAGCCATCAGACTGCCCATCATACCTCCCGGCAAACCGCATCCAACCAGCAGCGAAGTCATCAGCGCGTTCTTCGGGTCGATCCAGTATCCCAGGAAATCGTCGATGAACGACTGCGTGAGGCTCCTTGCCTCCATGTAGGCTTTCATATTGATATCTTTCACCAGGAATCCCGCATCTTTCAGCATGGCTTGGATGGTGATCACGTCCGGATGTACCTTACCCCAACTCAGTGGCTCCATCGCTACGTCCAGCACGTCGCCACCGGCTTTGGCTACCTCCAACATCGAGGCTACCGAGAAGCCCGGACCTGTATGACCGTGATATTGGATGATGATATGCGGATGTTTCTCTTTGATGGCGGCTACTATCGTGCCCAGCATGGCCGGACGGCCGATACCTGCCATATCCTTGAGGCATATCTCCTGTGCACCGCCCTCAATCAGTTGCTCCGCCAGGTTGATGTAATACTCTGCCGTGTGCACTTTCGAATAGGTGATACACATCGTTGCCTGTGCCGTCATGCCGGCTTCTTTTGCCCACTTGATGCTCGGGATGATGTTCCTCGGGTCGTTCAGGCCGCAGAAGATGCGGGTGATGTTTGTTCCCTGTGCGTGCTTCACTTTGTACATCAGTTGGCGTACATCAGCCGGCACGGGGTTCATTCGCAGCGCATTCAGGCCACGGTCAAGCATGTGCGTGAGTATACCTGCCTCGTTGAACGGTTTGCAGAACGTCCTGACAGCCAGGTTGGGGTTCTCGCCATATAGGAGGTTCACTTGTTCGGATGCTCCACCGTTGGTCTCTACGCGGTCGAAGCAACCCATATCGATGATCACGGGTGCAATCTTTGCCAACTGATCCTTACGGGGAACGTACTTGCCACTGCTCTGCCACATGTCGCGGTACACGAGCGAGAATTGGACTTCTTTCTTTGCCATGGTATATGTTGTATTATATTATTTTATGATTATTGTCAAAACAGTTTGGCCATTGCCTCTGCATCCATCTCGCGGATGACGGTTTTCCCGTCGGGCGTGATACGTGGCATAGCCAGGTTGAACAGCCTGCGTAGCAGATCGTTGCGCTCGTCGTCTGTCAGACGCTTGCCGGATGGGATGGCGGCTGTTCGTGCCAGTCCCAATGCTATCTGTTTGCGCAGATCTTCGCCTACCGTGGACGAGGCTTCGGTTATCAGTTGTCGAAGCGAACTCTCCGCGTTCTGTCCGGCAAGCATTGCCGGCACAGCGGTGATATCTATTGTCTGCGCGTCAATCTTTTCAAAGATAAACCCGAGGTGCTCCAAATCGCTCTGCATCGAGGCAAAAACGATCTCTTCCTCTTTGCTCAGCGTGATGCTCTCGGGGAATAGCAGTTGCTGACCTGTGCCATGTTCGTGGCTCAGCATTCCCAGCAACTCGTGATACAATATATTTACGTGTGCGCGCCGCGCGTGCACGAGCAGCATCTTGTCGCCTACGGCGCAAGCTATATAGCCGTTGCAGTCCACAGCCCTGAACACCTGCTGTCCGTTCAGTTCGTTCAGCGGCGTGGTGTCTATATCCATCTCATGCTGCTGCGGCTCAACTTTCTGTTGCACGCCGGCATACAGGTCCTGCCAGTTGTGCGACACCCCAGGCCGTTTGAACGGGTTATAGCCAGATGACATCTGCAGTTGAGGCATCTGTGCTTGCTGCGGCTGATGGGCATTGGGGATGGGCATGTCGATGTTACCTCCCAGAAAATCTATCGACGGTACTACATTGAACTTGCCCAATGCTGCGCGAATGCTGGCTGATAGGATAGGGTAGATCGACTGCTCATCAGCAAACTTTATCTCCGTCTTTGTAGGATGGACGTTCACGTCAATCTGCTCCGGACGGATGGTGAAATAAATGAAGTAGGGTGGCAGGTGGTCGGCATCCAGCATCCCCGTGTACGCTTGTAGCACGGCCTTGTGGAAATACGGATGGCGCATGTACCTGCCGTTGACGAAGAAGAACTGTTGCGCTTGCTTGCCCGCTGCTTCAGGCTTGCCTACAAATCCGCTGATGGTCACCAACTCTGTCTGTTGGTTGATCTCCAGCAGTTGTGCGGTGTACATCTTGTTCTTGCTTTTGCCGAACACTTGTTCGATGCGCTGCTTGGTTGTGCCGGTACTCAGGTCGTAGATGATCTCGTCATCCGCCACGAACGTGAAGGCTATCTGCGGATATACCAGCACGATATGCTGGAATGTCGTAATCAGGTTGCGCAGCTCCGTCTGGTCGGATTTCAGGAAACGCCTGCGTGCCGGTACGTTGAAGAAGAGGTTCGTCACCTGGATGTTCGTCCCTACCGCACACTGGCAGAACTCCTGTTTCTCCACTTGCGAACCGTTTATCTCCAGCAGCGTGCCCATCTCATCCTCTGCACGGCGCGTGGTCATCTTCACTTGTGCCACGGCGCAGATGCTCGGTAGTGCCTCACCGCGAAAACCCATCGTCTGCAAGGTGAACAGATCGTCTGCCTTGCTTATTTTCGATGTGGCATGCCGCTCAAACGCCATGCGTGCGTCCGATGCAGACATGCCCGAACCGTTGTCAATCACTTGCACCAGCGTCTTGCCCGCATCGCGTACATGCACGCGGATAGTGGTCGCCCCGGCATCCAGGGCGTTCTCCACCAGCTCTTTCAGACAAGATGCCGGACGTTGGATCACCTCGCCGGCCGCTATCTGATTCGCTACGGAATCCGGTAACAAATGAATGACATCCATGGCTTTCGCCTTTTACCTTTCACCTTTCAATTTTCACCTTTCACAGTAGGAAATAGAAGCAGAACAGCAGCATTGCCAGCAATGCTATCCAGAAACCCAGTCTGGACTTATGCTGCGTATCGGTATGCAGTTTGGTCTGTGCCTCATGTGCCTCGCGGAAAGAACCGCGATGCAGTTTGGTCACATATTCATCGCCGTCCGCAGTTCCTTCCCCTTGTGCGGAGGATCGGGTACTGGCTTCACCTGCCTGCTCACGCAAAGCCCGAAGGCGCGCAAGTTTTGCCTTGCGCGCCTCCTTCTCCTCGTCATAATAGATAGGGCGATAGTCCCACTCCCGAGGCTTGTTTACTTTCGGGAAGAGAACGGACATGCCTTACTTCACGATTGCCAAGAACTCAGCGTCCTCTGCATATTTCGCGAACTCAACGTCGTTAGCAGCCTTTGCTTTCATCGCAGCGTCCTGTGCTACAGCGTTCTTCAGGTTGCTCAGTACGTCAGCTTTTGCATTCGTACGAGCTGCTACAACGGCCTTCAAATAAGCGGTCGTGGCGTTAGGCTCAGCTACGTTATCCAGAACTTTCTTTGCACCTGCATAGTCCTCGTTCAGGATCTTTACAACGGCTGCGTTGTTCGTGTTGCTGTTGTTCAGAGCTTTGCCTGCGTTCTTGTAGTCACCCTTCATCGTGCTCAGCGTACCCATAGCGGCTGCCAGGTCGGCTTGTGTGCCGGCGGCTTTGCCGAAGTGCTCCTCTGCCTTGTTCAGGTCACCGTCAGCCATAGCGGCTACGCCTGCGTTGTAGTTAACGTCAGCGTTGTTCGGCTCAAGCTGCAGAGCTTTCTGGAAGCAGCGGCGAGCTTCTGCTACGTTGTTCTCGTTCATGTAAACCATACCCAGGTTGTTGAAGCCGCGGTAGTCGTTCGGGAACTGCTCGGTAGCACGTTTGTAGATGCGGATCTTCTCAGCATTGTCGTTCGTCAGAGTTGCCGAATACAGCAGTTCCTCTACGTTCAGAGCTGCGGGATCGTTCTTTGCTAGAGCGGTGATCTCGTCATCCGACTTGCCGATAAGGTCGGTCGTCAGGATCAGACGGCTGCGACGCAATGCCGGAAGAATCTGGTCAGCAATAGCTTTGTAAGCAGCGGCGATGTTCTTGATCTGTTTCTCGCGCTCCTCAGGATCGTTGTACATCGACAATACGCGAAGTACCATCTCTTTGTCCTGAATGTTGCTGCTCTCCAGGGCGGTCTTGAAGCCTTCCCAGTCCTCAGCGGTGATGTTGCTATCGATGCCTTGGTTGATCTTGTTCTTCTTCAGGTCCTTAGCCAGGAATTTCTGAGCTGCGTCCTGACGGTTCTTAGCCAGTTTCTCGTTCAGAGCCTGAGCACCATCGGGCGAAGCATAACCGGCAACCTCCAGGCTGTGGATAGCTTTCTTCTCGTTGGCATTAGCCTCTTTGATAGCGGCCTGCAGATCTTTGATCTTCTGCGATCCGGTCTCCGAGTTGCGGAGAGTAGCCTGCTGGATAAGGAACAAGATGTCAGCCTCTTGCATCTGTTGGATCACGCGCTGGAACTTGTCAGCGGTTACCTGAGGCTTGTTGTCCTTGGCGCTGACCATCTTGGCGGTCTTGTTCAGACCCTCAGCAATCAGTACATCAGGAATCTCAATCTCTTTCTTACCGATCTTGGCATTGAAACGCAGATAGAGCTTCGTGTTCTTGTCCATTGCCCCGTCATAAGCGAAACGGGCGTGCTGACGATAACTGCCACCGGCTTTGTAGTTGACTTGCGTGCCATTCTCTTTGGCTTTCTCGCCTACGTACGTTACAGGCTCACCCAGAATCTCTTTGTCACCGTACTTCAGTACAGGAGTAACAACCAGAACGCCTTTCTTGGCGAACTTCTTCTCGGGGAAAGTACCCTGGATGTCTACGTCTACGTTGTTGCCAACCACTGCCATAGGACTCGGGTTAACTTTGATCTGCTCGGGACGGTCGAGCTTGCCGCATGATGACAGCACGATTGCCAGTGCTGCAAACATAAGGAGATGTTTTTTCATAACTCTTTTTGATTATTGAAAGTTTTTGTTTGTTTTTGTCTGTGCATGGTCTAAAAGCGGACGAAATTTTCGCCACACTTCATTTCGACTGCAAAGATACAAAAAATATTTCGTATTTGCAAATTTTTCGACATTTTTTTTTAAAAATAGTTTTTTTACGCACTTATTTGCGTATATACGCGCTATAAATTAGGAAATTTACATTTTTTTTTGTAACTTTGTACGCAAATATGCAATTTTGTCTCGTTCCTTATGCGAACGGGCAAACCATATCCGCCATGATGATTCGTACCTCTCGACATATCGCTCTTCTGCTCTGCCTGCTTTGTTTGGGCTTGGTGGCATGTACCTCCCGCAAGGATGAACGTGCCGCACAGGCGCTCGTCGATAATGCCTCATCCCTTGTCGAGCAGCAGCGCTATGAAGCTGCGTTGCGCCAAATTGATTCAGTGCATGTGCTTTATCCCAAGCAGGTAGCCCGGCGCCGTCAGGCAAAAGCCTTGCGCGACAGCATCGTCTATCTGCAGTCCAAGCAGACGCTCGCTTATTCCGATTCTCTTCTCGAGATCCTCCTTCCGCAAGCCGACGAGTTGCTCAAAGCGTTCCGCTACGAGAAAGCCGATGCCTACGAAGATCACGGCCATTACGTTTATCGCTCACTGCAAACGGGCTGGAACACCAACCGCTGTTTCCTTCAGGCGTACGTCACCGATGACCGTCACACCTTTATCAAGAGCTATTATTATGGCTCCAAGCAGGCGCACCAGGAGGCTGTTCGTCTGGAGGCAGACGGACAGATGGTCGAGCTGCGCGGTGATAACCATGCTTTCGAGGTGGAAGGATGGCACGAGATTCTTACCCTTGAGGACGATCCGGCGATAGAAGTGCTGAACTTCGTTTCGTCACACATGAAAGACAAAATCAAGGTGAGCGTGATGGGCAACCGTCCGGAAGCTGTTTACTACTTGACGGACAATGAGAAAGAGGCGCTCGATAAGACCTATGCGCTTGGTCTGCTCATGCGCGACATAGCCCAGTTGGAGGCATATAGCCGCACGGCTGCCAAGCGTATCGAACATTACGAAAACAAACAGCAATGAAAACCTACGAAAGTCATATTGTGAAAGTGCCGGCGGATGCTGAAGCCATCTATGCCGCCATATCGGATCTGCGCAACATCGAGCGCGTACGTGACCTTATCCCCAAGGACAAGGTTCAGGAGATGGAAACGGATATGGACTACCTCCGCATCAAAGTGGACGGCCTGGGACAGAAGATCATCCTCCGCATCGTGGACCGCATACCCAATGATACTGTCAAGTTCGGCATGGAGAACATCCCTGTGCAAGGCAATTTTTGGATGCAGATCAAGCAGGTAGCGCCGGGCGATTCCCGATTGAAACTTACCCTGAAAGCCGAACTGCCCATGATGATTGCCATGATGGCGGGATCAAAGATCCAGCAGGGTATCGACCAGGCTGCTGACATGATGGCGCAGATGCCTTTCACGCAATGGTATAACCAGCGCTAATGCCTTATCCCCCAACGATTACCGTAGTAGCAAACCAACGACAACATGAATACTCCCAAACAACGCAAACACACGGGCCTTCACCGCGAAGGACGAACAATGCTGCTCGTCGTAGCACTTGTGTTCTTTATCCTTAACATCGCCGCTTATTTCTATTGGCCGCATTGGATATTTGCATCCACGCTTGCTCTGGCAGCGGTGGCACTTGTCTTCGTGGCATATTTCTTCCGCGACCCTGTTCGTGTACTTACTATCGACGATCCCAACTACCTCGTTGCGCCTGCCGATGGCAAGGTGGTAGTGATCGAGCCGGTCATGGAGAACGAATATTTCCATGAAGAGCGTCTGCAAGTCAGTATCTTCATGTCGCCGTTCAATGTCCATGCCAACTGGTATCCTTGCGAAGGAACCATCCTTCTCTCCGAACATCAGGCTGGCAACCACAAGGCTGCTTGGCTACCAAAGTCGTCCACAGAAAACGAACGTTCGCTCGTCGTTATTGAGACTCGCAGCAAGGCTATCATCGCCGTGCGCCAGATAGCCGGAGCAATGGCACGACGCATCGTCACCTATGCCCGTCAGGGTAAGGAGTGCCACCGCAATACACACCTCGGCTTTATCAAGCTCGGCTCACGCGTAGATTTGTACCTGCCTCTTGATACGCAGATGCTCGTCGAGATGGGCGATAATGTCCGCGGCAACGATACCATCATTGCCAAACTGCCGTAACCCCTATTGCATAACTAATCATACAATATACGCCATGAACAAATTTGAAGAACTCTTTGCACAGTATCCGTGCAACATGACCGACGAGCAGGTTGCTCGCGAAACAGCTGCTCTGTTGGCAGCACACGCCGCTGAGAACAACAATAAGGACGTGTGGAAACAGTGCCTCCACCAGATCGACCTCACCACGCTTATGGGTGACGATACCGATGCACGCGTACAGAAGATGGCTGCATGCGTCAACTATTTCGAGGACCATTATCCCGATATGAAGGGCTTCAACGTAGCATCTATCTGCGTTTATCCCGCGCTTGTGCCTGTAGTGAAAGCCAATCTGAAAGCTCACGGAGTGGGCATCACATCCGTAGCAGGCGGCTTCCCCGCTTCGCAAACTTTCCTCGAAGTGAAAGTGGCAGAAGTAGGTATGGCTGTGGCTCATGGTGCTACCGAGATTGATATCGTTCTTTCGCAGGGCAAGTTCCTCGAAGGCAAGTATCAGGAAGTGTTCGACGAGATCGTCGAGCAGAAAGCTGCTGCTAAGGATGCTCACTTCAAGGTTATCCTCGAGACGGGCGCTCTCAAGACGGCTGAGAACATCTGGAAAGCTTCTATCCTCGCTATGGCTGCCGGAGCCGACTTTATCAAGACCTCTACCGGCAAGATCAACGTCAATGCTACGCCCGAAGCCACGTATATCATGACCAAAGCTATCAAGGCTTGGCAAGAGAAGACGGGCGCTATCGTAGGTTACAAGCCTGCCGGAGGTGTCAGCACTACGGATGAAGCTGTTGCTCACTACACCATCGTTAAGGAGAACCTCGGTCAGAACTGGCTCAACAACAAGCTATTCCGCTTCGGAGCCAGCCGTCTGGCTAACAACCTGCTTACCTCCATCGAGGGGAACGAACAGAAGTACTTCTAAATAGCCGGCAGCCATTGGCTACCAAAAGAAGCAATGAACAAAATTATCTCTAAACGTTTCTTCTCTGACAATGTGGCTGAGATCGTTGTGGAGGCTCCGCGTATTGCGCGGAGTCGCCGCGCCGGTCATTTTGTCATCGTTCGCGTTGATGCCGATTCCGAGCGAATGCCGCTTACCATAGCCGATGCCGATACCAATGCCGGCACGATTACACTGGTCGTACAGCGTATAGGCGTTTCTTCCGCCAAACTGTGCGCAAAGAATGCTGGAGACTATCTGGCTGATATCGTAGGTCCGCTCGGCCAGGCTACGCGCATTGAGAACTACGGCACAGTCGTTTGTGCTTGCGGCGGAGTAGGTGCTGCACCTATGCTGCCTATTGCCCAGGCTATGAAAAAGGCCGGTAACCGCGTTATCACCGTGCTTGCTGCGCGCAACAAAGATCTCATCATCCTTCACGACGAACTGGTTGCCACTTCCGACGAGGTTATCGTCATGACCGACGATGGCTCGATGGGCAACCAAGGTCTGGTCACGCAAGGCATTGAGATGGTTGTCGCTCGCGAAAAGGTGGACAAGTGCATCACCATCGGCCCGGCTATCATGATGAAGTTCGTGGCGCTCACTACCCGCAAATACAATATCCCCACCGAAGCTTCGCTCAATACGATTATGGTGGACGGAACGGGTATGTGCGGTGCGTGCCGTGTATCGGTAGGCGGACAGACAAAGTTCGTCTGCGTCGATGGTCCGGAGTTCGATGCCCATGAGGTGGATTTCGACGAGATGCTCTCGCGTCTGCGTTCCTACAAGCCCGAAGAGGCTGAAGCATATTCGCGTTATCAGGCATCCTCCCAGCCGCTTACGGCGAAAGAGCGTGCATCCATACCGCGTGTTGTCATGCCCGAACTGTCGCCGGCTGAGCGTGCGCGTTCGCTTAATAAAGAGGTCAACCTCGGTCTGACGCCCGAACAGGCGCTCACCGAGAGCCATCGCTGCCTGTCGTGCAAGAATCCGGGATGTGTAGCCGGCTGTCCGGTCAACATCGATATACCCGCTTTCATCAAGCAGGTTGAGCAAGGCAACATCCAGAAGGCGTACGACATCATCCACGAGTCCAGCTCGCTGCCTGCGGTCTGCGGTCGCGTATGCCCGCAAGAGAAGCAATGTGAGGCACAATGTATCCATCTCAAGATGGGCCATCAGCCCGTAGCTATCGGTTACCTCGAGCGTTTCGTAGCCGATCATGCTGACAGCAGTCAGCCAATGGCCAATAGCCATCAGCCAACAGCTAATAGCCAAAGGCCAACAGCCAACAGCCAACAGCCAATAGCCAAAATAGCAGTTGTCGGTTCCGGTCCTGCCGGTCTGACCTTTGCAGGCGATATGGCGAAGTACGGCTATGATGTTACCGTCTTCGAAGCTCTCCACGCCATCGGTGGTGTGCTCAAATATGGTATACCCGAGTACCGTCTGCCCAATGCTATCGTCGACAAGGAGATCGACGGCTTGCGCCGGATGGGCGTGACCTTTGTTACGGATACTATCGTCGGCAAGACCGTCACCATCGACGAACTGCGTGAAGAAGGATTCAAGGCCATCTTCGTGGCATCAGGTGCAGGTCTGCCGCGCTTCATGGGCATACCGGGTGAGAACCTCAACGGAGTGATGTCTGCCAACGAGTATCTTACGCGCGTGAACCTTATGAATGCCACGGCTCGCAATACCGACACGCCGGTCCTCTATGGCCGCAATGTGCTCGTCATCGGTGGTGGTAATACCGCGATGGATGCTGTGCGTACTGCCAAGCGCCTTGGCGCGGAGCATGCCGTCATCGTCTATCGTCGTAGCGAAGATGAGATGCCTGCCCGTAAGGAGGAAGTGCTGCACGCCAAAGCTGAAGGTATCGAATTCATGACCCTTCATAACCCGCTATCCTATCAGTCGGATGCCAACGGCCGTGTGTGCGAGGCAACCTTGCAGGTCATGACGCTTGGCGAACCCGATGCTTCCGGCAGACGTTCGCCGGTGCCGGTAGAGGGACAGACCGTCACCATGCCTACCGATATGGTGATCGTGGCTGTAGGCGTGTCGCCTAACCCCATCATTCCCAAGAGCATGCCCGAACTGGAGGTATCCAAGCGCGGCACGATTGTGGTCGACGATTCGATGCGCTCGTCGCTGCCTGTACTTTATGCCGGAGGAGATATTGTCCGCGGTGGTGCTACGGTTATTCTGGCTATGTCCGACGGACGCAAAGCTGCTGCCGCCATGCACGAAGCGCTTAGCGCTAAGTAACGTAGCGTACAGTTATACAGCAAGAAGGTGTGCCTTATCGGTACACCTTCTTCTTTGTTGTAGGTTTGCTCGCCCGATTGGCGGGCGAAACAATTCCTTATTCGTCGCTGTTCTCGGTGGGCAGTATAGGCGTGTATACCAATCGGATAGAGCGTCCGTATTTGCGGCTGTGGATAGCCAGGCTGAACTTGTCACCTTCCTCAAATCCGAAACGCCAGGCTTCTTCACGGCCTTTCTTGGTAGAGGTCCAGTAGTTGCCGAACACGCCTTTCTTGCCTATCTGACCGCTTGCGTTGCGATAGCCGGCTGCCGGCACGAAGATCGTTGCGCCGTTAGGTCCGGTCACGCTGTAGCCGTCACCTGTCCATTCCCACTTGCAGCAACGCTCCAGCTCGCCCCACTGCTTCATGCTGGGTATACGCTTTTTGTAGGCTTTACGTGCCGAATTGAAGTCCATCAGACCCTCTTCGTTCTCGGCTTTCCATAGCGTGCCGCTGGGCAGACCCAGATCCACATATTCCTCACCGGCTATGATCTGTATCAGATGGCCGTGGAGGCTCTGCTCGGCAGGTTTCTCGGTCTTGGCAGGTTGCTTGGCAGGTTGCTTGGCTGCCGGTTGGGCTGCTTCGCTCTCCTCTGCTTTCTCGGTCTCCTCGGAGGATGCCTGTGCTTCAGATGCGACAGAATCGGCTTGGGCTAACGCTGTTTGAGGGTCATGCAATTCTGCTAACATGATGTTCTCGTCTGTAGGCGTTGACTCTTCGTCAATCTTCGGGTTCAGAACCACTACTTGCATCGTCTCGAGCACGTCGTCTTGCGCTTCTTCGCGTACAAGAAGATGCAGACTGATTACAAACGACGCCGCACTCAGTAGGAAGGTGAGAACTAACAATGTCACCAAAAGTTTCGGATGTTTCATTTTTTGCTGTTTGTTGTTATTAGGCATTCAATATACATGCCCGATTGTTGCTAACAGGGTGCAAAAATACAAAAAAAAATCGACATTTGCAAATTTTATCACTATTTATTGCTAAAAACGTAAAAAAAAGTGTTTTTTTTTTGCAAATATCGTTTATTTTTCGTACCTTTGCATGCAAATTCGTTAATATGCGTATTTGCGAAAGCAAAAATCTAATAACGTCTATATAACATGTCAGTACACGTTCAAAATACCCGAATGACCACCACGCGCATCCGTCAGATGAAAGGCGTGGAGAAAATCACGATGCTCACCTCCTACGATTTCACGCTTGCCCGTCTGGTCGACGAGGCGGGAGTGGATGTACTTCTCGTGGGCGACAGTGCATCGAATATTGTTTGCGGTAATCAGAATACCTTACCCATCACGCTGGACGAGATGATCTTCCTCACCCGTGGCGTCGTACGCGCCGCGCAACACGCGCTGGTTATCGCCGATATGCCTTTCGGCTCGTACCAGATCAACGATGATGAGGCAGTGGCCAGTGCCATCCGTATCCTCAAGGAGTCCGGCGCCGATGCCGTCAAACTCGAGGGTGGGGCAGAGGTGGCGAACGCCATCCGACGCATGGTCAAAGCCGGTGTGCCCGTGTGCGGACACTTGGGGCTGACACCGCAAAGCGTCAACCAGTTCGGCGGCTATGGGCTCCGCGCCAAACAGGAAGCCGAGGCGGAACAGCTCATCCGAGATGCCAAGCTACTGGACGAAGCTGGCTGTTTCTGCATCGTGCTGGAGAAGATCCCTGCTGCCTTGGCGGCTAAAGTAACGGCTGCTGTTTCTTGCCCTACCATCGGCATAGGTGCGGGAGCGGCTACCGACGGACAAGTGCTCGTCTTGCACGACATGCTCGGCCTGAACGGAGATTTCAAACCGAAGTTCCTACGCCATTTTGCCCATCTTGCCGAACCTGTCCATGATGCCGTCACAGGCTACATCTCCGCCGTCAAGGACGCAACTTTCCCCTCACCCGAGGAGAGTTACTAATCTGCGTCAGCCAAGTTTGGCTGACAAATGTCAAATGACCATACGGCGAAGCAGATCGTTCGAGCGTAGCGAGATAAGAAATGACCAATGACAAATGTTTAACCCCCTTAAATATCAACTCTATGAACAAAAAATTCATCTGCCCTATTTGCGGCTATGTACACGAAGGAACCGAGGCACCTGAGCGTTGCCCCCAGTGCAAACAAATCGTTGAATGGAAAGTGGCTGACGAGAGCAAAGGTCTCGTTTGGGCTTGCGAACATGTGCTTGGCGTAGCCAAGGACGAGAAAGACCCGATTATCCACGATGGTCTGCGTGCTCACTTCATGGGCGAGTGCACCGAGGTTGGACAGTATCTGGCTATGGCCCGTCAGGCTGACCGCGAGGGCTATCCCGAGATCGCTGAGGCTTTCCGCCGCTATGCTTTCGAGGAAGCTGATCATGCTTCGCGCTTTGCCGAACTGCTCGGTGAACTCGTCTGGGATACCAAGACCAACCTCGAGAAACGAATGATGGCTGAGGCAGGCGCATGCGAGGACAAACTCAACATCGCCAAACGTGCCAAAGAGCTTAACCTTGATCCTATTCACGATACCGTTCACGAGATGGCTCGCGACGAGGCACGCCACGGAGCCGGCTTCCAAGGCCTCTACAACCGCTATTTCAAGAAGTAATTCGCGTACGCGAAACAATACACACAAAGGCGCATCATTGCGCCTTTGTGCCGCTATTCAATATATTACAGCCAATTCCGGGCGAAATATCTGTTCGAGTACCGGCCTAACGCCATCTATCCCACACTATCGTGTAAATAATAATTGAAAAGTGTATCGCAAAAATAATTAAATAGTATACCATTTGGAATAGATTTTGAGCCTATATAAGGTTTCAAAAAGTTTTATAATCCAAATGGATTCCCGGCAAACACAAAGGCAAAACCGTCCGCGTCAAATATGCCACCCCGATAGCCTTCTCCCTCAAAAAATCCCCCAACCCAATAAGCTCAACCCCCATTAAATGAACCACTCCCCAACCCCATAAGTTCGGTTTTCCCGCCAAGAAACCTCTCCGAACCCCTATAAACACAGCCTTGCATCAGACTTGTATTGGGTGATTATTGCGTGATTATTGTGTGGTTATTGCGTGATTGCCTTCACCAAGCGCCAAACAAAAGTGTTTGTGTGACTAAATATTCCATTCATCCTCATTTTCCGCTTGTTTCCCCATCATTTCGCTAAATTTTTCAGTTTTCTCTGCTGAATTTATAGAAATATGCACTCTACTCTTGCTTTTATGGAATTTTTTTAGTAACTTTGTAGGCGAAAGAGCGCATAATGTGCCAAAGCAATCCATCACGGAAACCGTATGATTCACGAAGCAACAAATAGAACATGTGATTCTCACTGGTGGGGATTTGCGGCGATGCCGGAAGGTATGGAGCAGCCATACAACGGTGACGAAAATCCGCTGACACTCGTTTGTCAGTTCTGTTTGGGCGAAGGGATAGTGTATGTGTTTGCCGACCTGGACTATTTTTTCGGTGATACGGATGCCGACGGCGGGCATCTTGGTGAATGGGAACAGCGTTTCTACCGCGTGCTGTACACGCCAACGCAAGAGGACTTGCACGAGCACGCTATCCGCTATGCCGACGGAACAAGTGCCGTACCCGAAGCGCAAGCTCCGGATGCACCGGCAATGCGCGGCGAAGAATCGTACATACTGCACCCGCCTACCGTGTGGCAAGACGAGCTTTCTCAGAATTATCCGGGATACGACGTGTTGCTGCAATTGGATGAGAGCGAAGAGATCGGTTTGCGGTTTTACGATTGCGGGACGCTGTTCTTCCTTATCAAGCCCGAGGATCTTGAGGCACGGCGATTCGATGACGTCAGATGTGTGCTATACTCCTATTGATTAACCGCAGTTGACAGCTGCCAAACAAATACGACTATGAGTAACTTTTCTGCCAAACTGTACAAAGCCGCCTCAGGCGCCAAACCGCAAGCGGTGAACAAGGCTCGCAGCAATGAGCCGATAGAGTCACCTGTGTTTGAGGAATATCTCGCCAAGGACGACATCGCCGGCTATATGACGGCCTTATGGAAAGGTGCTGCCACGCGTGACAAGGAGAGTCTGCGCGTACTGTTCTATCTGGCAGTACAAGACGGAGAGGTGGAGGACGCCGTGGAGATTATGGATATGATGTGGGATACGGATGATCCGTACATACGCACCTTTTGGGAGCTATTCAAGAAGCACGAGCTGGACAAGATGACCGAGGCGGAGAAGAATGATCCGGCGCAGTACAAGACCCGCCTGAAGACGATCCTTTGCCTGACGGATATTGTATTCGAGAGAAACAGCCCCGACTACAAATCTCCATTCAAACGGTTCGGCAATACGCAGAACACCTTGCTGCGCGCCTATCTGAACAATGTAGGCCGTCAGACGCTCCCCGAGGCATCGGAAGAGGTAGAGCAAGGGCAGTTCAAGGATTGCGTGCCGGAAGAGACAAAGGAGGGTTGGCGCGGTCTGTACCGCCGTAGCGACTGTTCGTCCAATCAGATAAGTATCTACGAACAGGCTACACCCTACGCCGAGCAGGGTGACCCGTATGCGATGTACATAGTAGGTTACTTGCTTTCGCATGGCATCCGTACGCAGTATGACTCACCGCAAGTGGTACTGCTGGAGCCGAACGATGACGAGGCATTGCGCTGGCTGGAGCGCGCCGCCAAGGCTGATGTGCCCGAAGCGCAGTGGGAAGCGGCACAGCTATGGATGAATAAGGAAGATGCGAATAGCAAGGATGAAGCGATGCGATACATCAAGCGCGGCGTGGTGCTCGGCGACAAGGACTGCCTCAAATATATGGCAGAACAGTCGGCGGATGCCGTAGAACGCTTCCGGCACCTGAGCGAACTGGTGGAGAAGCATCCTTCGCACAAATCGCGATTGAAGTTGGCAGAATGCTACGAGAAAGGTTTGGGATGTGAGAAGGACGAACGGAAAGCGTTCGAACTGGTGGAATATGTGTACACCCACTCGTCCGTCTCGCCCTACGACAGCAGCCAGGAGGATTCTGCCGAAAAACTGGCGCATTACCTTCGCAACGGCATCGGATGCGTGGTAGATTACGAGCGCGCATCCGATATTATAAGCGGGTTGGACGATGATAATGACCGGATGATGGAACTGCTCTCGAGATAAGCGCTTCCGATACCGACGAACCCATAAAACAGCAAAAATTATGCAAGACAACAATGTACAGGCCGGTCTAATGGAAAAGACCACCATAACCGTAACGGGTTACGTGACTGCATGTGACCCCGGATGCAATAGCATCTCGTCGTATAATGGCTCTAAACGCCTGTCAGAGCTTGACCACGAGCAAGAACTGACCGGTCTGATAGAAGACAAATGGTGGCGCAGTAGTATCCGTCATCGTTTTGACTCGCTCTATCTCATCGAAGTGCGTCCGGACGGCGTATTGCTACGCTATGGCAAACAGGAAGTGTTCGTGCTAATGGAGAGAAGCCGGAAACTCGATCAGATCCCTCTGGACTATGCATATGGCGAGTTGTACGTAAGTGTACAGAAAGAAAAGGCGGAGTAGGTCGTGCACACGGACGGCGCACACCGTCCAATCCCTTTTGCATTCGCAGAAAATTATATTTCAGATGGTAATATTGTGAAATATGGGCAAAAATATACATTTTTGAGGCGAAAAATTTGCAAAAGTCAAAAAAAAATTGTATCTTTGTAACGGAGTATTGCGCGCGAGTGAACGACACGTGTGTAATGCGCGCGCTAAATAGGCTTCGAATAGAACGGGGAAGTTAAATCGAAAACCCTGAACAGAACAGAAAAATTAAATAGAAAACAAGATATGGAATTCAAGTACGCTCCGATGTTTCAGCTCGGCAAGGACGAGACTGAGTATTATCTGCTCACCAAGGACTACGTGTCCGTGAGCGAGTTTGAAGGACACCCGATGCTCAAGGTGCAGCCGGAAGGACTGACGCTGATGGCCAAGCAGGCTTTTCATGATGTGAGCTTCATGTTGCGCCGCAGTCATAACGAGCAGGTGGCAAAGATTCTGCGCGACCCCGAAGCAAGCGCCAACGACAAGTATGTGGCTCTGACTTTCCTCCGCAACGCCGAGGTGGCTTGCAAAGGTCAGCTGCCGCTATGCCAGGATACCGGTACGGCTATCATCCACGGCGAGAAAGGTCAGCAGGTATGGACGGGGTTCTGCGATGAAGAGGCGTTGAGCAAGGGCGTGTTCGAAACCTATACGGAGTGCAACTTGCGCTACAGCCAGAACGCTCCGCTGACGATGTACGACGAGGTAAACACCAAGTGCAACCTGCCCGCACAGATCGACCTGGAGGCAACCGAGGGTATGGAGTACGAGTTCCTCTGCGTGACGAAAGGCGGTGGCTCTGCCAACAAGAGCTACCTGTATCAGGAGACGAAAGCGCGTATCCAGAACGAGGGCACGCTGATTCCTTTCCTGGTGGAGAAGATGAAATCGTTGGGTACAGCCGCTTGTCCGCCTTACCATATCGCCATCGTCATCGGCGGCACTTCGGCAGAGAAGAACCTGCTGACGGTGAAGCTCGCTTCGACGCACTACTACGACAGTCTGCCCACCACGGGCGATGAGACAGGGCGTGCTTTCCGCGACATTGCGCTGGAAGAGCGACTACTGAAAGAGGCGTACAAGATTGGCTTGGGCGCACAGTTCGGTGGCAAATATATGGCTCATGACGTACGCGTAGTTCGTCTGCCCCGTCACGGCGCAAGCTGCCCGATAGGTCTGGGCGTAAGCTGCTCGGCTGACCGAAACATCAAATGCAAGATCAACAAGGACGGCATCTGGATTGAGAAGATGGACAACAACCCTGCCTCGCTCATACCTGCCGAGCTGCGCAATGCCGGCGAAGGTGATGCCGTACGCATCGATCTGAACCAGCCCATGGCAGATGTATGCAAGATACTGACGAAATATCCGATAGGCACGCGTCTGAGCCTGAACGGCACGATCATCGTAGGCCGTGACATAGCTCACGCCAAGATCAAAGCGCGTCTGGATGCAGGCGAAGAGATGCCTGAGTACCTGAAGAACCATCCGATCTACTACGCCGGACCCGCCAAGACGCCGGCAGGCATGGCGTGCGGCTCGATGGGACCGACCACAGCCGGACGTATGGACCCGTACGTAGATGAGTTCCAGGACCATGGCGGCTCGATGATCATGCTGGCTAAAGGCAACCGCTCGATAGATGTAACCAACGCCTGCCAGAAGCACGGAGGATTCTACCTTGGTTCCATAGGCGGCCCGGCAGCAATCCTTGCACAGGAGAACATCAAGTCGATTGAGTGCGTAGAGTATCCCGAGCTGGGCATGGAAGCCATCTGGAAGATTGAGGTGGAGAACTTCCCCGCCTTCATTCTGGTGGACGACAAAGGTAACGACTTTTTCAAGCAACTCAAGCCCTGCGAGGGTTGCTCGATACTGAAATAGACCGCTGGCGCTGTTAGACCGCTGCGCTGTGAGAAGTGGGATAACTGCGCTAAAAGAGTAATATGTACAAAGAGGAAAGTTGGTTTAGACGCATTCGTCGCAGACGGCGCTTGACGCTGATTGACGATGACACGCTGCGTGAGTTCTGGCACGTTCACGTGTCGGGACTCGGCGTGTTCACGGTGCTGTTCTTCATGTTCCTCGTCACCATAGGCATCCTGTCGCTGCTGATCATCTATACGCCTTTCCGTAATATCCTTCCGGGCTACTCAGCCAGTCTGCGCCAGGAGATTATCGAGAAATCGATGCGCATCGATTCACTGCAGCACACGATGGATCTGCAAACGCAGTATATCAGTGTGGTAAGGGATGTGGTGGCAGGTGAGGCGAAGACCGACAGCGTGGTTAGTCTGGACTCGCTGCAAATCGTGATGCAAGAGAGATTGCTGGAGGCGAAGAGTGAGGTGACGGAAGCGTTCATGGCAGAGTATGAGGCGCGTGAGCGGGACAACCTGCTGCTGTTTGATGCGCCATCCACCACGCCCGTCTTCTCCCTCTATTCGCCGGCACACGGAGCGCTGATCGAGACGTACGCGCCGATGGAGGGAAAACATGGCATACGCATACAAACGCCGAACAAGGAGAACGTCTGCGCCACGCTGGACGGAACGGTCACCTTCATCGATGCCGAGGAAGAGGATACGTACACAATCATGGTACTTCACCAGTCGTACCTGTCGATATACAGGAGCGTGGGACGGGTACTTTGTCGCGTAGGCGAGAGCGTCCGCGCCGGGCAGACACTCGCCATAGTCAAGGACGGCACGCCGATAGGATTTGAGTTGTGGAAACATGGGGAGGAGATTAACCCACAAGAAATTATCGCATTCTAAGACGCAGCCAGGATTGGCTGCTGCTGATTATGAAACAACTGGCAATATTGGGTAGTACGGGCAGCATCGGTACACAGACGCTGGATATCGTCAGGAGCAATCCTGAGCGGTTCGGCGTGTACGCTATCTGTGCGCATCGCTCAATCGACATGCTGATAGCGCAAGCTCGCGAGTTCCGTCCCGAGATAGTCTGCATTGCTGACGAGAGCCTCTATCCGCAACTCAAAGAAGCTCTGGCAGACCTGCCATGCAAGGTGTGGGCAGGTGCGGACGCCATAGCAGAGATGGTCACTTTCCAACCCATCGACATCGTGGTGGCAGCCATGGTGGGCTACGCCGGTCTGCGTCCGACGATGGAGGCTATCCGTGCCGGCAAGACCATTGCGCTTGCCAACAAAGAGACGCTCGTAGTGGCAGGCGAACTGATCACCCGTCTTGCCATAGAGCACCATACGCCCATACTGCCCGTCGATAGCGAACATTCGGCAATATTCCAGTCGCTGATGGGTGAGCGGGCGGAGATAGAGAAGATCCTTCTGACAGCTTCCGGCGGACCGTTCCGCAACTTCACGCTGGAGCAGATGGCAGAGGTCACGCCCGAACAGGCGCTGCAACATCCCAACTGGAGCATGGGCGCCAAAATTACCATTGACTCGGCTTCGATGATGAACAAAGGCTTTGAGGTGATTGAAGCCAAATGGCTTTTCGGCGTGGATGTGAAGCAGATAGAGGTGCTCGTTCATCCGCAATCAATCGTACATTCGGCGGTGCAGTTTGCTGATGGCGCTATCAAAGCCCAACTGGGCGCACCGGACATGCGCGTGCCGATCCAGCTGGCGCTGACCTATCCCGAGCGCATCGCTTCGGACTTCCCCAGAGCCGACCTCACCGCCTTGCACGCACTCACTTTCGACAAGCCCGATATGGAGCGTTTCCCCAACCTGGGACTGGCGTACGAGGCGATGGCGCGCGGAGGCAATATCCCCTGCGTGCTGAATGCAGCCAACGAGGTGGTCAACCTCGCGTTCCGCGAACACAGGTGCAAGTTCCTCGAGATGTCAGAACTGATAGCCAGAGCGATGAACGAAGCATCATTCATCGTGCGCCCGACGTACGAAGATTATGTATCCACTGACAAGGAAACGCGACAGATGGTAGAAGGATGGCTCAGCGCGTGTTGATAGCGATGTCAGGCGGTATTGACTCAACCGTCAGTGCCCTGCTTCTGAAGGAGCAAGGCTATGAATTGGTAGGCGTCACGTTCCGCACCTTCGACAGCATCAACGAGTCGTGTCTGGCCAAAGAGAAAGGCTGCTGCTCGGTGGAGAGCATCATGGAAGCCAAGCATAACGCTGAGCAGATGGGCTTTGAGCATCATATCGTGGATTTTCGTAAGACATTCCGCGAGCACGTGATAGCCAACTTCGTGAGCGAATATGCAGCGGGCAGGACACCCAATCCCTGCGTGCTATGTAACAGCCACATCAAGTGGGGCGTATTGCTTGAGGCTGCACGCGAATATGGCTGCGAGAAGATTGCCACAGGGCATTATGCCCGCATAGCCGAACATGACGGACACTTGTACCTGCGTAACGCCGTGGATACAAAGAAAGATCAGACATATTTCCTCTGGATGCTTACCGAGGACAATCTGCGCCACACGATCTTCCCGCTGGGCGAGTTGACAAAAGACGAGGTAAGGCAGATAGCGGCGGCACACGGCTACCACAAACTGGTGGAAAAACGCGAATCGCAAGAGGTATGTTTCGTGCCGGATAACGACTACCGCTCGTTTCTTGAGCGCGAAGGCATACATGCAGCCGAAGGAACCTATATCGACCGTCAGGGCAGGGTGGTAGGCAAGCATAGCGGTTGTCCGTTCTATACGATAGGCCAGCGCAAAGGTCTGGGCATAGCATTGGGCTATCCGGCTTTCGTGACGAAGATCGATGCGCAGACCAATACCGTAACCGTAGGGCAGTACGATGAACTATTGCAGGCAGAGGTACATGCCAACGATGTCCGGTTGCGCGACAGAGCATGGCTGGATGCCTCGCCCGAAGTGGAAGCGCGTATCCGTTACCGCTCGGCAGCAACGCAGGCGGTAGCAAAGATAGAAGATGACGGCAGCCTGACATTACGTTTCGCCTCGCCCGTGTGGGCACCTACGCCGGGACAATCGCTCGTGCTGTACAAAGACGGGTTGCTCATAGGCGGAGGAATAATCAGTTAGACCGCTACGCTGTTAGACTGCTGCGCTAAAAGAAAATGGATTTATGACCAAACAACACTTTAATATCAACCCCGAGACGCTGGAGATGGAGCGTGTTGAACACGGCTTCGTCTACTGGCTGCGGCGTGCAGGTGCGTACATCATTGGCGGTATATGTCTCGGTATTGTGTTCTTTTATATCTTTTTCTCTTTCTTCCCTTCGCCGAAAGAGCGGCAGCTGATATCGGAGAAACAATCCCTGGAAGCCCAGTACGAACTGCTCAGCAAGCGTTGTGAGGGTTTGCAGCTCGTATTGTCGGACCTGCAGCAGCGTGACGACAACCTCTATCGCGTCATCCTTGGCGCCGAGCCTATACCGATGACTTCGCGCAAAGGTATAGCCCTAAATACGGATTATTACGACAATATAGCCCGTCTATCCAATACACAACTGGCAGCCGACCTTACGCGCAAGATTGACCTGCTGGAGAAGCAGACCTACGTACAAGCCAAATCCTATGAGGAAATCATCGACCTGGCGAAGACCCGCGAGGTGCGCATGGAGAATATCCCTGCCATCCAGCCGGTACTAAATAAGGATCTCACGCGCGTAGCATCGGGTTATGGCGTGCGTATAGACCCCGTATACCATATACGCAAGTTCCATGCCGGTATGGACTTCACAGCGCCAACGGGTACGGAGGTTTACGCTACGGGTAACGGCAAGGTGACATTTGTAGGATGGCGGCAGGGCTACGGCAATACGGTGGTTGTAGATCATGGCTTCGGTTACGAGACCTTGTACGCTCACCTGTTCAAGTCGCTCGTGCGCGTGGGACAGAAAGTCAACCGGTCGGATATCATCGCCCTGGTGGGCAGCACCGGCAAATCGACAGGTCCGCACCTCCACTACGAGGTTCACTATCAGGGACACCATGTTGATCCTCGCAACTACTACTTCTACGACCTTGATCCTGAGCAGTACGACAGGATGGTGCAACTGTCGGAGAACTATGGCGATATGATGGATTGACGCCTATCTTCTGCCAAAATGGCAGTCCAACGCGGTTTGGTACATTCTTTGGAGTTATGTGTATGACGGCTGATAATGTGTAGCCGCTTACTGAAACAGATAACTTCAAAAAATGACCATACTATGAACAACTATCCAAACAACAACCAGAACGAGAACCTCAAGAAGTACGCTATTGACCTGTGCGAGCGTGCTTCGCAAGGCAAGCTCGATCCCGTCATAGGGCGGGACGACGAGATCCGAAGGGTTTTGCAGATACTGAGCCGCCGGACGAAGAATAATCCTATTCTGATTGGCGAACCCGGTGTGGGCAAGACCGCTATAGCTGAAGGCCTGGCGCATCGTATAGTACGAGGCGACGTGCCCGAGAACCTGAAAAAGAAGAAAATATACTCCCTGGATATGGGTGCCCTGATTGCGGGAGCAAAGTATCAAGGTGAGTTTGAGGAGCGACTGAAAGGCGTGATCAACGAGGTGACAGCTGCTGCAGGTGAGATTATCTTGTTCATCGATGAGATACACACCCTGGTAGGCGCAGGCAAATCTTCCGGCGCGATGGATGCCGCCAATATCCTCAAGCCTGCGTTGGCACGAGGCGACCTACGCGCCATAGGTGCTACCACACTCAACGAGTATCAGAAGTATTTCGAGACCGACAAAGCCCTGGAACGCCGATTCCAGATCGTGATGATTGACGAGCCGGATGAGGCTGCGACCATCTCTATCCTGCGTGGACTGAAAGAGCGCTACGAGACGCACCACAAAGTGCGTATCAAGGATGATGCCCTCATCGCTGCCGTGACGCTCAGCGCCAGGTATATCACCGATCGTTTCCTGCCCGACAAAGCCATCGACCTGGTGGACGAGGCGGCAGCCAAGCTGCGACTGGAAGTGGACAGCAAACCTGAGGAACTGGATGCCATCGACCGGCAGATCAAGCAGCTGGAGATAGAGCGGGAGGCTATCAAGCGAGAGAATGACGAAGCCAAGCTTGGCGAGATTAAAGCCCAGCTGGCGGAACTTAAGAAGAAATCCGACGAACTGAATGCCCGCTGGAACAAAGAGAAAGGTTATATAGCCACCATCCAGAACGAGAAAGCTGCCATCGAGCAAATGAAACATGATGCCGAGGTTGCTGAACGCGAAGGCAACTACGGCAAGGTAGCCGAGATACGCTACGGCAAGATCAAGCAGTCGGAAGCCAACATCAAAGCCGCACAAGATGCCTTGCACGCCATGGATAACGGCGATTCGCTGATCAAGGAAGAGGTGGACGAAGACGATATAGCCGAGGTGGTAGCCCGCTGGACGGGTATACCCGTGACGAAGATGATGCAGTCGGAGCGTGACAAGCTGCTGCACCTGGAGGAAGAGTTGCACAAGCGCGTTGTAGGCCAGGACGAAGCCATCGAAGCCGTGAGCGACGCTATCCGACGCAGCCGTGCAGGTCTGCAAGATCCCAAACGACCGATAGGTTCGTTTATCTTCCTCGGTACGACGGGCGTAGGCAAGACCGAGCTGGCAAAAGCCTTGGCTGACTACCTGTTCGACGATGAGAACATGATGACCCGTATCGACATGAGTGAGTATCAGGAGAAATTCTCTGCCACCCGACTTATCGGTGCGCCTCCGGGATACGTAGGTTATGATGAAGGCGGTCAGCTGACCGAAGCCATCCGCCGCAAACCCTATAGCGTCGTGCTCTTCGATGAGATAGAGAAAGCGCATCCCGACGTGTTCAACGTATTGCTGCAAGTGCTGGACGACGGTCGTCTAACGGATAACAAGGGTAGGGTAGTCAACTTCAAGAACACTTTGATCATCCTTACCTCCAACCTCGGCAGCCAGCTTATCCGTGAGAATGCAGAGAAAGGAGTAGACCCCGAGGCTACGCGCCGTGAGGTGATGGAACTGCTCCGTCAGACCATCCGGCCGGAGTTCCTCAACCGTATAGATGAAACCATCATGTTCAGTCCGCTCAACGAGAAGCAGATACGTGATATCGTAGGCTTGCAGATAGCAGGTGTACACAAGATGCTGATGGATAACGGTATTGACCTGCGCGTGACGGATGATGCCATCGACTTCATCGCGCACGAAGGCTACGACCCGCAGTTCGGTGCACGACCCGTCAAGCGTGCCCTGCAAAGGCTGGTACTGAACGAACTGAGCAAGTCTATCATCAGCGGCAAGGTTGACCGCAGCCGTCCCGTCATCGTGGAGTTGCGCGACGGCGAACTGAAGTTCAGAAACTAATCCTATCAGAACACTCTTATGAGTGAGATTGCCATCAGCAGGCAGCCGAAAGGTTGCCTGTTGTTGTTTTGCTCGTGTGTGCGCATGCGCACGGCGCGCGCATGACGTATGCGGGCGCAAAGAAAAGAAAAGGTGACGAAGCGTATAAACATGTGTTTGGTGCGATATAAGCGCATCGGTGTTTGCTATCGATAGGTACACTATTTTTAAGAAAAATGCGTTAAAATGCAAAAAAATGTCTAAAATATTTGCAAATGTCATTTTTTTTTTGTAACTTTGTGCACTTTTTTGGCTAGAAGACCAAGAATGTCTAGAATGACTAGGGCAACTATGGGTTATAGGGCGACTAGAGATAGAAAATAAACAACAAACAACATACAATGATTAACGAAGACAGAATTATTCCGGTGAAGATTGACGAGGAAATGCGAACCTCGTACATTGACTACTCGATGAGTGTGATCGTGTCGCGTGCGTTGCCGGACGTGCGTGACGGGTTTAAGCCCGTTCACCGCCGCGTGCTATATGCGATGTGGGATATGGGCAATACAAGTGACAAACCGACGAAGAAAAGTGCAGCTATCGTGGGTGAAGTAATGGGTAAGTACCACCCGCACGGCGACAGCAGTATATACGGTACGCTAGTCCGTCTGGCGCAGCCCTGGGCGATGCGCTATCCTCTAGTGTACGGCCAAGGTAACTTCGGTAGCGTGGACGGCGACAATCCTGCCGCCATGCGTTATACCGAGGCTCGTCTGGACAAGCTGGCAGAAGAGATGCTCAACGATATTGACAAGGATACCGTTGACATGCAACTCAACTACGACGACAGCCGTCGTGAGCCGACCGTACTGCCTACACGCTTCCCGAACCTGCTGGTAAATGGTGCCAGCGGTATTGCCGTAGGTATGGCTACGAACATGCCTACGCACAATCTGGGCGAAGTGATTGACGGATGTCTGGCATATATACGCAATATAGAGGCACGCATAGCTAATCCCGAAACGGAGGAGATCACCGTGAGCGACCTGATGGAGTATATCAAGGCGCCGGACTTCCCCACAGGCGGTACTATCTACGGCTATCAGGGCGTGAAGGATGCTTTTGAGACCGGTCGCGGACGCGTGATCATCCGTTCGAATGCTGATATCGAGACTGACGACAACGGCCGTGAGCACATCGTAATCACCGAACTGCCGTACGGCGTGGTGAAGAAAGACCTGGTGCAGAACATCGCCGAGCTGGTTAGCGACAAGAAGATTGAAGGTATCTCGGATATCAACGACTATTCGAAACGCGATATCCGCATCGTAGTGGAAGTAAAGCGCGACGCCAATGCACAGGTAGTGCTGAACAAGCTGTACAAGTTCACAGCCCTGCAAAGTTCGTTTGCCGTGAACAATATCGCTCTGGTCAAAGGCCGTCCGATGTTGCTTAACCTCAAGCAGCTCATCAGCAACTTCATCGAGCACCGTATGGATGTGGTAACACGCCGTACGCGCTACCTGCTGAAGAAAGCACAGGAGCGTGCACATATCTTGGAAGGCTTAATCATCGCCGTGGATAACATCGACGAAGTAGTGAAGATCATCCGCGCCAGCCGTACGCCGGCCGATGCACAAGCCAACCTGGAGCAGCGCTTCGGTCTGGACAACCTGCAGAGCAAGGCTATCGTGGAGATGCGTCTGGCTTCGCTCACAGGCCTGCGTATCGACGAATTGAAAGAGGAGTATGCCGAACTGGAGAAAGAGATTGAGCACTATAACGAACTGCTCGCCAACGAGAGTCTGCGCTACGAACTGATTGCCACCGAGCTGCAGGAGATCAAAGACAAGTATGCCGACGAACGCCGCACGCGTATCGTGAAGATGGCCACCGAGTTCAATCCCGAGGATATGTATGCCGACGACGATATGGTCATCACCATCTCGCATCTGGGTTACATCAAGCGCACGCCGTTGGCTGACTTCCGTCAGCAGGGACGCGGAGGCATAGGCTCCAAAGCAAGCAACACGCGCGATGAGGACTTCATCGAGTATGTTCACACCGCTTCGATGCACTCCACCATGATGTTCTTCACCACGCTCGGACGTCTGTATTGGATCAAGGTGTACGACCTGCCGGAAGGCAACCGCCAGTCGAAAGGCCGTGCTATGCAGAACGTGATCAGTCTGCAGAAAGATGAGAAAGTGTGTGCGTTCATCAACGTCAAAGGTCTGAACGATCCCGAGTACGTCAAGAACCACTATCTGATCTTCGCTACGAAGAACGGCCTGATGAAGAAAACCACGCTGGAGGATTACAGCCGTCCGCGTACCAATGGTATCATTGCCCTCGGTCTGCGTGAAGGCGACAGTCTGATCAGCGTAGCTCTGACCGATGGCGAGAGCCAGATGCTCATCGCTTCGTTCAACGGCAAACTGGTACGATTCCCGGAGAACACCGTTCGACCGATGGGACGTACAGCAACAGGCGTTCGCGCAATAAAATTGGACGAAGATGGAAAAGATCGCGTGATTGGCATGATTTGTGTAGAGAAGAATAGTGAGGAGACTGTTCTCGTAATCTCGGAGAAGGGCTTCGGCAAGCGTACGCCGCTTGATGACGAGAACGGCGAGCCTATCTACCGCATCACCAACCGTGGCGGAAAGGGTATAAAAACCATGTCGCTCACCGACAAGACCGGTATGCTGGTAGGCTTGCACGCCGTGACCGATGACCAGGACCTGATGCTCATCACCAAGAGCGGTACTGCCATTCGTATGGCGATGGATACCATCCGCGTACAAGGTCGCGCTACACAAGGCGTCAAACTCATCGAACTGCAGAAACGCAACGATACGCTCATGTTCGGCTGCGTAGTGCCAAAAGAAGAGGAAGAAGCGGTAGAGAACACTGAGAACGCAGAAGGCTCAGAGAATACCGAGAATGTAGAAACTAACGAATAAACAATACAACAATGAAGAAATCACTATTTCTCGCAGCATTGGTGCTGATAAGCGCAGGCTGCTTTGCTCAGAAAACAGCTATCCGTACGGCCAAGAATCTTGCTCTGCAAGAGACGCCTGATTTCGACGGCGCTCGTGCTGCTATCAAGCCCGCACTGGAGAATGCCGAGACAAAAGACTTGGCAGAGACTTGGTATGTAGCCGGTCTGATCGGTTACAAGCAGAATGAGAGTATCTGGCTGGCAGGTCAGATGGGACAAACTGTTGACAACGCTGCCAAAGGAGCTGCCGTAGTGGAGAGCATCAACTTCTGGCGCGTGGCTGACTCGCTCGCTATGGTGCCCGTATACGACAAGAAAGGTAACCCTAAGTATGATCTGAAGACCCGCAAGAACATCAGCGAGAAGATTCTGGAGTACTTCCAGAAACAGGAATTGGCTATCTATGCTTCGTATCTGGCAGAGCAGAACGACGATATGGGTGTGGCTAACGCCTTCAAACTGCACTGCGACATCCCCGACATGGAGATGATGCAAGATCCCAAGCTGCAGGCTAAAATGCCGAAGGATACCACCTACTACCAGTACATGGGTTATGCCCTTTCGTACTACTATCGTGCCAAAGCATACGACGAGGCGCTGCAGGTAGCCAATACCATCATGGCTGATCCCGCTCATGAGGTAACGGCCTATCAGTACTTCTACGACCTGTACAAACTGAAAGGTGACACCTTGACGGCCCGTCAGAAACTGGCAGAGGCTGTTGACCGCTTCCCGAAAGAGGCTTGGTTCGTGCAGAACATGATCAACGACCTCGTGCAAGCCCACGATACCCTCGGCGCAATAGCTTACCTCGACCGCGCTATCGAGAACGATCCGTCGCAGGCACAGTACTTCCATACCAAGGCCACTCTGCTCAGCACGCTGCGCAGATTTGATGAGGCATTCACCTTCTTCGAGAAAGCCATTGAGATGGATCCTAAGAACCCCGAGTACTATCTGAACTACGCTTACTCGTACAACGATAAGGCTACGCTCTTGCTCGACGGCACGGACAACCTCTCGCAGAAAGAGTACATGGCTGTGAAGAAACAGAGTGACGAGATACTCAAGCAGGCTCTGCCTTACTACGAGAAAGCACACGAACTGGCTCCGGGCGACATGAACTACGCTCGTCCTCTCCGTCAGTGCTACTACCGCCTGAAGATGGAGAAAGAGTACGAGGCACTCAGCGCAGAGATGCAGAACTATTAATGGGACGCATCCTCGCAATAGACTATGGTAAGAAACGCACCGGATTAGCTGTGACGGACATGCTCCGCATAACGGCTAATCCGTTGCTTACCATAGAAACAACCCATCTGCTGTCGTGGCTGGAAGAATACCTGAAAAAAGAGCAGGTAGATACCATCGTGATAGGCTATCCGCGCCAGATGAATGGCCAGGACAGCGAAACGGTACCCCTCATCCGCGCATGCGAACAGCAGATTCGTGCGCGCTTCTCCCGGATACCCGTAGTGGAGTATGACGAGCGCTTCACCAGCGTGATTGCCCATCAGGCGATGATTGCCGGTGGCATGAAGAAGAAAAACCGTCAGGACAAAGCACAGGTAGATAAATTGGCTGCGTGTATCATTCTTGAAGGGTATATGGAGCAAAATAGTTAAGCTGATTAATTGTTATCATGATTTTACCGATATATTTATATGGTCAACCCGTACTCCGCCGTCCTACGGAGAACTTGGAGAAAGGTGAGATAGACATCAAAGAACTCGTAGCCAACATGTACGAGACGCTCACTGCTGCCGAAGGCTGCGGCTTGGCGGCTCCGCAGGTAGGATTGTCCAAGCGCCTGTTCGTGGTGGATGGTACGGAACTGAAGGAGGATTATCCCGAGTGCGCAGACTTCAAGCAGGCGTTCATCAATCCGGAGATCATTGAGGAGAGCGAAGATACCAGCACCTATAGTGAGGGCTGTCTGTCCTTGCCGGGCATTAGCGAAAATGTCGTTCGCCCCAAGACCATCACCATCCGTTACCTGGATGAGGACTTCAAGGAGCATGAGGAGACGTTCACCGACTTCAAGGCTCGCATCGTGCTGCACGAATATGATCACCTGGAGGCACATGTCTTCACCGATCGTATTTCTCCCATACGCCGCCAGTTTTGCAAAAACAAACTGACGAACATCGCCAAAGGCAAAACGGGTGCGCGATACAAATACAAACGATAGATATCAGCCAATCTTGGCTGATTTAGAAGCCTATGATGCTCATTCAAGATACAATCGTCAGTCTGGAAGTGCTCGAGAAAGAGTTCTGCTGCGACTTGGAGCATTGCAAAGGCTGCTGTTGTATCGAGGGGGATGCAGGCGCTCCCGTAACAGAGGAAGAGGAGTGTACCATCCAGGCCCTGCTGCCCGAACTGCTGCCGCAGATGACCAAAGAGGCACGAGAGGTTGTAGAGCAGCAAGGTATAGCCTACAACGACCCTTCCGGCGAACGGGTGCTGTCCATCGTCAATGACAAGGACTGCATCTTTGCCCGCACAGACCACAACGGATGGTGCTACTGCCTCATTGAGAAGATGTATACTGGTCAGCAGGCAGCTGAAGCAGGCAAACAGGCAGTACCGTTTAAGAAGCCGATATCGTGCCATCTGTACCCCATACGCCTTACCCGGGTAGGTGAGCGCGTCGGGGTGGAGTACCACCGCTGGGACATCTGCCATTCGTCCAGACAACTCGGACACAAGTTGCATCTCCCCCTCTACAAGTTCCTCAAGGAACCGCTGATACGACGGTTCGGGCAGCAGTGGTACGACGAACTTTGCTTAACTGCTGACGAATGGCAGAAAGCAAAAAATCAATAGAAAGCTTAGATGCCGGGAAAAGCGGCTAAAAACATAGACATCATGAAAACACTTCTTGCAGAAATTATCTCTATTGGTGATGAACTGCTCATCGGGCAGGTAGTTAATACGAACGCCACATGGATGAGTCAGGCGTTGAACCGCATAGGCGTTACCGTGACGCAGGTGACTACCGTTCAGGATGACCGTCAGCAGATTTGGAATGCTGTTTCCGCTGCTATGGCGAAGGTGGATCTTGTGCTCACCACAGGCGGTCTGGGACCTACCAAAGACGATATAACGAAAGGAGTGTTGTGTGATTATTTCCACACCCGTCTTGTGGAAGACATACGCGTACGCGCACATGTGCATGCCTTATATAAGAACCGTCCGGAGGTACTGAACAACCTCACCGCTACCCAGTGGCTCGTGCCGAGCAGCGCGTTGATACTGGAGAACCGCGTAGGTAGCGCACCCATCATGGTGTTTGACAAAGGCAAGCATGTGTTGATCAGCATGCCCGGCGTGCCGCATGAGATGCAGACAGTTATGACGGAAGAAGTGATGCCTTATATCCGTGAGCGCTTTGATATATCCGCCCAAGTCATTCATAAGACCGTCGTGGTGTATGGCATCCCCGAGTCGACGCTTGCTTTGCAGATAGAGAAGTGGGAGAAGAACTTGCCCAAGACGATGCATCTGGCCTACCTGCCCAAACAAGGCATCGTTCGTCTGCGCCTGTCATCCTATGGCGAAGCTACCGAAGAGCAGATACAGGAGCAGGTAAACGCTTTGCTGCCGCTCATCGAAGGCCATGTGCTGGCTACCGATGATCTGACGGTTGAACAACTGATGGCGATTTACCTGAACTCTCACTATCAGACAATAGCAACTGCAGAATCATGCACGGGCGGTCGTCTGGCAGCCATGCTGAACGAACTGAGCGGCAGTTCGGCATTCTATAAGGGGAGCGTCGTGGCGTATGCCAACGAGGCGAAGATGAATGTGCTGGGAGTAAAAGAGCAGACGCTCAAAGAGTTCGGTGCCGTGAGCGAACAGACTGTCCGTCAGATGGCCGAAGGTGTGCGCAAGTTGCTGCATACGGATGTTGCCATCGCTACTTCGGGCATTGCCGGACCTACGGGCGGCACACCCGACAAGCCTGTCGGCACGGTATGGATAGCTTGGGCTACGCCGGAAGGTACAACGACAGAATGCTTCCACTTTGGCGGTGACCGCGAACAAGTGACTGCCCGAGCATGCACAGCTGCCCTGGCTAAGTTCCTTATTGCATACGCGTGATGAGATTATAAGCTTGGTAGATACCCAGCTCACCGGCACGTGACAGGTCTTGCAGACCTTCTTTGTTTTTTCCGATAAAGATATATGTCAACCCTCGGTTGAAGTATGCCTCCGCGAAATCAGAATCAAGACGGATAGCGTCGGAGTAATGCTGTATAGCTGCTTCGAAATCTTTCTGCTGGCAGAGGATGTTGGCTTTGTTGTAGTATGCGAAGGCAAACTCCGGCGCGTAGCGGATTACTTGGTCATAATCCATGAGCATGAGTCGCCAGTAGGCGGCTATGCCGGTGTTGGACGGTTTCTCACTCGCATCGATGTTCACCTCAAGCAGTCGTGCACGCCAGTTGGCTTGGCAGAAGTACATCAGTGCCATGGTCTCTTTCGTCAGCCCGCCCAGCGTCAGTGCGCGTGTATCATCTTCGATGGCGGAAGCGTAGTCCTGTACGATGGCAAACTCAATAGCTCGCGCAAACAGCAGCATCGCTATGCGCGGTGCTTCGCTTTCGGGAATCTGCCTGAGGTCGGCAGGCAGTATGTCAATGGTCATCGATAGCGAACTGATCTGTGCGAAGTGATGCGAAACCATCTCAGCCGACAGAGGCATCTCACGTGTGGTGGCAGCCAGAGCCGCAGGCAGCAGGCGGCGGCTGTTGAACTGCGCCAGCGTATAGTCGTACTTCGCAGCGGTCTGCGGATAATAGGTGAGGATAATGCTCGGTTCGTTGATCACGTCCTGATATTTCTCTTGCACTCTTCCGCGTGTGGCAGATTTGTATTTCTGCTCCTGGCTGTCTTCTTCGCCGTTCTGTGCGGCGCGTTGCGAGAAGAGCTTGCGGTAATCTTTCTGCTTGGTGTCGGTGCGCGCAATCTGCACATCCGTATTCAGTGCCGTACTGTCGCGTTTGGCTGAAGAAGTAGGATTGAGTGCTTGACGCTCAATCTCCTCTGCCTTTTCCAACCTGCTGTACGCGGCCTTAGGTTCGCCGAGTGCCGTATGTGCACGCGATGCAATATAGTAGGCAGGGATGAAAGTAGGATGCAGGCTAATTAGTGAATCCAGGTCACGCAGTGCATCATGCCATTGGCTCAGATGCATCGATATCATTCCTCGTTGGTAGAGGATGGGGCCGCGTTCGTCAGGCTCGGCATACTCCAGCGCTTGTGTAAAATCGTCGTATGCACGGTTGTAATCGCCTACCTCCTGACGCAACACGCCGCGGTTGAAGAAGCATTGTGCACTCCGCGGTGCCAACTCGATAGCGCGGTCGTAATCTGCCATGGCAGCGCGGTAGTTATGCTTGCGGTAATAGATGATACCTCGGTTGATATGGTCGCCCTCATACCGTGAACCCAGTTCGATGGCTCGGGCTATGTGGGCAAAAGCCTCGTCATCTTCATTGCGCAGCAGACATACTACGCCCAGAGCCGAATGGTTGGACGCGTTCTGCGAATCGTATTGCAACGCACGGCTGAAAGCCTCATACGCGCCGGTGGTATCCTGTTGCTGCATGCATATTATGCCGCGCTCAAAGTATAGCGAAGGCGACTCGGGGCTGCGGCGGATGAGATAGTCAAGGTCGGCTTGTGCCTCGTCGTATTGCTTGAGTGCCGCACGCGTATCGGCGCGCAGAAGCAGATAGGTGCGGTTCTCAGGCGCATAGATGAGTGCCTCGCTGAAATCCGCTTCGGCTTTCTGATTGTCACCCAGCTGCCGGTAGATATATCCGCGCGTATAGTAGGCTCCCGGCTGGAACGGATTGCGTTCGATAGCCGCATTGCAGTCCAGTAGGGCTCCCTGGTAATCGCTCAGCTGCAGTTTGGCGATGGCGCGCAGCTGGTAAGGTTCAGCCAGGTATGGCTTGAGCTTGATTACCTGATTGAAATATTGTATACTAAGCACATAGTCGTCGAAATACAGCGCATTGCGTCCGATGGCGGTGATGCGGTCGGTATTCAGCTGCGCATGGGTCAGGCCTGCCGTAAGAAGCAGACCGAAGCAGAGCACTATGTGGCGAAGATGTGTCATTCAATCATCATAATCAAAAACCGTGCCATTCTCTCATCAGTTGTCTTTCAGGCAACGGCTCACGCTATGCAAAATAGGTTCTACCGAGGGCGGTGCACCTACAGCTTGCATCATCCATTCTTTAGGCGTCAGGCGTCCCAGGCGATAGATGCGTGCATATTCTTGGGCAAAATCGCGTTGCGTCTGGCAGTTAGCCAGATGTTCCTCCAACTGGTATTGGACGATATGTCCCAGCGGGTAGTTGGGCAGGTACATCGGTGCGTTTACCATGTGGCTGTAGATTGCTAGCAAGATGCAGTCATGTTCGCCCAGTACAGGCTCGTAGTATGTGTTCCAGATATTTTTTGCTATCTGTTGTGTGGCTTCGCACAGCTGTTTGGCAGTAGCATCAGGATGCGCATAGATCCATTGCCACATCGTCATGTCAACCAGGCTGACCCCCATAATCTCGTACATCGACCAGAATTGATCGAAGATAGCATCTCTTGTCTGGCGATTGGCTATCTGACCGTTGGCGGATGGCAGCAGTTGCAGGTCGCGTTGCTGCCATAGGAAGGCGCTGGCCTCGGTGTAGGCGGTGTTCGGCACGCCCGAGAGCATGTAGTAATCAATGTAATACATGTCCAGTACCTGCTCAACGCAATGCCCGAACTCATGCACGGCTATGTTGTACCCTTTGTAGTCCATGCCCGTTGCCGCTATACGAGTGCGCAGACGAGCTGGCTCTTCTCTGCCCAAGCATGGCCAGGCATGCCCAGAACCGCGTGCAGGTTCCACTACAATATGATGAGCAATGTTGCGTGCATCCTCGCTGTAGAAGCCCAACCGTTGAAGTAGACGTGGCATATCGGCAGCAAAGGCGTTGGCATCGGGATAGAGCATGCGGGTAGTGGCCGTCAGGTCGTCCTCGTTGAGCGAAGCGCGTGCCTTGAAGCCGTCGTACCATATATCGTACGGCCTGAGGTCACGCCCCAGACGCTCGCGGATGATAGCTGCCACTTGCTTTACCTGCTCCGAACCTACCAAGGCGCGGAACAGACTGTCCAGCTCGGCTGAGGGGATCTCTACGCCTTCCTCAAAATTGCGGATGATGCCGGTAGGTGCAGTGGGGCAGTACTGGTCTTCCTCAAACAGCGCGTGAGCAACTTCCAGTATGCGTTCGTAGCGCGTGTAAGGCTCGGCTGCCGGATGGGCGTTTGTCCCGGACGAGGTCTCCACAGTATTGATACAGGGTTTCCACAGACTTTTATCGAGGTTTATTACTACCTCAGGAATGCTCTGGTCAACGATGCGCTGCATGACTTGATAAATCATCTCCTGTCGCTCTTGTCCGCCTAGTTTGTCTGCATAGCGCGCTTTGAGCTCGTCGCGCAAGTTCCAGTGGGCAAGCAGAACGGTCTCTTCTGGCCATAGTTGCCGTCCATCATCCGTGCGCAGATTGCCCATGTAGATGTTGTAGTCAGCTATGTAATTCTCTGCATCGGCATTGGCTTGTGCCAGACGGGCTTTGATCTCTGCCGGCACGCGTGTGGTGAAGATGTCTCCGAGCCGTGCCATCGCATATTGCTCACGCGTCCATGTTCTGCCCATGGTGTTCTTTTCCTCCAAGCTGAAATGCGGGAAGTTCAGAATCGTGAGGAACGCCATCTTGTTGGCAAACATATCGTCCGAGAAATGTGCTAACGGACTATAGCCAGACATTATCCAATCGGGTGTCTGCGGCTCATCGGTATTGGTCAGTTGCGTGGGCTTGAGCAGGTCTACGGTCAGCATGTCAGCCGATTGGTAACATTTCTCAATAATGCGGCTGAGTGAAGCAAAAAGTGCCTGACGCGCTTCGGGCGTAGTGGCATAGTTATCACGGACGAAGGCGGCAAACTCTTCGGCTGTGCCGTCCTCAGGTGTCCATAGGGCTGCAGCTTGTTCTATACCTCGATATAGCAGCAGCGAGTCTGCTTCGGGAGAAACTTGTAGCATCTCATGCTGCAATTGGTTTACCGCTTCCTTTGGCAGGGCAGATGGAGTAGGAGTGCAGGCGTTGGTCATAATCATAACGATTGGTACAGCCAAGGCGGCAATAGTTTTCTGTATTTTTTTCAGGTGACACACCATCAGGCTGCCGTCCTCTCGGCGAAGGTGCATACCGTTGCCTTCACAGAACGAGAACGCTTTGCAGTCCTTGCATGGCTCTGTTTGTCGCATCCAGCTACGGTCGCGGTACGGCTTGAAGCCGTTTTCCCATACCTGCCAGAACGAGTCCTTGTAGATGTTACCCTGATAGTACTTGCCTCGTATGCTTGTGCATGCAGATATGCTGCCGTCGATTAGGATGGATGCAATGCTCACGCCTGCTGCACAATGGTAGAGGTAGTCACGCACTCGTCCCTCGTAGTCGCCCAGATATCCCTCACAAGCATACGACACATGGCGTCCCGCTTCGCGCTCTGCTGCGATGAAATCCATTAGCTGCTTGAACTGCTTGTCATCCAATAGCAGTTCCGGATTGTCGGCTGCTCTGCCCATAGGGTCGATGCCGAACACTCGCCAGCTGCGCACGCCCATCTCCCACAGCATCTCGCGTATGGCCGGCAGATGTCCGATGTTACGCTGGTTGGCGCAGGTTACTACATCCCACACCAGCTTAGGCTCCGCGGCACACAGGCGGATAGCACGACAAGCCCCCTCGAATGCCTGCGGATGTTGGCGCAGCCATACATGATCTTTTTCCAGCCCGTCCAGCGATACCGTGATCGAACGTAGTCCGGCGTTACGTAGCTCGCGAAAACGTTTCTCGGTCATTGCCAGTCCGTTCGTCACCATACCCCACGGAAAACCTCGTTGCATGAGTGCCTTGCCAATGTCGGTCAGGTCTTTGCGCATGAGCGGCTCGCCGCCGGAGATGATGATCATTACCTTGTGAGGGTCTACATGAGGCAGCACTTCTGTGTCAATGACGCGCAGAAAATCCTCTGCCGGCATGTCGGGCGTCTCAACGGATGCCAAACAGTCGCTGCCGCAATGCAGGCAGTGGACGTTACAGCGGAGTGTCGACTCCCAGAACAGTTGCTGCAATGGATGCAGTTCTTTCAGGTTGCGTCGGCGCAAGCGCTCAAGTTGGAGGGCTATACGGGTGCGGATATTCATCGTGTTTATGTTGTATCTCTTATGACTGGATTGTCTGTTATTAGTTGTATAAAGCCGCCCAATGGAGGACGGCTTTATACTGATTGAATTGTTCAGCAATGCTTATTGCAGCACCACTTTCTCAGCCTGCTCGCCGCTCACAACGATATACGAACCGTTGCCGAGGAGGATCAGGCCTTGAGCCTGTTGCGTGGTGATGAGCTGACCTACTATCGAGTAAACGCTTACAGGTGCGTTGCCCAGCACGTAGATACCACGGTTGGTAACAACGAAGTTCTGAACGGTGGTGTTGTCCACGCTGGTGTAAGCGCGCTCTACAGGACGCAGCTCCAGACGGTTGTTGAACGTACCTCTCTCCGAGTAGATGGTGATCTGCTCGTTCAGGTCGTACGAGCGATTAGTCAGTGCGTCATACAGTTCATAGTCGCCTGCAAATACCGGCATGTTGATGGTCATCTCACCTGCCTGATGCATCATGAAGCCCAGATGCATGATGTCGTTGCCTGTCGGACGAACCATCTGTGCGCACTGTACGTTGTCCACATCGATGAAGTAGAGCTGTACAGGAGCGCTGGAGGTGAGGAACTTCGATGCATCGCGACCTGCCTCATAGCGCAGACTGGAGTTAGCGCGGAAGATGACACGAGTGCGGTCGGTGTATCCGCCGGCGGTAGCCTCGATGTCGATGCGGCTGTTTTCCGAAGGCATCACGCGCGAAGGAGCAGGATTGCCTTGCTGTGCAAAGGTCATAGCGGTACCTTGAGCCGTGGTCTGGAAGAAGAAGGCCTGCAGCGGGTCGATGGTAGCCGTACCGTCCTGACCGATCAGTTCGTTCATGTAGCCTGTGCCGTTCCAGATGGTGATGCTGGCATCGTTGATGCCGTCTACACTGATCTCGTTAGCGCTCAGCGAGCGGTTGAGCGGGTTACCGATGAAGTTCCAGTTAGCGTTCTGCTCGTGTGTTGCGGCATACTGCTGCAGTGCGAGAGTAGCCTGCTCAGTCTGGAGGTTCTCGGCGTAAGCCTCAATCTTCAGCGTACCTGCTACAGGGCTCGAAACGATGTATCCCTTACCGGCATTGAATTCGGTTTCTTCGTAGTTCTCCCAACCCGAAGCAGCCGATGCACGGGTAGCGCCGTTGTATGCGCCCCAAGACAGTTGAGGAGCATTGCCGCCTTCATTCGGAACGAAGGTGAACAGGCTGCTCGTGTAGCTGTAGTCGCTCATGTTGAACATCGGCAGGCAGATGAATGTCCAATCGTTGGCTGCCATCGGGATATTCAGATACGACTCGCTGTAGATAGCGATGAACACGGTATCGCTTGTTATCACTGCGTTACGCGGATTGTCTGTCTCGCCGTCGCTCCAGCGTACGAAGTGCATGCCTTCGATATCTGCAGCATCCATGGTGTGCTCTGTACCCCAGGCAACGGTAGCCGGCATGGTATCCTTGTTCATGATGAACAGTACGGTGAACTGTAGCAGCGAGTCGCTATAGACAGCCGTGTAGGTTGCATTCTCGGTAGCAGCCACAATATCCGGATTCCAACCTGTAAAGGTATACTTGTGACCCTCAGCGGTCTCACGCGTAGGAGTCGTTCCTCCGTATTGCGGTACTACGCCGTGCTCTACGGTATCGCGCTCCAGAATAGTCGTTCCGTCGTAGTCGAAGAAGATGATCTCGTAGTAGTTACGCTCGTAGATTGCCGTCAGAACGGTATCTTTAGTAACGGTGATATGCAGCGGATTCTCAACCACGCCGTTGCTCCAACCGGAGAAGGTGTAGCCTTCTACCTCACTTGCCTCGAATGTTAATTCCGTACCCCAGTCAACGGTTTGCGACGAGGTGTCGTTCCGGATGATGGTCACTACATGGATCTGTATCATCTCGTCCGTGAAGTTGGCGCTATAGGTAGCATCCTCGGTAGCAGCTGCTATCTCCGGCTCCCAACCGATAAAGGTATATACCGTGCCGTCTTCTGTCGGACGGGTAGGTGTCTCACCGCCGTATTGCGGTATCACGCCGTGCTCGACGGTATCAACCTCCAGTACTTGTGTCGAATCGCCATAGTTGTTGATGAATCGGATCTCATAATAGTTGCGCTCATACAAGGCGGTCATAACGGTATCTTGGGTAAGCGTGATATACATCGTTTGCTCCACTGATCCGTTGCTCCAGCCGCTGAAGGTATAGCCTTCTTTCTCCGTTGCTTCGAACATGTATTCGGTACCCCAATCAACTGTTTCCGACGTGGTATCGTTCATAACAATGGTTACAACATGAATCTGAATCATCGACTCCTCGAACTGAGCTTCATAATCAGCCTCACCTGTTACCGTGGTAATCTCAGGTTCCCATCCTATGAAGGTGTATTGCATACCATTCTCCGGATCTTTGGTCGGGTTGTTGCCGCGGAATTGCGGTGTTGCACCATATTCGAGAGTATCCATCTGCAGTACACTATCCCCATCCATGAAACGGATTGAATATTTGTTCGTAATGGTATCGTATACAGCGTAGTAGATCTGTGACTCCGTAACAGGAACTACGGTCGGCGTCCATCTTACGAAGTTGAACGTATACTGATCGGTGTACTCGTGGAAAGGATTCATCTCTGTGGTGTCTGGCAAAGTACCATAAGTTTCTGTTCTTTGCAACAGCAATGTGCCGTCCGCATCGATGAACTTAATCTCGTACTCAAGCACTTCGTAGATAGCAGTAAGCGTGATGCTCTCCGTGAGCGTGAACGTACGGGTAGCATCCGTGTTCTGGTCACTCCACTGTTGGAACTGTAAGCCCGGACGGGTAGGAGCAACAATCGTTACTTCTGTTCCCGAGGCATACGAGCCAGCGCCCGTGAACGTCATTTGAAGCGTGTCACCGTCGCTTGTCTCTGCTGACAATACTACGTCCAGCATCAGTGTACCCGGATCATCGGGAAAACCTTGTGCGCGCATTTGAGGGATGGCACACATGCCAAAGATGGCAAGGATAGTAAAGAACTTTTTCATATAGGGTTTGTTTTGTTTGTTAATTCGTTAGGATGATGTTTGTTATCGGATGATATACTTGTATCCGTCCTGGATTACTACGCCCTTGTAGTCCGCATTCACCTGTATGCCCAGGATGTTGTACATCGGTTTGCTGGTGTCCAGCTTATGCTCGCTGCGGGTATTACCCAATGCGTTATGCTCCCAGAAGTCATCCGCTATGCCGGTCAGGACAAATTCGGTCAGTACCTCTACTGAACCGTCGGCATGCTCCACATACAATGCGTTTATTATTACAGGTGGCTGTCCCGGAGCCTGACTCTCGGTCTCCACCTCGCCATATTCTGCATCGGGCGGCGTAACGGAGGTCTTGTTGAAGTCCGCCGAGGCAAAACCCGAAAGAGCAGGACCGCCATCTTCGTCCACCAGCTTAACGCCACGGATGCGGCGGCGCACTGCTTCAGGCGATGGCAGCGAACGAACGTACATCGTTACGGAATCGAAAGTGATGGTTGCTTGGGGCGTACCTACGATAGGTACCACGGCTTCTGCCACCAGAATACCGTCACCGGTGATGACCACATCGGCTGTAGATGTAATGACGGTATCAGCAAAGATAGTCGACGAATCGCATAGATAGATGGTCAGCGGGTCAGTACCGGTGTAACTGATGGCGGCAGCCAGACTGTCGCCGGCCTCCAGGTTTACATTGGTGAATGTCAGAGAGTTATCCTCGGCATTATACATCATCGTGGAGTCACCCAGCACATCGATATCTTCCTCTAGCTGCGTGGAATCTACCTCCACCTCCTTACCGAACACCGTTACGGTAGGCGGGATGTACAACTCACCCGGATCAGGAGGAAAGAGCGGCGCATAAGTTCTTGCTGACACATCGGCACATGCCAGCATAAGCAGGCAAGCAGCGAATGTATATTTAAAAAAAGTACGCATACGAAAAAGGCTATTTTGTTAATCGTACGAAATCGCCTACAAAGATACAAAAAAAAAAGCATATTTGCAAATATTTTTCAAATATTTTTAATTTTTTTCAAATTATGTGTGTTTAATTTGCAGATTTGCGAAAAAAGTTGTATCTTTGCATCCGATTTTGTAACTTTTGATGCGTTATGCAATTGTCTTTAGTCATCAGTCAGCGTTTGCAGATAGGCGAGCGTCAGGTGCAAGCCGTGATAGGTTTGCTCAGTGAGGGAGCTACTATCCCTTTCATTGCGCGATATAGAAAAGAGCGTACAGGTTCGCTCGACGAAGTGCAGATTGCTGCCATCCGTCAGGAATATGAGCGCCTCCAGGAGTTGGAGCAGCGCAAACAGACCGTACTCACTACCATCGAGGAGCAGGGCAAACTTACCGGCGAACTGCGTTCTCGTATCGAGGCATGTACCGATAGCGTTGAGCTGGAAGACTTGTACCTGCCGTACAAGCCGCACCGCAAGACCCGTGCCGACAAAGCCCGTGAGGCGGGCTTGCAGCCTTTGGCAGATTGCTTGCTAAGGCAGGACCGTGGCTGCGACGTTCGGCGTGAAGCACGCAAATACGGCAAGGAAGATGAGGCGTTGCAAGGTGCGCGCGACATCATAGCCGAGCAGATGAGCATCGACGAGCGTTCGCGTAACGCTGTGCGCCGGGAGTTTGCCTTCACGGCGATGATTCGCACCAAAGAAATTAAGCAGCAAACGCCGCAACGGGCGCAAGAGGCGGAGAACTACCGCGAATATTTCCATGTGGAAGAGCCGTTAAAGCGCATTCGTTCGCATCGCCTGCTGGCTATCCGCAGGGCAGAGACGGAAGGCTTTATCCGTGTGGATATCAGTTGTGAGGAAGAAAAGGCGCTGGACAAACTGGCGCGTCTGTGGATCAAGAACAACACCGATGCAGCTTATCTGGTAGAACAAGCGATGGAGGACAGTTACAAACGCCTGCTCAAACCGTCCATCGAAACGGAGTTTGCCGCTTCGTCCAAGCAGAAAGCCGATGAGGAAGCTATCCGCGTGTTTGCTGCCAACCTCCGGCAATTGCTGTTGGAGAACCCCTTAGGTCAAAAACGTGTTCTGGCGCTCGATCCGGGGTTCCGTACCGGCTGCAAGCTGGTGTGCCTCTCGGCGCAAGGCGACTTGCTCTACCACACCACCATCTATCCACATCCCCCCATCAATAGAAAAACGGAGGCGGAACAGACTCTTATCGGGCTTATCCTAGACTATAGTATAGAGGCAATCGGTATTGGTAACGGTACAGCATCCAGAGAAACCGAGGCATTTGTTCGCGAAGCGTTGGCTAAAAATGCCGAAGTTCAGTCCCCTTCAGGGAAAGGGGCGGATAAAGTCGGAGAAATACCGGTGTTTGTTGTCAGCGAAAGCGGCGCTTCGGTCTATTCGGCATCGAAGACTGCCCGTGAGGAGTTTCCCGATGAGGATGTGACGGTACGCGGTGCGGTGAGCATAGGCCGCCGGCTGATGGATCCGTTGGCGGAACTGGTGAAGATTGACCCTAAGAGCATTGGAGTAGGGCAGTACCAGCACGATGTGGATCAAACCGAACTGAAGAAAAGTTTGGATCAGACCGTCGAGAGCGTAGTGAACTATGTGGGAGTGGATGTCAATACCGCCAGCAAACATCTGTTGACCTACATCTCCGGCGTGGGATCGACTTTGGCGCAGAACATTGTCACTTACCGTTCGGAGCACGGCGCTTTTCCCGACCGCAAGGCTTTGCTTAATGTGCCTAAGCTGGGCGCAAAGACTTTCGAGCAATGTGCAGGCTTTATGCGCATAGCCGGTGGCACGAACCCGCTCGATAATACTGCTGTCCATCCCGAGCGGTATGCCGTAGCAGCTCGTCTGCAAGCAGCCAAGCAGGCTGCAGAACAGACCGGCAAGCAGGTTAACCTCAGCGATTTTGTGTCCGAAGATATAGGTCTTCCTACGCTGGAAGATATTTGGCGTGAATTGGATAAACCATCGCGTGACCCGCGTAAGCAGATAGAGGAGTTCCGCTTTGATGAGCATGTCCACACGCTCGATGATCTGCAGGAAGGAATGATTTTGCCCGGTATCGTGACAAATGTCAGCGCTTTCGGGGCGTTTGTCGATTTGGGTATACACAAGGATGGTCTGATTCACATTTCGCAGTTCCGCGGCGGGAACATCCCTCTGCACGAGCATCTCACCGTCGAGGTGCTGGCTATCGACCGCCAACGGGGACGCATATCTCTCAGGCCGGCAAGCAAATGACAAAAAAGTAAATAACAAAAAAACGGTGCACCGCTCTGGTACACCGTTTTGCTTTAAATAGGTTGTCTCATTAGAAACGATAGCGAACAGAGATAGCTCCGTCGAACAGACCTTCCATAAAGAAGCGGACGGGGGTAATGTTGCCGTTGTTCGCATCAAGGGTGGCACCAGCGTTCTTGCCCAGCATCACGCCCAGCGTCGGACGGAAGTCAAACGAGAGCGACAGCGGGAACCAGAACGTGTACTCCAGACCGATATTGGCGATAGCGCCTGCCATGAATGCGCTTGCAGGATGCCAATTGGCATTGCCGTCATAGTATCCGGTGTACCAGCCCGAAAGAGATGCGGTCGTTCCGGCAAAACCGGCTACATAGTGTTCGTCAAACCATTTGTAACCTACATTGGCACCTACACCTGCAAACCAGTTCCACTCGCCTTTGGGAGTCCAGTTCGGGGTGAGCCAGATCCACTCGTGGATAAAGTCCACGTGTGCGCCCTGATACCAGCTGAGCAAACCTGCATTCAGTTCGATAAAGGTCTTTTCGCTCAGCGAGTGCTGATATACAAAATCGATGTTGTAACCTACACGTCCGCCGACAGCGCGCGGCTGGGCGTTAACCATCGTTGCGCTCAGAAGCGCAACAACTGCAAAAAGTAGTGCTTTTTTCATTGTCTTATGTTTAGTTTAGTTTTTGGTTATCGTTATTGTGTGTCAGCCATGCTTGGCTGACGCGATTATTCCTCCTCGGGTTCGCCTACGCGCAAGTTCTGCAATGCCCATGTGGGAGCATTCTCAGCGGTGCTCTTGTATGCAAAAGCAATCTGTGTGGTAGCCGATTTGTGGGCTGTGATGTCCAGCATAGCGGTAATGAAGCGTTTCTGCTTGCCGTTGTTCCACATATCATCCTGGATAGTGAGCGGCGTCCAATTGTTGCCGTCGGTGGTAACCATCACGCGCAGTTGTCCGTCTCGATCATCAGCGCCTATATAATAGTGGCTGAACGAGAGGTTGATGCCGTCGGTGCATCCTGTCAGGTCCAGTACGGGCGATACGAGCCATGCCTCGGCAGCCTCAGGCGTACCGCCGATCTTGGCTGTTGCCCTCATGAAGCCAGATACGTCGCCTTCTGCCGGCACATGCTGCCATACTTCCTCCGAAGCGGCTTGCTTGTTATCCACAACGAACTTGCCAAAGCCTTCGCCAAACGACTCCTTGAGTACTGTCTTCGGTCCGGGCTTGTAGCCTGATGCGGGGTTGTCTGATGTCTCCAGATAACATCCCTGGGTAAGCTGCGGTGCTCCGTAGCGGTTCTGTATCTGTCCGCATACGATAATCACGTCGCCTACTTGCAGTTGGCTCTCATCGGTGAACTTCTGGCTCTTGAAGCTGAGCATGCGGTAGCATATCATCTGCCTGTTGTTGAGCTTGTTGCAAATGATAGGTGAGATATTGCCGTAACTCGGGTCAAACGCTGCATTGAAGCCTTTCACGTAGCCGAGCACATGGTATTTCTGCGAAGTGGTGCCACCGGATGGGAGCGTCAGGCCTATACGCACTGCCTCCTCCACGGTGATGGTGTCGGCTGCATCCGGATCGACCAACTTGTCGGCAGGCATAGGATCACGCATGCCATGGATGGTGTCGTACACCACTTTGCCTTGCTCGATGCCGTCCGTACCTAACGTGTCCGAAACAATAGCATTGTTGTCTTTACATGCAACAGCCAGGCATACCGTTGCCAGTAGGATGAAACAATGACGAAGAGTCTTGAGCATAGTATCTTGATTTTTGAATTTACATGCCACCCAAACGGAGTTTTTCTGCCTCCGTTCGGAATTCGGCTACAAAGTTACAAAAAAAAAATGAGACCTGCAAATAAAAATGCAACTTTCTGCAATTTTTTTTTCTCAGTAAGGCTTTTTGTGGGTGCAGTTATCATATTTAAATGCCAAAAAATAGATTTTAAGTAAAAAGTTATGCAATAATTTGCGTACCTCAAAAAAAATCGCTAACTTTGCAGTCGATTTCGCGCATTCGCTATGCGTCATGCCACCCGGGTGGATGGGATAGCCTGTTTGCGTCGGAAGCAACAATACCTTATTATAAGGAGGACAAAACTATAGCAACAACTTTCCCTCGTGGTCCCCGTCCTAATCGTGGCAGGGTAGAAAAAGAGATGCCTAACCGCATCAATGAAAACATCCGTGGTATCAGCGAAGTGCGTCTGGTGGGCGACAATGTAGAGCAAGGCATCTACAGCCTGCAGGAGGCAATGCGCATAGCTGATGAGCAGGAACTCGACTTGGTGGAGATCTCCCCCAATGCCGCACCGCCTGTGTGCCGCATACTTGATTATCAGAAGTTCCTTTATCAGAAGAAACGCAAAGAGAAAGAGCAGAAAGCCAACTCCGCAAAGATCGTGATCAAGGAGATCCGTTTCGGACCTCAAACCGATGAGCATGACTACAACTTCAAACTCAAGCATGCCCAGGAGTTCCTCAAGGATGGCAACAAGGTGAAAGCCTACGTGTTCTTCCGCGGACGGTCGATTCTGTTCAAGGAGCAGGGCGAGTTGCTGCTGGCAAGGTTTGCCAACGATTTGGCTGACTACGGCAAGGTGGAAGCCGTGCCCAAGTTGGAAGGAAAAAGGATGATTGTAAACATCTCGCCGAAGAAATAACAACCGTCGGCCATTCATGGCTGACACCCCATAACGCAACAGAAATAGTCTGTGTGCCACCAATGGCTGCCGCAGGCTGATTATTAATAAATAATTAAATTTTAGAAAAAATGCCAAAGGTAAAAACTAATTCCGGTGCTAAAAAAAGATTCACTCTTACCGGAACCGGTAAACTGAAACGCAAACATGCGTTCAAGAGTCACATTCTGACGAAGAAAACCAAAAAGCAAAAGCGTAACCTTACGCATGTTGCTCTTGTTGATCACAGCAATCTGCGCTCCATCCGTGAGCTCCTCTTGCTGCGCTAATGTCTAACCATCAAAATTTGTATTGAATTATGCCAAGATCAGTAAATCACGTTGCTTCGCGCAACCGTCGTAAGAAGATCATGAGCCTCACGAGAGGCAATTTTGGTGGCCGTGCAAACGTTTGGACAGTTGCCAAGAACACATGGGAAAAAGGTCTGCAGTATGCTTTCCGTGACCGTCGAAACAAAAAACGCAACTTCCGTGCCTTGTGGATTCAGCGTATCAACGCTGCCGCTCGTTTGGAAGGACTGAGTTACAGCCAGCTGATGGGTGCGCTCAAGAAAGCGGGTATCGTCATCAACCGCAAGGTACTTGCCGACCTCGCCATGAACCAGCCCAAAGCATTCCAGGCTATCGTAGAACAAGCCAAAAAATCAGTTGGTTAAGAATGTGTGCAAATAAGGTGTTTTTCGAAACACCTTATTTTGATTTATGCAGCAATGAAAAGACTATCAATCATACTACTAACGCTCCTGACCCTTACCGCTCAGGCTGCTCCGCTGGACGGATTTGTATATACCAACGCAACCTCGCTGAAAATCATCGGCAAAGGGTGGGATGTTACTTCCGGCGACTATCAGCGTATGCCGGCGTACATGAAAGATTCGTGCCGTGATAACCAATGGTGGCTCTACTGCCATAGTGCCGGCGTAGGCATACGCTTTGCGTCGAACAGCCGGCGTATAGCTGCCCAATGGAATCTGATCAACAATTTCCACATGCAGCACATGGCGATGACCGGCATCAAGGGTGTCGACCTCTACCGCCTCAACGCCAAAGGCAAATGGGAGTATGTCAATACCGCCCGTCCGCAGGAGAAAAACCTGGTGGCAGACAGCGTACAATCCAAGATGTTCGTCGAGCGCATGGATGGCGAGTGGCATGAATATATGTTCTATCTGCCTCTCTATGACGGCATCAACTGGTTTGAGGTGGGCGTGGACTCTACTGCCGCAATCAGCAAACCGCGTATCGACTTGCCGCGCAGCAAGCCTCGCATCGTCTTCTACGGCACGTCGATCATGCAAGGCGGATGTGCTTCGCGTCCGGGCATGGTGGCTACCTCCATCATTGAGCGCGACTTGCAGCGTGAATGTATCAATTTGGGTACCTCGGGCGAAGGCAAGATGGACTTCTATATTGCTCGCGCGATGGCAACGATAAACGATGTAGGCTGCTATGTGATTGATCCTGTGCCCAACTGCACCTCGGGCATGTGCGACACGATTACATATGACTTTATCACTACCTTGCGCAATCTGCGTCCCGAAGTGCCGATCGTGATGGTGGAAGGCATACGCTATCCATATTGCAGTCAAGACACCTTCTATCTACGCTATCTGACGGAGAAGAACACTCACTGGCGGCGCAACTACCAGCAGCTCAAGCATGACGGCATCAAGCAGCTGTACTACGTCACCTGGGACGGCATGACCGGTCGTGACGAGGAAGGTACGGTCGACGGCGTGCATCTTACCGACCTCGGGTTCCGCGCCTATGCCGACCTGCTGGAGCCTGTGCTGAAAAAGATCTTACGCAAGTAGTATCAGTCAATTTCGAATAATGTTTATAGCCATCAAACAAACTATTAACTATAAAAAATGAAGAAATTTACCCTTTTCCTTACACTTGTGCTGTTGCCCGCATGGCTGATGGCACAGAGTATGTCTGTGTCGGGTACGGTGATTGATGAGCAGACCTCAGAGCCGCTCATCGGTGTGTCGGTACTCGAGGAAGGCACGACGAACGGTATTATAACCGACATCGACGGCAATTTCACGATCATGGTGAACCAAGGCGCATCGCTGCAACTGTCGTATGTGGGCTATGCCACCAAGACTATCAAGGCGAAAAGCCAGTTAGGTACTGTGAAGCTGGACCCGGAAGTGGTCGCATTGCAAGACGTGACGATCGTCGGACAGATTGCGCGCCAGCAGAAGACACCGGTGGCAGTCAGTCAGGTAGCTGCTCTGGAGATTGAAGAGCGTCTGGGCGGTCAGGAGTTCCCTGAGGTGCTGAAGAACACCCCGGGTGTGCATGCCAATGGTAACGGTGGCGGCTGGGGCGACTCGGAGATATGGATGCGTGGTTTTGATAACACGAACGTAGCCACGATGATCAACGGTGTGCCGATGAACGATATGGAAGGCGGTACGGTCTATTGGTCGAACTGGCAAGGCCTGGCGGATGTGACCAGCGTGATGCAAACGCAGCGCGGTATGGGTGCAGCCAAGCTGTCCACGCCTTCCGTCGGTGGTACAATCAATATCGTAACCAAAGGTATTGATGCCAAGAAAGGCGGTACTGTCATGTACTCGATGGGTAATGACAATGCGAACAAACTGTCGTTCTCGGTGTCGACCGGATTGATGAAATCCGGCTGGGCTATCACCGTGCTCGCTACCAAATCGTGGGGCGACGGATATATCCAGGGTACGGGCTATAGCGGCTACAGCTATTTTGCCAACATCAGCAAGCGTATCAACGAGCGTCATCAGCTCTCGCTCAGCGGTTTCGGTGCTCCGCAATGGCACTGGACGCGCCCCAGCGGTTCGTCGGGCGCACTTACCCTCGCCGAGTGGAACAATGTCAAGAAATATATGACCGGTGGCATGGACTACCGCCGTTACAACCCTGCTTACGGCTACAACAGCCAGGGTAAGCAGAAAGGTACGAACTACAACCAGTACCACAAGCCGCAGATCTCGCTCAACCATGTTTGGCAGATTGATTACAAGTCGTCGCTCTCCACGGCGCTGTATACCTCCATCGGCCGTGGTTTCGGCAATACGGCTGAAGCCAGCCCGTATTCCGAGTATGCCTATTCCGACTTGACCCGCGGCGCTTACAACGGTGTCATCACCCAGGCTTTCCGCCGTGCTGACGGCTCGTTCGACTATGCTGCGGTAGAGGCGCTCAACGCTGCTTCGGAGAACGGTTCGCAACTCATCATCGCCGAGAACCGCAACGACCATAACTGGTACGGACTCGTCTCGACCTACAACAATAAGTTCCTCGAAGAGACCCTCGAACTGACGGCAGGTATTGACCTGCGTTACTACCAGGGTATGCACAGCGCGGTTATTTCCGACCTGCTCAATGGCGAGTATTTTATAGATGCTACGCGCGTGAACTCGGTGAAGGCTGAGAACAATGCCAACCGCAACAACCCGCAATGGGCGTACGAGAAGCTCAACGTGGGCGACGTGGTCTATCGTGACTATACCGGCCATGTGATGCAGGAGGGTGCGTTCGCTACCCTTGAGTACGCCAAAGATCATATCTCCACCTTCATCAATGGATCGATATGCTACACCAGCTATTGGCGTGAGGACCGCTTCTACTATGATGAGGCGCACCGCCGTTCGGAGACTATCGGCTTCCTGGGTGGAACCGTCAAGGGCGGTTTCAACTATATCATCAACCGCAACAACAACCTCTTTATCAATGCCGGCTATATATCCCGTGCACCTAAGTTCCAGTCGGCTTTTGCCACCTCGAACACTTCGCACGCACTCAACCGTTACGCCGTAAACGAGAAGATCGCTTCCGTTGAGTTGGGTTACGGATTCCATAACGAATATGTCAACTTCAAGTTCAACGGATACTATACCCGATGGATGGACAAGACGATGAGCAGTTCGAATGATATCCGTCAGGGCGAGAAAGCCTACATCAACATGAGTGGAGTAGGTGCGCAGCACATGGGTCTGGAGTTCGAGCTCAAGTCGCGTCCTACCAAGTGGCTCGAGATCAATGCCATGTTCTCGCTCGGCGACTGGCGCTGGAAAGGCAAGGACATCATCGGCTACCTGTATGACGAGCACGGAAATGCCATCACAGGCAACGGTGAGATCACCACACCCTACTGCACCGACGAAGGCAAGGAGCATGCATGGGCAAAGATCAATCTGGATAATATCCGCGTAGGCGGTCAGGCGCAGACCACCGCCAACCTCGGCATCATGTTCAACCCCTTCAAGGGCTTCCGCATAGGCGGTGAGTACACCCTGTACGACCGCAACTACTCGTACTACTCCTTCTCTGGTTCCAACCTCAGTATAGGCAAGACGGTGAACATCGTAGAGCCTTACCGCTGCCCCATCGGAGGCACGATGGATGTACGTGCAAGCTACTCGTTCGATTTTGGTACGGTACGTGCCACGCTGGCTGCCAACGTCACCAACCTGCTCGATCAGCATCATATCGAGAAAGCATGGTCGGCTTCTACCGTTACCCAGACCATCGCCGAGAACACCAAGGATAATATCTATTTCTTCTACAACAAAGGCAGACAATGGAATATCCGTCTGAAACTCACTTTCTAACAAGACGAAACATTATTAACGACCAAAATTGAGAATGAATATGAAAAAGACTGTTATATACTTCCTCACCTGTGGCGCTATCGTCCTTTCGTCTTGCACGAACTGGTTCGACGAGCATCTGATGGATAACAAGAACCCCAAAGTGACCGATGTCCGCACCGGCATGTCGTACATCATGACCGATGACGACTACAAGCGTCTGGCCACTTATCAGGAGAATATCGACAAAGCCATTGCGCTCGACCCGAAGGACTCGACCGGCTTGGCTGAACTCAAAGCGCTGGGCACGGAGAAAGCCTTCACCGAGACCGCTTCGGCTGATATGTACGCTCCGGCTTTGCTGGCAGAGAAGTACCCGTATCTGGACAACGGCACGACCCTCGACCTCGTCTATACGATGCGCGAAGGCAAGTCTACGCGCGTCAACCAGTTTGTAGGCGCACAAGGTTTTGCCCTGACTACCGATGATTATGAGGCCATCTGGCAGAAGCGCGGTGCGGACTATCTGACACCCGCTACATTGGAGGGCATTCCCGCTTTCCTGCTCACCAAGATGTCCAGCGCTGCCGTAGGACAGATTGCGCTGATCACCTATAACTATACCGAGAACGAACCCGACCCGTCGGAGCTGTCGGATTTTCTGCCGTACGAGTTGCGGCTGAGCGAACTGCTGGCTTTCCCCGATGAGAAACGCCATCAGATAACGGGTTATGTGGGTGAGGTCAAGTCATCTATCTCCGGCCGTTTCTATATGGTGGATGGCGAGTACAGCATCTACGTCTACGGTCTGACCGATGAGGACGGCAACAAAGTATGGAAAGACAAAGGCATCCAACAGGGCGACGAGATTACCCTGGTCGGCCGTTATTCCGAAGAGAGCGGCGAACCGCAGATACTTGATGCTGTATATGTGAGCCATACCTCAGCCAATCCCGCTCCGGCGCGCAGACGCAATGCTGCCAAGAAGACAACGGTAGTCAATGCCCTGTATACGCTTACGGCAGAGGGCTGGATACCGTACGCCGATGAGCAGCTCAAGGTGGCAATAGCGCTGCCGCAGAACATCTACGATGCTGCCGGCGTCACGGCTGTGACCGACATGGAGATCATCCATAAGTTCCTCGTGGGCGCTTATCCCTATGCTGCCGAGAAGGAAATCTACCTCGTAGCTTATATGGGCAAGAACGGCGCTACGGCTGACGAGTGGGTGTTCGACGGTACGGACTTTATCCTATCAACGGGATACATAACGGAGACGATGTCGTTTGAGGTGAAGGGCAACAAGTGGATAGCCAATATCTCCACCTACCTGCAGAACAAGTTCGTGGGTGAAGGTCCGGGCAAGTTCACCATCCAGCATGTGAATATTGACGGCTTGAGCTATGTATGGCGCTATCAGGCAGCTTATGGTATGACCGCTTCGGCTTATGTCAGCGGCACAAACCATAGGGTAGAGGACTGGCTCATCTCGCCCAATATACGTCTAAAGAAAGCCGTGAAGCCGCAGCTGACCTTTGATCATGCTGTGCGTTACGGCAATGTGATCGACAATCCGAAGTGGCTCAATGTGATGGTAACCAACGCCTATACTAGTGACGTGACCACCACCGAGTGGAAACGCTTGGACTGGACAGTAGAACTGCCCGATGGTAGCAACTGGATCTTCCGCTCGGCAGGTTATTTCGACCTGAGCGAATATTGCGGTCAGACCATCGTCATCGCTTTCTGCTACAACACGAACCTGGATGGCGTGGAAGTGCCGTCGGCTCCTACATGGGAGATTCAGAACCTCCTCCTGGCTGAACCTGCCGAGGACACGCCTGATGAATAACGCATCGACCAATCTTGGTCGATCAATAGCAAACAAAAACAAACCAAAATACAAACTTAAAACATTAACAAACATGAAGAAAATCTTTTCTTTTGCTGCAGCTCTGGTGGCTGCAATGACAATGAACGCCCAGACTGCTGTAACGTGTGCTGAGGCTGCTGCCGCTATGCCGGCACAATCCGGTTCGGAAACCGAGGACGTGTACATCGTTACCGGTTACATCACCAACACCAACGGCGCTATCAGCCCGTCGCGTACCGATGCATCCATCGACCAGCAGACCTTCTACATGGACGACGTGAAAGGTACAAAGAAAACCCTGCAAGGCTACTGGTGCAACCTTCCCGGCCATGAGGCGCTGAACATTGGCGACAAGATCACCCTGACCGGCAAGATCCTGAACTACAACAATACACCGGAGATCAAGAACGGTGATGTAGTTATTCTGGAGCGGGCCAGCGTAAGCATCGACACCATCGCAGCTACCGCTTGCGAGGCTATCGAGGAAGGCGGTTCGCTGAATGATCTTGACTACTCGGATGACGTATTTGAAGTTACAGGTCGCCTGAGCGGTCCGGATAATGTCAACAGCTATGGCCAGCACACTTGCGACCTCGCTTGTGCAGAGTCCGACGTTATCTTCGAGGCATACAACTGCACCGGCGAGGAAGGTCTGGAGTTGGGTATGGGCGACTCGGTAAAGGTTACCGGCAAGCTCTATAACTACCACGGCAAGATTGAGATATCCAACGGCAAGATCGAGCTTATCGAGAAGAGCCAGGTGGAGATTGTTGCTATCGAGGTTAACGTATCGGAGGCTGTGGCTGTAGTAAGTCTGCTCCCCGAGAACGGCAAGACGAACGATATCTATGCTATCACAGGTTATGTGGATTCTATCGCTATCGAGTACAGCGAGCAGTACGGTAATATCTCGTTCTTTATGACCGACGATATGGCTGCACCTACCTACGATCTCGAGGCATACCGCGTAAAACTTGAAGCGGCAGATGCAGACAAGGTATATGTTGGTGCCAAGGTGAAAGTTACCGCACAGTTGCAGCGTTACTACAAGGCCGCTACTGATGAGCAGCCTGTTGCTATCGACCTTGCTGAAACTGTAGCAGGTGGTGAGATTGAGTTCCTCTCGGAGGATGCTGTAGACAACATCCAAACCGAGCAGAATGCTACCAAGCGTCTGGAGAACGGAAAACTGATCATCTACCGCAACGGTGCCCGCTACACCGCTACCGGTACCCAGATCCGTTAATACAACTCCGCTTCCCGTAGTGAAGTTCTAACTGATTGCTCCCCGAATTCCTTCATTGGGATCTTTGTGGGAATATAGAGATTTTTAGAATTATGCATTGCAAGAGTCGTCACCTGACGGCTCTTGCTTTGATAATAGGCTCTCCGAGCCGCCGGTGTCGATCATTCATGGGCGATTATGTCATCATCACTCATTCTCTCATCGTGCATTTTGCGCGCTTTAGATTCTTGTTAGTTGTGCCGATTATCAGTCGGCGTCTGGTCGTCTCTTATCTCGGCATTCAATGCCGTTGTACAACCCCTTCATCGTGTCTTCCTCGTTCTTTTTGCCTACAATCCCCTCATTCCAAAAACCATAAAAAACAGCGCACCTGGATGAGATGCGCTGTTTTTGTTTGATCCGCCATGGATGGCGGATGCTATTAAAAGCGGTAGTTCTATGCGTCAAAAGTGGGGACTTTTGCCGCTCGCGTTCGCGCACTTACTCCGAGCAAGAGCCACCGGCGCTTGCTCGGTGCGCTTTTCACGCTTCATCTTCGACAGCTGCTTGAGCGGCGGCGAGGCGGGCGATAGGAACGCGGAACGGTGAGCAAGAAGCGTAGTTCATACCCACGCGGGCGCAGAACTTAACGCTGGAAGGTTCACCACCGTGCTCGCCGCAGATACCGGTACGCAATCCCGGACGAACGGCACGACCTTTCTCTACTGCCATCTTGATGAGTTGGCCTACACCGTGTTGGTCAAGAACCTGGAACGGGTCAACCTTCAAGATCTTCTTCTCCAGATAAGCCGGCAAGAACGAAGCGATATCGTCACGGCTGTAACCGAAGGTCATCTGGGTAAGGTCGTTCGTGCCGAAGCTGAAGTACTGAGCCTCGGTAGCGATGCGGTCGGCGGTAAGAGCGGCACGCGGGATCTCGATCATCGTACCGATCTCAAACTCAACCTCAATGCCGTACTCTGCAAATACTTCCTTAGCCACGCGCTGGATAATCTCTTTCTGCTGTTTGAGCTCATAGAGGATACCAATCAGCGGAACCATGATCTCCGGCATCGGGTCGTGACCTTCCTTCTTCAGCTCGCAAGCAGCGCTGAGGATAGCGCGGGTCTGCATAGCGGTAATCTCGGGGAAGGTGATACCCAGACGGCAACCACGGTGACCCAGCATTGGGTTGTTCT
>CAMKDV010000014.1 GCA_946411385.1 uncultured Bacteroidales bacterium
TATTTACAATGGGTCAGACCATGTTCCAGCCTGCAAAATGACCTATACGCCTAAATTTTTTAGATTTCACACTACACGCCATCCTTTGATACAGTAGTCGGTGAACATATCTGCCAGTCTGTCCGTCATCCATCCTTTCTTTCTGGCGTCGGAGATGTTAGCCGATGAGCCTTTTCCCGTCCGTTCGAGCCATCGTGTAAAGCCATAGAGCAGTTCATCGAAGGCCTCATCGAGGCACATGTATTCTCCCCATGGATCAACGTCGATGCGATAGTTCATCTTGGCTTGTAGTTGACGCTTGATTGTGATTAACTTGATGTGTACCATAGCATTACTTTTTTGATTTCTTTTTAGCGAATGACGGCTCGTACTTGTAGACATAAGCGTTGAAGATGGCGTAAACGAGTTTTCCGTCGCTCTTGGTCTTTTCGTGCCATTCGTCGTACTTTCTGCCTGCGTAGGCGCGATAGTTCTCGTAATTGGCTATCTGCAATTGCACTACTTGCAGCGCTTTCTTTGCATCGCCGCTACCCTTTACCTCGTCGTAGTAATGCTCTTGAATGAGCGCCACCGCTTCGTTTAGGATGTTATGCCGGCGTACTTTGTTTTTCTCCTCGGCGCTTGCATTGCTCTTGCATTTGTGAGGTATCTGAGCGTTCATGAACTGCTTGCCGTACCTGATACTGAACACGTAACCGGCAAATGTTCCGCGCAGTCTAACCGTTGGGTCTGATAAAATTACCTTTGCCATAATTTCTTGGTTTTGTCGGGTTGATTATTTTGCTCTTTCGAGCGTCGATTACTGTAGATGGGCGCTATCTCTTGCGCGTATATGCGGGAAAATATGCGCCGCAATTGTTGGTCTTGAGGCTTCATTTTGGTCAAAAATTACCAATATTTCCAAAAATTGCAATCAGAGAACAAAATCTCCCTTTATCTCCATGCCATACTCTTCCGCTTCCTCTCGCGTGTAGATTCCTCCTGCGCCCTTGTAGATAGCACGAACGAGCGGCCCCTTGGGCAAAGTGTGTGCGCCGTTGTAGTTGGTTGGCTCGGGCTCGGGGAAGCGCTTCACCCAATAGAACGGATTCTCGTTCGGCGCTCCGTAGGTCTTGAGGTAGGTATGCATCGCTTTTCTCGCCATTGGAGTTCGCTCCTTCGCCCACCAGCCCCAGGTTATCCCTTTTCTGTTACGCGCTTTCTCCGAACTAAGGAAATAATCCCAGAACTCATCGTTAAATTGTCTGTACAATGATTTGATGTCCATAATAAAAAATTCTTTTTCCCTTTCCCCAAACCCTAATCCCATTAGTATAGTGGGATTAGGGATTAGAGACGAGAGTATTTATTTTTTCTTTTTGGTTCTTTTTCTTTTTTGTGATTTCCCTTTCACTTTTCACCTTCCTTTTTCCTTTCACTTTTCACCTTCCTTTTTCCTTTCACTTTTCACTTTTCATTTTCCTTTCACTTTTCACCTTCCTTTTTCCTTTCACTTTTCACCTTTCAATTTAATCCTTACCGTCTCGGGGAGTGGTTTGCCCATGTCTACCTCGCATAAGCCGTCGTGACGGATCAGGCTGTAGGCGCCACGCCATAAGGGATGCACTTTGTGATTGAAGTACCTGTCTTTGTTGATGCGCCTCTCCATCTCTTCATAGGCGGCTGTCGGGTCATCGGTATAGATGGCATCAAAGATGCCCGAGATACAAATGCCGTTCTTTCTTACGTGAAACATAGCCGTGCGATTTAGAGGGAGTTAGCGGTTAAGTAGAGCCTTTCTCCGGCGTTCACATATACAGGCGTGCTGACGTCCTGAACAGGTACAGCCGTGATAAGGTCCGCGATGTGGAAACTACGCCAACCGCCTTGCGTGATGTCGTAATAGGCGATGGTGGTGTAGTTCGGCTCTATCATGCTGCTGCCAGTACCTTTGGGCATCTTCGAGCCTGGGATATAGTCCGCACACAGCGTGCCTATGCGCCTCACTTCCTCGCCGTTGCGCTTGGTGTAGATGATTTTCACTAAGCCTTTTTGCATAGCCGTGCGCACGTCCTGTATGCGCCATGCGTCGTTGACGGCGCGTTTCCAGTCGGGCTGGACATCGGTGATGGTACTAAAGTCGCAGTCGCGACGGTAGATGATATGCGCCATACTCATGACGCGCTGATGATTCTTATTGTTTGTTTTCATTGTTGTAGTTTTTGGGGTTGTTTTGGGTAATTTTGGACAAATTATTTCCTGGCTCTTCTTATTTTGTCTATTGTCCCGCATGGTATGCGGGTACTCTTCTTTGCCGAACGCGTATCGAAGTTCTTCGTAGGTCATTGATTTGGGCTCAAGCCCGTTCTTGCGTATTAAGTTGCTAACCATACGGCGACGGTTGTTCTCATGCGAGGTAACGTACTCTAAATTTTCTGCATTGCAATCATCGTGCACGCTGTTGAGGTGGTCGACTTGCAGGTACACGTCGATGAATACATAATTGCCGTCTTGGTCTTGTACGAAGTTGCCTTGCGCGTCAAGCAAGTGATCACGGTAGTACATGCGTCCGCGCTCGTAATCCATGTAGCAAGGGCGGTAATATCCATCGGGTAATGTGATATACAACGGACGTCGGCACCAAGCGAAAGCAACGAGGATGTGGCAGAACTTGCAGCCGAACTGACGCATGGCGGGATAACAGCTATGATAACCGCTTGGCATCTTACACCATCCCTTGCGTCTGCTCGATGAATAACCGGGCATTTGCATGTGCCATCCGTCTTTCTCACGGGTAAAGAACTGCCCAAACTGCGAGCAGTACAAGATCTTGGCAACTTCACCGCGCTTGTCGATGCCGAAAAGGCAGCTACGAAGTTCAGGCAAGCCGTTGCCGGGGTTGACGACATGCATCTCGTCGTCGTGGGGAAAGCCCCATTTAGTAATTTTAGCCATAATTGTTTTGTTTGAAAAATTAACAAAAATGACTGCCGGCAGTCTTTAACTTGAAATTTCGGTGCAAAATTACAACAAATTTTTGTAACTTTGTAGGTAAAAATTACCAATGATTTTTGAAAAATTTTGTTATGAGACGTACCGAATTGAAAGAAATTTTGCAGAAAAACACAGAAGAAAGCCGCTGGTATTACCATCGGTATCCATGTTTGTATCGTGATTTGATGCTGTGGGAATATTATTTGCAATGCGTATCCCTACGCCGCAAACAAAAAATCCATGCTCCAAAGAACAGAGCACGGCTTGATGTGTGCGATGATTACGCGATTAGCGAGAAAACTTTCTACGCCATCCGTCGCACATTATGCGAGTTGTGTGAAGATGTTTAGGGTTAGACTCTTTTCGTACATGCAGGCAGCAATCAGCTGCTATTTGCCGGCTGACTGCTGCCTGTAGAAAGTTGCTTGTAGCAGTATTGTAGCGGTATTGTGGCGGTATTATAGCGGTGCACCGCCTTCGCCTGTGCCTATGCCGGGAATATAATCTCCACCGCTACTGATGGACAACGGATCCATCAAACGATCGCTGACCAGCTCCTGAATGCTCGTCTGCGGATTGATATATAGTTGTTTCGTTTTCATATCTTTATCATTTTTCTTTAAACTCTAAACACTAAACTCTAAACACTAAACACTAAACTATCTCACTTCGCGGAGCCGTCCATCGATGGTATATTCCTGTCCGTTGCGGATGATGATCAGTTGTCCGTCGCGAATAACTTTCTGTACGGTATTGTCCTCCGGAGCGATGGTCTCATCCAGCTCGGTAGCAGCATCTTCCTGGAAGACGATACGTGCGCTACAGCTGCTCGGGTTAGGAATGGCCGACAGGTCGAAGTATGCGCGGAAGGCGTTGGTGAGGATATCCGTGGAGTAGGGGTAGAGATAGCTGCCCGTGCCGAGATAGAAGTTAGCTTCGTTGGCCTCGACGGTTGTCCGGTCGTACAAGCCGTGCAGAGTGACAACGCCTACGGTGTAGTCGGGATCAGCAGCGTCGATGGTAACGTTGTGGAAGACAATATCTTCGTTTATATCCTGACCTGTATGGAACAAGCACGGCACGCCGGCTTCGATGGCAGTATGGTCGGCGAAGCGCAGCAGCAGTGCGTTAGCGGATTTCATTCTCGCTTCTTCGAGTTTCGCTACCCTGTATCCGCTGCCGAAGATTGCCTGCATCTGCTCAGCCGAAACGTCGAACGGCAATACCAAGGTATACCACGGCACATCTGCGCTGAACGTACGCTGGAGGGTGACGTCAGCCGTAATGCCGTCTATCATGTCTAGTATCTCGGTGTTGGCATCGGATGTCTCGGCGAAGGTCAGAGCCAACGGATACTCATAGCAGCCAACGTGCGTGATGTCACCACGTTCATTGCCTTCGATGTCGTGATCGATACCTTCAATTTGCGCTACGATAAGATTGATGTTGCCTGTGTAGGCTGCTGCGGGCTTGTACGTCTCACTGAAGGCTACTTGCTGCCATTTGTTATTTTCCTTGTATGTGGCAGCCAGATCATCGAAGGTGGTTGCACTCGGCGTAACAGCTGCATTTGTTCCGGCATGGTAGAAGACGTTTCCGCTCACGGCAGAAGGCAGCGTGCCGCTGATGAGCGAGTTGTGCGCTTCGGTCTCATCGCTGACGAAGAGGTTGTTCTGGATGATGTGGGCTTTGGTGTTTTCCAAACGTATACAAGCTATCGGAGCAGTACTACTCAATGCTGTAGACGGTTTCTTTGTCAAACTTGCAAGGTGGAAAGTGTTATGACGAATCTCGCACAAGTCGGTACAAGCGATGTATGTGAGCACCATATCCTTGCCGCCTGCATTATTATTAATGGCATCCATGCCGGAGAAATAGTTGTTCTCAACAATCCATGTAGCAACTGTACCACCTCCTACTGCTGTAATGGCGCGTATGCCTACGGGTGCAGAAGATGTGCTGTTATTCACATTATTAGTTTTCAACTCCGTAAACATGTTTTCACGAACGGTAATTGTTCCGCGTTGACTATTACCTAAAATGGCGTGTGCAAGATAACCGCCAGATGCACTTGGCAGACGGAACGTGTTTCCTTCAAATATAGCTCCATCTGCGCCGTTGATGAATACGCCACGCAGTTTTGAAACAATCTCACAGCCACGCAAGTAGCAATCCTTTGGCTTACCGGCTGTAGTAGCACTTTGCGAACCGTTGAAGTATACAGCCTGAGCATTATCAACGCCAGTCACCTGCATATAACAATTATCAAATCCTACGCCTGTAGGAGCCTTGTCGCTGCCTTTCTCCGTGCGGAAATGGACTACATAGTTTGTGTTTTCTGTACGCCCATTGATAAGCCGACAATTGCGAACCTCGGAGTCGGTAACTTTTCCATAGTATACTACAACAACGCCACCGATTGTACCTGCTTGGAACTCAAGATATTGTCCTTCGCCGTTGTACGAACCGTCGATGATAATATTCTTGGTGTCGGTTGAAGCCCAACCAGATAGGTCGTAACCAATCATAATGTGTCCTGAAGGTCCGGCATTATCCGGCGCGGTGCCAAAGGATATCGTACGTTTGGTATTGCCGTCCGGACGGATGGTGAGCGTGTAATCAGAGTTGTTGACGATGCCGCTGTTTGCCGATTCCGAAAGGTCGGCGCAGATGAGGAAGGTTACATCAGCGGAGAGGCTGCGCAGGTTGATATCTTCACATGCAGCGTGCAACGTAGCGTAGTCAGGTTCTGCACCGCCAATCTTGTACGTACCTGCCATTGGCAGCGGAGCTGTAACGGTTACGGTACATTGGTCGGATTGCTCGCCTGCTGTAGCGGTAATGATAGCCGTTCCGGCAGAAACAGCGGTAACGACACCCTCATCCGAAACCGTAGCCACACTCTCGTTGCCCGATGACCAGATTACCGTAACTACGGCATCATCCGGATCAACTTCGGCGGTCAGCGTTTCGGTTTCTCCTACAACCAACGAGGTCTCATCTTTGTTCAGCGTGACGCTATTGATGGTTACAGCGAAGAAATCTTCTTCCGTATACTTGCTGATGACGTTATCTTTTTGCAGATACAGAACCAAGTCATCCTCGTTGCGTACAGCAAATACAGCGCGATAGGTGGCGGTATTTGCAGCATCAATATCCTTAACGGAAACGGCGTCAGCCAATCCGGAAGTGATGTTGTAGATAGATATACCGGCCGCTGTCGGGATAACCATATACTTGATTGCATCTTCCGTAAAGAAGTATGAGCCAACTGTAGGTGCATCAATAACTTCTGTCGTGTTGTAGGTGGCAGCTTCACCGCTCGTAGCATTCTCGATAACCTCTATCGGGCGGCACAGACTGCCGGTAATGATAAAGTCACCGTTCAATGGTGAAGGATGAATTTGTACGTCTGTTCCGATTGTTGTTGCTTTGATAGCAGAAGTGCCACCGGCAACTACAGAGCGGTTATAACGCGTATTCTGATGTACACCATCTGTCAAATTGATTAATACATAACGGTATTCAGATGGTGAGTTCTTGTTGACAACAATACCGATAGCCTGTGACGTTCCTGTCGTTGAGTTTCCGACAAACGTAAGAGCTCCAACAGTAATAGCGTCATTTAGATTTCCCGCAGCCGAGGCGTTTTGTGACGAAGCCCACAGGGTGGGAGCTTCTGTTTGCGATGTCCATTTATACAGCCGGATTTTTCCAGGACCGCCTGAGGCAGTCATATGGTCAGCATTCATGCCTACCAATACATTATCTTCGGTAAAAGCAATGTCTGACAATGGCATAGTGGTAAAGCCTGTTGCAATGGTAAGGTCAATTGTATTGGTGCAACCCGTTGTCGGGATAATGGCTTCTACGGCACTGGTCTCGGGATTGATCTTGTAGATATACGGATTCTTGAATTCGTCAATGGCCAAAACATACAGTTTGCCGCCATTCATCAGCGTGCGCCGCATCGTCTTACCTTCAACGGCTTGAGCCAATGTGGTAGGATTGGTAAGTACCCAATGAGCGGTTACTGAGTAGTCTGCCAATTGGTTGACGGTCGTAACCTTTGTGCCTGCACCATTCGTCCAGCCGGTAAACGTATAATTGGTCTTAACCAATGTAGGCAACGTATATGTTGCATTTACATGTGCCGGAAGATTGGCAGTAGTATACGACGGCAACCATGCAGCAGGCTGACCGGCAGTAGTGAAGTCGGCATTTCCGCTATAACCCGAAGTGTTTTCAGCAGAGCAATTAAAGAAAGCTTGTACACCAAAACGCCAAAGTACTTCAGTATTAATGGAGCGTCCAGCCGCTGTTGTAACGCCGGAGATATAATCACCCAGCCATTTCCATGGAGAGTTTTCATTCGTCATGAATTCTTGCATGTACTGATTGGCAAATGTTGCCACCGCTGTAATAGGTTGATCTCCACGGTTCAAGCCATAATATGCATTATATGCCGGCATGAAATCTGTCCAGAGTTCTTCATTGGTCTTGCTCAATGTACCGCCGTAGGTGTTATATGTAATCGTGTAAGGGTCAACGGTTACAACACATTCGTCGGTGAATTCGCCGTCGGTTGTTGTCACGGTGATGGTTGTAGTTCCGGCTTTGAGTGCGGACACGACACCTTCATCGCTAATGGTTGCAACTGTCGGATCCGATGATGACCATGTATATGTCTTGTCGGTTGCGTCAGCAGGTGCTACAGTAGGAGTAAGGGTAAATGATCCGCCTACCTTCAGCGTCTTGCTATCTTGGTCAAGTGTAACGCCTGTTACATCCACAACGGAAACCAATGTCTGCAGCGTAATCGTTTGCGTCGATTTAGCCGGAGTGGTGCAGGTGTTGTCGGTGTTGACGGGTGCGAATATATGTAATCTTTCTGATGATGATTGTACAACATACAAGTTGTTAGCGTAGTCAAAAGCAATTCCATCTATATTAGCTGCTATTTCTGGTGTAGAGTATAATGCTTCTAGGGTGGGAAGCCCGTCAGCAGTGTATGTTGCTGTAAAAACTTTTACGCCTTTTGAATTACTCATAGCTACTAATGAGCCGTCTTTATTTACAGCCATAGCACCTCGAGATGCATTTACTAATCCTAAATCAGCTTCGTAAGAGGTATAATTTTTTGTGCCGTTCGCTTTTAAATGGCTTAATGACGGATAGCCATCACCTCCATCGGTCCAACGATTTTGAGCAACCCAAAAACCTCCATGCAAATCATAGGCAATTGATGTATGAGCGGTGATTAAGGGAATATCAGACGCTAGACAAAATGTTGTAGAGTTGCCTGTATATGGCAATGAATTATTTCCAATAGAGTATTTGAGCACTTTAGCACCGGTAGCTGCTATGTTGTCCAGTGTATACAAAACTTTGTCGGCTCCTTTACCAACCACAGAAAGACCATATGGCTTACCACCATCTATCACTTTTACTAAAGCGGATGACGGATTTCCATCAGGTAGTTTCCACACTCCGGTTGGAGCCAGACTGCAACTAACATACACGTCGCCATCCTCAGCTACAGTAATACGATAAGGAGAGCCAACCGCAGAAGAGCCTGCGCCAGTTGAAGCCCAAGAAGCATCTGTAATACCAGCTGTAGAAGTTGAATTCAGACAGGTGAGTGCTGGATTGTATACAAATATACCTTTCGTCTTGGCAATTGAGTTTGACGTTCCGCTTGTACACATGGAAATATAAATGTTTCCGAAATTGTCAGTTTCAGGAAAATTATTAATTGCAACTCCGCGTGTAGCATAAAAAGATTCGGCTCGTGAGACTTCTGTAAGTGAAGCGTTAACCGCACCTGTTGCTTTCAGCGCCCAATTATACGTGCCACCGACAACGTCGCCGAGGTCGATGGTGGTTGTATGGTTGCCTTTGGTAAGCAGAGAAGATGTTTCAATGCTCACTCGCTTCACTACAGTTTGAGAGGAGTTGATCAGTTGAAACTCCAATCCTGTTGCCGGGGCATTAAGATAGTAGGAAATTTGTACCTGGTTATCTGCGTCTGCCGCCTCGTTGCGCAGCCCTGACGCATAAATGTTTAACTCTGCTGCATGGGACGAACTCCCCGCGAACAAGGAGAATAAAACAAAGAAAAGTAATCTTCGCTTCATGACTATGGTATTTAGATTGGTTTTTATATTTGGCAATCCATAGGACTGCACGTTGTGTTTTTCGTGTGCAAAGTTACAACTTTTTTTGCATTTATGCAAATAAATCTCTCAAAAAAAGAGCATTTTTCAAAAAAAACTTTGTTTTTTCGGAAAAATGCCCATTCTCGGCAATCAATCACCCATTTTTGGGATAGGAAAGAAAGGACGCTTTGCTACAGGACGCTACGCTACAGGGTTAGTCTGTCCAGCGGGAGGAGGTGAGGATGCGGGTGGAGTCGGGGTGGTTGGCAATAGAAAGGATGAGCAGGCAGGCGGAGAGGGTGTCTTGCTCGATCATGGTCAGGGCGTCGTCGGCACCAAGGACCATGCAGGCGGTAGCCAGGGCGTCGGCGCGCATACATGAGCTGCTGCGGACGGTAGCGGACAGAAGGCTGTGCTGCACAGGATAGCCGGTACGCGGGTCGATGGTGTGGGAGCGTTTCTGCTCGCCGTCGTAGTAGAAATTGCGGTAGTTGCCGGAAGTAGCCAGGGCAATGCCGGTGGTCTGCAGCACTTTCTCCACTTCGTTGACCGTACCGGAAGCATCGTCGATAGGCCGCGTGATACCGATACGCCAAGGTTGGCCATGACTATTCACTCCATGCGCCACCACCTCGCCGCCTATATCTACCAGATAATCATTGCATCCGTTGCGCCTGAGCAGGTCGGCAATCATATCGCAGCTCTGACCTTTGGCAATAGCGCCGGCATCGATACGGACGGAAGCATCCTGGCGGCGCAGGACATAGCCGTTGCCGGTCATGACGAGCGAGAGCTGCTCCATGCCTATATGCGGCAGCAGGCTGTCAACCATCTCGGGCGTGACATGCGACTTATTCTTTAATCCGAAGCCCCAAAGGTTGACGAGCGGGGCTACCGTGATATCGAATGCTCCGCCTGACAGGCTATGCACATCCTCAGCCGTGCGGTACATCTGTACGAAATAGGTATCCACAATGCTGTCAGTGCCGTTATTAAGGCGGCTGAGCGTAGACTGCGGATTGAACATGCTGAGCGAGGCGTCGAAGGCATCGAAAGCGGCATGGATAGAGTCGTGCAAATCTGCCTTGGCGGCATACTGCACAGCATAGTAGGTACCGAAGACCTGTCCTTTGTTCTGATAATAGTTCACACCGTCATGTTCGGGCCAAAAAAGCAGCACCACCGCCGCGAGGGCGATGAGTGCTGTAGAGGTTATTCGTTGTTTGCGCGTCATGGGTAAGACAGTTTAGAACCACACACCCAGACCGATACAACCGTTCAGACGCTGCTGATAGAGCTTGTAGTCGCCTGCCTGCCAGATGAAAGCGTTGCTCTTGTTAATACCATAGGTATTGATCGAACCCAAGGCAAAAAGATCCAGTTCGCATACATCAAAATCCCAGGCTTTCTCGAAACGTGCAGCGATGTTGTTTACTGCAAAACCGTCGTTGCCGTACAGCGTGCTCGCCCAGGGCGATATACCCAGCGCCAGGCTCAATGTCATGTCAAAAGGCAATGCTAGGTCGTATTTTGCCTCGATGTAGGTGGAGAAAGCGCGTTTGAGCGTACCGTCTTCCTTTTCCAGGTGGTCAGCGCCTAATACCATTGTATTCCATGTGATGGACAGGGGCACCTTTTCAAACAGGGTGCTGAAATCATAGCCCAGCGACACCTCGGTCTGCGACGTGCCGTTCTCGGGGTTCTTCCAGTTGAGGAAAGGCGAGCCGCCGAAATAGTAATAGTGGGTAAAGCCAACCGTCACGCCCCAGATATTGGCATTGAGGTAGATATCCACTTCGGGAATGAATCGTGTGTTGGGATCGTTGCCTTCTGCATCGACGGCAAGACCACGGACGAACTTCCAGTCGGATGCACCGAGCGAGCCCCACGCACCTACGCGCAGCGACGAGTGTTCAGCATCGAAACCGACAGCTACGTCAGGCTGAAAGCTCAAACCGCCATTGTATTGTCCGCGCCAGATATAGGCAGAAACAAGTTCCGCACCGGCGTCATAACCAAATTCCACCGCTTGCATGCGGCTACTCATCAAGATAGCCGCAAAGGCTACAAAAAGAGTAAAGATTCTTTTCATTTCGTTTGTTAATCAGTTATCAAATAGTTAATTGTTTATAGTTTGTATTCGTTTAATGCCATGCTACGCCCACCTTGATATTGCCCATCGGCTGCATACTGCTGGGGTTGAACATGAGCATGCCGCCAATATTGACGGAGCAATAGTCGGTAAGCGTCCATGATTTGCCCAACGCCACGTTGAGGTTGACGACGGCAAAATCTTTCTCAAAACCGGTGTACATACTCTTCCACGGCGTGATGCCGAGTGCTCCGCCCAGGCTGATATCGTACTTGAAAGTGTGGTTGTAGCCGACTTCGATATAGGTGGAGTAGGCACGTTTGAGCTCGCCGTTAAGCAAATAGCCGTCGCGTCCGAAGGTACGCGTACACCAGAGGATATGCAGGGGAATACGGTCGGAGATGCGGTACTTGACGCGCCACTCGGTAGTGATGCCACCACCGCCCGGAGCATGGTTGGCAAAATCGAAGTAGCGTGAGCGCTGTCCGTCGGCATAATGGTCGAAATAGTACATGTGCATGAACATGATAGTCAGACCTTTGTAGCGATAGCCCAGCGCCATGTCCAGCTCGGGGTTGAGACCCGTAACCGGCTGTCCGGCAGCATCGCGCTTGCCCCACGACCAATCGGTAGCACCCACATTCCACCACATATTGAGGAAGAAACCGTAGTACTCCACATCCGCTTCCGCTTGCAGACTAAGACCGCCCACATAGAGTCCGCGCCAGATATAGTTGGCATCGATCTCGGCAGCTGCGCTCCAGGCAAAATGTGAAGGGGCAGAGGCAACCTGGGACATATCAGATATGTCCTCGGGCGTGTCCTGCGCAAACCCGCTTGCAGCAAACAGCGAGAGCGTCACTCCGATGATAAGCAGAGCAAGCCCTCGTTGTCTGAATCCTCTTATGGTGGAGGATAGCATCTCTCCGTAAGGTGTTAGATGGAGTTTTTAGCCTCCCACGCGATGCGCAGGGCTACCTCCAGGATCCGTGTGTCACCGAGCATGACGATTCCACCGTCAGGCCCCGGCTCGATATGATAGCCTGCTTCCGGTGAGCCCGAGCCATTGAAATAGGCGCGAACCTCATCGGCATTGATCTGCAACTCAGCAGCAATCTTGTCCATACTACCATGGGGCAGACTATCTTTCACTTCACGAAGACGATTAAATGTTGTACGTGTCATATCTTATTTGTTTTTAGTTAGTTTCTTGTTTGAACTCTATGAGATAGAGCGTTAGTATCCTCTTTGAAAGAAGGGATCAGCCAGCCTGCTTGCGGCTTTTTGCTCGCGCAGCTGCGTGCTCGATACGTCAAAGAGGGGAGCGTTTTCGAGCAGTTTGACTGATTTGTGCATCTTGATTTCGTTGCGTAACTCAGGCGTCTGTTTGCCACGCGGATAGACGAGTACGCGGAAATGCCGTTCGATATATCCCCATTCGCGCCAGCGGGTACGTATAGCCCAGTTGTCCTGGCCGATGAGCAAGAGGAAAGTATGCTCGGGATAGGCTTTCTTGAGTTCTTTGAGGGTGTTGGCAGTAAAGGAAGGACGGGGCAAGTTGAACTCAAAATCACTTACCACTACGTTGGGAATGTCCTCGACTGCTTTCTTAGCAGCTTCCAGCCTGCGTTGTTCGTCATCCAGCAGACCTTCCGCTTTGAGCGGGCTGTTAGGCGTGACCATAAGCCACACTTCGTCCACGTCGGTATGTTCAGCCACCCATTTGGCCAAGCCGACATGTCCGTAGTGAATAGGATTGAACGAGCCGCCGAAAATTGCTATGCGCATGTTAACCTATAAATGATTGAATTTCTTTATCCAATGCAGCTTTGGCTGCTGTGAGATCGTCATTGACGATGATCGTGTCGAAGAGCGGTGCGTCAGCCATCTCGATGGATGCTTTGGCGAGCCGTTCCTCAATCTTCTCCGGCGAGTCTGTTCCGCGTCGCGTCAGTCGTTCGCGCAGCACCTCTACCGAGGGCGGTGCGATGAAGATGGCTCGTGCTCTATCGCCAAACAGGCGCTTGATATTGATGCCACCTTTGACATCAATATCGAATACGACATGATGTCCGGCGCCCTCAATACGGTCGATCTCAGAGCGCAGTGTACCGTAGTACGTGCCCTGATAGACCTGTTCCCACTCGACAAAAGCCTCCTGGCTGATGAGCTGCTCAAATCGCTCACGCGAGATGAAGTAGTACTCCACGCCATCCTGCTCTTTGCCTCGCGGGGCACGTGTGGTAGCACTGATACTGAGCTCCATGTCGTTGCGTGTCTCCAAAAGATGCTGTACCAGAGTGGACTTGCCTGAACCGCTTGGTGCGGAAAAGATTAGAATCATCGTGTTTCGCTTTTAGTGGTGCGTTTTGATCCGTTGGTTCTGAATGGGGTTACCACAGTTCGCACTGGCAGTCCTTCATGAAGCGCTGCTGCTTGCGGTAATTCTTGCCGCTCTCCAAAGGTACACTCCACAGGCTGACGCTGATACGTATACCCGCGCTGGCGCGGTTGTAACGCTTAACCAGTTGATCGCCTGATAGATCAGTTTCTATACGTTTGGTCACACCGTCAGCACGGTTGGCCTCAAGCACTGACGTGTAGTCACGGCGGAACAGCGGCGTCTCACTATACATGCTGGCGCTGTGGTTCCACTCGAGGAGCGACGTATTGTTCGTCACTGCAGGTTTGTGGCCCAGCGGATCGTACTCAGCGTAGATACCGATGCCTACGTCCGTATTGTCACCTACCTTGAAGCTGTAGTTCAGATCAATCATAGCCGTGATTGAATACCACGGGATAGAACTGCGTTGCAGGGCTTTGATGCCTTGCACGTTTTTGTCCAGCATACCGGCTTTGGTGATCTCGTCCAGCGGGTAGGGATTAGACGGCTGTCCGTCGGGGCCAATCATACCCGAACCGGCACGGCCAATCGTGACACCAGTGTCGTGATAGTACAACCACATATTCTCGTAACGCATTCGTTGCCAATAGTATCCGCCGATAACATAACCGGCTCGCGCACCGATGAACATGCTGAAATTGCCAAAGAACAATCCCAATTGTACAGGTACGGATGCTATGAGCATCTCTTGCGTTTCCGTGAACTTACTGATCTCGTAGTTTACATCCACTTCCATGTTGCTTGCTTCCATCGGTCTGGGAACGAAGTAATGGTCAGCATACATGACTGCAGCACCATTGGCATTCAACGTGGTATTGCCCACGAAGGTGCCGGCAGCTGCGTCGAAGCCTAAACCTACGCGTACGCCCACATAGTACGGCGAGCGGTATTTGTAGGAGAAGTCCACACCCACGTTGTGGTTGGGCATGAAGTGACCGTAGTCCGATGTGTAAAGGAAAGCATTGGCACCTACTCGTGCAGCAAACTCAAAAGCATGCTGCGCCTGTGCCGTGCACACGCCGAACACGGCTATGCCTATCACAAGTGACAGGCGTAGCCATATTGGACGTGATGTTGATTTTCTTACCATTGTGTTGATAGCATTCGTTGATAACTCTTGTAGCGCCATTGTGCATTTTCTTTCGCGGCATTGAACAATTCTTCTGCCTCTTTCGGATATTGTTTCATGACACTAGCAAAGCGTACCTCACCCTTGAGGTAATCTATAAACTTATCCCACTGCGGCTCTTTGGAGTCGTACTGGAACGGGTTCTTGTTTTCAGCCTCGAGCATCGGGTTGTAGCGCCAGAGATGCCAGTAGCCGCACTCGACAGCTTTCTCCTCCTCAGCCTGCGACTTGCCCATACCGGCTTTCAGACCGTGGTTGATACACGGAGCATAAGCGATGATGAGCGACGGTCCGGGATAAGCCTCTGCCTCGCGGAGGGCTTTGAGGGTCTGAGCCTGATCGGCTCCCATAGCGATCTGAGCTACATATACATAGCCGTAGGTGGTGGCAATCATGCCGAGGTCTTTCTTGCGAACGCGCTTGCCTGAAGCAGCGAACTTGGCGATAGCACCAAGAGGTGTAGCTTTGGATGCCTGGCCGCCGGTGTTGGAGTACACCTCGGTATCCAGAACAAGGATGTTGACATCTTCGCCACTGGCGATGACGTGATCCAATCCGCCGTAACCGATATCGTACGATGCACCGTCGCCGCCGATGATCCACTGGCTGCGTTTAACGATATGATCCTTGTACTTGAGGATTTCCTTGCAGTCGTCACATCCGCAAGCCTCCATAGCTTTCACCATCGGCTCGTACAGACGTTTCGTCACCTCGGCATTGTTCTTGTTGTCGATCCACTCTTTGAACATCGCTTTCAGTTCGGCGGAGCACTTGTCGCACTCCTGAGCTTTGGTCATGAGGATAACCAGACGCTCTTTAATCTTCTTGTGAGCAATCTGCATACCCAAACCGTACTCGCAGAAGTCCTCGAACAGCGAGTTAGACCAAGCAGGTCCGTGACCCTTCTCGTTCGTGGTGTACGGCGTGGAAGGAACAGATCCGGAATAGATTGACGTACAACCCGTTGCGTTGGCCGCAATCTCGCGGTCGCCAAACAGCTGGCTGATCAGCTTGAGGTAAGGCGTCTCGCCGCAACCCGAGCAAGCACCTGAGAACTCGAAGAGCGGGGTAGCGAACTGAGAGTTCTTCACATTCGATGCCAGGTCAACCAGATCCTGTTTGCTCTTAACATGCTCGATGCAGTAGTTCCAGTTGTCGGCCTCTTTCTCCTGTCCCTCCAATGGTACCATCGAGAGGGCTTTGCCCTGTTTGGGATTGCCGGGACATACATCCACGCAGTTGCCGCAACCGAGGCAGTCCATTACGCCTACCTGCATACGGAAGAACATACCCTTCATAGCAGCCGGTGCTTTCATCTCCAGCATCGTAGCGTTCAGGCCCTTGGCTTCTTCGGCATCCAGAACGAACGGTCTTACGCATGCGTGCGGGCACACGTACGCGCATTTATTACATTGTATACAGTTCTCGGCATTCCAAACCGGCACGAAGGCGGACACACCGCGCTTCTCGAACTTGGCAGTACCCGAAGGCCACGTGCCGTCAGCTACGTTCGTGAAGGCGCTAACGGGCAGCAAGTCGCCGTCCTGAGCGTTGATAGGACGAACCACCTTGTTGATGAAGTCATCACCGTCGGTAGGCTTAACCACGTCGGCAGCTGCGTCGAGCTTCGACCATGCTTTGTCGATAGCCAGCTCTTTGTACTCACCACCGCGGTCAACGGCTGCATAGTTCTTGTTCACAACATCCTCACCCTTCTTGCCATAACTCTTCACGATGAAGTGCTTCATCTCCTCTACCGCTTTCTCTACAGGTATGACGCCCGTGATGCGGAAGAAGGCGGATTGCAGGATAGTATTGGTGCGGTTGCCCAGACCAATCTCCTGTGCAATCTTCGTAGCGTTGATGTAGTAAACCTTGATATCGTTGTCAGCAAAGTATTTCTTCACTTTGTTCGGCATGAACTTCACAAGCTCCTCACCCTCATAGATGGTGTTCAGCAGGAACGTGCCGCCCTTCTGCAGACCGCGCGTTACATCGTACATGTGCAGGTAAGCCTGAACGTGGCATGCTACGAAGTTAGGCGTGGTAACCAGGTAAGTAGAGTGGATAGGCTCATCGCCGAAACGCAGGTGCGAGCAGGTGAAGCCGCCGGACTTCTTCGAGTCGTACGAGAAGTATGCCTGGCAGTATTTGTCGGTGGTATCGCCGATGATCTTCACAGAGTTCTTGTTGGCACCTACCGTACCGTCAGCACCCAGACCGTAGAACTTAGCCTGGAACATGCCCTCGCCACCCATAGCGATCTCCTCACCTACAGGCAGGCTGGTGAACGTAACGTCATCCACTATACCTACGGTGAAGTGGTTCTTCGGTTCGGGCAGAGCGAGATTCTCGAATACAGCCAGCATCTGAGCAGGCGTGGTATCGTTCGAACCCAAGCCATAACGGCCGCCTACAACCAGGATATCGTTCATTCCCAGTTCGTTCAGAGCGTCCTTAACGTCCAGATACAACGGCTCACCGTTGGCACCCGGCTCTTTCGTGCGGTCAAGCACGCATATACGTTTAACCTTGGCAGGCAGAGCCTCTTTCAGATACTTGAGGCTGAACGGACGGTACAGATGTACGTTGATCAAACCGAGCTTCTTGCCCTTGGCAGCCTCGAAATCGATGACCTCGCGGATAGCCTCGCAAGCCGAACCCATGCAGATGATGATGTTCTCGGCATCCTTGTCGCCATAGTAGCTGAACGGACGGTACTTGCGGCCGGTGATCTGGCTGATCTTGTCCATATAGTCCGAAACGATGTCGGCTACCTCGTTGTACCACGGGTTGCAAGCCTCACGATGGGTGAAGAATACGTCGGGGTTCTCAGCCATACCACGCATCACGGGGCGCATGGGCGACAAAGCACGCTCGCGGAACTCCTGGAGCGCCTTCATATCCACCAGCGGACGCAGATCTTCCATATCCACTACCTCAACTTTCTGATACTCGTGCGAGGTACGGAAGCCGTCAAAGAAGTTCAGGAACGGCACGCGGCTCTTGATAGTAGCCAGGTGAGCCACACCGGCGAGGTCCATCACCTCCTGTACACTGCCTTCTGCCAGCATAGCAAAGCCCGTCTGACGGCAAGCCATCACATCCTGATGGTCACCGAAGATACACAGCACGTGGCTGGCAAGCGTACGAGCCGACACGTGGAACACGGTAGGAAGCAGCTCGCCCGCAATCTTGTACATGTTAGGAATCATCAACAGCAAGCCCTGCGATGCGGTGAACGTTGTGGTCAACGCACCTGCTTGCAGCGAACCGTGCACGGCACCGGCTGCGCCGCCCTCACTTTGCATCTCTTGAACCAGAACAGTCTCGCCGAACATGTTCTTGCGGCCTTGAGCAGCCCACTCATCCACATTCTCTGCCATCGGCGATGACGGCGTGATGGGATAGATAGCGGCAACCTCGCTGAACATATACGCGATGTGCGCAGCTGCTGCGTTGCCGTCCAATGTCATGAATTTCTTTTCTGCCATAGTATTTAGTATTCTTATTTTTTCGTGTTATTTTTTTTTGTTTGCCCTTTCACCTTTCACCTTTCACCTTTCAATTTCCAATTCGGCCACTTTTATCGAGGTTTTATCGAGGTTTTAACAGGGTTTTAACAGACTTTTAACGGGGTTTAGTACAAGAATCCGAACAACCACAACGGAATTGCGTTGCCTCGACCGTATTCGATGTTGGCTACCGCCGTCGGACGGATAGGCGTACGTACAGGCATCTTCTCCTTGACGTCGAAGTAGTACTTGCCATCCACTACGAACATGGCGTTACGCTCGGTAGAGTTGATCTTGTGGTTCGAGTGAACGGTGTTGTAGAAGAACGTCTCGGCAATGTCTTGCATCGTGATGTCACGTGCAAAGTTCTGATAAGCGATGTTCGTGTTCTGCAAGTATATCTTGCTGGGCTTGCTCGGGAATGCTCTGCCCTCGTCGTACAGCAGGTTGATCAGACGTGCGCGCTGCATGTAACCCAGATAGTTCATCGTAGTAGCGCGTGAGGTCTCGATCTGCTCGGACAGCGTGGATACGTTCGGCACGTACGGAGCATTCTCCATGATCAGGTACAGCAGTTTGCGAATCTTGTTCAGATAAGGTACGTCAATCTGCTTGATGATCAGCACATCCACCTCCAGAGCCATGTTCATCACGCGCAGCAACTCCTCGTTGAAGTTCCTGTTCTCCAGATACGAAGGATAGTAGCCGTGATGCAGATACGAATCCATGTACTGCTGCGGACGCACCTGGCTGAGCACCTCACGGGCAATGAGCTCGTGATGCTGCAGAATATCGTCGAGCGAGTAGGTATCCAGATGCACATGTGCCTGAAGATTCAGATACTCACGCAGCGAGAATCCGCGCAGGTTATATACCTTCACGATGTTCTCAATGTCGTGGTTCTCAACATCCAGGTCCATCACCGGCGAAGCGGTGAAGATGATATGCAGCGCTTTGAAGCGGTCGTAGCAGGTGCGCAGCTCTTTCGACCAGTTGGGATATTTGAAGATCTGATCAAGCATCAGGGTTTTGCCGCCTTTCTTCACAAACTCAGCAGCAAACTCAACAAGTGTGTGCTCTGAGAAGTAGAAATTGTTGAAGTTGACATAAAGCGTCTCTCCCGGCGCTTCATGCGGCAGACGGTGCGCTTTTTCGCGCGCATACGCCAGCAAGAAGTCGGTTTTTCCGACTCCACGACCACCCTTGATGGCTATCAAACGATCGTTCCAATCAATCTCGTCCATCAGCTGGCGACGCATAGGTACCTGAACATGTTCGATCAAATACTTGTGTGTTTGAATAAATGGCTCTAACATAGATGCTATTTTTGGTATAAGAGGGGTTTACACAATTCGGGTGCAAAGTTACAAAAAAAAAATGACATTTGCAAGTGTTTTTGAAAAAAAAAGTTACAAAATGTTATTTTTCTTGCCGATTATTTGGAATTTTGCGTTTTTTTTGCTAACTTTGCAGCCAAAATTGCAAAATTGTGAACCAAAATATGGCAAATGTCTCATATCCGGTTACTGTGATTGTTCCAATCTATAATGCGCAATCTTATCTGTTGCCTTGCATGGATTCGTTGCGTTTGCAGTCGCTTCGTCCGATCGAGGTGCTGCTGATTGACAATGGCAGTCCGGATAATTCTGCCGGTTGTGCGGAGCAATACATAGCCAAACATGACCTGTCGCGTGACTGGCATATCATCCATACGGACGAGAATCGCGGTCCGGGAGCAGCCCGGAACATCGGTCTTGATCGCGCGCAAGGCGAATATGTTGCTTTTGTGGACGGCGATGACTGGATAGAACAGGATATGCTGATGTATCTGTACAATGCAGCCCTGCAGGCAGAGTGTGCGCCGTGCGACATGTCGTCGGCAGCGGCTCGCAAGGAATATGCCGACCATCCGGGCGAAGTGATGCTCAATCCACGCGTGGGTACGGGCGTATTGACAAAGGAAAAGAGAGTCTTCCTGCTTCGGCATTTCGCCTCCAATTTCACTACGATGATATACCGCCGTGCATGGCTCATGGAGCAGGGGATACGTTTCCCGGAGACGTTCAGCAGCGAGGACAGTGCGTTTGTAGGCATGTGCTATCTAACGGCTATCTCATTGGCACAGTGCGATATACCCTTCTACCATTACCGCATCCATCAGGCTTCAGTCAGTCATCATAAGGATAGTTCACGCATGCGCCACAAGCGCAACGCCATGAGGCAGATGATTGATTTTGCCCGAGACAAAGGCCTGATGCACGACTATGCCGGCGTGCTGAGGTGGGTATACATAAAGAAAGCTATCCTCGTACCATTGTTGTCTTCCCGGTAACATTTCAATTTTTCACTTTCTACCTTTATCTTTCACTTTTCACCTGTCAATTTTCACTTTGCACTCATGAATATCAAAATATTTTGCCGAAGTTTCGATTTGCGCCTGTACGAGCGCAGCAGGGCGTTCTACGAGCGATACGGATTTGAGACTGTACGCCTTACCGACCAGACGGCCGACGGCTATTTCTATACCATGCTTGCCGACGAGCAGTGCGATGTGGCCATCAATATCGACGAAGACTGCTTCGTCACGGATATGCAGGCCGTGTTGCAGTTGGCGAAAGAGGTAGTTGACAAGGGCTACGCCAATGCCGGCTGTCCGGATGGCGGAGGTGCTTCGCCGCGTAATGCCAATCCCGTGATAACCAATCCGTTCTTCAATATACTGAACCTCAAACTTATCCGTGATACGTGCGGCGATGCCAAGGCTATTAGAAAGGCTGTGCGGCAGTTTGATATACCGGCACATCTTGACGAGTTAAAAGCCAAGACCGAACGTCTGCGCAAGGAGCAAGGCGTGACTACCGACGAGTTGCTTGCCGCAAAAGAGAGTACAAAGGTTCATCCTGCTACGCGCTACGAGCTGACGGATACCGAGCCGTACTATCCGTTTTTCTTCTGGTTGGCATGGAATTTTGAGACTTTGTATCTTCCGTCGTTCCGCGATCCGGACGGCTGGACAACTATTCTGGTTCATCCTGATGATTGGAAGAAGCAATTGTGTGCACATACCTGGCTGGCACGCTTCTATTCTGTTCCGGACTTTATGGTGCGTCACTGGCAGTCGAACGCCGGCAAACAAAAGCAACGTATTGATGCCGTGATGCTTCGTACGGCACAGCTAAGCCAAACCAACCTGCCGGTAGAGCATATCGGTGACAGTTGCCGCTACATGCTTGACAAGCTTGTTCGTTGGCTCATCAAGGTTCCCCAGCGTATACTGAACTGGCCGAACAAACTTCGCAAGAAACTCAGCAAAAACTAGTTATTTGCCATTTGTCGTTTGTCATTTGTCAATTGTAAATCGTCAATCGTTATGCGTCTGCGCTCGATAGATATATTGAAACTGTTAGCGATGTTCCTGGTCATCTGGGGACATTGTGTGCAGTTCCTGTTGAGTTCTCACTATCTTGACGAGCCCGCGTATATCTATATCTATTCTTTCCATATGCCGCTGTTTGTGATGATCAGTGGCTTGTTTGTCAGGCAGTTCGCATCATCTTCAAGTTCATCATCCTCCTCGAGTTCAACGTCCTCTGTGCCATCTCCGAACAATCTTCTGTCGGTGGTGAGTTGTTTCTCTTATCTGCTGGTCAAGGCGCGTCAGCTCTTGCTGCCGTGCGTTGCGTGGGGATTGCTGATGAGCGCGGCTAACCAGTTGCAGCCGCTACTGACCGGCACGGATGCCGGTATGCCGCTTTGGCGTACGCTGTGGATGAACTTCTGGTTTCTGAAATCGCTGTTTGTCTGCTTCATGCTGTGGGTGGTTTCGCACATGATCTGTCGTCGCACATGGCTGGCGGTTATTCTTTCGCTCGGTGCGTCGCTGTTCATCACAGAGTGGTCGGTACAATGGATGTACCCGATGTTCGTCATCGGTGCGATAGTAGGCGGCAGAATGGATGCTTTCCGGCGTGTGAGTCTTCGTGTAGCGATTGGATGTCTGCTTATAGGTGCAGTAATGCTTGTATGGTGGAATGCTTCGTGCTTCCGTATACCTTCGGTATATGCGCTCATGGACGGCTCAGCGGACAATATAGCGCACGCGCTGTGGATGCGCTTGTACAAACATCTGGTGAACGCCTCTATCAGCCTTGGACTGATTGCTCTGTTCCTTCGTCTGGAGCAGCCGGCTGCAGAGGACAGACCAGTCTTGTCCGTCATAGCGAAGTGGGGCAGACTGACGCTCGGCATCTATATCGTTCATTCGCTGATGTTCATCGTTCGCGAACGGCTCTTTCCGTCGCTGCTTTGCTGCGATGCCATCAATCCCTGGCTCTTTAATATAGCAATAGCACCGCTTATTGCTGCGGTGCTATTGGTTATCTCGGTGGCAATCACGTCTATACTGACGCGTCTGCCGTACCTTTCGTTCTTCTTGCTCGGTACGCCATGGCCACAGCGGCGATGATGGTCAGCAGCAAGATGAGCATACATCCTATAGCGAGCATGTCGCCTTTCTTGACTGCTTCCGGATCGAACACCATAACTATTTCGTGCTCACCTTCCGGCAACAGAGCAGCTCGTAGCATGTAATTCACCCGCCCGAACTCCCATTCATTGCCATCGACATACATGTGCCATCCGTGCGGGTAATATATCTCTGAGAATACTGCCACGCGCGGTTGTTGAAGCACGCTGTGATAGGTCATCTTGTTGGGCTTGTATTCTACAAACGATATCTTGTCTGCCTCGTTTGCACTATTGGCGATGCCTTCAAACAGATGTGCGAACTCCTTGTCTACTACAGCCGTATGGCGCAAGTCAACCGTACTCAGTGCCTCAATCTCCTCGTTGGGCGTGCTGACGATATGCAGGTCATCTACCAGCCATACGGGACCTAATGCCCAAGGGTTCATCACGGGCACAGGTTGTCCGCCTTGTATAGGCAGAACGGCATACTTCATGTTCAGCATGTTCAGCACAGGGTAGGTAGCGCCTTGCGTTGCGTCATATTCCAATCGTCCGCCGGTACGCGAAGCCGCCTGCATGAACGGGTTCATCTCTTTGCTGATATGCACGTCGATGAGATCTTGATACCTGCGCAGTTTGGCTGCCGAATAGCCACCGATAGAGTGGAGATAGTAGCCTGTACGCGCTTCGTTGAAGGTGTTGGTACTCATGTTCAGCACGCGGTAGTAACTGCCGTCCTGAAGAATCTCTTTCTCGTAGGGCAGCATGGCAAAAGCTTTCTGCTCATCTTTCTTCGAGGTAAACATGCCATCGTTGCAGAAGCGTTTGTCTACAGGCCACATGTCGGCTACGATCAGTGCGCACAGAGCGATACCGGCATACAGTGTGGATTTGTCGGCTATCATCTTTCCGTTGCGGTGGTAGAGCGTATAGGCATAATAGAACGTTACGCCGCACCCGAGCAATACGAACAACAGGCTGCGCCATGCATCGCTGCTGATCATTGCCTGACGCTGGCGGAGGATAGCATCGTAGATCTGCTGACCTACCTGACCTTTCCATGAGGCATCGTAGGACGAGCTGACATCAATACTTCCGGCAAACAGCGCTATGATGGCACACACACCGGCTGTCACACCACCGGCGATAAACAAGCTGCGCTTGAGCCGCTCCCACGATACTTGCCGGTCATGAATGGCTTTCACGCCAAGGAAGGCCAGCAACGGCACGGTAATCTCCGCCACGATGAGGATGGACTCCACGGCGCGGAACTTGTTGTACATCGGGAAATACTCGAAGAAGAAGCGCGTGAGCCACATGAAATTGTGTCCCCAACTGAGCATCAATGAGAACAGCGTGGCCACCAGCAATGCCCATTTGTACGGACCATCCACTATCAGCAATGCCAGAAGGAAGAGGAACAGCACTACCGCACCCATATATACCGGACCGGAAGTGAATGCTTTCTCCCCCCGGTAGGTCGGGGCACCGGCGCAGAACTGCTGTGCCTGACGCTTGGGTACACCCATCTTCGTCAGTTCTTTTTCCAGCTGCGAGCCTTTGCCCAAGTTGTAACCTGATGCACCGCCCATGTAATTGGGGATGAGAAAAGTAAGGCTCTCGTCAATACCTTCGCTCCAAGCGGTGGCGTAGTCCAGATCCAGACCCTTTGTCTTGTTGGTGGCATCCGTTTCCTTCTCCAGGTCAGAGTGTCCGCCGCGCATCGTTTCCTGTGCATATTCCTGATTGGTGAAGATGTTCGCACTGCCGATGCCCATACCTACGGCAAACGAGGCAAAGAAGATCAGCGTGGCAATCAGGAAATGTTTCCATTCTTTGGCTTTGGCAGCGATAGCCAGTTCGGCAAAGAACAGGATGCCAATCATCATGCAGATATAGTACGACATCTGCGGATGGACAAAGAATCCGATAGGAATGAACAGCATGACCAGAATAGCACCGAGCCAATATTTCTTCCTGTAAGTCAGGTAGAAACCTATTACTACGGGCATCATCCATGTGATGGATATCGTCTTACCGCCATGCTGCGCTGCAATGATTACGAAGAAGTACGACGACAGGGCTATCGCAAACGCTCCCGCCATGCTTAGCCACTTGTCAATACCGAAAGTGCGCAGCAAGGCGAAGAAGGAGAGCAGGTAGAAGAAGAAAATCAGGAAGGTGAGGTACGGTCCGCGATGCAGAACGCGCAAGATAGGACGCATGATGGTGGAGGTAAGTGATCGGCCACCGCCTATCTGATAGTTAGGCATGCCCGAGAACATCGCTCCTGTCCAGAACGTGTTACCTCCGGCTTTGCCGTACTCGGCGCTCTCATGCACCGCCGCCTGGGCGTTGATACTATCACCTGCAAATATCACTTTGCCTTGCAGCGACGGAAAGAAATACACTACCGACGCTATAAGGAACAATAAGACAATCAGCGCGTATGGCGCTATTTGTTTCCAGTTGATCTTCATCATTTGAGATTAATCATTGGTATGTTACCACCACCGATATATTCGGGCAGTTTGCCGTCCCATTTCTCGATGGCATCCTGGCGAACGAGCAGTTCGTTGAGGCTGGCAGCCACGGTGCGGTTGTAGTACGCTTCGCCGTCTGCCTGGATGCGCAATGCTTTGGCTTCACCTTCTGCTTTGGCTATGGCAATCTTGGCGTTTGCTTCGGCTTGCTTGACGAGGTTCTCGGCTTTCAGTGCCTCCTGGATGGCCTGGTTCTTTGCCTCAATGGCTTTGGACAGCGAGGTAGGCGGAGTGATCTGCGATGTGAACTCCTCCACAATGAATCCTTCATCGTTGAGCGAGCGCTCGAGCATGATGCGCACTTCGCCTTCGAACTGTGCACGCGATGCCATCAGTTCGTCCGAAGTGTACTTGTTGGCCGTGATGCGATACGCATCATAGATCACAGTACGCATGTAGCCTTCTTCGATATCGCGCAGCGGTTTGCGATATTTGGCAAACACATCCACAGCCTTGTCGCGGTTCAGGCGAAAAGCCAGCACCGGATCCATCGAGAACACGGCAGCATCCTTGGTCGTTACCGTAAACGGCGAGTAGTCAACGCGCTGCACGAAGATAGGGTAGGAATAAACGCTGGTGGTGATGGGGTTGAAGAACACCCAACCCGTTACCGGTACTGCATCCAGTTTGCCTTGGTCAGTTAGCGAGAACTTCTTGAACTTGATACCTACCTCCGACGTATCTACTACCGTGTAGCACGACGAGATGATGAACGCAAGGATAGCCAGAACGGCTATTCCGATTACAATCTTCTTGACCGAAGAATTGACAGGTGTTGGAGTTGTCATATTGATTGTTGTTTTAGGATTAGTCAGTACTTTTCGTTATGAAAGTCAGTATGTTTCGTAATGATAGGGTGTTTTTCTTAGCAAAAAGAGGTGGTGCGTCATCCGACACTCCACCTCCGTTCTGTCCCTTGCGGGAGAATGCTGCTTACTCCTGGTTGAGCGTAATGCGGCGGAAGTCCTTGATAGTGACATTCTGCTTTTTCAGAACGTCCTTCACCAGTTCCTTGCTCTCGCTCATGATATAAGCCTGCTCCATGAGGGTGCTCTCTTTCAAGAACTTACCCAGACGGCCTTGAGCAATCATCTCAATCTTCTTCAGGTTGAGGTTAGCCTCTGCCTCAGCGGGCACGGTAGCACGGATATTACGTGCGGTCTCTGCCTGCTCCTCGGTGAGCCATCCTTTAGCGGTGTTCGATGCGATATGATCATCGCTGTCGCAGTGTGCGGGATTAAGTCCTGCTTTGCGCAGAGCATTCTCCACAGCCTTGGCGATCTCATCCTGCTTGGTCTTGTCGATGGCAACAGCCAACTCACGCTGTTTAGTCTCTTCAGCCACGTGGTCGGCATCCAGAGCAATAGGAGCCATAGCGGCTACCTGCATCGAGATACCGTGAACGGTCTCGTGGTCAGCGCCGGCGTTGGCAGCTACCAGTGACGACAGCTTGTTGCCAAGGTGGTTGTAAGCGTCTACGACATCTCCCTCAAGGAAGGTGTAGTCGCTCAGTTCCATCTTCTCACCGGTCACACCCGAACGCTCGGTTACGAGGTCCTGTGCGGTGAAGTCACCGATCTTCAGAGCCTTGAGAGCCTCAAGGTCAGCGGGGCGGTTGTTGAATGCTGCATCCAGGATGAGCTTAACCATGCCTACGAAGTCAGCGTTCTTGGCTACGAAGTCCGTTTCGCACTTCACGCCTACGATTACGCCGAAGCCGTTCTCGGCCTTAGCCAGCACGCAACCTTCCGAAGCCTCGCGGTCGGAACGTTTGGCGGCGATAGCCTGACCACGCTTGCGCAGCAGGTCTTTGGCAATCTCAAAGTCACCGTTAGCCTCCTCAAGAGCTTTCTTCACATCCATCATGCCGGCACCCGTAATGTCGCGCAGTTTTTTGATATCTGCTAATGTTACAGCCATAGTTATTTACGATTTAACGATTTACAATTTACGATTGGCGATTTACTCAGCAGCCTCTTCTGCGGGAGCTTCAGCTTTTACCTCGGCTACTTTCTCTGCTTCCTCTTTCGGAGCGGATTTACGTACGCGTGTACGACGCTCACGGGGAGCGGGAGCCTCAGCAGCGTTCTGAGCGGCAGCAGCCTCTTCGTCAGCTTTCTCTACCTTGCGCTCTTCCAGACCTTCCTTGATAGCCTCGCAAACGGCGTTCAGGATCACTTCGATGGATTTCGAAGCATCGTCGTTAGCCGGAATAACGAAGTCGATAGGAGTGGGGTCGGAGTTGGTATCAACGATGCCGAACACAGGTATACCCAGACGGTTTGCCTCGGCTACTGCGATGTGCTCTTTCATCACGTCCACTACGAACAGTGCGCTTGGCAGACGGGTCAGGTCAACGATGGAACCAAGGTTCTTCTCGAGTTTCTCACGCTGACGAGTGATCTGAAGTTTCTCACGCTTCGAAACGTTATCCAGCGTACCGTCGGTCATCATCTTGTCGATCTGCGACATCTTCTTCACAGCCTTGCGGATGGTGGGGAAGTTGGTGAGCATACCACCTGCCCAGCGCTCGGTGATGTACGGCATGCCTACTTCCTGAGCCTTGGCGGCGATGATCTCTTGACCTTGTTTCTTCGTGCTCACGAACAGGATCTTGCGACCCGAACGGGCGATGTTCTTCAGAGCCTCAGCAGCTTCCTCGATCTTGATAGCTGTCTTGTTGAGGTCGATGATGTGAATACCATTACGCTCCATGTAGATGTAGGGAGCCATGGCGGGATTCCATTTGCGTTTGAGGTGGCCAAAGTGGCAACCTGCCTCAAGCAATTGGTCAAAGTTTGTTCTCATTTGTTTGATTTGTTTTGAATAATGTTATTATTTGTCCTTATCCCAAGCAGCGTAGAGAGTCACGCTGCTTGGCAATCTGCAGGTAGTTGCTTAAGCAAATCCGGCAAATTTCGGACGGTTAATAGGGTTCTTCTCCAATTCTTGATTTTGTTTTGAGCAGATTTGTGTTTTCCGGTGAGGGAGTTATGGTGACCATAATGACCGAGCCGAAAACGCAAAGATGCCAAAAGAAAACAGAAATTTTAACGTTTCGAGAATTGGAAGTGCCTACGAGCCTTCGGCTGACCCGGTTTCTTACGCTCTACCTCACGGGCATCACGTGTCATGAATCCTTCAGCTTTCAGTGCGGGCTTGTCCTCGGGGTTAATCTTCACTAGTGCGCGGGCGATTGCCAGACGCAGAGCTTCTGCCTGACCTTTGAATCCGCCACCGTCCAGATTAGCCTTGATATCATATTTTTCGGTTACACCCAGTTTCTCCAGCGGCTGTTTAACCACGTATTGGAGGATCGAACTCGGGAAATAAACGTTGAGCTCACGACCGTTGATCGTGATGTTACCGGCACCTTCTTGTACATATACGCGTGCCACTGCGGCCTTACGACGACCTAATGCATTGATTACTTCCATTGTTCTGATTATTTAAGGGTGTTAATGTCGATTACTACAGGTTGTTGAGCTTGTTTGTCATGCTCTGCACCACCGAAAACGTACAGGTTACCGATGAGCTTGTCGCCGAGACGGTTCTTGGGCAGCATGCCTTTTACCACCTTGCGGATCAGTTTGTCGATACCTTTGTTCTTCAGGTCTTGGGGCGTATACTCACGCTGACCACCGGGGAATCCCGTGTAACGTACATAAACGCGATCTGTCCATTTGTTGCCCGTCATGCGAACTTCGTCGGCGTTGATGATGATCACATTGTCACCGCAGTCAACGTTCGGGGTGAACTGGGGTTTGTACTTGCCACGCAGAAGGTTAGCAACCTTCGTGCACATACGACCAAGGATCTGGTCCTTCGCATCGATAACGACCCAACGCTTGAGGTCGCGAGCTGCTTCCTTGCTCACCGATACGGTCTTGTAATTGTTGTATTCCATTTGTTTTGTTTGTTTTAGGCCGAACCGACAGACATCTATTAAGCGCTTACGCGCACTGCCCAGTTCAGCGGTTAAATATGTTTCTTTTCGGCAACGCGCCAAAAAAGCATGCAAAGATACAAAAATAAATTGATATATGCAAGTCTTACTGTCACTTTTTTCCGGACTTTCTCATAAATGCCACATTTACCCGTCAAAACGTGGGGTGAGGCGTGCCGGCAAAATGATCATGAAAATGCATAAAAATTTGCAAATTCGAAAAAAATTTTGTACCTTTGCATCCGTAATCAGAACAGCTCACTCTGTAGAGGATGTGACCGGTAGCATTTTATCTTATGAAAAAGATTATCACTTGTGTGGTTATGTGCCTGTTAGTCAGCATGGTGGCAGGTCAGTCGCAGCGCTCGAATACGAGTGCGGGCAAGCAGAAGACAACTTCGTATGCAGTTGAAAAAGAGGCGGCCTCTCGTTGGCTGGCTGAGAATGTGGCCGATAGCGTGGTGCAACGCCTGAGCCTGAAAGCCATGCGCCAGACCGACGAATGGGTATTGTTCTGCGATGAAAATAAGCATGGTTTTGTGCTGGTAGCCAAACAGGCGTACTGGCAATATCTGAGCCGTCCTGTGCTGGCGTACAGCACCGAGCGCACCTATGGCCTCGAGGGACCTCCGCTGACTTTGTTGATGTACTATGCGCGGCGGCTGGATGCGATAGCCTCGCTGGGCATAACACCTGCATCTGAGGCTGGCAAAGGCATGTATGTGGCTCCGTTGCTCGGTCAGACTGCTTGGGGACAGACGACACCTTATAATAATGCGTGCGCGATGCGTGACGGCAAACGCACCGTGACGGGCTGTCTGGCAGTAGCGGTGGGGCAGATGATGCGCTACTACAAGTATCCTGCCAACATGGCATGGGACACGATGCGCGACAGCTATCAGACGGATGACAAGACGGCTCAGCCTGTGGCAGCACTGCTGGCGGGATTGGGCAATGCCCTGCAAGCGCAATATGGCAAGCAAGTGACATCCACCTCGCTCGATTACCTCAAACCGGTGATGGTTCTCGGCTATGGCTATTCACCTCGCCTGACCGTTCATCATCATGCTCAGCAGAGCACCGTGCACGATGGTATACGCAGCGAACTGCAAGCCGGACGACCTGTGCTGGCAGCGAACAAGGAACATGCCTTCGTGGTGGATGGTTGCGACGGGCAGTTCCTTCATCTGAATCTTGGTTGGGTAGGCTATTGCAATGGCTGGTACGACCCCTTGGAAGTGGACGAACTGAGCGATGCGAAACCTTCTGAACGCCTGATAGCAAGTATTGTGACGGGGTTTGCGCCGCAAGGCGAAGAGCGCCGTAAGGAAGTAGAAATAGAGCATTCGGGTGAACTGAAAGAGCTATTGAGTGAAGAGGAACAACTGACCGTAACGCATCTGACCGTCCGTGGCAAACTGGGTAGCGAGGATGTGGCACTGCTCAGAAGGATGGCAGGTCATGTGGATGCCGAGCAGCCATTGATGCCCGTAGGCAGCCTGACGCACCTGGATTTGAGTGAGGTGCATTGGGTGAACGATCAGAAGCCTTTCTATCGCGAACGGATGCAAGGTACAACCACCATACAGATGACCTATGTCGAATATGAGGTGAGCGAGAATGCGGGGCAGAACGAGACGAACCGAACTACATCCAAATACGGTATAGACCTGAGCAAACCCGTGAGCGACAAGGATTGGGAGAAATTTGAGGAAGTGACGGGCATCACCGACGGCATGTCGTTCCATCGCGATGCGCAGGGCTATGTGTGGACTTGGTACACGACCTTTGCCCATACCATCTCACCCATGATGTTCCGCGAATGCAGTTCGCTGCGTGAGGTAGTGCTGCCGGTCGACACACGCCTGATAGGGCAAGGAGCTTTTGTGCGCTGCGAATGTCTGGAGCGCATCGACATACCTGCCAAGGTCACACGCATAGGCAAACAGGCGTTCAGCTTCTGTACCTCATTGGAGGAGTTTCGCTATCATAAGAAGAGTCTGTCTGTCGAGTCGCCCAATTTTGAGAAGACTCCACGCAAACTGCAGTACAACCTAATCAAGTAAGATCAGTATATCGGCACGATGGTGCGCGGTACACGGTGACGGATCTGCTTGGGATTCATGCGCTGCACATTCTGCGTCTGCAGGGTGGTGACGCGCTGCGTGGCTTGCAAGGTGAAGGGGATCGTGTCGGCTGTGGCGGTCATGCCTTTGCCTGAAGGCTTGCGGTCACGGCGTTTGCCTACGATAGTGGCATCCGAGCGGAGGTTCTTCTCCAGCGGATAGAGATGTCCGCCACGCTCCTGATAGATCGTGTTGAGCGAAATATCTGCATGCACCTTGCGTATGCGGTACTGCTCAATCTGCTTCTCGCTCATGTTGAGCAGGTTGAGCATTTGCATTTCATGGGGTTTGACTTTGTAGCCGAAGGGGATATTCAGTTCCAGGTGTGCCTGCTCGGAGAAACGCAGTACCTGCAGATCGTCGGAGCGGAGGATATAATGGCGCTGCATGCGATAGATGAACATGCCCAGGATGTTCTGCCGTTCGGTATAGGTCAGCACGGTCTCGCCCTCGTTCTCGGCGCCTACCTGCCAATGGCTGATATCTTTCATCGCATTGCCGAAATCATATACTATATTTCCCATGCTCCACAGCGTGCGATGGACCACAACGCCCGAGTCGATTGCATTGGCGGCTTTGCGCATGTCGGGATGGATGGCTTCCAGGTCGTTACCGGCAAGGATGGTGTCAGCCAGTGCGCGCATCGATGCATCGAAGAAGCGCTTGCAATGTTCGCCGCTGAACTGCACCGAGTCGGCTCGTACCACGGAGCGTTTGCCGGTACGGAAATCTTTCGGATAATCGCCTTGCCTGGGCAATACTACGATGCGTGCTATCATCTGCTCCATGCCCCACGGTTCGTCCTCGGCATCCATACGCACGTCGCTCACGATGCGGTAGCCGGTGATGGTCTCGGGAAAGTCGCTGAGCATCTTCCTGTAGACGGCAGCGAGCAGGTCCTGCATGCGTTTGCGTTTGTTCTTCTGCTTGGCGGGAGCGGCGGCTATCACTACCTCTTCCAGCCGGATAGGCTGTTCCTTCAAGACGATGGTCAGGGTATCGGCGCTGAGGTCGGCAAGGCTGAGCATGCGTTTCTCGTAGCCGATGAACGAGATGATCAGTTCGGATTCGCGAGGCAGGTCGGTGGTGAGGTGGAATAGACCGTTGTTGGCAGTGGCGGTGCCCGTGACGGGATCGTCAGCCATGTAGACGGTGGCATAGCCTATTGGCTCGCCATGGTCATCCACTACGCGGGCAACATACTCGGCTGAAACCATTTCTGCCGTGAGGCAGAGCAGCATGAGGATAATATGTAGTATGCGGGGCATATTGAGCAAAATGACGATTAACGGAAATAGTGGTTAAATCCGATGGAGAGCAGTTCCTTGAACTGCATCTTCTGCGGCTCGGAGGATTTGACGGTACTGTCGAATCGCGGATGTAAGGTGACATGGGTAGACAGAAAACGATTGATGATGAAGTCGCATTCTATCTGCCAGTCAAACTCCACCTGACGGTAGTTCGTATAGAAGTAGAGCAGGGTGTACAACTCTATCTCTCGCAAGGGTTTGTATTTGGCTTCCACGCGCACCGAACTTCCGAACTCGGTTAGGGTGGCTTTGCCTTTGTCGATGCCGAACTCAGTGACGTTCACGCGCAGCGAGTCGCTCACGGTGGCGTGCACGAGCTTGTAGGTGGCGGGTGAGACATTCACGGTCAGCCAGTCGAAAGGCTTGTAGTCCAGACCTATACCTATGTTAAACCGTATCGGCGTCATGAAGGTGGATTTGACCTGCTTGCTATTGGTTTTCCACGAGGGGAGCAGCGTTGTTTGCAGGTCGACATACCCGGAGGCGTAGAGCTTCTTGTAGAACTGCCATCCTACTTTCGAATGTGCTTTCAGCAGGTCGTCGGTCACGTTTACGAGGTGCAGCGTGTCGCCTTTTCCGGTGGTGGACAAGCCCATACGCCATTCGCCGTTGTTCTCCCATACGAAATCACCTTTCTTGTAATTGATGTTCCCTCGCAGGATGGCAAGCAATGCCAGACTGCTGTTACCGCCTTTGTACCAGTTGGGGGAGATATAGTTTTGCGTGAACTGCACGAGCGTACGCGCCTCGCGGAACCATGGCGAGTACTGCTGGCGTATGGCGCGGCGGATGTCGGCGCGGTCTTCTTCCTCATCGCGGAAGATATGCTTCTCGATGCGGATGTCCTGTATGTCGGATTGCATACCTATCTGCCGCGTCAGTTCCTGTATCTCCAGTCGGATGGAGTCGATGCGCAGCGAGTCGCGGTAGAGTGAGTCCTGGCGGATCAGTTCGCGCATAGCCATCAGTCGCTCTTCCGCTTCGGCTACGTCCATCTGTGTGCTGTCCAGCGTGGCGAGCGAGTCTGCCAGCAGACGGCTCTGCTCCTGTACCAGGCGGAGCAGCATCTCATCCGTATTGAATTGTACGGTCTGCTCGGCATCTTGCAACTTGAGCGTGTCGGCGTACTGATGTACAACGACTATCGTATCTTCTGCCCGCACCACTATTGCGCACAAAATCATCCCCCCTATAATCAATGCATATCTCCGCATTTCCTTTCACTTTTCCCCTTTCACCTTTCAATTTCCTTTCACTTTTCCCCTTTCACCTTTCAATTTAAGCTCCGCTGTGTCCTCGTTCATCGGCCGCCTGAAAGCTCGGATGACCAGCCATACGCCCAGGATGATGAACGGGATACTGAGCCATTGGCCCATGTTCAGCACATGACCGGCTTCGAACAGCTCCTGGTCGTTCTTGATGAACTCCAGGCAGAAGCGTGTGACGAATACGATCAGCAGGAACACGCCGAGCAGCAGTCCCTCGCGGCGATAGGCTTTGCCTTTCCAGTATAGCACGGTGACGGTAATGAGCGCCACGATGCAGTACAGCATCTCGTATATCTGCGTAGGATGGCATGGAACGGTCTGACCGTCACGCACGAAGATGAATCCCCATGGCAGGTCGGTTGGTCCGCCATAGATCTCGGAGTTCATCAGGTTGCCCAGACGGATGAGCGTGGCTGTGATACCTACGCCTACACACAGCCTGTCAAGAATCCATAGCATCGATGTGTGGTACTCCGGACGCTTGCTGAAATGCCGTTTGTTGAGCAGCCATGCCGCCAGTATGAGGCCGATAGCTCCGCCGTGCGACGACAAGCCGCCTTCCCATATACGCAGCAAATACAGCGGATGGATCAGGTAGGGGTTCTTGTACTTGATGGTCCATCCGAAGATCTGTACAGGGTCTGGACTTATGTTCATCGCCTTGCAGTAGTTAGCCATCCAGGGTAGGGTAACGTCGTGCCACTCGTAGAACCAACAGTGACCGATCCTTGCGCCAATGATCACGCCCAGCGTCATCCACAGGAAGATCTTGTCAGCCCAGTCCTCGGGGCAGTTCTCGTGCTTGTACAGCCTTACTTGCACCAGGTAGCACAGGTACAACCCTATTGCCCACAGCAATCCGTACCACCGTATACCTCCATCACCGAAATGAATCAGGATGGGATCAACATTCCAAGTTACATATAGTAAATTCAGCATATTCATACTTGTTTACAAACAATAAGCGTGCACATATAATGCACAACAAACGTGCAAAGTTACAAAAAATTTTTGACATTTGCAAATATTCCCACAAAAAATGCAATAAATTTCGATTTTTCTTTGGGAAAATTTGCAAATGTGCATTTTTTTTCGTAACTTTGTATCGGATTTGTGTCCGATAGTGAAAAACATTAACCATCTAAATAGTTTGACCATGAATTTTACGGATCAAGACGTTCAGCAACTGAGTGCCCGGGGTATCTCGTTGCAAAAAGCGGAAGAGCAACTCGCATATTTCCGCACCGGTTTTCCTGAGTTGGATATTGTAGCTCCTGCAGCCTTGCACAAAGGTGTAATCTGCCCGTCGGTAGCCGAGCGCAAAGAGTTTATCAGCGCTTGGCAGCAGTACCTCGCCGAGGGACACAAGGTGCTCAAGTTCGTTCCTGCCTCAGGTGCAGCTTCGCGTATGTTTAAGAATCTGTTTGAGTATCTCGACAATGGCGTGGAGACGCCTTTCATCCGCGAGTTCCTCGATAATATCAGTCGCTTTGCTTTCGGCCCGCAGCTGGAAGGCAAGCAGGGACAGGATGCAGTGCGCTTCCTTTTGAAAGACATGAACTACGGCAATCTGCCTAAGGGGCTGCTCCTCTTCCATTCCTATCGCGACGGCGCACGCACTCCCGCAATTGAGCACATGGTGGAAGGTGCCCTGTATGCAGCATCCAATGGCGAGGTGAACATCCATTTCACCGTTTCGCACGACCATCTGCCTCTGTTCCGCAAGCATATAGCCGACAATCTTCAGGCGCTGGAGAAAAAGTACGGTGTGCGCTTCAATATCTCTTTCTCCGAGCAGAAACCTTCCACGGATACGCTTGCTGCCAATCCTGACGGCACGCCGTTCCGTACCGCTGACGGCAAACTGCTCTTCCGTCCGGGTGGCCATGGCGCACTCATCGAGAACCTCAACGAGCAGGATGCCGATATCGTTTTCATCAAGAATATCGACAATGTTGTGCCCGACCGTCTGAAAGCTTCTACCGTCGAGTTCAAGCAGCTTCTGGCTGGTGTTCTCGTCAAGGAGCAAGAGCGCGTCTTCGCTGCTTTGCGCGATCCGAATACGAGCGAAGAGGAACGTGCTCGCCTCAATCGCCCCATTCGTGTTTGCGGCGTAGTGCGCAATACAGGTGAGCCCGGCGGTGGACCGTTCCTCGTACGCGATGAGGATGGTACGATCAGCAACCAGATTCTCGAGTCGGTTCAAATACCCGATAAGGAGCTCATGGCCAAGTCGAAATATTTCAACCCCGTGGACCTGGTATGTGCTATCAAGGATTATCAGGGTAAGCCGTTCAACCTCCTCGAGTTTGTTGACCCGAAGACCGGCTTCATCTCGCAGAAGTCGAAGGACGGTCGCGAACTTCAGGCACTCGAGTTGCCGGGCTTGTGGAATGGCGCTATGGCCAAGTGGAACACCCTGTTTGTCGAAGTACCCGTCTCTACCTTCAATCCTGTAAAGACCGTCAACGACTTGCTCCGTGAACAACATCAATAAGATGAAAAAGGGATTTTTCTTTGATATGGATGGCGTGCTATTCAACTCCATGCCCAATCATGCACGGGCGTGGGAGATTGTAATGGCACGCCATGGCCTGCATTTCACCAAGCGCGATTGCTATATGCAGGAGGGCTGCACCAGTCGCGATGTTATCCTCAATGCCTACAAGGCGCAGAAGCCGGAACAGCATGTCACCCTTGACGAGGTGGAGGCTTTCTACAAGGAGAAAGGTGAACTGTTCGTTGAGCTGGGTGGCGCCCAACCCATGCCCCATGCGTACGAGGTGCTCCAGGCTATTAAGGCGATGCCCGATACGCAGATATGGCTTGTCACCGGCAGTGCACAACTCACGCTGCTTGACCAGCTCAACCATGCTTTCCCGGGCATCTTCGTTCGCGAGAGGATGATTACGGCATTTGAGTGTCCGCATGGCAAACCACGTCCCGAACCATACCTCAAAGCATGGGAGAGCAGCGGTTTGCCGAAGGAAGAGTGTTGCGTCATTGAGAATGCTCCGCTGGGCTTGCAAGCCTCACGAGCTGCAGGACTCTTTACCGTCATCCTCAACACGGGTCCGCTCCTCTATGAGGATTTTGCTCCGTGGAAACCTGATGTGTTCCTGCCCGATATGCGTGCGCTGTTGGAGTATCTTCCTAAGTTGTAGATTTATTGATAACCTTTTGATTTAATATCGATTCATTATGGCAAAGTACATTTGTGACATCTGCGGGTACGAGTATGATCCCGCTGTAGGCGATCCCGATAACGGCATCGCAGCAGGAACGGCTTTTGAGGATCTGCCTCAGGATTGGGTATGCCCTCTCTGCGGAGTAGGTAAAGACCAGTTCACCAAGGCTTGATGCCCGAAATACTGCTTCATTATATATGGGAACATTGTCTGTGGGCTGGGTATGCCCAGCAGACTGTGGACGGTTTGCCTGTGGAGATCATCTCCGTGGGCGAGCATAACCGTGATGCCGGACCCGACTACAGCCACGCGCGTATCCGTATAGGTGACCAGGAGTGGGTGGGCAACATCGAGTTGCACATCCATTCTTCCGATTGGTATCGCCACAAGCATCATCAGGATCGTGCGTACGATACTATTATCTTGCATGTCGTGCGCGATGCGGACAAGCAGGTCTTCAATTCGCAAGGCAAAGCTATCCCCCAATGTGCTCTCCGCTATCCTGACGGTCAGGATTACCTTACCGGTCTGCTGGCGGATGCCATGCGCATGGATAGTCCCGAAGGCCGCATTGGCTGTGCGCAGCAGCTCTTGGACGACCCGCTGCTCATGACCGAAGGTTGGCGCAAACGCTTGCTCCGCAAACGTCTCGACTGCAAGCGCTCGTCCATCGAACATCTGCTTGAGATCACCCGAGGAAGTTGGGAGCACGCGTTCTATATCTCGCTTGCGCGTAATTTCGGTTTCCATACCAATAGCGTGCCGTTTGAGGAACTGGCTATCGCCACGCCGCTATCCGCTATCCGCAAGCATCGCGACAATCTCTTCCAGCTCACGGCCATGCTTCTCGGGCAGTCGGGGCTGCCTATTGCGGACGAACAGATGGCGCGGGAGTATGCTTTTCTACGCAATAAGTTCAGCCTCACGCCTATCGACGGCAGCCTGTGGAAACTCGGGCGCATTCGTCCGCAGAACAGCCCCGAACGGCGCATCCGGCAGTTTGCCAATCTGATGCATCGTTCCGAGTTCCTTTTCAGCCGCGTGATTGAGATGCCCGATATCGATGCGCTGGTCGAGCTGTTCAGCATGGATGGCTTGAGCCGTGCGTCGATTGATATCTTGCTGATCAATACGGTACTGCCGTACAAATATGCTTACGCTTGTGCCGGAGGCAAGGATGCCGCGGATAGTTATCAGGCAAGCCGCGTGCCCATGCAGATGATGGAGCAGATTGCTGCTGAGGACAATACCATCATCCGCCAGTGGAAGATGTTAGGTCAAATCGTCAGAAGCGCTGCTGACTCGCAAGCCTTGCTGCATCTCTATCAGAACTATTGCCAGCACCACGAGTGCGTCAATTGCGAAGTAGGCTATCGCATTTTCATTGAGAATCACTTGTCATGGATTCAGTAATATGGATATTTTTCTTTTGATACTCGCTTTCCTGTGCATGCTCATCGGCATCATCGGATGTATTGTGCCCGGTCTGCCGGGAACGCCTATTGCCTATGCCGGATTGTGGATTGCACAGGCTACCGATCGTGTAGATTTCTCCTGGCAACTGCTGCTCATCTATGGCATTGCTACCGTCATTATCTCCGTGCTTGATTATGTCGTTCCGGCTTGGGGGACAAAGCGTTACGGCGGATCCAACTGGGGAGTGTGGGGCAGTACTATCGGCGTTTTTGTCGGATTGTTCTTTGGTGCGGTGGGTGTCATTCTCGGGCCGTTGGTAGGTGCTGTGATTGGCGAGCTGATTAGCGGCAAGGAGTTTGCCCACGCCCTCAAAGCCGGGTGGGGCAGCTTCGTCGGATTGCTTTTCGGTACGATCCTCAAACTCATCTGCTGTGGCCTCATGCTCACTGCCCTTATCCAAGCCATCTGATAATCCTTTCACTTTTCACTTTAGAAAATCCTTTCACTTTTCACCTTTCACTTTAGAAAATCCTTTCACTTTTCACCTTTCAATTTTCACTTTAAAAAATCCTTTCACTTTTCACCTTTCACTTTAAAAAATCCTTTCACTTTTCACCTTTCAATTTTCAACTTAAAATATGCTTGTCATCGGAATAGGAGAAACGGTGCTGGATATCTTGTTCAAGAACGACCAGCCGCAGAAAGCCGTACCGGGAGGCTCGACGTTCAATAGCATCGTGTCGCTCGGGCGAGCCGGTGTGCCGTGTGCCATAATCACGCAGACGGGAAGTGATCATATAGGCGATATTATCTGCGATTTTCTGCGCAAGAACGGCGTCTCCGACGAGTTCGTCTGCCGTCATCCTAACACCAAATCGCACATCACGCTTGCTTTCCTCAACGAGCACAACGATGCGCAATACGAGTTCTACAAGGATCATGCTACAGCCATCTTGGACAATCAGCTGCCGCTCATCACAGCCGATGATATTGTCCTTTTCGGTTCGTTCTTTGCCATCAATCCCGTCATCCGTCCCGTCACCCGCAAACTGCTGCGCCAAGCCCGCGAAGCCGGAGCATGGCTCTATTATGACGTCAATTTCCGCAAGAACCATATAGCCGATCTGCCAAACATCTTGCCGAACATCGAAGAGAATATGCGCCTTGCATCTATTGTGCGTGGCTCGATGGAAGATTTCGAGTATCTGTTTGGTTTGCACGACGCTGACGCTATCTATGAGCGTGTCCGTTCCCTCTGCCCGACGCTCATCCTGACCGATGGAGCACGTACGATCCGCGTCTATGAAAGTGACAAAGTGACAACATACGAGGTGGCAAAGATTGATACTGTCAGCACCGTTGGCGCCGGAGATAATTTCAATGCCGGTTATATCTATGCCAAAATCCGCGGCATCGACGATCAATCTTCCCGCATCGCTATGGCGCAACGATGGAGTCAGGATGTGTGCCGCCAACTTGGTAATAATATCAGCGACAGTCTTGTCGCGCAACTCAAGAACGAGTAATCATAACCCGGGACAAAAATCCAAAACAAAGAAAAACTCTAAAACAAATATACCATGTTACAAATCGGAGACAAGATGCCGGCATTCAGCGCGGCAGATGAAACAGGAAAGATCGTTACGAATAATGACCTGTTGGGCAAACCGTCAGTCATCTATTTCTACCCGAAGGACTCAACACCCGGCTGCACGGCTGAAGCGTGCAATATCCGTGACAACTACCACGCTTTCCTCGCGCAAGGCTATCAGGTCTATGGCGTTAGCAAAGACAGCCAGGCCTCGCATGTCAAGTTCAAACAGAAATACGACCTGCCTTTCCCGCTGCTGAGCGACCCGACCACCGCTATGCTGCAAGCTTTTGGCGCCTGGGGCGAGAAAAAGAACTACGGCAAAGTCACGATGGGCACACTCCGCAAAACCTTCATCTTCAATGCCGAAGGCATCCTCGTGCGCATCATCGACAAAGTCGACACCAAGAACCACACCGCGCAGATCTTGTAGGGTAGGTCTCACTGATTTCCGATATTTACTGCAATTTCGTTAAAAATTGGCAATTTTTACCCCTTATATTTGCAAATATCGAATATTTTTTGTAACTTTGTAGTCAGTTTCGTAAAGCACCAATGTTGGTCAAAGCGAAAAACAACAAAAAAACACTAATATGTCAGTAGAAGAGATTCATCAAAGAGAGATGCAACATCTCTTTGAACAATCAATGAAACCGATTGACTACCAATGGGAGATAAAGCATCATCAACAGATGCACGAGGAATACGAGCGTAGTTGCAGCAATGGATAAAAGACAAGCTCTAAATTATGAAGAGGCATTAAGTCTTGTACGTCGTTACAAGCAGGCTATTGCTCATCGCTTTCCGCAAGAACCGAAGGTGATGATGTTTGGTTCGTATAGCAAAGGCTATGCTAATCCCGATAGCGATATAGATGTAGCTGTAATAGTTCCGACTTATGGTAATCGGAAGATAGAGATTTCGCAAGGACTATGGAAAGAAACTCGTAACGTAAGTTTCTTGATTGAACCGGTGCTGATTGCCGAAGATCGTCCGTCGCCGTTGTATGACGATATCATGCGCACCGGCGTAGCCGTATAAGAAACTTCCCCGCTTGCGGGTATATATAACTACTGCTGTCATCAACAGCATAAAAAACGATGCGTCTCCTCCCGACGACGCTAATATCGGGAAAGACATAATATAAAAGGCGTTTATTGACGCTTGTTTTGGCTTAACTGAATCTGGTAAATTTATGTACCCAAGACAAGAAGTTTCAATAGACGTTCATGGATATGTATATATCCACGCATTTATTGCGTGCTGTACATATCAGCGTGAACGTTATTGTTTATTCTTGTACAAAGGTATTACCAGAACCCAGTTAAGGAGAATAAGCGTGATAACATTCACGCTTTTGTTGTATGTAACTTAGAATAATTAATTCCTACAAATATGGATGAGGAAAAATAACGAAGTATTGTTAGTTAATAACTATTAAATATTTGTCTTATGTTTTATAATGAGAATTCAAAACAAATCATCGATGGACTTTATCTCCAAATGACGGATTTCATTCCGAAGTACCATTGTCGTGTAGAGCGCATTGAATCACCAAAGAAAGCTCTTCTAATGTATACGGCGAGCGGTTATCTGATCTATGGCTATGAGTTTTACACAGGGACGTCCGGAGAGTTGACTTCTGTCAAATGTATCGGGAAAAATTTAGAGAAAGAGGTTGTTGCTATGCAACAATCAGGGTTAATATTTAAATGGCCCATAAAGCGCATAGACACATCAGATTTTCCTGAATCAGTAATGGTGTATATCTAATTTTTCATATATATGAGTAATATCGAAAACATAGCTCGCCAAATTAAACAGGCAAATGGAGTGGGCGTAAGAGGTTCACTCATAGAGTTGTACAATGCCGTCATAAGGAATCCCGAGCAGTTGTCACAAGTTTCCGATTTTCAAAGCGTCGGATATGCTTTCTCATGCATGCTTAGATCATCAATTTCTGACGACTTAGATGTGCTACAGCGCATCTCGAGTGTAGCTTACCTTTTTTTAACATTAGCATTACACCAAAGCCCCAATAATGTTGAATTAAAGAAACAGCGCATTCGCACAATGGTCTGGGCTGCTGATTCCTTTGGATACACAGCAATGTCCGCTCCAAGGGCGCATCACAATTCATACAACGCAGTTAGTCGTTTCACAAGTCCAGAATATTATAGCGCCAAAATGATTATAGCTGACATTGCTGACGTGCCTGGTCTTGAGACTGATTTTGAATTCAGAAAATATTGGGAAGAGGCAGGCTTACACTTCCGGAATCGATTCTCTGGCACCACATGTGATTACCGTTCTGTTGCTGCTGAAGGGCGTGAAATGCATAAGGCACTTTTCGAACCTTTGCGCAACCGAATAATTGACGAAGCAGATATTGACTTCTAGTCAATGAATCAAAATATTGTCCGCCATTAGTGATAGGACGCGTTCGTAGATTAACCTCAAAAGTTTATACGACCGATTACCCATTATGTGTGGGGCACTAATATATAAACAATCTATCATGACAAAAGAAGAGCTAATTGCCAAATCCGGCGAACTTATAACTGAAGGATTTGTAAACATCCTATTGAGAGCTTATGATGAAGGGTATAAGCAAGGTCTAAAAGTAGGTGAGGTAAATGAATGTAGGAATCATAACTTGACCAGAGTTAGGTTTTTTGATTTCCATCTGCCAAGCGACACTATTTGGGTCGCGTATGCAGACGATGCATCTAATATTTACTCCTATTCAAAATCAATTGAATGTGGTCTAAAACTACCTACAGAAGAGCAAGCAATGGAACTCTTAATGTTGACTGTAAAATATGCTCAGTATGATGATTTACATCATCTGCATATCAAAGATGTTAAAGATGATGATCATGACCTCTTCTATTATTATCAAAGCTACAAAGGATGTACATACCACTATGAAGGACTTGCCATATGGTGGAAGCAGAAACCAGATGGAAACGATCAAATACAAGCAATAGTGCTACAACATGATAAAGCAGAAAAGAGATATTATTTTTCAAAAGAAAGTATTTCTATTTCTGATCCATACTTAACCATGTTTGTCGCACCTAAATGCTAAAATGACTATAATATTATGGAACACTTAACGCTTATCAGTTATCTTGTTAATAACATTAGTAAGGGATATGGTGATTTTACTAATTCGGCACCATATAAAGATGAGTATGACCGTTTTCGTAGAGATGCCGCGATTTATTGCTATAGTGGAATGCTGGCCGTAGTAAAACAAATAACTACGAGCCCAGAATATAGTCACTGGATGAAGCAAAATGCCGCAACTTTGCGACAATCGTTAGATGAGGACAGAAATCTCGAGTTTATAGTCAGAAGAACGTATGATTCCGTTACAGAAGATGGAGATGATATATGCGATGAACAGAGTGTTGGCTGGTATATGGCTGTTCATACATATATGCATTGTCTGGCCTTTGACTCTTATGATTTTAAGGAAATCTTTGAGTCGTCATGGAAACGGTATTATTCTGTCGAATATCAGAACTTTGTTCGTGGTTATAGTAAAAGAATGCCAGATATTGATTTTAATGAATTCGTTGATAAATGTTTAGACGCAGATCGAAAGAGAATTCTGGATTATAGGAGTCAAATTAGAATGAAATTCCCATATGGTTCTACTGACGATGAGTATCTGAGCTCGCTCTGCATGCATGCCAAGGATATTTATGAAACTTCTGACCTGTCTGAAGAAACACTTGGGGCAATCGTAATGGCTGTGAGCAGTCTGTATATGGAAGAAACGTCTCGTGTGTTAACGGAAGAGGGGCTCATTATTGTAGCAAAGAAGATCTTGTCCGCAAGTTGATTGATATTTCGTGGGAAGATATCTCAAAACTAAACTCCTCAAAACATAGCAAGACAACCTTGGCAGCATTGTCTCTTTGAGCTCAAACGTAGAAGTGTTATTTGATTTTCTCAAATTAATTGAAAACGCCCCGATAATTTGCAAATGTCAAAAATTATTCGTACCTTTGCAGAAAAATCACATATTAATCGCAAACGGGTATGAGGATCAAGACTATTCAAATCGGGAAACTGATTGCTGACGAACTGGAGCGGCAAGGGCAGTCCGTGCAATGGCTGTCGGAACAGATTGGCACATCGCTGCAGAACTGCTATAAGATCCTGCATGCGACATCAGTCAACACAGAGGCGTTGCAACTTATGTCCGAAGCACTAAACCGCAACTTCTTCGCGGACTATGCAGCGTTGATGGAAGTGCCGCAGTTGGAACTTCCTGTAGAAAATTATATCCCTGATTTTCATCGGCAGTTCTACGCCATCGTTGAGCCTGTTCTCCTTGATGCCGGTTACAGAGGTCATATCAAAGATGGTCTCATGACGGTTTGGATTGGTGATCCGCGGATAGAGGTTCACCACGAAGAGGGCGACTTATATTCTGAGGATGTTTCACTATTGTACACACTGAAAGATAAGCGGTTCAAGGAGTTACATTGGGCTGGCTGTGCAGTACTTGCAAACGAGTTGGCATTGCACAATCCGCAATGGAGCATATCGTTCGACTACGACAAGATGGTTCTGTTTGCACGATACAATTGTTGCGTCTTCCGACCGGATGATTTGGTTAGGCACCTTAATGATAGTAATCGCCTCTATTGCGATTTGTATGATGACCTGCAGTGGTACTTGCCGCAGGTACTCAAAGACTTACCAAAGGACTGTCCGGAAGACTAATCCTCGGTACACAAAGCCATTCCTACTTTTACCAAAAAGTAGATAGTTTTTCTCGGTGAGCCAGAATTTCACTAACACTTTATTCCTAGCATTCGCCGAAAAAATGAGCACGATGGGTTACTTTCCCGCCCCAAATCGTCATTAACGTATGTAGGGGAACCCCAAAAATCATATCATAATGCGGAACATTATCAAACTAATTAAAGAATATCTTCACCAGAAAGAAGAGAAAAAATCATTGGCGTTGCTACATTGGTCATGCGACAAATTGGCTATATCAATTTCTGACTTAATTCTTGTTACAGATGAGGAATGTGAGCAGATTATTAACCAATTAGAGCAACAAATTGCGAAAGAGATTGGCGATGAACCGTATACCGTTTCTGGAGCTGATCTCCCCGGTTCGAATATCCCAGCTGATTATGTCATTCCGCAAGCATATACTTGGCGTGATATCATCAGATGCTTAAAGCAAAGGACGAAGCAGGTGTATCGTATTAAAACAGAAACATCCATGGGAGATGTATTGCTATTCTATTATTGCTCCAGTGCTGAAACGTGGAAACAATTATGCGGTCGCGCCGGTTATATGCTCATAAGTACGAACCCCTTAGCAGAAATCGGTTTTGCCTGCCACCGGATGAACTGAGACAGTACAGACACTTATATCACCGAATCCCTCAAAAAGAAAAACAAGTCATGACTTCAAATGGCAACAAGCTAAAATCATACAGCAATATGAAATTCTTCCAAAGCTTTTCCGCCTTCGTATTGGCAGGGCTGGCAATCGGTTTTGCGTCATGCGGAAGCAAGCAACAACCATCAGCACTATTGCAAGAGCCTGAAACAAACATCATTGACAGCCTCCAGCAGATTGTTGCCGAGGAAGTTGCTGCACAAATGGGAAAAGTTCAAGCAGAGTGCGCATGCGCTGTCCTTATCAACAAGGACGGCCAACTAGTTGCAATAGTTGAAACAGCACCCGATACTATCAGTGCTTCAGGCGACATAGAGGCTGGCTCTATCATCATTCCGTTTAGCATCTTAGCCGCTCACCACAATGCCTTGGGAATAGATAGTTCGTCTACCGTTTCTATCACCAAGTGGGGCTACATGACCGACAAATTCATTGTTCTTGATAGCCACCCTATGGATACAACTCTAAAAGTGCGAGATGTGATTGCCTTCAGTTCAAATCCGGGAACATGTCAGCTTTTGCAAGACTTTTCCTATTACATATTTGAGCGACGCTTCAACGAAATGGGCATCCTAAACGAGACGCGCAATAAAAGCGATATGTTTTGTCATGCCATAGGAATGGAACTCTGCACTTCCCCCATACACATTGCGTGGCTATATCATTGCCTTGGGCAAGGCTTGTTCCCAGAAGAATGGGATGTTGTATCTAGCGGCGTTATCGAAGGCCTGCATGACTGCGTGTGGAACAACAATCTCGGAACTGCCTCTGCCCGAAAGTGGGGTGACCGTATAGTGGAATACAGAGCACAAAGCGCAAGAGTGCCAATCATTGGAAAGACCGGTTCTGCATTCATGAATAGCCCATTTAGGGTAAATCTCATATCGTTTGTTGGCATCTTTCCCAAGAATGAGCCGCAGTATACTTGTCTTGTGCTATTCAAAACATCGCAAAATTCCCCTTTATGCAATGCCGGCAATGAATGCGGCTCCGCCGTCCGTAGAATTGCAGAACGGATAATGCTGAACTAAAAGCATATATAGAGATTCGTCTATAAAAATGAATAGGGTGGTTACTTTCCCGCCCCAAATCGTCATTAACGTATGTAGGGGAAACCCAGAGAAACATGAATATGAAAACTCGCAAAACACTCTATCCTAAAAAAGTTGACACCCAACTGTCTCAACTGTCTCAAGAATCTCATGCAAATTTTTGCATGGCAATATTGGCAATATTGGCAATATTGGCAATATCGCCACTTTTGCCACTTTCGCCAGTGCAATTTTTTATGTGCCTACATTGTTTTCTTACGCGTCAGCGGTTTTCTTATAAGCGCAGCGCGTTTTCTTTTAAGGCGGGCGGGCGATATGTTCAAATCGGCCGCGGTGGATGGCGATGGGTTGACGCACGGAAGCTTGTTTACGGGTGACAACCGGTCGGCATACATCAGGCAGTTGCCAGACTGCTGTGCCGCCGTGTTTTCGATAAAATTATAATGAATAATATTTTGGGGCTAATTTTTGGGTAATTTTGGACAAATAACACACCCATAGTATTATATACTACGTATATAATACAGACTCACAAAACGTTAGTTATTCGTTATATATCGGTTAGATATTTGTTGATTATTACCAGAGGCAATACCCAATTGGATAGGAGCATTCACTACCATCAATCCATCAATTCATTAATCTATTTCCTTTCCATTATCGGCCTGTTTCCACTCCATTATCTATGGTATCCTAGACTTTACCCACACCCTTATGCCCCTCGCAAGACCCCATTCACGTCGTCTGTTAGGTCAAATGTCATCTGACGAAGTTTTTTGCATGTCGCTGTGTCGCTCTTGTCGCTCTTTGCTATCTTTCTGATACTTTGTATTATATGCAGCAAAATATCCTATAAAAACAGCGACACAGCGACAACAGCGTCACCAATATTTTTAAACTAAGAGGGTGTGCCAATCGTGTGGCACGCCCTCTGTTGCTGTGAATACTTGTACAGAAACCGTCAGGATTACTTGTACATGAATCGTTTGATGGAACGCTTCGGGGTTTTCTCAAATTCCTTGTCAACCAGTTCGATGGCTTGCACCTTGCTATAAACAGGCATCTCGGCGTTCAGGGTCTTGAGGTTCTCCTGCATGAGCTGCTCGAGGGTCTGGCCTTCAGCCAGCTGCTTCTTGCCATCGGCAGAAGTGTCGGGGTAGACGAGAGCTACGAGCTTATGATCGCGATCAACCACCACACTCTCCACCACGCAGGGCAGGGAGTTCAGCTTGTCCTCAATCTCCTCGGGATAGATGTTCTGACCGGAAGGACCGAGAATCATGTTCTTGCTGCGCCCTTTGATGAAGATGTTGCCTTCCTCATCCAGAATGCCCAAGTCGCCGGTACGCATCCATCCGTCCTCGGTGAACACGGCTTTGGTGGCTTCCTCGTTCTTGTAGTAGCCCTTCATGACGTTGATACCTTTGACCTGGATCTCGCCATCGATATGCAGGGGATCCTCGCTATCGATACGAACGCGGCATTGCTCCAGGCCCTTGCCGCAACTGTGGAACTTATATCGCCACCAATCCTCGTAGGAGATGAGCGGCGCACATTCGGTCATGCCGTACCCGACGCAGTAGCAGAACTTGATATCTTTGAGCACTTGCTCCACCTCGCCGTTGAGGGCAGCACCGCCGATGATCAGGAAGCGCAGCTTGCCGCCAAAGGCTTGCATGAGGCTCTCTTTGACCTTCTTGCGGATGATAAGGCGTATGCCCGGCGTATTCCACAGCACCTTCATCAGCGGCTTGTTGATGACCGGCAGCACTTTCTTCTTGATGATCTTCTCGATAACCAGAGGTACGGTAAGGATCATGAACGGATGCACCTCGGCAAACGCCTTCATCAGAGCGGTAGGCGTAGGCGCACCGGTGAGGAAATACGTCTCAGCACCATCGCAGCACTGGTAGAGGAACTCGAACATCAATCCGAACATGTGGGCAATAGGCAGCATCGACAACTCGGCGTCACCCGGACGGTGAGGTATACGATGTGCAGCAAAATCCACGTTGCCCGACAGGTTGAGATGCGTGAGCATCACGCCCTTAGGCGCTGAGGTGGTACCGGAGGTATAATTGATGATGGCCAGGTCGTCCATGTTGTCGGTGGGGTAGTTGTCGACAACCTCCACCTTCACGCCCTCGGGGAACTTCTTGGCGAAGAGCTGGTCGACGGAAGCGTAGGCTTTCTCAATCTTGGCGTCGGCAGCATAATCGAGCGAGAACTCGTCCATATACACGACAGCCTTCAAGCCGGGCATGTTCTTGACGTTGATCTTCTTGCGGACATTCGGTCCGACATAGAGCAGGGTAGCCTCGGAGTGGTTGACCAGTCCCTCAATACCTTCACCGGTAAAGTCGGGGAGGATGCTGACGACCACGGCTTTGTAGGTGACCGTAGCGAGGAAAGTAACCGCCCAATTGGCGCAGTTACGACCGCATAGGGCAATCTTGTCACCCTCCTTGACGCCCAAAGCTTCGAAGGTCAGATGCAGACGCTCAATCTCACGCGCCAGGTCGGAATAGTTGTAACGGTTGGCTCCGTCAAAATCTGCTAAGGCCAGGTTGTCCCAACGGCGGTGCATCGTGCCTTTTAAAAATTCCAAATAGTGTTTTGTGTTCAATTCTTTTTCCATATTTTGTTGTTAGTTTTTGCACATACTAATCATTTTCGCCACAAAGTTACAAAAAAAAAATCGAACGCGTGTTCGAAAATGGGTAAAAAATGCAATATTGACACATTTTTGTTAAAAAGCAAAAAAAAACTTGCAAATATGAAATATTTTTTGTAACTTTGTACCCAAATTGGCTTATGGCAAAAAAATGCCTTAAAATTGCAAAAGAGTACTAGATGGTAAAAAAGAAACTTGCATTGGATGTAGCCCCTCTCTGGGAACTGAATTCTATCTGGGGCACTTTGACATTGGAACAGCGGAAATTTGTAGAAAAACATTTGAGTGTTGTCCGCTACAAAAAGAATGAGATTATTTATCGCGAGGGCGAGACGCCTCATGGTGTGCTGACGCTTATTACAGGCAAGGTGCGCATCTATATCGAGGAGTTGGGCACGCGGCCGCAGATTATCCGTCTGCACAAGCCCGGTGATTTCTTCGGCTACCGCTCGACCATTGCCGACGATACGCATACCACATGCGCCAGTGCGCTGGAGGAATGTATCTTCTACGTGGTGGAGACAGATGCCTTCCTGACCGTAGTGCAGCAGAACAACGAGTTCTGCTACAGGATACTGGAGGCGATGGCGCACGACCTGGCAATGAGTGATATGCGTCAGGTGAACCTCACGCAGAAACACCTGCGCGGACGATTGGCAGAAGCCATCTCCTCGCTGGCGGAGCATTACGGCTATGCCGAGGACGGATGTACGCTATCGGCAGCAGTCAGCCGCGAGGATCTGGCCAACATGAGCAACATGACTACCGCCAACGCAATCCGTACGCTCTCGCAGTTTGCACAAGAGGGGATAGTGGAGATCGACGGCAAGAAGATCATCGTGCTCAACCCCGATGAATTGATGAGTATAAACAAGATAGGATAATGGATATTTCAATCGTCATACCGCTATACAACGAGGCTGAATCGCTGCCCTCACTGCACGAGTGGATTACCCGTGTGATGACCGAGCATAAGTTCACGTACGAGCTTCTGTTCGTCAACGACGGCTCCACCGATCAGTCGTGGGATGTGGTGCGTAAGCTTCGTGAGGCGGACAAAGAGCATGTTCACGGCATCAGTTTCCGCAGAAACTATGGTAAGTCGGCAGCCCTGTATTGCGGCTTCAAGGCAGTAAAGGGCGACGTAGTAATCACCATGGATGCCGACCTGCAAGATTCGCCTGAGGAGATACCCGAACTATACAAGATGATCATGACCGACGGCTATGATCTGGTAAGCGGCTGGAAGCAGAAACGCTACGACAACAAGCTGACCAAGAACCTGCCGTCGAAGCTGTTCAACGCCACGGCACGACGCGTGACGGGCATACAGCTCCATGACATGAACTGCGGATTGAAAGCCTACCGCAACGAGGTGGTGAAGAACATCGAGGTGTTCAGCGAGATGCATCGCTACATCCCTTATATGGCGAAGAATGCGGGCTTTACGAAAATCGGCGAGAAAGTGGTGCAGCACCGCAAGCGTGAATTCGGCGTGTCGAAGTTCGGCATGAACCGTTTTGTGAACGGCTATCTGGACCTGATGACCATCTGGTTCCTTAACAAGTTCGGCAAGCAGCCTATGCACTTCTTCGGCTTGATAGGCAGCCTGATGTTCCTCATTGGCGCCATAGCTATCTGCGTGGTAGTGGGCATGAAGATCCATGCCTTGCAAACGGTAGGCACATCAATGCTGCTCGGCGTCAATCCGTATTTCCATATCAGCATACTGATGATGATCCTGGGATGTATGCTGTTTCTTGCCGGTTTCCTCGGGGAACTGATTATCCGTAACTCACAAAGTAGAAACGATTATCTGATTAAAGAGGAATTATGATGCGTCGTTTGTGGCTGATAGGTCTGCTGGTGGCAAGTACGCAGCTCTTTGCTGCGCGAATACTGACGGTTACTCCCAGTACGGTTCAGGCGGGGCAGGCTGTCACGATCAAGTACAAGAACGCTCCTGCCGGAGCAGAGATAGGCGTGTACACCACCACATCGCGCGTACCGCTCAAGAAGCGCATGAACGTTCAGAGCGGTATGCCTTCTGCCGGCTATAAGGATACCATCCCTGAAGGCGAATATATCATCCGCTGCCAGACGGATAGTGCCGTGCTTGATTCGGTCAAACTGGTGGTGCTGCCTACCGCATGGGAAGGTGAGACGCGTATAGGCCTGTTGGCGGATATCCATGTAATGGCACCGGAACTGCTCATTGCTGAAGGTTCGGCGTACACCAAGGATGTGATGCAGAACCGCAAGATGCTCCATCTGAGCCATGCCGTATGGGAGGCATTGGTCGATTCGATGATAGCTGAGCAGCCAGACTATCTGCTCATCGCCGGTGACCTGACCAAGGATGGCGAATATGTCAGCCACGAGCGGGTGGTGAGCGGTCTGCAGCGGTTGGATTCAGCAGGCATACAGACGTTTGTCATTCCCGGCAACCATGATATCGACAATACTGCCGCGTATGCCTACAACGGCTCCAAGCGTGAGACGGTCATCTCCTGCTCCGAGATTGATTTCCGCGAACTGTATGCTCCCTACGGCTACGACACGACCTGCTTCGAGGTGGACTCGATGTCGCTGAGCTATGTGGCGCAGCTGACCGATTCGCTCATGCTGATAGGCATCGATACCTACGACGGAACGCTGGACACGCGTACCTTGCGATGGATCACCGATCATGCCGATACCATTGCCGCACATCACCTGCATGCCATCGCCATGATGCATCATCAGGCAGTCAACCATTTCTCGGAACAGAATGTGTATGTATCCGCTTCGCAAGTAGAGAACAACGATAGCGTGGCGTATGTACTGGCTACGCATGGCGTACATCTGCTGATGACGGGACATCTGCATATCAGCGATATTACAAAGGATTATCCCGGCTTGCTGCTTGTGGACAGTCTGTGCGAGATTGCTACCGGTTCGCCTATCGTCTTCCCATGTCATTACCGCTTGCTCAGTTATACGGACAGCACTTCCACGCTGAAGGTGCAGACCCGTCTGCTGCGCGCCGTGGATACGATAGCCGACCTGCAGACCTATGCTTGCCGCTGGTCGGAAGACAAGATACAGACCATCATCCCCACGCTTACCGAGCGGCTCTGGCAACGGCTGGAACCGGTACTGAGCACCTTGGGCAGTACGCGTATGTTCAAGCGCTTCTATGAGCTGCTGCCAAAAACCAAGGCCGAGCGTACACAGATGGTTAATGCCTACCTGGAGCGCCCACTGACCGACACCTATCTCACGCATTGTGAGGCTGCCGAGGACCGCTTCTTTACCGATGACCTGAAAAGCAGCATCTATGCCGGAGTGGACTCGATGACGCAATCCATCCTGGACAAAGGCGATTTTGCCTCATGGCAGCAGACTATCCTACTCACCGGCGTGCGCGGTGCGGTGCGTGCCGCTGTAGGCGCTCCGCTCACCAGCATACTGACCGATGAGTCGAACTATCTGACCTTGCGCTCGGTGCATGTGCCCGATCATGTGTTCCTCTTCGAACTGCCCGAGATCGTGCCGCCGAAGATTGTTGTGCCTGATACCACCCATATTGATCCTCAGGTGCCTGATACCACTATTCATGACGCCTTGGATTATCAAGCCCCGATGGAGTACAACGGAACATGCTATGACATGCTCGGCCGTCCTGTAACACAACCTGTGCAGGGAGGTGTATATATATTAGGTAATAAGAAAATACTGAAATGATGCGTAAAATACTTTCTTTGGTCCTGTTTGCAGGCTTGTCGGTTACCGCTATGGCGCAACAAGGCCTTACTTGCGACAATCCTATTCCCGTCAACAAGGATTACAACGGCTCTGTTCCTGCTGCCGGTACCTACTATTTTGCAGCATGGACCTACGATCTGCCCTTGCAGGTGTTCTTTACGCCCGTGAGTCCCAACCAGACTGTCCGTCCTACCGTGGAGGTGGATTTCACTTGTACGCCCGGCGTATACGAGGATAGGAAGATTGACTCGATCGTGCATGAGGTGTCCGAATGGAACATCGAGATACCGATGCGCTTCACCACCGATCTGGTTGAGCGCGACGGACGCAATGATTTCAGCCTGTCCATTAGCAAAACTTACCGCGAGCAGCTCGCGCGTTGCGGCGTGACATACAACGTACAGGCTTATGTGAAGGTTACTTTCCCCGAAGCGGGTGGGGTACATATCGTGCCGGATACAGCTTTCCAGAGCTGTATGGAGACTGCCAGGCATCTCGTCCTTGACGACACCATTCAGATTCAGCCGAACGATACCGATCAGTCGTATATCTTCCCCTATACCGATTGGCAAAACGATAGCGTACGTTTCTCGTGGTCGCACGGTACGCACCCGTTGTATGTGTACGTTGCCAATGCTGAGGAGTGCGATTTCGAGCCTAAAGCAAGCAATGCGTATGTATGGACGGTCATCCAGATAGGCCGTGACTCCGCTGTGAACCTTCTGGCTGCTGATATCAAGAATGCTATCGAGAACAACGGTTCGGGTGGTTTGTACTATGGTAAGATGCTTACCAGGGGAACCCCGGGAAAGTTTGTGGTGGAGCATATACCCCTTGACAAACAGCCTATTGAGCTGCAGTACGGGCAGTCGGTGAACTATGTGGCGAACGATACGGATCAGGTATATTTCTTCCCGAGCTCGTGGGAAGGTACCTCTTTCACCACGCCTACCAAGCATGTCTTCACCATGGCTGTAGGCGATAATCCCTATTTCGTATTTAACGATGCGCTCCGCACTTTCCGTTTCAATGGCGATAGCATCAACGGCCATACCCTTAACTTCTCCACGCAGGAGATGCAGGAGATTACAAACCTGTCTACCGACGGAAAGATCTATGTGCGCTTCAAGGGTGCAGGACATACCACTATCACCGCCAATGCTTGGGCTGACGATTGTTTGGCTAACACCATCCAGCTCAATTCCGGCGAGACCTACAACATCCGCCGTAACTCCGCACAGGTCTATCGTATGCGCCTTGCCGATTGGAAAGACTACGATATGACGCTTGTCTGGAGCGGTACTGCCAATCTGCGTATGGTGATTGCCAATATCTGTTCACCTTCCACATGGTCGCAGAACAACGAGAATGTGATGTTCTACGAGACTATCAACCGCGGTGCTACGAAGGTCTTCACGGCAGCCGAACTGGTTGATTTGGCTACCATGGAGGGAGATGAGTATGTATATGTGCGCTTCACCTCTACCAACGCCAACAGCCTGACCATCACCTCATCCAAACCCGAAGAGGTTGATCCGCTACCCGATCCCGAACCGTGCGATCCTACCGACCCCAATGGTCCGTGCTATGAGCCGCCGTGCGATCCTACTGATCCCAGTGCTCCTTGCTACGAGCCGCCGTGTGATCCTACCGATCCCACTAGCCCATGCTATGAGCCGCCTTGCGATCCTACTGACCCGAGCGCTCCGTGCTACGACCCGGATCATGTCAATCCCGATCAGCCCGATGCTGACGGCTATACACGCCACATGGGTATTGGCGTCAAGTGTCATGGCGATTGCGATATTTATGTCATCGTGGATGAGGAAACCGATCTGACGCTCTATGATGCAGCCGGTCAGGTACTGCGCACATGGCATCAGTTGCCGGGCGAGGACAACAAGGCTGTCATCACTACCGTCATCGGGCAGCATTATACACTCAAGGATAGCAAGCACGCTTCTATCTCCCTGACGCGTTAAGCGTGTTGGAAATACCGGCAGCAGTCTTGAATGCCGCACTTGGCGCATTGAGGCTTGCGTGCCTGGCAAATATAGCGCCCGTGAAGCAGAAGCCAGTGATGCGCTTTCGGAATAAGGTTCTCGGGAATGTATTGAATCAAAGTCTTCTCTGTTTGCAGAGGAGACTTGCTTTTTGTAGTCAGGCCTATACGCTCGGCTACGCGGAAGATATGCGTATCCACGGCCATCGTCGGTTGCTGCCAGATGACGGCACAAACCACATTGGCAGTCTTTCTGCCTACACCTGCCAACGTCTGAAGGTCATCAATGTTGTCGGGTACTTCGCCATTGTATACCTCGCACAAGCGCTCTGCCATCATCTTCAGATGTTTGGCTTTGGAGTTGGGATAACTTACGGAATGGATATATGCAAATATATCTTCTTCCGTAGCGACTGCCATGGCGGCAGGAGTGGGATAGGCGGCAAACAGTGCCGGAGTGACGAGGTTGACGCGTTTGTCGGTGCATTGAGCAGATAGCATCACAGCCACCAACAGTTCATACGGATTGCTGTATGTCAGTTCCGATTCGGCTACCGGCATCGCTTCTGCAAACCATTGGAGACATCGATCATATCGTTGCTTCGTCGTCATCCTCTTCCAGTTTGTCTTGCATGTAATAGGTCTTGCTTAGGTATTGCAGTATGGCCGTGGCTTGCTTCTGTACCTCCTCCGTCTCGGCGGAAACAGGCTTGCCTTGCAAGCGGAGCATCATGATCTGATAGAGCAGCACCAGGCATGCTTCGATGTTAGTCATCGTCGGACGGTCGGTGCGTGCCTTGAGCAGATTGAGCGAAGGCGTCAGCTGCAGCATGGCTGCTTTGTATGTCGCCTCTTGCGCAATGATGTCATCGCTGAGCATCTCCAGTTCTTTCAAGGCTATCTGTGCCAATTGGATATGCCCGCCGTCCATCACATCGTCAGCATGCATCATCTGGTAGATGTTGGCGAGCTCTTCGTTTTGCTCTGCTGCCTCCGGAAAAGCACGCAAGTAGTCCTCCAACTGCCACAGATACAAGATATATTCAGCTATATTGTCTTTCTTGTTTTTCATTACTTTTGGAATTTTCCGACAAACTTATAGGTGAAGCGTACCAACCAATCCGGTGTATGCTTCAATAGGGGTGTCGACAGGTGGTTGATCACGCCGGGCATATCGGCTTTCTTGCCTTGGAACATACGTTTCAGTGCACGTTTTACCAGTTTCTCCGGCGGGATGCTTACAGTCAGGTTTACAGCCAGTTTCCTCAGGTTGGGTGCCAATCCGAACAGTGCGGTATCTACTGCTCCGGGAGTCATCACGGTGATGTTCACGCCTTGCGGATAGAGCTCGTACCAGATGGATTTCGAGAAGTTGTAGATGAATGCTTTGGTCGAGTTGTAGGTCTGTATGCCCGGATACGCCATCCATGCGGACATGGAGGACATGTTCAGTATATAGCCTTTCTTTCTCGGCTTGCCCAGCACTTTCTCCTGCTGCTCAGCTTCGGTCAGTTCGCGTTTTATCATATCTTCGGCAAACAGGCGCGTCAGTTTGGCTACCGTCACTACGTGCAACATCAGCATCAGTTCCAACCGGCGCATGGACGTCTCGGTCAGCGGGTTGAAAAAGAACACACCGGCATTGTTGATCAGTATGTCCACTTGTATACCATGCTCCTTGCAGTAGTCGTGCAGCTCTTCTGCTGCAGTCTGCTTGCTCAGATCCATGTACAGCGGTGTGGTCTTTACGCCGTAGGTGGCTGCCAGCTGCCTGGCTACTTCTATCTGTTCCTGCTCCTGATTACTTACCAGCAGCAGATCGGTATGATAATCGCGCGCAAGAGCGGTGGCGTATTGTAGTCCTATGCCCGATGAGGCACCTGTAACTAATGCTAACATGTTTATTTCGAGTTATATTGATTCATCGTGCGGTCGATACCTTGCAGACAGAACGACGGGATTATTTCTGCTATGCGGTCCAATCGCTCGGTCAGCACATCTTTCTCTTCGTCCGACCATTCGCCTAACACGAAGTTGATCTGTCGGCCTTTGCTGAAGTCGTTGCCTATACCAAAACGTACGCGCGCGTAGGCTTCTGTGCCCAGCACTTGTTGGATATGCTTCAATCCGTTATGCCCTCCGTCGCTGCCTTGCTTGCGGATGCGTATGGTGCCGAAGGGTAGGTTCAGATCGTCTACTATTACAAGCATGTTCTCCACGGGGATGTTCTCCTCGTTCAACCAGTAGCGAACGGCGTTGCCGCTTAGGTTCATGTATGTGCTCGGCTTGAGCAGTACCAGCTCCGCGTTCTTTACGCGACAGCTGCCTACGAAACCGTAACGCTTGTCTGCCCATGCCACTTCGTGTTTCTGGGCAAAACGGTCCACGCACATAAAACCTATATTGTGCCGCGTATTTGCATACTCGTCACCTATATTTCCCAAACCTACTATCAGATACTTCATCTTTTCTTAATTAACAAAGCCATTGACTATCGGCAATTGTCGATGGCCAATGGCTCATTGAACGGCTAATGGCCCATGCCATTATTCGGCGGCTGCCTGTGCACTCTGACGCGTTGCCTTCACCTCTGCTACGCAAAGGGTAGGAGCGTTCATCAGCTTCAGACCTTCAGCCAGCTTCACGTCCTGTACGTTGATCTTCTTACCCAGACCCAGCTCGGTAACGTCGATCTCAACGCGGTCAGGCAGTTGGGTGTACAATCCGTTCACTTTCAGCTTGCGCATGTTCAGACGGAGCTTACCACCGGCTTTCACACCTGCAGCGTGACCTGACAACTGAACGGGGATCTCCACCGTAACAGCCTTCTTGTCCGTTACCTCGAGAAAATCGATGTGAAATAAAGTCTCTTTTACGGGGTGGAACTGCAACTCTTTCACTACAGCCATACGCTTCTGACCGTCAATGTCAAGAGCAACTACCTGTGTGTCAGGAGTGTAGATCAGTTTACGAACGTCAGCTACCTTCACTGCGAACGTAGCGTTGCCGTTTGCACCATAGATGTTGCAGGGAACCATTTCTTCCTTGCGCAGACCCTTAGCGGCCTTCTTGCCGTACTCCGAACGGAGTGTGCCGTTTAATTCAAAAGTTTTCATTGTTTGTTTTGTGTTACTCAATATGGGGCAGAGAAAAACCAAAGTGCGTCTGCCCGATTTCATCGCACGTCCCTCTCATAAGAAAACCGCTTGCGCGGTTTCTCGGGGCACTTTCTTGTGAAAGTGGTTGTCTAACCTGGAATCGAACCAAGATCTTCAGAACCAAAATCTGACGTAATAGCCTTTATACCATTAGACACTAGGTTGTCCCCGTTGAAGCGGGGAAAACCGCCACGGGGAAAGGGGATTCCCCAAAACGGCTTGCAAAGGTAATACAATTTTTTTATATATGCAAATTTATGCGCTTCGTGTAGGCTTTTTGTTGCGTTAATTCGTATTTTTTATCATGTACAATTGGCAAATGGGGACGAGTGCCATCGATTACCGCGACTTACATGCCGGGAGGGGGACCGGGAGGAGGACCGGGCATGCCTCTGCCGGGACCGCCGGGCTGGGTGCCGCTCTCCATCATGTCCTGGATATGACCTGCCATACCTTTGGCCTTCAGGCTGCCCATCTTGTTGAGTTTGTAGGTGAAGGTGAGGATGAAATAGGTGGGTAGGGTGTTATATTTCTTGTACTGCACGTAGTTCTCGCCGACCACTTGCACGATATTCTTCTTCTGGTTGAGCAGGTCGTACGCCTTGAGAGCGAGCGTGGCATTGCCCCAACTCTTCATGACGGAAGCGTTGAGGAGGATCTCGTTCACATCGTCAAGTTGGTAGCCATAGCGGGCGGTATAGCCGCAATCGGCAGAAATAGTCCATTGCTTGGGCAAGTTGAAATTGACATCACCCGTGACGGACCAGTTGAACACGTTGGACAAGCCTTGGGTGCTGAGGTTGTTCTGCGTACGGCTATAGAGGAACGTGCCACGCACGCCTATATCGACGATATCGTGGGTGAGGCGTACGGACAGATCTTCGTTGACCTGCAGGTTGCCGGTGAGCGATTTGTCGCCCAGCACGAGGCTGTTCGATTCGATCATCTCGGAGATCTGCTCAGCAGTATAGTCGCGGGAGATATAACCTACGCGGCGGTTGTAGGAGATAGAGGTGCGGGTATGGAACTGCATGAGCTTGTTGGCAAAGGGCGTATTGAACATGAGGTCGGCGCTGATATCGTAGGGCACATCGGTAGCGTTGACGGTCTGCATATAGAGTTTGCCGGTCTGATCGTACAGGCTGTTGCTGACGAGGGCATCTTTGGTCACATTGCCGCGGATGCCGGTCATGAGGCTCCAGAACTTATCCTGATTGAAAGTGGAGTACATGAGCATCAGGTTATGACGGAAAGCCGGGTTGAGCGCCAGGTTGCCGACGGTCTCGTTCATAGCATCGGAGTTGTTACGCACCGGTTCGAGCTGGTTGATAGAGGGCTGGTCGGTAGTGCCGCGGTAGCGCAGACGGGCGAATTTCTTCTTGCCGAACTTATAGCGGAAATTGATGTTCGGCGAGAAATTGAACACATTGAGCAGCGTATCGCGTTGGAGCGTATATTTGGTAGTACTGCCATAATAGGTGCGGCTGCGCGTCTGCGAGAAGAGGCCTTTCAGACCTGCCGTGAGGTTGAACTTCTCGTGCTGCCACTGGTAGTTGAGTTCGAGTTGCTCGGTATAGAAATCGTTGGTGAGATGGTTGCTATAATCGTAGTTGAACGTGGTGTCGTTAGCAGCGCCTATATCGTACTGGTCCTTATGCGACTTGCGGTTGTTACCGCTGGCTAAAGCCGCAATCTCGAGCAGATGTTCCTTGGTCTTGAGCGGTTCGATATAGGACACACGCAGGCTATAGTTGACGCCCGTATTGCCACTATTGGTAAACTGGTTGACCATCGTGGTGTCGCCGATGTTGTCGTGAGCTTTGGTATCGGACCGGCCGTTGGTATTGCTGATACCGGCATTGGCGGTGAGGGTAAGTTTGCGTCCGGGCTTGTTGAACGAATGATTGTAGATAACCTGAATCTTGCCGGATTTCTCCTCGCTGCGGCTGTTCTTGGTCTGACTACCATAGGTGGTCCGGGTAATATCGCTGCCGGTGGAGTAGGTGCTGTAGGTATACTCGTTGTCGGTATGCGACCATCCGTTGCTATAAGAGAACTGCGGCTGGATAAGCACCTTGTTGGCGCTATCGACCTGGTACTCCAGCTCGAGGCGGACATTGGCATTCCAGTTGTTGGAGATGGATGAGGTGGAGTCGGATTGCAGATAGTTGCCGGTGGAGGTATAACTGTCTTTGGTAGAGGAGGTGTAGGTGTTGTTGGCCGAGTGGGAGAACTGACCGTCACCGCCGAACAACAAGCCCGGCACATTGCTGCTGAAATCGACGTTGGTATTCACGCCGATGTTCTCCGCCCAGGTTATACCCTGGTTCTGCGTACCCCAACTGCGCCGTCCGCGACCCATGGTGATCTCGTTGGTATTGTTGGCATTACCCACAACGGTGGTCTGGCTCTCGCCGGAGAGGATATTCATGAACAGACCTGCGTTGTAGCGGAAATCGTCCTCAAAGAAATGCTTGGCTCGCTGCGCAGCGGTAGCGCCAAATTCGGGATTGCCATAGTTGAACCATTTGCCGTCTGCCGTGACCATATCCGCTCCCAGACCGCCGTTGAAGTTGCCGAACAGACCTTGCTTGCGGTTCTGCTTGAGGGTGAGGTTGATGACGCGCGAGGTCTCGTCGTCTTCAAAGCCGGTCATCTTGGATGTCTCGCTCTTCTCGTCGAGTACCTGAATCTTCTCGATCATGTCGGCAGGGATATTCTTGGTAGCGGTCTGCACATCATCGCCGAAGAACTTCTTGCCGTCCACTCGTACCGCTTTGATACTCTCGCCGTTGACGGTGACATTACCTTCCTTGTCAACTGTGATACCCGCCATCTTCTTGAGCAGGTCTTCTACTACAGCCGTCTCTTCCATCTTGTAGGCGGAGGTGTTGTACTCGAGGGTGTCACCTTTGACGGTCATCTCTGCCGCCTTGCCCTTCACATCGATCTCCGCCAATGCCTGTACATCCTCGGTGAGGGCGAGGCGCCCGAGGTCGTGAATCATCTTGTCGGGTGTGAGCTCGAGAGGGATAGTGCGGGTGTGGTAACCGAGCGAGGAGAGGACAAGATTGTACTTGCCCGGCTTGAGCTTCATGAAGTAAAAGAATCCCTCCATGTCGGTTTGTGCGCCTGCTACCATGGTGGAGTCGGCTACCGTGAACAGCTGAACGGCTACCATCTCCATAATCTGTCCGGACTGGCTATCCACTACCGTGCCTTGTACGCTGCCCGTCGTCTGTGCCGACAGGAGTGTGCTGCCCAGTAGCAGGAGGCCTAACAATGCTCTTTTCATAGTGATATGGTGTTAATGTTTGTATAGCTTATTGGTTTTGAGTGCAAAGCGCGGTCTTTTGGCTTTTTGCCTTTTGGCTATAGATTGATAGTCCAGTCTTTTGGGTACTTGACCGTATATGTCAGTAGGATAGTTCGTGTCTCGCCGGGAGCGAGGGTCATATCGTAGGTGAGGATGCCGGTCTGCTTGTCTTCGGCAGTGGCAGGCGTATCCTTGTCGCCACGGCTGACCTGTATCTCCTTGGTGGTGGAGACGGGGTAACGATCTTTCAGGGTGATGGTTACGGCTTCGCTCTTGTCGTTGCGGATGGTAGTGGTATAGCCGTAGGTGACCTGCTTGTAGTTGCCCGAGGTCTTGCCACCGGCCACGGTGCGCTCACGCTTGATCTTAATCTGCCGGTCGTCGCCCAGGGTGAGGCGAACGCGTGCCTCATTGCTGTTGGCTGCCAGGCGCGTCTCGCCGAAATAGGTGCCGGCATAGGTGAGGTTGGCTTGTCCGTCGGGCAACTGCTGCTGTTGCCAGTTGGAGATATAGGCTACGAGGTACGCTTGCTCGTCGATAGCGGGCGCGGCATAATAGTTGTATGACACATCCTCAATCTTCCTCTCGAGCAAGGCGATGATCTGCTCCTTGCCGTTGCCCTCGATAGTGTAGGGCAGACTGATGGCATACTCCATGCTCAGTGCCTGCTCGTTCTGCGATACATAGTTCTGTATGGTAGCTGCTTGCGGCACTTCGTAGGCTGCCTCATCTTCCATCACGCCGTCGGCGCTGACAGCGGCTGCCATCACCATATTCTTGGCATAGCCCAATGCGCGCGTCCTCATCTGCTGCTGTTGCAGCCACCATGTGCTCAGTTCAGGCGCCTGATTGCTGCGCGATGGTGCGCCGGTAGAAAGCGTCAAGTTGACTTTCTGCCAGTCGAGACCGGTATGCTGGATGACATGCGCCTTCATGATCAGCCCTACGGGCGAGTGCAGATGGGTGATGTTCATGTCGTAGGTGGAGTACCATTGGGCATTGTAGGTGAAATATTTCACATCAGCCGTGATGGTCTGCTTCTTAGGCGAATTGACCTGCAGGGTTACGATGCCCGACTTGCCGGTTTTCTGTCCGCCGTTCTCGCTTATCTGTTTCTGCAGCGCCTTGATGCGTTTGTCCAGAGCGCTTTTCTCGGCTTTGGTCGCATCCATCTGCTTTGCCAACTCCAGCGCATTGGTGCGGAAGTATTGCAGATTTTTGTCGATGGTGGCGGTAGTGACGCCTGTCGTGGCGGTGAGGCTGCTGTTGACGCCTGCTTGCAATAGTTTCTGCATCTCGGCGATGGTAGCTATGCGCCGCTCGGCATCCTCCAGGGCGCTTTGAGCCATCTTGAGACTGTCCTCCAACGCGGCGGTACTCATCCTGCGCTTGTCGGCAGCGAGGTAGTCCAGCGAGAAATCGTAACTTTGCACAATCACTCCTCCGCCCAAGGCTATCTGCAGCGACTGCTGGTTGATGCTCGGCGAGATGTTCTCGATGCGGATGGTGTTGTCACCCGCCTGCAACGGTATGACTACCTTGTGCTGCAGTTCCGCACCATTGGTAAACACGGTGGCATGTTCTATCTGTGCCGTAAAGGTCTTGGCGTCCTCCGCCAGTACACTCAGCGCGCCAATCAGCAACACTGCTATCAGAAGATTTCGTTTCATAATGTTGTTCATTTTAGGTTGTTTGCTTATCCCTTTGCAAATTGCGTGCCAAAGTTGTTATTGTACCAGTGCTCGAGTTGCTCATTGAAGGCTCGGCGGTCGAGACGGGTCCACTCGGCTATCTGTTCGGTCATGTCCTCGAAGTGCATGGTGACGTGCCGGCGCAGGGCAGGATGCCATTTGAGGCGGCTGGTATAGCTATGATCCAAGCCTGTAGTGCGTAGCATGATGACGCGTATGGGCCGTTCGCCATTGGCAAGCAGCTCCGAGCACACCTCGTACGCAAGCCGTCTGTTACCGATCTGCTCCAGTTCGCTGCGCTTGATGTGTCCGGAAGGGTAGAACACGAGGTCGTTGCCTTGGCGCAGGGTTTGTACGGCGGTGTTGGTCAGGTTGCGTGCAACGGCGGCTTGCTGCTCGCGTTGCGAGGCGGAAGTGGCAGGCAGATCAGGCACAACGATAGCATTGGTCAGACGCAATGCGTAGCCTGCCAAAGGTTTGTGAAAGTATGCCTCATCCGCCATCGGGCGCATACGGCTGTCGTAGCACTCGGCAAACAGCATAGGCGGCTCGATGAACGCCGGATGGTTAGGCAGCAACAGGTGCACCTTGTTGTCCAACATGAGCTCTTTGCCCTCGATTTGTATAGCATAGTGCAGGCGTAGCAGCCACCTCACAAATATGGATAAACGTCTTCTGTTCATAAATGACAAATCACAAATGACAAATGATTAATCAGGGAACTCCATCAGATAGGCTTTGATGAAGGCATCGATATCGCCGTCCATCACGGCATTGACATTACTGGTCTGGTAATTGGTGCGGTGGTCTTTCACGCGGCGGTCGTCGAACACGTACGAGCGTATCTGGCTGCCCCATTCAATCTTCTTCTTGCCGGCTTCTACCTTGGCTTGTGCCTGACGGCGTTTCTCCAGTTCAAGTTCGTACAACTGGCTGCGCAAGTGACGCAGGGCATTCTCACGGTTCTTGGGCTGGTCGCGCGTCTCGGTATTCTCAATGACGATCTCGTCCGGCTGACCGGTCAGGGGGTTCGTGAACTTATAGTGCAGACGTACGCCGGACTCCACTTTGTTGACGTTCTGTCCGCCGGCTCCCGAACTGCGGAAAGTGTCCCAACTCAGTCCTGCAGGGTCTACGGTAATCTCGATGCTGTCGTCAATCAGTGGTACAACGAACACCGAAGCAAAACTGGTCATGCGCTTTCCTTGTGCGTTGTACGGACTGACGCGCACCAGACGATGCACGCCGTTCTCGCTCTTCAGATAGCCATACGCCATATCCCCTTCTATGTTGAACGTAACGGTCTTGATGCCGGCTTCGTCGCCCTCTTGCAGGTTGGCGATGGTCACCTTGTAATCATGCTTCTCGCAGTAACGCTGGTACATACGCATCAATTGTTCTGCCCAGTCCTGTGCTTCGGTTCCACCGGCGCCGGCAACGATTTTGAGCACGGCAGGCATAGCGTCCTCTTCATGAGACAACATGTTCTTCATCTCCAGATCTTCCACCTCACGCATAGCATGTGCGTAGGCGTCGTCCACCTCCTGCTCGGTGACCAGTTCTTCCTTGTAATAGTCGAAGGCGAGCTGCAGTTCTTCGGTAGCAGCTCGCACGCCCTCGTAGCCTTCTATCCATCGGCGGATGGCTTTCACTTTGCGCATCTGTGCCTCTGCAGCTTTGGCATCCTCCCAGAATCCGGGATCTTGCGTGTGCAGTTCTTCCTCCTCCAGCTGGATACGTTTCTCGTCGATGGCGAGGTACTGTTTGAGCTTGTCAGCGCGTTGCTGCACGTCTTTCAGTTGTTCTATTGTTATCATATTCTTCTATTTTGTCTTTGCTCTATTTGCGGCCTAATTCTTATTGGTCATTATATCAATAATCAAGTCATCCGTCTGGCACATGCCATCGTGACCGATGCGGGTAAGGTTGTGTATCGTTCGGTCGATATCATCCTCCACAATGCCTTCCGTGCTCTCGGCAAACGAATGGTTCATCGCCATCGAGGCGGAGAGTACAGCCGTAGCCACACCGCTCGTCACTTTCAATGCGCAGGCAGGCTTGGCGCCATCACAAATCATGCCGGAGATGTTGGCAATCATGTTCTTGATAGCGTAGGTCACCTCGTCGTACAGTCCGCCCATCAGATAGGTGAGTCCGGCCGCCGAGCCCGTAGCCGCTACCACGCATCCACAGAGGGCAGACAATCGTCCGAGCGATTGCTTTATGTATATCACCGTAAGGTTACTCAGTGTCAGTGCGCGTAGTGTCTGTTCCTCATCGCAGTTATGCTCCAGGGCGTACAGGTAGACGGGTATGGAGCAACTGATGCCTTGATTGCCGCTGCCGGAGTTGGACATGACGGATACCATCGCGCCCGACATGCGCGCGTCGCATGCGCCGCAGGTATAACATAGTATCTTTGTGAACAATGTATCGCCGAAGATGTTCGACAGTTGCGTAGGACGGCCGTTGGTCAGATGCTGAGTGCTGACGGTGTGGAGCAGTCGTCCCAATCCGTGACCGTAATTGCCCATGAACGACTTTTCGGCGGCTGCCATGTTCATCTTGGCGCCATCCATGAGGAACTGCACATCCTGAACGGGTACGTTCAGCGCAAAATCATACACCTCGCGCAAGCTGTTGATTAGTACAGGCGTGTCGGAGCATCCTGTATGGCTTCCTTGAATGGTGGATTCTGCGGTAGTACCATCGTTCAAACTGAGTATGGCGTGTACGTACAGCAAGTCAGGCGCGTCGTATGCTATATTGATTTTCGGCGGTACGCGTTGCATGTAAGTCTTGGCATAGGCTACGGCTTCCGGTGTCGTATCGCGCAATACTTCCAGTCCGTACTCGCTCTTGCCGATGGTCGCACCCAGGGCGATGGCTATGGGCAGACCGGTCATGCCCGTGTTGGGTATACCTACCGCCATGGCGTTCTTGTAGATGTTTTTGCTCACTTCTACGGTGATAGTCTCGGGTTCTTGCCCAAGCTGCTCTTTGGCGCGCGCTACGCACAGCGCCACGCACATCGGTTCGGTGCAGCCGATAGCGGGAATAACCTCCTGATGGAGTAAGTCGAGTAATGCTTGATTATTCATGTGTTCGTTCATGTTTTAGCCGTTCAGATAGTTTGTAGGACGATGACCGCTCACCCAGAATGCCAGCAACAGACGATAGACAAACAGGATCAATACGGGTATGATGAGCAGGTAGGGGATTATATACAGTACGCCAAGGATGCTGAGGATGAGCAGCAGCAAGGCGTAGTACCAGACACGAAAAGCGGTCTTGCTTTCCTCGGCAGGTATCAGCCGGCGCATAAGCGGAAAGCGATAGGCGGGCATGGAGAAGCGCTCCAACATGTTCAGCAGTGGGAAAGAGAGGAAAAGCATCATAATGGCGAGCGCATCGATGCGGTAGAGCAACATGAACGGCAGGTAGCGCGAGAAGACCAGCACGGGGTAGAGCCATACGTTGTAGCGGCTGCGCCAACTATTGTAGATGGCAAAGATAACCGGTATGGCCAGGATATTGATGACCAGCGGTAGCGTGACGAGCGAGGCATCCATGAGATAGAGCACACCCAACGCGATAGCGGCATAGGCAAAGCGGGCAAGAACAATCACGCGCGCATAGAGGCTGAAATGCCGGAAATTGTCGGGATAGAGCCGCACGGCAGGCTGCTGCTCGTAGCGGATGGCGATGGTATCGTTGAGGATATAACCTAACTCGTAGAGCGAGAACACCGCAGTGAGCAACAGCAGGTAGTTCACCACGAACGGGAGCAGCGCCAACTGACAGGTCATGTACGAGTAGAAAGCCGTGGGCATGATATAGATGAGCATCCACGACAGCAGTTGGGGCAGCGTTCCCAACCGAACGGTATAATAGTAACCGAATGGCAGGTAGAACACGGCGTTGCTGATATGCTCGCTCACATGCTTGGGCCTAATATTTTGTTCGATTGGTGTCAATATAGCTAATGCTTATGTCGTGCGGAAGCAGACGCTCCCAATGCGAGCGGTTGTTATATGTTACTATCGTTGCATGCCCGGCATGGCGGATGAGCTCGATATCCGTGAGATTGTCGGTGATGATATCAAAGTCACGGTAGAGGCTGAGCACTTCCTGCTTGTCTTGAAGCGAGTGGTATGCCCGTGCGCCGGTATGCCGGGCTACCACCTCGGTAATGACGGGCATCGTTTGCGAGACGAGGATGATATCTCTGCCCTCAATCAGTTGCCATACGGGAGTGATCTTCCGCGGCTCGAGATAATCCGTATAGAACTGTTCCGCGCGCGTGAGCAACTGCTCATGCGTGAGGTGGCGTAGGCGACGGATGGCGCGTGCACGCACATAATCATAGCCGAACAGCTTGTACAGCAGCGAGTTGAGCCTATTCCCGCGGATGTGCAGGAAGTCGTAGGTCGTGTTGGAGTAGAAGAGCGTCCAACATATATCCACCAATATGGGCTTATCTGTGTTCATGCGTTGCTTGTCTCATTGCGTTCGGGCGATGGCGTCAGATAGCAGTTGTTCGAACTGCCGTGCTTGATGTTCGCGGGTAAAGAGCAGCCGTTGCTCGGGCAGTACGGCCTGGCGGGTGAAGCCGTTGGTTTGCCACTCGGCGTACTTGTCCCGTATGAATGCCGTAACCTCGTCCACGGTAGTGGCGGCTATGCCGGCATGGGTGTTGCGGATAACCTCAGCCAAGCACTCCTCATCCGAACGGACGCACAGTACGGGTTTCTCCACGCCGAGCGCCTCGAAGAACTTGGTGGTCATGATGCCATGTGCGCCACTCTCGTAGGCTTTGTTGCTCAACACGAGCAGGATGGATGCATCCTGCAGGATAGCCGGTACTTGTGAGGTGGGCACGAAACCGTGGTAGTCCATCATCGATTCTACGCCATAATGCGCCGCCATGTGGCGTATGCGCTGTTCGCCTGCCTCACTGGTGTACCAGCTGACGCGCAGTGGCAGATCTATACTTTTGAGCGCCTCGAAGAGCAGCTTGGGGTCCTGCATTGGATGTTCGTACACACGCCCTACATAGGCGATAGTGAATTGCGGGCTGCGGCGGTCGCAAGGAACGAACAGACTGCTGTCAAAGCCGTTATATATGAGCGAGATGTGCTTGTTGTATGCTTTGAGGAAATCAGCGTGCCATGGCGATACGCAACTGATGCTATCAGCCTGACGAAGCACCTCGTTGCGGCGACGGATATTGGTGCGGCTGTACCACATCCGGAACGGCCGTAGCCACCACTGGCGATGGCTCTGGTATTGTGCATTGGGTGCCTGCTCGTCGATATCGCGCAGGTCGACATGCAGTGGGATATGCCCCTCGCGCGCTACATCCAAGGCAGCACGGAGCGGGAAGGTGGAGAAGGTGCAGCACAGCACCATCTGATAGGATTGACCGGCTATCTGACGGCGTACTTGCCTTGAGAAAAAGCGGTTACGCCAGTCGAAGCATAGCGATGCGAGGCTCTTGACCATCCATTCCGGCATCGATGAGGTGCGGTAGACCTGTATCTCGTGAATGGGGTAGACATGCTCGAACGGCAACGGCTCACCTTTCTCCGTATAGAGGTCAATCTGCCAGCCCTGTGCGGTCAGGTAATCGCACAGGCAGCGCAGCCGCGGCGTGTAGGCGGGCGAGGTAAACGGATCGGAGAGTATGAGCAGTCGTGGCATCATCGGATGAGCATGTCTAACAGTTGCGGATATAAGGACCGATGGTAGGTGTTCGTGCCCAGATTGCTATTATGCCATAGCAGACATAGGTCGCCGTTGTGCATGCGGGTCTTGTCGATGAGCTGCTGGCAGAGATAGAAAGCTTCCTCGCGGTCGAGATGCATATAGTTGGCATTGCTGAGCGTAACATCCATCACGGTGAGCGGATGGAGAACGAGTTCAGTCAGTTGCATCTTCTCGGGGTCGATCCACAGGACGGCACGCGAGGTCTGCAAACGGAAGCCTGCACGATCGGGAAAGCCCATCGTAAAATCATCGGTGATACCGAGCGCCAGAAGTTTGCGCATATTATCGATGGAGCAGTTCAGGTAGTGGGAGCGGTGGAGCGCGAGTTCGTCATGACGCTTGGAGCGATGCTCAATGCTGCCCACGCCGTAATACGAGCTATGCCAACCGATGAGCACTCTGTTCCACTCAAGGAACTTACGCAGCTTGCGTGCGTCGGGGCTGTGATGGTTGTATTGGGGATAATCGTAGCCTTTGCCGAACGAATGCTTGACGAAGAAGATGCTCTCAGCTTGTGGTACGCGCTTGTCCTGCTCGACGAGCCAGGGGAAAGTATAGGACGGATCGTTGTATATATCCTTCCACGAGCGCAGCACCTGTCGCCACTCGCCTCGCCAGATGCCACCCAGTGCACCGCGCGGATGACGGTATTGGGCGATGGTATCAATATCGTGGGTGAGGTAGATATGCGCAAAACCTGACGGAGGCAACGGCAATCCAAGCGCTTTCATCATCATGCGTGCATACTCGTCCAGTACGGGCATCATCAGCCTGTTGCGCTTGCCCAGGATGGAGTAGGCTGCAAGAAAGCGGCCATGTTCGTCACGCTTTGTGTTCAGCACCTCTTCCGCACGGGAGATGAAGAAAAAGGTGTTGTAGATGAGGTCGGTACGAACGACAGAAACAACGTTGGTCTCGTCGTCGTCAGGCGACCAGCGTTCTACAAACGGCGTGTCCATATCGGGCATGACCAGTTCTTTGCCGAAATGACCGTTGGGTACAATCACCAGTTTGTACTTCGGCCACTCTTTCTCGTCTGCGGTGTAGCCGATGTGCTGAGCTTCGTCGGCATTGCCGTACAGCAGCCACGTTTTGATATAATTGATAATCTCGTCCATATTCACCTTTTCACCTTTCACTTTTCACCTTTCACTTTTCAATTCTCCCCTTTCACCTCGTCCAGTTGCTCGCTCAGAATCTCCCACTCGTACATGCGATGCTCCAGATCGCGCTTGAGGCGGTTGTATTTCTCGAAGTTCTCCGGCGATTGTCCGGCTACATCCGCCAGTATCTGCTCTATGTCGAGTATCTGCTGCTCCAGACGGCTGATATCCTCTTCTGCCTGGCTGACAGCTTTTTGCGCTTTGCGGAGTTCGGCTGCTTTGGCTTTCTGGGCAGCGTAGTCGGCTGCGCCGGTGCTGACCTGGCTGTTGGCCATCGGCTGTTGGCTGTTGGCTTTGGGCTGCTGCAGCGCAAGGTCAATCGCCTTGTCTGCATCGGAGATGCGTGAGGCGCGCTTGTACTGGAGCCAGTCGTAGATACCCCCCAGGTGTTCGCGCACCTTGCCGCCGCCGAACTCGTACACCTTGCTGACGATGCCATCGAGAAAATCACGATCATGGCTGACAAGAATGACGGTGCCATCGAAAGCCTGTAGCGCCTCTTTCAGCACATCCTTGCTGCGCATGTCCAGATGGTTGGTAGGCTCGTCGAGGATAAGCAGGTTGACGGGCTCGAGCAGCAATCGGATCATAGCCAGTCGGCTGCGCTCGCCGCCCGACAGCACCTTGACGCGCTTGTCGATAGCATCACCGCCGAACATGAAAGCACCCAGGATATCCTTGATGCGCGTACGGATGTCACCTACTGCTACGCGGTCGATAGTGTCGAACACACTGATTTCGCCATCGAGCAGCGATGCCTGGTTCTGGGCAAAATAGCCTATTTTGACATTATGTCCGATCTTGAGCGTACCGGTATAGTCGTTCAGTTCGTTCATGATGCAACGGACGAGCGTTGTCTTTCCCTCGCCGTTCTTGCCCACGAATGCCACTTTCTCACCGCGGCGTATGGTGAAGGTAACATGATCGAACACCAGATGGCTGCCGAAAGCCTTGCGTACATCATCGGCAATGACGGGGAAGTCACCGCTGCGCGGTGCAGGAGGGAACTTCATCCTCAGACGACTGTTGTCCTCCAGGTCGACCTCCAATCGCTCGAGCTTGTCCAGTTGCTTGATGCGGCTCTGGACCTGTACGCTCTTTGTGGCTTTGTAGCGGAAGCGCTCGATGAACTCCTCGGTATCCTTGATCATCTTCTGTTGGTTCTCGTAGGCGCGTACCTGCTGCTCGTGGCGCTCCTGACGGAGGGTGACGAACTGCGAGTAGGGCACGTTGTAATCGTAGATACGACCCAAGGAAATTTCTATCGTGCGGTTGGTAACATTATCGATGAAAGCGCGATCATGACTGACGATAATAGCGGCACACGGAGCGGTTTGCAGCCACTCTTCGAGCCATTGGATACTTTCTATATCCAGATGGTTGGTAGGCTCGTCCAGGAGCAGCAGATCGGGTTTGAGAAGCAAGATCTTGGCAAGCTCGATGCGCATGCGCCATCCGCCTGAGAACTCGTTGCACGGACGGTCGAAATCCGTACGCTCGAAGCCCAAGCCCATCAGTACGCGCTCCATCTGTCCCACGGATTTCGGATCATCTTTGTCGCGTGCCTGATCCACCTCCTGGCGGAGCGTCGTGCCCTCGTTGTGGATCATCTGTTGGGGCAGATAGCCGATACGCAGATCGCTATCCTTGCTGATATGTCCGCTTGTGGGTGTCTCCTCGCCGGCAATGAGGCGGAGCAGGGTGGTTTTGCCTGCACCGTTCTTACCCACCAGGGCGATGCGGTCGCGCTTGTTGACGAGAAATGTGATGCCCGTCAATATAGGCCGGGAACTGTACTCCTTTACTATGTTCTCTATACTTACCACAATCGTAAATTGTCAATCGTCAATTTGTCAATCCCTTAAGGGCTTTACCTGTATAACTTTGTTCGCACGCCATAATCTGTTCCGGCGTACCTTCTGCTACGATCATACCACCATCCTTGCCGCCTTCCGGACCAAGATCGATCACATGATCGGCTGCCATGATCAGCGTGGGGTTATGTTCGATTACCACTACCGTATGCCCTTTGCTGATAAGCCTTTGCAGCGCACCAAGCAGTACGAGCACATCCTGATGGTGGAGGCCTGTGGTAGGTTCGTCAAACACAAACATCGTAGGTTTGCTGTCTTCCTGGGCAAGGAAAGAGGCGAGCTTCACGCGCTGACTCTCGCCGCCCGAGAGGGTGCTGCTGGATTGCCCGAGCTTGACATACCCGATGCCTACATCCTGGAGCGGCTTGAGCTGCTTGACGATCTTCTTGCAGTCGTGCGCGTCGAAAAAGGCGATGGCATCGTCGACGGTCATATCGAGTATATCAAAGATATTCTTGCCGCCGTACTCCACCTCAAGTATATCTTTCTTGTAGCGCTTGCCGTGGCAATGTTCGCACTCCATGACTATATCCGCCATGAACTGCATCTCGATGGTGATGGTACCTTCGCCCTGACATTCCTCACATCGTCCGCCGGGGGTGTTGAAGGAGAAATGTGCCGGGGTGTAGCCCATCTGCCGGGAGAGCTGCTGATCGGCATAGAGTTTGCGAATCTCGTCGAACGCCTTGAGATAGGTGACGGGATTGGAGCGCGAGGATTTGCTGAGCGGGTTCTGATCGACATATTCGATATTGGTCAGCAGATGCATGCTACCTCTCAGGCTGCCAAAATCACCCGTATGCTCGGCTGCAATGCCTCCGTAATGTTTCTTCAGAGCGGGGTAGAGCACTTTCTTGACCAGCGACGATTTGCCGCTGCCGCTCACGCCTGTGATGACCGTCAGCACACCCAAAGGGAACTTGACATTGAGGTTCTTCAGATTGTTCTCGGCGGCACCGACGATCTCGATATAATTGCTCCAATGCCTGCGATGTTCGGGCACTACGGACGGAAAATCCTGTATGCGGGGTTTGCCTGTATAGGTGATGTTGCCGCCATGCGTGCCGGCTTTCGGACCTATCTCGATCATATAATCAGCAGCGCGCATGATATCCTCGTCATGTTCTACGACGACGATGGTGTTGCCCAGGTCGCGTAGTTCGTGCAGCACATGTATGAGGCGCTGCGTGTCGCGTGCATGCAGACCAATGGACGGTTCGTCGAGCACATATAGCGATCCTACCAGGCTGCTGCCCAAGGATTTGGCAAGGTTGATGCGCTGGCTCTCGCCGCCTGAGAGTGTGGATGCCATGCGGTTGAGGCTCAGGTAGTTCAGACCGACATCTTCCATGAACTGCAGCCGGCTGCTAATCTCGGTGAGCAGTTCGCCCATAGCCTCCAGCGTCTGATTGCCATCGGCAGCTTGCTGCTTGAGGCTGTCAATCCAAACCGCTACATCACTCACGGGCATAGCAGCAATCTCAGTGATGCGCTTGTCACCCACCAGCACGTAGCTTGCTTCTTTTCTCAGGCGCATGCCATGGCAGTCAGGACAGGTGGTCTTTCCCTTGAAGCGCGAGAGCATGACGCGGTACTGGATTTTCTGGAACTGTTCTTTCTCCAGCATGCGGAAGAAATCGTTCAGTCCATGGAAATATTCATTGCCCGTCCAGATCAGATGTTTCTGCTCGGGAGTGAGGGCATAGAAAGGCGTATGGATGGGGAAGCCGAACTTATCGGCATTGTATATCAGTTCGTCACGCCACGCACTCATCTTTACGCCTCGCCAGCAAGCGATGGCATCCTCGTAGATGCTCTTCGATTTGTCCGGCACGACCAGGTCCATATCGATACCAACGATGTTTCCGAAGCCGTTGCATGTGGGGCAAGCGCCGAGCGGATTGTTGAAATTGAACAGGTGCGGGGTAGGTTCGACGAACTTTATCCCGTCTGCCTCGAAGCGCTCGGAAAAGACCCGAAGAGAGGGAGTTGCCTGCGTCGACAGCGGTTCGCCGCTCGATATGGGCGGTTCGGTGCGAATGAGACACTCGCCGTGACCCTCGTAGAAAGCAGTCTGAACAGAGTCGGCAAAGCGGTTGAGCGTAGCTTGCTCGCCATCTGCCACGATGCGGTCGACGAGGAGATAGACGTGCTGCAGATCGTCGATGAGTTCGTCGCTGAAGGTGGAACTGAGGCGGAGAATATCGGCGGTGCCATCGTCATGCAGATGGAGCAGTCGTGAGTATCCCTCATTTACCAACGCATTAGCGCGAGCTTGCAAGTTATCCGCCTCAACCTGCCCGCTGCCCGCTGATTGCTGACCGCTGATCGCTGACAGCAGAAAGACGCGCGTACCTTTGGGCAGTTGGCGCACATATTCCAGCACATCGGCTACGGTGTGCCGCTTCACTTCGTTGCCGCTGACGGGCGAGATAGTCTTTCCGGCGCGGGCAAAGAGGAGCTTCAGATAGTCGTAGATCTCCGTGACCGTACCTACGGTAGAGCGCGGGTTGCGTGAGCTGACTTTCTGCTCGATGGCAATGGCTGGGGGTATGCCGTCGATGATGTCCACATCGGGCTTCTGCATCCTGCCGAGGAACTGCCGGGTGTAAGCACTCAGGCTCTCCACATAGCGGCGCTGTCCCTCCGCGTAGAGCGTATCGAAAGCCAGCGACGACTTGCCGCTACCGCTCACGCCTGTGATCACCACCAACCTGTTTCGTGGTATGTCCACGCTAATGTTCTTCAGGTTGTTGGTCCGTGCACCTTCAATATGTATTACTTCACCTTTCACTTTTCACCTTTCACCTTTCACTTTTCACTTTTCACCTTTCAATTTTCATTTTTCAATTAGAATACTGCTAGGTATTTCTTGCTCAATCGTTCCAGCAGCTCGGCTGTCTTCTTATCGTTGGGGTTGCGTAGTTCTTTGGGTAGAACGGGTATCTGCAGCTCCATGCCCGGCAGGACGAAGTCGGGCGATTCGAGTTTGTCTTTGTTCGCCTCGTATACGAACACCCAGTAGGCTTTCTCGCCGTAATGTTTCTTGGCTACCCATGCCAGACGGCTGTCTTTGCCTACGACCTCTGTGGCCTTGAACTCGGTGAAGCGGCGCTCGTTATCATCGAAATAGTTGATGGCTTTGTCCGGTGTTTTCGTCTCGGTGGCGAGGACGGAATTATCGGTTGTTTCCGCAGGAACGGTCTCTTCTGCAGGCGCTTCCTCTGCAGGGGCGTCAATAGGTTCGACTACTACTGTGGGCGTCTGATCCTGTTTGGGCGTGACGCGCTGTTCGATGGTCTGGCGCATGGTGTCCGTCCAATGGATGATCTTGTAGCGGAGGAAGAAGTAGGCGGCAATGAGCAGCAAGGTGAACACGATGAGCGTGATGAGCGTTGTGAGCCAGGGGTTGAAAGGCTTTTTCTTAGGCTTGTTTTGAGGGACAGCTTCGCTGTTAGACCGCTTCGCTGTTGGATCGGCTTCGCCTGTTGGGGCAGTGACAACTGCTTCCGGCTGCGGCTCTTCTGCGGGTACGGGTTCTGCGGGAGCGGGTGTTTCTACGGGCACTTCTATGGGTATGGTTTCGCCCGCGGGGAGTCCTCCCATAGCCCCGAGTTCACCCAGTATACCCTTTATCTCCTCGGCTTGCTCACCCAGTTTCTGAATGGGGTCGATATCTTCCGTCTCTTTCTTTTTGCGATTTTTGGCGGGTGTGGCGGTCTTGGTGGCGAGTTTGGGTGCACGGGTGTCGGCTGTGAATACTACCTTGTTGTAGCCGGCAATCTCGAAGCGTTCGCCGGTTGCGATATTGATGCTCTCACGCGGAGCTACTTCCTGCAAGCGGAAGGTACCCAACCCGTTGACGGTTACTTCGTTGTCGGTTTTCAGTCCGTCGCCGATAGCCTCAAGCAAAGCACGAAGAAACTCGTCAGCCACTTTCTCGGTGACGTTAGCCTGCGCACACAGTGCCTTGCGCAAATTGACCAATGTGATGTTCTCTGCCATGTTACTTCGTGTTTAGCGTTTGTTTGAGCCGGTCGTTGGGCTTGAAGGTCCATACCTGTTTGGCGGGGATAACTGTTTTCTCTCCGTTGCGGGGGTTGGTGATGGTTCGCTCTGTATGCTGGCGCACCTCGAACGACCCGAAATGCTGCAGTTTGACCGTCTGGCCTTCGTGCAGGGCTTGCGCGATGACCGCCGTGGCGGTTTGCAGCAGTTGTTCCGTTGCCTGTTGCGATAGTGCCGTCTTACGCGAAACGACACGTATTAGTTCCTGTTGGTTCATATCTTTTTTCTTTCAACTTTCAACTTTCAATTTTCACCTTTCACCTTTCACCTTTCACCTCCCCATACAAATCAAACCCTTCCACTTGTGTGATCTTGACGGGGTAGATCTCGCCGATAAGTATCTGTTGTTGGCAGTCGGCTTTGATCAGTACTTCCTGATCCACTTCGGGTGAGTCTGCCTGGGTTCGTCCTATGTAATAGTCGCCTTCGAGGCGGTCGATGATGGTGGTCAGCGTTTTTCCCACTTTCTCTTCGTTCTTCTCTGCAGCTATCTGTTCCTGGATAGCCATTATCTCCGCCACGCGGCGGTCTTTGATCTGTTGGGGAATATCGTCCTTGTAATGGAGATTGGCGTAGGTGCCTTCCTCATCGCTGTAGGCGAAAGCTCCCATGCGGTCGAAACGCTGGCGGATGACCCATTGCTTGAGTGCAATAAAGTCTTCTTCGGTCTCACCGGGATGTCCGACGAGCAGGGTAGTGCGTAGCGTGATATCCGGCACCTCATGGCGTATGCGGTCGAGAAGTTCGTCTTGCTCGGCGGCGGTGATATGACGGCGCATGAGGCTGAGCATGTGATCGGTGCAGTGCTGCAGAGCGATGTCGAGGTACTTGCAGATATTCTCGTGTTTCGCCATGACGGGCAGTATGTCGTACGGAAAATCCGTGGGGTAGGCGTAGTGCAGACGAATCCACCGGACGCCTTCTATCTGCGCCATACGGTCGATAAGTTCGGCCAGGCGATGCTGCTTGTACAGGTCGAGGCCGTATGACGACAGGTCTTGCGCGATGATGTTGAACTCCTTGACGCCCTGCTTGACGAGCCATCGTACCTCGTCCAGGATCTCCTCCATGGGGCGTGAGGTGTGCCGTCCGGTGATGAGTGGTATGGCGCAATAGGAGCAGAAACGGTTGCAGCCCTCGCTGATCTTGACGTAGGTATAATGTTTGGGCGTTGTGATCGTCCGCTCGTAGGTGGCGCAGTTCCGGCTGTTGGCTGTTGGCTGTTGGCTGTTGGCTGATGATGAATGCTCGGCGGAGGCTAATGGCCAATGGCTAACGGCTAAACGCTCTATGAGCGCGTCATAGTCAAATTTCCCGTACCATCCGTCCACTTCGGGTATTTCTTCGGGCAGTTCGCGGCTGTAGCGCTGGCTGAGACATCCCATGACGTAGAGTTGACGGAGTTGGCGTTTTTTCTTGCGCTCGACCATCTCGAGGATCATCCGGATGCTTTCTTCTTTGGCATCGCCGATAAATCCGCAGGTGTTGATGATAGCAATCTCGCCTTTGGGCGCGGGAGCATCGTGCACGCAGGTGAACCCGGCTGTTTGCAGTCGTCGCATCACGCGTTCGGCATCCACGAGGTTCTTGGAGCATCCGAGAGTGATAATATCTATTTCGCCTTTGTGCATATTTAAGCAAATTACAAAATTAGCGTACAAAGATACAAAAAAAAATGCACATTTGCAAATATTCCAGAAGAAAAATTGCAATTTATTGCATTTTTTTAGTATCTGCACATCACACGTGCTCGCACGAATGTGGTGTGCGGATACTAAAAAAGTGAGACACAAAGTGTCATTTTTCCTGTTATGGGGGTCCCCGACGCAAACCAAGCCATAGGCTGTTTGTGGTGGGGAGAGCGAAGGCACGCGTCGCTTTGATGAGCGCGTAACGCTCAGCCCGTGCGACCGCGTTGCCGAACGCGAGCGTAAATGCCCCGCATTGCCGTGCAGTATTTTCGGAGGGTCCCTTTAGGGGAGTGCCGAAGATACAAATCCTCGGTGTCCTCGAAGATACAAAATCCTCGTTACCTTCGACGTTACAAAAGCCGATGTTTTCGACGTTACCAATTATTTCAACTCGGCAGGTATATCTATCGGTGGGAGGATTACGTCGCCGGAAGGTGATTGCAGAAGGAACATAATGTAATATATTGGCATATATAGGATTCCATTCTCTTGATGTACATCTTGTTCGTTAGAGAACACTATAGCCTGATGTATGTTATATTCGTTATCATCCAAGAAAGTTGTCAGGGCGCTATGCTCCTTGTAATCCTTTCCTGATTTCACTTCGATAGGTAGCACTTGTACCGTATTTGTGTCATTGATGAGGTAATCGACCTCACCTTTCTTTTTGTTGTCGTAGTAATAGAGATTATATCCGTGTGCTCGTAGTTCTTGAGCAACCACCGACTCATATACAGCACCCAAATTAATGCTGCGTTCGTCGTTGAGAACGGCGTTGATATTCATTCCATAGAGCAGACTTGTAAGCAGTCCTACATCGTTGAGATATAGTTTCATCAGGTTTTTCGAACTTGATTCAATCAGCGGATATTTGGGTTGGCTGACAGCCTTCACGTCCAGTGCTATTCCGGATTCAATCAGGTATTCGAATTCGTCTTGGTAATCCGTAAAGCGTTTACCCTTCTTTTCTTCAATGTTTTGATATACAATACGCTTCTTCTTGTTCTCCAGTTGGCTGGGCAGCATGTCGTATATGCGGCGGATTTTCAGTTTGCGCTCCTCATCGTATTTTAATGCGTCTGTTCGATACAATTCATGAATGAATTGGTGTACTTTTCTCACTTCACGGATATTTCGTGCCGGTAAAAACTTGTTGATGGCCTCGGGCAATCCTCCTACCAGCAGATATAGTTTGAACAGTTGCAGCAAGTATCGGTGCAAACCTTCAGGCAGCGGCTTCCGGTCAAGGAAATGCTGCTTTATCTCGTCTATCGGTGCTTGTGTTACTCCGTTAGCCCACAGGAACTCCTCAAAATCCAAGGGATACATGGTCTCAATAGCTATGCTTCCTATTGGTACGGAAGGGGTCTCATGTAGGGCTATACCCAATTGTGAACCCGATGCGATGAAGTGATATTGACCTTCTTCACGCAGGAACTTCAGCAACGTGAGCAGATGAGGATAAGCTTGTATTTCATCCAGGAAGATCAATGTGTCGGATTTATCACCAAGGCGCTTGTTGGTTATAGCCGCGATTTGCAGGTACATATCCTGTGTACTTCGCACATTTGCAAACACTGCTAGGTTTTCCTTATCTTCCTGCAAGTTGATCTCTACAAAATTCTTGAAAACTTTCTTCCCGACATGACGAATCAAATAGGATTTACCTATCTGGCGGGCACCATTGACAAGAAGAATCTTATCGGTATCTTCCTTGATATAATGCTCAATCACTGATGAAAATTTGCGCTGCAACATATAACTTTCTCATTTAGACGCTGCAAAGATACAAAAAATATTTGAAATGTGCAAATTTTTCACACTTATTCCGCGATTTTTGTGCTCAAAAAATACACTTATTCCTATTTTTACATGCCAAAATTATACACTTATTCCTATTCTTTGTGTCAAAATATGTACTAAATGTGTACTAAATGCAAAAAGTAGACACAAAAATTAATTTTTTTTGTTAATTATAC
>CAMKDV010000015.1 GCA_946411385.1 uncultured Bacteroidales bacterium
GACCCATAGAACACATTTTACCTTTTTTTAGCCTGCAATTTGACCCATAGGTCCTAATTTTGGGTAATTTTGGACTAAAAGAAGCTCACCGAAAGCCGTAAACACAAAGAAAATCCCACAAAATTGCGATTGTGGGATTTTTTTGTATCTTCGAGAACACCGACGCGGATGAAAATCCACAGGCGGAAAGCGGGAAGAGGTTGGAAGTCAAAAAGTAAAGGAAAAGAAAAAATCCACAAAAAAATTTGCATATTCGAAAAAAAAGCAGTAACTTTGTAGCGGATTTTGATAACACCGATGTGCCGATGGGATATAACCGGCAGATTTTGATAACACCGATGTGCCGATGGGATATAACCGGCAACAAGTGATATGAAACGCGACACTACTTTTCAGGTTTGGGGCAAGCTGACAGCTTTACGCAATGCCCTCGTTATCCTTGCCGGTATACTGATCCTGACGGGATGCGATACCGGGCAGAGCAATCTAAAGCAAGCCCAGCAACTGCTGCCCGGCAAATGGGCGCTGATAGAACAGGAGTCGCTGTGGTACTCGGATATACAGGGAAAAGATGTTAGCGAAAGCTACTCTTTCACCTTGGACGAATCGCCATTGACGTGGATCATCGACCAGGAAAAGATTGTAAGCGAGACCTACAACTGGTATGCACCCCAAGGAACCTACCAATTGCAGGTAAATGCCGATGAGATATACATCGTACTGAACGGCGCTGCACCTATTCAATATGGCGACACGAAAGACGTAATCAAGCTGTTGCAGGTCAATACCAAATACTTGGGCGTGCTGACAAGCAGCCGTAATGCTGACGGATCAACGGATAGGCTATATTTTCAGAGGGTGAGTGGAAAGTGAAAGGTGAAAAGTGAAAGGAAATTGAAAGGTGAAAGGAGAGAGGACGCTGCGCTATAGGACGTTTCACTACACAACACCCCGACATCTGATGAGAGATGCCGGGGTGTAATGGGTAAAATAAGTGAGCGATTAGTCGCTGAACTTGGCGCAGAGGAACTCGCGGTTGAGGCGGGCGATATTGGCCAGCGAAACCTGCTTGGGGCACTCAGCGGCACAAGCGCCGGTGTTGGTGCAGTTGCCGAAACCGAGTTCGTCCATCTTGGCCACCATAGCTTTGGCACGCGCCTTTGCCTCAATCTTGCCTTGCGGCAGCAGAGCGAGCTGCGAGACCTTGGCAGCCACGAACAGCATAGCCGAACCGTTCTTGCAAGCGGCAGCACAAGCGCCGCAACCGATACACGACGCAGCATCCATAGCCTCGTCAGCAGCGGGCTTGGGGATAGGTATGGCGTTAGCATCGGGCACACCGCCTGTATTGACGCTGATGAAGCCTCCGGCTGCCATGATCTTGTCGTACGCCTTGCGGTCGACCATCAGGTCCTTGATTACAGGGAAAGCGTGACTACGCCACGGCTCCACGGTGATGGTATCGCCATCGTTGAACTTACGCATGTGCAGCTGGCAGGTAGTGATAGCGCTGTCTGGTCCGTGAGGATGACCGTTGACGTACATGGAGCACATACCGCAGATACCTTCGCGGCAATCATGATCGAAGGCGATAGGATCTTTGTGCTCTGCGATGAGCTGCTCGTTGAGAATGTCCATCATCTCAAGGAACGAAGCTCCCTGGAAGATGTGCTTGAGTTCGTAGGTCTCAAAGTAACCTTTTGCTTTGGGTCCCGCCTGTCTCCAAACGCGAACCTTGATGTTGATGTAGCTGTCCATTATGGTTGAGTTATCAGTTATCAGTTTTCTGCTTTCGGATGAAAGCGACTACAAAGTTACAAAAAATTATTGACAAATGCAAATAAATTTGCAAATAAATTGGTTTTTATCTCAAAATTATGCGTTTTGTCACTTAATTCGCGTCATGTCGAAGTTCATTGAGCCGTACGTGATGCGTATGGTGCTGCCTGTGGGAGTGGAGAAGAACAGACCGTAGTTCTCGGTATAGTTCTGCAGTTCCGGCACAAAGACGCCCATACCTGCGTACGCACTATACCAGATGTCGCCTTCCAGTCCGGAAGGGATAGCCGCCAGCATCTCTGACCACGGCAAGCCTTCGATCATCTCTTCGCTGCCTTCGGGCAGTTCGGCCAGAGCTCCGCTCATCTCAAGCCACATAGCCAGGGTAGCTGAGTCAGGGATGTTGAATTCGACGTTGCAATGCAGATCATTGTCAATCACGGCATCCCACAGTTTGAACGACATATACGCATTGATCTCAAACGACATCCGCCATGTGCCTGCGAGGTTTTTCGGCGCATAGTCCACTTCCGCCTTTCTGACAAACGTCATCGTTTCCTCGGTCGTGATGATCCAGATGGTATCCTTGCCGTTGTTGCGTAGCGTGACGATGGCATCGTCGGCAACGAACATCGCCGTGCCTGTCGTATCGTTGTAGCCTGTCAGCAGCTGCGGCTGCATGGCTATCATCATGGAGTCGGCATAGTACGCGAGGGAGATATACTGCCCTCCGTGCTGCCCCTCGGGGAAAAGGAGTACGTAGGCTGTGTCGCCGGAGGCATAACAGCCCTGCTGAAGGGTGATGAGACCGGGCTGATCGGGATCGTTTTTGCCGTTGTTACCGTCGCACGACCATAGTAGGAGCAGTGCGGCTAAGGGTAAGATACATAATAACTTTTTCATACCGATTAATGCTTATGTCAGGTTGTTGATAATTTCCGTTTATCTCAGGTATTTTATTCCGTTCTGGATGAGTACGCCAGTCGCATCTTTGCCCACGCGTATACCCAGGATGTTGTAGACGGGTTGGTTCCAGTCGATCGACGGCTGTCCATTGGTCTGCTCGAGGGCTGTAGGCGCATCGTCGGTGGTGTGCATCACCTTGCTGCCCTGCGGAATGGTGGACTCTTCGACCACAGGCACTTCCTCATCATCGTTGAGGATGAAATAAGCTTTGTAGTGGTCGATGGAGGCTGTGTTCTCGGAAGCCACCTTGCGCAACTTATTATGCGACAATCCATAGCAGCCGACCGGCACATATATTTTCTTTCCGCTGAGATTACCCACCATACCTTGCGTATCTACGGGAGCTTTGAGAGAATCCACCCGCGGAGAGTACCATGCATTCATGGTAAGAGCCGTTGATTGTATTACATAGGATTGTCCCGCAGCCAGTTCTGTTTCTTCTTCGTTCAGCAGAATACCGGTAATGGTTGAGTTGTTTACATATTTGCCTGCCACGCTATAGGCTGTTGCGCCTTGGAGGTAAAGGACATTAACGCTGTAAGGCAAGCATAGTGTGGCGTAATCTTCTACATTGTTGAATGTGCGCTCATATTTTTCGTAGCACAGAGTGGTATAGCCGGAGTAGGTGGTGGTGCCGGAGGCGTATTGCTGCTTGTACAAATAGACAGGCGCATCAGCTGCGGTATAATATGCCCAACGAGTTCTACTTGAATAATACTCTAATACGCGATCGGTATACGTTACCGATGTGAATAACCAATTGCCGCTGCTTACACTATACGTAAACTTGTTAGCGGTGGTATTGTCGCCTAACTTAATGTTATAATACGAGCCACTTTTTTCAATGTGCAAATATCCAGACGTAGCATTATAAATTGTAGCTTGATTATTGCTGACAGCAATATTCCATATTATCGTACCATCCGTGGTTGTAATAACATCGTCACTCGGTGTGACATCCTCAGAGTCAAGATAATAGGTGTCTTTCCATGTAGTGCTCATGGCTTTGTAGCCATTATTATAGTAGGCTACTATCAAATAATTACCGTCTGTCAATTCCGAAGTGGACGTTATCTTCTTGTAATTATTGGTCAACATAGGCGCACCTTCGCTTGCCGTTGCAAACACTGCGTAGAATGTAATATCTTCTGTGCCCATCGTTGCAGAGGTGACGAGAGTCGGTTCTTCGTCGGTAAAGAGGATAGGCTCAGTAGTCCATCCTACAAACTCTTTATCCTCGCAACCCGTTGGATCTGCCGGGAACGAGATCGTAGCACCTTCCCGATATGTTGCCGAACTGATTTCCTCACCACCGAGCACACTCCAGGTAACGGTATGGGTAGGAATCTCTTCGAAGTTAGCTGTAATGGTAGAAGTAAAACTATAATTCTTTGCATACGCAACGGTATAGTTGCCGCTAGCATCCGGACCGGAAACAGCCATGTGCATCGGATTGCCTGTTGCCGTGACGCCTGTGCAGTAATAACCATCGGCGGGTGTGATGTTAGAAACGATCACACTAACATTCTTTTTGCAGTTGTCGTAAGTGCCGTCGGCTTTACTGAGCGTGAATGTTCCATTCGTTTCTGCGCCTTTGGTGATGGTTACTTGGCTCTCACAAACCGCACATTCGGGAGCAGTAGTATAATAGCTGGTACCTCCTCCGCCGAGACTGATGGAAGCAACGTACGCACGTTTGGCAGTTGTAAGTATGGTCAGGCTGCTTATCTCCACCTCATTGTCAGTGAAATTCAGTGTACCGTCAGCCGGTGACAATTCAGAGCCGAACGCTGTGCTGCCGTTAATTTCAATCTTCAGATTACCGCCATCCGTGCCGTACTTCACAGCCTCAACGGTAATCTCATCGGTTGTGATAGGTGAGGAGAGGTTCAGCGTGATATATCCCGAACCACTTGAAGCGCCAAGTTTAACACCGGATTTGCCTAAGTATGCTTTGCTTCCGGCAAACGATGAGATGCCGGTGTAGGACTCAACGAGGTTGGCTTTAATATCGCTATCATCCGTATAGGCGGTACTTGCATCGCTGCTTGCAGTCTTGAAGGTGACACTTGCCTCACCGCCTCCACCACCTTCGGTGCGACGGAACAACGCATAGTAATCTACACCGCCTGATAGCATGTTTTGCGGGAAGCTTACTATTTCCGGCATCGTAGTTGTTTCTGTTGTCTGCTCTGCGGCTACCCATCCAACGAACGTGAATGTCTCGTCATCGCACGAGCTGGGTGTGCCGGTAGGTGCATTGATGTCGTCATCCACATAGCCGTCGACTGTGGCAAACGTGGCAGTACCATTGTGGAACGTTGCTGTAAACTGACTCTCCGCCTCCATGGTCAACGCAACTGTCACGTCCTCGTCTGGCATCGTGAAAGTACGTGTGTCACCCGTGCCGGAGACAGCCACACTACCGCTCGTGCTGCTTACTGTGAGGGCGCTGACAGTATAGTGATCCGCCGGAGTGATGGCAATCGTTACCGTTGAACCATAGTTCACATTGTTCACCGGCGAAGTACTGCTATTATTCACCTTAACCGTTGCGCCGGTAGGTGCCGGAGTGAACGTAACTTTATGGCTATTAAGCATCCAAACAGCGTACAAGGTCAGCGAGTTCGTGAATGCCACGCTCTGCTTGTCGTTATAAACCTTCTCGCCATCAGCTGTCAGTGCCCAACCTTGGAAGGTATAACCTGTACGGGTGAAAGAGTTATCCTTGATAGCTGTAGAAACCTTATAGGTTACCGTCTGATCAGTCATTGTACCTGTACCGCCGTTGGTATCGAAGTTGATGGTTAGCGGTCCTGCCACCTCAAAGGCCTGCGAAGTCATCGTCTTTTCGCAGTAGCCGTCTGCTGCCATCCAATGCGCAGTTACGGTAGCCTCACCGGCGCCTTGGGCAGTCACTGTTCCAGTTGAACTATCCACAGTCAGCACATCCGTATTGCTTGACTCAAACGATAAAGTGCCGTGCGTCGTGCCGCTGACGGTTACTGTAGCGGTCTTGGCGGTTGTGGTGTTCAATTTGTACTTATTCCAACCTAATGTCGGATCATCCCACTGCGTACATTCTTGCGGAGTAGTGGTATCGCTATCCGCCTCGCTGTCACAGGTTGAACTTGATGCGTTGGCAACAACGGTGGTCGTATATGCAAGGCCGTTCGTCAGACCGGTGATGACACACGTATTCGTCGTGCCGGAGTGCGAGATTGTTCCGATGGAATGTGTGCTACCGCACTCGGTAGTATAACCAGCACCCTTACTTATTGCTACGGTATAATGGTCAGCATCGGCAACGTCCGCCCAAGTCAGGATTATTTGTCCATTGCTTCCTACTGCTGTCACGGCTGGTGTCTCCAGCGCGGTGCATGCAGACGCGCAATTGGTCGTGGAAGTGTAGTAGGTGGTAGAAGTGCTGCCGCCAGAAGTGCTCCATGTAATGGTCACATTTGTAAGATATAATGCGCCATCTTTAGAACGGAACCCAATATATGCATAGTCAGATGAAATAGTTAGTTCAGTCGATGTACCATAAACAATAGAGCCAATCTTTGTTCCTTGCGTACTGGTCGAATTCGAATATAAATCCGAAGCTGCTGAATATGCATTATTCTTACCATATATATCTAAGGTTCTTCCACTTTGCGTGTTAGATTCCCATGTGACAGCAACTTTGGTTGCCTTACCGCCGGAAGTGGTGGTGATAATACCAGAGTTGCTATTATTTGAACGTAATTGTATGGCATTATTTCCACCTGCTGAATTTCCGGCATATACTGCCCCTGATGAGCCAATCTTGTTTGACCAGTTAGAATAAGAAGAACTTCCACTCGTTACTCCGGTTGTCTCGCGCGTCAACACATCGTTTGTAGTAGAAATTCCACCACTACTGGTGCCTTCTGTATGACTATAAATAGCATAGTAATCTTTAGCACTTGTGACAGTGAAATCAGTTACCCATGCTTTGCTTGCAGTGTTAGATGTCCCTAATTCAGTTGTCCACCAACCGACGAAAGTATAACCGTCGCAGCCCTCGGGATCAGCAGGTACATTAGGCGTGCGACCGGCATATACAGACTGTGAACTGATAAGGTCACCATTGTTAAAGAAACGAATGGTGTATGAGGTCAAAGGTGTAAATGTAGCCGAGATAGTCACATCGTCGTCTGGCATAGTGAACGTATTCTCTGAAACGGAGACCGTACCACCACCTGCCTTTGTTACAGTCCATGTGCTAAATTGATAACCGTCAGCAGGATCGGCAAACAAACTGATTGTTGCTCCTGCATATGCCGACTCGCCACTTGCATTGAAATAGCCACCTGTAGTGCTGCCATCACCACTTAGCGTGATGCTATAAAGGGTACTACAATCCGGTGAGGTTTTGTATGTTGTGGTGCCACCACTCGAAGATGTATTATATGTTATGGATATATCATCCACATAGCGAACAGCTGTAGTATTATAACAATGAAAACGAACATAATAAGCAGTTTCTCCATCAAAATTCTTACTCTTTGTTGTGAAAGAACCATTAGAAAAACTACTCATTTCGTATGTTTCGGCAGCTGTCCATGAAGTTCCGTCATCAGATGTCTCAATATATACATTATAGTTGCTATTTTTGCTTGTTCTCGCTAATTTGAATGAGAAATTAGTTACCTTAACTTTATTTTTATACGTTATGTAGGTATGATCTGTATTGATTTTTCCGGAATATAATCCTGTCGCAGCCATTCCGTTATCTTTCACAGGACCATTAATTACCCAATTTGTTGCATCGTCAGAATTTTCAAAACCATACGTCTCAGTAGTTGCAGCCATCACCTGACGTTTAGGTGCAGAAGAAACTGTGTTGCTATATACAGCATACAAAGTAGTAGCTTCGTTTACAGTTGTAACGAAGGACGGTTTTGTTGTGCCACTCACAGAACTGCTTGTCGTCCAGCCTGCGAACGGCCATCCATCGCAAGCAGCAGTTTCTGTAGATGCAGTGGGTAGCGTATAAGTACCACTCAACCCGGAAAGAACCGTTATACTTCCATTGCGATTCAATGTAACATTGTAGGTTGCAGGCGTACTACCTCCATCCACATATCCCGAAGTAAGACTGTTCAATGCTACAGACTGTCCGACTTTATCACCCCAAATATATTCCACCAATTCAGGATAGTCGATATAGGGATTGCGGTTATGCTGATGTGCATAAATGGCATTATTACGAATACGCTCCTTTTCACTAACCGGATCTTCACGATGCCATTTCAGCAGCAGGTTTTTCATGTAAGATGTCAAATCCGCCACATTATTGGTATACGTAAAGCATACATTGCCTGTTCCTTTTGTGAAATTTGTAGTACGATAACGCGTCACCATGTAGAAATATGCTCGTGCGATATCCCCCTTGTAACTACCATGCGCTCCACCTGCTCCCGGGTCAAACACCGTTCCATTATATCCGGAAAAAGTACTGGTTCCCAAATGTCCGTAGCCATCCGAACTACATGACAGGCTGGCATTATTCTCACCATACGGATAGTTGGAGCGTACTGAATTCATCTTGATGTCCGTCGGAAACACATGGTGAGCATCAGATTTCATTGGGGTTGCTTCGTCAAACCAAGACTGTGGGATGGTATGCTCCTTATTCCAACCGCTACCACAAGAAGTGGCCGACGAACCATCTTGTGATGCCGTATAGGCTTTTGACGAATAAATATCTTCCAGCGTCTTCGACGTACCGTTATTGAAATCCGTCGGATTGCTGGATGCCGCATACATATCATCCTTCAGATTGCTATAGCTTGTCGACGTGTAGCCATTACCGGTAATCGTACACAGGGCTATGCGCAGAGCATCCGATGTATTGGATTTGCCGTTGATATTTGCATAATATGTGGTAAGGGTCACCGAAGGATCCGTACCAAACATATTTATCGTCAATAGTGCTGCAAACAGTATCGAAATATATTTTTTCATCGCAGTAGTAGATTCAATTTAATAATATACGGCATGATACGTTGCATCGGCAGTTACCGCACCGCCGGCTGTAATTTTAGTCGGAGCGTCAGCTCCTGTGTAGTTCTCCTCTGCTATCCAACCATAGAACGTTTTGCCTTCGGTGTTCGCGACGGGAGCAGATGACGGCAATACAAGCGGATCTCCATCCACATATTGCTCGGTCTTGAATGTCGTGCCACAAGCTACCCAGGTTACTCTGTGCTTCAACAACTCTGTTACTGTAATCGAGTACATTGCAGTCTTGCTCACATTGTTCTCGGTGTAAGTGACAGTAATCGTCTTGCTTCCGGCGGTTGTCATATCCGGAGTGGAGATACTTGTGGGCGTAACTGTTTTTGAACTGCAATTACTATAGTTGGCGGTAACAACCAAGCCTTCTTCCGAGAAACTATCATCGGTCGTGAACGTTGTTGTTACGCCGGTAGTATTCAGGCTGATACTCGTAAGTGCGCACACAACGCAATTGGTGGTATAATCGCTATACGATACCCCACCACCCTTGCGGTAGAGTTGCGGCGCAAGCATTTGATTAGTAGGAGAAGAGGAGTATGTCGTGAAACGTGTTGAACCGAAGTTATGCAAGAACGCGCCATAAGCGGCTGTGCCGTTCTGAATGGTAGCATCGCCGTTGGATATACTAATGCTCCACGTTGTAGTACCGCTACCCCACGCCAGTTTCTTGGTCGTCGTTGCGCCAAGTAGCCCACTTGACGAACTCAACGTCCACGCACCTGATGTGCCGCCCAAAGTCAGCTCGACTGTACCACTGCCCAACGATGTGATAGTGGAATTGTCATTGCTGAAGGTGGTGGATACTTCGGTCATGACGTTTGAGGATATATCGCCGGCTGTTTTCCCCTTGCTATTGCTGGCAATCACAAGCACATCCCCGCTCTTGAGCGAGGCGGCATCCGTAACCAGTTCCCATGAAGATGCACCACCGGCTGCGGCTGTGGCATAAACAGCGTAATAGTTAGCCGAGGTGTAAGCATCACCTGTCTTGGCGAAGGTTGGAGCAGTAGTAGCGCTACTATAGCTACTATTGGTGCACCAACCTACAAACTTCTTGCCTCCCGTACAATCGTCAGGCGTAGAAGTCGGAAGCGTAATGATACCGGTGAGAGCTATGGTGTTGGCAAAAATCTCACCGTTGGCACGCCATGTGATGGCTCGTCCGCCGTAAGCAAGTATAGAAACATCACCTGTAACCGAAGCAATGTTGAAGGTGCTCGTTCCGGCATTGTAGGTAAAGTCTGCGTCATAAGAAAGTGTCACACCGTTCATCTCCACATCCCAGCAGCTTGCGTCTGCCAGTGTATAGCCGGCATCGGGTGTGATGGTCAAGCTGAGAGACGCGTTCTTGGCAACCGTACCTTCCAGTTCCTCGGTGCAGTTCTCGCCGAGCATAGCGTAACTGTAGCGGTTCTTAGTCCATACGACTGTGATGGTCAAGTCGTTGCTTTCCGCTCCGGTAATAGCCGTACCTTTGATGGTAAGGGTCTTCTTGTCTGAAGATAGGGTGTAGTGCGTTCCATTTGTGAGGGTGGTGCTGCCTAACTTGACGGTTATGCTTGTATAATCATATGTTCCGTCTGTGGGGGTAATCGTGGCAGTGAGGGTGGTTCCGTTCGTCACCGTTGTAGCACTCGGAGCTATCGTACATCCCGTACCGCTGGCTACCACATTGTGACCCGATATGCCACCGTTGTACTTGAACGTAATATTACTTCCGCTCTTGGCTATGGATGTTAGAGCGTGCCCGGATATCGGAGTGTAGGATGTAACCGATGAGGTAGGATACGTATCACCCGAACCGCTTCCGTAGTTCTTTGTTTTCCCGTTGGCAGGGACGATCGTGTATCGCGGTGAACCGGAAGTGTTGTTGGGAGCATTGCTTGTCCAAACGGAAGAATTAAAATTAATCGTCCACACTAACATACCTGCTTCCGGTACATATTTGTCCCAACCTGACTTCTGGCGGTTCTCAATATAATATACCACGCCGGATGTAGTAGGAGTCTGAAGCGAGTTGGAGGAGTTGATCTGATAGGCTACATAATTGCTTGTGCCATTGGCATACAATGTAATGTTTTGACCTGTAGTACCAAGATTAACCGGAGTGATCCATCCGAAGAAATATTTTTCCCACGGGTCGTAATTCGGCGGGCAGTGCCCGTTACCGTTGTAACTGCCTCCGTCCATGATGTTCCAATTGCCGGGAGTTACTCCATTATCGTAATTGTCACCATAGTTGGTGTCGTACAAATCAGGAAGTCCCATCACATGGCCAAACTCATGGCAAAGCGTACCGATACCGCTCAGGCTGGAACCGGACAGCTCTGCAGAGCAAGCGTAATTATCCACTGCTTTACCGTCTAACTTACATTGAGTGGCGGTATAGGTGCAGTTGCCGTAAGTCCTGGCAGACGACATCAACCAGTTATGCGGCCAGATAGTATTTGCGTCACCACCGTCCGCTTGCCCCTTGCCGGCATAAATCACATACACAAAATCCACTTTACCATCGTTATCTGAGTCGTATTGGGTAAAGTCCACGTTGAACTCACTATTAGCGAGAATACACGCCTCCATAACGGCTTGTGATGCGTAGCGATCATCACCTTCTTCATCTACGTCCTCGCCATAATAGGCATAAGTCTGACTCAAAGTAACCGGACCAAACACATCAAACTGCGGACGATACGAACCATTGGACTGGTCGGCAAAGTATTGAGCCGCTGAACCGTAAGCCACATTATCGTACTTGTTCACAGTGCAGTTGGTTGAGTTACACAGTTCGTTAAAAACCGCTTGCGTATGCGATGACTGCATCTTGGTATCCTTAAAATTAGCCAAGATCACAACACCCTTTGGTGCAAGGTTAGGCGTAGTACCTACTACCCTGCGCGGTCGGGACTGGTACATCTTTGAGGCATTACGACGTTGAGCAATTTGTTCGCCTGTAGGACGTTGTTCGGCAGTTACGACAAACGTGCCGTCAGGCTGCTCCTTGGCGATCTTGCCATCCTGGGTTTCCCAGTAATGATAAGACTCATCACCGAGTAGGCGAACGGTGATCGTGGTGCCATCGGGTTGAGTCTTGGTCTGCCAGCCGCGGTAGGCGGGTACAGCCAACATCGAAGAGAGTCCCGCTATTAGGAATAGGAGGACACATAATGAATGACGAAAAAATATATTATTCATCTACTAATTTGTGAGAGAATTAAAACAATCAAAATATGCCATAGAGCATAACAAGCACAAAGATACGAAAAAATTATTGAATATACAAACATGGCATCACGGAAAACAAACGTTTTTCATGAAAGAATGTAAAAATTGCAAAGCAATTATTACAGCGACAAAGATGGTTAGATACCCCGACGGCCGATGAGGCGCACTTGGCGTTCGAACTCATCTTTGCCGGAAAGAGCGGCATTGCGTATCTGGGCACGATAGTTATAAATCGTGTTAGGCGCATAGCGGAGCAGTTGGGCAATCTTGGCGCTGGCATCAATACCGAGCCTGATGAGGGCAAAGATACGCAGTTCGGTGGTGAGGATATCCCCTTGTTTGGGCATGATACGTGCTTCGGGACGCAGCAAGGCGTTGAAATCGTTGATGAAAGTGGGATAGAGGGTGAGGAAGGTCTGGTCGAAATCGCGATAGAAGACCATCATCTCCTTACGGAGGAAAGCGTCGGGATCTTTCTCCGTCTTGCGTGCCATGCGCGCCATGCGGTCGATCATGTTGCTATACACCTCCAGATAGCGGCAAATATACTGCTCTTTGACCATATTGATTTCTTCCAGTTCGCTATTAAGGCTGCGCAGCCTGCGATTGAGCGCTTGCAGTTCTTTGTTGCGCCGATGCGCCACGAGTACGGCGGAGATAATACCGATGATGATGATCACCAATCCGATGACGGTAGCCCAGAGGCGGAAATTGAACCGCTCTTGTTCATCTTCATGCGTGCGGCCAATCATAAGTGCCAGCGGGGCTATCTGCTGATACCGCGGTGTAGCATTGAATACGTTGGCGTTGTTTACGGAATAGTTGATGTAGCGGTACGCACGCTCAAGGTCGCCTTGGTTATATGTCTCCATGGCTATCATCCATGACGAGCCGTTGTCCGTCACGCCGCAGCGGACATCGGTGATAGCCGAGCGCAAGAGCCACTGGTAGTAGGTCTGCGTATCGCCCATATCACGGTAGATAATAGCGCGCTCAAAGGCGAAGATTGCATAATCATGCTGCTCGGGCGTTAGACGCAACATAGCGGAATCGGTAAAAGCAAGGGCGGAGAGATAGTCGCGACGGCTGTTGGCACGCGTAATCTGCTGGCGGAAATATTCCAGCGGCCGTATCCCTGTCTGCTCACAAAAAGCGATGAGGCTGTCGGCATACGATTGCGCCTGTGCCCAACAGTTGTCGGCATACGGATGAAGCTTGGCAGACATCGAGGCTTCGTTATACAGGCGGTACATGGCATCGTAGAAAGTCACCTTGTATTGCTCGGGAACAGGGTCCAGTTGCTCGGTCTCGCGGAAAGCAGCATCGTAATTACCGATGGATGCAAGCAAGCGTATACGACGGATGGATGCCAATACGCGAATCTCGTCGCGTGCATTGGCTATGGCACAACCGTAATAGTGTAGAGATGAGTCACTTTGATAGGGCATATACAGTTCTGCCACTTGTAGACATGACAACGGAGTCATCGGCAAATTCAGAATGGAATCGATAGCTATCTGACGGCGCTGCACATAGGTGGACGAATTAGCCACCATAGCATCATATTCGGCTATGAGGGAGTCTGTACGGGCTACTTGCGGATTCGTGACATCCGCAGCAAGGCATACATGCCCAAGCGATAGCATGAGAAGGGTAAAAAGAGATACTGACAGGCGCGTAACCATAGTACAAACAATTAAGGTTATGCAAAGGTACGAAAAAAAATCGAGAGTTGCAAATAAATTGCGGTGGTATCGTGATTTTTTGCAAATGTACCCCAAAAATGCAAAATCGGGTTATCACTTTTTTGCCACTTTTTTAGGGTGTAGAATTTTTCGTTTATTGCTGATTATTTGCATGTTGAGTAAAAATGGCATCCACTTTGCAGATATGTGCGTTGTTCGCGCTCTTGCATACGTGCGAAATTTTTCGTAACTTTGCATCGTTTTTCATGGAAAAACACCCTTGTCTGTACTACAAAATCAACACAATAGAGTATGAAACACACAATCCTCTCAACCGCTTTGATGCTGCTGCTTGCCTTGCCGATGTCGGCAGCGGTGACAGTAACGGGTACGGTGTTCGATGCGAACGGCGAACCTGTCATCGGAGCGAGCGTGCTCGAACAGGGCACGTCGAACGGAACCGTCACGGATTTTGACGGCGCGTTTGCTTTGGACGTACCGAACGCCCAAGTGACACTATCAGTGAGCTATGTAGGCATGAAAACCGCCACGATAGCCTTGGCAGGTCAGACCTCGGTACGCGTAACGCTGCAAGAAGACAGCGAACTGATTGAAGAAGTGGTGGTTATCGGTTATGGTACGCAAAAGAAACGCGACGTAACAACAGCTATTTCTTCCGTTGACACCGAAGACCTTGAGAAGCTGCCTATCACGTCAGCTGCCCAAGCTATGCAAGGTAAGGCAGCCGGTGTAACCGTAGTGAAACCTAACGGTCAGCCGGGTACGGGCATGGTAGTGCGCGTGCGCGGTACAACATCTATGAACGCGAGCAACGACCCGTTGTACGTAGTGGACGGAGTGCCGATGACGGACATCGACTTCCTGGCTCCGAACGACATCGAGAGCATGCAGATCCTCAAGGATGCTTCGTCAGCAGCCATCTACGGTAGCCGTGCCGCTAACGGTGTGATCATGATCACGACGAAAGCTGGTCATGCCCGTTCGGAGAAAGTGAAAGTGGGATTCTCGATGTACGGCGGCTGGACAAAAGTGGCCAAACGGATGGAGAGTCTGAACTTCGCGCAGTACAAAGAGTATCTGCAAGACCTGGGTTCGAACGTCGTATTGCCCGACGGACTCACCGACCAAACCAACTGGTTTGACGAGACCTACCATACCGGTTCGACGCAGAACTACCAGCTGAACGTAAGCGGTAGCACCGACAAAGTGAACTACTTCCTGAGCGGCGGCTATACGAACGAAGTCGGTATCGTAAACACGACCAAATACAGCCGTTACAATTTCCGTACGGCATTGGATGTGGATGTTACCAAATGGCTCAACATCGGCGCCAACGTGGCTTACGCCTACAGCGACAACCAGGGCGGCATCAGTTCCGGTACGGGCGCCAACCGTGGCGGCCTAGTATTGTCGGTAATCAACACGCCGAGCTATGCACCGATATATGATCCCGAGAACCCGAATCACTATTATACCAATTTCTATGGTGTGAGCAATATTACCCACCCTCTGGAAAACATCGAGCGCTACAAGAACCAGCACACGTTGCAGCATCGTCTGCTCGCCAGCGGCAAAGGTATCATCACTTTGTACGACACGAAAAAGTTCCAGCGCGCTGACAACTTCGTTCACTCGCTGAAGTTCACCACGACCTTCACTGAGGACTTGCGCATCATCAACTACACCTCTTTCCTCGACCCGCAGAAAACATCGTGGGGACGTAACCAGTACGGCGAAGGTACTGACACGCGCAGCTTCGACCAAGTGACTATCTGGGATAACGTACTGAACTACAACGGTCAGTTTGACAAGCACAACCTCGATGTGATGTTAGGTTCGTCGTACACCAACTCGATGTACACCTGGGCAGGCATCTACGGCAGCCATTATGCCGACGGAACCATCCAGACGCTGAACGCCGCCAACAAGATCAACCCGGGCAGCACAAGCACATCCGCTTCGGCTTGGGCTATCATGTCAGGCTTTGCGCGTGTGAGCTACAATTATGACAGCCGCTACCTGATCTCCGCCAACTTCCGTGCTGACGGATCGAGCAAGCTGGCGCCTAACCATCGTTGGGGATTCTTCCCGTCGGTAAGTGCCGCATGGCGTATATCGGGTGAGCAGTTCATGCAAGATGTGGACTGGATTGATGACCTGAAACTGCGTGGCGGCTGGGGACAGACCGGTAACCAGGCAGGTATAGGCGACTATGCTTATCTGGAGCGCTACAGCATCAACCGCCAGAACTGGTGGGAGACAGGTAAGGAAAACAGTGTACCGACCTTCAGCCAGAGTTCGCTCCGCAACACCGACCTGACTTGGGAGACCACGACGCAGACGAACGTCGGCTTGGATTGGACGCTGCTGCACAACCGCTTGTCGTTCACGTTCGACTGGTACTACAAGTATACGACCAACATGCTGATGTGGGTATCGCTGCCCGCAGGCTCGGCAGCCGTAAGCTCGATCCAGCGTAACGAGGGTGAGATGAGCAACATGGGTGTGGAATTCAGCATCACATCGCATAACTTTGTGAAGAAGAACTTCAAATGGGATACGCAGCTGAACATCTCACACAACAAGAACCGTCTGGAGAAACTGGCCACGAGCCAAGTGTACTACGACGCCAAGGTGACCGACGTGCTGGCTGAATACTGCGTACGCAATACGCCGGGAATGCCGCTGGGTTCGTTCTACGGCTATAAGACCGGTGGCGTCAATCCCGAGACGGGCGAACTGATCTATCTGGATACGAACGGCGACGGCGAGGTAACCGCCAACGACCGTACGTACATCGGCGACCCGAACCCGAAATTTACGTTCGGTATGACCAACACGTTCCGTTTCTACGGCGTGAGCATCAGCTTCCTGCTGCAAGGCTCGTACGGCAACGACATCTTCAATGCCAGCCGTATAGAGACGGAAGGTATGTACGATGCCAAGAACCAATCAATCCGCATACTGGACCGCTGGCGTCGTCCGGGCATGGAGACGAGCATCCCGAAAGCAGGTTTCGACATGCGCGTTAGCGACTACTTTGTGGAGGACGGCAGCTATATCCGCCTCAAAGACCTGACTATCGGTTACGAGTTCTCAGGAGCATGGATGAAGAAGATCGGTATGAGCCGTCTGCAGCCGTATTTCTCGGCACAGAACCTCTGCACCCTGACAAAGTATCTGGGTATGGACCCCGAAGTGAACCAGAGCGGTAACTCCGGTACGGTACAGGGTCTGGACTACGGTACGTACCCGCAGACACGCTCGTTTGTATTAGGTCTGAATATTGAATTCTAATCCGAGTCATTCCGATAAAATCTGAAAGTTATGAAAAAGTACATTTATATATTCAGCATCGCAGCATTCTCACTGATGTCTGCATGCAGTCTGGATCGTGAGCCGTTGTCCGATCAGTCGGAACTTAACCTGGGTTCGAGCAATCCGGATGATTCGGTCCGCATCAAATTCAAGGACCGCGCAGCTATCTATGCTGTGTACAACGATTTGTACAATGTGATGCGTGACCGTCAGGAACACTGGTACCTGGATTACCTACTGTTCGGTGAGTCGCGTACAGATAATGCCTACGCCGGAACGACCGGTGCAGAGGTAGTGCCCGTAGAGACGAACGCGTTGGATGCTTCCAACCCCGATATAGCCCGTGACTGGGACCGCTATCTGGAAGATATAGCCAAAGCCAATGTGGTTATCACGAACATCGATCTTGTACCTGACCCAGCTTTTGCCGAGAGCGAGCGCCAGCAATGGAAAGCCGAGGCAAAGATCTTCCGTGGTATGATGATCTTCGATCTTGCCCATTGGTTCGGCAATATACCACTGAACCTGACGGAAGCTCCGGATATCACAGCCGCCAATATCGAGGAGGTTTATCCTATCTATTTCCCGAAGCCCGTAACACAGGATTCTGCCTACAAGCAGGTTATTGCCGACCTTACCGAGGCTATCCCGTATGCTCCGGCTCTGAACAGCGGCGACAAGACGCGCCTGTCGAAGACCGTGGCTTATGCCCTGCTGGCCAAGCTGTATGCCGAACTGGGCGAATGGGACAAGGTGCTGGAATACTGCGATAAAGTGTTTGCCGATGGAATACGTCTGGAGCCTAACTTCGCCGACCTCTGGGGCTTTGACGAGGATAAGAAAGATGCCGTATTGCGCAACTCGGTAGAGGTGATCCTGGAGATGCAATACCCCACCGGTAGCGGTAACTGGGTAACTTGGATGTTCGGCCGCGATATGGCTGACCCGGAGTCGAACTTCACCTGGGCCAAGTGGATCACGCCGAGCCGTGACCTGATCAATGCGTTTGAGAAAGAGGGTGATGTTATCCGCCGCGACCAGACCATCGTATACGATGCCTGCAACTGGAGCAACTATTATCCCGCCAACCATTATCCGTTCATGTACAAGTGCCGCTCGGCATACAACAGCGTGATCAAGCTGCGTGGCGCGGATATCCAGCTGCTCAAGGCAGAGGCTCTGGCGCACAAGGGTGACCTGGCCAGCGCAGCTGATCTGGTGAACGAGATTCGTGCCCGCGTCAACCTGCCCGCATTGGATATAGCCAAGACGGGTAGCGAGGATGCTATGCTCAACTCCATCCTGAACGAGCGCCGTCTGGAGCTGGCGCTGGAAGGTCAGCGTCTGTTCGACCTCATCCGCTTCGGCAAACTGATGGAGATCATGAACACCATCGACAGCCGCGATGAAGGACGTATACGTCAGGCTCGTCCGTTCGTGCCGGAACATCGGTTGATGCCGATTCCGCAAACGGCGCTTGACAAGAATGCTAACCTAGTACAGAATCCCGGTTACTAACGATTTGCGTTTTATTTTGGCATCTTTGCGTTTTCGGTTCGGTCATTATGCCCCTACATAACTTCCTCACCGTAAAACACAAATCTGCTCAAAATAATTCCACAAATATAAAGCAAGAAGTTATGAAAAAGTTATTTTATATAGCAATGGCAGCGCTGATGATGGCAGCTTGCCAACCTGAGCATTACCGTACGGTGTATCCGGCAGGTAATCCTGAGATGACCGCCACGATGCTCACTCAGAGTGTGCTCTATGGTACGGATAGCGTGGCTTTCCGCGTGGAGATCAACGAGAAAGAAACACCGCTTTCGCAATTGCAGGTGAAAGTGATGGTAGGTTTGCGCGTAGTGGCTACGGACATGATCCGCACCAAGGACTATCACTACGCAGCCGAACTGAAGTATGCTGTACCGTTTGGCGCCAACATGCCCGAAGGTGAGGATGTCAAGATCTATCTGACCGCTACAAACGTCGAAGGCACCGCTACCAATGTCATCCTTACCGGCTGCAGCGGAAAGCGTCCCGCATTGGAAACGATGTACGTCATGCCGCCAAGCGTCTCGTACGGCGCCATCGGCAAAGGCAAACAGATGACTTACGATGCAGAGAAAGAAGCTTTCGTGCTATATGATCTGAAATGGCCGAAATCTATTCAATGTCTGCTGGCAGTTACCGGCACGAAGTTCGGTCGTATCGACTGGAAGACGCCGGTGTTCGGTATGCTGAATGACGAACTCGCACTCATCACTGAAGAGCAGTTTGCGGCAGAAGAGGCAAAAGCGATTGTGCTGGAAGATGATAACTTCGAGACCATCGATACCATCATCTTCAATCCCGTGACGTTCGATATCTATATCGGCGGCAAGGTGGCTATGCCTGTTACGGCGGTGGATGTACTGACCGACCTGATAGAAGAGCCGTCGTACATCTCGTCGTCAGCAGCCAAGAAAGAATATATGGGTGCAAAGATCTTCTTCGACAAAGATAGCGAAGTGGAGATTACCGGTGTGACCGACCTGGAGAAGGCATACAACCTCGATTGGATGGAGTATCTCGGTGGCAACAAGGTGAAGTTCCTCGGCGAGAAGGGTATGTACTATCTGTCGTACAAGGTGGCTGAAGACTATTTGGTAGTGGAGCCGTTGTACGACCTGACCGAGCCTGATGTGATGTACTTGTGCGGCGTAGGTATGGGTCAGCCCTCATGGGATCCGCACGCTACGAGCGGCTGGGGCTTCGACAGCCCGAACCAGAACTTCGTGGGCAGAACGATTGCGCCGAAGACCTATCAGTTCACCGTATACATGCTCAACGATTCGGAGAACGCCGATCATCCGGGCTTTGGTAGCGTGAACTTCAAGTTCTTCCACCAGCACGGCTGGGGAGGAGAAGAGACTTCGATAGACTTCACCCAGAACGGACTCAACATCGTAAGCTCGACAGAGGAAAGCAATGTGGGCAACTGGTGGTCCAGTTCCAACCCGCTGTTCGAAGGCGTATATCGCATCACGCTGAACAAGAATACGATGGAAACGAAATATGAAAAAATTCGTTAAGTTATGAAAAAGCTACTGATCATATCCCTTGCAGCCCTGTTGGTTACGGGCTGCAAGGATCCCAACTCCACCAATCCCGGTACTAATCCGGATACGTCGCCTACGCAGCACGACGTGATGACCTATATCACTACGGCTGACAACACGATGCATTTCGACAAGGTAGGCAAGAACTTCATCGAGGGACTGAACATGAATCCCGAGATCACGCTTACGCTTGACCCGAAGACCCGCTATCAGCAGTTTGACGGATTTGGTGCAGCCATCACCAGCGCCAGTGCCTACAACCTGCTCCGTATGCCGGCTGATGCCCGTCAGAAACTGCTGAAAGAGACCTTCAGCGTGAGCGAAGGTATGGGCTACAGTTACGTACGCGTACCTATAGGCGGCAGCGACTTCAATGCCCGCAGCAATTACGACTATACTTGCTGTGACCAACCGGGCATAGAGAACTTCGCCCTTACATCCGACGAGGTGGATTATATCATCCCCGTGCTCAAAGAGATTCTGGCGATCAATCCTGATCTGAAAGTGATGGGTACGCCGTGGAGCTGCCCGTGTTGGATGAAAGTGGATGACGTGAACAACAAGAACCCGTACAACGGCTGGGTAGGCGGATATCTGAATCCCGACTACTATCAGGATTATGCGATGTATTTCGTGCTGTGGATTCAGGCTTTCGAGCGCGAAGGCATTCATATTGAGAGTGTGACCGTTCAGAACGAGCCGCTGAACTGGGGCAACTGCATCTCGCTGTACATGCCCTGGCAGCAGCAGCGCGATTTTGTGAAGACGGCTCTCGGTCCGACGTTTGAGAGCACGAACACCAAGACGAAGATCATCGTATTCGATCACAACTACAATTACGACGGCAAGGAGGATCAGAACGACTATCCGCTCAAGATATACAACGATGCCACTGCATCGAAGTATATCGACGGCGCTGCGTACCATAACTACGGCGGCAGCCCGACCGAACTCGACCAGATCCATAAAGCTGCTACGGACAAGAACCTCTACTTCACCGAGGCATCCATCGGCACATGGAACGGCGGCAACGATATGAGTGTATCGCTCATGAGCGAAATGAAGAATACCTGTCTGGCTACGGTGATGCGCTGGTGCAAGGCTGTGATCGTGTGGAACTTCATGTTGGATGACCAGAACGGCCCTCACGGCGGTGCAGGCGCATGCTCCACATGTTTCGGTGCAGTAGATGTATCGAGCAAGGATTATACCACGCTTACCAAGCGCAGCCACTACTATGCTATCGGTCACCTGAGCAAGGCGTTCAAGACAGGCTCGACGCGTATCGGCGTGAAAGGCTATCAGCCTACCAACGTGACGATATGTGCTGCTGAGAATACAGACGGCACCTATGGCGTGGTACTGATGAATGAGAACAGCGACGGACTAACCATGCAGATTGAGGCAGGCGAGAAATTCTTTAGCCTAACCTTGCCGGGCAAAAGCGTCACGACCTGTGTAATTCCGAAATAGTAGAAACAGATGCGGAGGGCGAAAGATTTCGTGCACGAATAGGTTTTTGGCCTTCCGCTTTTGGATTTCGACTATAATAGTTAACTATTTAAAATCAAACAAATCATGAAAAAGTTATTTACTTTTGCAATGGCGCTGATGGCAGCAATGGCTATCAACGCAACCGACTACTATTTTGCCGGTGCAGCCAATGGCTGGAGCAACAACAACGAAGCATGGAAGTTCGTTGATGTGGAAGGTGTTCTTACCCTTGAGGTAGCTGACCTGTACGGTGACTTCAAAGTTACCGAGAACGGCGCATGGCATCCTCAGCACGGTGCAGCCGCATCTGGCGAAGGTGTTGCCCTGAACGGCACGTACAACCTCGTTAAGTGCGACGACAGCCAGGGCGAAGCTGACGCTCCCGCTAACTGCACGATTCTTATTCCTACCGAGCAAGGCGATGGTGAGTGGCGCTACAAAGATGCCAAACTCACGTTGGACGCTACCAACCCCGACGCACTGGTTATCTCTCTCGTAGCAGGTACGTTGTATGACCACAGCGCTGCTCCGAAGACCTATCAGATCGTAGGTGCATTCAACGGCTGGGATGCTGCCGGTGCTCCGTCGTTTGAGGAAGTTGAAGGTGTGCTGACCGTTACTGTTGAGAACCTCAGCGGTACGTTCAAGATCATCGAGGATCATGCTTGGACCAACCAGTGGGCTACCAACTGGGAGACCGGTGGCAGTTTGGCTCTGGGTGAGCCGTACGTTCTGGGCGCTAAGGGCGACCAGGGTGAACCTGCCAACCTTGCACTGGCTAACCCCTTCGGCGGCTATCAGAACGCTGTGCTGACACTCGAGAAAAACATCAGCGGGGAGTTTGTTCTTACGCTCGTTAGCGGTACGTTCTCATTGGTTGAGAACGACTGGTTCATCCCGGGCGCATGGCAGGGCTGGAAATGCGACGACGTAGCTAAGATGTCGCCGGTAGACGGTCAGGAGAACACCTACGAGCTGCTGCTGGCTGAGTTCAGCGGTGAGTTCAAGGTTGTTTATGGTGAATGGGCTGTTGAGTTCGGTGCTGCCAAGGGTTCGGAAGAGACCTGGACGGTTAACACCCCGATGGAACTATCGTTCCCCTGCGACAACATGAAACCTGCTACCGATGAGGTTTATCAGGACGTAACGCTGACGCTGGTTGTTGACTATGAGAACGTAGCTGCAACGCTGACCATCGCCGTAGAAGGTGAGGGCGTTCAGAATATCGAGCTCAATGCCAAGAGCATCAAGCGCATCGAGAACGGTCAGCTGATCATCGAGAACAACGGCGTTCGTTACAACGCTAACGGTATTGCCCAATAAGCAATCCCATCAAGTCAGGGGAGGCTGATTACCTCCCTTGATTACCAATCATTAAAATTTGTACTTTATGAAACGCTTTGCACTTTTTCTTATAGCAGCCTGTCTGTTGAGTTATGCTAATGCAGAAACCGTAACCCGTACGTTCTATTTCGACTTCGGCATGGACGGCGGTACGCGCGGTACGATCACCACCTCGCCCGATGGTAACGGCCATTATTGGAACAATATCGGCAATGAGGAGGTAACGAGCAACAAACCCTCGCTCACGCACGTCTACAGCCTGGTGGATGAAGCCAACGTGGCTACTACGCTCAGCGTACAACTGGCCGGCGCACAGTTTACTGCCAACGGCATGAGCGGCGGTGGAGGATTGCTGTCGCCCGATGCCGAGCTGCTTGGCGACCTGGCTGTAGCCACGGCTACCTCCGACTATCTGTTTGCTTCGAATAGCGAACATTGCTCGATCGTGATCAGCGGACTGGATACGCAGAAAGGCTATCAGTTTAAAGTGTTCGCCAGCCGCACGGCTACCGATGCGCGTATCAGTGATTATACGTTCCGCGGCGCATGGGCTATCCAGGGCTCACTGCAAGCGGCCGGTACTGGTATCGGTGCCAACGGAGAAAATCAGAATACGAGCAATGTATATCTCTCGCCCGTGATGCGTCCGGCTGCTGACGGTACAATCAGTCTGACCGTTCATCGCCAATATGCCGGCAGTGGCGCCTATTTCCCCATCAACTGCATGCGTATGCAAGAGATGACCGATCTGCACGTAGCCGACCGTGAGATATATATCGACTGCGGTCATAACGACGGTACCAACGGCGAATTGACCACTTCGCCCGATACGGGTGGCAAGTACTGGAACAACCTGTACGACCAGACCACCTCTGCTGCGGCTGTCAACCTCGTTTATACCGATAATACCGCTGTTGGCGCCAATGTCACTATTGCCTCCGCCTTCCAGCGCAACGGCTACAAAAACGGCGGTAACACCGCAGATACCTATTCGGCTATACTCGGTGCGTTTGGCAAAAAGACGGTGATGGGTGACTATTTCTTCCAGAGCGGCAGCAATACCGGCAAGATGAAGTTCAGCGGGCTGAATCCCGACAAGGCGTACGTATTCTATATCATCGGTTCGCGCGCATACAACAGCAGTTTTGGTCAGACGGTGGACAAACTCAAGCTGGAAGGCTTGACCACTCAGACCTTCACCCACCATACAGGCGGTAACGGTCTATGCTACTCCGGTGCAACGAACGGATGGAACGAAGATGCGTTCAGCGTTTCCGAACCCATCTTCCCGACCGCTGAAGGCGAGCTGACGCTCAGCCTGAGTGCAGAGCGCGGATCGTACGTGCATATCAATGCGATGCGTATAGAGGAATATTCTGATTACCCCAAACCTGCTCCCGTAGAAGAGGAGCAGTTCGCAGCCGTGCTGATGAAGGGTACTGCTGTGGAAGGCGGTGAGATCAACATGCATCTCCGCGCCGAGGACGGCAAGACGCAGGGTACCTCGTTCGAGACCTTCTGCCGGATGACTAACGGCGGTACACTCAGCTTTGAAAAACCCGATGGTACCGTTCTTTCTTCCGCCACCTGCGCGCTGGCTGACGGCATCTATCGCATCGTGTACAACACCACTGCTCGTACATTTACTTCGCTTGCCATCACGCGCGTAGCTATCGTGGGTAACGTGACTACCGCCGGCTGGAGTGCCGCAGGTGTAGCATTGACCTACCGCGGCAACGGCGTTTGGCGTGACACAATGAATCTGGTTGAGTACATAGGCTCGGACGCCGAGCGCGGACAGTTCTGCATGAATAGCTCGTGGGATTATACGGTAAAGGCGCGCAACGGAGTGGAAGGTCTTGTAGGCTTTACGCCCGATGCAGCTGACTGCGGCTTCAGCGTAGAAGATATACCGATGCGTCACGGACGCAAAGATGTGATGCTCGATATGCAGAACTTCGTATATGCCCTCGAATGTATGGAAGTTGCCGACAACAAGATAACTTTCTTCGGTTCGTCCGTATGCAACGGTCAGGGAGCAGAGGAAGTGTCGAGCGTGAAGCACGGCTATGCATGGCAGTACGGCCAACTGCTGGCGGCACGTCATGCGGTAGACAGCAGTATACCCGAATATGAGTACTCCAACGCCTCTATCAACGGCAACAACACGCTCAACCTGCTTGCCCGCTACAAAGGTCACCTGTTAGGCGACTGCGGTCAGTATGTAGTGATTGGCTTGGGCTTGGGTAACGAAGGTATCCACGGCGCAGCCAACCCGCAGGCTATCTACGACCAGTGGAAGCATAATATGGACAGCCTCACCCGTATTTTCCAAGAGGAAGGCAAGATAGTTGTGGCATCGAACAACTATACCCGCGGCGATTACAACGCTACCGACTACGGCTACGTCAAACGCATGAACCTGGAGATGCACGAGTGGGATATACCTACCATCAACCTGCTTGGCGCAGTGGACAACTGCACGGGTAACGGTCAGTGGGCTGACGGCTATCAGAACGGCGATGATATCTACCATCCTAACCATGCCGGACATACGGAGATGATGCACACCATCGTTCCCTCGCTGTTCGATGCACTGGCTATAGGCAAGACGCTGCCTACCCGCCAGACGGGCGAGGGCATGAACCTTGAAAACAACCAAAAGATAGTCATAACCCCCGAGGATGAAGTGCACTCGTTCACGCTGGCGTTCCGCGTAAAGAACATCAGTGCGCTGAACATGGCATGGACCCTCAATGCAGGTACAGCGCCGCAGGTAAGCAGTGCCATCACGGACGCCAACTGGCACACCGTGGTTATCTCGCACTACTATGCTGCCGGCAAGACCTATGTATATGTCGATGGCGTGGCAGGTAACGCCGTGGACGGCAAGATGTTGCTTGATAAGGTGGAACTGAGCGGCTTGTGCTCAATCAGCGATCTGCACTTCTGGCGTGCCGGCATGAATGCCGACGAGGTGGCAGCTTTTGTGGCAGGCAAGATGCTCTGCTCATCGCTTGAACTCTATTGCCCGCTTAACAATGGCAATACGGACAACCTTGCGCAGTCGACCAACACTATTACGGTGCTGACGGAAGAAACCGCGCTTGAAGAGGTAAATGATAAAATGGCAAATGACCAAATGGGAAATGCTTTTACCATCCTCGGTCATCCCACCGACCCTTCCTTTCGCGGCAGCGTACTGATCGTTGACGGGAAGAAAGTGATACGACAACAATAACCAAAATTATTATATATCATGAAAAATATTTATAAATTTCTCACGCTGATTATAGCGTGTATGTTGACGGTTAACCTGTCAGCAACCTACTACATTGTAGGCGACGGAACGGATGACCCGAACGGAAAATGGTGCAACGGGACGAATTGGGAATTCCTGGCGCTTGACGAAAACAACAGCATTACGTTCTATGGTGTTGCCGCAGGGAAAAACTACGGTTTCAAGATTACGAATGCAGCCGACTGGAGTCACGATCAGTACACTACGTTCGATTATGACAACAGTGATGCTCCTCTGTATGGCGGTAATGGTGGTGATATGGGTTTCAGGCTTACTGAGGATGCAGACGTGACCGTTTCTTTCGTAGACGGGAAAGTGCGCCTGCGTGCAACAAAGCCTTTGGCATACCGCAGCAATTATTACTACATCGCAGGCGACAAGAGTGCAATGGGTAGTTGGTCTGAAAATGCAGTAGTGCTAACAGACGACCAAATCACATTCTCCAATCTGGCAGCAGAGTGGTATGAATTTAAGATTACCAATGGCACTTGGGATAAAACATGGGGCTATTCGGAATTGGATGTTGCCAAATCTTCTCCGATGCATAAAACCTATGGTGAGGGCAATAATATCTGTTTCCGTCTGCAAGCGGCAGCGGATGTGACAGTCAAAATGGAGAATGGCAAGGTTGTGCTGCTTATCGATCGGGAGTATTGTGTAACCGGTATAGGTGGATGGGATGCCGTTACGGGGTACACCTTGACACAAGCAAATAACTATACTTATACATTCTATAATCTCTCATCCGGCGATTACCGATTCAAAGTTAAAGAGAAAGTAGGTAATGCATGGCATGATGACTGCACATGGGGCTACGACCACCTTGATACCGAGAACTCCAATACAGGAGGTGACTGGGACGGCGATAGCCATAATGTAGGCTTTCATTTAAACACACCGCATGATGTAACCATAGCCCTTGTAAATAACAAGATATGCTTGAATGTAACCCCCGTATATTTCGTGGCCGGTAACGGCAATGGCGGTGCATGGCTGAACGGAGTAACCGGTTGGAATCCATCTGCCGCAGTCAACCGACTGGATCCTGAGACAAATTGCATAACATATTCCGGTATCCCTGCCGGTACATATGAGTTCAAAGTTGTAAAAGGTGCATGGGGAGAAGGCAACGAATGGGCTGCCGGTAATGTTGAATTGGAAACATCTTCCAAAGGCTATCAAGGTAATGGCACTAACAACATCAAGTTTGATCTCCAACAATCCACAAATGTAACTATCACCTTTAATCCTGAGACCGAAAAGATCTCGCTTGTAAGTTCTCACGGCTATTTCCTTAGTAATGTGTATTCTGTTACCGGTGTAGAGGCATTAACCGGTGCCAATTGGTCGGCAACGGCTACGGATACAGAGTTGACGCCAAAAGGTGACGGAACGTATGAACTAATCATGCGAAATAAGGATTTGTCTGTGGGTAATTATGATTATAAGATTATCGGAGGGCATAGTTGGGGAGACGGTTGCGAGTACCCGACTTCGAACGCACAAGTTTCTATTCCGGAAGCCGGTACTTACACCATTATCTTCACCCTCAATCCTGTAGAGGGTACGCAGTCAAATGCCGTTTACAAGCAGCAAGACGTCACGATATCCGCATACGGCTACAGCACCTTCTATAGCGATAAGGCTTGGACGCTGCCTGACGGGCTGACGGCTACTATCTTTACCCAGGTGAACGGTACGGCTCTTGTCGGTGAGAGTATCGACCTTATCCCAGCAAATACCGGCGTATTGCTCAGCGGTACAGCCAATGATACCTATACGCTGCTGCAAACCACCACGGATGTAACGTATAGCAATAACCTGTTCCGCGGAACAACATCCGCCGAGACTATTGCCGACAACGGCAAGGTACACTATATCCTTGGAACCAAGAGCGGCGAGTGCGGATTGTACTGGCCATCTGGTACAGACCAAGGCGTAGGCGCTTTTGAAAACAAAGCAGGTAAAGCATATCTGGAAATAGAGCCTTCGGCTGCGCCGGCTGGAGCACCGGGATTCATTTTGCGGGGCAAAGATGTGGTAACGGCTGTGGAAGATCTGCCGGTAAATGAGGATGCCGAGTACTACGACCTGCTCGGACGCAAAGTGACTCATCCGCAACCCGGAAACTTGTATATATGCAATGGCAAGAAAGTGCTGCTATTCTAATGCATTCATTTTGTTCTACTAATGTCAAACAACATAAATCAGGATTAATATGAAAAAGACATATATACAGCCCCAAAGCGAATATACAAATATGTGCCCCGGCACTGCTCTGCTCAACATCTCCGGTTTCACCGAGGACTACAGCGATCCGGATAGCCAGTTGTAATCAAAGCGAAGCAGTATGAATCTCCGTCTCAAACAATACCTTCTGCCGGTTGTCTTGCTGGGTATCACCGCCTTGGCTTATGCCCAAGAGGCCGGCACATCGCAGGCATGGGCGACGAATAGCAGCAAGCGGATGGAGGTGCAGGCGGCGCAACCGCTGTCTGCCTCCACCAAAGCGTCGGCACGTATCACCCTCCATCCCGAGCAGACCTACCAGACCATCGACGGCTTCGGATGGATGCTCAATCAGGGTAGTGCCAAACTGCTGATGCAACTGCCGGCAACCGACCGTCGCGCCGTACTCGAAGAGTTGTACGGCGCTGACGGTCTGCATGCCTCGATGGTGCGGGTGGCTATCGGAGCGTGTGACCTCAGCGAGAGCGACTATACCTACGCCGACAGCAAGGATGAGACGCTATCCAACTTCGCTATCCATCAAAAAGACATGACAACCGTCATCCCCGTGCTTCAGGAGATACTGACCATCAATCCGAAAGTGAAAGTGCTGGCTACGGCGTGGACGGCTCCCACATGGATGAAAGAGGGCGCTGCGTGGTACAACAGTTATGTGGGCGGAACGCTCAAGACGGAGTATTACAGCCTCTATGCAGAATATTTCTGCCGGTATATAGCGGCTATGGCGGCATGGAACATCCCCATCTGGGGCATCAGCGTGCAGAACGAACCACTCAACGACCATAACGACCCTTCCATGGCGTGGACAAAAGAGACGATGTATTCGTTCATTGCAGGCAAACTGGGGCCCAAGATGAAAGATGCCGGCTATGGCCATATCCGCATCATTGCCTACGACCACAACTGCGACGTGACCGATTTTCCCATCCATGTAGCGCGAAGCAAGTACGTCTACGGCACAGCTTTCCATCTGTACGCAGGCGACATCAGTGCGCTCAGCACGGTGTATAACAGTACCGGCAAACCCGTGCTTTTCACCGAGCAGTACACGGGCAAGGACGGTGATTTCAGCGGTGACCTGGGCTGGCACATGCAGAACGTGGTCATCGGGGCGCTCAACAATTATTCGACCACCGCCATCGAATGGAACCTCTGCTCCGATCCCGGCTGCTCTATCCATACTTCCGGCGGTTGCAGTACGTGCAAGGGAGCTCTGACAATCAACGGCAGCAGCGTCAGCGCCAGGAACGTGAGCTATTATATCATCGGCCATGCCGGGCGCGTCATCGATGGTGGTGCGCAGCGCATCGAGGCTACGTCATCTACCGGCAATCTGCGTTATGCTGCGGCTCGCAACGCGGACGGCAGCATAGGCGTTGTTGCCTACAACGATTCCGACCAGGGACGCTTGCTGGCTATCGCGTTGCCTGACGCTACAGGCCAGACCGTCTATGCCAACCACACCCTGCCGGGCAAAGGCGTTTTGTCGGTGAAGATCTATCCCGCTGACTGGACAGCATTGACGTCAACGCCATCCGTGGCGCCCGCCACCAAGATCATCGAGAACGGCCAACTGATTATCCTACGCAATGGCGTGCGGTATACCGCGCAAGGCTTGGTAGAGCGTTCCCTATAAGGGCAATCACGCAATAATCACACAATAATCACGCAATAATCACCCAATACAAGTCTGTTGCAAGGCTGTATTTATAGGGGTTCAGAGAGGTTTCTTGGCGGATAATCGATAACCGGAAAGACATTAATTGATTGCCGGAGAGATTAATTAATCGCCAGAGAGATTAATTGATAGCCAAAGATTCGAGTTTGGTGTTGAGTTGGCCGCCGCGGACGTGGAGTTTGCGGGCGGTGATGTCTTTGAGTTTTCCAATACTTTTCGGGGAACAGTTGAGCAGGTCGGCAATCTGGCGGTGAGGGAGACCGATCAGGACGAGAAGACAGATACGGATATCTTGTTCGTTAAGCGATTGCTGTTGCAGATTGGCGGTGAGTCCGTGGAAAAGATTGTTTGTCTGTCGGCAGAAAGCAGCATAATCGTTCCAGGAGAGTTCGGCACGCAGATCGTCTGCTTCGCGGAGATAGAAGATGGTCTGCTCCAGTTGCTGTTTGCGGGCTTGCCGGTGGGCAGATTGCTCCAGACGCAGCAGCCGGCGCTGGTGGTGGATGAGCCAAGCGGTAAAACCGAGGATGACACAGATGAAAGCAACGACAAGTGCCAAGAGAAGCATCATGGGCGTTTTGCCGTTGGTACTGTCGCTATCAAGTAGCTGAACAGCGAGAAGCAGTTGACCATGGCGCTGCTTGATGCGTTGCTGCACATCGGCGCGTTCGGAAGACAAATCGCGTACATCGGCGATGCCGGCTTGCGGATCGTTGTGAGTGAGGATATAATAGAGGTCGTCAAGGTAGAAAAGGTTGGTGGTGCGAGGCAGTAAAAGTTGGGCATAGACCGTAGCGGAATCGTCCATTTGCAGAAACGAGAAAGCTTGTGCGCGGAGCATAAGCAGGTAATCATCGGCGGGAGGAGTGGAGTAGAAGAGGACCGAATCGTAGTCTTGCACAAAGAAACATGCTGCGGCTTGGGTTTCAATGATCTTTTCCGTGAGCGGCGAGCGGGGATAGGTGCGCAGGGCTTCTGCAATCAGGAACAAGGCAGAATCTTTGTGGCTCATGGCGGCTTGTTCCCAAGCCATATTGTTGAGCGCGTAGGCGTAGGCGAGGGAGTCGCCCGAGGCAAGGAAATGTTCGGCAGAAACGGTGTAGACGGCAAAAGCTTTCGGATGATTGTCGGCTTGGCGGCAGATGTTTGCCATGTTGGAGTAGATGCGTCCGAGGAGCGCTTCGTCGGTAGTGCCGGAATGGACGGCCTTAAGAAAGACTTCCATGGCTTCAGCCGGTTTGCCTTGTTCGCGAAGCTGTTTGCCCTGCTCGTACCAGATGCGTGCATTCTCATCGGCACGCTTTGCACAGGACCAACAGATGGTCCCGCACAAAGCGGCGAGAAGTACTATGTGGAATGGACGGGTCATTCTACTTGTAAGCCGGTGAGAGTGAAGGTTTTGCCGTCATACTGAATGAGCAGCCGGCCGTTGTGGAGGATCTTCGTTGCCACGGTTTCCGATGTGACGGGTACGAAGGCATCTCTGCCATAGTCGAACGTGCCGTAGATATTGTACCCCCATTCGGGATTGGTGAGGTTGAGGGTATAGCGTCCGTCCTCGGTCAGTAGAACGGAAACAGAGTTGCGGAACGTGTCGGCTTGAGCGGAGCGATTGCGTGCGGGAGCATTGGCCGTGTGCATGTTGGTTAGCGTGTAGCCAATCTCATCGCCGGAAAATTCGCGGATAGTAAGGTTGTCGCCCTGGAGGATGACCACCACTTGGTTCGGATCGACGGGATCAACGGTAGAGGAGCCCGGATCATCGCCCGTGTAGCGGTAGAGAGGGATGGTGTCGGAAGGCTGTTCGCCATCATTACAGCCATAACCATCAAACGCTTCTGATGCATAGACCAGTTCGCCGTCTTTGTAGGCACACTGAAGGTGGGTAGTATAACCGCCATCGAGTGGTAGGCATCCATAACTGTCAGGAGCAGCATGAGCATGGCCTACACCTTCTATCCAATAAAGTTGCTGCCAGCCGAATGACCTTTCTACACCGTTGTCGTCGTCAAATATATTGACTGTGAGAACAATCGTTCTGGGAAGAGTTTCCTGTATTTCTGTAACAATGGTTCTTACACGTGAAAATGAAAGCGTTGAATGATCATACCAGAGATTATCCAGTGTATCGCCTACCTGAACGTTGAAGTCATATAGCAGGTATTCACCGGTGCTGTCTGCAGGGATGTAATATATCTTAGCATTATTTCCCTCACGCAGTGCACCTCTATAGCTGTTGTCTTTGTACAACTTGACGTAGCGGCGCGTGTTGATAACGGTGTCGGTAGTCAAGTGATAATGATATAGGATGTATTCGTCATCGCCATATCCCCAATTATATCGGAAATCCAGTACGTTCCATGTGTCGCAGAGGGAAGACAAGCGAAAAGGAGAACATTTGCAATTCGCGTCACGGGCATATACTTTCCGACCTTCCTTGCAGGCACAAATAACTTCAGGCTCGGGATCAATGGCATAACATAAAGGATCAGCCCATACCGGACCGGTGAGCCTTCCGATACTATCAAACCAGTAGGTGTCAGCCCAACAATCAACGCCTTGATTGTCATCGGTATCGAATATATGCAAATCTATTCTCCTAACATTTCCAGTACTTATATTGGTAACCGTCGCTTTGTATCCGTTTGATTCGGAAGCATCATTGCCAATCCATAAATTAGTCAATGTGTCGCCTACTTCGACATTGAACGCGTACAACAGAAACTCGTGCGTACCCCCTGCGGGTATATAATATATATGCGCATTATTTTCTTCGCGTAAGGCGCCGAGGTAATTATTGTCGTTTTGAGAATATGGTTGCCATTTCGCCATTCCGCGTAATTGCCGGTATTGTTTCCCGTTGATGGTTGTGTCTGTAGTGAGGCGTTGCGTATATTCGTGATAGCTGGGATTGTCGGGATCCACGATAGTATATGTTTGGAGATGCCACTCGTCGCAGAGCGATGGTAACTGTACAGATGCATTGCAGAAAGCCCAAAGACTGCTTGCTATTGTAAGCAATGATGTAAAGATGAACTTTTTCATGATGTTGCGTGTTTTTGATTTGACGGTGCAAAGGTACTGCTTTTTTTCCGAATATGCAAATTTTTGTGTTTGAAAAATGATTTGCATAAGTGGCAGGAAATGAGATGGTTGCTATTTTTAGTGTTTGAAAAGTGACGAATTGTGCTACAAAATTACAAATTTTTAAGGATATTTGCAAACATTTCGCATAAAAAATTACTCAAAAATCAATAAGGACCACAAAACACTGCAAGACAACAGACCCCAAAAAACACTCAAAAAAACAATATTAAAATAGATGGGTATTTGAGGGGAATATCCTCGATTTTGTTGAAAAAATGAAGATTTTTGCGGAAAAAAGGCAGAAAAACGAAAAAAGATTTGCATAAACGGAAAAGTTTTTGTAACTTTGTGGAACATTACCAAAAAATACCAATCTTATTAACACAACCTATTATCATGAAACACATCTTTACCCTTTTTGCAGCTGCCGTAATGGCTATGACGGTTTGTGCCAGGCAGCTGACGATTGACTTGGAATCCGCTCAAGGCTATGCCTCGCAAGGCGGTACAGGTACGCCTAACACAGTCAACGATGTACTCAATGTGGCATGGAATGTGCCCGTTGCATGGGAAGTTGCCGGTGTGGAATTCGTTCTCGACAACATTACCGGTGTCAGCAAGATCAATTTCGATTACATAGGCGACGGGCAAAACGTTGACCTGCTCGTGTATCTGGTAGACGCTAACGGCGGTTTGAAGTGGGATTCAAGCACGGGAACTTTCTCCCTGTCGGTTAGCGACTGGACATCCAAAGAGCTTGTTCCGGATGCCGGTTTGTGGGGAACCAATCCTATCGAGCCGTTTGTCAAGCTCGTGATTATTGCTAACCCGTCCACCCCGGCGCAAGGCACATTCAACCTCCGCAACCTGACCATCACCTGCGCTGATGCCGAGCCTGCTCCCATCCCCGAGACAGCTCCTCCTGCCCCGATACGCGCAGCTGAAGACGTTATGGCTCTGTATTGCAACCACTATGCAACCAACAACCTGAACTTTGACGTTCTGAAGTGGGGTGCTACCGGTTGGCAGACTCTTGACCTTGCCGGTACGAACGTTAAGTACGTGGAGAATATGACATGGGATATGCTGACCAACCAGGATGCAGACTCCTATGACATGAGTGCTTACGAGAACATCCACTTCGATCTGTGGGTGCCGTTTGCAGCCAAGATGAAAGTGACCTTTGAGGCAAAGAGCGGCTGGAAACAGGGCGTACAGTTCAATCTCAACGAGGGATGGAACACTATCGATGCCGATACCGAATGGTGGAATAAGGATTCTGTTACCTACGACTGGACTGACGTGAAGTTCATCGCTTTCGAGGGCTACCTGAAAGCCGACAGCACCAGCGCCGAGGGTAATCCGTTCGCATTTGCCAATGTATATTTCTGGAAGGCTCCGGCAGTGGACTATCCCGCTGCACCCGCTCTGCCTACCATGAACGAAAGCGGCGTGACGGCATTGTTCTGCCCGGCTTACACCACCAACACGGTTAACTTCACTCCGCAGAACTGGGGCAATGCCGGTCTGACGGACGTGGATGGCAAGTTCTTCTACACGCCTGCAATGACGTGGGATGCCTTCACCAACTGGGATGCCAGCAGCTACAACATGACGGCTTATGACATGTTCAGCTGCGATGTATGGGTAGAGATCGGTTCGGATCTAAAGATTACGTTCGAAGCTCTTGGCGTCGGCGACGGCGGCTCGGGCTGGAAGAACGGCGGATTGGTTCAGAACCTGTTGCCTAACCAGTGGAACCATGTGACGGTTGACCTGCTCAACGCTCCGTACGACAGCTACGACTTCACCGACATGCGTTATCTGATCCTCGAGGGCTTCACCAACGAAGGTACGGCTCTGGGTATCGCCAACGCTTACTTCTGGGATTCGATGAGCGGCGTGGAGAACGTAACCGCTGACCAGGTAGCCGTTAAGCGTCTGGTGAACGGACACATCGTAATCGAGAAGAACGGCGCGCAGTATAACATGCTGGGTACGCAATTCTAATTACCGAAAGGTTTGACAGACAAAGCCCTACGCTACGGCATAGGGCTTTGTTCTTAACACACAATAAAGATTAGCATCGTGAAGATGCACTAATGTCATGAAGATAAAAAAAATACCTCTTATTGCTCTCGGCGTGTTGCTGCCGCTGTTGGTGCTGGCGCAGCAGCCGCTGACAGGTTCGGTGGTGGACGATAACGGCGAGCCGCTCATTGGCGCCGCCGTACGCGTACAGGGAACAACCAATGGCACGATTACCGATTACGACGGACAGTTTGTTCTGACCGAAGCTGCTTCCGGCGACGTGCTGGAAGTATCGTACATGGGCTATGTATCGCAACAGGTGAAAGCAGCCAACGGCATGCGCGTCGTGCTGCTGGAAGATGTGCAGCGCCTGGAGGATGTGATAGTAGTAGGCTACGGCGCAGCCAAAATCAAAGACCTGACCTCGCCCATCGATGTGGTGAAAGGTGAAGAACTGGCTGCTGTACCTACCTCGTCACCGATGTCAGCCTTGCAGGGCAAGGTGGCCGGCGTGAACATCACCAACTCCGGCGTACCCGGCTCCGGACCTACGGTGCAGATACGAGGTATAGGATCGTTCAGCAACAATACGCCGCTCTTCGTAGTGGACGGTATGTTCTACGACAACATCAACTTCCTCAACAGCGGTGACATCGAAGATATGTCTATCATGAAGGACGCTTCGGCTGCGGCTATCTATGGCGTGCGTGCCGCCAACGGCGTGGTGATCATCACTACCAAGCGCGGCAAGCAGAACCAGCGACCCGATGTGACATACGACGGTTATGTAGGCGTACAGACGGTGAGCAACCTGATCGACATGTGCTCGTCCGACCAGTATGCCGAGATGCTGCTGGAGGTGAACAAACGCTCGTACACGCGCATGTTCAACAACGCGATGAACCTGTACGGCGGAACGTACGACAAAGAGGCGGGTATATTCCACCTCAATCAGAACACCAACTGGTACAAAGAGCTGCTGCGTCCGGCCGTGATCACCAACCACAGCCTGACCATCAACGGCGGCGGCGAGAAAGCCACCTACGGCGTAGGTATGAGCTACCTCTACCAGAACGGTATCATGAATACGCCTAACAGCTACAACAGAATGAACATCCGCGGCAATGTGGAGTACAAGCCGTTCAAATGGCTCACGGTAGGCTTCAACGGCATCTTTGTGCAGAGCAATCAGCAGTTTCCTAACAATGCCGCCTGGCAGCAGGCATACAACATGCCGGGTATCTTCCCCGTATACGACCCGACAACGGCTGACCTGTATACCGACGGATTTGCTTCGCCGCTAACGTTGCAGCTGACCAGCAACTTCTACAACCCCGTGGCTACCGCCAAGTATTACGACAGCCGCAACCGTACGAACCAGATGATGGCTGCAGCTTTTGCCCAGTTCAACATCCTGCCCGACAAACTCAGCCTGCGTACATCGTACAACTACGATTATACGGGCATGGAGGCTACAACGTATATCCCCGAATACTACATCAGCAACAACCAGAAGAACGAGACCAGCAACCTCACGAAGAGCACCACCTCGTTCAACAACTGGATATGGGATAACACCCTCACTTACTCCGACCAATGGGGCAAGCATTCCTTCAAAGCCATGCTCGGTTTGAGTTTGCGTGAGGAGAGCTACCGCAACCTTTGGGCAGTTGCGCAAGACGTACCGGCGGGCAAGGATAGTTACAAATATATCAGTTTGGGCAACAGCGAAGGACGCGTCACGGGCGATGACGGCTCGCGCTATCGCGGATTCTCCTACTTCGGACGACTGAACTACAACTATGACGACCGCTACATGGTGATGTTCACCATCCGCCGTGACGGCTCAAGCAAGTACAACGAGAAATGGGGCACCTTCCCCTCGGTGGGTGCAGCATGGGTGCTGAGCAACGAATCGTGGCTGAAAGATGTTGAGGGTGTGGACTACCTCAAGCTGCGTGCCAGCTGGGGAATGCTGGGTAACGACAAGATCGGCGCATCGTTCGGCACAACCAGCAGCAGCGTGGAGCGCGCCGTGTTTGGCACCAACACCGCCCTGAGCGGATATATCAACTCGTCGAACTTCAGCTGGCTGAGCTGGGAAGTGGTGAACGAGACGAACGTAGGTACCAACTTCGCTTTCCTGGGCAACCGCCTGACGGGTGATATCGACTGGTACTACCGCCTCACGCAGAACGCCGTGGTGGCTCCTACGCTGCCTATGCAGGAGGAGTCGGTGGCAGGCAACTGGGGCGAGATACTCAACATGGGCGTGGATATCAACCTCAACTGGGAACAGAAGATAGGCAAAGACTTCACCTATTTCATCGGCGGCAACGTGAGCTGGCTCCGCAACCGCGTGATGAGTCTGCGCGACGGCGTGAACATGATCAAAGGCGGCAAGACGGTGCAGAAAGTAGGCGAGAAGATGAACAGCTACTACGGCTTCAAGGTAGTAGGCATCTATCAGACCGACGAGGAATGTGCTGCCGACCCGATAGCCGTAGCCAACGGCTTGGTGCCCGGCGACTTCAAGTATGAGGATGTCAACGGCGACAAGATCATCGACGAGAGCGACAAGCAGATACTCGGTTCGTACACCCCCGACTGGATCTATGGCATCAACCTCGGCTTCCGCTACAAAGGTTTGGATCTGACCGTTGTATTCAGCGGCAAGGCAGGCGGTGAGATGTGGAACAGAAAACGTGCACTGCGCTATGCCAGCAACACCTACAATTTCGACCTCGACCAGTATACGCGCCGCTGGCACGGCGAAGGAACATCCAACACCGACCCTTCGGCTGCCGGACTGATGAAGAGCTGGAACATCGGCGACAGCCAGAATGCCAGCTACTTTGTGGAAAGTGCCGACTATTTCCGTATACAGAACATCACTTTGGGCTATACCTTCACCAACGTAGGTGCAGGCAGCTACAAGATGCCGAGTATACGAATGAGCCTGAGTGCAGAGAAGCCGTTCACGTCTTTCAATGCTCACGCCATGACGCCTGAGCTGAGTGATCCCGAAGGTTGGGATACCGAGGTGTATCCGTTGACTGCAACATGGTCGTTTGCGCTGCAACTCAAGTTCTGACAGAGATGAGCAATGTGTAACCTACTAAAAACAACGAATCGTATGAAAGCAAGATATATGATGATAGCTTCTCTGGCAGCCGTGCTGCTGACAGCTTGCTCGTTTCTGGAGATAGATACGGAGAACAAGATAGCTACTTCCGCCATCGATTATTCGAATACCTCGGAGATGTATCAGCCCGTTATCGGTGCGTATTCCAAGTTGCGCTGGCCGGGTATGCACTGGGTGGATAATTTGCTGTGGACGGGTCGTGACGACGATATGACCACCGGTCGTGACAACGACCAGCAGGATGCCCTCCGCTTCGGCTACAGGGGCGGATATCAGTGCCCGAACTCCTATTGGGGACTGAACAACGCGTGGATCAATGCCTACGAAATCATCCGTGCATGCAACTCGACGCTGGAGGCTCTGGACAAATATGCCGGCTATCTGAAAGAAGGTACGAGCGATTATGCCGACTACCTGAGCTATCGCGGCGAGGTGGTGACCATCAGCATGTGGGCATACTATATGATGTCCACCTCGTTTGGCGCGTGTGTGTTGCTCACCGACAACAACCAGACCCGCTTCGTGCGCTCCACGCGCGAGCATGTATGCGAATATGCGTTGCAGCAGTTGGAAGCCGTGATCCCGAATATGAAACGTGTGCGCCCGAACCAGATGCCCCATCCGGGAGCTTTCACCGCTTTCAGCGCAGAAGCTCTGGCGGCACGCTTCGCTCTGCTGCTGGGCGATTATGCCAAGGTCGAGAGTCTCACGCAGGATATCATCGACAATGGTAATTTCTCCCTCTACCCCGACTACTACAACTTGTTCAAGATCCCCGGCAAACTGTGCGACGAAAGTCTGATGGAGGTACAGGTCACGGATTTCGGCTTGGCTACGGGTGATTATATCGGTATCGACCAATGGTACGTGTCGATGGGTGCTACCCTGACCGGCAAGGTAGACGGCCAGGATGTCTCGATCTCCGGATGGAATTTCATGCAGTACAACAGCCTGTTTGTCAACTGGTGCAAGGCACGAGGCGAGACGATCCGTCTGGAGACCAGTTGTCTGGAAGGCGGTTCTACTACCCGCGAAGGCTTCCTGGTGACCAGCTCGGGCATCTACAACGGTAAGGCTTATCTGCCTTACAACCAGATGACCGAAGGTAATACCGACTGGGGACGTAACAACAACGTCCGTCTGCTGCGCTATGCCGAAGTGCTGCTGATGAATGCCGAGGCAAAGATACGTAATGGCAAGAACGGTGACGATCCGCTGAACGAGGTGCGCTCACGCGCTTCGATGCCTACCATCACCGGTGCCACGGTGGATCAGGTGCTGGACGAACGCCGCATGGAACTTTGCAGCGAATGGGGTTTGCGCTACACCGACCTTGTGCGTACCGGCAAGGCTGACGAGGTGCTGAACAATCCCGCGTTGGTACGCGATCAGGCCAACGGTGAGTGGACTGAGGAAAAGGCATATTGGCCAGTACCTGGATTGCAGCTGTTGAACCTGCCGGAACTGGAAAAAGACCCGGAATAAAGTGAAAGGCAAAAAGAAGGATATGAACAAAGGAATATGGATAGCCGGGGTGGTGGTTGCCCTGTTGCTGACGGCATGCACGCAGACGCCTTCCGTCAATCCGTCAAAGCCGCAGAACACCCCGTTGTCGGACGAAGCATTGCTGGACACGTTGCAGCGTGCGCATCTCGATTATATGTGGTCGGGTGCCGAACCTAAGTCAGGTCTGGCATACGAGCGCATTCACATGGATGGCGATTACGGTTACGACGATCCCACTGTCATCACCATCGGCGGCTCGGGGTTCGGCGTGGCAGGACTGATAGTAGCCATGGAGCGTGGGTTCATCACCCGTCAGGCGGGTGTGGAGCGTCTGCAGCGTATAGTGGCATTCCTAACGCGCGCCAACCGTTTTCACGGCGTGTGGCCGCACTGGCTCTATCCGTCGGGGCGTGTAGCGCCGTTCAGTCAGAAGGATAACGGCGGCGACTTGGTGGAGAGCTCGTTCATGATGGAAGGTTTGCTATGCGCAAGGCAATACATGAATGCCGACGTACCGGAGGAAAAAGCCGTGATTGACGGCATCAACACCTTGTGGCACGAAATGGAGTTTGACTGGTATCGGCGTGATGGTCAGAACGTACTCTACTGGCATTGGTCGCCCGATTATGGTTGGGAGATGAATTTCCCGCTGGAGGGATACAACGAGTGCATGATTGTCTATATCCTGGCAGCCTCGTCGCCCACGCATGCATGTCCGGCTTCCTGCTATCACAAGGGCTGGGCGCGCAATGGTGGTATTCGTTCCGAAGCCACGTTCAAGGGCTATCCGTTGCTGCTCAAGCACAACGGCGCGGAGGCTACCGGCGGTCCGCTGTTCTGGGCGCACTATAGTTGGTTCGGCTTGTGCCCGAAAGGCTTAAGCGACCGCTATGCCGACTATTGGACAGCCATGACAAGTCATGTGCTGAGCGATTATGCCTATTGCGTGGAGAACCCCAAGGGCTACGTCAATTATTCCGACAGCTGCTGGGGTCTGACCGCCGGCTATTCTGTCAACGGCTACGCAGCGCATGCGCCTAACAACGACTTGGGTGTGATCACACCCACGGCTGCTTTGTCCAGTTTCCCCTACGCACCCAAGCAAGCCATGGCGGCGGCACGCTATTGGTATGAGAAGCAGAAAAACCTCTTGTGGGGCGATTATGGCTTCTACGACGGCTATAGCGCTACAGCCAAATGGTATCCGCGCCGCTACCTGGCTATCGACCAGCTCACCATCGCACCCATGATTGAGAACTACCGCACAGGACTGCTGTGGCGGCTGTTCATGTCTTGCCCCGAGATACAGCAAGGACTGCAGGTGCTGGATATAACGTACAACCCGGAATTATAGGGTACTAAAACATACATCATACTATGAAGCGACTTTGGATTATTGTGGCCCTCGTGCCGCTGCTGCTGGCAGGATGCAAGCAGCATAACGAAGCGACAGAAGATGCACAAATGCGCGTGTTTGTAGACAAACTGATGGCGCAGATGACCCTGGAGGAGAAACTCGGACAGCTCAACCTGCCTGTCACCGGCGATATCGTCACCGGCGCGGCTCGTGAGAGCAATGTAGCCGAAGATATACGTCAGGGCAGGGTAGGCGGCCTGTTCAACCTCAAAGGCGTAGAAGCCATCCGCGAGGTGCAGCGCATAGCCGTGGAAGAGAGCCGGCTGGGTATACCCATCCTGTTCGGCATGGATGTTATTCATGGCTACGAGACGGTCTTTCCTATCCCGTTGGCGCTATCTTGCTCGTGGGATATGGCGGCTATCGAGCGCTCGGCGCAGGTGGCAGCCCGCGAGGCGACGGCTGACGGCATCTGCTGGACTTTCTCGCCCATGGTGGATATATGCCACGACGGACGGTGGGGACGTATCAGCGAAGGCAACGGCGAAGATCCCTATCTGGGCAGCTGCATAGCCGAAGCGATGGTGAAAGGCTATCAGGGCCGGTCGCTGGCCGACAGCGAGACGATGATGGCTTGCGTGAAGCATTTTGCCTTGTACGGTGCCGTGGAAGCCGGACGCGAGTACAACAACGTCTACCCCGACGATTTCCACATGTTCAACGAATATATGATGCCCTACAAGGCAGCCGTGGATGCGGGAGCAGGATCGGTGATGGCAGCGTTCAACACCGTGCACGGCATCCCCAGCACAGGCAACCGCTGGCTGCTCAACGATCTGCTGCGCGAGCAGTGGGGGTTCCGCGGCTTTGTGGTGTCGGACTATTGCGGCTTGGAGCAACTGCAGGATCATGGCGTGCAGGATAATTTGGAGAACAGCGCTATACAGTGTCTGGAAGCCGGTCTGGATATGGATATGGTGTCAGCCGGCTTGGTGGCTTTGGCCGATGCGGTGCGTGACGGAAGATGCAGTATGCGGACGGTGGATGATGCATGTCGCCGCATATTGGAGGCCAAGTACAAGCTCGGCTTGTTTGACGACCCGTACAAGTACTGCGACCCTACTCGCCGTGAGGCGGTCATCCTCTGCGACGAACATCGTGCCGAGGCGCGCCGTACGGCTGCCGAATGTATGGTGCTGCTCAAGAACGAGAACAACCTCCTGCCGCTGCGCAAACGCGGCACGATAGCACTCATCGGTCCGCTGGCCAACACTCGCCCGAACATGTCAGGCACATGGGCTGTGGCTGCTGTGCCCGACCGCTACAAGACGGTGAAAGAAGGTCTGGAGGATGCACTGCGCGGCACGGGCGCACGGCTGCTGTACGCCAAAGGCTCGAACGTATTGTACGACCCGGAGCTGGAGGCTATCGGTACGATGTTCGGCCGCGAGATGCGCGACCCGCGCAGCGCCGAAGCCATGCGCAGCGAAGCGCTGGCTATAGCCCGTCAGGCGGATGTGATCATCGTGGCGATGGGTGAGGCCAGTGAGATGAGCGGCGAATGCTCCTCGCGCGTCAACCTCGAGATGCCCGATGCACAGCATGACCTGCTTGTCGAACTGCTAAAACTCGGCAAGCCTATCGTGCTCGTACATTTTGCCGGACGTCCCACCGTGCTTAACTGGGAAGCCGACCATCTGCCGGCTATCCTCGAGAACTGGTTTGCAGGCAGCGAGACGGCCGACGCCCTGGCGGATGTTCTGTTCGGCGAGGTCAACCCCTCGGGTCGCCTGAGCGTGCAACTGCCGCGCCATGTGGGGCAATATCCGTTCTCCTATCGTCAGATGCGTACATCGCGCGTGAACGATGTCGGCGATTTCCGTAAGTTCAGCACCTGCTATATGGATGTCAACGCCAAGCCGCTCTATCCTTTCGGCTACGGACTGAGTTATACCACGTTTGAGTATTCCGGTTTCTTCCTCACCGATAGCGTCATGCCGTTGGATGGCATGGTGGAGGCGCATGTCACCGTGACGAATACCGGCAGCCGTGCCGGTGCAGAGGTGGTGCAGCTCTATATAGGCGACCCTGTGGCTAAAGGTGTGCGTCCGTACCGCGAACTGCGTGGCTTTGAGCGCATCGAGCTGGCAGCCGGCGAGAGTAAGGAAGTGGTCTTCCCCCTCACAGCCGATAGGATGGGATACTACGAGCCTTATGGCCTGAAATGGACGCTCGAACCCGGTGAGATTCAGGTGATGGTCGGTCCGAATGTAGCCCAACTGGACATACTCCGCCTGACGGTACAATAACCATCCGTACCCTGTGCGCCTTGTGCGCTATTGCCGCTACGGTATCGTCTGTAGCCCACACAGAAAAGCGACTCTTCTGAGCCGCTTTTCTATGTTGTCATGCGGAGCGTTTGTGTATTTTCTTTAAAATTTGTACTTTCTTGCATATATTTCGTACATTTTTTGCATTTTCATTTGCAAAATTCAAATATTTTTTGTACCTTTGTGGCGGTTTTATAAAATACAACTTAATAAAACATTAATAAAAAATAAAACACCATTTAACAAATATGGATAAACAGATTCTTAAACAAGTCCTTCTGGATAACGCACAAATGGTGGAGAAAATAGAGGTATTGCCCCGTGCATACGCCTTGGATGAATCGGTAAACTATGTGTTCACCGGTGTACGGCGTGCAGGTAAATCGTACATGATGTATGCCATCATCAAGCAACTGTTACAAAACGGCTGTTCGATGGCGGACATCCTATATCTGAACTTCGAGGACGAACGTATAGACAACTTCACTGCGTCGGATTTTAACCTCTTGTTGGAGTGCCATCAGGAGATTTACGGTCGCGAACCGCGTATCTTCCTTGATGAGATGCAGAATATTATCGGCTGGGAGAAATTCGCGCGTCGTATGGCAGACAGCAAAGCGCATATATGTCTTACCGGCAGTAATGCCAAGATGTTGAGCAAAGAGGTATTAAGTACTCTTGGCGGTCGTTTTATCCCGAAGGACATCTATCCGTATAGTTTCACGGAATACCTGAACACGATGCAGATATCGTATGACAAGAAAGCGCTGTTAACCACTTCCGGCCGGGCACTATTCTTCCAGCATTACAGGGAATATTTCTTATGGGGAGGCATGCCGGAATCGGTGGGAATGAAGATCAAACGCGATTATCTTAGTAGTACTTATCAGAAAATCTATCTGAACGACATCGTTTCGCGCAATAAAATCAGCAACGTAGCAGCATTGCGTTTGTTAATCAAGAAGATGGCAGAATCGGTGAAACAACCGGTGTCATACAACCGAATGAGTAATATCCTTTCTACCATCAACGGTAAAATCTCCGTGCCGACCGTACAGAGTTATATTTCTCATACCGAAGATGCCTGGTTTTTGCTGCGCCTGCGTAATATCACCGGTGCACTATCCGAGAAAGAGAGTATTTGTAAGTACTACTTCATTGATAACGGTTTCTTAAACCTCTTCTTGCTTGACGGCGAATCTGCGCTTTTGGAGAATATGGTTGCGCTGGAACTTTTCCGTCGTTACGGTCACGACCCTGAGAATGATACGGTCTATTTCTATAACGCAGGAGAGGAAGTCGACTTCTATATCCCGGAAGATGAATGGGCCATACAAGTAGCGTATAACCTATCCGAAGAGACTACTCGCCAACGCGAAGTGACCGCATTGACCAAGATAGTTAATGCGCTACCTTGCAAACGACGTACCATTATCACCTACGACACCAAGAACACTATTACCGATGCACGTGGCGAAATAGACGTTGTGCCTTGCTGGGAATGGCTGGTAAATCAATAAAAACCTCATCCAAAGGTTACTTTTAAGCAAGAATGTTAGATTTTGTGTAATAAGCTTGCATAATTGAATAAAAAGTAGTACCTTTTCCGCGGATTTTACTTTAAGAATGGTTGCAATTGCAGCTAAATTTGAAATAGCAACTCTCTGGAGAAACATCAAAAGATGAAGACTAAAGGTTACTTTTTCAATAATTCAAGTCATATAGTAATCCAACCCATAAACTCCCGACCGCATAGTCGGGAGCTTTTGTATGTCTCCTTTCTGCCGTATTTTGCGGCAGTGTGATATTTCATCCTACCATTAGCGAGTTCTTCGTTTAGTATTCGGCAATGTCCCAGTGAGACTTGTAACCCCTAACCCATAACCCATAACCCGTAACCGGTAACCCATCCCCCATAACCGATAACCCGTAACCCCTAAATTGCGCTTTCCGTTAAATTTCGTACTTTCTTGTGTGTATTTCATACTTTTTTTGCATTTTCTCTTGCATATTTCCTAAAAAAGTAGTATTTGTATCGAATTTCTAAAAATACAAAAAAAATAAAGTTTTGGAAATGAGACTCATTGAACGCACATCATTGTTAGCCCAATTACAAGAGGCAAAAGGTACACCGGATATAAAAATTATCACAGGTGTACGTCGTAGCGGAAAGTCCAAACTGCTTACTGCTTTTATGGAATGGATTCGCCAGACAGAAAAGGACGCTAATATTATCTTCATTGATTTTCGTCTCATGGATGCTGAGCCTCTAAAGGAGTATCATGCGTTGCATGAATATGTGGAGGCGCACCTGCTTGCCCCAACGATTGATCTGGGTGGTGTGTTCGTAACTACCATTTGGCGAGAGGAGAATGAAGGTAATATGGCAAGTAAGGCTGCTAATATGGCAAGTGGAGGGTCATATATGGCAAGTGAAGAGGCTAATATTGCAAGCGGGCTCCCTAATATTGCAAGCGACGTGCCTAATATTGCATGCGAGACTTCTAATATTGCAAGCGTCAAGCAAGCTGGTGCTATTGATTATTTGGAGGCGAACAAGCGTTTGATTGATTCAATAGTTGCGCCTAAGGTCAAACAGCGCATGAAACCAGAGCAAATACGTGCTTGCATCGTAGAGGCATGTATCGTGGAGCATTCAACTGAGGAGTTAGCAGCACTCTTGCATAAAGCACCGGCCTATCTCCGCAACTTTATCATTCCTGATTTGATAACGGAAGGTATTCTTTTACGCACAAAACCACGCACAGCTAATGGACAAACATACTACATTACCAATCCGAAATACAGATAAAAAAAACAGTTTCCCCCCACTTGTGCAGATAGGTTGTACAACACGCAGTATTTGTAAAAAGATGCGGAACAATATCGACAACGGGCACTTAAGTGTCCGTTTTTTGTGCCGGCTGCTTACGTTTTGGGGCATTTCTGCTTAAAATATCACTTTCTTCGCTCTTTTTGAAAAAATTTTCTTTCTCCTCTTGCAAAAGTCAAAATTTTTTCGTAACTTTGCGTGTGCAAAGTTTGTGGAATGCTGGAGGTACGCTTGTGCCACCATTAATATTTGTAGTATGGCACAGAACAAAGGAGCAATAGTGCGCTATCGGGCACTTGACCGTTGCTTACGGTCGAAGAACGTCAGGTATTATCTGGAGGATCTAATCAAGGCTTGCAACGAAGCCTTGTATGAGGCTTTCTCGGAGAGGATGACGGTCAGCCGCCGTCAGATTTACCTTGACCTCAACCACATGGAGAGCAATGCCGGTTATCGTGCCGATATTGAGCGCCATCATGACGGCAAGCGGATCTACTATCGCTATGCCGACCCGGATTTCTCCATTGATAAGACGCCTATCTCCCCCGAGGAGATGGACCAACTCAAAGAGACCATTCTCATGCTCAACCGCTTCAAAGGTATGCCGCATTTCGAATGGATGGAAGAGCTGCTGAGCAAACTGGAGGATAAGTTCCACCTCAAGAGCACAGAAGATTCCGTTATCGGTTTTGAGCAGAACCTTGACCTCAAAGGTCTGGAGAACATCACTCCGCTCTTTGAGGCTATCGTCAACAAGCAGGTGCTTAATATCCGCTACAAATCCTTCAAGAAGAACAAACCTATCACATGCGAGGTTCATCCGTACTATCTCAAGCAGTATAATAACCGTTGGTTTCTATTTGGCTGGAACACGGAGTTTGGTGCTATCACGAACTTTGCCCTTGACCGCATAGAAGCCGTATCGCCCATGTTAGGAGAATATCGCCCAAAACCCGCAGACCTTGATTTTGACGAGTATTTTGAGGATGTGGTTGGCGTTACTATCCCAAAGGCAAAAGTTGAACATGTTGTTATGCGCGTCGCCCCTGATCGCTATCCTTATATCAAGAACAAACCGCTTCATCCCTCGCAGCATAACTACGACAAGGAGTTCCGCGTTACGATTGATGTCATCCCCAACAACGAGCTCATAGCGCTCCTCCTTTCGTTTGGCTCCCAGCTCGAAGTTCTCGAACCGCAATCCGTCCGCGAGATGATGCGTGAACATGTGAAGACCCTCAATAAATTCTACAAGTAAACAATATTGTTATGGCAGATAACCAACTCATCCCATTGTCCCAAGCAGTAGAAGCTATCAAAACCGCTATTCTGCAAGGGCAGTACGAAGCGAACAAAGATGTCAACCGCATCCAATTGGCGGTCTATTTCGCAATAGGCAAGTATCTCTCCAAGAACACGCGTAACTTGGAATATGGCGCTGGTGCCATCAAAGCTATCAGCGACAGATTGTATAAAGAGTTGCCGGGATTGCGAGGCTATTCAGAGACTAGTTTAAAAAAGATGCGCTTATTTTACGAGGCTTGGAGCATCCTGGATGTAGATTCTCCAATTGCAATTGGAAAATCTGACAAACATTCGACAATTGCGATTGCCGAATCTTCTCAAGAATCGTCCGTCACAACGGACGTATCTGTCGCTCAAGAATCGTCCGTTGCAACGGACGAATTGCAAGTCGCCCAAAATCAGATAGATATATATCATAGTATCGTCATCCCAAACGTTGCGGAATTCCCTATTGAGGATTTCTTTTCAGTACCCTTTACACATCACGTCGAAATTTTTCACAAAGTAAAAGACCTCGAAGCACGCTATTACTATATCCATCGCACGGCTGAGGAAAAACTTTCGGTTGAAGCACTCGAAAAACTCATCAAGCAGCAGGCGTATGAGAATCGGGCATTGCTGCCGAATAATTTCCGGAAGACGCTTTCCGGTTCGGCACTTGCGCGCAAAGCGGTCATGATGTTCAAGGACTCGTATCAGCTGGATTTCATCAATACCGAAGAGATTGGCGAACGTGACAAGCAGGACATTGATGAGAAGGTAGTGGAACAGCAGATTGTGCACAACATCAAGAAGTTCATCATGACGTTCGGGCACGACTTCTCCTTCGTCGGCAATCAGTACCATCTGGAGATCTATACGGAGGATTGTTTCCCGGATCTAATTTTTTTCAACCGTGAACTGAATGCGTTGGTGGTTGTTGAGTTAAAGATAGGCGAGTTCAAACCGAGTTATTTAGGCACGCTGACTACCTATTTGAAGATTCTGGATACCAAGGTGCGCAAGCCGCACGAGAACCCCTCTATTGGTATCGTGCTCTGCAAATCGGCGAATAAGGATTTTGTAGAATTCGTTATTCAGGATTTCAAGCGCCCGATGGGAGTAGCAACCTATACTACAGCCGAGGATATGCCCGAGCAACTCCGCAAGGCTCTGCCAGACATGGACGACCTGCGACAACTCCTCAATAAAGACACAGAAAACGAATAAAATTGCATTTTTTCCTTTGCTGTGCAGTATCTTTGCACAAATAGGTAGTACCTTTGCATCGGATTTGAAAAAACAAGCGTTCTTTGAAAGGCTATGCCGCAACAAATTGAATTCGTGAACTGGCAGTAAGCAATTATTGCAGCAGTTTAGGCTGAATATCGGTTCAAGTGTGCAGCAATGCACACGCTACATGTCTCTACTCTATTGTTAGGTGGAGATTGTACGTTTATTAGTTTTGCTGTATATTGATGAATATATCTGCTATATTTTGATATATACAAAACCTCGTTTCATACAACAAAGAATCCAAACGGCATAGCCTTTCTTTGAACGATAATAAGGAAACATGAATAGCAAAAAGGCAAATATTCAGAAACTAATCAGAGAGGAATTCCCGAAGATACAGAATCAGGAAGACCTGCTCCGATTGCTGAATACTATTCATGAGCAAATGTATGCTAAAATCTTCAATCGTCTTAACAAGCCAGTACCCAAGATTGAACTCAAGACCTTGACGTATTACAAAAATGTCAAGTTGTCCGGTGGCAAACGTTATACACAGTTCACGATAAAGAAGAAGTCCGGCAAGGATCGCACTATTCAAGCTCCGGCAAAAGGGCTCAAACTCATTCAGCAATGTTTGAATGAGATCTTCCAAACATACTACGAGCCGAACACTCACGCCTGTGGATTTATTCCTGAACGTAACATTGCCGATGGCGCAAGGCAACATGTTAATATGCCTTATGTGCTGAATATTGATCTGAAAGATTTCTTCGATACTATTACTTTCCCACGCGTAAAAAAAGTGCTGTCCTATCCTCCGTTCAATCTTTCCAGTGAACGCGAGCAACTGGGGTATATCATTACGTCACTCTGCTGCAATTCGAAGGAGGTAACTGCCATTGATGCCGATGGAAAAGAGATCAAAGAGTCGCGCAATTGTTTGCCACAAGGTGCGCCGACATCCCCTATTCTCACCAATATTGTTTGCCGGTCACTTGACAGGCATCTGGCTGGTTTGGCACATCGCTATCATGCGCACTATACCCGCTATGCGGATGATATCACATTCTCATGTCACTACAATATCTTTAAGTGTGATTCGGAGTTCATCAAAGAGATGCACCGCATTATCGAGGATGAGCAACACTTGACTATCAATAGGGAAAAGACGCGATTGCAAACACCCAGACAGAGGCAAGAGGTTACAGGCCTGATTGTTAACCGAAAAGTGAATGTTCCCAAGCACTACGTAAAGCAGATTCGTCTATGGTTGCATTATTGGGAGGCGTTCGGATTGGAGCGCGCGCAGCAATACTTTATTGAGCAATATCTCAAGCACCATGAAAATTTCAAGAATAGCCAATATGCCCATATAGAGAATGTCCTTGCCGGCAAATTGGACTATATGCATATGGTTGTGGGCGATACCAGAGCATTTAATCAACTCAAAGCACGATATGAAGTGCTTATGAATAGTGCCGAGACACTCAAACAATCCAAAAAGCGCACCAAAGCAATAAAGGTAAAGGAAAAGGAATCCATTACATCTTCTGCTGCAGTTACACATATTATCACTAACGATAGCATCCAACCAGTGCCGAAAAACGCTCCTAATCTTGTGGCAAAAGAGGAATTGGAGATTATGCTTGACGGCTTGATATCAGATTTGAAAAATGATGACGCAATGCAAAGACTCTTCAATATAGAATAACAAAATAGTTCTACTACCATTTGTTTGGTGCACAAAACAAATTGAGTATGGATAAAGATAAATACAAAAAACGCCTTCATGAACTTGTGATGCAGCTCAAAGAGCAGGAGCCGGATCTTTTTGCTTACTTGCAGCAAGAGGTTAAAGCTTCTGATGTCACGATGGTATCCGATTCGCGTATTGATAAAATAGAGGAATACCTCGGGTTAGATTACAAATTAGATGACATTAATCCTGCAGAAATAACAGCTGGGACATTGAATTATACCTTTGTAGACATTCCTTCTTTGCGCAATCAGTTGAATTCTGATTTTCGCGAAATGATGCGCTATCGTTACGGAACGCGTTCACATAAATCGGATTTCTATGAGTACTGCAAGTATGCTCACTTTCAATTAGAAGCTATGACGAACTATTTTATGGAGATATGGAGCACGCCTGATGAACCCGAAGATGCTCAGCCAAATATAGAATTGGCCAAAAAGAATATCAGGGAAAATTGGAAGGAAAAGTATCCTGTTACTTTTTATGATACAATAAAGAGTATTGAAGATATTCCATATCAAAACAAGGTGAAGCCGATACTTAACTTCATTAATATCAAGGACGTATTGATATCTAATCCGCAATACATTTATTATAATCAAGCCGATATCGTTGATTACATCCGAAGAACCCGAAATGCATGTAGCCACAGAGGAGCACAGTTGTCAGCAATCATGAATGATGCTATTGATGATTTTGAATTGCATAAAGTCCTTCGCACATCTGCAACAGGGAAGACGCAGCTATATGATTTTTCTGCTAATTGGGATGTGAAATACTATTTATGGTTGCGCTCAACTCCTTGGGATGATGTTGCAAAAGCATTAAGACTCTTTGTTACAACACTTCAAGCCCATCTTGAATAGATTTAGCAATCACAACCAAATTCTACTATACCATCTTTTCCCAAAAATGAAGACAATAGCCGACATAACAACCCTGAGAAAAAGCGGACAGTTGACAGAAGCTTTGTCGGAGGCAGAGGTTTTGCAGTCCGCCAATCCTCGTGACTATTCGGTAGCCTTATGTGTTGCATGGGTATACGTTGACGCAATGAAGCAGAAAGCAAGCAGTGAGACGCTAACAGAGTTTTGCGAATGTATACAAAAATTCAAGGCATTGTGCTTGCCTATTGAACGTGAAGGCATACTTTTTAACAACGTAGTATGGGCTGTGAGACGATTATTTGCCTATTATGTGGAGAATCCGATGGTTGATAAGCATGGTTTGGATATGCTTGTACTGGAGTTGAATGGCCTGTCTGTTAATGAGGACAACGAAGCATATCGCAGTTTGTTATCCACAGCTGCCAAGATTAAAGACTGGCAGAACTTTCCGAACTTTGTTGAGTGGTGGAATCTTGATAACCTACGCGAAACCGACTATCAAAAGCAAGAGTACGAAGGAAAGGCCTTGATGAGCTTGGCTGAGACTACTTATAATGCTTTGTGCCGATGCATGATGGCATGTGATGACGATGACAAGATTCTCGCTTTTGTTGATTCTTTAGATGCTGTTATTGCCAAGCATCCTGACTATCAATACTTGCCGTATTATCAGGCTAAACTATTGTTCAGGAGTGGTCAAACAGAGCGAGCCTTAGAGGCCCTGAAACCGTTTGCGCGCAAAAAGACATCCGACTTTTGGGTATGGCAGTTATTGGGAGATGAGGTCAGTGACGACTCACAAAAGATGATGTTCTACTGCAAGGCTGCATTGTGTGACGGCAAAGATGAGATGCTTGTGAAGATGCGCGAGCAAGTAGGTTTTCATCTAATCAGAAACGGAAAGCGCGAGATGGGGAAGTACCTCATCGATAAAGTGATCAACACACGTACCAAAGAGAATCGGAGGCCGTCGTATGATATTCAGACGATTACGAAGGAGGCATGGTGGAGTACTACGCCGGCGCAATGGGATGCTCGGTATGCCGAGGGACAGGCATTAGGTGCGGACGAGTATTTGTTTGGCAAGATGAATCAATACAACGTGTTGGTTACTTTTGTGAATGCTCAAAAATGCGCCATCAGTTTTTTGACCGAGGACAAATGCCACGGTTTCTTTATAGATCACTCCAAGCAATTGCGGACAATCAAAGAGAATGATGTACTGCAGATTGCTGCACAGGAGATACCGGAGAGCGGAATCACCAAAGTGCGGCGTTGGAAGAAGGTAGCAGACAGGACGAATCCGCATTTCTATAAGTTCTACTCCGGTTCACTCCGCAAAAGTGCTGGCGGATTTGGCTTTGTCGGGAGCGTGTTTGTACATGCATCGTTAGCCAATGGCTTTGCAGACAGAGCCTCTGTTGAAGGCACTGCGGTCATGGCATTTGATAAGAAGAAACAAAGTTATGGTTGGAAGGCTATGACTATATCCCCGACTACAGATGGAATTCAATAAGGAACAATATGAAACGTTTGAGGCGTTAAAGCAGTTTGTGGCTTCAGCAGATGGCCAAGTGTTCATCATCAAGGGTTACGCCGGAACAGGAAAAACTACGATGCTTGAGCGACTTGCCGATTATCTTAGACACAATCAGCAAGCATTCTGCTTGATGGCTCCCACCGGCCGTGCAGCAAGTATACTGCGTAAAAAGACCGGCTGTAATGCCACTACCATTCATCGTGGTATTTATAATTTCCATGACATCAAGGTATTGGTGTCGAAGGAGGATATAGCGAAGAGTTCTTATAAGATATATTTCCCTATTTCGGAGACAGATTCTCCACAGGTGTGTATCGTGGATGAGTCTTCGATGATCACCAATCATGTATCTACGAATGAGTTGTGGGAGTTCGGCACGGAATGTTTGCTCAACGATTTGTTGTCATTCACCTTCAGACATAAAGGTGGCAAACTGATACTATTGGGCGATCCCGCTCAGTTGCCTCCTGTGGGCGAGGCACAAACTGAAGCTTTTGATGAGGAAGCCCTGCGTGAGCGCGGATATAACGTGGAGAGTCATACCCTCACGCAGGTCATGCGTCAGGATAAGGACAATGGTATCTTGGCGAACACCATGCACATCCGTGACGCTTATACTACAAGCACATACAATCAGCTACAGCTCACATATGGTGCCGATGTGCAAGAGTTGCCACAAGACCAACTGGTTGAAACCTATCTGCGGCATTTTCCAAAGCCTCGTTTGGGAAATTCGGTTATCATATCCTATAGTAACGCCCACGCCAATTTGTACAACAGGGATATACGTCATCGTATGTACGACGGAGATATCCAATACCCACGCGTGGGGGATATCATCATGGTCGTAAGCAATCACTATGACCGCAACACCGAGAATGGCCATTGGCCGGTGGATATCATGAATGGTGAATTTGCTCAAATCATTGTGACCGGCAAAATCGAGAAGCAATCCTCTCCGGTATGGGATGGAAGCGAGCGTAAGATTGTTGAAATCGAATATCAGCAGACTACACTACTGCTGGCAGACGGCACGACATGGCAAGGTAAGATAATCGTCAATCCTCTACTGAATGACGAGCAGAAGAACCTGAGTATAATTTGCCTAAAAGCATTGTTCATCAACTTCTGCATGCGCCATCCTGAATTGGATGACAAGAAAAATCATACAGCCTTTATCGAAGCATATCAAAAAGATGAATATGTGTCAGCCCTGCGAGTCAAGTATGGCTATGCTATCACCTGCCACAAATCGCAAGGCGGGGAGTGGGATACTGTACTTGTTAATGCGGACGGAATATTTGTCAATTCGTTTGGCTTACGATGGCTGTACACGGCATTAACACGTGCACGGAGAAGATTATACTGCGTCAACGTACCGGCTATATCACCTATCTCCAAACTCCGAGTAAACGATGTAACGAAAGTGTCTCGCTGTTGTGTTGAATATCCGGCTCCTGTTTCAACTTTGCCCACTACGACATCCACGCCTTATCACAGAAGTGATGCACCGGAGTATGTAATAGCCAAATATCAACAAATAGAGCACCAATTAGCGGGAAGCGGTTATGCGATTACCGATGTCAAATCCTATCCATACCGCGAACGCTATAGCATAATGTTACCGAATGGTAGCATTGCGACTATAGATATGATGTACAATGGCAAAGGTGTCTTCCGTCCGGTGACATGTGCTGATGAGCATCTCCAGGAGTTGCTGAATAGCACCCAAGCGCAGACGAACGAATATCCACCTCTATTGTATGAACCGACTACCAGCGCGGCGCAATTTTTGTACGATTTAATGGTGCCGGCTTGTGCCAAAGCCGATGTCAAAATCGTGGGAATCACTGAAGACATAGCGCAATATCGGATTGTCTATTGCCTGCAAACATCAGGCCAATATGCATGGCTAAACATCTTTATTACCAGCAAGGGAATAATCTCGTATATCGCACCATATTCCAACATACAGGATGATGAAAAGCTTATAAAATTGTTAAACTATTTGAGTGAAATACCGGTATAACATTTATGAATAAAGTCGTAAATCAAGATTTTGTAGCAATTGTTACGCAGAATGGGTCTTCATTAAATTATTCGGAATGGCCTATTGATTATGATTGGTCGTTGGTACAACGTTTAGAAGATAGTATAACTGATGATACCATGACTCTTATGGATGTGATGGAGATAGTTTCTCGTGCTCGTTGTTATAAGGATTCTACCAAAGAGTATCAGTACGCATCAACCAAGATGTATAAAGAATCCTATGTGTCTCCTGCAAAAATGCCAAAAATGTTGTCAACTTCAGAGTATAAAACGTTGTTACATAATACAATGGATTATAGAATACGTGATTATGAAGAACGTAGAAGAAAATCGGAAAGAATTATCAAAAATAAATACGCTACAGATGTAATCAGATACATATATGCAGAGGCATATTATAATACAATTGATAAAATTTTTATTGATAAAATCTTAGGAAATAATGAGATAAGATTATACTCAACAGAAAAGATAGGATGGGATTCTAAAACATTCAAAGTAACAAGTGATATTGATATAATAGTGAAGACAAATTTTTGTTATGGAAACGCTGCGTATATGAATTTTTCATTTAGGTACAAAGACCTATTAATAACTCCTTATTCAGATTATATCACCTACTACTATGCAAGAATTTATTCAATAATAAATTGCACACGAAATTATTGCCCCCAAAGGGATAATTGGAAAAAAATGTTTGAATTTATCATTGAACTCAGCGAATTGGCAACTAACAATATAGACGAGTTTATTAATAGATGGTTGGTCGGGGAAATTAATAGTATGATTGAAGGACTGAAAGATATGTACGACAACACATCTAAATATATCAATAAAATTTCTGCACTAAAAAATGAAGATGTTGATTTTACATACATAAGGATTTTCCTCATTTCAGGAATATCGCAAAGAAACATTATGGTCAATGATGACGAATTAGAGTTATCTTTTCTTGGTGAGAAATTATCAGGCGCATTGCAATTTATCGATAATTTAAAACAAGCCGAACTACTTCATATAGATGAGGCTAAAGCCATTGATACTATCCTATGTCTAAACAAAAAAATAAAGCCACGTTTAGAAAACGGCGTTATAAATGTAAATAAAGATATAGAAAAGATAGAGCCTATAGAACAAGAAAAGCAGAAAATTTTGAATGGTATTCAAAACGAAATAGATTTGTATGTAGAGAAATTAAGGAAGTCTAAATCATATCTAAAAAAGACATCAAATAATAATGTTCATAAAAAGTATTCCGATACAGAGCTGGAAGACCTATTAAGAGTATTCTTGTTTACAGATGAGTTTTACAACGAAATGGAAAAGAAAAAAGTATATGCTCGTGGAGAATGGAATAAATATCAAGTCCTGCTAGATGGACGAAATAGCTTTAAGCGCGAATTAATCTCTTATATAAATAACATTGAATTATTTTGTAGAGAATAAATGTTGCCAAAGTATAAGAAGAGATAATTAGGAGTCTTTCCCGAATGGGCAGATATAATAATCTCAAAGTAAAAAAGTCTTGATGTCTATGATTTTAGAACGATTGTCTATAAATATAGGAAGATGTCTATGTTCTTAGGACAAGTGTCTATTATCTTAGGAAAATAACTTAAAAACTGTCTACTAAATTTAGGAAAAGACATCCTGAAAAACTTGACACCCAACTGTCTCAACTGTCTCAAGAATCTCATGCAAATTTTTGCATGGCAATATTGGCAATATTGGCAATATTGGCAATATCGCCACTTTTGCCACTTTCGCCAGTGCAATTTTTTATGTGTCTACTTGCAATTTTACCACATCAGTGCCATTTTGAGATATTTTTGGGTAATTTTGGACAAATAACACACCCATAGTATTATATACTACGTATATAATACAGACTCACAAAACGTTAGTTATTCGTTATATATCGGTTAGATATTTGTTGATTATTACCAGAGGCAATACCCAATTGGATAGGACCATTCACGACCCATCATTCTCTGCTCATTTCCACTCCGTTATCGTTCCATTTCCGGCTCGTATACGAGTCAATATCAAGAGTGATCACTTAGCCTGCATAACAGAATTTAGCAATCTTATCAATGCAAAAATGACAAATCTATCAATAAAACATGGATAATTCCATCAATTTACTTGCATAAGTCATTTATTTTTTGTATCTTTGCATCGTCAATAGAAAACAACAATTTTCAAATAACTATAACGACAAAAAATGGATGTAAAAAATTATCATTCTCGCGTATGTGATGCAGAGTTGCAAGAGCAATTGGAGGCTTCGGGAGCTGTTCTGATAGAAGGTGCCAAGTGGTGCGGAAAGACTTATACAGCCCGTCATGCTGCCCAAAGTGCATTGTTTATGCAAGATCGCGATCAGTCAAAACGATATAAACAAATAGCAGCCTCCACGCCTTCATTGCTATTGGAAGGCGCTACGCCCCGATTGATTGACGAGTGGGAGGAGGCTCCTGTGCTATGGGATGCCGTGCGATTTGCCGTAGATATGCGAGGAGAAGTGGGGCAGTTCATTCTGACCGGTTCGGCTGTGCCTAAAGAAAACAGCAATGTACCTGAGGAAGAGCAACGCCTTCATAGCGGTGTGGGGCGAATAGCACCACTGAGAATGCGTACGATGTCGTTGTGGGAGTCTGACGAGTCAAATGGTGCGATCAGTCTGCAAGAACTGTTTGACGCCCAACCGCAGATTGCTGCTCAGTCAACTCTATCTATAGAGCAACTGGCTTACGCTATTTGCCGTGGCGGATGGCCGGCAAGCATCAAACTAAAAGAACGTGCAGCTCTTCAGACAGCAAGGAACTATGTTGAGGAGGTTATCAACTATGATGTGCATCGTGTTGACGGAGTAGATAAGAACCCGTTACGTGTGCGTAAACTATTGGAGTCTTACGCTCGTAACATATCTACTATGGCATCCAACGAAACCATCATGGCTGACGTACGTGCTACCGATCAATCAATTGCCGTAAACACATTTACCACCTATCTGTCTGCTTTGAGACGCATCTTCATTATTGACGATGTGCCGGCATGGTCACCGGCATTACGTTCAAAAACAACCATCCGCACATCAGCCAAACGACATTTTGTAGATCCTAGTATAGCGGCTGCCTTGATGCGCATAAGTCCCTTACGACTGCAAAAAGACTTTAATACATTTGGATTCATGTTTGAAGATCTTTGTGCCCGTGATCTGCGGGTATATGCCCAAGCCAATGACGGCGATGTATTCCATTACCATGACAAGAAAGACCTTGAATGTGACCTTGTTGTGGCACTCCGGGACGGACGTTGGGCAGCTGTAGAAGTAAAAATGGGTATGCATGAGGAGGAAGATGCAGCAAAGAATCTGTTGACATTGGCTGCTGATGTTGATGAACAAAGAATGCTCAAACCGTCCTTCCTGATGGTTCTGACCGGTGGGCAATACGCCTACCGACGGGAGGACGGAGTTTATGTTGTACCTATAGGTTGCTTGAGACCGTAGAACGATGTTCCAGACGGACATAAATCTTTGCAGAAGATTACAGAAAAACATGCTTCGTAAGGGGCAAAAGCATCATTCACGATTACCTCCACATCCCTTGTCTTGCACTACACCCACTACACTTTAGGAAGTTGGGCGGATGGCGAACAAGAATTCGAAATCCCGCTGGAAAGCCTCAAGCCGCTTCTTAATTCCAAATGGAAACATTTAATTCAATAAATAGCCGAAATCAAAAGTATGTCATTATTCTCTTACATCTGTAATATCTTCCACAAGCGTCCCGTTCGTAAGATCATCTTTCTTGATTTTGATGATGTGATGACCACCACCAAGTATTGTTTGTTGCTCAATCGGCAAAATCTACCTGAGAAAGACGAGTTTGGCGTGCTCTTTGATTCGGATTGCATAGCTGCGTTTAAGCATGTGTTAGACGAAACGAAAGCCGAAATAGTCATCTCTTCCTCGTGGAAATCAGATATGTCCTTAGTAGAGATACAACGCATGTGGAAAGAACGTAACCTGCCCGGCATGCCCATGGATGTCACGCCAACAATAAGCCGTCACAGAGGAGACGAAATTGCCGCATGGCTAACCTTATGTCCCGATCCGTGCAGATATGTCATCATCGATGACGAGCAACGTGAGCAGTTCAACACTGACCAATTATCCCACCTCGTCACGACAGATGGCTACGACGGACTGACCATGCCACTCGCAGAAGAAGCAATAACAATCTTAAACCTATCAGACACCATCACAGGTACATGAACCATCCTGACCACAGGAACGACTCTGGAAAGGTTACCATCCACCGGTGTCTACCTTTTAGGACGAATGTCTATGTTTTTAGGAACATGTCAATAAATTTAGGAAAAGACATTCAGTTGCGCCACAAATAGCATTAAAAAATGACATGAGACAGTTGAGACTCTTGAGACACTTCCCGCTTTCCTGCCCTGAAATGTCCTGAAAATGTGGACACTCGTCCTAAAAAAGTT
>CAMKDV010000016.1 GCA_946411385.1 uncultured Bacteroidales bacterium
TTTCCAATGCTTGTGACGCTATTCGGAATCGTCACAGAGGTCAAACTGCTGCAATAACGGAAAGCCTCAATTCCAATGCTTGTGACGCTGTAAGTCACAGAATTGTATGTCACTGACGCAGGGATATTGGCTGTGGTGAGACCCTGGTAGTTGTTCATATTCGATTTCAACTTATACGTAACCTCAGCGGTTTGGTTGGTGGCATCGAGGTTGTAATACAAATCGCCGATTTGGACTTTTTCGGCAAGCATTGTTCCTACGCTGGCTGCTACAGCGAGCAATAGGGAAAACATTTTCTTTTTCATAATAGTTAATACTTTAATAATGAATATGTTGTATAAATCTTATCGGTGAATCTTCTGTCACGACAAATGGAAAACATTTTTGTTGATAAATCTTCTTCAATGTTTCTACATGAGGATGACGGTATTTGTTCGTAATACCTGCTGATGCAACGGCATAATAACACCCCTCGTATAATGCTGGGTGATAATTGTGCTTTGAACCATGATGGGGTATTTGAATACCACAAATTGTATCCCATGCTTGATGCTCTTTAAAAAATTTGATAATGGCTTTTGTGTTTTCCTCTTTTTGAGCATTGTAATCTCCTGTATATAGGAAATTGCAGATTATCTTTTCCGATGAGAAGTAAGCGTGAGGTGTGTAGTGATGCCAGTCTATAAAGCAATGACCAAGAAAATCGTGATGATGACAATCTATGTCTATATCAAAATGACAGAAAGGAGTTAAGGGATGTCCCAATTGCATATTATTTGGAGGGAGTATACCGGAAAATACAGGCATAGATTGAGAATTGTGAATCCCGCCAAATAATGCTTTGTATATTTCTTTGCATTTTTTAACAGAGTTATTTTTTACGAATTCAGCAAGACCCTCGGCTTGTTTTTCTGCTGATGTCTCGTTATATATCTGTTCTATAGTACTTCTGTACTTTATATCAACTTTGCTGAATTTTATTTTTTGAGATTTTGGATTGTATGGTATATAAACCCAAAACTTATCTTCGGTTAGATGGGTTCCAGATGGAATAATAGGGGGAATATTTCCATTCAAAGAATAGGATGGTAATTCTCTTTCGCTGCTTTCATCTGAAATTGTAGTGATACGCGTATCTCCTATAATATTCCTTCCTGACTGAACAGATTCGATAAGTGATACAACAAAACTATTGATTCTACTGTCGTTCAAGTTTTGAAGAGAATTGTAAAATAGCGTTTCAAACACAATTTCCTGAGAAAAACAAGGCAAAAATAACCTTTTAGCAGAAGTCTTATCCAACAGATACTGTAATCCATTAATGTGATCATCGTGCAGGTGGGATATGAATATGGCTTCAATATGCAGAGACGGTTCTCTATCCAATAAGGAATCAATGCTTTCTTTAACATTGTCGCTTCCACCGCAATCGTAAACCGCCATGTGCTGGTTGTCAAACGATTCCGTGTAAAACCCTCCTTGTCCTACAGGATGAAAAATACGTGTTACTTCCATAATGTTTTTGATTTTAAGTTAATATTTTAGTTTGTTTCTTTATCTATCTTATCCAAATCAGACTGGCGAGACACTAACGAGAGAGAATCGAGTCGAGACTGTCTCGAGATCATCTCGAGGGTATATCGTATCCCACTACACCCTATATATACGTAGTATATATCCCGTGATTTTTGACCATCTTTCTACTTTCCAAATATACACAAACAAAAAGCGGGACTGCAATCTTGCTGTTCCGCTAACTCAGGCTCTGGTATTGCCTTTTCACCCAAACAACAACACCGTAGCCCACGCCGTATGTACATATATACGCAACTACGCGCGTACATTAAATATGCACACCCATGAGCATCTTGTGCTGCTATGTTTTGGGTGAAGAATTTACCAGATTCGAGTTAGCCAAAACAAAGCGCTTAAGACGCCTTTTATATGTCCGTATCCCACCCGTCGCGTTCGGCAACGCGGTCGCAACGGATTGCGCTTGGCGCAATAAAAGCGACGCTGTTGCTATCTGGGTCGTGACGACGCTCCCCGCTGTCCCTCCCGTTCGAAAGCAAAAGTCAATTGCTTTCTCCATGCTCTCCCCACCGCAAACATTTTATTGGTTTACGACGGGGACCCCATAGGCGTGGGCGAAATACGGATGCAAAGATACGAAAAATAAATGACATTTGCAAATATTATGCAAAGATTTTTGCAGATGCCGGCAAAAAAGTGAGAATTTTCACCAAAACAGCTCCAAAGGATACTCGCTGGACTCTGATAAACGCAAAACGGACACCGAAGTGCCCGCAAAACGTCTTTCCTTATGTCATCCGATTTTACGTCTTAGATCCGACAACCGCAATTAACCTTGCGGTGGGGTGTACTTATTGAATAACTCCCGCGTGCAATTCTTCCACGGGAAAAATCAAATCCCAATTCTTTCCCCAAACAACATTGCCGTCCTCAATTGCAAAACGGGTGAACTTGCGCTCATCCAAATATTTGTTGTACTGAGGGTGCGGATGTCGGCGAATATAGTCGCCAACATTAACCGTACACGTGGTATTATCGCTAAACCAAAGGTTAACCGACAAGTTGCCTGCGTATGTGGCATTCGTGATAAATAGGCGACTCATATCTAATATCTGTTTGCGTTTGCAAAGTTACAAAAAATTATTGATATATGCAAGTTTCATGGGAAAAATAATTCATTTTGCGAGAAAAATTTGCAAATTTGCATTTTTTTTTGTACCTTTGTATGCGGAAAAGTGTGCGCAGACAAAAAGGCACAAAGAAAGTAAGCACAAAAGGCACAAGACAACAAACAGAAAAGCCACCAGCAAGCACAACAAGATGAGGCATTCAGGCACATATACGTCACAAATAGGCATCCTTGCGAGGATGCTCTTGGCTGGCTTCATAGCATACATCTGTGCGGCATGCAATGTGACGAAGTTCGTGCCCGAAGACAAGCAGCTGCTCTACAAAGTGAAGATCAATGTGGACGGCACAAAAGATATCGCTCCGTCCGACCTCAAGCACTACCTCCGCCAGACGCAGAACAATGAGGTGCTCGGCTTCTGGAAACTGCAGCTGCACATCTACAACACTGCACCCAAAGATACCCTGACCAAGGGGCAGAAATATGCTGCCAGGAATGCCCGTAAGGTAGGCGAACCGCCGGTGATATACAACAGCGAACTGACCGGCACGAGCATCACGCAGATAAAGAAAGCTATGCAGAACGAAGGCTTCTTCCGGGCTGCAGTGGACACCTCCACCTCGGTCAACGACCGCAAGGTGCGCCTCACCTATAACGTCCATTCCGGCGAACCCTACCACATCCGCCGCTACAATATCGACCTCGACCATCCCGAGCTTGCCGACATAGCCTTTCATCCGCGCCGTAAGATCATCGAGCCGGGGATGCGCTATTCCACCCAAGCCCTGGATGACGAGCGCGACCGTATCACCAAACGAATGCGTAACCGAGGCTATTACTTCTTTGACAAGGAGTACCTCCACTATACCGCCGACAGCACCTACGGAACACGCGAAATAGATGTGACGCTCCATCTGAATGATTATATCCTCACCCAGCCTGACAGCGTTCGGGCGGTAGTGTTCCGCAAGTACACGGTGAGCAAGGTGTACTTCTACATGGACATGTATACCCGCGACACCAAAGATAGCGCCCTGCATCAGGAGTCGCGTGAGGGATATGAGTTCAGTTGGCGCGGCAAACGGCTGTTGCGCTCGCGCACGCTCATACGTCAGTGCGAGATACGCCCGGGCAACGTGTACAACGAGCGACTCGTAACCAACTCCTACGCCAACCTCAACGGCCTCGGACCTATCCGTTACTCGGACATCCGCTTCGAGCCGGTGTCGGATAGCACGCTCATCTGCCATATCTACCTCTCACGCAGCAAGATGAACAGTTTCATGGCGGAGGTGGAAGGTACCTATTCGAGCGATGCGTGGGGTATAGACGGCAAGCTGTCGTACACCAACAAGAATATTTTCCGCGGCGCGGAAGAGCTGAAACTGAGCGGCGGTGCGCAGTACGAATGGCGGCACTCGGGCGGCAGAGCGTTTGAGGCGCGTGGCGAAGTTGGGCTGTCGTTCCCCTCTCACTGGCGCACCAACCTGCTCTATTCCTACCAGAACCGTCCCGAAGAGTTCACGCGCAACATCTTCAATGCCGGTCTTTACTACACCCTGCACAAGCCTTTCAGCCGTTGGACGCACCAGTTCAACGTGTTGGATATCAGTTATATCTACCTACCCTATATCTCCGAGCGCTTCACCAAGGAGATCCTCAACCGCTCATCGGTGCTGCGCTACAGTTATCAGGACCACCTCATCATCGGCTGGGGCTATATGGGCAACTACACCAACAAGCGTACCCGCAACACCGAGCAGAGTTACGTCAACTTCGGCTATCTGCTTGAGACCTCGGGCAACCTTGCCTACGGCATCAGCAAACTGGCGCGGCAGAAACCCAACGCCGACGGGATGTACGAGATCCTGAATGTGCCCTACTCCCAATATGCGCGCGCCGACATCAATTTTACTTACAACCAGCTGCTCGCACCCCATCACCGTCTGGTCTACCATGCCGGTATAGGCGTGGCTGTGCCCTACCTCAACTCCACCGCCGTGCCGTTTGAAAAGCGCTTTTTCTCCGGCGGTGCCAATAGCGTACGCGGATGGCAGGCACGTACTTTGGGTCCCGGAGCATTCCGAGGCAGCGACAACCTGTCCAGCTACGACCTGCAGGTGGGTGACATCCGTCTCGATTTGAACCTGGAGTACCGCTGGCGCGTGTGGTCGATCATCGAACTGGCAGCATTCACCGATGCCGGCAATAACTGGACAATACGCGACTACGAGGCGCAGCCGAACGGCGTATTCAAGTGGGATAAGTTCTATCAGCAGATAGCATGGTCATACGGTGTAGGTCTGCGTCTTGACCTGAGCATCCTGCTACTGCGCGTTGATTTCGGCGTTAAGCTCTACGATCCGAGCCGCCTGTACGGCACGCTGGCCGGCACGCAATGGCGCACCGCAGCCAACGGCCTGTGCTGGAAGGATGACATGACCGTCCACTTCGCTATCGGTTACCCGTTCTAACGATTCCCGGTTTTCGGACTAAATTAACTGAATACTATTCGCTTTTTATCAGACTGTACAGCACCTCAATAGGATGATGGGCTGTGTAACCCGTGCCGTCATGTATCTGCGTGCGGCACGAGATGCCCGGCGCGGCTATCAGGGTAAGCGGGCCGGACTGACTGAAAGCTTGGCGTACTGCAGGGAAGAGGACCATCTCACCGATGGCGAGACTGGTCTTGTAATGCTCTTTCTCGTAGCCGAACGAGCCCGCCATGCCGCAGCAGCCCGAGGGGATGACGTGTACTGTGGTGTTTTTCGGCAGGTCGAGCAAGGCTGCTGTTTTCTCCACTCCCACCAGCGCTTTCTGGTGGCAATGGCCGTGCAGCCATATATCGGCCTTGAGGTCGCTGAACTGTTCGGTGGTGATATGCCCCGCCTCCACCTCTCGCATCATAAATTCGTCGTAAAGCAGGCTGTTCGCTGCCAGGCGCTCGGCGGCTGTGCGCATCTCAGGCGGAACGAGATGAGGATACTCGTCGCGGAAGGTAAGTATACACGACGGCTCAATGCCCACCAGCGGCGTCTCGGAGGAGATGATGTCCTGTAGCAGACGCACATTGCGCTCGGCATAGCGCCTGGCCAGTCTGAGGCACCCTTTCGAGATAGCCGCTCTGCCGCTTTGCTCGTGGCGCGGGATAATCACCTCATACCCCAAGCGGGTCATCAGTTGCACGAAGGTATGAGCCAATCGTGGCTCATTATATCGCGTAAATTCGTCCAGGAACAGATAGATCCGCTTCTTTTCCGGTTCTCCGTGATTGTCCGTGCCTTTCCGTGTGTGTTCCGTCTCGGGCATCCACCATCGTCCTACGGTAGGTATCTTTCGCTCCATTGCAAAGCCCGCTATGCGTTTCAGCAGCGATGAGGTCAAACGGTTGGTAGCAAAGAAGTTGTACAGGTGCGGCACCATGGCACCCAGACGCTGCAAGTCGGCGTTATGCGCCACCATCCATGTGTGCAGGGGTGTGCCCTCACGGTCGTACAAGGCTTGCAGCACTTCGGCGCGCAGCCGCGTCATATCTACGCCCGATGGACACTCCCTCTTGCACGCTTTACATGCCAGGCAAGAGGATAGCACTTCGCGCAGGTCATCATCCGTCACCTGTATCTCCGTCTGTGCGGTGTTCGTTTTGTTGCCGCGTTCTGCCAGCAGCCACTCGCGCAGCACGTTAGCCCTGGCCCTGGTGGTGTGCAGCTCGTCACGGCTTACCTTGTACGACGGACACATCGTGCCGCCTATCCTTGCGGACTTGCGGCAGTCGCCGGCACCGTTGCATTGCTCCACGCGGCAGACGAGGTCATCGCCTTCAACGGAGCGCTCCACGCGGAGCGAACTATCCATCCGAGGGGTATCGACTATCTTGTGGGGGTTGAACAGGTTATCCGGGTCCCAACACTGCTTGACTGCCCGCATCAGTTCGTAGGTGGCTTCGCCGTACTGCAGCGGGATGAACTCTCCTCGCAGACGACCGTCGCCGTGCTCGCCGCTGATGGTGCCGCGATGCTTGCGAACGAGCAGCGTCGTCTCGCGGGCGATGGTACGGAAGAGCATTCTGCCCTCCTCGGTCTTGAGGTTAAGGATAGGACGAAGGTGCAGTTCGCCGGTACTGATATGTCCGTAGAAGACGCACGAGGTGCCCAACCTGTGGAGCATCTCACGAAAATCGTGCATATATGCCGGCAACCTTTCGGCTGCCACGGCGGTATCCTCTATCACGCCGGTAGGCTTGGCATCGCCCGGCATTCCGCCCAGGATGCCCAGACCGGCTTTGCGCAGGTTCCACACCTTGCTTACCTCGCTGCCATATACGCGCGAGCAGAGCGTCACCAGTCCCGATGCCAGCAGGTCTTTCTCCAGTGCGTCGGCTACGCGCTCCATCAGCTCGCGGCTGTCGCTGCGCAGTTCGGCGATAAGCAGTGCCGCGGGATCGCCCGTGACAAAGAAGCGCTCGACGGATGGCGTGCGTTTGCTCAGTTCCAGTATCTCGCCGTCCATCAGTTCCACCGCCATGGGCTTGTACCGCAGGGCGATGAGGTTGGCATGGAAAGCAGCATCCAGTGTCGTACAATGTGCGCAGACCGCCATCACCTGCTCGGGCGGCAAGGGGTCGAGCGACACTTTGATGCGGTAGATAAGCGCCAGCGTGCCCTCGCTGCCTGCCAGCAGACGGCAGAGGTTGATCGTGCGTTCCGGCAGAGGCTTGCTCTCGTCAGACAATCCGGCTATCACCTCATCAATGGCATAGCCGCAACTGCGGCGCGTGAGTGAGGCGTCGGGATAGGTGTCGGCTATCAGCTGCCGCGTGTCCCGGTCCAAAGCAAAGCGGATAAGTTGGGAATATATCTGCCGGATAAGGCAGGTGGTTTCTTGCTGCCAGAAACGGCTACCGAAGCGCTGTTCCAGCTCGTCGATCGTGTACTCGGCAAAATGCTCCGTACTGCCGTCAGCCAGAATGCCGTCCGCCTCCAGTACGTGCGGACGTGTGCTGCCGTACACGAGCGAGTGGGTGCCGCAGCTGTTGTTGCCGAACATGCCACCTATGCAACAGCGGTTGCTCGTGGAGGTCTCGGGGCTGAAAAACAACCCGTAAGGCTTACAGGCAAGGTTCAGTTCGTCGCGCACCACGCCCGGCTCTACGATGGCGTAACGCGCATCGGGGTTGATCTCGATGATGCGGTTCATGTGCCTGCTGACGTCTGCCACGATGCCGTTGCCCACCACCTGCCCGGCAATCGACGTACCGCCGGCGCGGGCAATGATGTTCGTTCCGCGCTTGCGCGCTTCGGCTATCAGGTCGCGTAGGTCCTGTTCACACACAGGGTACGCCACGCCGTGGGGTATCTCACGATACACGCTCGCGTCCGTGGCGTACGCAATCTTGTGCAGACTGTCAGTCAGGATAGGTGTCATCTTATATCGTTGATGAGGTTCATCAGCGTCTCTTTGGCATCGCCCAGGCAGAGGTACACGCCCTTGTCACGGGTGTACAGCGGGTTCTGCACACCTGCATAACCGGGTTTGAGATCGTAGTTGCACACGATCACTTCGGGTGCTTCATCCACTGCCAGTACCGGCATTCCGTAGATAGGTGTGCCTTCGGCATTGCGTGCTGCAGGGTTGAGCACGTCGTTGGCGCCTATCACCACTACGGCATCACAGCGCTTGAAATCGTCATTGATGGCGTCCATCTCGTACAGTTTGTCGTAAGGGATATCGGCCTCAGCCAGCAGCACGTTCATGTGTCCCGGCATTCGGCCTGCCACCGGATGGATGGCAAACCTCACGTTCGCTCCGCGGTGCTCCAGCTTGTCCGCCAGCTGTTTGACTATATGTTGCGCCTGCGCCAGCGCCATTCCGTAGCCTGGCACGATGATCACCTCTTTGGCTGCGCTCAATATAGATGCCGGCGTGGGTGCGGCGGGTGCCTCGCTTGGTGCGTCCGTGCTTTCCGCTACGCGGGCATTATCGGCAAGCTTGTATTGCGCCAGTTCGCTACGCAGACCTGCCACCTCGCGCGTCAGGGCGTTGATGGCGTCCAATAGTTGTTGTACTTCCATATCGTTCAGTTGTTCTAATAGTTTCTCAATATCGTCCGTCGGGACAAAGCTGGTGGCTTGCCCTTCGGGTGTCTTGTCCGCTGTGGCGGCAGGTGTCGGGGATTGTTTCTTTGCTGCTTTGGGTTTCGTGCCGAGTAAGATAGCCATCAGACTGCGGTTCATGGCGCGGCACATGATCTGCGTCAGCAGCAGTCCCGAGGCACCTACTATGCCTCCTACCGCCACCAGGAAGATGTCGCCCACTGCCATGCCGGCTATGGCTCCCGCCACACCAGACAAGGAGTTGAGCAGCGAGATGGTGATTGGCATGTCCGCACCGCCTACTCGGATGGCAAACAGGTAGCCGAAAGCGGCTGTAGCTGCCAGCAGCGTCCATGCCAGCCGGGCATGTGCGATGGATAGCGTGCCTGTCACGATCAATATAACCGTGGCTGCTATCAGCAGCGATGTCCATAGCGTGTGTCCGGGATATACCACCGGCCGCTGGTTGATCAGCCGGTGCAGTTTGCCGGCGGCTACCAAGCTGCCTACCAGCGTCACCATGCCAATACTTACCGCTATCAGGGCTGCTGCGCGCACAAACATCGGATAAGCCGTCTCGGCAGGCATCCCCCAGCCCATATAGGTCATCACGCCTACCAGCGCCGAGGCTCCGCCACCCAAGCCGTTGAACAGCGCCACCAGTTGGGGCATTTGTATCATCTGCGCCCTGGACGCCATCAGGCTGCCTATCAGCGCACCGACGAGGATACCGATGTATATCGTCCACGCCGTCACGATGCCGCTGAACCACAAGGTAGCCACCACGCCGCACAGCATAGCCGCAGCCGACAGCAGGTTACCTGCCACCGCCGTGCGCACACGGCTCATCAGCGAGATGCCCGTCAGCACCAGCAGCGAGAGCACGATGCTCACTACGATCTGTATTACCGTCATGATGGTTTCTTTTTGTGGAACATTCTGAGCATCCTGTGGGTGATGCCGAAGCCTCCGAACACATTCACGGTGGCCAGCACGATGGCTATGCCTCCGCACACCTGAGCCCACATCGTCTCACCCAGCAATAGCGCCACGCCCGTTGCCGTGAGTGCCCCAACCAGGGTCACTCCCGACAAGGCGTTCATTCCCGACATCAGCGGCGTGTGCAGCAGACTGGGTACGCTGCGGATGATGAAGTAGCCTGCCACGGTGCACACCACGAACACGGCTACCAGGATCAGCGGGTGTATCATAAGCCCATCGCTTTGCGGGCGCCGGCGTGCAGCAGCTCGCCCTTGGTGCAAACCAAGCTCTTGGCTATCACCTCGTCTTGCATGTTAAGCTCGATCTTGCCGTCCTTGACGAGGTACTTCACCAGGTTGTACATGTTGTTGGAGAACATCCAGGTGGATGATGTAGGCAGCTCGCCGGGGATATTCTTTACGCCGATAAGCGTCACGCCGTGCTTCATCTCAATGGTGCCTTTAGGCGTGATCTCGCAGTTACCGCCTTGGTCGATGGCTATATCCACAATCACCGAACCTTTCTTCATTCCTTTCACGGTATCCTCGGTGATGATCACGGGAGCCAGCTCGCCCGGTACAAGCACCGAGCAGAACACTATATCCATCTGCTGGATCGTCTCGCGCAGTTTCTCGCGCTCCTGTGCCAGCACGTCAGCCGGCAATGCTTTGGCGTAGCCGCCTTCGCCTACGGCAAGCTCGGCAGGTACACCCGTCTCGATGATCTTCGCGCCGAGCGACATGGCGTTCTCGGCTGCCATCGGACGTATATCGGCTGCGTAGGTCACGGCGCCCAGACGCTTGGCTGTGGCCAAGGCTTGCAATCCGGCTACGCCCACGCCAATCACCATCACCTTCGCCGGCTCAATCTTGCCTACGGCGGTGAACATCTGCGGGATGAACGACGTCATGTGGTCAGCTGCCATGATGATACCTTTGTAACCTGCGCAGGTCGACATGCTCGTCAGGGCATCCATCGATTGTGCGCGCGAGATACGAGGAATGCAGTCCAGCGTGAAAGCCGTCACGCCTTGTGCCGTCAGTTTCTTTACCATCTCATGGTTCACGGGCGAAGCGGGATGGATGAAGGTGATCAGGTACTGCCCTTGGTGCATGAGCTCTACCTCATGTTTCTGCAGCTGCTCGTTGAACAGCGGCTCTTTCACTTTCAGGATCAGTTCGGCTTGGGCATAGATGTCGGCGGCATTGGCCATCATCTTTGCTCCGGCGGCAGCGTACTGCTCGTCGTGATACAACGCGCCGTCACCGGCATGATTCTCAACCAGAACGGTAAAGCCGTCCTTCACAAATTTCCCGACAGTCTCGGGCGAACATGCCACGCGGTTCTCGCCGTGCATGATCTCTTTTGGAATTCCGATTATCATATATTTTTCATGGATTAATTGGTACGTCTTATCTTCGTGCGCCTTGCCAAGTCTTGCTTTCGCAAGCTTCTGCGCAAAGTGACTACAAAATTACAAAAAATAATTGGAATTTGCAAATAATATCCATAAAAAATTTCACATTCGCAATTTTTGTGGGATTTTCTGTGAATAATAATTGAAAAGTGTACCACAAAAATAATTAAAAAAGTTTCTTTTATATTCTGCACATTCTATTCAGCAACAAAAGTCCGGCACATGAGCACCGGACTTTTCTTTTTATTGCACTACAAAATTACTTGAAGGTAATCTTGTTGATGATCAAGCCGAAGCCAACCACCGACATATCGCCAACCATATCCACGATACCTTTGCAGCGGTCGTCATATTCGAAGCCGTAAGGACTCGGAACATTCTCCATGCCGTCGATCTGAGCTACGAGGTCATCACCCCACCACGGCGTGGTGATACGCAGTGCGTGGTACTCTGCTTCAGGCACGTCGAAGTATACAAAGATGGTCGAGCCTACTGGCACATTGTCCATGACGGACTTGTTCACCTTAACAAGATCGGCATTCCAGTCAAGCGTCACAGGACCTTCCCAGATGGTGGTCTCGGCGCTGACAATAGCCGTCACCTCTGACAGCGCACCGTCGTTGGTGATGAACAGCACGCTGGAGCCGTTCTTGTTCGTCAGCGACAGTTTGTGCTCACCCACCTCAGCAGCCGGAGCGGTGAACGTAACGGAAGTAGCCGTAACGGTCAGTTCGGTGATAGTGATATCGTCCAACTTGGCAGAAGCAACATCTTGCAGGTTGACGCCAATCAGTTCCCATGCCTCGCCCGGCACGAATACATCAAAGCCCGACAGCACCACAGCGCCGTTATGGATCTCCACGGCGTCAGCGCCGTAGGTCTTGCCTTCGCTGTCTTTCAGGCGAACAAAATAGCGTCCGTCTGCCATAGCCGGCATAGTGAAGATAAGCGATGCATCTCCCACTGCATCGGGTGTAATATTGGCAACAACATCCTTGGCAAACAAGTCTTTGGAGATGATGATTCCATCCACCTTCGACATGTTCTGCCCTTCCAGTATCACCTCCATACCCGGAGCAGCGTGTCGTCCGGCAGCCGGAGCAGCTGAATAGGGGTCAGTATCATAAGGATGAACGGTAACGCTTCCGTCACGATGCGTACTCTTGCCGGACTCCGTCACAGCCTCAATACGCAGGGCATACGACCCCGCCGGCAGAAGCATATTAATCTTCACGCCGGTAAAGATCAGCTCACCATCCAGATACCAGTTGACTGTGGTATATCTCGAAGGCGTAACGGTTACGCTATCGAAGAGCTGGGTGTCAGGGTTAGCCAGGTCGTAACTGAATGATCCGGTGCCTGACTCGTTGTACGGCTTGAGAATCAGCGGGGCATCGTCGGCCGACTGAGTGTCGAACGGCTCTTCCTGTTTGCAGCCTGTCAAGGATACAACAACCATTGCGGCAAATAACCATAAATATTTTGCTTTCATAATTCTTAATTCTTAATTTTGAATTTTGAATTTTTAATTTTTAATTACTTCACATCCCACCACAGGCGTGCGTTCCACGAATAGCCACCTGCTACGCGGTCCTTAGCCTCCTGATAAGCTTCCTTGCTGTAGGTTTCTTCCTTCTGCGGATAGCACAGACGAACAGGAATCTCCGTACCGTCAATCAGCGGGTTCTTGCCATCCGGAGGAGTGAGTTTCGGATAGTCGGCACGACGGATGTTGGCCCAAGCCTCAGCAGGGTTGTGGAAATGCAGAATCCATGCCTGCGTATTGATACGGCTCTTCTGCTGGTCGGCTACAGCACCGAAAGCTACGCTCGGCTCTGCCAGATAAGCTGCAAACTCCGCATCAGTAATGGCCTCGCAACCATAATTATCAGCCAGGAAGTCCATCGAAGCGCGAATGCCCTTCTCGTAATAATCCAACGCATTATCAGTTGTCCACCCTAATACGGCACCTTCAGCGCGTAGGAAGCAAACTTCAGCATAGGTCATGATCACGCCAGGATTGTCCGAACGGAGGAAGTTGTTAGCCAGCTTGGGCAGCATCCAACGCGGATTGCTTCCCGGGTTGTAGTCAGGATGAGCTTTCTGAATCTCTGCGATGCGCTCAGCCAACGGGCTGCCCGGCAGGTCCGTATAGCTGGGCCAGTTATCCCATGAAAACCATCCGGCAGGTACGTCGTAGATGATGGTCGTTCCGGGGTTAGCCTGTTGCGTAGCAATGATCTCCTCCGTCACATCCAGACGGCCATCAGCACTCGAGAGCGACATAAAGTCGTCAATATAGAAGCGGAACAGACGCATCAGACGAGGGTCGTTGCTGTTGTAGAGCTGATCCCAGAAGGTCTTGCAGATGTAGGTCGGGTTGTTAGCAGGGTCGTTGCCATAGAAATATTTAGCCATGGCATTGCCGCGTATATCCCTGTAGGACTCCTGACCGAAACTGTAGGTCACGTTCATGTGCTTGACGCATGCGTCATCACCCGACGAGCTCATCACGCCATCAGAAATAGCGGCAGCAAACTCCGACTTGGCAAACTCGGGCAGTACGTCCGACAGACGCATTGCATAACGCAGACGAAGCGAATTGGCAAACACCTTCCATGCCTCGATATTTCCACCGAACATAGGATCACTGGAGATTGGCGTTGCATTGATATCAAACTGTGCAGCCGCAGTTTTCAGCTCTGTAAAGAACAGTCTGTACAGTTCTTCCTGGGTGTTGTATTTGGGTTTCGACTCACCGGTGATGTAGCCCAGACCTGCCTCGGTAAAAGGCACGTCACCGTAATAGTCAACCAGCAATCCGCCGGTGTATACGCGGAAGATACGCAATGCAGCGTTGATGTTCACCTGTGCGGGATCATCTTTCGTCGTGTTGATACCGTCAGTCAGGTTGCGCATTGCACCTGCGTAGAGGTTGTTCCACGGACGCGACATCTCGTTGTCATCCATGCGATGCTGACCACCGTAGTTGGTGGTGTTCCAGCAACCCATCAAGTGCTGGGTAAACGCGTAAGTGTACAGACGATGAACATCCACGTAGTTCATATCACCGTACATCTGAAGCTCAGCATAGGAGAGCTGCGAGGCAGGGTTGATGTGATCCGCCTTGGTCGGATCGGTATTGATCTCCTCGTAAATCTTGTCGGAGCAAGAAGCGAGAACAACTGCGAAGGTTAGCAGCATAAATAGTTTCTTTTTCATAACCTTTCTCCTTTCAATTTTAATTTATCCATTAACATTTACGAGGTTAGAACTTAATATTGAAATTCAGACCGTAGCTTCTGCGGCTCGGCAGTGAACCGTACTCCAGTCCCAGACCGGAAGTGTTGTACTGGGCATCAGGATCGATATCCTTGATGTTCTTCCATACGATGAACGGGTTACGCGCAACGAAGCTGATGCCTACATGCTTAACCACACCTTTCTTGTCAAGCCACTCTTTCGGGAAGGTAAGGCTCAAGGTAAGTTCGCGGCACTTGATGTACGAGTTGTCATAGATGAACAGCTCAGGCGACTTACGAGATACCTCATACCAGTAGTCCTCGGGGTTGATATAGATATCATTCTCACGGTATGTACCGTCGCCGTTATCAATGACGCCGTCTACCAGATAACCGCCTGTAGCTACCCAGCCGCTCGTCACACCTGCTGCACGGCGAGCCTCTTCGGATGCGTACCACTCGGCACGACCCAAAAGCGTCTCTTTGGCTTTACCGGTCTCAAAGGCGGAACGCTCCGACATCGAGAAGATGTCGGCACCTACCTTCACGTCGAACAAGGCACTCAGACTGATCATTCTCCAGCGCAGCGTGGTGCTGAAACCGCCTGTCCAATCCCACTGCACGTTACCGAGCACTTTGTTCTCCGTGGTGAAAGTAGGCAGACCGGTCGTACCGTCAACGATCACACGGCCGTCAGCGTTGCGTGCCAGAGCCGGACCGCATATAGCGCCATATTCCTCACCCTCACGGGCAGATACATATACGTTACACCAGGTGGCCTTGGCCAACTCCAGTTCTGAAGTGCCTTCAATCAGCGAGAGCACCTTGTTGTTGTTCTTCGACCAGTTGATGTTCAAATCCCAACTGAAGTCCTTCGTCTGCACCAGACGCGAACCGAACGTTACCTCAAAACCTTGGTTCAGGATCTCACCGGCATTGATCATCTTGTACTCATAGCCGCTGGTGGGCGAAGTAGCCATCGAGATGATCTGGTCACGCGATTTCTGATGATAGAATGTGAAGTCCAAGCTGATACGTTGGTTGCACCATTTCGTTTCAAAACCGGTCTCGATGGAGCGTGTACGCGTCGGCTTGAGGTCGGCATTCGGTACGGTGTTGCCATAGATCGAACCGATGGTGTAACCCGGATAGCCGAACTGCGACTTGCCATAACGCAGACTCAACTGATACGGATCGGTATCACTACCTACCTCAGCCCAGCTCAAACGAATCTTACCGTAAGGCAGCACTTTGCGATTGCCCTTGATCAGTTCGGAGAATACGAACGAACCGCTGACAGACGGATAAACATACAGGTTCTTGCCGCTTGCCAGAGCCGAAGATTTGTCACCGCGAACCGTAGCATCTAAATACAACATGTGACGCCAGCCCAGGTTCATCGAACCGAAGACGGATACGATACGTTTGTTGTACGTAGCCTCCTCAACCGACTGCTCCTCGAAGCTCGACATAGCTATCACCTCACGGATACCCATATCCGTACCGGTATTGATGGTCGTGGTGTTGTGTACGTTGTAGATGTTCGCACCGGCGGTAGCGGTGAAGTCGAAATCACCCCAGTTGTCGGTATATATACCCATCACCTCGGCATTGAACATCCGGTTGTTGAAGTAACTGTTCTGCAAACGGCCTGACTCATAGCCCGGAGTGGTCGGATACTTGAAGTCGGAGAACTCGAAGCGGTTGAGCTCGGCACCTACCGTAGCCTGCAACTTGAGTTGCGGGATTACGTTGTAGACGATTTTACCGTTCATACGGAGCAGGTCCTTGTACGACTGGTTCTTGTTCTTGTAGATATCCCAATACGGGTTTACGTTATAGGGGTCCATGCCGTTCCAGTTCTGGTATTCGCCGGAAGCGGTCTCGTAGTTCTTGAGCCATGCCTGATCGTACGTGGTAGCAAGGGTCATAAGGTTCTTACCTACGTTCGACTTATCGTCGCCCAATGCCGGACGGTTCTTTACATCCTCGTGGGTGAAGTTAGCCGTGAAGTCCAGATCCACCGGACCGAGCGAGGTATTGGCACGCAAGTTCAGCGTGTTACGGCTCATGTTCGAGTTAGGCAGAATGTCCTTGTTACGCATGTCCGAATAGGTAAAGCGGATACCCGTCTTGCCCGTGTTCATCGAGATGATGGCGGTGTTGGTTGCCGTCAGACCGAGCTCAAAGAAGTTAGCGGTGTTGTTCGGAATGATGTTGAAAGCGTGCTCCTGACCGTCGTAATAACGCAGCATCAATCCTGAGTCAGCTTTCGGGCCCCACGATTTGTTGGTGTTGCTCACAGCGTCCACATTGTACTGTCCGTCCGAACCCATACCGTACACCTGTTGTACGTTGTCCCATTTGCTCAGCTGGCTGTCGAAGGTCAGCGTTCCATTGTACTCTACTGCCCACTTGGCATCACCCGTATCGGCTTTCTTGGTAGTGATAAGTATCACACCGTGGCTGGCACGGCTACCGTACAATGCGGCAGCTGCCGGACCTTTCAGCACGGACATCGATTCGATGTCATCAGGGTTGATAGCAGATATACCGTCACCAAGGTCATAACCGCCTTCCGTACCTGCCGAACCGAAGTTCGTGTTGTCCATCGGCACACCGTCGATGACGTACAGCGGCTGGTTGTTACCGGTCATCTCGGTCGTACCACGCAGCATAACGCGCGTCGAACCCGATGCACCACCGGCTGTTCCTTGCACTACCAAACCGGCTACACGACCGGCGAGCGAGTTAGCTACGTTCGTCTCTTTGGCTTTGGTCAGGTCTTCACCTTTCACCTCGCCTACCTCGTAGCCCAGCGCTTTCTTGTCGCGCTTGATACCCATAGCCGTAACGACTACCTCTGAGAGTACCTCGGTATCCTCAGACATCGTCACGTTGATCACGTTGCCGGTCACAGCTATCGTCTGAGCACTGTAGCCCATGTACGAGAACTCCAGTTCGTCACCGATCTCGGCTTGGATTGAATACTGGCCATCCATGTCGGTAATCGTACCGCGGGTGGTTCCTTTGACAAGCACACTGGCGCCGATCAGCGGACCGTCGGCATCCTCTACTACACCCGTCACAACATTCTGTGCAAATGTGAAGTTGGCTACCAACAATAGCAGCGCTGCACATAGCACATGTTTGAAAGTGATTTTCATACTAAATTATTTTTGATGAGTTTTATTGATTTTCATTTGATCAACTACTTGCGCGATGATTGCGGAGCGCTGTCGTAGATCGACTGCAGCGTGTAAGTCGGATCGTTGTTCTCCCACGAATCGACCATAGCCCGAACAGCCTGTTCGCCCGAACCGATATACCTGCCAGTAGCATGGTCAATCACTCCGAAGCCGTCATTGCCGGCCTTCAGATTACCGTTATCCCAATACAATGCTGCTATCCTACGGTCACGCATCGCCTTGCATATATAGCGGAAATAGTACAGACGGAACTCTTCGTCGGCTTTCGAGGCACGCCTAACGGCGCCGAACTCGCCGAAGTATACAGGCACGCCGCGACGGACATACATGTTATACAAGCGGTTGAGCATATTCACATAAGCCTCTTCGCCTACGCCCGGCACAACATCCACGCCGGTATGTCCCCATTCGTTCTTCTCAGCCGAACCGGCAAAATCCCACGGGTCATAACTGTGTACAGCCACCATGATGCGGTTCTCTACCACATCGGTCGGCAATACGAGGTTCTCCACGGTCAGGTCGGGGTTGCATACATAGCCCGGCACACCGATGTAGCGTGTTTCGTTCTTGCCTCCGGCTGCCCGGATAGCATCCACGCACACCTGATTCCACTCGTTCAGCACGCGGTACTGTGCACCGCCGTCAGTGCGGTTGGCTCCTCCACCCCAGCCGCCGTCCTGGATCTCGTTCAGCGTCTCGAAGACAAGCCACTCTCCGTCATTGGCGAAGCGTTTGCCTATCTGCAGCCAAACCATTGTCAACTCCTGTTTGATGAGCCGGTTACGCTCCTCATCGGCTACTGCTGCCGGCAGGTCTATCCAGTGATAGCCTTTGCTCGGGGTGTCTGCCGCACCAAAACCGTCGTGGTGGATATTGATGATTACGATCAGACCGGCCTTGTGCGCCATGTGAACGAGCTCGTCCACGCGGTCCAGCCAACCTTTCTCTATCGTATAGGTCGGCGCATTGCCGATATGTCCCATCCATGTGATAGGAATACGTACAGACTTGAAGCCGGCCTTAGCCAAACCGTTGAAAGTCTGCTGGGTTGCTGCTTTGTTGCCCCAACCGGTCTCGTACGAGCAGCCGTCGTAATGAGCATCCATCTGGTTGCCCAGGTTCCAACCGATACCCATTGACATACAGAACTGTATTGCCTCATTGTCCATCGGGCGTTGTTTCTTCTCTTGTGCCTGACATGCCGACAGTACAGCTATCAAGGCAATTAGTAGGATTGATACCTTTTTCATGATAGAAGGGTTTTATTGTGTACTTCTTTATTTGCTTTTATGCGTGTGAAACCTGTACCGAATAGCTTAATCAGTCGTCGTTTCAACCGCTTTGAGTTGCTCGCTGATCTCTTTCATTCTTTCGGTGGTCAGCGGATATATCCAGATGCACAGAGCCATGACAGCAGCGATAGCAGCGGGTATGTAACTCATCGTCAGGCGCATACCCAGCAGTGCGGACTCCGTCTGCACGGCAGCGTTGGGCACCAGGCCGAAGGCATCGAACAGCAGCAACACTGCCGAACCTGCGATGGCTCCACCGAACTTCTGCGCCATCGATCCGCTGGAGAAGATAAGCGCTGTAGAAGCTGTGCCGTGCTTGGCGGTCGAGTAATCGGCCACATCGGCATACATACTCCATACCAACGGGCTGACGATACCCGTAAAGATGCTGATCACAATCTGCAGAGCCAACATCATAACGAAGCCGCTATTGCTCACCGGTACGTAGAAGAACAGTACACTCAGCAGCGCCATCACGATGGAGGACGAGATGAAAGTGGTCTTCTTGCCAAGGCGTTTGCTCAAAGGCACTGCACTTACCACACCTATCATGTTACATACCTCACCTACAGCCAGGAACAGACCTGCAAAGAACAGGAACTCCAATGTGCCGAGATGGATATGAGCATTCTCGCCGATGTAGTACTTGAAGTAGTACGCTACCGTAGCACCGCGAACGGTGTTGAACAGGTTCGTGCAGAGTGCGCCGGCAGTAATGATCCACCAGGGTGCATTCTTTATCAGGGCTTTGAAATCGCTGCCCAAACCGGCTCCGCCTTTCACATGTACATGTTCGCGAGTGAGCAAGAAGCTGCCAATGAACAGACAGAAGCACATCGATGCCACTACAATCATTGCTCCTTGCCACGAGTCGGCAGGTGTGCCGCCTATAGTCCGGGAGAACAGGTTGCACAGCGGTTCCCATGCAAATAGGGCGATGAACGAACCGCCGTAAGCAAAGAACATGCGAAACGACGAGAACACCGTCTTCTCTTGAGAGTCGTTAGTCATCACGCCAAGCATCGAAGCGTAAGGTACGTTGATACCCGTATAGACGGTCATCATCAGGATATACGTCACGTAGGCATATACGAGGCGTGCACTCTCACTCCAGTTAGGCGTAGTGAACAGCAGTACACCCGCTATGGCAAACGGTGCGGCGAACCATAACAGGTACGGACGGTACTTGCCCCAGCGGGTCTGTGTACGGTCGGCTATAACACCCATCATAGGGTCGCTCACGGTATCCCAAACGCGAGTGACGAACATCAGCGTGGCCGTCTGAGCCAACGACAACTGGAAAATATCGCTATAGAAGATAGGAAGATAGTACGAAAAGATCTTCCAGAACATGCTACTTGACATGTCGCCCATGCCGTAGCCGATTTTTTCACGAAGTTTTGCCATATATTAGATTTAAAGTTAACAAAGATCGGGTTGCCTGACTATCTGTTATAGCACTACCGTTACCTCATGCTTGCCCGGCTCGTACGGCAGTACAGTCGGTTTGTCGGCATGTTGCTTGCCGTTGGGGTTCTTTACGGTAATCACATATTCGGCATCACGCCATTTGCGCGTTATCTTGTACTCTTTCAGGTCAGCCGGAATGCACGGATCCACTTTCAGCCCTTCGTACGTAGGATGAATGCCGAGGATATACTGGCTTACTGTCAGCCAGTTCCATGCTGCGGTACCGGTCAGCCAGCTGTTCTTGCCCTCGCCGGGCTTAGCAGCTTCCTTACCGGCTACCATCTGGCAGTACACATACGGCTCCACCTTGTGCAAGTCCTGATCTTTGATCCATGCCGGAGCAATCTTCTTGTACAGCGTCCAAGCGTCATTGCCACGACCTGCCAACACTTGTGCGATAATTACCCAGGGGTTGTTGTGGCAGAAAATACCGCCATTCTCCTTGTATCCGGCGGGGTAAGTGGATTGCTCACCCAACTCAATATGATAGGTTGTGTATGCCGGGTAGTTCAGCACCATGCCGTGCTCGCTGTCAAGCAGACGGGCGGAGCTGTCCAAAGCTTTCTCGGGCATACCTTTCTCTGCACCGATGCGTGCCATAGCGCACCATCCCTGGCTCTCGATGAAGATCTTACCTTCCTCGTTTTCGTTGGAGCCTACCTTGTTGCCGAAATAGTCATAGGCGCGCAAGTACCATTCGCCATCCCAGCCAGACTGCTCCACTGCCTTGCACATCTTCTTTATCTCATTCTCTGCACGATTAGCCTCTTGCTCCATGCCACGAGTGCGGCATAACTCAACATACTGGCGGCCGCAGAACACGAACAAACCGGCAATCATCAGACTCTCAGCCTTGCTGCCTTCGTTCTTGTTGCCTGTGGTTTGGAACGATTCGTTCGGATCAGCAGAGAAACAGTTGAGGTTCAAGCAGTCGTTCCAGTCTGCACGACCGATGAGCGGCAGCCCGTGAGGACCGAGATTCTCCACTACATGATTGAAACTGATGCGCAGGTGTTCCATCAGGCTTACCTCGCTACCTGCTTGGTTATCCCAGGGAACAAGTTCATCCAATATGGACATATCACCCGTCTCACGGATATAGGCCGTCGTACCGAAGATGAGCCACATCGGGTCATCGTTGAAGCCACCGCCTATGTCATTGTTACCGCGCTTGGTGAGCGGTTGGTACTGGTGATAGCAGCCGCCGTCAGGGAACTGCGTGGAGGCTATATCGATGATGCGCTGACGGGCACGCGAAGGAATCTGATGTACGAAGCCCACAAGATCCTGATTGGAATCGCGGAAGCCCATACCACGACCTACGCCGCTCTCAAAGAACGATGCCGAACGCGAGAAGCAGAAAGTAATCATGCACTGATATTGGTTCCAGATGTTCACCATTCGGTTCAACCGCTCGTCGGTACTCTCCACCTGATACTTGCTCAGCAGTTCGTCCCACAATGCACATAGTTCGGCAAACGCTGCATCAACAGCCTCCACCGTAGCAAAACGCTCTATCAACGCGTGCGCGTGTACTTTATTAATGATATGATGGTCTTTCTCGCCCAGCGATGTAAGTAATTCGTAATTTTTAATTCTTAATTCCTCATTTTGGAACTTCTGTTTGTCCTGGTTTTCCGCATATCCCAAGATGAAGATATAGTCCTTGCTTTCGCCGGGTTGCAGCGTTATTTCTACATAATGGCTGGCAATGGGGCTCCATCCGTGTGCCAGGCTGTCGGTAGCCTTGCCGTCAATCACGGCTTGCGGTTCACTCAGTTCGTTGTATAGTCCTACGAACGACTCGCGGTCGGTATCATAGCCGTCAGCCTTGGCGTTGGTCAGAGCGTAGTAGGCATAATGATTGCGGCGCTCTTTGTATTCGGTCTTATGGTAGATTGCCGTAAAGTCCCTTTCACCTTTCACTTTTCCACTTTCAATTTCCACTTCCCCTGTCGACAGGTTCCTCTGGAAGTTCTCGCCATCGGTAGCGGCATTCCACAGGCACCACTCGGCATAACTGAACAGTTTCAGATGCTTTACGGCATTCGTGTTGTTCTTCAGCGTCAACTTGTGCACCTCTGCCCACGTCTGCAGCGGAACAAAGAACAGCACCGATGCCTCCACGCCGTTCTTGCTGCCCGTGATACGCGTGTAGTTCAAGCCGTGACGGCACTCGTAGCTGTCCAGTTGCGTCTTGCAAGGTTTCCAACCGGGGTTCCAAACGCTATCTCCGTCTTTGAGATAGAAATAGCGGCCTACCGAATCCATCGGAACACTGTTGTAGCGATAGCGAGTAATACGACGGAACTTGGCGTCCTTGTAGAAGTTATACCCGCCACCTGTATTGCTGATCAATCCGAAAAAATCTTCGTTACCAAGATAGTTAATCCAAGGGAATGGAGTCTTGGGGTCGGTGATGACATATTCGCGATGAGCGTCATCAAAATGTCCATATTCAGAGTGTGCCATGATATAGTTTTTCAAAATACGATGCAAAGGTAGTACTTTTTGCGCACAAAAACAAATACTTTTCTGACCTTTATTAAGCTTTTTTTGTCATTTGTGCATTTTTTGTTATTGTTTTTGCACAAATCTTAACACTTTTTCGGTCGTTTTTGTACCAACAAGCGGCTACCACACTTTCGCATAGTAACCGCTTTCCTCCTTTTACCTTTCAATTGTCAATCGTCAATCAATCGTCAATTGTCAATCTTCAAGTCTTCGGGTGTAACAAGCTTCTGTTCGCCTGAAACCATATTTTTCAGCATCAGCTTGCCTTCCGCCATCTCGTTCGAGCCGATGATAGCCACATAGGGTATATGTCTGGCATCGGCGTAAGCCATCTGCTTTTTCATCTTCACTGCCTCAGGATAGACCTCTACGCGTCGGCCTTGTTCGCGCAGTTGGGCTGCCACCTTCATTGCAAAGCGCAGTTCGTCGTCGCCGAAACATGCAAACAAAATCTCCGGAGAAGCTTGCAGGTCTTCGGGATAGAGGTTGAGGTCGCTCAGCACATCATAGATGCGGTCTGCGCCGAACGATATGCCCACGCCCGACACACCCGGCATGCCGAAGATGCCCGTCAGGTTGTCGTAGCGTCCGCCGCCCGTGATAGATCCCATCTGCACATCAAGCGCTTTCACCTCGAAGATGGCACCGGTATAGTAGTTCAATCCGCGAGCCAGACACAAATCCAACTCTATTGACAAATCACAATTGACAAATGACAAATGATCAAATATCGCCTCCAGTTCCTCCACGCCTTTCAGGCCCACTTCGCTGGTGGCAAGGATAGTCTTCAGTTCGGCAAGCTTGGCTCTGTTGTCGCCGCTGAGGTTCAGTATAGGCTGCAAGGCTTGTATTGCTTCCGCGCTGAGTCCGCGTTCCAGCAACTCCTCGTTCACTTTCTCCACGCCTATCTTGTCGAGTTTGTCGATAGCGACAGTGATGTCTATCATTTTCTCTGGCGCACCGATCACCTCGGCTATGCCGGCCAGCACCTTGCGGTTGTTCAGGTGCAGCGAGACGCGTATTCCAAGGCGTTTGTACACCTGCTCCACTATCTGTATCAGTTCCACTTCTGCCAACAGACTGTCGGTGCCCACCACATCCACGTCGCACTGATAGAACTCGCGGTAACGGCCTTTCTGCGGACGGTCGGCACGCCATACAGGCTGAATCTGAAAGCGCTTGAAGGGAAACTGAATGCTGTCACGATGCTGCACCACATAGCGGGCAAAAGGCACAGTCAGGTCGTAGCGCAACCCTTTCTCAGGCGCCTCGTTGGCTTTCTCGCCGGAGTTCTGGATGCGGAAAAGCAGTTTGTCACCTTCCTCGCCATATTTGCCCATCAGTGTGGACATCAGTTCCATCGACGGGGTCTCAATCTGCTCGAAACCGTACAAGGCAAACACCTCGCGGATAGTAGAAAAGATATAATTCCTACGCGCCATCTCCAGCGGAGAAAAGTCACGCGTTCCTTTAGGTATGGATGGTTTTTGCATATATGCTTTTGTTAAGCTTTGTTTATTCTATTGTTTGATGTATCAAAAAACTTGCAAAGTTACAAAAAAATATTGACTTTTGCAAATAAATTACGAAAAAAATCGAATTTGCAATAAAATTCCTTTTCCTTTCATGCGTCAGCCTCGCGTACTTGGTCCCCATATAGTTTCGCTCGCGTGGGGTAGCTACCCATATCTTTGATCTGCGTTTTTCCCACCAAAAAGTACTATATACTTTAGTATATAGTAGTATCTTTTTGCTCAAAAACTGCCATCTTTCCGTGCAAAGAGCCTCACTTTTTTGCTCAAATTAGTGCGTGATAAGTGCGTCGTTAGTGCGTGGTAAGTGGGTGGTAAGTGCGAGATAAGTGCGTGATTGCCACTCCCTGAAGACCCCATATCCCCATCAAATACAAGGTTCCGCTAAAGAACTTCGCCGAGGAGGGTGGCGGGAGTGGCGGAAAGGATGCGGACCTGAACGAACTCGCCGATATGTCTGCCGGCGCGAGGAAAGACTACTGTCTTGTACTGCGATGTACGGCCAAACATATCATCACGGCTGCGCTTGGAGAAACCTTCGACCAGCACCTCCACCGTCTTGCCTACTTCGCGTTGGTTACTTTCTAATGAAAGGGTGTTCTGCAAGGCGATGATCTCGTTCAAGCGGCGGATCTTCTCCTCTTCCGGCACATTATCGGGCAAATGCTTATGGGCGAAAGTGCCCGGGCGCTCGGAATATTTGAACATGAACGCGGTGTCGAAACCCACCTCACGCATAAGCGAGAGCGTCTGGGCATGATCGTCGAGCGTCTCATCATGAAAGCCGCAGAAAACATCCGTACCGATAGCCGCATCGGGCAAGATGCGCCGGATAGCCGCTATACGGTCGAGATACCACTCGCGGGTATACTTGCGGTTCATGAGCTTGAGGATCTTGTTGCTGCCGCTCTGCACAGGCAGATGGATGAAGCGGCAGAGATTAGGATGAGCGGCAATGGTCTCGAGGGTCTTGTCGGACATATCTTTCGGATGCGAAGTAGTAAAGCGGATACGCATGTCGGGTACTACTTCGGCTACAATGCGCAGCAGGTCAGCGAAATCAAGTTGCTCCCAACGATAAGAATTGACGTTTTGGCCGAGGAGGGTGACCTCTTTGTAACCGCGCTGCTGCAGGTCAGTCACCTCGCGGAGGATGCTGTCCACATCGCGTGAACGTTCGCGTCCGCGCGTATAAGGCACCACGCAATAGGAGCAGAAATTGTTGCATCCGCGCATAATGCTGACGAAACCCGAGATCTGCTTGCCCAAGCGTGCGGGTAGGATCTGCGAATAGGTCTCGGTAGTGCTAAGTTCCACATTCACAGCGCGGAAACCTTGCCGAGCTTGCTCCACCAGGTTGGGCAAATCGAGATAAGCATCGGGACCGGCAACAAAATCCACGGCAAAATCCTTGACCAGCGTTTCGCCCATCCGCTCCGCCATGCAGCCGATGACGCCGATGATGGGGAGCTTCGCTGTTGGGGACTGCGTGTTGGGGACTTCGTGTTGGTGAGCTGCGCTGTTAGAGCGCTTCGCTGTTAGAGCGTGGAGCTCCTGGAGGCGGTGCCACACGCGCTGCTCGGCATTATCGCGGATGGAGCAGGTATTGAGCAGAATGATGTCCGCCTCGTCGATATTGTCCGTCACTTGGGCATCGGTGGTCTGAAGGATAGCCGCTACGACCTCGCTATCCGCCACGTTCATCTGGCAGCCGTAGGTCTCGATATAGAACTTATTCATGCCGAAACGATTTATACCATGAGCCTGTATGCCTTAGGCGTGCAAGCGGTGTGGGTCTTAAAGAAGCGATTGAAAAACGCTACATTATCAAAACCGAGCGAGAGAGCTATCTCCTTGACTTGCAGGTTGGTGAGTTTGAGTTTGGCTTTGGCATCGGTGATGATAGCCTCGACGATGAGGTCACCTGCCGTCTTGTCGCTGACCTGCTTGATGGTAGCGCATAGGTGAGGCAAGGTGATATGCAGCTGCTCGGCGTATTTGGACACATGATGCCACTCGTGATAATGCTTGAGCACAAGATTGCAATACTCGTAATAGATCTCGTTCTTGCGGTCCTGGGGCCGGAGAGTAGTTTCAGACTGCATCTTAAAGAAGCCGTTGAAGGTCATCTGGAAGATGTTGTACATATTGACCATCTTCTCGGTATTGAGCAACGAGGGCGTGCAGTTGGATGCATCAATCAGCAGCTTGCAGGTATTGACCATGACGTTAGCCTGTTCTCCCGTAAGGGTCACGATAGGCGAATGCATATGCATGGCATCGGCTGTGAGGCGCGTCTGAAAAGTATTTTTCTCCATGAACGACGAGCTGAAGAGCACATAATAGACCAGTGCATCCTCGGAGAACTCGTGGATAAGCAAAAACGAACCCGACTCAAGCAACAAGGCATCGTTAGCACGAAAATCGTACTGTGTGACATTGATGGTAGCTCGCGCCGTACCTCGAGCGAGGATAGCAAAAACGGTACACTGGATCTTACACGGATAGCGGCCATACTCGTTCATAATCTTGCCACTGGCATCACCGATAAGAAAATCGGTAGGACAATCCAACAATGGGATAGAGGTGTCTTGTGTAGATGTATTTTGCATATACTAAAAATTTACGCACAAAGATACAAAAAAAAATACACTTTTTTAGCATATTCTTAAAAAAAAGTACATTTTTTATGGTGAAAACCTACTTTTTGTAAGATTGTGCTTAAAAACGGGCACTGATACACTTTCATCAGCTGTCGACAGGACAGAAACTATAGCCCTATACGAATACTACCTCGGATGCCCCAAAGCGGCGTAGAGAGATCCTGGCGGTTGGTAAGCCTCCAGATGGAGTAGAGATCAATCAGGCGGAAGATATTACCCAAGCCTACACCCAGTTCGACATAAGGAACAGTAAGGGGCCGGAGATCTGAAACAAAATAATGGCCGTCAGACAAACCACCGTACGCCACCTTGCACTCGACCAACTCGCGCAAGTGCAAGAACCGTACGCCGGGAATGAGATTAAACAACACACCCATTCCGTTCCATTCGGCATGGAGCGAGAGGTACTTGTCGGAAGCATATTGGTGGCTGTTCATCAGGGTAAAGCGGTAGGTATCATAGATATAGCCCTGGTTGCCTTCGCCCAGATTGAGCAAGGGGTAAGGCACATAGCCGAAGATGATTCCCGCAGACGCCACATAAGTCAGTTTGCCACCCACGCCGAGGTTAATCTGCTGGCGAACGGAAGCATGGAGCTTGCCATAGACATGGTATCGCTCGTCAACATCCGAGCCGACAAACGAAAAACTGCCTATCTCCGCGCCGAGGAAGACGGTAGGATAGGTACTGTAAAGGTGCATCCGGCGCATATGGAAATCCACAGTACGCTCATGCCAACTCAATCGCACAATGCCCGTCAGGCTCGCAAAACGGAACGCATCAAACGGGTACGGCACCTCGGGCAGACGCATATTGGTGGTTACCGTTCGCGGATTGACGTACGAAGGGTCAAGCCTTCCGAGCTTGAGACGCAGAGTTGTTTCCACACCTTCGCGCCAGTCACGCTCCCAGGTAAGCGCCAATGACCTTTCACGAGCTGCCGTATGACGAGCCGTCTTGTTGTTGAACGGCAGACCATCGAGCAAACCGGGAAGAAATTCCCACTCGTTGCGATAGCCCAAACCGTTCTCACGAGGCAGGCAGTTGAAGATATTGGCCTCGGTATAGACATAGTTGTCCTCGTAGCGCGCAGAGAGCACATTGCGCCTTTCGGACGGCACAAGTACACTAACCTGCCCCATTCCCTTCACGCAATGATCGCCAAAGCCATAGCCCACATAGGCATCGAGACTCACATGTTTCATCAATTTCTCGTTGGTATGCAGCGGTACAGCCAGATAGAGACCGTTCTGCTTGTTATAGCGGAAGATCTCGGTAATTCGGCCTATATCAAGCCACGTGCCGAGCGACATATATCCCGTAGTGGCAGTATTGACCACCCATTTGGCTACGCGCACGACAGGCAGATCCTCCATCCGCTGCATAGCCGCCACGACGGACGAATCGGGCTCATGAACGGGTGCAGGGACAGCCGACAGTTCGGACGAAAGGTAGTTCAAGCGCCGCTCGATAATCAGGCTGGGAAAGACATGTGAGGAGTCGGCCTTGACGGCAAAATCCAATGCGATGGTCTGTTTCTCGCTCTGTAGCACCGCCTCAGCGTTGAAGGTCTGATCCAGTTGGACGGCGTGCAGGTAATTGATGTTCACCTCCTTAGGTACGCGCGAGACAATATGCCTCACCACCCATGTGCCAGAATCCACCTCCATCTCGCCGTTGAACGTAGGATAATAGCCATTCTTGGTGCGGAAATGCAACAGATAGCGCTTTTTAGAAGGCTGACCGTCGACATCTACGGTGGTGCTATCCGCCAGATAATACCTGTAATAGGTACCTCCGGCAGCAGCCAACGGGCTGACAAAAGCCGTACCGAAAAGGGAAACGGTATTGCGGTAGAAATTGGCGTAGGCATCCGCCAGCGAGAGGATAGAAGCATAATCGGTCTCGGTAAGCACGCATCGCGTCTCGCTCTTGCTGACAGGATTGAGGTAACCGCCTTGCAACTGCATCGTGCCTTGCGAGAGATAGAGAGGCAAAAGAAACGTGCTATCGGGCTGCTCCAACATGCCACTGCGCAAGCGCTGCCAGAGTAATCGCTCCAGATGCTTGGCTTGGATATGAGATAGATAGAGGTAGCGCTGTTCGTCGTAGATATCGGTAGCTATCGCCGCCAGTTGCCTGTCGTTGGTCTCGCGATGTTCGCGCACTCGGCCTATGATATAGAGCGCATCGCGGTCGTCGGGCGTGACATCAATAGCCGGCAGCACTTCAGTCTTCTCCTGTAAGGCAACATCCATACCCGCCTGCATGCCGGGCATGATCTCGAAGCGCTGTTTGCGGTAGCCTATGGCGGAAACGACCATCGTCTGCTTCTGCTCCAGGTTGGCACGGATCATAAACAGGCCTTCCTCGTTGGTAGCCATACCGATCTTCGTGCCGCGCAGATAGACGTTAGCCGAAGGGATAGGTTCGCCGGTGGCAGCGTTGTACACCTCACCGATGATGATTGTCTCGGCAGCCGCCAGGCGCAGAGAACAGACAAGCAGCAACCCTATGTACAGCAGACGTCTCATGAGTGATGAGGCCGGTTGGACGGATGGTAGGTCAGAACAGCCTTGCGCAGATCCTGAATATCCAGATGAGTGTAGATCTCGGTAGTAGTGATACTCTCGTGCCCCAACATCTGTTGGATAAGCCTGAGGTCTGCTCCGTTCTGCAGCAGATGGGTGGCAAACGAATGGCGAAGCGTGTGCGGCGAGATGGTCTTGCGTATACCCGCCTCGGCAGCCAACTGCTTGACTATAGTGAAGATCATAGCGCGTGTGAGTGCCCTGCCATAACGGTTAAGAAAAGCTATATCGGCGTACTCGGGCTTTACATCCAACCGAGCGCGGTCTTGCAGCCAATAGCCGAACCACTCGGCAGCCACAGGCGAGATAGGTACAAGCCGCTGTTTACTGCCCTTGCCCAGGATGAGCATATAGCCTTCTTGCAAATAGATATGACTAAGTTGCAAACCGGTAAGTTCGCTTACTCGCAAACCGGAACCATAGAGCATCTCGATGATGGCACGGTTGCGATGCCCTTCAGGCTTGGACAGGTCGATGCAGGCAATCATCCTGTCGATCTCCTCCACGGTAAGCACTCCGGGCAGATGTTTGTCCAGCTTGGGCATCTCGATGAGTTCGGAAGGATCTTGCTCGATATAGTTGTGATAGAGGAGGAACTTGTAATAGCTATGCAAGCCCGAAAGGATACGTGCCTGCGAGCGAGCGCTGGCAGTCTCGCTGAATACGGCAGCCACAAACTCGTGCAACTGCTCGGTAGTAGCATGTACGGCATCAATGCCGCGCTCACGACAGAAACTGAGAAGTTTGTCCAGGTCCTGTTCGTACGCCAGCACGGAATTAGCCGAGAGACCTTTCTCAAGCTTGAGGTAGGTATGATATTCCTTCTCTTTGTTCATATCATTCCTTTTCGCGGTTCACCGTAGGCAGTATGCCCTTGAAATGGAACGGATAGGCTTTCTTGTTGTCCAACACGGCTTGACCGTCCAACAGCATTGTGTCGCCTATATACGACAGCTGCATCTCAGCCGAGACGATCAGATAGACGGTATACGACGATTCGCCTATGAGCAGCACATAACTGCCACCATAATTGCCATCATAGTTCATGCCGCGGAGAAAAGTCATCGGACGGGCTACCGTATCGCAATGGTAAGTGCCTTCAGGCAGGGCATCCTGTCCCGCGGGAACAAAAATGTCGCTTATATACAGATTCGTTCCCTTGCCTTCGATGGTACCTTTGTCATTCAGTCCGACTCCCGTGCCGTACAAGTCCAGGCTGAACACAGGATAGTCGATGCCTTCCGGTGCATAGAAAGCACCGTAAGCCTCTACTCTGCCCGAGGTGAGCAAGGTATCGAGGTTCTGATACACGCGCGGTGTATTGTACGGCCGGCATGCTCCAAAGCAGACTGCCAAACACAGGCTCAGCGCCACAAAACAGGTATGTAAAAGAGTTCGCATCATTCGTCAACTTTAATCTTGTGAGCAGGTATCCACGCCGCAGCCCATCCGAGCAGCAGCACCACGGCAAGTACCAGCAGAATGTCGGCAGGCAAAATATGCACAGGATAAGCCGAGAGCACATAATCCGCACCGTTGCCCAGACGCAGAATGCCCCAATGTTGCTGAATGCCGCACACGAGCAGCCCAAGCAGCGTACCAAACAATGCACCAAACGCACTGATGAGCCATCCTTCGATGAGGAACAGCCTGCGGATCATCGCCTCGTCAGCCCCCATCGTATTGAGGATGCGGATATCTTCTTTCTTGTCAAGGATAAGCATCGAGAGCGAACTGATGCTATTGAGCGTGGCAATAAGCAGAATGAACACCAGCAGTAGGGCTGTCAGCCATTTCTCCACCATCTGGATGCGGAAAAAATCTTCTTGCTGCTCGTAGCGGTTGAGTACCACGTAGTCCGCGCCAAGCTTGGCGCGTAGGCGCTTCTGCGTCTGCCGCAAGGATGTGCCGTCCTTCAGCCGGAGTTCAACAGCCGTAGCCTCCCTCTCGCTGTACTCGAACAGTTCGCGCGCCAATGGCAGCGAGACAAGCATGTACTGATCGTCGTACTTCGCCTGATTGACCGCAAAAATGCCCGAGATAAACAGGCCTGCCTTGTGGAAATTTTCATCCGGGCGGAGCATGTTCACTCTTCCTACTCGCTTGGGCGTATACAGATGTACCGGCGAAATAAACCGTGCGCCAATACCCAGCGTATTAGCCAGCCCCAGGCCCATCACGCAGCGCTCGAACGCGCCATCCCAGACGGCATAGCTGCCGTCGATGATGATCTGATCGATATGCGTAAGTTCGCAATAGGTGGTATCCACGCCCTTGAGCATAGCAGGTGTCTGCTTGCCACGGAACTCTACAAGAGCCGTTTCCTCAATAGTAGGCGCTACGATAGCTACATCATCATCTTGCAACACAGCCATCAGCGAATCGGATAGCGTGATAGTCTTGCCGGTGGCAGGCTGGATGCGTAATTCAGGATCGAACTGAGAGAACATCTCCTCAATCTTGTCGGCAAAACCGTTCATGACGCTCAGCACACAGATCATGGCAGCCGTAACCACCGCCACCGCCATACAGGAGACGCCGGAAACGATATTGATGGCATTTTGCTTCTTTTTGGCCACCAGATACCGCAATGCTATTCTAGGTTCAATACGCATTTACCACGCAATAGGTTGACCGCCATTGCGGCGGATATAATCGTTAGCCGCAGAGAAATGTCCGCAACCGATGAATCCCCTGTAAGCAGACAAAGGGCTGGGATGCGGAGCGGTGAGCACAAGATGCTTGCGCCGATCGATGAACTGGCCTTTGCGCTGGGCATAACTGCCCCAAAGCATAAACACCAAATGCTGCCGCTGCCGGTTGAGCGCCATGATAGCGGCATCGGTCAGTTCTTCCCAGCCTTTGTTCTGATGACTGCCGGCTGCGTGCGCCTGCACGGTAAGCGTAGCGTTGAGCAGCAACACCCCCTGCTCCACCCAACGGGCAAGATGGCCGGATGTGGGGATGGGTAAGCCCAGGTCACGGTTCAGCTCCTTGTAGATATTCTCCAAACTGGGAGGTATACGTATACCGTCAGGCACCGAGAACGCCCATCCTTCCGCCTGACCGGGCTCGTGATAAGGGTCCTGACCTAAGATAACGACGCGCACCTTGTCGAAAGGACACGCGTCGAAAGCATGAAAGATAAGCGAGGCAGGCGGATAACATGTACCGGTCCGGTACGCGTTGCGCACAAACGACGTGAGTATCTCGAAGTACGGCTTGTCGAACTCCGGCTGCAACACAACCTTCCAGGATGGATCGATACGAACGTTCATAATCCACTAATCGACAATAAGCATGGCGTCACCGTAATCGCCGAAACGGTAACCTTGCTTAACGGCTTCCTTATACGCTTTCATGACAGCCTCAAAGCCGCCGAAAGAGGTAACCACCATCAATTGGAGCGATAGCGGGAAATAGAAGTTAGCCAGCATTGCATTGGGCACCAGCATCTCGTACGGCGGGAAGATGAAGCGGTTGGTCCAGCCCTCATATTCCTTGATCTGTCCGTTGGTGCCGGACACATGTTCCAATGCCCGCACAATCTCCGTACCGAAAGCACAGATCCTCTTGCCGTTCCTCTTCGCTTCATTCACCACCTGAACGCAATCCTCCTTGATGATGATCTGCTCGGAATCTACCTTGTGCTTGCTCAGATCCTCGACATCCACAATCTTGAAGTTACCCAAGCCCACGTGCGACGTGAGTGTGGTATATTTGATGCCGCGTATCTCAATGCGCTTGAGCAGGTTCTTGCTAATATGCAGCGATGCGCCGGGAGCAGCCACGGCACCTATGTTCGTGGCAAAAATGGACTGATAGCGCTCCACGTCCATATCCCTGAGGATAGGAGCCAGATCGGTGTCATCATCAATAAGGAACTCTTTCCGGAACGCTTTCGCCTCATCGGCTTTAAGCGGACGATGGATATAGGAGGGCAGCGGAGTGTGTCCCATCGAATAGAGCTGAGGAACAAACTCATCCTTCGTATAATCGGAATAGAGGAAACTGATGGTACGTCCGCGAGAAGTAGTGTTGTCAATCACCTCACCGGTAATCGTATTGTCGTCATCGAAATACAACTTGTTACCGATACGAATCTTCCGTGCCGGCTCCACCAAGGCATCCCAACTGGATTCGTCATGGTTGAGTTCGCGCAACAGAAAGACCTCGATGGCGGCATTGGTCTTTTCCTTCGTAGCGTACAGGCGTGCCGGAAAGACCTTGGAATTGTTGAAAACCATGACGTCATCCTCATCAAAATACTCGACGATATCTTTCATCGTACGATGCTCAATAGCACCTGTTTTGCGATGAAGGACCAACATCTTGGCATCCTCGCGATGCAAAGTAGGATATTGGGCGATAAGATGGTCCGGCAGCTTAAACTTAAAATCACTCAGCTTCATAAAGCCATTTGCTATTTAGTAATTTAGTATTTAGTTGTTTTCTTGTATCTGTTTTGCCAACCGTTGCTCGAACTGCTCGATGGTAAGGCAATTGTCAACAGTCTGCTCTCCTACCCTTGTCCGGCGGAGAGCAATAAGGTGGGCTCCGGATTGCAGACGCTCACCTATGTCACGTGCCAGCGCACGTATATATGTTCCTTTCGAGCAAACGACACGGATAGTCAGTTGCATCGTGTCGGCATCGAAACCAATCAGTTCTATCTCATCAATAACCAGCAGCTTTGCGCGCAGTTTGACGCTCTCTTCCTGACCTTTGCGCGCATAGGCATAAGCCCTTTTGCCGTTGATCTTCACCGCCGAATAGATCGGCGGCACTTGCCATTGCTCACCCTTGAAGGTAGGCAGTACCTGCTCAATCAGTTCGCGAGAGATGTGCTTGATAGGATAAGTAGCATCTATAGGATGCTCTAAGTCAAAACTTGGCGTCGTAGCTCCCAGTTGCAGAGTTGCCACATACTCTTTGGTATGCTCCATGAGCGCATCTATCTGCTTCGTTTTCTTGCCCGTACAGACGATTACCACTCCCGTAGCCAGCGGATCGAGCGTACCGGCATGTCCCACCTTGAGTTTTTTCACACCCAGGCTACGGCACAACATCCCGCGCACCCGGTTGACCACGTCAAAACTCGTCCAATGCAACGGCTTGTCGAAAGCCAGTATCTCACCCTCTAAATAATCGACCATAGGATGGCAAACGTACCGACACAGAGACAATAGATGGCGAAATAGATCAGTTTCTGCTTACGTACTATATTGAGCATGAACTTGCAGGCAAAACATCCTGTAACGAAAGCGGCAAGAAAACCTACCACCATCGGCACTATTCCCAGTTCGCTGCTTACTTCACCCTTCATTAGGTCAAGCAGGCTGAGAAAAGCCTCACCCAGGATGGGAATAAGCACCATCAGGAAGGAGAATTGAGCCACCTTCTCTTTCTTTACGCCGCACATCAGTCCCGTAGCGATGGTCGTACCGCTGCGGCTTAGTCCGGGCAGTACGGCACAGGCTTGCGCGAGACCGATGAACACGGCATCGCTGAACGTGACGTCATGTCCCTCCTTACCTTTGGCTTCCATTCGCTTGCTCAGCCATTCGCTGAAATACAGCAGCACGGCTGTCACCAGCAGACAGACGCCTACAAGCATCAATCCGTTACCAAAGAAACCTTCTACCTCGTCCTTAAAGAACATGCCTACAATAAACACAGGCACCATCGATACAACGATCTTGGCTACATAGTTTTTCTCGCTGTTCCATTCAATCGTGCTGAACGTACCGCGGAACAATTCGGCTATCTCCTTCCAAAGCACGACAATAGTGGCAAGCACCGTGGCTGCATGCACAACAATGGCAAAGGTGAGGTTCTCCTCACCTGCCGTACCGAGAAGGGCTTGACCTATCTCCAGATGTCCGGAACTGGATACCGGCAAGAACTCCGTCAAGCCTTGAATAATACCTAAAATAAGTGCTTCCCACCAACTCATTGCTTCGCTTCGTTTACTTGATTCGTATTATTCCCGTTATCGGAACCGTTATCCTTCTTTTCCGGAAAAAGGATAGCCACAATCATCAGCACAAAACCGCCGAGGGCAATCATCGGACCTACAGTAATACGGCGAAAGGAGAAGATATCAGGATTATACTCGGTTGCCCCTGAAGGCTCACCGGTCATGAGTGCAAAGCCAAGCACGATGATAAGCACACAGATGGCAATGAGTATACTGTTGCGTTTGGGTAATTGTTTCATTATTGAAAGTTAATCAAAAGCTTACTATCAAATAGCGTACATCCGTTCTGAATCCATGCGTATGTAGCGGTTCACGGCTACCAATGAGCCGATAAGCGTCAGCATTTCACCGGTGAAGATCACAACACAGGCAATGATGGCAATATTGGTACCGGTAACCGTCATGAGCACGATGTTCATGCTGTACTGCACGTAATATACCATCCCTGACAGAAGTACCAGCGCGAGCAAGGAAGCCACCAAGCCCATTCTGAGGCTGCGTGCCACAAACGGCCGCTTGATCACCCACGGCGTAGCACCTACCAGACGCATCGTATTAATAAGGAATCGGCGACTGTATACATGCAGACGTATAGTGTTGATGATCAGCACATACGCAATGAGCAACAAGATAACAGCTAATCCGAGCAGCACCAGCGTTACACGGCTCACATTGTGCTCAAGAAACTCCAGCAGATCCTTCTGATAGAGCACCTGATTGACGTAAGGCAGCTTGAGCAGCTGCTCCTCAATCATGGCTATGCTGTCAGCCGTAGCATACGCGCTGTTCAGATGCAGCTCGTACGAAGGCAGCAACGGATTGAATCCCAGGAAATCCGAAGGATCTTCACCGAGCGAACGGATATGCTCTTGCAAGGCCTCTTCACACGATATGTACCTGAAGTCATGGCAGTATGGGGCTGCACTGAGCACAACTCCGCAACGCTCAACCTGCAAGGAATCGACATCTTGAACAAGTTCAACGGTAAGGGTCAGATGTTGCACCTGATCAATAATACGATGGGCAAACAACGATACCATCGTCACTACACCTACGAGGAACAGTACCAGCATGATACTAATCGTCGTGGTGACGTACATATTCCAAAAACTTCTTTTCTTCTTTTGCATAATCTACCTACAAAGCGCAAAGGAGCAGGTTGGTGTAACCTGCTCTTCTTTGCCATTGGATTAGTATTCCCACAGATCCAACTCTGTATTCAGCAGTTCGCTCGCGATACGTTCCTGATCACGATGAACAAACTCCTCGGTCAACTCTTTCTGACCCTGCACAATCATTCGATCGTACATATTGTCGTCACCGATGATATAAGACGTGTAAAGATGCTCGGCAAAGAAGTTGTCAAACGTCACACGCTTACTGCTGTTGTTCAAAGGAATCATGTACTTGCGTGCCATGAACGGACGCAGATGATCGAACAATATCCAGAAACGAACCTGCGATACGAGGTTGTTGTACGGATCCGGTCCCTCACCCATAGCCGACTGCAACGGAGCGATGGCGATAATCTTCGTATAGAAACGCGACGTGTGCTTGTCAAAGAACACGACCTCCATCGTCAGATACTTGATCTGGTTGCGCACGTAGCCTGAGTAGCCGAAGGTGTTAATCTCCAGCGTATTGGTGATACTGTCGTCATACGTAACGAGGTACTCGTCACGATCGTCGGTATCCACAATCTCGTTCATCGGACGTACTGCAAACACCGTCTGCATATCCTTGTTGCGTTGCACAATCATCGAGTCAAGGAAGAGCGGCTTGATACCACGGGGGTTAGCTCCGTACAGCGTCAAATACTCCTGACGTCCATCCAGTGTCGTGCGGCCGTTGACTACTGCATCCAGGATCAGACGGAACAGACTCCAATACTTCGGGTCATCAGGGTTGGTAGGGAAATACAGCTGGAAGTTCTGCTTGTAGCGCATATCAATAATACGATATATGATACGCGACCATACGATATCGTCGCTGCGGTGGAAAATCGTAGCGATGGTATCGGCGTTCTCATCCAACTCTTGCGTTTCGATACGTACTGTTCCTAACTCATCGAAAAACGAATTGATGCGATGCTGCGCCTGCATTCCAAGCGTAGCACTGATCAATGCGATAATTAAAAAGGTTCTCTTCATACTAAGATGTTTTGAACTTTCGGTTTCGGAAGGTTCTTCCCGTTCTCACGGGAGGAAACCTTCCACCATAATAATTTACTTCAGCACCAAGGTCAAGTTACCGTTGAAGAGCGTTTCAGCGCCACCTTTGGTGCGGTACTTGATGTTTTGTACGAGCACAAGGTCACCGCTCTTGAGCTGACCAATCTGCTTAAGCTGCGCAGCAGAGAACTTGTTACCGCTGGACTTACCTGTCTTACGCAAGATGTACGTATCAAAGCTGGTAATCTCGAAGGGTACTTCGAGCAGACCATCCTCACCGTAACCGATCTCCAGTACAGTATTTTTGTTCAGGTTCTTACGCGCAGTTTTGCTTGCATCAACCTGCTTGCCGGCATCCATGAAGTAAGGCGACGGCTGCGGCAGTCTCTGCACTTTGAATATCTTCTCACCCATCGTTGCCATACGGCCGTTCATATCGGCCAATACGGTTACTTTTACCTGCTTGGCATCTGCCTTCGGACGAAGGATGTAGAACTTGCCCTGACGATGAACGTCAGCACCTACTACGTTTACCTTCAACTGGTTGTCAGTCATACCCGGAGCGGATACTACATAGCGGTTGTCGAAGTCACGATAGATGATGTTCAAATCCTCGTTCATCACCGATGCAGAAGGCTCGCCTACTACGAACGATGACGAGAACGGCATACTGATCGTATCACGACCTTGCTTGTAACGAACAATACCTTCATAGGTCTGTACGCCCGAACCACTGGCCGTGCACCGGTAGATACCGTCTTCACCCAACTCAACGCCGTTGACGAAGTAGTCAGGACGGGCAGTCGAGTCGGTAGCAGCCAGAATGATTTGTGCCTCATACTGGTCACCGCGAATAACGTAAGACGATTTCGGAATCACGTATGCCTGAATATCGTTAGCCGTAAAGTCGTTAGCCGTAATACGCTGATACAGACGGGTTACAGTACGGTTCTCGTAAGCGCGGATATCGTTCTGATACTTCGTAAGGATAGCCATACATGCGCCGGCAGGCATTCCCTCGAATACGGATGCTTCCCAAGGAATTGAGTCTCCATCGTTGTTAACACCCTTCTCAGTATTGAAGATGCCACGGATGATCTGACCGGGCTTGCCGTTACGAGCACGCGGTGAATAGTGCTGCACGTTCATCAGCAGCTCACGATATGCCTCAATCTTCTCACGCAGTACTTGACCGTTGTGTTTCGTAGGATCATCCTTGTCCCACTCCACCATAGCGTACTGACCTGGTTTGTCAAAGTCAGACTTGTTGATGATGGTGCGAGCCGTCGAGTCATACTTGTCAGCATCCACGAGCATGGCTACGTTTACCTTGAACTCCTGAATATAATTGTACAACTCGTCAGATGCTTTTCTCAACGAATCTGCCTGCATATACAATGCTCCTACCTTCGCGGGGTTCTCTGCATAAGCACGTTCGAAACGCCTGTACTGCATCGCATTCTGCTCTACAGTATTATCCAAGGTGACGTGCAAACTGGCATCAACCTTTTCGAAGGCATCAAGCACGTTCGTACTTACGTTCAACGCCAACATGGCGGTAAGCACGAGGTACATCATACCAATCATTTTTTGTCTCGGGGTTTCCGGACAGTTTTTTGCTCCACCCATTTCAGAAATTTGGATTTATAGGGTTATACTTTCTCAAACGGATTGCTTATGCCAGTGCGTTGAGCATATTGCCGTAAACCTTATTCAGGTCAGCCACCTGTGCAGCCAGTTGCTTTGCAGCAGCCTCGTACGACTCACTGCTCTTGGCAGCAGCAGCGGCAGCAGCGGCAGCTTTCTTCATATCCTCTGCCATCAGCTCAACCTGAGCGGTAGCGGCGTTCGTCTTGTCAGCTTGCAGTTTGAGAGCATCAGCCTGAGCTTGTACGTTCTTGAGTTGCAGTTCGTATACAGCGTTCAGGTTGTTCAGGTTCGAGTTAACGGTATTCAGACCATTCTGATAAGCCTCGGTCTGATCCGACATGCTCGTTGCCGATGCAGCAAACTTCTCCATAGCCGAACCTGCCTCTTCCATCTTCGTGCCGAGCTTGTGGGTAGCTACTGCTATCTCGCCCAGATCGTTGAGTTGTGCAGCCGTCTTGGCTAACTTTTGAATACCTTCACTCAGGCTGGCCTGCTCCTTGTCGGAAAGCGAACCGGTAGGAATACTCGTACCGCCATTACCGCCTGCGGGAGCGTTCGTTCCCAGAAGGGTCGGTCTCTCTTTCTTCGATACCTCTTCAAAAAGTTCAGGGTTAGCACCATGCTCCAGAGAGATAAGTTGCGGGAATACTTGCTCCCATTCATATACCGGGTGCGGAGCATCCAACACACCGATGATAAACAGGAACGCTTCGGTGAACATACCGAGCATCAGCACCTGTGATGCACCCGGCCAGTGCAAGATCTTAAACAACGCACCGATGATAACGACTGATGCACCTACCGAATAAACGATACCGGTAATACGCTGGCCTTTGTACGATGTGTACCACGCCATGAATCCACCTTTTTTTTCTGCTTTGTTAGCCATTTTTTTGAAAAATTAAATGATATAACTTTATGTTAACTTTATTTCTATCTTAATTATTCACCAATCAGCGAACGCACGCAACGGAAGCCGATATACGGACGGCTCTCGTACTGATACTCGTAGTCACGTGCTCCGCACTGGAGATAGTCTTTCACGTCTTTCCAGCTACCGCCCTTAATCACCTTGCGTTTGAGCTGGTCAGGATCGTTCTTGCGAGCCATGTATGCGTGGTTCGGGTTGTAATCGTGGATAATCATGTTCGAAGTGGGAGCAAAAGTCTCCATTGTCCACTCCGACACGTTACCTGCCATGTCGAACAATCCGAAATCGTTTGGACGGTACGAAGCTACAGCCATCGGGGCGTTGCCGGTATCATCGTTGTACGCACCATGGTAGGGCTTGAAGTTGGCAAGGAAGCAACCTTTGTAGTCACGTACATAGTTGCTGCCCCAAGGATACATCGCCATCTTCCTTCCGCCACGGGCTGCATACTCCCACTCGGCTTCCGTCGGCAGACGATATACTTGAGCATCCAAGTGTGTGTTGTCGGACATAATCTTCGTACGCCAGTTGCAGAATGCGTGCGCCTGCTCCCAGGTAACACCTACTACAGGATAGTTGGCATAACCGTGATGCGAGAAGTACTTGAGCATCTTCGGGTCGTTGTAAGCATACTGGAAGTCACGAATCCACACCATCGTATCCGGATAGATGTTGATGATACACTCCGTATACAGGTCACGAGGCTCTACCAGACGACGGATGATGGTCGTATCGAAGATAGCACCGGTCTCGTCCACCCAGAACGAGTCCACACGTGCACGTGCGTTATCGGGATACTTACCCTTGGCTACGTCGAACTTATTCTCCTGAAGCTTGGCCTGATCGTAGTTTTTCCAAGCATAGTGATAGTGCATACGGTTCGTGTTGAACGTATTGTCCGAATAGAAAAGCGGACGCAAAGCGGCATGAACCTCCTCGTCTGTCTTGTACTTGTTCCAAGGAATCTTGGTAGCAGCCGACCAGTTGATGGCGGTATCCGGCTCAATCTCCTCGATATACTCATCCTTCGGCAGCACCATGAACTGTGCTCCATCGGCGTACTCGTCGTTGGCATAAGCACGGATGAGCAGCGACATAGCAATCGAGTCGCGTACCCACAGCACAAACTGCTTGTACTCGTTGTTCGTGATCTCCGTCTCATCCATCCAGAATGCATCTACGGTCGACATGATCTTGTTGTCGGGCAAGGTGTAGAGGTTGGACTGAGCGTTCTCGCCTTTCATGAAACTACCCTTGCGGATAAGAATCATGCCAAACGGGTCAGCCTCCGTAAAATTCTTTGCTTTGGTTGCACCTACCAATTCGCCTGCAGGTTTGTTGCAGCCTACCAACGCTATCAACAGCGTCAGGATTGGCAGAATAGTTTTCAGTTTCATATTCATCTACGTTATGATGTTTCTATTGTTCGTTTCAGCGACGGTGGCTGAAGCCTTTTTTTGTTGCAGCCCCGTTGGGCTGAATGCTTTTTCCTACAAGTACCGCACACTTTTGTATTTGTTCGTGCGTTTCGGTTTCAGTATGTCGAAGCCGTAAGCCAGGTATAATTCGTGTGAGCCGTAACTCTCGTATATCAGTTTGGATGTCGGCAACTCGTATGTGTAACCTATCTGCAGTCCGGATATTATGTCCATCCCGAGCAGTATGCCTACGTTCCCCAAGATGCGGTAGCTCAACCCGAAACGGTATTTGTCTTTCACTTCCGCCATCATGGCTATGTTCACATCCCAGCCTCGGAAGTCTGTCATCACCATCAGCGAGGGTTTGAGCATCCAGTTCTTGTTTTTCAGCCTCCAGTTGTATCCGCCGGCAAGGTAGAGCGTCCCTTTCAGGTGGAAGTCCGATTCATCGCTCCAATGTAGCGTCGGATAGGTCAAGTGACTCATGCTTGCGCTTACCCACCAGGTCGGTGCCGAGTACCAGATGCCTACTCCCAAATCGAACGTCATTCCGTTGCCTCCTTGTCCCGTTGGCAGTGCCGGATCGGATGATGAGAAGTAATCAGCGCTCAACTTGCTCAGGTTCACACTGTCGTTGGCAAAACTGATGTTCACAAATCCCAGGTCGGCTCCTACTGCCAATGTTCCCTTTCCGATGCGATGGCGGTACGCATATTGCACGTGTAGTGCCTGATTGGAGAACAAACCGAACCGGTCATTCATGAATCGTACCCCTGCCGCATGTTTCGTCTTTCCGATGATAAAGGGCGAACTGAAGGAGAAATATGTCGTCATCGGTGCATTCTTGATGCCTGTGAATTGCATCCGGTGCATACCGGCTACTTTCATCAGGTCATCCTCTCCCGCCGCTGCGGGATTGTAGGCTGTCGGTAAATACATGTATTGTCCTATCTGCGGATCAAACTGTGCCCGCACGGCTATACTCGCACAACCAATCAGCCAACCGATGATCAGGACGCGTTTAATATTCCTCTTCATTAAAGAAGAAATCGTCCTTTGTGGGGAAATCAGGCCAAAGATCTTCTATTGACTCAAATTCCTCCTCGTCATCCTCAATCTCGTTGAGGTTCTCAATCACTTCCATCGGAGCACCCGTACGCTGAGCATAATCCAGCAGCTCGTCGCGCGTAGCAGGCCACGGCGCATCTTCCAATTTGGACGCCAGTTCCAGATTCCAATACATAGCTCTTTTGTTGTTTACTGTTTTCTCATCAATTTGTGTCCCGTTTTGCGTAACATTTCATGCGGCATTTGCACCGCATTTAGCAGCCCAATATACGCACGAAGATGCGCGCCTCGGGCGCACTCTACGCAAAATTTCGCACAAAGTTAATAAAAAATATCGAATTGTGCAAGTTTTTTTGCATTTTTTTTCACTTTTTCCACAAAAAAGGTGCTTTTTTTTGCATTATGACACATTTTCTCGCCAATACATAACAAAAATCCGACAATCTATTCACAAATTGGAGTGCAACCGGCATGTTCGGATCAGGCTCGTTTTCGTCCAACCGTACCATCAATCTTTCCAGCCTTCGTGTCACCGTTCGGCATACATGTGCCGTAGCTATCATTACGCTGCCCGTCGGCAGGGTAAATGCCCTCAATACCGGCAGGTCTTTTTGTATGGCATCTATCCATTGCTCCAACTGCTGCACCTCGGCTGCCGTTATCCATTCGCCGGCTGCCGACGAAAGCATAGCGCCCAGGTTGAACAGCTTGTTCTGCACCCATAGTATCTGCTCGGCATAGTCTGCACCGCCCTCGGTCTCGCTCAGAAGGCTGTGAAGCACACCGAAATGTGCATTCAGCTCATCAGCGGTTCCGTAGGTCTCCAGGCGCAACTCGGCTTTGCTCACCCGCACGCCGTTGGCGAGCGAGGTCACACCTTTGTCTCCCGTCTTGGTGTAAATCTTCATATCCTTAGTTTGTAATGTTTCCTCATCAAATGCGGATTGAACAGCACGACACCTACATGGTACAAGTCCAGCGTGCTGGTCACTTTCTCCATAGCCTGTATAGTCTTCCAGGCCTGCTCCATCCCGGGCGAATGATGTATGTCATCCACAATGTAGATGCTATGCGGCTGCGCTGCGGACAGCAACTGGCGGAAATACCTTAGCGTTGCCTCACAAGTATGGTTTGCGTCCAAGTAGGCTATATCCACCTGCTTCGGACATGACGGCGCAAGCGTATCGTCGATATTCCCCGTTATCTGACGGATATTCGTCAGCACGAGGCTCTTCCACACTCCCGCTGCAATCTTCGCCACTTCCGGCGCACCTTCGTACGTCAGCACGCTGTTCTGCTCGTCGGGCGATGCCAGATAAGCGGTAGTGATGCCGAGCGATGTACCCAGCTCCACGATGTTCAGCGGCCGCTGTTGCTGTTCCGTCAGATAGTTTACCGTGCGGAACAGCAGCTGCGCTATCTTGGGTTTCTCAAGATGCGTGCGCGCTATATCGCTTACACGCCGCCTGACATCAGCCGGTGCACCGCTACCACCTGTGCCGTAGTCCGTCTGGCTGACCACATCTCTGCACGACAATAGCCGCTGCCGCTGCTGCTCTATCGGAGCAAAGGCATAATAGGCATTGTCGTCATACACAATCATCCGTACGAAATGGAACAACGAGGGAGAGTGTATCCCTTCGCCGCCCGTGTTCCACGCCGTCAGCTGATGTCGGATGAAACTGCCGAGGCGATATGCGGCTTGGCGAGCGGACACTTATCTGCGAGACGAACCGGTACGGGTATTGTCGTTCGTAGCGTTCGTGCTGCGCGACGAGCTACTGCCCGAAGTGCTGCTTGAACTGCTACGTGTAGAAGTACTGCTACTGCTCCTTGTCGACGAACTGCTCGAGCTGCTTCGCTGCGATGCGGCTGGCGTGCTCTTGGTGGTCGTAGTGCCCGACTTGCGCACATTGGTCGTAGTTGACGTGGTGCGTGCAGGTTGCGCTGTCGTCTTCGTAGGTTGAGCTGTCGTTTTCGTAGGTTGCGAAGTGGTGGCAGTACGCGTCACCTTAGGATTGCTTGTGGTGGTTGTAGTGGTAGGAGCGGCGGTAGCCGTTTGTGTCCTTGTCGAATTGCCCTGCGTGCTCTGCTTCGTCGTTTGTGTCGTCTGCTTGCTCTGCGTAGGCTGCGAACTCTGCGTACGCTGCTGCGTCGATGTGCTTACCTGCGTCGACTGTGTGGTGCGTGACGAGGTAGCGGTCTGCGTGGTGCGGCTGCTCGTAGTTGCGGGCTGAGCGCTCTGCGAACTGGTCGTACGCGACGAGGTGCTCTCCTGTGCGCGGGCGGGCTGAGCCGTAGTAGCCTTCGTGCTGGTTGTCGAACGCGTGCTGGTCGTTGTGCGTGATGCACCCGACTGCTCTACAGCCTGCTGCAAATGACGCGCGTTGGTAACACGCGTAGGAGTGCTGCTGCCCTGAGGCACGTACGTAGCCGTCGTACGGCGCGAGAACGACTGCTCAGGATGCTGCTGACCGTAATCGTTGCGCGAATCATGACGCGTAACATCGGCATAATGGCCGTAGTGATAATGGTCCACATAATGCACCGTGTGGCAGTAGTGGTGATGCTCCATATACGTGTGTACGTACGCCTGATAATGTCCCAGATGGTACGGAGCATGATGGCTGTAGTGGTGCGGATAATGATTCCAGTAGTACGGCGAACGCCAGTAAGCGTAGTTCGGACGACCATAACGGTCGAACAACAGCGGACGAGTATAGTACACAGGTTCGATGATATAGTTCACACCGTAGATGTACGGCGCACCGATGATCTGTACGTACGGCGTGCTGAAACCCATCTCTACCACCAGCGTAGCCACATCCTGATAGATGTTGGCAGCCAGCACGGCTTGGATGAGCAGCACATGGTTGCGGCCCTCAAGGGTCTCCAACACGCGCAGGTAGTCGATATAGCCGTCGTGGTTGAGGTCGAGGTTCGATATCATGTACGAACTGGAGTTCAATATCATCTCAAACTCCTCCACGCTCGATGCCTGACCGAAAGCGGCGGCCACGGCCTGCAAGTCGAGATAGAGACTTATATCCGAGGTCAAGGGGTTAACCTCTATAGTAGTTGTACGCGTCGTGTGCGTGCGCGGGTACGTGACGGTCGTACTTACCGGCTGCGTATATACCACCTGCTGCTGAGCGGGCTGTGCCACTACTACGGTCTGCACAGGCGTGGGTTCGGGTGCCACAGTCACGATTCGTGTCACGCCGCAGCTTGCCAGCAAGAGCGGCAAGCCAAGAATAAGGGTTGAATAGTTTTTCATATCTTTTTGTAAATATTTATCTTCACGCTCTTCTCTCAAGTTCACTATCACACTAGCCGTCTAGTAGTCTAGTTGACTAGTAGTCTAGTAGTCTAATACTCTAGTAGTCTAGTTGACTAGTTGAACTTTAGCAATCGGCGCTCATGGCGCCGATTGTGGAGCATAGGGGACTCGAACCCCTTACCTTAACATTGCGAACGTTACGCTCTACCAGATGAGCTAATGCCCCTCGCGTTCGGCAAATCACGCTATCGGATGCCGCACTACGGCATAAAGCGCGTGATTGCCTCCGCTCTCCGAAAAAACGACACTACTTTCATCGTTTTTTTCGGTTAAAGAAGAACCCTTGCGGGCGTGGAGCGCGATGCTCCACGCCACAAGAGATTCAATCGTTGATTACTCAACTACTTGACCCATCATATTATAGGTCTTGCCATTCTTTATGATCAGCACCTGACCGTTGCGGAAGATCTTCTCAACGCCTTCAACCTCAGTCATATCAAGGCTTGTGCCCTGACCGGGTTCCGGACCTTCAAATGCACCTGCATAGGTGTTCTCACGACGCTCAGAGCCCATGATGTCAACCAAAACGTCAGCCATACGCGGCATCTGCAAGTCAGCATCAGCTGTAGTGATAGCCAGATCACCAATTGCTGCGTTAGCAAATACCGGCAATTTCCACTTCGAACCAGCGTTTGCACCATCAGCAAAGAATGCTGTCGAATCAGCAGCAACTACTGCACCTGCAAGAATAGCAGCCTCGCCACCGTTGTGGAAGAATACATTGTTCTTGACATTTTCGTTCAGAGCGCCACGGATGAGTGAGTTCTTAGCCACGGTCTCGGCACTTACGAAGATGTTGTTCTCTACAGGGTAAGCCTTTGCACCTGCAAGCCACAAGCAGGTCACAGCCTGTGAAGCTACAAGATCTGTTGCAGGTTTGTAAGTCTGAGCAGGCAGATAGAACGAGTTGTGACGAACTACGCACGAGTCACCGCAGCGAACATAACGAAGCGTAACGATTTTTCCACTTACATCAGCCTTAGAGTCAAGACCTGCGAAGTAATTGTTCTCAATTACCCAAACGTCTGCGCCACCGGAAGCGGTGATACCGCAAATACCATACTCATTGGGCGAAGTATTCATAGTACCCAGTTCGATGAACTTGTTACCACGAACAACAATCGCACCTTTCTGAACATTACCCATAATACCGTGAGCAAGGAAGCCACCTGAAGCACTTGCCATACGGAAGGTATTGCCCTCTATTACTGCATTCATAGCACCATTAAAGAAGATGCCACGCAAGTTTGAAACAATCTCGCATCCGCGAACGTAGCAGTCTTTCGGAAGACCGGCATCGGTCGCTGCTGTTGAGCCATTATAATAAATTGCCTGGGTGTTGGCCACCTTATTTACCTCCATATAGCAGTTCTCAAAGCCTACGTTGGAAGGACCAAAATTAGTCTTGGCAGAACCTGCACCTTGCTCTGTACGGAATTGAGCAACGTAGTTAGTCTTAGTTGTACGATGGTTAATCAGACGGCAGTTCTTAACAACCGAGTTGGAAGCCTTACCGTAGAATACCACAACTACACCACCAACTGTACCGGCCCGGAGCTCGAGATATTGGCCTTCGCCCTCGTACGAACCGTCAATGACAATGTTCTTGGTAGCGGTAGAAGCCCAAGCAGCCATGTCGTAACCGATCATAATGTGACCCGAAGGACCAACGTTGTCAGCTACATCACCAAACGAAATAGTGCGCTTAGCAGCAGCATTCGGAGCGATAGTGATAGTATAGTCTGTTTCGTTAACGAGACCTACGTTAGCAACCTCAGCGATATCAGCGCAGATGAGCAGCGTAACGTCACCCTTCAAGCCTTTTGCACGAAGATCAGCAGCTGCGGCGCTCAGTGTAGCATAGTCAGCGCCCTCGCCACCTACGTTGTAAGCACCAGCCATGCGGGGGTCAACAACCTCCTCTGCCGAGATGAAGTAAACCTGCGGATTGCTCTGATAGATTGTCACAACGCCATACACGTTGTACGTCTTGTCAGCCGTGAAGGTATAACCGTTCTTGAAGTTGTTACGAACCGTCACGCCGTTGATGGTGATGTTCGATACCGTACCTTCAGCAAACGTGCCGACAGCCTCTACCATCTGCATAACGATGTATTTGTTTACATCACTTGCTTGTACATTCTCAACCGGAATTGCTGCGGGAGCCACACCAGCCTTAGCGGTGATAGCAGTTACCTGAGCGTCGGTCGGCTTGATCTCGTGAACGCCGTTGTAAATGTCCACCGTACCGGCTACACCCGACAAGGTGTCACCTGCAGCGTACGTACCGTTAGCCGGCAGATAAATGAGCATCGAAGCACTTGCGTCACGTACCCATACGTTCTTGCCGTTAGCGTAAGTTACCACTACATCGTTCAGAAGCTCAACTTCATCGTTCTTTGCCATATTGTAAACCTCAGCGCAAGTCTTCGGCACAATAGGAGCAGCATAGATAAAGCCATAATGCCAACCCTCACCGCCTTGACCGTCAGGACGGAAGTATACATTGTATTTACCGGCAGCGGTAACTGTATAGTTGTTATCCATGCCATCGGGATACCAAGTGTCAGCTACGCCATCAACAACCTTGCGAACTTTGAACTGATCGTTAGCGGCAAATGTTGTCTTCAGCATATACTCACCGGCAGAAGCTGCATTAGCAGCCAGTTTATAACCGTCAGCCGGTGACCAGTTATTCATCGAGCCTACAAGATAGTACTCTACAACCGGCTCCGAAGGAGTTACACTGCCACTTGCTTTCTTATATATCTTCAAGCCGGCAGCAACCGAAGACGTTGCTGCGTAGCACGAGAACATAGGAGAGCCGTTATTGGGATTATAACGGAGATTGTTACGAGCGTTATTTCCCTGAGCAACTACCGTTGCAACACCTTGAGCATCGAAGGTGATGGCAAACTTACCATTGTTACCCACCGTAGAAGCAGTTGCTGTCTTCAAGTGGTTGGAAGAATTGCTTGCGGCATACAAATAAGCATCATTGCCTACCTGAAGCATAAAGTTTGACTCATCAGCCACCAACGTGATGATTTGCACGCTTGCACCGGGAACAATAACGCCATCCGTCAGCGTAACATCTGCCGCACCGCGGTTGTTACTGTTCTGAGTTGTACTGATAGCAGCAGTTGCATCCACATTGGTAATGATGATTTCGTCACCATTAGCCAGTGCATTTGCGCTTGAGACAAGCTCAAAATTGTCCGCCATCATGCTCCCTGCAAAGAGCACAGCGACAAGAATAGAGAAAAGTTTTTTCATGTCTTTTTTTATTTTGGTTAATAAAAGATTGGTTAGTACCTCACTTATATGGTCGGGAAATGTTTTTTCCCGAAATCCACTACAAAGTTACAATTTTTTTTTCAAATATGCAAATATTTCGTAAGAAAAAAGAATGTTTTCGGAAAATGTCACCTAAAGGTGCAATAATCTCTATTTCCCCATTTCACTTTTCACCTTTCATTTTTCAATTTGCTTAGTCCCATTTCACTTTTCACCTTTCATTTTTCAATTTGCTGCCGTTTCCTTCCCCACGTCGTTCGTTATCCCGCATGCTATGCGGGTCTGCCTTCTTTTTTCTTCCGTTGCGTCCAAATCGCATTTGGATATCGTGGTCCAAAAAGAGTTTCGCTCGCATGGGGTATCAGAGCGAAGGCACGCGTTGCTGAACGCGACTCTTGTCTCACCACTATTCCAGACGCTGGAAATAAAATCTATCCGCTGAGCCGTCAGCATTGCGGTTGCTTAGCAGCAAGCGCAAGTATTTATCGTCAATGGATAGTATCTTTGCCACTCTTTGAGGGTTGCCATTTTGAACAGACGTAGCACCATCCAACAAAATGTACACCTCATCGGCATACACCTGCAGCTGGTAGGGACCGGCAGGCTCAAGCCAGCTGTAGTAATTGCATGCAATTTTTTCGTGATTGATAATCATTGTCAATGGCGATTCGTCCACAGAAAAAGAATAGGTATCGGAATGCACATTGTTATCTGTCAATGAATACCACACCGCCTCCTGTCCCACCAACGCCCATTTTCCGGGCAGCAGTCGCTCGGCTTGCTTTAGGTTGCTCTGCCCGGTATTGCATCCTGTTAGGGTCAGTATGCTGGCAAGGATAACCAGGGCATGCCTCAATGTCATCAGCTTGCCCGAAAATAGAAAAGTAGTGTCGCGCTTCATATCGGTTGTTGCCTGTTATATCCCATCGGCACATCGGTTTAATCATAAATCTGCCTGTTGACAATCACTCAAAATACTCAATTTTACGTTCAGTGATGCTTGTGTCGCCGCGAGGATCATCTTTCGAAGTGCTTTCAGACACAAGCCAGTTGCCGTACTTGTCAAATTTCGAATAACGGACAATGCTGTTTTTATCTTCTTTTTTGATTAGTTCACCCTTTTTGTTCACAAAATACTTACGGAGCCATTCTTTTCCCTGCTTATTGATATGGTGCTCAACATAATTGCCGTCAGGCAGATATTCAATCATATAGGAATTCTCCTGACCATATTTAACATCTTCTACCTTAATCAGTCGCCCGGAAGAATCATATGTGTATACAAATTTAAGGGTAAGTGAATCTACCTTGTAAGGCGTATCATATTGCTCCGCCTTTTGCCCAAGAGTGTTGTATACAATAGAATCCGCCAAAACGAATACCCCGTCTCTATATCTTCTGGATGATACTTGGCGACCGTTTGAATCATAACGGATAACTGCAAACGAACCATCCACAAGTCCGCTGCTGTTGTACTCATATTGGACACATGCGGTATCAGCATTATATTGACAAACATACCCTTCCAAAAGCATTCCGCCCATGTACTCCGCATGTTCAATCATTCGCCCTACAGAATCATACCAGATTACCACTTTTGCCATGGTGCCCATTGCTCCTGCGGCATCAACATAATACATGTCAGCGTCATCTGTACGAATCGTAACTGTGATTTGCTTTACGGGACCTTTTCCTGATTCCACCTCAGGTCTCAAAGCATATACACCTGTTATACTGGTGAACAATAAAAGGAAGGCAATGATAAATCTCTTTACTATAACACTTTTCTTCATAATGCTGATTAAATTATATCATAATGAAATACGAAATGGCATATAGCATAAATTATTCCGTAAACGATGGACCATAAGGTAAATACAACAAAACATATAACCTGTACTTCGCTATACAGTAATCTTTTATCTCCACATGCCCAAACGAGTGTGTACATAGGAATTATCCCAATTATTGAATTAATCCAGAACTTTGCTGTCAGAACATCTCCCCATGAAGGCAGTTCATGCTTGACCTTGTAATTATACGCAAGCAATGCAGCGACTGCAGCAGTACACAAGACAGACTCAAGGATTCTTTTCAGATATATGTTCATAACCTTCTCATGTTGATTTAATGAATGACAGGTTTCAATGACGCAAATAGAATACTCAAAGCATAAAACCTACAGAATCCATAGTCATATTCATTGCATTATGCAATCTTGCTTAAGAAAATCATATGTTTCAAAATCATCAGGATCGCCTATGAAATCATATAACATGACAGGAATTATTTTTTTGCCTTGTTTTTCATTGTGTATGTTTAGCATTACAATGTAACCACCTTTATCCCAATTCCTCCGTTCTTCCAAACTTAAGGTAGGAGGGCGAGAGTCTAAATGAAGTTCATAACCTAATGTGTCTTTTCTATGATAACTAATTCTTGGTACCACTTGCCAATAGCCATCATAATTATACATACAACTCGTATCTTTGTCGTTTCCGACATAGCATCCACACTTAATGACTCGTTGAACATTGCGTAAAGAACAAGTTCCGTCTTCCTTTAACTCAATCGTCGCTCCATCTTTGGCCTGCCAAACACCACACATCAATGTAGAATCAGGGCGACAGTCATCATGTCTATGCAGGAATGACCATATCTCCCAATTTATGTATCGGGAACAGAAAAATAACATAATGAGAGAAATAAAGACGACATTAGCGCCAATGAATATTTTGATTAATGTTTTCATTATTGAACCTTTTTAATGGTTGTTGTCCACGTCATTGTCATGTTAACAGTATGCATAAAACCTGTGATATTTGCTTCACTATTAAATACGTGGTCAATAGCTGGTGATATATTACTCTTCCAATAATCAGTATACCCTAACAATGGTAATTTCAAAAAAGATTTAGCGGACATGGGGTTAGATAATGTTAAACTAACAACAGCATCTCCATTAGAGTCGAATCTCTCCAATTTCCAATGCAAAGAAAAAGACCCTGTAACAGAGGCTGCAACATTTCCTATAAGTCCTCCGATAAAATCTCCCCATTTATATGTTGCATATGATGTCGCTATGTCATGGATGAAAATGGGCAATCGCATGATTCCTTTTTCATTTAGACTATATCCAACATCACCTTCATCTCCTTCTTTTGCGCCCTTTTCAAAAATTATTTTTCCTATTTGCCGTTATTGTTTAATTGTTTACATGCTTCAATAGCTATTCTATAATTGTTCATCAGTCAATTTTGTAAACTGTAGAGACCCATCTATATCAATCCATAGTCCATTATTATGGAACTCTTCTATTACGAGTTTTGCCAATCTGCTTGACTACATTTGTGCGTCTCATATGCGTATTTCCGATTTCGCATGCAAAGTTACAAAAAAAATCTGATATTTGCAAATCTTATACAAAAAATTTTTGATATATGCAAATAAATTTTCATTTTTTCTGCATTTTGGCTTTTGGACGCAAAACACGAACGTAAAAACAACATTATCAGCCACAAAAAAATCTGTATTTTGTAAGGCATTTTGTTGGCAAAATATTTGCATATTTCGAAAAATTGTTGTACCTTTGCAGTCGATTTTCCGGTATGCAACATGGCTCTGAAAATGTCCGAAAATATGCTGTATACCCGTCGCCAGACCCTGGCTGCGCTGGTATGCGATTTTCCCGCTGATGAGACGCTCGTCAACGGGCTCAAAGGCATGCAGGGCTATTTCACGACGCACGGCAACACGGTAGAGATACCTGTCCTTAAGGTGATGAACGCTGCGCACGACATGATTGCACGCATGTTCAACACCCTTGATTTTCCCATGATCCGATGCGATGCTATCGCCTATGAGCAGATGAGCGGCAACCCGCAGCTGACAGCCATCACGCTCATCGTACTGGCAGAGATGCTGGCACGTACCGACGGATGCAAAGCACGCGCCTGTCGTACAGCACTGCTCGAGCAGCGAAGCGACGATTTCTTTGAGGGGATATCGCTCTACGAGCAGTTTTTGGATGCCGGCGACGCACATTTTGCCGAGGAGGATTTTCTGATTGACCTGATGGACAACATCAACATCCTCCGCGCGGAAAACGAACGACTGAAACAAGAATTGAAACGACAAAAACAAACAACTATGCCAACCCAACCCCAAACCGTCATCCACGTTGCCGGCAACTACATTGCCCAGCAGAACATCGACATCCACGACAACACCAATTGCAACATCTACGCCTGTCCGCAGCCGGAAACCCAACCGTCCACCGCAGCACCGACGCCCGAACCCGCTCACGAGCCGTCTCCCGACGATACGTTCTTCTGCTGCATCACCCAAGAGGCTATCCGCACCGGCAAAGCCCAACAGGTCGAAAACGAACTCTCCGGTGCCGCCAAATCAACCGCCCCTAAACTGATTGCCGCCTTGCGCACCAACGAGGCTCTCGGATATGTCGATACCAAGAACCTGTCTTCGGCTGAACTGTATGCCATGCTCAACCGACACTTTGGCTTGAAATATTCCCAGCGACAATTTACCCGAGCACGCAATCAGATGTGATGTCCATTCATGTCCATTGATGTCGCACAAAAAGCGCCATTGATGTCCATTTGATGTCCATTTACTTCCATTCATTTCCATAATGCAGTCAACATTTGCTTGGCTGCATTTTTTGTTGTACCTTTGCATCGTCTTTCGAGAGTGAAAGATGGATTAGATTAGTCCAAAATTACCAAAAATGATCCCAAAAAGATAAACTAATTTTTGGAAAATTTTGGGGCATTTTGGACAAATAAATAACAATTATCATTAACCCCGCGAAGTTTTGGATTGAGCTTGTGTACACGTGAAAGGCCTTTCGTAAACCCAAAGCCAAGCACAAAACATTCGCAACAATGCAAACAACAGATTTTTCGGTCATCGACCAGATGTTCAGCGCCATGCTGAGCCAGAACGAGAGTAAAGAACGCGTAGACGCCCTGCGTCCCCAAGTGGAACAAGCCGTACGCGAGCTTATCCGCCAGCGCGGACTGCCCAAGGACTTCACCGGTACGATCGAGTACCACGGCATCAAGATTGTCGTGCGCCGCCCGACGTCCTACACCTGGGAGCAGAACACCCATATCAAGGATGTCAACCTTGAGATGTACAAAGCCCTGCACGCCAAGTGTCAGCAGCTCGACCGCGAACTCAAAGCACACCGCGCCGAGATGAAAGGTGTCGGCAAGTCTCTCGAACTCCAGTATCCCGACTCCGAGTCCATCAAGCACGGCTTCACCATCGCACTAATGGTGTAAAAAAGTCGCTTGTCTATCAGTTGTTTATGTGTCATGCTTGTTCCCTTTGATATGCAAAAGGGAACAAGCTGAGAATCGACAACGAAAGAAAAAAACAAACGAAAGAAAGTAACAAAGAAAGAAAAATAAAAAAAGAAAGCCTTGCCTTGCCATGCCTAAAGTCATGTCAAGTCAAGGGGCAAGGCAAGGCGTTTTATGGCAAGGCAGGCGAGGCTTTCTTTTTGGTAAAATTATTCATTTATGGAAACAATATCATTTGATACCATATGGACTCTGCTGGCACCGTTCGGTGAGTTCAAAAGGCGCCGGCTGGCGTGCATGGCTCTTTGGGAGAGTTATAGTCCGGCAAAGCAGCAGGGCATCTACGCCCGCATCCAAGGCAAGAAACAACGCGGAGAGTTTGTTCACGAAAATCCCTACTTCGCCATCGAGGATAACTCCCGTGAACCGGCGATGCAGCAACGCACCGCTGTCGAACCCACCAACTATTTCGGCAAGCCGCTCTCCCGCAGCACCAACTACTACATCGCCTGGTACAACGGGCAGAAAGGCCTCTACACCGAAGAAGCCGTCCGCGCTTACCGCATGTCCAACCCTCAAAAATTCGAATTATGACACCCGAACAATTTGCACAAACTTACCTCCAATACGAGGAAAATATCAAGAAGGTTCTCAACAGCCGCCACATCTACGACGAGGATCTTCTCCACGATA
>CAMKDV010000017.1 GCA_946411385.1 uncultured Bacteroidales bacterium
GTTGAAGGGATGGAGATAGTACGCAACCTGCGGCAACCCTCAAAGGCGTTGTTACCAATCGTCTGCAAAGAGTCAGGCAAAGTAACTTGAAGAAGACCCTCCAGACCGTGGAAGGCATGTGCCGGAATATTATGCCAGGTGGAAGGTATCGTCAATTGATTTAGCATCTGGTTGTCTTCAAACACGCCATCCTGAAGACATTGATCGTTGTCATTCAATGTCAAAGTGGACAACGACGTACAACCTTTGAAGGCATGACTATTTATTTGAACAACACTTGAAGGAATTGTCAAAGAAACAAGCGAAGGACAATTTCTAAACGCATCTTCACCTATCGTGTCCAAACCAACATGCAAAGTCAACTCCTGCAAGGCTGAACAATTATAGAAAGCATTGGTGCGGACTGTCTGTACCGTTGCAGGTATCTCGACGGAAAGCAGCGAAGAGAAACCTGAGCACATGCGTTCAGGAACAACCGTCACATGAGGACCGAAAGTCATACTCCGCACATGCTCACGGACATTGTAGAAGACACCATAGTCTATTGAACCCGTATAGTTGGGTACATCCCAATAAATAGTGCTCAACGAATCGCAATAAAGGAAGGCCGTGTTATCAATATCAGTTACCGTTGAAGGGATGGAGATAGTACGCAACCTGCGGCAACCCTCAAAGGCGTTGTTACTAATCGTCTGCAAAGAGTCAGGCAGGGATACTTGACGAACCCATTGCAAGTCATGGAAGGCATGTTCACCGATAGCTGTGACGCCATTGTCCAAAACGATGCTCGCGATTTGCGCAGCATAATCGTGCCAGGGGACATCGCTGCTGCCGGAATAGTCAGCCATAGCACCTGAGCCGCTGACAGTCAGCACGCTGTCGCAGCTAAGCGACCATGTCAGATTGCCGCCATCAGCACCGCATTCGCCGGAAGCGATGGTGCAAAGTCCGGGGTCTTCGACAATCGCGCGGTAATCGGTAAAACCACTCCAGCCTTCGGCAGAGGGGTATTGCTCAAGTGACGATTGCGGCACGTAAATAGGAATCATGTAGTTCACTCCGGAGAACGTGGAGCCGTTGGCTTCAGGAGGCGTGGTAGCACGGCAGGTAATCGACTCAATATACGTGCATTCAGCAAAGCAATACGAGGCTAACGAGGAAACAGAAGCCGGCAGATCGATCGTGCGCAACGAGCTACAGCCGGAGAACGTATACGCGTCGAGCGTGGTGACGCCATCGGGGATATTGACCGCAGCCAGCGCCGAGCAATCTTCGAAAGCAGAAGTACCCAATGAGGTAACGGTGCTCGGCAGCACAACAGAGCTAAGCATGTTACAGCCCTTGAACGCATACGGAGCGATGACAGTGGTGCCATCTTCAACGGAATATTCGCCTGCGTAATCTTGCGGCAGCCGCACAAAGACGTGGCTGTTATATACGGGGGAAGAGATGGTGGTGTTGCCGCCAAACGGTGTATTTTGGCCAACGGATGTCACGCTCTCGGGCAAGGTAAGTTCGTGCAGAGCGGGACAATTGTAGAAGCTGTAGCTTCCCAACGAAGTAACGGTAGTAGCCAAATCGACATAACGCAGATTGGTGCTCTCAGTGAACGCCTGATTACCCACGTTGGTCACCCCTGCCGCTATATAAACGGAGTGGTAGGCATCTTTGTAAACGTACCACGGTGCCAGATTCATCTCATCGTCATAATCAGCCATCGCTCCGTTGCCGCCGATGGTGAGGATGCTGTCGCCGCTGAGCAGCCACGTGACGTTCGCCGAGCCATCGGCAGCGCATTCGCCCGAAGCCACAATCTGCGGTCCCGTAGAGCCGCCTGCAGTGCCGAAGATGGTTATCTCGTTGAGGTATATGTTCGTGCCGGCATTGGCGGATGTGGGTGCCCAACGAAGCCAGACGTTCTCCATAAAGACATTCATCTCCCTCGTCTCGGCTGTGTACGGCGTTTCGCAACCGGGATCGTTCTCGTTGAACGCGTACCAGTTCTCGCCATCGCTACTGCTCTCCAGCCGCCAACCGTAACCGGCCTCAGTAGATCCCTGTGTGTACTTAACTGTGCTGACAAACCCGAGCATATCGGTTTGCAGGTAACAGGAATTGGCGTTCGTGGGTTGGATATAGCCCATGTTTGCGCCGTTGATGCCCGAGGGCTGCTGATTCGGAACGATCTTTATATTTTTCGCTGTGAAGGTGATGTCGCCATACATCAGCGTCTGTTCGGAGGTAATGGACTGGTTGGCCCAATCTGAGAAGGTTGTGCTATATAACACATCCTCACCCGTGTTGTCACCGCTGTTGCCGCTGTCGTCAATAATCCCGTGCAGCAATATGGTCGAGGCGTCACAGCCGTAATCCGGTTGGAAGGAGAAGAGGACTTTGTATACACCTGATTGTTCAACGGTGATATGGTAGTTGTCATCTTCCTGAATGGAAGGGTACTCTTCGACGTTCCAAGCGTGATTGGCAATCACTTTGTACTGGTAGTCGCCTTCGGGCGTGAGGGTGACGGAATCGATGGTATATGTGTACATTCCGTCGCCTGAGCGCGTCATCTCGGTGAGGCTGTCACCGGTATCCCACGCCACAGCGAAGAGGTTGTCTGTACCGACGAGGGAGTAGACGCGGTCGGTGGCAGTTCCTTCGCCCAGATCCACCTCCTCGCCTGTCGGGCAATCCGAACCGCCGCCGATATAAACGACATCAGCAGATTGGCCGTAGTGGATCTTGATATACATGTCGTAGCAGCCGGTGGTATTGCATTGGATATAATTATCGTGACTCGTGAAGTTGCCGGACATGCCACCTTCCTCCAGCTGCGGAGCCCAACGGGTGTTATCGCTGTGGAAGAGGTTGATTACCTGGAAATATTCGCCTTCGTTGATCTGTACATTGGCAAGGAACTGTGCGATATATGAGCCTTCCAGCCGCTCGGTGAATGTACCGCGGAAGAGGCGTGTGCCGCTGACCAGAATGCCATATTCGCCCGGGGAGAAGATGGCAGTAATTGAGGTATCTTTGTCGAGATAAACGTTACGCGGATTGTCCCAAGAGTCGTTGTCCGACCAGCGGTCGAACATCCAGCCGCCGGTACTGATATGGGCATCCAGTTCAACCGTTGAACCGCGGGAATATTCGTCAGAATCGGGAAAGCGGTATACATACGCACCACTTTCCTGCGGCGTAACCGCCGTCGTGAGGTGAACAGTGGAAGATACGCCGGTAAAATCGCCTGTTACACATACCTCACCTTCCGAAACGCTCACATACAGTGTGCCCGCGGTTGACATCAGTACATATATATTGCCGTCAATGTCCGTCGAAATATTCTCTGCCGAGCATGCCGTGCCCAGATCATCATATCCTAACGCTCCTTCCCACGTGCGTTGTTGCAGAACCTTGAAGGCATAACTGCCTGCCGGCAGATTGAGCAGCAGATCGTACGACTCCGAAAACGGAATGGCGTTAGTAAGGTTCCACGAACCCAGTTCCTCGGCATTGCCGATGAGGAAGTAACTTGCTTCGGATTCGCCGGTTCCGGTGCCGCCGGTATTAGGATCGCCACCTTCGGTATAGGTGGTCCAATAGCCTGTGACAGTCTCAGTGGTATTATCGTGCCAAACTGCCGTTTCCGAAGTAATGACATAGAGGCGGTCTTCACCTGTAGGGAAGTCAAGGTCGGCTGTCTGGGCGCTCCAGTAGGACAATTCGCCGACGGAGCTGACACGGGCAAAGATAATCTTGGTATAGACGTTTTCCAAGTCGATATACCAAGTGCCTTGACCATCATACATATTCGTCATGGCTTGCCCCGGCCATCCTGCGTTGCTGGGTGCTCCTTCTCCATCCGCAAAGGCATAGGCAGCAATGGCGGCATCGCCTTCGGTCCACCAACTATAGTTCATGCGGCAATAGACGCGAACAATCTCAGCATGCAACGCCAACGCGGTGCATAAAATCGTCAATGCAGTAAAAAGTCTCCTCATAAGCGTAGGGTGTGTATATACATGGCGCGCATGTACAAATGTACATGTACAACAATTCCGCTCGCAAAGTTACAAAAAATTTTTGATATTTGCAAGTTTTTCGGGCAAATTTTATCAATTTTATCAAAAAATAGTATTGTAGCCATCATTGCACGCATTTTTGGAAGCATAAAATGCAAAAAAACGACTGACATTTTTTTGATTTCGGCGCCCATATTTGCAAGAGGCGGGTGAGGTGGTGAAGGGTCTGGATTTGGGGTCTTTAGGGAGTGGCAATCACGCACTTATCTCGCACTAACCACGCACTTACCACGCACTAACGACGCACTTATCACGCACTAATTTTTGGTGAGAAGAGGCGGAAAAAATGCGATTTTTTGAGCGAAAGAATACTACTATATACTAAAGTATATAGTACTTTTTGATTGGGAAAAGCAGGGATAAAAAGTAGCGGACATGGGAGACGAGGATCGCGGGAATACCCGCGAGAGCAGAACCAAACGACATAAAAAACCGCTCATGAAATCGGGGGAAAGGATTAGAGTGGTCAAAAATTGCCCAAAATTATCCAAAAAACTCAAATAATCCCAGGAACAAGAAGATCGCCCAAGCTTGGTCGATGCACTTATGATGAGCAGCCAATGCAAGCATAAGCAGGGCATTCTTGCTAAAAAATACAACAAATTGCGATTTTTCTTTGAATTTGTTTGCAAATGTCAAAAATTTTTTGTAACTTTGTGGGCGGAATGATATGCGTGTGCGCAAAACATGTACACAACGCACGCACAAACAACAACAAATCAGACGAGCCGAGAGACGAGCCGGCAAAAGCCGGAAAGACTTGCATGAACGGCACGGATGATAACAACTAAATTGAACCAAACATGAAAAAGATTATTTTGGGCTGCATGGCGGTGTTGGCTGCCATGAGCATGGCGGCACAGAGTGAAGTGTCGCCGGAAAACTACAGTAACGGCAATCCGCAAAGCGTGACGATAGTGGTACCGTCGAGCAACCAACCGGTACAGAACGTGTACAACTGGGCTGACCACAGACATAACATCTCGTTCTCGGTAGGTCTGCCGGGGCTGTATAGCACAGCCATCAGCGGACATAGTTGGAGATTCTATCTTGCCAAACCCGGTACGACCACCTCGGGCACGACGGGCACTACGCCTTCAGGTACTACCGTTCGGTCGTCGGAGTTTTTCTGCGGATCATGGGCTTTTGAATACGATTTTCAGATTCTGCGCTGGTTGCGCGTAGGCACGGAACTTAACTACGAATACTGGATGGGCAACACGCGTACGCACGATGCAGCCCTGATGGCTAAAGTTGCCTTCACCTACATCAACCAGGAGCATATACGCCTGTACTCGGGCGTAGGCATAGGTATAGGCATGCATTTTGACGGGTTCAGCGACGGCACGATAGCCGGCAGATATTTGCCAGCCATAGTAGGCACGCCTATCGGATTGCAAGCCGGTAACGCCAAAGTGTACGCACTGGTAGAGACGAACATCGGTTCGGCGTCGTTCCTGAGAGTGGGAATAGGATTCAGACCTTAATAAGGTGAAAAGTGAAAAGTGAAAGGGAAAAGTGAAAGGTGAAAGGGAAAAGTGAAAGGTGAAAGGTGAAAAGTGAAAGGTGAAAGGTGAAAAGTGAAAGGTGAAAAGTTGAAAGGGAAAAGATAAATGAATATTTCGTTACGGGCACAATCGATGCCGGAATCGCCAATCAGGAAGTTGGCTAAATATGCGGATGCAGCCAAACGTGCAGGTGTACATGTGTACCACCTGAACATCGGTCAGCCGGATATAGCCACTCCACCACAAGCCATAGAAGCTGTCAAGAACTTCAATCAGGACATATTGTCCTACTCGCCATCGCAGGGACTGAAATCCCTTCGCACGAAGATGGTGAGCTACTATGCCGACTATGGCATCGACCTGTCGCCGGACGAGATCATCATCACCTCGGGCGGTTCGGAGGCGATCATGTTTGCGTACATGAGTTGTCTGAACCCGGGTGACGAAATCATCGTGACCGACCCGAGTTATGCCAACTATATGGCGTTCGCCATCTCGTGCGGCGCAGTAGTGAAATCGGTAAAGACGAAGATAGAAGACGGCTTCAAGCTGCCGCCGGTGGAGGAATTTGAGAAGCAGATAACCGAAAAGACCCGCGCTATCCTGATCTGCAACCCCAACAACCCGACGGGATACCTGTACACCAAACAGGAGATGCGGCAGATACGCGACCTGGTAAAGAAGTACAAGCTGTACCTGATCTCGGACGAGGTGTACAGGGAGTTTATCTACACCAAATCGCCGTACATCAGCGCGTGTCACCTGGAAGGTATCGAAGAGAACGTGATACTGGTGGATAGCGTGTCGAAGCGTTATTCGGAGTGCGGCATCCGTATAGGTGCGCTGATTACGAAAAACAAAGCCGTGCGCGAAGCTGTAATGAAATTCTGCCAGGCACGATTGAGTCCGCCACTGTTCGGACAAGTGGTGGCAGAAGCGTCGCTATCCACGCCGGAGGAATATATGCTGGAGGTGTACGACGAGTACCTGACACGACGCAATTTCCTAATTGACAAGCTGAACCAGATTCCGGGCGTGTTTGCCCCTGCTCCGACGGGCGCTTTCTACGTAATGGTTCAGTTGCCGGTGGATGATGTGGAGCGCTTCTGCAAATGGTGTTTGACGGACTTCTCCTACCCCATCAAAGAGGCCGACAGCGACGAGACACATCCGGCTACGGTGATGATGGCTCCGGGAACAGGCTTCTACACCGACCCCGAGGACGGACGTCATCAGGTGAGAATGGCGTACGTGCTGAACAAGACCGATCTGGCTAACGCGATGATTGTACTGCGCAAGGCACTGGAAGCCTACGCGGAGATTTCAAAACAAGGATAATGGAATATACCTATCTCAACAAGATAAACTCCCCCGCCGACCTCAAGCAGCTGCCGAAAGAGGCATTGCCGGAAGTGTGCGCCGAACTGCGGGACTTTATAATCAAAGAACTGAGCCACAACCCCGGACATCTGGGTTCGTCGCTGGGCGTGATAGAGCTAACCGTGGCTCTGCACTACGTGTTCGACACGCCTAACGACCGGCTGGTCTGGGATGTGGGGCATCAGGCTTATGCCCACAAGATATTGACGGGCAGACGCGACCGTTTCAGCACCAACCGTCAGTTTGGCGGCTTGGCACCTTTCCCCACCCCTGCCGAAAGCGAATATGACACCTGCGTATCCGGACATGCCAGCAACAGCATCTCCGTGGCACTGGGACTGGATGTGGCTAACATGCGTGATGGCAACGGGCGCAAGGTAGTGGCCGTGATTGGCGACGGCGCCATGACGGGCGGCTTGGCGTTCGAGGGACTGAACAACGCTTCGATGGACAAGAATAACCTGCTGATTGTGCTGAACGACAACAACATGGCTATCGACCCCATCAAAGGCGGCTTTACGCAATACCTGGTGGACCTGACCACCTCGCCCGGCTACAACAAACTGCGCTGGTGGGGTTATCAGGCGCTGGTGAAGATGCACCTGATGTCCGACCACAAGCGGGCGAAGATGCTTCGTTTCCACAACAACCTGAAAGCCACCCTGACCAAACAGCCGCACAACATCTTCCAAGGCCTGAACATCCGCTATTTCGGTCCTCAGGACGGCCATGACGTGATAGGGCTGGTACGGATACTGGACGAGATAAAGAACTATCGTGGCCCAAAAGTGCTACATATCGTGACGCAGAAAGGCAAGGGCTATGCCCCTGCCGAAGCCGACCAGACCGCTTGGCACGCTCCGGGAGAGTTTGATGTGGAGACAGGTATCCGCACGGCTGACGCCAACAAGAGTACATCATCGGCGGCAGAAAGACCGCTATGGCAAGAGGTGTTCGGACAAACGCTGCTGGAACTTGCCAAAGAGGATGAGCGTGTATTAGGCATCACTCCGGCTATGCCTTCGGGGTGTTCGATGACGATCTTGCAACACGAGATGCCGGAACGCGTCTTCGACGTAGGCATAGCCGAAGGCCACGCCGTGACCTTCAGCGCGGGATTGGCGAAAGAGGGAAAGATACCTTTCTGCAACATCTATTCATCGTTCCTACAGCGCGCCTACGACAATATTATCCACGACGTAGCGATCAGCAAGATGCATGTAGTGTTCTGCATCGACAGAGCGGGTATCGTGGGCAATGACGGCGCTACGCACCACGGATTGCTCGACTTGGCGTATCTGCGGCCTATACCGAACATCATCATCGCCGCGCCGATGACGGAGAGCGATCTCAGGCAGATGATGCGCCTGGCGATGAATGCCGAAGGACCGATAGCCATTCGCTATCCGCGGGGCAGAACATCGGCGCTGCCGGCTTCGCAGAAAGGCGTGTGGCCGGAGGTAGAACTTGGGAAAGCAGTTTGCTTGCGCGACGCGAAAACGGAAAGCAGCAAGCAGAAGATATGTGTGCTGTCCATCGGCGCGATAGGCAACACGGTGGAAGAGGCACTGGATAAGTACCCCGAACTGAACGGCATAGGGCACTACAATATGCGTTGGCTCAAACCGCTGGATACGGAAGTGGTACGGGATATAGCCAAGCGCTACGAGTTGATCGTTACCGTAGAAGACGGAATGGTAAGCGGCGGATTGGGCAGTGCCGTATTGGAGGCCGTGGAAGATTTGCCGGTACGCGTGAAACGGCTGGGCGTACACGATCAGTTTGTGACCCACGGCAGCACCAAAGAGCTGATGAAGATGCTGGGACTGGATGCGGAAGGGATTGCAAGTTCGCTGCGCGAAGAGGGGAAAAGTGAAAAGTGAAAAATGAAAGGTGAAAGGGGAAAGGAAATTGAAAGGTGAAAAGTGAAAATTGAAAGGTGAAAGGGGAAAGGAAATTGAAAGGTGAAAATTGAAAGTTGAAAGGATATGCGAGTAGTAATTGTAGGAGCAGGGGCAGTAGGCACACACTTGGCTAAACTGCTGTCGCGAGAGAACATCGACATCAGCCTGATGGACGAGCGTGCCGATCGTATTGAGGGTCTGGATGCCGACTACGACATGCTGACCATGGTAGGCGTGCCGACATCCATCCATGACCTGAAAGAGATAGGCGTGGAAGATGCCGACCTGTTTGTGGCAGTAACTCCCTCGGAGACGGAGAATATGACGGCGTGCCTCATAGCCAACCAGTTGGGCGCAAAGAAGACTCTGGCGCGTATAGACAACTACGAGTATTTGCTGCCGGAGAACAAACGCTTCTTTGAGCACATGGGCTTGAACCACCTGATCTATCCGGAAGTGCTGGCTGCGCAAGAGATATGTGAATCGCTGAAGACCAACTGGATGCGCTACCACCTGACGCTTTGCAACGGGCAGCTGGATCTGTGCGTTGTGAAGATTCGCGAAGGTGCGCCGATGGTAGGTCAGCAGTTCATGTCGGGATTTTTTGCCCACGGCAACTACCGCATCGTAGCCATCAAGCGCGGACAAGAGACGATCATCCCGAGCGGAACAGATACCGTGGAGGTGGGTGACTTGATTTATGCCGTTTGTACCCGCGAGAATATGTCCGTACTTCGCAAAGAAGCCGGCAAGAGCGAACGCGAGATCAACAACATCATCTTCTTTGGCGGCAGCAAGATTGCACAGAAAGCCATCATGTCGCTGCCGGAAGGCAAGAGCGTGAAAGTACTGGAGGCAGACCGCGAACTATGCGAAAGGCTGTCGGAGAAACTGGGTGACGCGCTGATTATTCATGCCGACGGCAGCGATATGAGCGTACTGATGGAAGAAGGCATCCAGGATGCCGACGCCTTCGTGGCCGTGACCGACAGGAGCGAGGCCAATATCTTCGCTTGCCTGACGGCAAGACGCTTTGGCGTGAGGAAGACCATCGCCGAGATAGAGAACATGGACTACCTGAACATGGCGGAACAGCTGGAGGTAGGTGCGATGCTCAACAAGAAAACCATTGCCGCCAGCTATATCTACCGATTACTTATGAAAGCCAGCGTGCAGAACGTGCAGAACCTGACAGCCGCCGATGCGGAGATCGTGGAGTTCGTGGTGACGGAAGACAGCCGCATCACCAAAGATGTGATCAAGAAGATGGAGCTGCCTGTTGACTGCAACATAGGTGCGTTGGTTCGCGCCGGAGAAGGTATACTGGTCAATGGTGACACGCAGCTGCTGCCGGGCGATCAGGTGGTTGTGTTCTGCAAGAGCAACGTGATCCGACGCATAGAGAGATACTTCAGATAGACAGACAAAAGCCGATGACCAAGACATTTAACTGGAAGATTGTAGTCCGCACGTACGGTGCGCTGCTGCTCATCGAATCGCTGTTCATGCTTATCCCAACAGTGGTGGGTTACTTATACCACGACCCCGATGGCGCATCGTTCGCCATCAGCACACTGATCACCTTGATAGCGGGAGCGATAGCAATGCGCTGGGGCAGAAACGCTCCACGGCGAGTGAGCGAACGCGAGGGGTACCTGATTGTAGCGCTGGTGTGGATTGTGTTCTCGGCGTTCGGCATGTTGCCGTTCTACCTGTCGGGCGCACTGACCACAATCACCGACTCGTGGTTTGAGACGATGTCGGGTTTCTCAACGATGGGCGCAACGGTGATAGAGAACGTGGAGGTGATGAGCCATTCCATCCTACTGTGGAGAGCCGTGTGCCAGTGGTTGGGAGGTATGGGAATCATCGTGTTGAGTGTGGCGGTACTGCCGCTGTTCGGTCTGGGCGGTATGCAGCTTTATGCCGCAGAGGTGACAGGTGTGACCTACGAGAAGCTGTCGCCCCGTATAGCAAGCACGGCACGGCTGCTGTGGGGCACATATGTGCTGCTGACGGCTGTAGAAACGCTGCTGCTGAACTTCTTTGGTATGGATATGTTCGATTCGATATGCCACTCGATGGCAACCATCGCTACAGGCGGCTTCAGTACCAAGAACGCTTCGCTAATGAACTATGGTCCGGCCATCCAATATACGGTAACGATATTTATGTTGCTGTCGGGTATCAACTTCACGCAACTCATCTTCTTTATGCGCGGCAAACCCGGCAAGCTGTACCACGACGAAGAGACGCGCTGGTATGTGGGAGCTGTGTTTATCTGCACAATCGTGCTTACCCTTGGGTTGTTTGTCTATTACACATGGATGGAGCCGGCATCATGGCTGGCGAGCGTACTGGACAAGAATGCTTTCCGCGGTTACCTGATTCATCTGGAATGGGCGTTCCGCAACGCTTTCTTTACCACTTGCGCCGCCATCACCAGTACAGGTTTTGCATCGTACGATTATATGCTGTGGCCTAAGTTGTTGTGGGTATTCGTATTCATGATGATGTTCACGGGTGGTGCGTCGGGTAGTACCGCCGGTGGTATCAAGTGGGTGAGAATAGCCATCTTCGCCAAGAACGCTTATGCCGAGATGTACCGCCGCATTCACCCCAACGCCGTGCTGCCTATCCGATTGAACGGACGGCCACTATCGCAATCGGTGACGAACAATGTGATGGCATTCATGTTTTTCTATCTGGTCATCATCGTGATTGCCATGGTCATCTTCATCGCGTGCGGCATCAATCCGGGTGAAGCCTTTGCTACTGCTGTGAGCGGTATGGGTAACGTAGGCGAGAGTCTGGGGCAATATGGTCCGTCGGGTAATTATGCCAATTTCCCCGTCGTAGCCAAATGGGTGATGACGATAGTGATGTTGATCGGCCGTTTGGAGATCTTCACCGTGCTGCTGCTGTTCTCGCCGGTGCTGTGGAAAAAGTAGTTTAGAGTTTAGGGTTTAGAGTTTAGAGAGTAACGTGAAACCTTCGAAGATATTAGTTTGCATACTGGCTACGTACATTGTCCTTGGGGCAGTGTGTTTGCTGTTTGCCGGTCGTTCGGAGGTAGTGCGTGTGCCTTCGCTAAGCTCGGTGTTTGCCGACATTCTTCCGAAAAAGCCGTGCGCAACGGATAGCATTGGAGAGATTACAGATTTAGCCGATACCATCGCGGACCTGTCGGATGTATCTGACACCATCCCGGCTGCTCCCGCCATAGCAGACACCATCCGCAAAGCGCCCGTAGAACTGCCGCAGCCCTTGCCACAAGGAATGCTTAACCTGCCACTGTTCTATGCCGCCTTGCAGCATGCCGACAAGCAACCGGTACGCATCGTGCATATAGGCGACTCGCAGATAGAGGAGGATCGCATATCGATGATCATCCGCAGACGCCTGCAAGACAAGTTCGGCGGAGGAGGTATAGGTCTGGTACCGATGGTGCAGACCATCCCCACCTACACTGCCGCGCAAAGCATCGAGCAGAACGGCAGGCCGTTGCCCTACACCTACGTCAAGCGCTATGTGGCGTACGGGCCGTCATCTATGCGCATAAAGGACGGGAATTACTATGGCCCGATGGCGCAAGTGGCGTATATCAACGAACCGATAGACGTCAGCATCGAGCTGCTGCGCGACCGCGTGCCGACGTACTCGTACGACATGATACGCGTACTCTACTCCGACAGCATCGATGTAACAATCATCCCCGACTCGATAGAAATAGGACGAACGCTGGCAAGCTATCAGACGGACACCCTGACCGAGAGGATGCGCCAACTGGTTATCCGTTTGGATTCTCTTCGCCGCAGCAACCTGATCCGCCTGAGCGGTGACGGCTACGTGTACGGTCTGTCGCTGGAGACCAGCAGCGGCGTACAAGTGGACAACATACCGATGCGCGGTGCTGCCGGAACCAACTTCACATTGATGGCTCGCGAACCATTCACAGCCTATTTCCGCGAGACAGGCACACGATTGCTGATTATGCAGTTTGGCGGAAACGCAATGCCGTCTATCAAGACGCACTACGCGGTGGACCGCTATGTAGAGTCGATGCGGACACAAATACACCATCTGCTACACGACTACCGGGATGCCTCGCTGCTGTTCATCGGACCAGCGGACATGATTACCGTAGTGGATGGCGAACAGATGACCTACCCCATGCTGCCCTATCTCGATCAACAACTGCAACAGATGGTTGAAGAGGAAGGCGGAGCATATTACTCACTGTTCAGGAAGATGGGCGGTGCAGGTAGTATGATTGCGTGGAAAGAGAAAGGGCTGGCAGGCGAAGATATGATCCACTTTACCCGAGCCGGTGCAAAGAAAGTAGGCGAGATGCTTGCCAAACAACTGATAGAAGACTACGATCTGTATGTTGAGAGCCGGAAGCCGAAAGCAGAAAACCCTGATACGACAGAAAGCCAACCTGCAATAGAAGCCACAGACAGTATAGCAAGAGAAGACTGATGTTTGATTTCCTGAAATATGACCCGACGCACCCGTTGCTGTTCACCCAGTTCTATTTCTGGGCGTTCTTTGCCATCGTCTATGGGTTGTTTGCCCTGCTGATGCAAGCGGGAGGCGGGGATAAGGTTTCGCGTTCGCGTCTGCATGCGAGGAACATCTACCTGATGGCCGCTTCGTGGTTTTTCTATTACAAGACCTCAGGTATCTTCTTACTCATTCTGGCCTTCATCACCGTGAGCGACTGGCTGATAGGCAAGCAAATCTACAAATCACAAATTACAAATCACAAACCACAAATAGCGAAGCTCTGGCTGATACTGAGCGTGGTGATCGACCTGTCGCTGCTGTTCTACTTCAAGTACGCATATTTCTTTACAAACATCTTCAACGACCTATTTGGCACAGAGGTGCAGGTGTTCGACATCTTTGCCTACATCGGTAACGGCTTCAGTTACGATGGGCGATTCATGGTGGACAGGATCATCTTGCCGGTAGGTATATCGTTCTACATCTTCCAGGTCATCTCGTACGCGGTGGATATCTACCGCGGGAAGATCGAGCCGGTACGGAACATTCTGGATTTCGGATTCTATGTATCGTTCTTCCCGCAACTGGTAGCCGGTCCTATTGTTCGCGCCTCGGAGTTCGTGCCGCAGTTGTACAAGCCTTTCTTCCTCTCGCGAAGGATGTTCGGCATTGCCGTGTTCTGGATATTGAACGGTCTGCTCAAGAAGATTATACTGAGCGACTACCTGGCGGTAAACTTCATCGACCGTGTGTTCCAGAGCCCAATGCTATTCACGGGCTTTGAGAACTTCTTTGCCTTGCTCACCTACTCTGTTCAGGTCTATGCCGACTTCTCGGGCTACACAGATATAGCTATCGGCATCGCCTTGCTGATGGGATTCTATCTGCCGCAGAACTTCGACAGCCCGTACAAGTCGCGCAACCCACAGGAGTTCTGGCGCAGATGGCATCAATCGCTCTCGCGCTGGCTGAAAGGCTATGTATATATCCCGCTGGGCGGCAATCGTACGCTGCTCGGGCGTCCCGCCAGCAAGCTGCTGGCATCCAACTGCAACTCGTTCCTTACGATGCTCATAGGAGGCCTGTGGCACGGAGCAAGCTGGAACTTCGTCATCTGGGGTGCGCTGAACGGCGTGGGAATGATTGTGAACAAGATCTGGCGTGCAATGAACGAACATCTGCGCTTTATGCTGATGCTGACTGTAGCCGGTGCACTGGTGGCTGCACGCTATCTGACGCACAGCGCTTACCCGCTGCTGAACATGCTTGAGGTATGGGCTGTTATCCTGTGGATAGGTACGTCGGTGTGGTATGTAGGCTGGCTATGGAAGATAGGTGCAACAAGCAAGTTCGTTGCGTGGGTAGATAATGCCTGGGCGATCATCCAGACATTTGTGTTCATCTCGTTCACCCGTTTGTTCTTCCGCTCGGCAAGCAATCTCGATCCCGCTACTGCCAACAAAGAGGCGTGGGAGACTGCCAAGCAGATGGTGACACAGATAGGCGGCGCATGGGACAACAGCATAATCTGGCCCTTCATACAGGAGTACAAATATGTAGTGTTGCTCTTCGTGGCGGGCATGACCATTCACTGGCTACCTGCACGCTTCAAACAGCGCTATCGGCTGGCTTTTGCCGCGCTACCCTTGCCGGTGATAGTATTGATAGCCGCAGCAACCGTACTTATCGCCTATCAGTTTATCACGGCAGATATGCAACCGTTCATTTATTTCCAGTTCTGATGCAGACTGCGTAAAAAACAAGATAGAGATTATGCTGATAGGAGTAACAGGTGGCATAGGCAGCGGCAAGTCCGCCGTACTGAGGGAGGTAAGTTCCTTCGGCTATCCTGTGTACGATACCGATGCTCAGGCCAAGCGACTGATCAGCGAGACGCCCGCTATCCGCGAGGCACTGACAGCACTCTTCGGCGAGCAAACTTTTGCCAACGGCATCTATCAGACGCGCCATGTGGCATCGCAAGTGTTTGCCAATCCACAACTGCTACAACGGCTAAATGCCATCGTCCACCCTGCCGTTGGCGACGACCTCAAGCAATGGTCAGCGGATAAACCGCTGGCTTTCGTGGAATCGGCTATCCTATTCGAGGCAGGCATGGACAAACATTGCCAAGGCGTGTGCATCGTTAGCGCACCTGAGGATATCCGCATCCGGCGCGTGATTAGTCGCAGCGGCAACACGCAGACGACAGACGATATACGCAAGCGCATTCGTGCGCAAGAGGCAAACAAGCCCCAAACCACGATGCCCCTATTGGTGCTCAACAACGACGGCACACGAAGCCTTCGGGAACTGGCTGACGAATTAATCAACTTTGCGAAAACACTTTGATTATATGCAACGAATACCTACTATCATCCTCGTTTTGATAATAATGGCCGGATGCAGTCTGCGTCCGAAGCAGCAATATACCCGCCATGCACCATTTCCGTGCGAAGTGACGGTGGTTCGTCCTGTAGCCACCACCACGCATCACAGCTATGCCGCTACGGTGAAAGAACAGACGCAGATACCTCTGTCGCTCTCACTCGGCGGAAACATCATCGCCCTGCCCGTAGCACCGAACTCACCGGTAAAACAAGGTGACTTGCTCCTACGCGTGGACGACACCTCTGCTCGTCAGGCATTGGCTTCCGCCAAGGCATCGCTGCAACAAGCCGAAGATGCCATCCGACGCACCACACCGCTGCATGAGAAAGGACTGGTAACGGATATCCAGGTGGTGGAACTAAAGACAAAAAAGGAACAGGCACTCGCCTATCTGCGCTCGGCAGAACAACAGGTCAAACTATGCGAACTGCGTGCGCCGATGGATGGTATCGTCACCTACTCCGGCTTGCATATCGGTCAGCATGTCACCCCCGCCACTACGCTGATGACGCTACTGGATGTCAGCGGTTTTGCGGTGGAGTTCCATGTGCCGGAAACGGAGATGGCCTCTATCCGATTGGCAGATGACGCGTTACTCACCATTCCCGCTATCGGCGATGAGCAGTTTGCTGCCCGCGTATCCAAACGAGGAATGCAAGCTAACCCCTTGACCCACTCCTACCCCGTAGAAGCGTCCATCATCGATCCGCCTGCCACTATGCTGCCCGGCATGATCGGCACGCTGCAACTCAGCCATTCGGACGAACCCACCATCGTCATTCCGCAGCAATGTGTTGCCTTGCTGCCTGAGGGTGCGGCTGTATGGGTTGTGAACCAATGGGACGAAGCCGAACGCCGGCAAGTCATCCTGGGCGGCTATCAAGCCGAAGGTGTGCAAGTAATCAGCGGGCTGAACAACGGTGACCGACTGATCACCGCCGGCTATCAGAAACTATACGATAGAGCACCCATAGCCGTGCAAAAAACTATAGAATAGCGAAAAAGGAAATAAGCTTTACAGGTACGCTTCGATAAAGATCTTTAGACCTATAGCAATCAGTATAACACCTCCGAGGATGTTCGCATTCAACGGGAGGTGTTTGCCTATCGTCTTACCCAGATAGAACCCGATAAGCGAGAACAGCGTGCTGGTAAGCGCTATCAGACCGATAGCGAGCCATAGCACTTCGGGCACGGGAATAAACAGCACGCCGATAGACAAAGCATCAATACTGGTGGCAACAGCCAGCATGAACATCGTGGGCAGGGTTAGTTGAGACGGCTCTTCCGCACCGGCTTCCTCTTTCTCAAAAAGCATCTTTCCGCCGATGAGCACGAGCAGCACCAATGCTATCCAATGACTCCAGCGGGTAAAGAAGTCTACAAAAAACGAACCCGCGAAGTACGCAATGAGCGGCATTCCGCCCTGGAATAATCCGAAGAGCAGAGCCATCACAATGACAGGACGGAGCTTCGATCCCTGCATTCCTTGCGCGATAGATACCGCAAAGCAGTCCATCGCCAGACCTATAGCCAAAAATATGATTGACAGTATATCCATAAGCAATCATCAGCCATTATTGGCTGAAAAGTTTTTCAGCACCTCACCTACTACATAATTACTCCCGCCGATGAAAATCAAGTCATCCGGCTCGGCTGCAGCCTGTGCGGCATGCAAAGCGTCACCTACAGATATGTAGGACTGTGCATGGCTCTCGGGGTGCAGCTTTTGCCAGCGCGCAAGCATCTCTGCGGCAGGTAAGGCGCGATGGCTGTCGGGTTGGGTGAAATAATACGATGCATACTCAGGCAAGAGCTGCAGCACCTCGTCCACATCCTTATCCGCTACCATTCCAAATACGATATGCAGGCGTTTATGATAGGCCTTCAATTGCTCGACATAGGTGCGCACGCCGTGACTGTTATGTCCCGTATCGCAGATAGTGAGCGGCTGATCGGCTATCACCTCCCACCTTCCTCGCAGACCGGTATAGCTCACCACATGAGCAAAGCCATCCTGAATAGCTGACGCTGTGAGCGGGATGTCGGCAGCAGCATAGTGGCGAAGCGCCTGCAACGCTACATAAGCCGTTTGCATATTCCGTTGCTGGTAATCGCCCTTTAGGTCGCAATAGGGGGCAAAGCGCAAGCGTTGGCTGCGCAAGAATGCACACTCGTCTGCCAGCCACAGGCGGCAAGTCGTCGTCTCCAATCCGTCACCTAATATATTACACTCGCGTGCGCGCGCCAGGAACACCGGACGCGTCTGTTCGTCCGTCTCGCCTATCACGCACGGCACGCCCGGTTTCATGATACCGGCTTTCTGTTCGGCTATCTCGGCAAGCGTGTGCCCAAGCAGGTCTGTATGATCCATGCCGATGTTGGTGATGACCGTCAAGCACGGCGAGACGATGTTCGTGGCATCCAGTAGTCCGCCCAAGCCTACCTCTACCACGGCTATATCTACCTTCTGCTCCGCGAGCCAGCAGAAAGCCATCGCTGTGGTGATCTCAAAGAACGACGGCTGCAACGCTTCGATCAGTCCATGGTTCGTTTCCACGAATGATGCCACATAGTCTTCAGGAATGAAAGCAGGTCGGATGGCTGATGGCTGATCGCTGATTGCTGACGGCTCAATCACCCTCACCCGCTCACAGAACGATACAAGATGCGGTGAGGTATATAAGCCTACGCGCTTACCAGCAGCAGCCAATGCCGATGCGATAAGGTGCGAGGTAGAACCTTTGCCGTTGGTGCCGGCTATGTGAATAACGGGGAAAGGAAGTGACGGACACAAAGCGCCCATCAGTCGGTGCATCGTCTCCAGCCCGGGTTTATACGCTTTTGCCCCAACCTCGTGAAAAGGCGGGGCAATAGCGTACAAATAATCTATAGCTTGCGGAAAACTCATCAGTTGAATTGATAGTCCAACGCTTCCTCTTTTTTCTGCGCTGCCAGCCAGCGATAGAACGGTTTGGTGACCTGTATCTGCTCGGTACGGGCAGTAAGGGTGATGCCGTTATGATGGAGCGAATCCTCGATACGGAAGTGTAGTGCGATGCCGGTCTTATCCGTGCGTGCCTGCTTGCATTGCTCACTGAAATCCGTTGCCCACGCTTCGGACACTCTGTCCACGGGCATCGTGATGGTCAGGCTGTGCACTTTCTTTTCGGATATATCCTGTAGCAGTTGAACATCTTTCACGCGACACTCATATTCGGTCTCGGCAAACGGCTGCTCTTTGTAGAAGCGTCCGCCCCATCCGCGAGGTTGGATCTGCAAGGTAACATAGGCGTACACATCTTTCTTGAGCATAGGCGCAAAGCGCTTGTAGTCATCACCGAAGATGAGGAACTCAAAACTGCCCGAGTAATCCTCTATCGTGTACCGTCCGTACAGCGTACCTTTCTGCGAGGTGCGCTCCTCGGAGGCAGTCACTATACCACCCACGGACAAGATACGCTTCTCGTGGCTCAATATCCATTGGTCGGGAGCCACACGCTCTTTTTTCAGCTGTGCCTCTTCCACTACCACTTCCTCGCTCACTATCTCGCCGTCAGCATCGTTGGTCACGATGGTCTCTACCACTTCTTCGCTATCTTCGCCCTCGTCGTTGCTGCCACCTTTCTTGAACTGCTCGATAGCTGCTGCACGCTGTTCGGGTTTCTCCCAATCGCGGAAAGCCTTCAGTTCGGCAGCTTTCACGGTGCAAAGTTCGCGCACCTCAAACTCATAGTCATCCAACGGGTGTGACGACAAGTAGATGCCGATCATATCTTTCTCTTTGTTCAGCCGCTCGATGTTCGTCATTCGCGGTGCAGCAGGTAGTTCGGGTTTTTGTATCTCCACAGCCAGGTCGGACGCGCCGAACAAAGTGAACTGACTCTCTGCCAAGCTTTGCTGATAGAGGTTGCCGTAACGGATAAGAGAGTCAAGCACCGCTTCGTTCTTGGAGTTGATGCCCAACAGTTGCTCACGGTACATCCCTTTGAAACAATCGAACGCTCCCGCATAAGCGAGGCTCTCGATGGTCTTCTTGTTGCATGCCTGCAGGTTGACGCGCTCCACAAAATCGTAGATATCCTTGTAGTGCCCGTTCTTTTCACGCTCACGCACAATAGCTTCAACGGCGTTTTCACCTACACCTTTCACTCCACCCAAACCGAAGCGTATATCGCCTTTGGCATTCGCCGTGAAGTTCAGTCCCGACTCATTCACATCCGGCTCCAGTACGCGCAGGTTCATCGCCGTACACTCATCCATCAGTTTGGTCACATCCTTCGTGCTGTTTTTGAGCACGGTGAGGTTGGCTGCCATGAACTCGGAGGGGAAATGCGCCTTCAGATATGCAGTCTGGTACGCTACCCACGAGTAGCACGCAGCGTGCGACTTGTTGAATGCATAAGAGGCGAACTTCTCCCAGTCGGTCCAGATCTTCTCCAATATCTTCGGGTCATGGCCATTGGCTTTGCCGCCTTCCATGAACTTGCCTCGCAGCGCCTGAAGGATATCCATCTGTTTCTTACCCATCGCCTTACGCAGCTTGTCGCTCTCGCCACGGGTGAAGTTGGCAAGCAGTCGCGACAAGAGCATCACCTGCTCCTGATAAACCGTCACGCCGTAGGTGTCCTTCAGATATTTCTCCATGATGGGTATGTCGTAGGTCACAGGCTCTACGCCGTGCTTGCGGCGGATGAACTGCGGGATATAGTCCATTGGTCCCGGTCGGTACAACGCATTCATGGCAATCAGGTCACCCATCACCGTGGGTTTCAGCTGACGCATATAGCTGCGCATACCCGACGACTCAAACTGGAACACCGCTACCGTCCTACCCTCTTGGAACAGTTTGTATGTCAGTTCGTCATCCAGCGGAATATGGTCGATATCCACATCCAGCCCCTTCGTCTGCTTGACGGTACGGATACATTCCTTAATAATCGACAAGGTAATCAGCCCGAGGAAGTCCATCTTTATCAGTCCCACATCCTCCACCATGTGACCGTCGTACTGCGTGACGAGCACACGTTTCTGCGTCTTGTTGTCGAATACAGACGCCAGCGGAGCAAACTTCGACAACTCGTCTGCACCGATAATTACCCCGCAAGCATGTACGCCCACCTGACGGATCGTATCTTCCAGCTGCGCCGCATATTCCAGCGTGTTGCGCAGTACAGGATCGTCGCCCTCGTAGATAGTGCGCAGTTCGTCGATATACTTGTAGCAGTTCCTCAGGTTCACTTTGGGTTTCTTGCCTTTGTCATCCTTGATGCTGTCAGGGAAATCGCGTGCCGGCACATAAGATTTGAGTTGGTTGCTCACGGGTATAGGCACTCCCTGCACCCTCGCCACATCGGCTATAGCCGAACGCGTAGCCATCTTGCCATAGGTGATAATATGTGCCACATGTGTCGCGCCGTACTTCTGCGCCACCCAGTCCAACACCTTGCCGCGACCGGAATCTTCGAAGTCGGTATCGATATCCGGCAGCGATATACGGTCGGGGTTCAGGAAGCGCTCGAACAGCAAGTCGTACTTGAGCGGATCAAGATCCGTTATATGCAAGCAATAGGCTACTACCGAACCTGCTGCCGAACCACGTCCCGGACCTACGCTCACATCCAACTCTTCGCGTGCCGCACGGATGAAGTCTGACACGATGAGGAAGTAACCCGGGAAGCCCATACTTTCCATCGTATTGAGTTCAAACTCCAGACGCTCTTTCAGTACCTCATCGGTATCCAGACGCTCTTGTCCATAGCGTTCCAGCGCACCTTTCATCGTCAGGTGCCGCAGGTACGCACCCTCGTAAGCAATACGCGTCGGGTAATCTTCCTCTTTGCCGAACGATTCAGGGATATCGAACTTCGGCATGATAGGATCTTTCTTTAGCGAATAGACTTCCACCTTGCTTGCCACCTCCAGCGTGTTAGCCATCGCTTCGGGTATATCGCTGAAGATAGCCGCCATCTCTTCCGGCGTCTTGAGCCACTCTTGCTTGGTATAGAGCATATTACGCGGCTCGGTAATCTTCTGGTTGGTGGAGATGCATATCAGGTGCTCGTGGGCATCGGCGTTCTCCTCGTTCAGAAAGTGCGCATCGTTCGTGCAAATCAGTTTGACATTATATTTGCGTGCCAACTCTATCAGCACAGGGTTGACCCTTTTCTGCTCCTGATAGGTCTCCTGATTGCCGTTGGGCTTGTCGGTCTGATGGCGTTGCAACTCGATATAATAGTCATCGCCGAACACCCGCTTGAACCATTGAACCGTCTCTTCCGCTCCCGCCAAGTCGCCGTGCAGCACTTTCTGACTAAGTTCACCGCCCAGACATGCCGAACAGGCTATCAATCCCTCGTGGTACTGCTCCAGAATATCATGATCGATCCTCGGACGCGAATAAAACGCATCGTCCATAAAGCCCAAACTCGACAGCCAGCACAGATTATGATAGCCTTGCTCGTTCTTTGCAAGCAAGATAAGGTGCCAGCCGGATTTGTCGATCTGGTAGGTCACACCGTCCGGCCACGTGGCTTGCTCCGCACTCATCGAACGGCGGCTGCGATGGGCGCAATACGCCTCGATGCCCACTATCGGCTTGAACGGCACAAAAGGCTCCGTGGCATCGTGCGTCTCTGCCCATTTCTCCTTGTTGGCTTTGTTAACTTTGGCGCAATAGTCGAGAAACTCCTTGATGCCGTACATATTGCCATGGTCGGTCAGCGCCACTGCCGGCATGCCGGTGCGCAAACATTTGTCCACAATATCCGGCACCTTCGACATGCCGTCCAGCGTCGAATAGTGCGAGTGTACATGTAGGTGAACGAAAGACATATCTTATCTGTTTGATATACGATGATAAACATAACGAGCATCTTTCGATGCCCGTCCAGATGAATGCGTTACAACGACAATCCGCCGTTGAAATAATCAATTCTCATGGCGTGGCGAACCTGCTCCATTGTGGCTTCGCCTACGCGGTAAGCTTCCTCTGTCCCGCGACGCAGTATGTCCTGTACCTCGGGCAGACGCTGCTCCCACATCGCACGGCGTTCGCGGATTGGCGTCAAGAACTCTTGCATGATCTTCAATAAGAACATCTTGCATTTCATGTCACCCAAGCCGCCACGTGTATAGTGGTCCTTCAGTTCGTCCAGATTGGCGTACTCGGGCAGATAGGCGGCAAAATGTTCGGGACGGCAAAAAGCATCCAGATAGGTGAATACAGCATTGCCCTCCAGGTGTCCGGGATCTTGCAGACGTAGGTGCAACGGATCGGTATACATGCTTTTTACCTTCTTCTCCACCTCTTCTGCGCTATCGCTCAGATAGATGCAGTTGCCCAGGCTCTTGCTCATCTTGGCCTTGCCGTCCGTACCCGGCAGACGCATACATACAGCGTTTTCCGGAAGCAGAATACTGGTCTCTTCAAATACCTCGCCATAGATGCTGTTGAAGCGGCGCACGATCTCGTTCGTCAGCTCAATCATCGGCTTCTGGTCTTCGCCTGCCGGCACCACCGTACCGTGGAACAGCGTGATATCCGCAGCCTGCGATACAGGATAGCAGAAAAAGCCCAACGGGATGCTCTCCTCAAAATTACGCATCTTGATCTCCGTCTTCACCGTAGGATTACGCTGCACGCGGCTCACCGATACGAGGTTCATATAGTAGAACGCCAGTTCAGCCAACTGCGGCACACCGCTCTGGATGAAGATGGTCACTTTCTCGGGGGCAAGACCTGCTGCCAGATAGTCCAGCATCACGTTCAGAATGCTCTGACGGATCTTCTCGGGATTGTCGGCATTGTCGGTCAACGCCTGCGCGTCGGCTATCATGATATATATCTTGTCAAAACCGCCTGCGTTCTGCAGTTCGACGCGACGACGCAACGAACCTACGTAATGACCTATATGCAACTTGCCTGTCGGGCGGTCGCCCGTAAGTATGATTTTTGACATATAATCGGTAATCAGTTAATCGGTTAATCTACGGCGCGGATCACATCCACTACTGCCGTCTTGGTCAGACCTATGACTTCGCAGTCCAGCGATGCCAGATGTTTCTTGAGCGTGTGTAGCGCATCCAGCATGGTGTTGGCTTGCACATACACGTTCTGACCTTTGCGTGTTTCTTTCTCATTCTCCACGGTAATCATTTCCACGCGTGCTCTGTACCAGAACTCTCCGTCAGCCACGGGAATCAAATCGTAGAACTGCACTCGTTTGCAGCTCGGTACCTCGCAGTCGCCCGACACGTACGGAGCAGTTTCCTCTATCACGCGCTGCTCAGCATCGGCACAGGTCAATCCCTCAACCAAATACACCTCACTGGCTTTCTTCTTGTACTCGGCTATGGCATTCTTGCCGTAAGCCACTTTTACTTCATAAAATATCATATCCTTTCAATTTTCAACTCTAATCTCTAAACTCTAAACACTCAACTTTCAACTTTTCCTCGGGTATTTCCTCGTCCACGACGACAGCTTGAGTCGTACCACGCCCAGCAGCGCTTCGGAGAAGATACCTCCACTCATCTTGCTCGTGCCCAGTACGCGGTTGACGAAGATGATCGGCACCTCTTTCACCACAAAGCCGCACTTGATAGCCGTGAACTTCATCTCTATCTGGAAAGCGTAGCCCTTGAAGCGTATCTTGTCCAATTCGATTGTCTCCAGTACCTCGCGGCGGTAGCCCACGAAGCCGGCTGTGGTATCATGCACTTCGATGCCCAGCACCGTACGCACATATTTGGATGCGAAATACGACATCAGCACTCTTCCCATAGGCCAGTTCACCACATTCACACCCGTCACATACCGACTGCCTATCGCTACATCCGCGCCGTCTTCCGATAGCGAAGCATACAGTTTCAATAGGTCGTTGGGGTTGTGCGAAAAGTCGGCATCCATCTCAAAGATATAATCGTACTTGTGCTCTATTGCCCATTTGAATCCTGTTATATACGCCGTACCCAGTCCCAGCTTGCCGCTACGCTCCAGGATGAACAGACGCTCCTGTTCACCGCCGGCAATCATCTTCTTTACGATAGCCGCCGTTCCATCAGGCGAACCATCATCGATGACCAGCACATGAAACGCTACAGGCAAAGCAAAGACTGCCTTGATGATAGCTTCGATGTTCTCTTTCTCGTTGTAAGTGGGGATAATTACTAATCGTGACATATCTTTTATCGTTTAGCAGCCATGGCTGCGGTCTAATCGTTCAGCGTAAATATCGCACTTGGCGAGGTGCGCTCCAGTACACATAGGTTGACATCCCGTCCGGGCACCACACCTATATCCAGCAGATGGTCGCTCACCGTATCGTACGCCACCTTCGGATCGTTGTTCTCCTGACTGAGGTGGCAGAGGAAGATGTTTCGCATCCCGTAGTGGTAGTTACGCGCCAGCAGTTCGCCGCAGGTGTGGTTCGACTGGTGTCCGCGAGGCGATAGGATACGCTGCTTCAGATAGGTGGGATAAGGTCCGTTCAGAAGCAGTTGTTCATCGTGGTTGGCCTCGATGATGATGTGATTGGCGCTACGCAGATAGTCCTCCAGCGCCTCGTTGGGCTCGCCGCAGTCGGTAGCAATCATCAGGCGCTGACCCATAAAATCAATCACGTAGCCCACACACTCCGTCGAGTCGTGCGAGATGGTGAAGGTGTTGATCAGCATATCGCCCAGCTGCCACGGCTGCTCTTTCTCAAAGAACTTACGCGACGAACGGAGCTTCTGCGTCACGCCGTAGTTGCGGTCGATGCCCTCATGAATCAGTTGCGTAGCATAAATCGGCAGATGGATACGCTCACCCAGCGTACCTACGGCACGTATATGATCGGCATGGTCGTGCGTGATGAGCACACCCAGGATGTTCCTGAAGTCGATGTTCATCTCGCGCAAGTACTTATGTATCGTACGCGCAGAGATGCCGGCATCGATCAGCACACCCTGCTCCGTCGTGCCGAAGTAATAACTGTTGCCACTACTTCCGCTACCGAACGATCGTAATATGAGTTTCTGCTCCTCCAATTTGTTCAATCGTCAATCACTCGTCAATTGTCAATCTGTCAATCGTCAATCTATCGGCGTTTCGCCTGTTGTTTCGCCTGCTCGCGGGCTTGTTTCAGCTGCTCTTGTTGCATCTTCTGCAGCCGTGCCATCAAGCCCGAGGCTTTCGGCTGCTCGCTGCCTTTCTTCTTGGCATAAGCTTCCATCTCGGCAAGAATCTTCGCATCATCGGTTGTCCAGCGGAAGATCATCGTCTGCATTATTGAGAAGAACAACGCCAGCAGGTAGTAGTAGCTCAATCCGGCTGCATAGTCGTTGAAAATAAAGAAGAACATCAGCGGCATAAAGTACATCATATATTTCATCATCTTCGCTGAGGGGTCATTGCCCGAAGCCTGCGTCTGCATCATCACGTAGGTATATGCTATGTTGACGATGGTGAACAGCACGCAGAACAGCGACAGGTGGTCGCCTATGATAGGCAGCGGCGTGCTCCACGACAGGATTGAATCGTAGGTCGAGAGGTCGTCTGCCCATAGGAACGACTTGCCACGCAGCTCGATAGCCGTGGGGAAGAACCAGAACATAGCCATCACTACCGGCATCTGGAACAGCATCGGCAGACAGCCCGACATAGGGCTTACTCCGGCTTTCTGGTACAACGCCATCGTAGCCCTCTGACGCTCCTGTGCCTTCTCTATCGGATATTTCTCGTTGATCTCGTCAATCTGCGGCTTCAGTACGCGCATCTTGGCGGTCGACTGATAGCTCTTGAATACGAACGGCAGAATGATCAATTTGATCACGATGGTCATCAGCAAGATGATCAAGCCTATATGCAGTCCCCACGAGGTGAACAGGTCAAACATCGGGATAACCAGTATCACGTTCACCCACGCTACGATCTTCCAGCCCAGCGGCACGAGCGATTTCAGATTCAGCTTGTCGGCTGCATCCTTGCCCGCATCGTAAGCCTTGAGCGTATTATAGTGGTTGGGGCCGGTATAGTAGCGCATATGAATCGGTTCGCGCAGCGAAAAGTCGAGTGAAGTGGTCGTCTTGTACGATTTCATGTAGCCCGATGCCACGCTTTGCGGTTCGCTCTCCAGTACAGAACCGGTAAAACCGTCGTCGGCAATCAGTACCGTCGAGAAGAACTGGTCTTTGTACGCTATCCATTTTATTCTTCCGGCTTCTTTCTTGCGCGCCGACTTGCCTTCCGACAGTTGCTCTATATCGCCGCCCTGCATCATGTATTGCAGCGTCGAATAGCGCTCCTCGAACTTTCTGCCCTTCTCCTGTTGCGGAATCAGCTGGTTCCACTGCATCTCTACCGACGTCACGTTCTGCGCCAACACTCTGTCCATGTTGTGCGGCACGATGTCGAAGCCGAACATATAATCGTTAGCCGGCAGCGTGTACACCATGTCCAGATAGGCATCCTCGTCGTTCGTCTGCAGACGCATCGTCAGCACCGAGTCGTTCAGGATAGGCGTAAAATAGAGGTTGGAAGTGGTAATAATGCGGTTGTTGGCGGTAATAAGCGTGAACGACAACGACGCTTCCTCGCCCGTGAACAGGCTCAGGTCGTTTATCGTATCGCCATACGCCTTATATTCCTTCAGTTCGGCGCGATAGAGTCGTCCGCCTTTGGTGGTGAACATCAGTCGCACTTTCTCGTTCTCGATCGTCACCAGCTCTTCGATACCGCGTGCCGACGGGGCAAAATCACCATAAGCCGCCTGCAGACGCTCCTCCAAAGCATCAGCACTCTCTTCTTCTTTCTCAGTAGATGATGAAGACGACGCTTCACTTATCGCTGCCGACAGCTGCGTTGCCTCATACTCCATCTGACGCGCCAGCATGATGCTGTCGTTCACTCGCTGACGCTCTGCCAACTCCTCTTTCGACGGACGGTTGAGCATCGTAAAGCCCACAATGATGGCGGCAATCAGCAAAAATCCAATCCAAGTATTCTTATCCATTCTTTCTGTATGTTTCGTTTGTTCAGTCTGTTACGTTCTATTCAAAGTTTCTCGCTCATCCTATAACGCGAAAAAACGTACAAATTTACAAAAATTTTTCGACATTTGCAAATATTTTCCCGTTTTTTTTGCCTTATTCGGTTTTTTTCTTATTTTATTTTGCAATTGTCATTTTTTTGGCACGATTTTTGTTACTATACGCTGAAAGTATTCCTTTTCGGATGCTTTGTTACATGCCTAATATCTGACATTATGAACAAACAGCATAATAAATTCTCTCTTAGCGAGATCTGGCTCGATTACCGCGCCGAAATAGTGTTCGGCCTCATCCTCATCGCAGTGGTGATGGTCAGCACCCGGCTCTCGCAGTTCATTCCCGATAATATATTTGACAATGTTCTGTCGCCTGCGTTTAATATCGCCACGATCACGATAGCTTTGTCCGGAGCGTGGATTATTTTCCGCCATGCCGGCGGCACGCGGATGCACAGGTTATGGGGCTATGCACTACTCACTTGGATGATTTGCGACTCGGTCTATCTCATCAGCTATCTGCTTGCACCTATGCAGGTTATGAACATGGGCGCCGAACGGCTCACAGACTACGAACTGCTGATCGGCAACCTGCTGGGATGGGTCATGATCCTTTATCCTACCGAGACGCTTCGTCCAGGATGGCTCAATGCAAAAACCATCCTGTGGCAACTGGTGCCGCTCTTCGTCCTCGCTGCGCTCGATTATGTGCTGCCCGTCAGTCTGTGGCCTCTGCTGGCGCTCTATCCCTATGTTTGGCTCGTGCTCGTGTTGTCGCATATACGCGCCTATCGCCAGTGGTGTGAGAACAACTTCTCGTCCATGGACAATATCGACACCCAATGGATTGTCCGCTACTGCATTATGCTCTTCATCATGGGCGCCAATTTCTTCTACATGTGCGTCACCAAAGGGCACGCGCGCGGCTTTACGCAGCAGTGGTTCGTTGTCCTTGTGCTTGCCTACAGCACCGAGCAGATCCTCTTCCGCCGCAATCCATGGATCGACCAGTCTGACAACAACGAGCAGCCGGACGAAAACCAACCGGCAGCCGTACAGGTTCCCGAGGCCGAAGATGCTTCTCTTGCCGAGACCGTCCTCCCGGACAAAAATATCCAATTGCTCGAGCAATGGATGACCACACAGAAGCCGTACCTCAATCCCGATCTCAAGCTCATCGACCTGCGCGCGGTGGTGCCCGTCAACCGCACCTACCTGTCGCAGCTTATCAATACCACCTACGGATGCTCGTTCTATCAGTTCGTCAACCGCTACCGTATCCAAGAGGCCAAACGCCTGATGAAAGCACATCCCGACATGAAGTTCAACAGGGTGGCATCGCTCTCCGGATTCTCCTCCTACACCGTCTTCACGCGCATCTTTTTGCGCGAAACTGGCGTCACTCCCGCCGACTGGCTGACGCAATCCTCAACGGACACCCCCGAAGGGGATTTTGTCGGGTAGATATGACATTTGCAAAAATATCGGAAAAAAACGTCAGAAATATTTGCAATAACCAGTTTTTTTTTGTACCTTTGTACGATTTTTCGCGCATAATGCGCAGTAGTGTGTGTTTAGAGGTATTTAGGGGAAGTGTGTCCCGTTGCTGACGGGATGCTTTTGTTGCGAAGAAATTTAAAATATATAATACAATGTCAAAGATTTGTCAAATTACAGGCAAGAAAGCCATGGGTGGATGCAATGTGTCTCACTCGAAGCGCCATACAAAGCGCACCTTCGATGTGAACCTCTTCCACCGTAAGTTCTACTGGGTAGAACAGGATTGCTGGATTCAGCTGAACGTGAGTGCGGCTGGTCTACGTACTATTAACAAAATCGGTCTGGATGCTGCTCTCAAGCAAGCCGCCGAAAAGGGTTACCTTTACAAGTAAGGAGGATTCATTATGGCAAAGAAAACAAAAGAAGCCCGCGTTCAAGTTATCCTTGAGTGCACCGAGCAAAAGAACAGTGGTGTGGCCGGCATGAGCCGTTATATCACCACCAAGAACCGTAAGAATACTCCTGACCGCCTCGAGCTCAAGAAGTATAACCCGTATCTGAAACGCTACACCATCCACAAAGAGATTAAGTAATCTCGGCTGATGTACTAAACTAAAGGAGATTAAACAATGGCAAAGAAAGCGGTTGCAACACTTCACACCGGCAACGCCGGACGTAACCACACGAAGTGCATCAAGATGGTGAAAAGCCCGAAGACGGGTGCTTACATCTTCCAAGAGGAGATCGTAGAAAACGAGAAAGTTCAGGAGTTCTTCAAATAATCCGAACAACCTACAGTTCTGCCGGAACATCCGTTCCACATCGCAGAACCACACAACAAAGCCTCGCTCAATAGCGAGGCTTTTTGTATGTCCTTATGTCCTGTGCCCGACAATTATGATGTCGGTTTTTCCCCTCTCACACCTTGAACTGCAAGGCGTGATGGATGCAATGCACCTCGCAGGGACCCATGATCTGGTTCAGGATGCCGTCGCCCTCGAAGAGCAGGTACTCGGGCGTGTCAAGCCGGATATCTTTGCCCGTGAAGGCGTGGATGAACGGCAGGTCGGTCAGTCGGCCGTTGAACAGGTTAGGCAGCGCCTTGATGATCTGCTTGAGCGTAGGCTTGCATACGAACATCGCGTGGAAGATACCATCCTGAGGATCTGCCTCAGGGTTCTGGCGTATGCCGCCGCCCGAATACGGACCATTGCCTATGTTCATCGTGAATAGCGGTTTGCTAACCAGTAACCTGCCATCCACAAGCAAGTCCATCGGGATAGGTTTTTGCGCCCAGATAGCCGCCAGCAGGCCGAACAGGTAGTTCACGTGATGCGAACCGATATATGCTTTGAGTTTCTCGGCAAGCTTGCAACACAGCGGGTCTACACCGAAACCTACCGAGTTGATAAAATACCTGTGGTGCTCTATATGGTTGCGCCAATAGGTTACGCATCCTACATCCAGCGGATGCCCCGTACCGTTCAAGAACCGCTCGATGGAATCTTTGTAGTTCTTGGTCAGGCCCCAGTAGCGTCCCCAGTCGTTGCCCGTACCGCGAGGCATCAGGCCCAACTTGAGGTGCTGCCTGCGCTCGGGAGCGATGTTCGCACGCATCAGGCCGTTCAAGGTCTCCGATAGCGTGCCGTCGCCGCCTATTACGAGAATCTCGTCACAGCGATAGTCCTCCACCAGTTCGCGCGCCAGCTCGATGGCGTGCGCAGCATACCGCGTCACACGGTACTCGTAGGGTATATTTCTGTCTCGCAGCAAATTCCATAAGTACATTCGCTGCCTGCGATAGGCTCTCTTGCCTGATTTGGGATTGATGATTACTCCAAGCATTAGATTTCGTTTTTAGGTCAACAATTGTTCTGCAAACCTCTCGGCTTGCTCCAGTTGGTCGATCTTCCCCACATCCATCATCCTATACTGATAAGGTACGTACGCGCGTACGCGACCTGTGTTTTCTGCTACGATCTTCAGATATACATCTATCATCGAGAATTTGTCCCGCCCGAAGTCCTCGCGTGCCTTTTGCAGCATCTCGAAGAATGTCGGCGACACGATCTGCATTCCCGAGAATGCCATCGGCACCATGTCTGCCACCTCTTCCTTGCTCAGCCCTGCCGGTCGCATCTCGCCTGTCTGACGGTTGGTCCAGCCGCGCAGCACCCCTTCGCCGTCGAAGAGCAGGTAGCGTTGCGTCTGCCGGTCGCTCACCACCACGGTAGCCAAGTCGTCCGCCTTGTGCGCCGCCATAAGCGCCTTGATGTCGATATTAGATAGGATATCCACATTGCACACCAGCACCGGCTCATCCATGCCCAGCAGCGGTGCTGCTTTCAGCAGTCCCCCACCCGTCTCCAGCAAGGCTTCGCGCTCGTCGCTCACCTGAATGTGGCAGCCAAAACCGTCATGATCCTTCAGGTAGTCGATGATCTGCTGACCCAGATGGTGGATGTTCACCACGATATCCGTCACACCGGCAGCCGCCAACTGCTCCACCTGCCATTGAAGCAAGGTCTTGCCTGCCAACGGCAGCAAGGCTTTCGGTATTCTGTCAGTCAGCGGTTTGAGCCGTGTGCCCAACCCCGCCGCAAAGATCATCCCTTTCATTGACAATTGACAATTTACGATTGACGATTGATTGACGATTTACTTCTCCGGCAATATGCGTTCGATGTTCTGCTCACGATGGATCAGTTGTATCTTCACGCCGAACTTGGTGTTCAGATGTTCCGCCATCTTTTCGGCGGCATATACCGATCGGTGCTGACCGCCCGTACAGCCGAAGCAGACCTGCAGGTTACGGAAGCCGCGGTCGATATAGCGCTTCACGCTGGCATCCACCAGCTTGTATGCCGACTCCAGGAACGGCAGTATCTCGCCGTCTTGCTCCAGGAACTTAATCACCGGCTCGTCCATGCCCGTGAAATAGGTGTAGCGCTCGTACTTGCCCGGGTTGTTCACCGCACGGCAGTCGAATACAAATCCGCCGCCGTTGCCGCTGTCGTCGGCAGGGATACCTTTCTTGTACGAGAACGAATAGACCTTGACTACCAGCGGCTTGCGCACGCTCACCTCCTTGAACTGCTGCATCTCGGTCATGTCGTGCAGCACCTCTATCAGGTACGGGTAATCCTCTGCGGCATCCTTCAGCAAGTGACGGAGGTTCTCTATCGCAAACGGTATCGACTGCAAGAAATGCGGCTTTTTCTCAAAATATCCGCGGAAACCGTACGCACCCAACACCTGCATCGTGCGGAACAGCACAAAATGCTTCAGCATGTGGTAGAACTCCTCCTTGTCCACAGGCATATATTTCTGCAGCTCATCCAGGTAATCCTCAATCAGCTCGTGGCGCAGCTCGTCGTGGAAATTGGCTTTTGCCTGCCATAGGAACGAAGCTACGTCATAATATACCGGTCCACGGCGGCCGCCTTGGAAGTCTATAAAGAATGGCACAAGCTCATCGGGATTCTCGCGCGAGGGAGCCACCATCACGTTCCGGCTCTGGAAGTCGCGGTACATGAAGGCGTTCATCTTCTTCTGCTGCAGCAAGATATACGCCATTCGCTCAAACTCGTTCTCCAGCCGGTCTTCCTGGTACTCCAGTCCTGTCGCTTTCAGGAAGCAGTATTTGAAGTAGTTCAGGTCCCATCGTATACTGCGCAGGTTGAACTCGGGCTGGGGATAGCACACGTTGAAGTCGAAATCATCCGCTCCCACCACTTGAAACCGCGCCAAAGCCCTTACCGTCTTGCGCAGCATCACTTTCTCGCTTTCGCAGAACACGCCCGTCTTACGGCCTTCGGCTATATAGTTGAATAGCAAGGTGTCACCCAGATCCTCCTGAACGTAGGTCATCTCGTCGTCGCTCACCGCCAGCACCTTCGGTACGTTCAGCCCCTGCTTGCCGAAATGCTCCGCCATATAGAGGAAGGCGTGGTTCTCGTCACGCGATGTTCCCTGCACGCCGATCAACGACACGCGAGGCTCCTCCGGCGTTGCCGGTTCCGAATAGATGCGATAGTAACGACGGTTGCTGCCGGAGGCGGTCAACGCCACTTGCTCACCGGCTTTCTTGCCCGTTGCCTTCAGAAATAGTTGTGATAATAGCATCAAAGATAGTATCTATTTATATTAAATTTGACAAAAACATACAAAATTACAAAAAATTTTTCAAATTTGCAAATAATTCTTGCATATTTCATAAAAAAATTGTACCTTTGCACCGCAAAACGAAATCAGGTTCCTTTTGGCGGCACTATCTGCCAAGGATTAAAAGGGAAACCGGTGAGAGTCCGGTACAGACCCGCTGCTGTAAGTTCCGTTAACGGCTTCACAACATGTCATTGCTTCTTCTGCCAAGTGAGAAGACGTGAAGTTCGGGAATAAGTCAGAAGACCTGCCTGCACGCGTTCGGCAACGCGGTCGCACGGATGGAGCCCTGCTCCAAAAAAAGCGACGCGTGCCTCCGCTTCCCCCACCACAAACAGCCTACGGCTTGGTTTGCGTCGGGGACCCCAAAATAGGGAGAACCCTAAGGGGAGAGCGATGACGCGATTTCGACGTTCACATGGCTTTCGAGGACTAAAGCAGAGCGTAACATCTTTTTATCAGGCAGGCATGAATACTATACGGGAGTAGTAGGTATACTGCACGACGAATGATACGTACCTCGATAAGCCATGTGCGCGGTGCACAAGGGCTTTTTTGTTTGTGCTTGTTGCAATACGCACGACGCCAAAACGCCCCGACCAACGATGTAAACAAACAACTAACAAACAAACTATAAATCAATAAAACAAAATGAAAAAATCATTTCTTTTTGTAGCTGCATTGGCATTGACTTTTGCAGCTTGTCAAAAACAAGGTGAAGTAGAGGACAAATTCGTTGCTTCTTTCGAAGAAGCTGCTATCAGTCCTTCTGCTTCGGAGAGTGTCTTCCAGTATTCCGTGGACACTACGGTCTTCCTTTCCAGCGGTAATTTCACGCTGCAACAGTCTGTTGCTTATGGCGGTTCGTACGTTTCGGGTGCTGTGGTTTCCAACATCACCACTACCGAATTCAAGGATTACACCGACGCCAACAAATCTGTTGCTGGCGGCGCGTTTGCCGGCAAGAACTATATCGTTTGGTATGAGGATGGTTTTACCGGCAATGTCATCAAACTCAAAACGGCTGCTGTCGTTCCGGGTATGTACGTTTGCAACAATGTCTATGCCTACAATTCTATGACCAAGGGCGATGATTTCGCCGGCGAACCGTTCAAGGCTGACGACTTCTTCACGCTTACTATTACCGGTTCTCTCAATGGTAAGGCTGTCAATGCCAAAGTGGACTTCGACCTTGCTCGTGGTACGGATATCGTTACCGCCTGGACCTATGTCGACCTCAGCAAACTTGGTCAAGTGGATGAGTTGCAATTCTCTATGAGTGGCAGCCGTACGGGCGACTGGGGTCTGAACACTCCTACTTATTTCTGCATCGACAACCTCGGCGGAAACAAGCAATAATCACTCTTTTTGCCCATCAAACAGGCGGTGTGTCCCAACGACGCACCGCCTGTTTTGATGTATTTGACGTGAACTATTGCAACTCCATTTCCACTCCGTTAACAGCCCATTCACGGTCCGTTTCCATTCCATTATCTATGGTATCCTAGACTTTACACACACCCTAAAGGCCCTCGCAAGACCCTCTTCACGACGTCTGTTAGGTCAGATGTCATCTGAGAATAATTTGTCGTGTCGCTATTGACGCTATTGTCGCCATTGGATATAACAATCTGATATGACGATATTTACAAAGCGCCATTTTTCTTACTTTAGCGTCAATAGCGACAATAGCGTCACCCTCACTTTGTTTTTACTCATTAATCCACAACCACGTCGTGTTGGAGCAGTGGTCAAGATAGTGCCAGGTGGCTTTGATGCGAAGCGCATCGGCAGGTAAGGCAAATGGTTCGGTATAGACACCGCTCTGCTGCGAGCCGTCGGCTAACTCAATCGTATAGCGAACCTCGCCGGCGGGATAGATGGTGTTCATCATCACAGTCTTCTTGCCATCATTGTCCGCATACACATGGATACCCGGCTGCAAAAGGTGGAAATTGGCAGCAGGTGCTTTATTTGCCAGATGCGTATGCAACTTGCCTTCCGCCAGCATAGGCAGGTACTTGCCATAGACCAGTTCGGCATATTCTGCTACGGACAGATAACTTTGGCTGTAGTTCCAGGCGCGCTCGCTCAATCCGAACATCTTCGGGTAGATTTGCCACTCCACCTGCGAGAACGAACGGATCACTTCCGACCAGAGTTGGGCACTGATGCCCATCACATTCTGATGCATCAGCGGCTGCCAGTCGAAAGCATCGAACTCATCGGTATAACCGCCCCAGTTCAGGCCCTTCTCTTCGTGCTGGTGACAGTAGGCGAAATCAAAATACAGGTGATTGGCTGTAGCCAGCACCACGGGATAACCCTCATCTGCCATCTGTTGCGCTTTCTGATAGCCGTTGTGCCAGCTGTAGCAGATAGCGTTCGATTCAGGCGGACAGAAATGTGTCATCTCTTCCCAGCCTGCTGGCTGCAGGTTGTATTCCTTCAGGATTTCGAGCACCCCGTCAATGAAAGTCTGGTGCTCTTCTTTGGTCAGCGCACCCTTGGGCACTTCGTCACCGCCGATATTGAACACGGTAAGCGGACAGCCTGCCTCGTTGTGCATATCGACAAACGATTCGATGATCGTGCGCATCGTAGGCAGGGCTTCGGGGCGCGTGACGGCTATCACATTGTCCGTATAGTTCTGTGCGCTGAGGTACTCGCGTTTCTCCAGCTCGGGATCAACCAGCGCGTCGCCCATCGCTTTCTTGATGGCGCGCATGTGTCCGGGCATATCTATTTCGGGGATAATTCGCACAAAACGTTCACCTGCATAACGCACCAATCGGATATATTCGTCGCGCGTCAAATATCCGTTGGCGGTAGAAGTTTTGTCGTTTGCATCCCATCCGCCGCAGTAGAAAGGATAGAGGCAGTTTTTCTCATCCTTCGTATAACCGCGGCTGCCGGCATTCTGCGTCAGTTGCGGCAGAGCAGGTATCTCGATACGCCAACCCTCGTCATCCGCCAGATGCAGATGCAACACGTTCAGTTTCAGCGCAGCCATCACTTCTATCACACGCATGATACTATCCATCGGATAATAGTTACGCACAATATCCAGCATCAATGCACGATGATGCTTGTCGGGGACATCGTGAATGATTTCCATGGTAGTGTCTTCTGACAACTGCGTCAATGTCAGATTGGCATAGAACAAACCGGCGTCATCCCCATACATTATCCATATTGTATCATTCGTAACTTCAATATGATAGGATTCAGGAGACATCTCTGCATCTTTCTCTATCACTCGCGGCAGCTGTGCAAGTGCCGGATGGTAATAGCCATCGGAATGAGAAAACACTTTAGGCAAAGGAAATATTTGCGCCGCTATATTAGGCTCCATGATATAACTATCATATTCTGCGTCATCTTTTATTGAACTTGTATTATTCTGCAAGCGCACAATATACTCGTACATATATTCGCCATCGGCGTAAGGCGTCTTCAGCCATGTCTCGATGCCGCGCATCATCTGCTCCTTGCGCGTGTAGGGCGCAAAGGTGCAAGGGATACTTACGGGCTGTTCCTCGCATATCTCGCCATTCTCCTTACAGCTCTTGCGCACCAGGAAGAAACCTTCCGGATGGCTGCTCTGGCGAACAGCCGAGCCTTTGTAACGCAGCTTGTACGTGCGGCTCTCGCCTGCTGCCAAAGGCACAAAAGTCTCGGTAGGCTCTATCGTGTGATACGAAGCTTGTACCTCGGTCTCGCGGATAGGATCACCCTCTGTATACAACGGATGCAGCGACATCAAGCCAAACCCCATGATCCAACCTTCGTTGGGGAGCGTCTGATCCGAGGTGTTCGTGATGGTTAGTTCCGCTTCGCATATACCCGGCTCCACATCATTGGCTACAAGCTGCCAATGCAGCGCCAACGGCGCCTTGGTCTGCTTCGCCGAGCAGCCGGTAACGACAAAACTGAAAAGCGCGCCAACAGCAAGCGCAAAAGATGCATAAAGAATAGATTGTTTCATGGCAAAAGGGTAATAAAACAAAGGACTGCGTTTGGCAGTCCTTTGTTCGTGGATTAGTAGTTGGTTCGCTGGGTGGCTGCGTAACTGATCTTCAGGGCGTACGCTTTACGTAGCTCCTGTTTGATGTCCGCAATAATACCCATTCGCGTCTCTTTGTCCGCTTTGATGCTGACAGTCATCTTGCCTTGATCCGACTCGTTCATGGCTGAACGCTCGTTGATGATATAGTCGGCAATCTCCGATTTGTCGGCAAAAGCGTCGTCAAGTTGAATACGCGTTTCCGATCCGAACTGTTTCTGGAACTCCTTGGTAGGCGTACCTACATAGATGTAGCGCACAAGCGATTTCTTTTCCAGCTTGGTAAGCTCGGTAGCCTGAGGATTCTGGATCTGCACCTTGTACGTAACCTCTTTCATCGACGTTACGGACATGAAGAAGAACAGAAGCATGAAGATGATATCAGGGAGTGACGACGTATTGAGCGCCGGCATCTCACGTTTGTCATTTCTACGAATCTTTGCCATACTTAGTTCCCTCCATAGTTTTTAGGCTCAGCCTCCGAAATCTTCTGCGGATAGACCTTCTGAATCAGTTTCTGGTCTTCCTCATCGAGCTCGTTATAAGCCTTGTGGTAATACTTGCGAGCACATTCGTCACGCAACTCGTTGTAAGCAGCTACGAGTTCATTTTGCACGTCAAGATATGCCTGATATTGTGTATCCACGTCATTCTGAACAGAGATAACATGGTTCTTTGCATACTTCACAACACCTATCGCACCGCCGAAATCCTCTTCATAGAGTTTGGGCAGGTTGGCGTCGTCGTTGGCATTCAAGATGAACTCTTTGGCTTTTTCCCGTAGTTGCTTCACGCTCATCTCTTGCCCTTGTACCATGAGCTGGTTGGCGGAGTTGATCTTCACCACCATCAGGTTGCGCTTGTTGATATCCGTATCCTCGATCTTCTGATCGGGTGGGATAGGCGCGGGCAGACGACGTGTCAGACCCTGGTTAACATCCATTGAAGTGGTCACCAAGAAGAAGATGAGCAGCAGGAATGAGATGTCGGCCATGGAGCTGGCGTTAATCTGTGGGACTTTCTTAGCCATAGTTGTTCATTTTATTTACGTGAACGAGAAATACAAGCACCTACAACTACCGTAACGATAGTAGCAGCAAACAGGATATACACGAGGTACATAACGGCGTCAGCCATCTGTGCCCAGAATCCTACGTTGTCCGTTCCCTCGTAACCGATGATGTGAAGCTCCTCGGGGCTACCCATGAACCAGCAGATCAGGCAGAGCACTACAGCGCCCACTACCACGCACAGCGATTGGATAGCTTTCTTCGGGTTGTACTTGAAGTCACCGGCCAACTTTACAACCAGCACACACAACGTAATCAACACCGCCAGACCGAGCAGAATGTAAATCCAAGTCAGGAACAGATCGGAGAATTTCGGGATATCCAGGAAATCACCTGCAACCTCCATCGAGCCGTTGTTTCCGCCCAGGAAGAATGCAGCGATAACTGCGATACCCAAAGCCAGCAATGTCCACAGCGTAATCTTTGGAATCAATTTATAGTTCTTCATAACTTACTCTTTTAATAGGTTAAACAATAATGAGCAGTTATGCCGATTACTTCTTCTGTGCCTTGTCGTAAGCAACAACGATATCAAGCAGGCTAATCGAGCTGTCTTCCATCTCGTTAACCAAACCTTCAATCAAGCTGAGGATGTAATTGTAGAACAACTGGAGGATAACGGCGATGATCAAACCGAGGAGGGTGGTCAACAATGCGACCTTGATACCACCGGCAACAACCGTAGCCGAGATATCACCAACCTGCTGGATCTTGTCGAAGGCCTCGATCATACCGATGATCGTACCCAAGAATCCGAGAGACGGAGCGATTGCGATGAACAGCGTGATCCATGAGAGGTTCTTCTCCAGCAAACCGAGTTGAACGCCACCATAGCTGGCAACGGTCTTCTCTACTACATCGATGCCCTCATTGTAACGGCTCAGACCCTGATAGAAGATACTTGCCACCGGTCCGCGAGTCTCACGGCAAACGTCGAGAGCTGCTTCCAGACCTTTCTCATTCAGAGCTTTCTCGATCTTCTCGAGCAGCACTTTCGTATTTGTTTTGCTCAAGCTCAGATAGATGATACGCTCGATGCACAGAGCCAGACCGAACACCAGAGTAACGAGCGTCAATGCCATAAAGCCTGCACCACCCTCGATGAACTTTGTTTTCAGCGTCTTGTGGAGAGCCACCATGCCTTTAGCTTCTTCAGCAGGAGCTTCAGCGGGAGCCTCTTCAGCTACGACTGCATTTTCATCTACTTGCTCGACAGCTGCCTCTGCTGCTGCAGGAGCCTCAGCCTCTTGAGCCATTGCAACGCCGCCAAAGGCCAGCATTGCGAGTACCGTAAAGGTTGCAAAAAGTTTTTTCATGAGATTGTTTTTTGATTATGTGTTTTTAATGTTTGTTCTTTTTATCCGACGGGGATTGCTCCGTCTATCCACGTTTCGAAGCTGTTTCTCCACGGAGATTTCTTATCTCGCCTTTCGGCTCGAACGATTAATTCTTCGTAATCCCCACAAGCTGCCGCTGGCACCTTGTCCAAAGCTTTTGCTTCTATCCGCGTCTGTAAGTAAACTTACGCCCCGGCTCGGAGCAAAATCTTTGCGGAGAGACGGGGATTCGAACCCCGGAAACCCTTTTGAAGTTTACACGCTTTCCAGGCGTGCCTCTTAAACCACTCGAGCATCTCTCCAAAGCCTACGCTAAGATTATTCACAAAAACGACAATTAGCCTAATCAAAACGTAAGCGACTACAAAGGTACAAAAAAAATTTCAAATTACCAAATCTTTTGCAAAAAAAATATCATTTTTGTGCATTTTTCCCTATTTTGCACCCGAAATAGCACTTTCTTGACCATTTATCGGGGTGATAAACGGAACATGTTTCGCGAATTTTCCGTTGTCACCCGTATCACTTCCTCCACCTCACAACGGTAAACCTGAGCCAATCGTTCCGCCACCAGACGGATATATCTGGGTTCGTTGCGCTGACCGCGGAAAGGTGTAGGTGCCAGGTACGGACCATCGGTCTCCAACAGCAGTCTGCTCAACGGCACATGTTCCAATGTTTCCGCCAATCGGCAGTTCTTGAACGTCAGCACACCGCCTATGCCGAGGTACAAACCCATATCCAGCCATTGCTGCGCTACCTCTACGCTGCCGTTGAAGCAATGGATAACGCCACAACATTTGCCGGTTGGCCATTTGCCGTCTACGCCTCTGGCGTATTCAATCTCCTCTTTTACGATGCGCAGACAGTCGGCGGTAGCATCACGCGAATGAATGATCACAGGCAGGTCAAGTTCGTTCACCCAGCGCAGCTGCCGACGGAAAGTCTCGTGTTGGGCTTCGTCAAAATCGCGCGTGTAATGGTAATCCAGACCTATCTCACCTATAGCCACTATTCTTTCACTCACCGGCAAACCGGGCTGCGAATGGGCTATCATCGCTTCATGCAAAACAGACAGTTGCTCTTGCCAGTTTTCCATCACATCCTGCGGATGCAACCCCAGCACAGGATAGCAATAGCCCGGCCAACGCCGGCACACACCAAAGATAGCCTCTATCGACCGAACGTTCACGCCCGGGATAACGATAGCCTCTACCCCTTCCTGCTGCTGCCTGAGCAGCAGCTCCTCACGGTCAGCATCGTAAGCCTCTTCATCTATATGACAATGGCTGTCAATCATTTCTGTACAAGAATCTTCTTTCCTTGATGGATATACATGCCGGCAGGTAGCAGCTCTCTGTCTGTGCCCATACTCACGCCGAGCAGGGTGTAGTATTGTCCGTCTTGGTATGTGGGAGCAACATTCTCCACGGCAGAAATCGGCGTACGGGCATACGTACCGATGGTATACAATCCTGCATAAGCCTGATGCTTGCCTCCGTTAGGATTGAATAGTCCGCGATTGAGCCAGCCGTCAATCACTATCGTATTGGCATTCCAGTAGTCTCCCCCGTTGCCGTTCTCCTCCGGAAACCAATAATACAATCCGTTAACATAGTCGTACTCATCAAGCTTGGTGATGAGTGCCTCCAGGAAACTGTTCTGACCGGCAGGGGTGGCAGGATACAACGTGCGTGTATCGAACTTGATGCCCGACGAAGGCCAGTTACTGTTGTAGTACGCCGTCTCAACGATCTGGATAGGTTTGTCGGGGTGGTCGGCGTGAAGGGTCTCCAATGTGTTCTTCAATTGCGTATCGAGCCATCCGTGCCAAAAGGGGTAATAACTCAACCCGATGATGTCGTAATCCACCTCGCCGGATTCGATGCTCTTGTAGAACTGCGAACAGTCATTGGCTTTCTCTGCGCGCTCTACGTGAATGATGATCTGCGCTTGCGGACATACCTCGCGCACGGCTCTCGCGCCTTGGTTCAATATGCCACAGAACCGTCCCCAACCGTCGGGGTTCTGTGCATAGGTCTCCCACGGCTTGATGTGTCCCACGGAGCTCGCTGACTTACCGCGCCATAGTATACCATAGCTGATCTCGTTACCTATCTGCACATAATCAGGCGTGGCGCCGTTATCAACTAATGTACGCAGGCACATGCGCGTGTACGCGTAGACGGTATCGAGCAACTCCTCTTCGTTTAAGTTTTTCCATGCTTCAGGAATGGTCTGTGCCACAGGATCAGCCCACGTATCCGAATAATGAAAATCCAACAGGAAGTACATGCCGGCATCTTTGATGCGCTTGCCCAGAGCCGTGACATACGCCAAGTCCTGTACCTCACCCTGACGGTTGTTGTCATTGGGATTGATGATGCACGGGTCGACAAACAGCCTTACGCGACAGGCATTCCAGCCGAGCGTGCCGGCTGCGTACGTAACAAGGTCGTTGATGGTTTTACCCTGCTGGTCTTTGTAGGGGGTGTTGTACTGCTCGTAGGACGGCAATAGCGATATATCACCACCTGCCAGACGCAGCTGATCTTGGGCGTTCAATGTATAGCATATACCGACCACAAGGGCGAAAAGAAAGAAGAAACGTTTCATAAAATTATGATTTTTTGAATAATATGGATGAATCCCCATAACTGAGGAAACGGAAATCGTGCGAGAGGGCATAATCATATATCGTATGCCAATCACCATCCACGAAGGCGGAGACAAGCAGCAGCAAGGTGGACTTAGGCTGGTGGAAGTTCGTGATAAGTATATCCACCACATGGAACGTGTATCCAGGACGAATCATAATCTGCGTCTCGGCATGAAGTGTGTCCTGACCGGTAGCGTCCAAATAGTCTACGATAGCCTGCAGAGCCACAGCGGACGAAAGGGTGTAAGCTTTCTCGTACGGCTCATGCTGGTTGATATGTATCGTTTCGATATCCCGATAGTTCGATATCTCTGCATCTTGCAGTCTGCACCCGATGAAATAGAGCGATTCGAGTGTGCGCATCGAAGTGGTGCCCACCGATACGATATGCCCGAGGTGAGCAATAATCTGCCGTATAGCTTCTTTCGGCACGGCTATGATCTCCGTGTGCATCGGATGTTCGTTGGCATCCTCCACTTTTACCGGCTGGAACGTTCCCGCACCTACATGTAGCGTCAATTCGGTGGTCTGTATGCCTTGACGGCGCAATCCGTCCAGCACAGCATCGGTAAAATGCAGTCCTGCAGTAGGAGCTGCCACCGAACCTTTGATGCGCGAATAGACTGTCTGATAGGTTGTCTTGTCACTCTCTTCCGTCGGGCGGTTGAGGTACGGAGGAATAGGCAGTTCGCCTATCGCTTCCAGTATCTCGGAGAAAGCTACCGACGTATCATCCCACGAGAAACGCACGGCAAAGGTATTGCCTTGCTGCGATAGTTTCTCGGCGTGGAGAGTAACATGTCCGCCAAGATTGGCGAGGGGCATGCTGATAGGCTCGTCGTGCCATTTCTTGGCGTTGCCTATCATACATTTCCATACACATCCGTTGGTAGAGGATAGCGACAGCTGGTAGTCGTACGGCTCTATCGGCGCGAGGCAGAACACTTCGATACGCGCACCGGTGGGCTTGTGAAAAACCAGCCGCGCCTGGATGACGCGGGTATTGTTGTACACCAGCAGCGAACCGGAGGGGATGTATCTGCCTACGTTGTAGAACAAATCATCGCTGACCTGTCCGTCGCGGTACACGAGCAGTTTGCTGTGGTCTCTTTGCGCGAGCGGGTACTTGGCGATCCTTTCGTCCGGTAGCAGATAATTGTACTCGTTTATCAGTATGGGGGTGTCTGTCATAATCTTTTTTGTTTTGGGGTCTTCCGTGCGAGGCCTTGCCGAACGCGGCTTTCCATTCTTTGTGCTCACCGGCAAACAACTCGTAGCGGTTATACAAGCAGTCCAGTTCGCCGTTGAGCAAGTGAATCTTCTCGGCGGGTTTAAGGCCTATGCACTTTAGAGCATCCTCGTTGGCGGAAATGATCCACGCAGTAGCGCCTGTGAACTGATGCTTGAGGGCTGTACCGATATTGGCGTACAAGTCCATGATGTTCTTGTCCTGTCCGAGCCGCTCGCCGTAAGGCGGATTGATTACCACCAGCGCATCGGGCGTACCCTGCTCGTGGCGTATTTCCTCCATACGGATCTGCTTGAGTTCGATATATTTCTGCAAGCCGGCTGAGCGAACATTCTTCATCGCAGCCTGCAAAGCATAGTATCCGGCATCCGAAGCATAGATCTTGTGCTCAAACTCTCGCTCGTCAGCATCATCGGACATAAGCGTATCGAACAGATCTTTGTTGAAATCCTGCCAGTTCTCGAACGCAAAATGCTTGCGGAACAATCCGGGCGGGATATTTAGCGCGATGAGTGCCGCCTCTATCGCTATCGTTCCCGAACCGCACATCGGGTCGTACAAGTCCGACTGGCCTTTCCATCCTGCCATCATCAACATTCCTGCCGCCAATGCCTCATTGATGGGCGCTTCGGTGGTAGCTACGCGCCAACCGCGCTTGTGCAGACTCTCGCCGCTGCTGTCCAAGGATATTGTTACCGTCCGTTCGGCAATATGCACGTTAATGTACAAGTCAGGTTCCGTCACACGCACCGACGGACGTTTGCCATACTTCTCATTGAAAAAATCCGCAATGGCATCCTTTACCTTGTAGGTCACATACCGAGAATGCTTGAAAGTCTCCGAATATACCGTAGCATCAATGCTGAACGTGGTAGTGAGTGTCATGTACTGCTCCCAATCTATCTCCTTGGCTTTGGCATATACCTCGTCGGCATCATCCGCACGGAACGACGCTATCGGTACCAGCACACGCGAGGCTGTCCTTAGACAGATGTTCGCTTTGTACAGAATACTTTTGTCCCCACGGAACGTAACAGCCCGGCGACCGATCTGTACATCGTTGCCACCTATACCTGTTATCTCCTCGGCAAGAACATTTTCCAGACCTTTGAAGGTCTTTGCTATCATATCAAATTCGGCTTCCATAGGCGTGTTTCCAAATAAGAGTTTACAAAGATACACATTTTTTAGCAAATATGCAAAAAAAGTACCAAATAAATTTGCATTTATGGCAAAAAACTTGTATCTTTGCATGCTTTTTAGGCAAAACACCCCAAACCGGGGTCTCCTATTATATATTGGGGTCCCCGACACAAACCAAGCCGTAGGCTGTTTGTGGTGGGGAGAGCGGAGGCAATGTTGCGCTCTATGTCGCAGAGCGACATCTGTAAGCAACATTTGCCGAACGTGAAGGAAAGTTGGCGGAGTGGTCGATCGCGGCGGTCTTGAAAACCGTTGACCTGAGAGGGTCCGGGGGTTCGAATCCCTCACTTTCCGCAAAGAAGGTAGCGATTTGTCTGTCTGAGTTTACTCAAGCAAGCAAATCGCTACTTTCATTCTGACCTTAAGATGTATAGGAATGCAATCCGCCAAGCAAATAGCTGACTCCGAAATAGGTGAAGAGAACGAAGAGGAACGCTATCACGCAAAAAGCGTGATATACTATTTGTGATTTGCCATTGGTCATTTGTGATTTGAGCCAGGGGAAGTGGAGGAGGAGGGCATAGACGAGCATCGTGATGAGTGCCCAGGTCTCTTTTGGGTCCCAGCCCCAATATCTGCCCCAGGACATGTTAGCCCAGACGGCACCGATAAAGATGCCGGCAGTGAGGCAGAACAAAGCGGGGTACAAGAGTATCGAAGATACTATTTGTAATTTGACATTTGTCATTTGTAATTTGTCTTTGCGCAGGCCTTCGGCTTTCCGGGCAGCAAGGGCGGTACAAAGCCCGATGATACCATTTACCATGATGACGGCAAACAAGGTGTACGCCAACATGATGACCGACACGTGGATGCCCAACAAAGGCGTTTGCAACACGGGCTGCAAGGGCGGTTTGGGCGTGACCACCTTGGTCATGATGATCGCGAGGGCAATGATTAACACCGCGAATAAGCCTACCCCGACCCTCCCTAAAAGGAGGGAGTTAGCATTCAGGCTCTTCAAGAGCGCACGGAAGCGGGTGCGGGGCTGGAAAAAGAAAGCGATCATCGCCACGAGGAGCAAGGCATAGCCGGTATAGGTGATGGCTATACCCCAAGGATCGTAGTTATACGCCAGCACCACGCCAAGCTGATCGCTATCATAATCCGACTGGCAGAAGCGGTAACCATGGTAGCGGAGCGGCTGATTCATGCGGATGATGCCTTCGTCCACGGTAAGCGGCTGTTGGCTGCGGTCAAGAAGACGCAGACTGGTAACATAATCGACGGGATGGTCGCCATCGTAGATAACCTGAAAATCCCAGAGGAAAAGACTTATTGATGATTGATGGATTGATGAATTGATGGTTTGGGCTTGGTCGGCACGGAGATGTATCTCGCCCTGCTCTCCGAAAAAATGCGTCACGCACGCTCCGATGACAATCGTCACCAGAGCGGCGTGAAGCAGACCCGTACAAGGCGCCTTGCGGAACCTGAACGGGCGCAACCAATCTATATTAACAATTCTAACCATTAGATTGCATCGATGGATAGCCATTAGATTGCATTGATAAACGCCACGATAGCATCACGGTCTTCCTTAGGTAGCTGGTAGAACTGCTGCGTAGGCCAGTAAGCATCGCTCTGATTGCTATAGCCATGCCACATGATGGCCTCGATTACATTGCGTGCACGCGTGTCGTGCATTCGTGCCTCGTAGGCATCACCGGTAGCTTTCTTATGCAATCCCCTGCCCCAGAGCGGCGTTGTACGGCACCAACCGGTACGTATATCGTTCTCCATGCACAGTTTGTGTTGGACCATGTCGGTATACGGCCAGATTTTCTGATTAGGATAGCGCGGCATCTGTGCTGTGACGGGGAAGTTATTCGGGTCACGCACCTCGTCAGGACCGGTAGTCCATGTGGGACGGTGGCAGTAGTCGCAGCCGATCTGCGTGAACAGTTCTTTTCCGCGCAGCACTGCACTATCTTTCACGTTACGAGCAGCGGGCACAGCCAATCCGCGATGCCAAATCATGACCTGCGTAAACTCCTCATCGCTCATCTCGGCGGAAAGGGTCTTGCTGGTCAGGTAGTCGTAGATAGCCTGCTCGGTGCCGAACTTCTCCTGAACCTCAGGGTCTTTGCTTGCATATTCGGCATAGATCGTACCGTTGAGGTCGAGGTAGTGGTACTGCCGGTCGGAACGGGTAACGTTCGTGATGTTCCATATAGCGTTAGCTCCGGCTCCATCCATAAGAGGTCCGCGCGTGAGGGCGTAAGTAAAGCGCTTGGGTCCCCACTGCGGATCATTCTTGTAGTAGCCCGAGGTCTGGAAACCGCCATCCCAGAAAGCAGGGTTCAGACCGTTCTTAAGTTTGCCGTCAGCTGCCTCTTTCTCGTATTGGGCGATGATGTCGGCATCGGTGATGGCATCCAACAGGCCGGAGCCGTACACGCCGATGGTGTTCTCCAGCTTGACCTCGTAGCCTTCGCTCTCCAGCAGTCCGTCGGGATCGCGATAGCCTTGGTTATACACATAGACAGCCGTTTTTGGCATCTTTACTTCCGGATAGCGCAGCTCGTAGGTCTCGCCGTCGGCAAACTTGTTACCATGCTCATCGGTAGCGTTATGCCAGGTGACGGTTATTTGATCGGGATCGAGCGGCGCCTTGAATGGTGCAGCACCGAACAGCTGTGGCATTCCTGCCAGCCAGGGCACATAAGCTTGCGTGGCGGGGTTGATAACGACGAGCAGCGTACCATTGCCTACCTCGGCAGCATTGTAGCGTCCCTCCGGAACGCTCGTGCCGTGGGAGTAGTTGGGGTGGCAGTGCTGGCAAGACGAACGCACATAGATAGGTCCCAAGCCGTGCTGACGACCGCTCTCGTTGGTAACAAAATCTTTCTCGGCGATGTTATCACCCTGGGCGAACATCACTCCCAGGCCGGCATCCTCAGTAGCCGGTGTGGGCTGACGGAAGGTCATGGAGGAAGTGTTCTCGGTTGTGCCCAACTTACCGCCGGTATAGTACCACTCCGGCAGTTCGGTCACGGGCTGCGGATCGGTACCGGAAGGCTTGCAGCCGACCATGGCGGTCAGGATGCCGATGACGGCCATGCCGCTCAGATAAAAATTGCTTCTCATAACTTATTTGCTTAACAATGGTAAAACTTCATCATCCAGCACCTCTTCCAGTGCGGATACTTTGTCGATAGCAGCCTTCACGACGGGATTGTCCTGGGCGTTGTTCTCGAAATCCTGTATCAGCTCAATGGCAGCTATGGCATCCTCAATAGCCGTACGCACTTGTTTGTCGAGGTCGGCATTCTGGCGATAGACGTAGTTGGATACGGAATATTCACCTGCCTGTGCGCCGCAATAGGCGTGCTGGATAGAGCGGATATTGTCGGCAAAATCGATGGTAGAAGTGCAGCTGTACGGGCTCTCTATATAATCGCGTTCCTCCGGCGTACTGCTCAGATAGGGGTTACCCATCTTCATATCAGCCACCTCACCGGCAATGTCCACACATCCGGCAATGATCTCTTCGGCTACCTCCTGATAGGTCAGGTAGGTCGAACCGGGTTTGCCGGCATTGATCATCTGCGATCCGTAGCGGTCTTCAAATACATCCACTTCGCCGTCCTCCAGCAGTTTCATCTTGGCGGCACTTACCTCACCTGCCCAGCAGTACTCCAGGAGGATAGCCTGTTGCGTCAGGTCCTCTACGATACCCAGCAAGTAGACCGCCTCGGCGTGGGTGAGATTGGCAGCGTGCGGACGGCCTGTACCCACAGCACGACCATCTTTCTCCACGCTCTCAAACAGCAGGTACTCAGCGGCATGGAAACCTTTCAGTGCATAGCCGAGCTTGTCGCCCACATAGGATCCGCCTTCCTCTTCGATGGCAGCCATTCGCTCGGCGTCATGCAGCAAGGCGCTCATGGCATTGAAATCCAACGGCCAGCTGTCGATATGCGGATCGATGCTGTGCGCTGCAGCGGGTCCGTAAAGGAAAGCTTCGCTCTGCTCCCAATACTTGCGCATCAGTCGCCACGACGTACCGGCATCGCGCATCAGCGCTGCATAGTCCTCGCCCTTGGTAACTTTGTCAAGAATTTGCTCGGTCTGATCGAGCAGGGTGATACCTGCATCCGCCATGGCACTGTAGGTAGCGATCACAGTGTTGTTGACATAGGGCGTCACAGCTTGCTGCAACGCCGCCTCTTTGTCCGAGGTGACCTCTGTGCCACCTCCTTTGCAACCCACCAGGAAGCCCAGAGATACCAGGGCAACCGGGAGAATTAGTGATAAATTCTTTTTCATATTGGCTATAATGTTATAATTTATAATTGATAAAATCCCGCATATACGATGCCCACCGCTATCTGCGGCTCATCGTTGTAGATCTTCCCGCGCGTACCGTCAGCTCGCGTGCCCGGCTTCAAGATTCCGTAGGAGAACTCCGCCTTCACGGCAATCTGCTTGATCGGGAAATAGTTGATACCCACCGCCGCACGATGTCGGCCGCACCAGGAATACATATCGGTGGGCTTGTTGTCGTAGCGAAGCATCGAATCGTAGTAGTCATAGCGGCCAAACAGGTAGAACTGCTGCTTGTCTGCCAACTTGCGACTCAGGCTAAAGAAGTCGTAGCCAATCTCCAGACCTGCCGCCACGGCATCGCTTGCCACCCACTGCTTGCTGCTCACGCTGCCTTTACGCATGGAGATGTTGTACTGCGTGATAGCCGCAGCATCGCTCAGATGGCCGTAGGTAGCACTGCCGCGCAGTACCACGCCGCTGCCTTTGTACGCAAAATCAAAACTGCCTATACTTACCGTACCTTTCACATCCTTGTACGCACTCGCATCCAGTTCGGCATTGGTCTTGCTCAACGTGTTGCGGAACGAATTGCCGCAATAGCCCGACAGCGACAGCCTGAGACCTTTCACGCCCGTATAATCCACCCGCGCCGCACCGGCAAACACGTTCGCCAACTTGAACTCGTACGGACTGCCCGTACCCGGCTTGATCCAGTTCTTGCGGTTGAAACGGTCGCTGTCCAGTCCGGGGAGGAACATTGCCTGGTAGTGCCAACCATTCTTGGTGCTGCCCATGAAGGTGAGCGCCACCTCGTGCCAGGTGCTGGGGATGATGGTGAACTCACCCTCGTTGCGGTAGACGCCGAAATACTCCGTCGACTCGTGATGCGCATTCAACGCACCCACGGGAATGACCTGCATTCCGGCGCGGAGGATGGCATAGGGACTGAACTTCTTTTGCAGCCAGAACTGCTCCAGTGCCACTTCGCCGCCACGCTCAATCTCGCTCTCATATTCGCCGCCTTCCTCTTCCTCAATCTCCACTGCACTCTCCGTTCCGCCGTGCTCGAACTCAATCTCCGTGCCGACGCTCCACCCTTTGCCGAAATCATAGCCCAGATAGATCACCACGTGCGGCAGATCGAACTCGCCGAAATGATCGTTGGCATATTTCTCGGGGTTCTTGCCGTAGCGCAGATAGTTGTTGGAGTACCAGCAATGCTTCGCCGTAATCTCGCCATAGCCACCTATAGTGAACTGTCCGCGCCGCTTGCCTCTCGGCTCTTGACTCTCCGCTCTCGGCTCTTGGCTTTCGGCTCTTTGCTCTATCCCCTCTTTATGGGATAGGCTGTCTTTCTGCTCCAGGCGCTCGATGCGCTGAACGAGGGCTTGCAGGTCGGCTGCACTCACCTTGACCGAATCCTGGGCGTGGATATCTAACACGCACGCAATCAGCAACAAGGGAATAATGATCAGTCTATTCATTTGCTTTATGTCCTTTCGATTTCTGTTGTTTCTTTTTATAATGCAAAGTTACTACCTTTTATCGGTTTTTGCAATACCCAAATGATGGTATTTTGCAGTTACCGGTTCGAGCCGCCCGACCGGCAGGTCATGTCTTATGGCATATCACAACTTTTAGGGATAACAGCCGCGAATACTGCCGGCAGCAGCTTTGCGGGCATCCCTAATTGTTGGTATTTTGCGCCAAAGGTTTGCAAAAATGCTATTTTTTTTGTAACTTTGTACTCATCTTTCCGGCAAAAAGCCCTTTTCAGCGTACTCCGGAAGCATAAATTAACGGATCGTATCAACGCTATATGTACAACGCCAATGACAAGATTTGCGACCTGATGTCGCAAGAGGAAGATGCCATCCAGATCATCAGCCGTTTCGGGCTGGCGATGGGCGTGGGCGAACAGACGATAGCCCATGTTTGTGAGGCACAGGGAGTACACACTCCCACGTTCCTCGCTGTGGTCAACTACAAAATATTCAAGCAACGTCCGCAGCTGACGGACATCGACATCCCCACGCTGCAACGCTACCTGCAAAATGCCCACACCTATTTCCTGGACTTCCGCTTGCCGCTCTTAAGGCGCTCGCTCATCGAGGCTATCATCCCCGCCGACCCTACGACGAAGATACCCGGACTGATCCTACGATGCTACGACGAGTTTGTGGACGAGATTCGCACCCACATCGAGCACGAGAACGAAGGTCTGTTTGAGGAACATGCCCATGACGATAGGCGCATCACCGACAAACTGACGGAGATAAAGAACCTCATCATCAAATACTACCCCACCAACCCGACATCTACGGAAGGAACGGTGACCTATACCGTGATCAGCGTGATGAGTGATCTGTGGCACACCGAGCACGATTTTGCCGACCATTGTGCCATCGAGGATGACATATTGCGCCCGGCTCTGGCTATCAGTCAGAACCCTGGTGCACGCAAACAAACCACCGGACGCAAACAGAAAGACCGCGAAGAGCTGAGCGAAAGGGAGAAAGATGTACTGATACAGATAGTAAAAGGTTTAAGTTATAAAGAGATAGCCGAGGTGCTGAACATATCAGCACACACGGTTATCTCTCATCGCAAGCATATTACCCGCAAATTGAATATTCATTCCTCGGCAGGGTTGACGATATATGCTATCGTCAACCGTCTGGTGGATCTCACCAGCCGGGGATAAGCGGACAGATTATTCCTCTTTGTGTTCGGGGTGGTCGTTCTCGGTCATATTCTTGATGAACAGATTGACCAGCCTCTTGGTTACGACGGTCTTCCTTACGGCGTGACGCGCTTTGTCCGCCATGGACGGACCTTCGTCTGTGGCAACTGTTGCCTTTTCAGCCTGAGCCATCTGCTGCTCGCGCATGTCGATCTTCGCGCGCAAGCGCTCGGGCGCGTGATTATATAGGAACGTGTAGCACGGGATAGTGGCTTTCATGATGTAGGGCGTGAGGAAAGTGGTCACAACACTGGATGCCACGATGATCGGATAGAGAGCCGGATGCAGTACACCCAGGCTATTGCCCAAGCCGGCGATGATGAACGAGAACTCACCTATCTGCACGAACGAGAAGCCCGTGAGCATCGAATCGCGCATCGTCTGACCGCCCCACCAGCAACCCAGCGTGCCGAACAGAATCATACCGATGATGATAACCACACATACGATCAAGATGCTGGGCCAGTACTCCACGAGGTTGACAGGATTGATCATCATTCCTACGGAGATAAAGAAGATAGCTGCAAACACGTTCTTGAGCGGCGTCATCAGTTTCTCGATGCGATGAGCCTCGCCCGTCTCAGCCAGGATAGAACCCATAACGAACGCGCCCAGTGCGCCACTGAAGCCTGCCTCCTCCGCCGTAAGCACCATGCCGAGGCACAGACCCAGAGAGACGATGATGAGCGTCTCGTCGTTAAGATACTTTTTCACCTTGCGGATGAGCGTAGGAATAATCAAGATGCCGACAACGAACCATGCTACCAGTGTGATGGCGAGCACGCCTATTTTCTTGAGCAGTTCTTCGCCGTCGAACTGATGCTTGATGGCTATACTGGACAGCAACACCATCAGTACCACAGCCACCACATCTTCGATAATCAGGATACTGGTAGCACCCTTGACGAAACGCTCTTTGGTCTGCCCTGCCTCGTCGATAGCTTTCATCACAATCGTCGTGCTGGACATACACAGCATACCTGCCAGGAAAAGGGCGTTCATCATGTCCATCTCAGCCCATTTGCCTACGCCGAAACCGAGAAGCATCATACCGCCGATGATGGTCAGCGCACCGATAGCGGCTACCTTGCCGCTACTGATCAGATTCGTGATGCGGAACTCCAGACCGATGCAGAACAGCACGAACAGCACACCGATGTTGCCCCATGCCTCGACGTTCTCCGGATTGACCAGACTCTTGCCGAACACGTACGGACCAACCAGCAAGCCGGCTACAATATAGCCCAACACCACAGGCTGCTTGAGCAACTTGAACAGCAAGCTGACAACACCTGCCGTAATCATTAGAATGTAAAGATCTTGTACCATATTTTTTTTATTTGTAATTTGTTATTTGTGATTTGTTATTTGTGATTTGTCATTTATTTCCTTTCACCTTTCAATTTTCACCTTTCACCTGTAGCGCAGCGTCCTTTCACCTT
>CAMKDV010000018.1 GCA_946411385.1 uncultured Bacteroidales bacterium
TTAAGCTCAGCAACGCCGATGGTACTGCATGTTGTGGGAGAGTAGGTAGCCGCCACTTTCAGAGCCTCGAAGAGCAATCTTCGGGGCTCTTTGTTTTTTAAACACTAATAATCAAAATCACGGGATATATACGTAGTATATATAAGGTAGGGTAGGATACGTTATACCCTCGTTCCGCATAGGGAATGCATAGGTTGCGCATAGTAGAATGAGGAGAAAACAATGGTGTGGCAGTAGATGCCACACCATTGCTATTTAATGCGGGATTTATCCCACGATACTTACGCGTTACTGCTCGATGCCGACGGCGGTGAAGGTTTTGCCGTTGTGGCGGATGAGGAGTTGGCCGTTGCGGAGGAGCTTGGCGGGAGCAGCATCGAGAGGCGTGTCGTCGATAGCGGTATCGACATTATCCTGATAGCGGATATCGTTGAGGTAGATATTGCCCTTGCCACTGAGGAGCGATTCGCCGCGAACGACGCGCAAGCCCATGAGCTGGTACTCGACACCTGCTGGCAGCGAGGCGAGGTCGGCTTCCTGCCATTTCCAGCCTCCGTAGTCCAGATCGCAGAGTTTGACATACTGGATGTCGCCCGCCACTTCGCAACGCAGCCAGATGCTGTTGCCGGAAAAGTCGGAGAAGACATACATACCCAGTCGGTCTTTCGAACCGAGCGTGTTGATATAAGCAGGGGCTCTGGTCTTGAAGCATGCTTCTGCCTCCGATTCATCGGTAAAGACATACGACAGTTCGTTGGATGCCGTGCCCAGATACTTGCGGTTGGTGTTACGCAAGGTGGACAGACTGCTGCAGGCTACGGATGTCTCGTGATCGGGAATGAAGACGAGCGTATCGAGCTGGTCGTAGCGCGGCAGGCCGGGCGTAACTTGCTCCGCCTCGGTGGTGAAGCGTATCTGACGGTCGTTGACCAGATAGACACCGATATTATCTTGCAAGGTGCCTTTGATGGTCAGCACATATTCGGTAGACGGCGCAAGTTCGTTGGTGGTCTCGAACGCTACATAGCCGTAGGGTTCCGGCGCTTCGTTGTACTTGAAGGTACGGGTGTTGATCTTCGCCTCGTTGCCGGCGGCATCGTGCAGTTCGTAGGACGAGCGGGCCGCAGACTTGACGATGGTCTGGTCGAACAGGGTGATGATAGACGGGTTCAAGGGCACATCGGTAGCACCATTAGCCGGATAGGAATCGAGGAAACGGATAGCACCGCGGTCTTTCGTGCGGAAGCGGAACTCCAACGGCTGTACGAGGTGGTTCTGGTAGGTGGTATCGGCATGGCAAGCTTTGGTGGACAGACGGACTATATATTCCGTGCCCGGCTCAAAACGTCCGGTAGGAGCAAAGCGCATACGGCGGTTGTCGTTCTCAAACGATATAGTTCCTTCCACTTCCGGAGTAATACTGAAGGCTTCGGATACCGAGTCTTTGCGGCAATCCCAGTTGAAGTCCAGAACGATGTTCACCGACACATCCACAGAGTCCGTCAGATCGGCTACTGCAGGAGCATACCCGGTCACCTCCAGCGGCGTGGAACGCTTCATGTTGATGAGTGCATTGTGGTAGGACACATGGGCTGCGGTGACGGTCTCGGTATAGGTGTAGTCGTAATAATCGTCGGCCGTAACTTTGACCTCATATTGTCCGGGCTGCAGGTCGAAAAAGAAATAGCAGCCGTTGTAGAGTGTGTCGGTATAGGTGGTCTGGAGCAGCGTACCGTTCTGACGCAGCTCGACCTTGGCACGGTTGATAGGTTTCTGCCCGTCGAGCGTGCCCTTGTGGAAACTGATCTCGGGGAACTCCATCGGCAGATAGAAATCGCGCACCTGACCGCCGATGACGCCATCGGTGAGGGTGGTATTGCAGTAGTACTCGAGGAAAGTGCGTGCGAAATAGTACGCCTCTTTCCACTTGTAGCCCATGTTCATGAGGCGGTAGGTCTCGGGAATATAATCGTGCATACATCCCTCGGAGATGGTGCCGGGCACTTGCAGACGGCGGAGTACACCATAGCCGTTGGACCAGCCCATCACATCCTGGGCAAAGGTCTTGTTACCCTTGATCATCGGCACACGCGTCCAATCGGATACCTTGTTCTCGTAGAGGATATTGCCCATGAGGGTGGTGACGGCATAGGACTCCTCGGAGCATTGCGCATCGATATAATCGGTAGCGTAGGTGCGCGTATCGTTCAGGTCTTTGCCGGCAAAGATCTCCAGGATAAAGTTAGACGGCGCACCGGCGTTGGAATGGATGGACAGGAAGAAATCCGGATCATAGGCGTTGGCCTCTGCCACGATGGTGGAGAGAGGCAGGTCATCTTCCGTAGTGTTGGTGACGCGTGACATGGTGTTCTGCACACCGTAGGCATTGAGAATGTCGCGCAGACGCAGACCTTTGTCGAGGTTGGACTGCGACTCCCAGAAGCTGTCGTGCGAGCCACGCGGGAAGGGATAGAGGTTCATGAGACGGTCGTCGGAATCGAAGCCACCATGACCCGGGTTGATGTAGATCTTGAGCTGCGAGGGCAGCTTGTAGCCGGTGCGTTTGGCGCGTGCGGGAGCTTTCATTGCCTTAGGCGCCAGGCGTACGGATGGGGTAGTGTTCTGCACAGGCTGATCGGTGAGGTTGAGCTGCAGCATGTACATATCGCCATCGAGCGTGGTATAGGCGATACGACCAGACAGGGGTGAAACGGATGGATTCATGCCGAACTGCTCGGGACGTGTAAGCGCCGTATAGCCGGTACCGTCGGCACGGATGATGGCGATACATGACGAGAGGTACTGATGGCCATCGCTGGTCTCGGTAGAACCCACTACATAATCATTGCCGTACCACTTAGGGTCGATGAGCACGCCGAGGTTGGCGAGTATATGGCCGTTGAGGTCGCATATCTCGGTGCCGTGCTTGGTGTGGAAGAGGATCTTCGTGCCATCGGGCGAGACGGATGACCATACATAGTGCACATCGTTGCCACGCGGGTTGAGGATAGTGCGCGAGCCGCCATGGTAGAGCACGAGGTTCAGATCCTCGTTGGTAACATAGAGGTCGGAGGCGGGAGCCTGGGCGTAGCGGTCGCTCTCGGACTCGAGATACAGCACCTCGGTGCCTTCCGCATTGATGCGCGGGTAGAAGCCGTGGCCAAGAGCCTGCTCAGAGATCACACGCGGCGTTTGCGCCATGAGCGATGCGGCGCAAAGCAATAGAAAAGAGGTAAAAATGTGTTTCATAACCATGTTATTTTATTGGCGTACCGAGTACGCTATACGTGATATCGTTTCTGAGGATGACCACTCCGTCGGGAGTAAGCAGCTTGCTAACACCCGTAGCGTCAGCTGAGGGCGTGGCGGGTAGCGCATCCTGAATGTCGGGCGCGAGCAGCCAGATACCCTGCATGGCAAGGGTGTGCTGCTGCTTGGGCGTGGAGGAAGCAATAAAGAACTTCACCGACTCGAAATGCAGGGGATGGATAGCGGGATCGCTACCGAGCATCTCGCTGACGGGTATATCCATGTTGACATCCGTAGCCGTAGGCAGACCGTCCTCGAAGAGCGTGAGGGTCTTGGCTGCAGTGGAGTTGTCGGGACGGATGCTGACGGTAACTTTCTGCACATCCGCCGAAGCGTTGATAGGAATGCGGATGGTGTCGGGCACAGCCAGGATGGCAGAGTCGCCTGCAAAACGCACGTACGAGCCTCGTCCGCCTACATAGCTGAAGACTATGGCACCGTTCTGCCACTCGGGATTGAAATTGGTAGTAGCGGTGAGCTCCCACGAGGAAGGCGCGAGCAGGTTATCCCAGCAACGCTTGCCGGGTACAGGGGCTACCACATGAACAAGGATGGTATCGCGAAAATCATCGACCGCACCGATGACGCGCGTGTAGCCTTCGCCTACGGCAGAGATAACGCCTTGCTCACTGACTACGGCAACAGCCTCATCTTCGCTCAGCCACGAGAGTGCAGCCGGCATGAGGTCGTAGGTCTTGCCGGAAGAGGTGCACTGGATCTGCATGGAGTAGGGGTGGGAGGCATCCACCATGACCGAATCCAGCCGAAAAGCGACCGGCGCGGAAGTGAGGAGGCGGATATCCAGATCACAGGTGGCAGCATTGCCGCCTTCGACGGGCAGAGAAGCATGGAGCAGACCACTCCGCGTGCCGGAAGCGAGGAAGCGTCCGTTGGGAAGGATCTCGCCCACCGAAGCATCACAACTGAGTTGCACGCCTTGCACGCAGGTATCGACGAGCACGCCGTAGCGGTTGTAGCCGAGGAACTTAGGCTCAGCTATGCCGTAACGCGGCAGGTTGTACATGGGCTGGTAGGGAGCAATCAGCTCAACCGTTTGCACATCTTCGGGCACTTCGGCTACGGCAAACATCGCATTGCCGACAGCGCGCTCGGTACCGTCCGAGCCGTTGTTGACAGGACCGAACGGACGGATATACATACATGATGATCCGCCGCCATCCCAGTTGACCGCCGTATAGGCGCCGTAATAGTGGATAATATCGCCCAGCACTTGCGTGGTGCAACCGGCACTGATGCCGCGTCCGTCCACGACGAGGAAATACAGGGTCTGCTTGTCCTCGGAGCAGCCGAAAGCGGTACGGGGATGCAGTTCGTTCCAGAAATTGGACTGCTCGACTTGCCCGTTGTTGACAATGAGGGCATAGTTGTCGCCGCCGATACATTGCGACATATTGACTTTGTTGCCGTCCACCTTGAGCGACAGGCGGATGGTGACGGTATCGCCGATGTTGATCGTGTTGAGCACTTGCTGCATAGAGCCGTGTCCGGAAAGGACGGCTTCGCCTTTGGGGATGGACATGTTGCCGATATTTTCCAGCTTGTCCATGACCGCTGCTTTCATTGTGCCAGAGGTAGTCCAGGCATAGTCGGGCAGCAGACGGATGCGCAGCTCGGTGCCGTAGATGTTGGTGCCGGTGGTGGCACCGTTGTGCTGATTATATAGTACGAGTTCGTCAGCTTCTCGCGTATAATTGACATGATGGATGGTGTACGAACTGTCGGGCATCACCAGTTTGCCGGAGTAGGTCATCTTGGTGCCGATAGCAGCACGCAGCTGCTCGTCGATACCACCGAGGCGACGGTTGTTGCTCGGGGTATATGCCAGTTCGTTGTTGACGACGGTAAGACCTGTAGGACGGCCTACATCGCCTTGGGTGACAAAGAAGTCACCATTGACGCCGGCATAATAGACGTGCGTCGGAGTGGATTTGCGTGTAGCCATTGTGGACACACGCTCTGTACCGACAAGCTTGTCAGTACCGAGAATCTGCTCTACACCCACGTATGGGTTACGGGTATCGACTGCGAGCAGATAGCAGTCGAGTCGTCCGGTGCGGTCGAAGGCGCGCTGCATGCGCAGCTGATAGTACATGGCTCCGGGACCGGCAGGGTACAGCGCCAGGGTGTCGACAGTATATTCGACACCACCCAGCGTGATAGCCGCAGCCATGCGGCAGAAAACGAAAGCGAATAACAATAAAGAAATACGCTTCATGGCAAATAGATTGTATAAAAAGGTTAAAAACAAGGGGACACGGTTTGTGCCCCCTTGTTTGAAGCAATTATTCAGCTATTACGCCCTGAGCGTTGTAGCGGATACCATTGCGGATGATGTAGAGGTTGCCGTTCTCAATACGCTTGATGGTATTGGTAACAGCGTCCTCGCCAACATGCTCGATAGCGTCTTTCCCCAGAACGCCGGTCATCTCGTAAACGCCATAACCGTTGTTGTTGGTGTAAACGTAGAGGGAAGCTACGTCGTCCTTAACCTCAACGGTCGGAACAGCGGTACGGCAGCCGTTGGTAGCGGAGCCCATTCCGTCAGCCGGGAAGAACCACAACGGAGCCATCTCGCTGAACTCTTTGTTCTCGTCAGCGAACTTGTAGAGAGCAAATGCAGAGTTAGGATGACCAACGGTGTTGGTAGCAGCCATCAAGAGGTAATACTCTTCACCTACCTGGAACTCGCAGAGGCCATTGTGGCCGGTGTTCATGATGCAGGTGTCGCCCGGCATACCAACCTGAACGCCCGTGGGAACCATAGCGAAGTCTTGTACGAGTGAACCATCCATATCGTAGAGCATCGGCAACGTGCTCCAGCCGTCAACATAGAAGTAGTCGAAGTCAACGGGGAAGATTTGCGGAGCTGTACCGAAGTTGGTAACGGTGGGAGCGCCATCCTTAATGATGAGCGAGATGTCGGTGCTGACCGGCTGGCAGTCAATCTGCTCAGCCTCACCGGCTACGCCGTCAACAATCTCCCACTTGTATACGTAGAACGAGTTAGCGTCAGCAGCCATGATGATAGCGTGGTTGTCAACGTCACCGTAAACGTTGAATGCGTCGAAACGCCAAGCGGTAGCGGCACCTTCGAGCTCGAAGTCAGGATAGTCATACAGACGGTCGTCTACAACCGTGGTAGCAGCACCGGTGGTGATGTCCACCTTGTAAACTTGGAAGCGGTTACCACCACTTACGCAACCTGCGATGAGGAAGTGACCTGCCTGGTCGAGTTTCACATCGTTGAACTTGAGCGTAGCGCAATCTCTCCACTCGGTAGCACCGGTAGCCGAGTCAGTAACAACTTCGGTCTGGAACAGATGTTCGCCGGTGATGATGATCTTCTCCGGAGCCATCTTGCCGGTAGCGCCGTCAACAACGGTGAAGCCACCAACAGTACGGTTGATGAAGTACATCTTGCCGTCCTTAGCCACCATGCCACGAGCGAAGTCGTCAGCAGCAGGCTTGTTGTCGGCATAGTTGTCGAGAACGTTCGAGAAGAGCCACTTGTTCTTGAGGGTGTACTCGCCATTGTCGCCATAAGCCGGATAGCTGAAGTTATCCTTGCCTGCGCTACCTACCATCTCGAAGCCGGCGATGTCGCCAACGAACTGGAAGCCGTTGTAGTAACCTGCGATAGCGGTGAGGTTAACCTTGGTATTTACAGGATAAACGTTCTGGTCAAGAACCATCTTGTAGCACAGAACGGTATCGACATTGTCGGTAACCATAGCGTTGCCCTTGCTGTCATAACCTGCGATGAGCAAGCCCTTGAATGCAACGAGTTGTCCGAAGTACTTGAGCGGCTCAGCGGTAACAGAAGCCAGAGCTGCGAACGACATCGGGTTAGGCATGTCGCCATTCTCAGCGCGGATTTCCTCAACGTCCTTGAGTTCAGGAGCACCACCGTAGAGGGTCTTCGTACCCTTAACAACTACCGACTGACCAACTGCGAAGTTAGGAGCAGCCTTCATGAAGAGCAGCATACCTGCCGAAGCATCCTGGATGTAAGCGTTGCGGTTGTTGATATAGGTAACAACACCCTTAGCCTTGGTCTCGGTATTCTCTTCCATAGCGATGACCTCTTTCAGCGTCGGGATGTACTCGATCCACTTAGCATAGAGGGTATTGCCCGGGATGGTAACCTCAGGACCAACGGCAGTAACCTTCTCTCCTGAGAAGTCAGCTTCAGCATACCAACCGTCGAAGGTGTAGCCCTCGTAGTACGGAGTATTGAGCGTGAAGTCAGCCGTAACCTCTGTCGGGTTAGCAAAGCCGTGTTTCCAAACGGGCTGATAAGCAGCTACAGCGCTTACACCGCAAGCCTCGAAGTTAGCGGACTTCGGCCATGTGGTACGCTGACCGTCGATAAAGAATGCACCGATAGCGTAACGCCAAGCAGCGCCCGAACCGTCAGCAGCAAGTGCAGAAGCACCGTCAGCAGCCTGATCAGCGTGAACAGACTCGATATAGGTCTTCAGCCAGCCCCACTTCTCAGCATTGGCAAAAGCCTTTTCAGGAGTGGTAAGATATGTACAGATACCGGTAGGAGCAGCCAGTTTCTCAGTCATAGCCTTGTAATCGTCCAAGGTGTAGGTGAGGTTGGTTGCCTCGGCATCAGCCATGAAGCTGGCGAACATGTCAGCAGCAGTATACCAGCCGTAGTCGTTAGCAACACCATCGTTCAGATTGTACGTCATCATCAATACGTTGACGAACTTAGCGGTGAGCGAAACGCTCGACTTGCCATCAAGGGTAATCTGAGCATCTAACGAATACTGCAGGTCGCCACTGAACCATCCTACGAAGGTCTTGCCCTCTGCGGGAACAGCGGTCAGAACAACCTCCGTACCGTAAACTACGGAGTTAGCACCCATTACAATGCCTTCGGGCAGCGTGATCGAACCCATTGCTGCGTCGTTAACGGCGAGCGTGATGGTTACGTTCTCCTTTGCCTCGAATACAGCGGTGAGGGTTACGTTCTCGTTTACAGGGAAGGTGTAGGTCCTGTCGTTGGAAACAACTTCGTCACCTTTCTTCCAAGCTACGAACTCATAACCCGGCTTAGCAGCAGCTTCAACGGTAGCGTTAGCACCGATAGCCACGTCTCCGGCACCGGTAACGGTACCTTGTGCTTCGTCGCAAACAAGGGTAACCTCAGCAGCAACCGTAACATTCAGACGGAACAAAGCGGTACCGTCAGAACCGTTACCAACCTGGAGGTAAGCGTTGTTGTCGTCAATCTTGGTAGCCGTAACGAAAGCACCTACGTTGTTGCCATTGGCTTTGGTAGTGGTGTTGGCGCAGAAAGAGGTCTTCGATGCGTCAGCTTTGTCAACAGCAAACGTAGCCTTGCTCATGTTAAGAACGGCAAACTCCGAAGAGTAGTTAACTTCACCCACGGGATAGATGGCAAACGTATCGCCTGCGAGCACGATCAGAGCACCACTAAGGGTAGATGCTTTGTAGCCTGTCATGCCGGGAATAGTACCCAGGTTTGCGCCATTTACATAGTGGTCGAAACCTGTTTGGCCGGAAGAACGACGCTGTACATACTGCTCGGTCGTGTCACCTGCTACAACGTAGTTCTGTACGTTGCTACCTGCAACAGCGATCTGCTTGGTAACAACTTCCTGAGCGGTAGTACCGGCGTTCTTGATGGCTACTGCCAACAGGTTAACCGAGTTACCATAGAGGAAGATAGTACCACCTTCAGCCGAGAATACGTCACCGGTAGCGGTAGCGATGTCGGTACGTCCGAGACCCGTAAACGGAATGTCAACGAACGTAGTGTCGGCACGCTTAACGAGGAAGATGTGCGACGGAGTGTTGGGGAACGTACCTTCCACAATCCAGTTACCTGCACCGTCCAAGCAGAATGCAGTACCGTCAATAGCATCGTTTACGATAACAGTATCAGCATTGATACCGTCGCGCGTTCCGATAATGGCGTGATTGGCTTTGGAGCACCAATAAACGTACTCGCCATAGCCTGCCCATTGACGAGAGTCGGTGTTGACCCAACCCAGGATGTCTCCGGACCACAATTTCTCAACCGTAGCTACGGTCTTGACGTCAGCAAACATACTCATTGCGAGCAGTGTTGCCATACACAAAGAAAATAATTTCTTCATACCTTTTGTGTTTTTTGTTAATAGATTTGTACCTCCCCGGCAGGGACACGTCCGCGCTGACTCGGTACCGTTAAGTTTATTTAGTTGTCGTTTTTGTTTTCGTTCATTACGGGTTAGCCGCCTTGTTGCCCAGTACGTCGTACCACTCGCCATTGCGCAAGATAAGTACTTGTCCGTTGCGGATGCGTTTTTGTGGAGCAACTGTGCTTTGGTTCTGCTCGAGCGCCGATGGTGTTTCGAGCACAAAGCTGACCGTTTCGCTCGGGGCAGTCCATACTCCGTCAGCCAGCGCCATGACGCGTACGTAATATACGGAAGGCTCTTTGTCCTCGTAGGTATAGCAATACTTGTCGTAGTCCTGGTTGGCAATCTTCGTCTTACGCGAAGCGAAAGTTTCCACGGTGGACAGCTCGATGCGGAAGCCGGATGAGGGCTGCTGCTTCCAGCAAATCTCAACATCGGCGCCGATAATCGTATCGCCTTCAGCCGGCGAGATAATGACGGGTACGGGCACTTCCTGTGCCTCGGTGCGGAAGCGGCTGGCAGGCGAGATGGCTGTCACGCCGTCGTAGCTGACCTGACAGCGTACAAAATAGTACGAGCTGTAGAGCAGCACCGAGTCGGCAACCGTAGCACGCGGTACACCGGTGGTTTGTTCCCACACGAGTTTCGAAGCATCGAAGGTGCTGGTGGTAGCTATCTCGAAATGATAGGATACCGTAGCCGACATGACACTATCCGCCACGATGGTGAGGTTGATCGGACAATCTTTCGCGCCATCGGCAGGGTACTGCAGGTGGAAATACGAGCCCGTGAAACTCTGAATAGCCGAATAGGCGTCCGTGCGGTTGATGCTACGCGTACGTACGCGCCAATAATACGGTTGACCTGCCACGAGCCACTCGATCTTGCCCACATAGAAGGTCGGGTCGATCGTCTCGCACTCATAATCTACGGTGGAGAAATCGGCGCTCTTCGACAATTGGAAGAAATAGCTGTCGGCTTTATCCACCGGCTGCCAGTTGAACCAGCAGGGTAGGAGCACCTGATCGCCGGAAGCGGGATGCATGATCTGCACGGCATTCGACTCGCCGAGGTTCTTGTTGCCCTTCGTGCGAGCGGGGAACTCGTTGCCATAGCGGTCGAGCACAGCCACGGCGTAAGTCTTGGTAGCCGAAGCCTGATAGGGGTACTCGTTGGTATACGACGTGCCGATCAGGTAACGCGAGCTGCCTACGATGCCGGGATAGCCCACGCTGTCGGCAGGGATCAGATAGATGGCATAGCGCAAGTTGTCAGCCGGTGCAGTCCAGCGGAGCTTGCCGCCTTGCTCGATGATGTTCGAGGCAAGGAGCATCTCATCCGTGCGGTACCAACTCATCATCGGTACGACGGCGGGATAGCGGTTGACGGTGTTGCGTATATGGCGCATAAAATCTTTCGTCTTCATGCCCGACTTGAGCGAGTACCACGCCGATCCGGGAGCACCCATCAGATCGTAGTCGCGGTTGAGCTGCATCTGTGCAGCAATCTCGTCGGCATGGAACGTGGTGCTGGTCGTGGAAGAGGTAGGCGCTACCAATCCGCTCAGGTCCTGTGAGATATACAGGTGGCGATTGAAGTGTCCGGCTATGTACGACCACCAGTTGCTGAGCTGGTCATAGTCGTTGCCGGCACCGATCTTCCAGTAGCATTGCGGCGCCATGTAGTCAATCAGCTTGCGGTCGTACCACGCCAGCGGGTCGGAATAGATGCCGTTGTACTGCCAGTCGCTGCCCACGGGGCAACCCTCCACGCCATAGACGGGGGCAGACGTATTGTTCTTGCCCGCTATGCCCGCCGGACCTATGCCGAAGCTGACGTAGGGTTTGACGGCCTTGATCGAGTCGCGCACCATCCGCACCATATCGTTCACCTGCTCGCGACGCCAGTCGGCACGGCTCATGCCGCCACCGGTAGCGCTGTAGTAAGCTTCCTCGTAGCTGTTCTGGTAGCCCGATTGATAGAAATAGTCGTCGAAGATGACGCCATCCACATCGTAGTGGCTCACCAGATCCGCCACCACGGCGGCTATGCGCTCTTTCACTTCGGGCAGACAGGGATTGAGGATATAGTAGCCTCCACAATTGACGAGCCACTCGGGGTGGGTGTGCGAATAATCGGTATCCAGATTGCCGTAGGTATCGTTGGAGGTGGAATAGCGATAGGGGTTCATCCACGCGTGCACCTCGATGCCTTTGCTATGGGCATAATCGACGAGTACTGCCAGCGGATCGTATTTCGGTACGCCGCCGCGGACACCCGTAAGATACTTGCTCCAAGGCTCATAAGCGCTGTTGTACATCGCATCGCAGAAACCGCGCACCTGGAAGAACACGGCGTTCATGTTCGCTACGCTGAGCGAATCCACGATAGCACGCAGCTCGTTCTGCTGCGCCTGTGCACCGGCATCGGTGTTCAGTCCCCATGAGGTAGGCCAGTCGATAGCCCACACGGTGGTCAGCCACGAAGCGCGGAACTCGCGCTTAGGCTGCGCCAATACTACGGATGAAAGCAGTAACGCTATGAGTAATATAAATGATTTGTTTCTCATCTAAAATATTGTCTTCTTTTGATTATTTCTGAATTTATGTCGAGCAGATTTGTGATTTCTCGTGAGGGAGTTATGCGGGCATAATGACCGAACGAAAATCAGAAAGATGCCGACAGAAATCAGAAATTAGAACAGTTTCGAAGGAGTGTTGTTGATTACCAAGCCATATACCAGCGGTCCTTCAATCACAGGCTCAATCTTATCCAGTGCAGGATTGTAGCGATAGATGCCCGACGGAGCACAGGTAGCATCGTTGTGCGTATTGCGATAGCCGAAGTATACGCAGCCTGTCGCCTCGTCCAGTGCCATCTGGCAGATTGCCACTATCTCATCGCCTGAACCTTCCACGGTCACAGGCTTGCCCGTTGAGTTCGGCTCAAACTCCTTGCCGTCCACTGACAGTTTCTTGAACGGAGCCAGCTTGGTCTTCGATGCGCCTATCTCCTCCAGATCAGCCAGCGTGCACGCATAGAAACCTGCGTAGCCGGCATCGTTGATGGTGAAATAGAATTGCTGCAGCGTCTTGTCGTATGCAAACGACTTCGGACGCATACCTTGCAGCACCCAGCCTGACTTCGGTATATTCGTGGAGTCGCCCTGTGCAATAGGTGTCGGCAGGATGTCGCTCTCCACAAAGCGGTAGATACCGTAGCCGTTGTAGAACTTCAGCCAGTACCATACGCCTTCCACCTTGCCGAAGCAGCCGCCGATAGAACCGTATTGATAGCCGTTGTTGTAATAGCCCAGCGTGGTATGCTGTACCCAGTACGGATACTCGGCATGCGAGAACACCTCGTTGCGTTTGTTCAGAGCAATCTTCATGATGCCCGTGTTACGGTTGGCAAAATAGAGGTAGTCGCCCTCAATGTATCCATAGAACGGATCATCGAAAGCCGCCTGACCGGCATTGGTGAGCATCATCTCCACCTTCGCGCCGTCCTTCGACATGACGGTAATCTTGCCGTCACCCAATACGCCGTCCTCATCGTTGACATAGTAGAACTGCTTGCCGCAGTCCAGAATATACAGCGAACTATCCTTGAAGAGCAGGTTGAACGGGTGCTGACCGGACGAGAGACCCATGTCGAACGACGACACTTCCATGCCTTCGGGCACTTCAGGTATCAGTTTGTACGCCATGATATGTCCGCCTTGTACGGCATAATACAGCGTCGGCACTTCTTGGTTGTAGCCTACCTGTACGTTTACCGAACCTTCCTCCAGTTCGCGCCCGTCCATCTTTACGCGCAGACGTACCGTTTGTGAACCGACATTACCGAACTTGATGGGTGCGGGCAGACGGTCGGTGCAGCCGGTCATCAGCGTACCCTCGGCATTCTTCGTGTTCTCCGGGAAGATCCACTCGTACTCCAGCGGCAGGTTCTGCGGGTTGGGCACTTCCAGCGAGAACGTGACAAGCGTGGTATCCACCTCGCACAAGCCGCCTTCTATCGGGTTGATATAGAGCAGCGGTTTGATGTCGGATATCATGATTACCTGCGACTTGCTGTACTCGCCTATGGTCAGTTTGACTTTGTATGTGCCGGCTACTTTGTAGAAGTGTTGCACCTGGTTGCCCTGGGCATCCGCTCCGTCACCGAAGTTCCAAACGGCTGTACCCTCGGTAGGCGAGGTGTTGTTGAACGTGATAACTGAACCTACATAGTAGTCCAGCGAGTAGTCGCCGTCGATGAAATAATTGAAGGACACAGCGTCCTGCGGCAGTTCTTCCTCCACAGGGATATTGTCATAACATGCTACGCAGCCCAATGCTACAATGGTTAGCGCTAATAATTTCTGAAATGCTTTCATTGTGTCCCCTCCTTAGTTTATGGATATTTCTTTGGAAACGGTACGTCCGTATACGCCGCGCACATCATATACGCGCATAATGGCGTTTAGCTTGTACGAACGTTTGTACTCTACTTCGTAGTATCCTCCGGCGCTGTTCTCTACGAGTTCGGCAAAACCGATGGTCTGCCAGATGGAGTCGATGGCATATGGAATAATCTCTTCGCCGGAAGCGTTCTTCGGGAAGTGGTATACATAGACGCCTTCACCCTGGTTCCTGTCCTCGGTGGAGTCGGTGTACTGCGTGAAGTCATCCAGTTTACCCATGCCGATGTACATCTTCCTGTAGTCGGCAAATTTCATCTTCTGGTGCACAGCCTCCTTGAAGTCAGCCATATAGGTGGGACCGAAGTACTGCTCCATCTTCGTGGAGTCGAACACGGCCGGCTGCTTCCACTCGAACGGTGCCAGCGTGCCGCTGATGGGGAACGTCCCTTTCAGCAGGAAAGCGTGCAGGCTGTCGCTCCATAGTTCGGGCTTGTGGTCGTACTTCTTGATAAGCTGCGACACACGTTTCTGTTCGGTGATATTGCTTGACAGCGTATAGGTGAACGACACCGTCCATGGGCAGGTCACATTCTTATCCAAAATCTCTTCGATGTCGTACCATACTTCCGAGTGGTCGATCTCGCTGGCAGAGGAGTAGTATTGCGCTGTGAAGTCCATGTTGTTGCCTGCGGCTACCACGGCACTGCCTACCTCCCAGTATGCCTCGGGACCTACCTTGCCCGTAATGTTATCGTCATCGAAAAAGTCATGTTTGGCGCAGGACGTCAGTACTAACGCCGTTGCCGCTATCGCCATGATAATCGTTTTCTTTTTCATATCTCGTAAAATCTAAGCGTTCGTAATTATTTCCAAATGATACCGGGGTCGCTGCTGACAGCTTTTCCGCAGGTGTTATGTGCCCATATCAGGCGGCGCTTCAGCACGCGGTAATCCAGTATTTTCTCGCCGTTGGCGTTCACGGTGTAGTAGCCTATACGGTCCAGCTCGCCTTTGTTGTACTTCGTCTCGGTCTCTGTATCGGCATTCAGACGGTTAATCCAGGCATTCGGCGATAGTTCGGCATTCACGCCATAGTCGCCGTAGTCGTCAAAGGTGTTCCAGTACGGCTCGTACAGGTTGTACGGACGGCGGAGCGAATATTCGCCCGTGAAATCCGAAACAGTCCATTTCTTTTCGTGCTGGTTATGCACGTTGGTCACGGTATATACGAAGCAGTTGTCGTATTGGATGCCGTTGGTCTTGCTCGAGTAGTTGTAGCGTCGCAAGTCAGTCCACTGCTCGGGTTGCAGGTACATGGCTACATACTTCTGCTGCATCAGATCGCCGATGGTGAACGTGGCTGCACCCGGCAGCTTCACTTCCCAGAAGCGCTCCATTCGTTTGGCAGCGTTGCCGCTCAATCCTACTTCCGTCACGCCATAGCGCTCGAAGTTCTTGCGCACCGCCTCGCAGGTGGTGTTGTATGCTCCGGTCTTGTCGCCCGCCCAGTATTGTGCCTCGGCCTTGATGAACAGAAGCTCTTCGGTGGTAATCAGGGCAATGTAGCCGGTGTTCTGCGTATAGGGGTTGGTGGCTGCATCGGCAGCGTAGAGGTCCGGATAGTAGTTCACCTTCATCGAGTTGTCCATGCCGATGTTGCTCTCCAGATAGCGAAGGGCTGTACTGTTGGCGGTCGAACCCATAGCACGCGGCGTCATGATCATCTTGGCGCGCGGGTCAAGAGCCACGCCACGGTCGGATTTCTCGTTAGGATACGCATCAAGGATGGCTTTGGCGAAGAACGTCGTCGGGATAGACGATGCCAGTCGGTTGCCACGGCTCTCCCAGGAGTTGATCACCGGTGCGTACGGACCCCACGGGCAGTTCTGCTCGGTCTTGCCGCCGTCGTAGTGGTAGAGCGGCTCCTGCCAGTTCGGGTCGTTCAGCACCTCGTCCACCATCTGGATGATCTTGTTGCAGACGGCGGGAGTGTTGTCCCAGTTAGGCAGTTTACGCAGCCAGAGGCGGCAACGAAGCGCCTTGGCATACAAGCCCCATTTCTTTAGGTCGCCGGCATAGATGCGGTCCATCTTCTGCGAGATAGGCATGTTCGTCGGGCACTGTGTCCACGATGTGTCAGCGTAAAGTTTAGTCAGTTCGTCCGCTTCCTCGAACATCCAGTCATAGATATCCGCCTGCATGTCGTATGCTGGCGAGCTTTTCTGGTAGGCCTCCGAGCGCGGCATGTCGCCGAAAGCGTCGGTGGTGAACAGCGTGGAGCCTAACATGATAGTCCTGCCAATCAGTACGGCATTCAGGTTGCCCTTGTCCGTGGCAATCTCGTTCATCTTGTTGATGTTGGCACCGAGGTCGTAGAAGTGACGGCGCCACATCGGGTGACGGTTCACGCCGAGGAACTCCCAGCCCTGGCTGTACGGATAGGAGCCTGTCTGGCTCTTGCCGCCCGTGGTGAGTGCCTGCGACAGGTACACGCCGTACTCTGCATGGTCGTAGCAGAGCTGTGCGGCATAGAAACAAGCCGTAGGAATAGCCTGATCCACCGTGATGGTGATAGGCGAATCCTTGCTCGTGTTTACGTCCAGAAATTCATCGCAACCTGCAAGCAGCAATGCGCTCGCGATGCAAAGGGTATATAGAATCTTTTTCATATTCGTTGTAATTTATATAGTTCGTCTAGGAAGCCTAGTTTACCTAGGACGCCTAGAATGTAGCCGTCAATGAAACATTGTAACTACGCGTGCTCGGTATCGGGCTGTTGTCTATACCCGCCGAACCCGTTCCGTTCGCACCCGTCGAAGCGTTACACATCGGATCGGTGCCGGTATATCGGGTGAGCAGGAACACGTTGTTGCAAGTCAAATCCAGTTTCAGACCTTTGAAGAACTTCTGACGCTTCATGCCTGGTATCTGGCAGAAGTCGTAGCCTAACGTTACGTAGCTCAGGCGGATATACGAACCGTCCTCTATGAAGTTGGTGCTGACGTTGTGAAAATAGTCAATAATCGTCTTATAATCCAGCGTGATAGGTGTGGTGTTCGGTTCATAGTATACGTTGCCCTCGGCATCCGTGTGCTCGGTCACGCCGTTGAATACCACCTGACGACCACGGTATTTCTCCAGTATCTTGGCGTTACCGTTGCTTATCAGGTTACGTCCCGTCACGTTCAGCACATCGCCGCCGTAACGTCCGTCGAACAGGAATGAAAAGTTCACGCCGTAGATGTTCATCGAACTGGTCAGGCCTGCCTGAAATTTCGGCTCGCGGTTACCAATGTAGAGGTTCTTGCCCGGGTCAATCTGCGGATAACCGTGCTCGTCAACAATTACTTGTCCGTCGCTGTTACGTTTGTAGTCTTTACCCGTCAAACTGGTGGTGGACTTACCCATGTAGGCGGAGGTGAAAACGTCGCCGTACTGAACGCCGGTAATCTCGCTCACGCTCTCAGGAAGATAGGTTACCAAGCCACGGTTGAAACCTAAGTTCAGACCCAGTGTCCATTGGAAGTTCTTGCGCTTGATAATATCCTGATCCCACGTGAACTCAATACCTTGGTTTGTGATAGCACCCTCGTTGCGGCACTGAAGAATATATCCCGATGCAGGCGATACACGTACAATAACGATTTGGTTGTCCACTTTCGTGTTGTAGTAGGCTATATCCAGACGTGTCTTGTTGTTGAACAATCGAAGATCCATACCCAACTCCCACGATGACATCATCTCGGGTGCTAAGTCGAGCGAAGCGGAAGACATCGTCGGGTCGATACCGTAACCGCCGTCTGGGTACGTACCGAACTGCTTGAAACGACGGTCGTATTGGTAGATAGGAGCATCGTTGCCGACCTTGGCGTAGTTACCGCGAATCTTCCAGAAGCTGAACCAGTTGTTGGTTGTCTGGTTAAGTCCCGGAATCAACTCTGACAGCGTTATACCTGCCGTAACGGAAGGATAGAAATATGGATTTTGCTTGATGGTCGAACTCCAGTCCCAACGTCCTGTTACGGACAGCGATGCCAGACCCTTGTAGTCAGCACGCACCTCGTAGAAGTAACCGAACATGTTCTTCGTGGTGTGCGAAGCACCACGGTCGCTGTAGATCACCTCCTGCGAGTTACAGTTCTGCAGGCTGTAGGTACCCGGGATAACGAAGTCCACGCCATGAACGGATGTGGAGAAACCTTTGCTCACTTTCAACTCGCCACCCACCATCGCTTCTATCGAAAAATCTTTCGGCAAATCAACCTTGTAGCTTGCCATAAAACCGGCTGTCAACAACTGGCTGCTGCCTGTGGATGCACTATATTCGCCGAGTTTGGATTTATCCATATTCTTAATATCGTCGCTCGTCAGGAAAGCGTTGTTCAGGTAATCGCCTTTCAAGTAATCCTTATAAGCCTGATACTGCGCCTTGGCTTCATCCGATGCATCTTCACCCGGATCTTTGATGCTTTGTACCACGTACGAGTCATCCCAGCGCGGTACGGTATAACTCTCTGAAGTGCTGCGCTTTACATCGTAGTTGACACGTCCCGTGATATTCAGTCCTTTCACCGGTTTGAATACTACCGAAGCGTTCAACACGTTGCGCAGTGCTTTGGCTATACCGTCGTCATTATAGATGGAGTACATCGGGCTATAGGTCGAGTTGTATTTGTACACCTCGTTATACGTCAGATAACGAGGCATGCCGTTTGCAAGCTGATAGTCAGTTATATCATCCGTCACAGCCCAACTGTAGGCACTGCTGATGCCGCTGGTAGAACGGCTATTGGTCTGCGTGATGTTAGCCGACGCATTGATAGTCACCCACTTGGCAGGCGAATAACTGGCTTTGAGCAATGCACCGAACTTCATCTTGTAGTCATTGGGGATGATACCGTCAGCTTTCGACCAGTTGGCTGATGCATACGCCGAAAATTTCTCTGTACCGCCTTGTACCGAGAAATCGTACTTGTGATAGAAACCCGTACGGAGGAAGTTACCTACGTTGTCGTAGATTTTTGTTCCAGGGTCAAGCATCGGTCCCCAACCGCCCGTCACGGTGCGGTCCTTGTAGAAGCCCTGATAGCCGGGACCATAGGTGGTCTGCAACTCAGGCAGACGCGTAGGCTGATCCCATTGCCAGCCGCCCGATGCATGAACCTGAATCTTGCCGGCTTCTGCCTGCTTCGTAGTGATCATGATAACGCCGTTGGCGGCATCCTGACCGTACAAAGCTGCTGCTGCGGCACCTTTCAGCACCGTCACATTCTCGATATCGTTCGGGTTGATGTCGGCTGCTGCCGTCGCACCGCCGCTGATAGGCATACCGTCCAGAATGAACAACGGCTCGTTGTTCTTGGTGCTACTGATGGACGCAATACCACGGATAATAATCTGGCTGCCCGAGTTAGGCGAACCGCCGCCACTGGTCACTTGTACACCTGCCACCTTGCCTTGCAGCGAGTTGACGAAGTTCGCACTCTTGTTCTCCGTCAACTTGTCACCGGCAATGTTCTGTACGGCGAAGTTCATGCGTTTCTTCTCCTGTACGATACCCATGGCGGTCACCACCACTTCTTCCACCGCAATAGCATCGTCCATCATCACGATGTTCATCTGTGGACCGGTCACTTTCAGTTTCTGGGTCTTCAGACCCACATAACTCACTTCCAGCGTGGCGTTGTCGCCTACCGTCAGTTCGTACATACCGTCAAAGTCGGTAATCGTACCGTTGCTCGTACCCACTTCCAGCACCGACGCGCCGATCACCGGCAGACCGTCAGCGGCGGCGGATACAACACCGCGTACAGTCACGTCCGCTTGCGCAAACGCGCACGTAGCTACCAACGCAAATAATAGATAGATTTTTTTCATACAGGATATGTGTTTTTCCTTATTAGTATTCTCGACGCGTTTCAGCGTACTTTCATTTTATGTGAAAAATTTGATTTCGCTACAAAGTTACAACTTTTTTTTCAAAAAAGCAAATTTTTCGCTATAATTTTGTCATTTCTGATGATTTTTGTGCTTATCTTCTACTTTTCGCGATAAGCATCCATCGCTTTCTTGACAGAACCGTGCAACAGCAGCAGCTGTTTTGCAGCCTCATATTCCAGCCCGAGCTCTTCCACCAGCATCCTCGTTCCACGGTCTACCAGCTTCTTGTTGCTCAGCTGCATGTTCACCATCTTGTTGCCTTTTACTCTGCCCATCTTGATCATCGTGGTCGTGGTGATCATGTTGCAGATCAGCTTCTGCGCCGTACCGGATTTCAGTCGCGTACTACCTGTCACGAACTCCGGACCAACGATGGCTTCGATAGGTATCTCTGCCTCTTGGGCTACCGGCGAATCCGGATTGCAGCTGATTGATGCCGTCAGGCAGCCGAAAGCGCGTGCATGTTTCAGCGCACCTATCACGTAAGGCGTTGTGCCTGAGGCTGCTACGCCTATCACGGTGTCCAACGTGCTGATGTTATGGTCTTGCAGCTCTTTCCAGGCTTTCTCCGGATCATCTTCGGCTTTCTCCACCGGATTCCTCAGCGCCGTATCGCCGCCTGCTATCAGACCGATCACATACGTGTTAGGCATTCCGAAGGTAGGAGGTATCTCCGAAGCGTCCAATACGCCCAGTCTGCCGGACGTACCTGCACCCATATAAAAGATGCGTCCGCCTTGTTTCATCCTTGGTACGATGCCTTCCACCAGCTTCGTTATCTGAGGAATAGCCGCTTTCACAGCCAGAGCCACTTTCTGGTCTTCCTCATTCATCTCCGTGAGCAACTCGCCCACGCTCTTCTTATCAAGGTCGTCGTGCAACGACGGCTCTTCGGTTATTTTCTCAAACATGGTTTTTCGGTATTATGTCAGTACATTTTCACTCCCGCATAAGGGGTACCCTTGGTTATACCTAGGTGATACGTAGGTTATACCCAGGTTATAAACCCCATCAGCGCCCTTTCTCAACCCTTTGATGTTACATCGTGGGCTTCACATCATTCTTGTGGTATTCCACCAGCCCGTCCATCGGATCTTGCAGAATATTAGCAATTTCGATATGATTGTCGTCCAGAACCTTGGTCAGGATAGGCTTGTAGTAGTAGGCTATTGAACCCACAAAGCCCACAGGCACAGCCGGATACTGCTTCAGTATGCGTGTAGCAAAGGTCTGGAAATGGTCGTATACCAGATCATATATCAGCGGATTGTCGATATGGTCGGCACAGAAGCGGCTCAGCGATGCCAGGAACCTGTTCGGGAACGGCTGACGATACACTTTGTCGATAATATCTGCCTGCGTCAAGTTATATTCCTTGAGGAACATCTCTTTCAGTTCGTCGTTCAGCTGGTCTTTCAGCAGGTCGGCTACCAGCCGCTTGCCCAGTACTGCGCCCGAACCTTCATCGCCCAAGATGTAGCCCAGTGCCGGTACATTCTTGGTGAACTTCTCGCCGTCATATAGGCACGAGTTCGACCCTGTTCCCAGTATACATGCCACACCTTCGTTCTTTTGTAGCAACGCTCTGGCTGCACCCACCATATCCGAGTACACCTCTACTTCAGCGTCCTTGAATACGGCTTTCAATGCCATCTTCACCAGCGGCGATTTCTCAGGCGTGCAGCCTGCACCGTAGAAATAGATGTTCGTTATCTTCCCCGCCCAGAGCAGTTGCCCCATCTGAGGAAGAAGTTGGTTGGAAACGCTGTTCTTGATAGCGTCAGCCGTCTGATAGAACGGGTTGATACCATCCATACGGAACTCCGAACGCTGCCCCGAAGCAGCGAGCAAACACCAGTGGGTCTTTGTCGACCCGGAATCTGCAATTAGAATCATGATTATTTGTGTTTTTCTATGTTTTTCGTTATTAAATTCTCACTTCTCACAGCGCAGCGGTCTCACTTCCCACAGCGTAGCGGTCTCACTTCTCACAGCACAGCGGTCTCTCAACCTTATCGCTACAAAGTTACAAAATTATTTTGGAATTTGCAAGCGTTCGGGCGTTTTTTTTCATTTCTGCCCTTGTTTGCCCACTATACGTTACAATCCCCACGCCTGCTTCTCCCGTCTGCCGGTTGCCTTCCGTTCAGATTTCTTATTCCATTATTATGATCTCCACACGCCTGTCCAGCGATATGTTGTTATCCACTCTTTCCTCGTTGGCTATGCGTGCGCCGTAGTTTTTTACTTCCAGTTGTGCCTCGGGTATACCGAGCGATACCAGATAGTTCTTGACGGCAGTAGCGCGGTTGAGCGCCAGTATCTCGTTGTATTCCGCCTGACCTTCCTCCGAAGCGTGGCCGCCTATGATGATGTGGTTGGGCACTTCTTTCAGAATGGCGTAGATGTCCCTCAGATACTTTTTCGACTTGTTGTTCAAGTTGTAGCTGTCGAAGGCAAAGTAGATCTTGTTCAGTTTGTCCACTTTCTTTTGAATCAGCTTGATCTCAACCTTCGGCACACGCTTGAACGTATCAATCCGCTCCGTTGTTTCCGTCTGGATGCGCTCCACGGTACGATAGGTTGTATCCGGGCGGAAGAAGTAGTCGTAGTTCTGCTCGGTATGGCTCTTGGGCTTGTCGAAGTGATGCCAGTGCAGACCTATCTTTACGCCCACAGCCCACGGCATCGTCCGTCCCTCTCGCAGGTTGGTGGCATACAGGCCTTTGTATTCGTCCATGAAGGTCGATGGTCCTACCCGCTGGTCCGGTCCCCAGCCGAAAGGCGGAGCATCCTTACCCGCCACATCTTCCTCGGGCAGGTATTGCGAGATGAGCGTCTCTTTGTCCGATACGATGTTGTTGGGCGTGAAATGTCCATATAGACCAATCATCATATCCAGCTCCTTGTTCAGATTGACCAGCGCACCTATCTCGGCAAAGATTGTAGCCATCGGCTTGACGTGCATCGTGCCTTGTGCATTCTTATGCTCTTTGTATATCTGATCATTACGGGCATATTCGTGGTCTTCCATTCCGTCGAGCGTCAAGTCCCAGTTCTTGTAGTAGCCGAAATGCTCCACATCCGCAGCCACCAGCCTGTAGCGTTGCGAAACGGCAAAAGCCGGTGCTATTCCCAGCGCGCCGAAGATGCCTGCCTCACCTTCCTCGTTCCACCATTGCGTCTGGATGGAAACGGGGATGGCTATATTCCATAATGTTTCGCGCTCGCGCCATGCACGTACACGCGCGGTGTGGTTGTACTGCGGTTCGCCTTCCGTATCTGTGCGGTCGTTGTATACAAAATCCGTTGAATCCATTCCGTTCACCAGCGAAGCGTTCGACGTCAGGTTCTCAAACCACAAACCTGCGCCTATGCCCCAATGCTCGTGGAAGAACCATGCATATTGCACCTGTGCCCTCGCAGACGCAAAACCTGTCACTTTGCCGCCACGGTCGGCATTCAGATGAAATCCTATCGTTCCGTATCCGCCGCCCAGATAGGCTTGCAGATAATGTCCTTTCCGGCTCGTAGAGTCGGCGTATACCGTGATGGTATCTATGCGCGCGATGCTGTCCTCACTGTACCGCACGATGCGAATAGTATCGATATACGTGTGGATATATTTGGTCGTGACCCGCACGAGGCTGTCGGTTGATGCCGCTACCTGCGGAAGCGTTTCGCGTTGCACCTGTTGGTCCGTCATCAGCGGATCGGCCATGTGCAGCTCTTCACGCACGTTAGGCGGCGCTTGACCGCGGTCGGGCGACGCTGCCACGAGAGTAGTCGCTCCCGTCAGAAGCGCATAGAGGATAACGATGGTTCGATAGTGTTTCATGGTTCGTTGTTGTTGGTTCAGCCCAACGGCTTATTGTGTCGGTTCAGCCTAACAGTTTGTTGTGTTGGCTCACCCTGATGTGAATCTATATAACCCGCTTGAGTTGTGAACCCGGGAAATAGTGCGCCAATATCTGTTCGAAGGTCTTACCTTGGTCCGCCATGACGGCTGCACCTATCTGGCACAGACCTACGCCATGACCCCAGCCACGGCCGTTAAGAACGAAATCCGTGCCGTCGCGCGTTACGTCAAAAGCAGAACTATACAGGTGCGACCGGCTCAGCCACTTGCGTATCTCCAGTTCTTTACCTACGGTCATCCGGTGTTTCGTGCCGATGATCTCCAGTTCGTATATGCGTCCCGAAGGTCCGCGCTTGATGGGTTTGAGTTCGATGATCTCGCCAAAATCTATACCCGAACGCTCACGGATGATGGCTGCCAACTCGTCGGCGCTGTAGCGCACTGTCCAACGGTGGTAATCCTGAGTTTCCTGGTCGTAGTTGTTCAGCACTTGCGACAGCACTTTTCTGCTTACGCCCGAACCTTCCTGTAGGGGCATCGCGCAATACGGACATTCCACACTCTCCAGATAGCTGTAGTGGTGAGGTGCCCAAGCGTTCTCAAACAGCTCCGTTCGTCCGCCGCACGCCTTGTAGAAGCGTGTGTCGCATATCGCCTCGTTGTCCGTAGGATCGACCAGCACCATGCCTCGTGTAGCATCCACGGCGGCACGCACACGCGCTGCTGCCTCCGGATGGGCATCGCGACGGGTGATACCTTCGTAACGCTGACAATGGTCATCGGCACACACGTCGAACCCGACATGTGCATCACGCTCGTACCACACAATACGCCGTTCTTTGGTGTCGGTATAGCCCTCGCGGCTGTTGGCTTTGGGCTCCTGGCTCTTGGCTCGTTCCATGATTGGGCGCAATAGCCATGAGCGCGAGATGACCGCGTGAGCTTTCAGCAGTTCCAGCGACGAGGTGGCTGACATCTCCGAGGTGATGACGGACGACAGGTAGTCTTCTACATCCAGTGTGTTGATGGCAGTCTCACTACCATCCGCATTCTTGCGGATCTCCATAGTGCCTTCAAACAGCTGGTCTTCTGTCCTGTCCCAATGAAAACCGATGCCGATGCGCACATCGTGGAGCAGCACCCCTTCCGGGCGCTGCTCGCACGATATGTGCGGGGCGGTCATGATGCCGACTTTTATATTCATAATTGTTAAATATAAGAATGTGACCAATTTTTGAGTTTGTTTTGAGCAGATTTTTGATTTCTGGTAAGGGAGTTATGTGGTACATAATGACCGAACCAAAATCGAAAAGATGCCAAAAGAAACCAAAAATTTAGCGATTCATCGCGATTCGTGCCTTTAGCTCCCACGTACGGATGCGATCCTTGTAGAAGTTGTTGTTGTTCATTGCAATCAAGTCGCAGTTGGCATCGGAGTTGTCATCCCAGCGACGGCAGTTGTATACCACGTCGTAGATGCGCCCGATCTGGTACTCACGGCTCACTCGCAATCCTACTGCATAGTCCTCGCCGTACTTCGTCGTGGGGAAGTTGATCTGGCGGAGCATAGGCGTATAGAAACCGCGCGGAGCACCCAGACCGTTGATGCGAAGCGCATTGTTGCGGCCGTTGTCAGGAGTCCACTCGCGGTGATCAATCACGCCCGGAGGCAGAATATTGCCGTCGAAATCGGTCATCCGATACGTACCTACCACCATCGCGCAGTTCTGCTCATGGAAAGCGTCGATAAATTTCTGCACGGTGTTCTCGTCGTAGTAAGTATCATCGCTGTCGAGCTGGATGGCAAAGCGTCCGCATTTGGGGTGGTGGAGTGCCACATTCCAGTTGCCACCGATGGCGTGCCAGCTCTTGTCCTGTGCGATATAGATGAGGTTGTCATGACCTTCTGCCACGATGGCTTTGATCTTCTCTACCGTACCGTCCTCGCTGTTGTCGTCCACTACAATCACGTTGTACTTGTACGGAGCTTTCACTTTCTGTGCCAGCGCGCTGCGGATAGCTGTATCGATGGTGCGAACGCGGTTCTTGCAGGGGATAACTACCGATGCCTCGTATTCGAAATCACCGCCTACCAGGTCTACATCTTTGAACTTAGGCTCAAGATAGCCGCCTATATCTTTTAGATGTTGCGTCACGGCTTTCTCCATCTCAATCTGCACACCGCGGTTTTTCGGGTCAACATAATCAAAGAGTTTCTCGCCCGATTTGCGGGTATCCAGTTCTACGTCATAGTAGAGGTACTCGTTGATATGCTCCAACGCACCTTTCTGGCTCACTTTCAATCTGAGGTCGTACAATCCGGCATATTCGTAGGTTACGTCCATCCGCCCGACTGCCTCCACGAGTGCTGATGTGCGGTAGAACAGTACCGAACCGAAATCGAAATCATCGCGCAGCGCACCCAGTTGGTAGTCAATCACCGGCGCATTCGTGCGTACATCGCCCGACTGGTTGAAGTGGTCGGAATAGACCATGGCTGCACCCGTATCTTCCATGAGCGCCTCCATTCGCTCAAGCGCAAAGAGCACGAACGAAAGGGTGGTGTACTTGGTGTAGATCAGCGTGTAAGGCGTGTGGCTGTTCGATGCGATGAAGCGCATATTCTCCGTCGAACGCATATCGCCTTTCAGATAGTGAATCTCGGCTACCAGTTCCTGTCTGGACAGGTTCTGTACCGTGGCTTGTACTTGTTGTTCCGACTGAAACGGAACGAAACATGTTATGTTTTTCATTATGATGAGTTTTTTGTTTACAGGGATTTTTTTTAGCTGTTTACAGAGGGTGGTATTGAACAAAGGCTTCAATAGCTTCGTAATTGGCAAGACCCAATTTAGCGTAGAGCTCTGCTGTAGCATGGTTGCGGTCCTCAGCGCGCTGCCAGAACAGACGCTCGTCATTGCCCATGAACGGAGCCGACTCCATCTGCGACTGGTGTTTGAGAATCGTGTTCCGCTTGAAGCGCAACTCTTCCGGCGACATCGGTACGGCCATCTCAATCAGGTCAACCTCCCATTCCATCCATGCTCCGCGGTACATCCAGATGCGGCAGTCCTTGAGCCATTCGTCCCAAGCTTCCGTCTCTTTCAGGTCATCAATAGCGGCAAGCACGGCATCCGTACAAACGCGGTGCGTTCCGTGCGGATCTGCCAGGTCACCGGCTACAAAGATCTCTTGTGGCTTCACCTCTTTCAGCAAATCCTCCACGATGTGGATATCGTTGATGGTGAGCGGTCCCTTCTTGATTGTGCCTGTCTCGTAGAACGGCAGGTTGAGGAAATGGATATGATCAGTCGGCAACCCCATATGACGGCAAGCTGCCGTAGCCTCACCGCGACGGATGAGAGCTTTCAGATCCAGTATCTCACGGGTATCCTGATCGCCCACTTTCTCGTTGGCAAAGAAGTGCATATATTCGTCGTACTTCTTGTCGATCACTTTGTCCTCAGGCATGTGCAAGCTGCGGTAGCCCTTGATAAAGTCCATGAATCGTACCACCTCATCATCGCACACTGCTATACAGCCGGAGGTCTGATAAGCGATATGTACGTTATGTCCCTGCTTGATCAGGCGGGCAAACGTGCCGCCCATTGAGATAACATCATCGTCGGGGTGGGGCGAGAAGATCACGATATCTTTCGGGAACGGTTTGGCTCTCTCGGGACGGTTGCTGTCGTCGGCATTAGGCTTACCGCCGGGCCAGCCGGTGATAGTGTGCTGCAGGTCGTTGAACACCTTGATGTTGCAGTTGTACGCCGATCCGTACAGCGTGATCAGTTCCGACAGACCATGGTCGTTGTAGTCTTTGTTCGTCAGTTTCAGGATGGGCTTGTCCGTGATCTGGCAAAGCCAAACGATAGCTTTGCGGGTCAGCTGGTCATCCCATTCGCAGCTCGTAACCATCCAAGGTTTGCTGATACGTGTCAGACGGTCGGCTGCCGGCAGGTCGAGATAGACATGTACGTTCGAGGCCAGCTGCAGGGCCGATGCCGGACAAGCAGGCGTGGCGTCCTCTTCGATGGCGCGTGCCACTTGGCGGGCTTTGTGGTCACCCCAAGCTACCATGATGATCTCTTTCGATCTAAGGATCGTACCGATGCCTATGGTGATAGCACTCACGGGCACCATGTCTGCCGTACCGAACAGATCGCTGGCGTCAGCTTTGGAGTTGTTGTCCAGTAGCACGAGACGCGTCTCGCTGTTGAATTGCGTACCCGGCTCGTTGAAGGCGATGTTGCCGCCGCGACCGATACCCAGCAGCATCAGATCGATGCCGCCCAAATCATGAATCGTGCGCTCATAGGCTGCACAGGCTTCGATGATCTGCTCTTTGGCGAGCGTTCCCGAAATGGCGATGACGTTGGCAGGGAGAATACCTACCTTCGAGATAAGGCGTTCCTCCAACTGTCCCAGACAGCCTGCATCTTCGTTCTGGAGCGGGTAGTACTCGTAACCTACTACCAGCACCACGTTGCGAAAACTCAGTCCGCCCTCATGCAGACGGATCAGCTCCGTGCAGATATCTTGCATGGAGCGACCGGTCATCATGCTCAGCACGAACTTTTGTCCGGCTTTCTGTTTTTCGGTGATGAGTTCGGCAATGTGCGCTGCCACGGCAGCAGCGCCCTCTTTGCCTGTCTCATAGATACTGGTCTTCACTTTCTCCATCCGGCTGACGCGCGAGAGTTCGAAGACATCATCGGGTTTGTACAGTTTTTTCGCTACCCGACTGAGCGAGATTTGTGAACTTAGATTAGTTCTCATGTTTGGTATTTTGATTTGGTTGTATATGTTTGTTTGTCTTGTCTTCGGTTTGCCGAATTATGCCAGTCGCTTCAGTGCTGCCTCCACGCGGCGCAGGCTTTCATCTTTGCCCAGCACGTCGGTGATGGCCCAGATATGTGGTCCGCGGGCTGCGCCTACCAGGCATATACGGAAAGCATTCATTACGATGCCCAGCCCGTAGCCTTGCTGCTCAATCCATGGCAGTACCAGGTTGTCCAGAGCTTCGGCTGACCAGTCTTTCTGCGCCTTGAGCAGAGCGTACAGCTCTTTCATGTGCTTGGGCGAATCTTCTTTCCAGCGTTTCTTTAAGGATTTCTCGTCGTACTCGGTTGGAGCCTCGAAGAAGAAATTGCATTGATCCCACAGTTCGCTTACGAACGACACACGCTCTTTCATCAGCCCGATGATGTGTGCCACCAGTTCCGGACTGTATTTCTTGGCTGCGCGTTCGCCTATCTTGTCAATCAGGATGGGGCGGAACTCTTTCTCCAGCTGCTCGTTCGAGCGCATCTGCAGGTACTGGTGGTTGAACCATTTGCCTTTCTCGTAATCGAACTTCGCTCCGGATTTGCTCACTCTCTCTAGCGAGAAATGTGCAATCAGGTCATCCATTGAGAAGATCTCCTGGTCTCCGGATGTATGCCATCCGAGCAGGGCGAGGAAGTTGATCACAGCCTCCGGATAGTATCCGCTCTCGCGGTAACCGCTGCTCACGCTGCCGTCTTTCTGGTTATGGAACTCCAGTGGGAAGACGGGGAAGCCGAGACGGTCGCCGTCACGCTTGCTCAGTTTGCCATTGCCGTCAGGCTTCAAAAGCAGCGGCAGATGGGCGAACTGCGGCATCGTATCTTCCCATCCGAAAGCGTGGTAGAGCAATACGTGCAGCGGTGCGCTGGGCAGCCACTCTTCGCCACGGATCACGTGGGTGATGCCCATCAGATGGTCATCCACGATATTGGCCAGGTGGTAGGTCGGCAGACGGTCGGCTGACTTATAAAGAACTTTGTCGTCCAGAATATTCGAGTTTACCGTGACATCGCCGCGGATAAGGTCGTGTACTGTAACCGTCTCGTCGGGATCGACAAGGAAGCGTACGACGAACTGCTCGCCGTTCTCCACACGCTCTTTCGAATGCGCGCAAGTCAGCGAGTTATCCATCATACCGCGTGTGGTCGAGTCGTATTGGAAGTTAGGAATCTCTTTGCGCTTGGCTTCCAACTGCTCGGGCGTGTCAAACGCTACATAAGCCTGATGGCTGTCCAGCAGCTGTTTGACATATTCCCAATAGATATCCCTCCGCTCGCTTTGGCGATAGGGACCATTTTCGCCTACCGCTTCAATCTTACCCTCGGCATTCATTCTGAGACCTTCATCAATCTCAATACCGAGCCAACGAAGCGACTCAAGGATATATTCTTCTGCTCCCGGCACGAATCGTGTAGAATCAGTGTCCTCGATACGAAGCAACATGTCGCCGTCATGTTGACGGGCAAAAAGGTAGTTGTACAATGCGGTGCGTACCCCGCCTATGTGCAGCGCGCCGGTAGGGGATGGCGCAAAACGTACGCGAACTTTTCTGTTATCCATAGTTTTATCGGATGATTTTTTCTGTTTGGTTATGGTGTTGAATAATATATATGCCTTGGGGTAACGAGGGCAGTTCGTCGCCTTCGTAAATCATTCGGCCGTGCATGTCGTAGATGCGGTAGCCTTCATTGTCACGGATGACGGTCTCGTTGGCATCGGTGTTGTTGAATGGATGCCAGGTATAGCCCAACTTATTGTCCATCCAGCTGACGCGCATCGTAAGGAACTGCTTGAGCCTGTCTACCTCAGCGGCGTACGAGCCGAGTGCCACGGGGTTCTGGTGTACGCGTTGCGACAATATAGGCCAGCGTAGGAAGTTCAGGTGTTGCGATGCGTCTAAAGCCTGTGCCACACTATCCACAAACGCGGTCAACTCCTCTGCGCTGATGCCGCGGTTACGGCCGCGATGCCATAGCTCGGTCAGCTCATCGCGTGAGCGCTGATCGGCAAAGGCGATATGGCGCGCAAATCCGTCGGCATTGCTTGCTCCGCCGAAGATAAACTGAGTGTGATTGGCTTCTGGATACTGGCGGTCGTCGTTGTCGAAAGCGATATCGAAATCCCATACAGGACCGAAATAGGCTTTCTGGTCATCACGCTTCTTGTACATGTAGCACGACCAGAATACATCCGGATTGCCGCACATCTCGTTCGTAAGGAAATACCTGCCAAAGGTCATAAAATCGATATAGCTCCGCCACTCGGTGTTTGTGGCCGACGCTTTGTATACCTTGTCTTCCAGGGCACGGAAATAGTTCTCGAAGTACGTGCGTTGGGTGGGAACAATCTGATCGTCCTTGGGCGAATGTAGCGTGATGGGCATTCCGTACGGCGAGTAATAGGGCTGTGGCTCCAGATAGGCATAGCCGTCAATCTCCCACAGGTAGCCGCCGCTCAATGCGCTCCCCACAAGATCGGTAGGCTCCATCTCGTCGATACTGACGCGCCCTTTCTTTACCTCAATCTTGTCGGATAACTGGTAGCAGCCCTTGTATTCGCCGTTTACCAGCACATCTACTGCCCTGCAGAAAGGCGTATAGGGCATCTCCATAACTTCGCTGACATGGAAGGCTACAATGTTGCGCATCAACGTCTTGTCGCCGTAGTTGTTGATGAGCGTCCAGTTCTTGGCGTTAGCCGGTGAGCCGAGTACCTTATGCTTGGTATTGAACTTCAAGCGGTACGGCTTCTTGGGGAAGTTAGTAGAGGCATTTCCCCGCAGACGCAGACCTGCCGTATCTTTCAGTACCGAGTTGTCCGGGCTGATGATTTGTACGTAACTCTCAATATAGTTGACCTTGTCGTAAGGCAATTGCATATCCTTGGTGTGAATAACCACGCACGGCAGGTTGGTCGGGCGGTACAGCTGTGTGCTGTCGCCGTTGCCCCGATGCCCGTAGAAAGCCAGTTCTGCTATGTTGCATCGTGCATCGTTCGGACCTATATACCGCACGTAGCGAAAACCAAGCGAACAGCTTACATCGGCATAATCCATTTGTCCGATCACGCCTTGTTGGTCGTTCAGATAGATTGGCAAAGCATCCGAGAAATCCGATTGGTTCGCTCCCTCAAATACGCCCAGAACCATGCGTCCCGGCCCCAGACCGTCATTACGCGGACTCCATCCCACACGCGTGATAATGTGCGGCGAACCCAGGTCTAATCCCACCCAGGTGTACGAGCGGTCGTAGGATGCAAAGAAAGTATTGAGATTGCCGTCGAAAGCGTCGGCGGGAAGGTTCTTGGTGGTAGTGGCGCTGGCGTTATTCGAATAATCTACCGACGGCGATGAGCCTATCGGTGTACCCGAAAGCAAACCATCGGCAGCAGAAGTTGTGCAGATGCACAACAACATTCCTACCACGATACTATGTATTCTTTTCCCGCCCATGTACATGCGTGTGCGCACTTCGCGCAAATTACCGCCACAAAGTTACAAAAAAAAATGCGAATATGCAAATTTTTTCGTCGAAAAATCTTGCACATGTGCATTTTTTGTTCAGTAATGCTGCATCTGTCATGTCGGGATTAGCAATGCAGGGTAATTATCTCCGGCAGTCGGGTGGTGTAGGCGGGACTTTTTGCTCCTACATCGTACAACTCGCGTGAGCGCTGTGTGGCTATCTGCGGCGTGAAACCTACGGCGTGTTTGCCGGCTTTCTTGTTGATGCTGTCCAGCGTTTTTTGCAGCCGGCTGTCCCGTTCGCGGTCGCGAGTGTCGAACAGTGAGGTCTGTATGCCGTTGTCCGGCGAGATGGCGGTCAGTATTACTCCGGCACGCTTGTAGGGCGTATTGGCTTGCCATTGTTGCCTTACCACGCGCAGCAAGGCGTCGGTCATCTCCTGGGTGGTGGAGGTGGCTATCTGGAAGGTGACGGTAGCGTGGATAGCGGAGATCTGTTCGCCGAAACGGGAGGTGTGGGCAAAAACAATCATCTGGTTGCATACCGAATGCTGCTTGCGCAGTTTCTCTGCCACATTGGCGCAGAACATGGACAGGGCATTTTCCAGCAACGTGCGGTCGGTCACGCCGTGTGCAAAGGTGCGCGAGCAGGTGATAGACTGTTTCTCAGGCAGTTCGCGGATGGATATACAATCCTCGCCGTTCAATTCACGCCAAGTGTCCAAACCGGGTTGATGCAGATGCGTCAGGGCAAAAGAGCCGGGACGTGAAGCAAAATCCAGAGCGGTCTGTATGCCGAAACCGTGCAACTTGACGGTGGATTGTCTGCCTATGCCCCACACTTCGTCTATCGGATATTGCCCCAAAGCTTTGATGCGCTGCTCCTCAGTAGCAATAACGCACACTCCGCGATAGCCCGCGAACTTCTTGGCGTAGTGCGATGCCACTTTGCACAAGGTCTTCGTCTCTGCTATGCCGAACGATACCGGCACGCCGATGCCCTTCAGTATATCCGCACGGAGCTGTTCGCAGATGGCTCTGGCTTGCCCTGTATCGCTGCAATAGGAGAGGTCGAGAAACGCCTCGTCGATGGAGTATTGTTGCAGATCGTCGGTCTTGCGGCTCAGCAGCCTCATGATGCGCGAAGAGATATCGCCGTACAGGGAAAAATTCGAGGAGAAATGCACAATGCCGTATTTGTCCACCTGCTCCTTGATCTGGTAGAACGGAACGCCCATCTTTATCCCGAGGCGTTTGACCTCGTTGGAGCGCGCTACCACGCATCCGTCGTTGCCGGAGAGGACGACGACCGGTGTGTGCTGCAGATCGGGACGAAAAACGCGTTCGCACGATACAAAGAAATTATTGCAGTCGCAAAGGGCAAACATATGCAGATTGTATATGTACTGTTTGTCCGATCAATGGCCCACCTTATGGATAGTGTGGGTGATGACGCCCCAGATGATGAAAGCATTCTGCTCATCCACGCGGATGGTCTTGTACTTGTCGTTGTGAGGAATGAGCCATGCACATTGGGCTGCGGCATCCAGCCTGAACTCCTTGACGGTAAACTCCCCGTCGATATAGGCTGCCACATAATCGCCGTCGGAGGCGGTCAGCGAACGGTCGATAACCACTACATCCCCGCTGAAGATGCCTGCCCCTTGCATGCTGTCCCCCTCAATGCGGGCATAGAACGTCGTCTCCGGATGGCGGATCAGTTCGCGCGTGATATCGATACGCTCGGTGTAGTCCGCTGCGGGTGAGGGAAAACCGGCATGGAGATTTTCTGCCAAAACAAGTTCAGGCGTTGCTTGCGAGGCTTGGGTAATATCGGTAAGTTGCTGTTCCAATGTGCGATCAGTACATTCGTGTGATGGTATATTCCAGTAGTTGCAGTAATGCTTGCTTCACCGGATTGTCGTGGAAGATATCGAGGGCTTCTATGGCTTTGTGCTGATGGCCGCGCATCCGGCGATAGGCGTATTGCACGCCGTCGTAGCGGATGACGAACGATTTGATCTCTTGCTCTATCTCTTGTTGCTCTTTCTCGGTCAAACGGTCTTTCTCGTTGCACAGCTGCTCGGCTATGGTGCGGATATGTCCGGCTTCGTCGGGCGTGGCACGCTCCAGAGCGATGAGCAGAGGCAGGGTAGCTTTGCCGTCACGTATGTCTCCCATCGTGGGCTTGCCTGCCATGTCGGTATCCGAGTAGTCCAATACGTCGTCTTTGAGTTGGAAAATCAGTCCCAGTTCGCGTCCGAACGTGCGCAAGGCACTTTGTTGCTTGGCGCTGCCTCCCGCCGAGACGGCTCCGACTTCCGTGCAGGCAGCAAACAGTTCGGCGGTCTTTTGCCCGATGATGCTATAATATTGTTGCTCGCTTATCCACATCGAACTGCCGGCATGCAGCTGTACCAGTTCTCCGGAGGAAAGTGTGCGCGCCAGAGAGGATACGATTGCCAGGATCTGCGTGTTCCTCAGTTCGCCCACCATGCCTATCATCCTTGCCAGCATCCAGTCGCCTACCAACACGGCTACTTTGTTCGACCAGTTGGCCTGTACCGAAGGTACACCCCTGCGCATAGGCGAGTCGTCCACCACATCGTCATGCACCAGCGTAGCGTTATGCAATATCTCGAGGGCTACGGCGGTACGGATGGTTTTGTCAGTAATGCCGCGGCATAGTTGCGCACAAAGCAATACCAGCATCGGGCGTATCTGTTTGCCGCGCTTGGCGGCTATGTAGCGCAGCACCTGGTCCAACAACGGATTGTCGGAACGCAAAGTCTCTTCGTACAGATGTTCGTATTGATAAAAAGACTCCTCGATAGGTCGGCGTATATCTGCTATTATGTCCATAATACCTCCCAATTTTGCAACTTAACCTTAAAAATCGGGCAAAAATTGCTTCTTTATGACATTTTTTTGAATAAATATTTGCATATGTCGTATTTTTTGTGTACCTTTGCACCCGCTTTTGCTCAATGGTGTAATGGTAGCACTACAGATTCTGGTTCTGTCTGTCTGGGTTCGAGTCCTGGTTGAGCAACTTCGAAAAGTCTCCCCAAGGAGGCTTTTCTGTTGTTTATGCCTCTTTTGTCAGTCCCATCCTAGACCATTGCCACACTTTTATCACCCTTTTTACTACCCCTCACAATTGGTGCACATCGGTATGTCTGAGCGGTGATGCAGAATGTTTCTGCGGAACGCCTCGGCTTTGGCTCCGTGCCAGACGGCTGCAAGCGAGTCAGCGGTCAGGATGTTCCCGAACCGGTATTGCCGCTGTTTGTCAAAACAGCAGGGCAGCACATTCCCCTCTACATCAATCACACATCCCGTCCAGAGTCGCCTGCAATAGTTCGTTAGTGCGTGTTTGGGCGTGTAGGCTTGCTTTTTCTTATCCCATCTGTAGCGCGCATAGCGGCTGTCGGTAGGCATGAGCGGATTGCCGTGAGCATAATCGTACAGTTGTGCCGTCTTCATCGTCAGGTGGTCTGCTCCGAGGCGTTTGTATTCGTCGCGGAACACTTGCCATTCATGCTCGTTCGTCTTCAGATAGAGGCATTGCAGCTCTATGGTCATCCGGCTGCCTGTGCGCTGTTTGGCTTCATGTAACCATCGTACGGCTTGCTTGCAGCGCTCCACATCCCCGCCTTTCCTGTATTGCTCGTACGAGGCTTGCGTCCATCCGTCCATGCTGACGATGATGCGGCTGAGCCCGGCTTGTGCCAATCGTTCCGCCATCGCGGCATCCAATCGCTGTGCGTTGGTCGATACGATAGTGTACAGCCCTTCCTTTTGCGCCATGCTTATCATCTCCGGCAACGAGTCGTTCAGTAGCGGCTCGCCCTGGAAAAAGAACTGCATCGTGTGAACGTACGGCGAGACGCGGGCAAGGATAGTGCTGAACGATGCAAGGCTGAGCGTGGTTTTCTTGCCATGGACAGTATCGTCATGGCCTGCATCGCGCGCCATGCCTACCGGACACTCGGGGCAAGCCAGTTGGCAGAAGTTAGCCGGCTCTATCGATACGAACACGGGCAGATGCCTTACATGATACACGCCGGCCTTGCTTAGTGCGTAACTGACAGACGCGCGTAGCATGTTCCAGCCACGCCATACAGGATGCCCGAACTGTGGCATGTTACTTGCAGGCAATCTTGCTTACACGACGCTCATGACGACCACCCTCAAAATCGGTCGAGAAGAACACTTTCACCATCTCCAGTGCTTTCTCTTTGGTGATGAAGTTGGCAGGCAATCCGAGCACGTTGGCGTTGTTGTGCTGACGAGCCAGTTCGGCAAGAGGCTTGTCCCAGCATAGTGCGGCGCGAATACCTTGATGCTTGTTGGCGGTCATGCAGATGCCGTTACCCGTCGAGCAGATCACTATGCCCATCTCAAACTCGCCTTTCTCGATGGCCTCTGCCAGCGGATGGGCGAAATCGGGATAGTCGCAACTGTCAGTGGAGTAGCAGCCGAAATCGTTGACTTGTGCGCCTTGGTTCTCCAGCCATGCACGTACTTCCTGTTTGAGCGGATAGCCTGCATGGTCACTTGCCATGGCTATCTTCATGTCTTTCAAAGGAGTCATAGATATGTGTGTTTAGTATGATTGTCTGTTTTTGCGTCGGACGTCGTCATTTCTTCAGCGTGAACGGGAACGATGCCACCAGTGCGCCGTCGATAAAAAAGTCGGCATTGTACGTGCCCGGATACAGGATCTCTCCTACCGTCCAGTACATCGTCACATCCAGCGCCTCGCCGGCATATTCAATCTCTTTCTTTATCGAATATTCAATCTCGCTGTTCTCGAACGCGAACAGACGGTTTTGCGGATCGGGCAGGGTAATCAGCTCGCCGTCAGGGCGTACAATGCGCATATATACATCTTTCAGCCCGCGGCTGCAGGTGATGTTCTTGCCTATCGTGAAATCGAACTGGATCTTCTGCATCTGATTGATGTTCGAGGTCTTGCGGTCACGCTTGTTCAGAGGCGTTACCTTGAAGGCGGTTATCTCAAGGATGGATGCGCGCGTCACTTTCTCGGTCAGATCGCTGTTCTGTTGCTGCAACTCTTCCGCCTGCTGCTGTACTACGGCATATTGCTCGCGTACCTGACGATTCTCGGCCGTCAGACGCTGGTTAGTCTGGTTCAGACTGTCTATCTGATGTACATACGACACCATGACTTGCCTTACCGTTGCCAGCTCTTTCTTGAGTTCGGCTATACGGCGTGCGTTGGTCGCTTTGGTGATACGCAGCTCTTCCAGCAGGTCACGAACGCGCTGTTGCTCCTGACTGAGCAGTTGTGTCAGCGAGTCGTTGCTCAGGTTGGGGGTCTGGTAGCCGTCGAACTGCATGGCGAGATCTTCATACTCGTCCTCCAGTTCGGATTTCTCAAACTCCATCTGCTCAACCATCTCGGTCATCTCTTGCTTCTGTGCAAAATACAGATATACCAGCGCACCGATAGCGGCAACCAGCACAACCAGAATGGGTATAATTACTTTCTTATTCATATCCTTTCACTTTTCACCTTTCACCTTTCACCTTTCACTTCGGCTACTCCTTTCACTTTTCACTTTTCACCTTTCACCTTTCACTTTTCACCTTTCACCTTTCACTTTTCACCTTTCACCTTTCACTTTTCACCTTTCACCTTTCACCTTTCACCTTTCACTTTTCACCTTTCACCTTTCACTTTTCACCTTTCACCTTTCACCTTTCACCTTTCACTTTTCACCTTTCACCTTTCACTTTTCACCTTTCACCTTTCACCTTTCACTTTTCAACTATAACAACGGCAGCACATTTTCCAGTTTATTGCTTCGTGATCCTTTGATCAGAATGGTACAACCTGTGAGCGGATGTTGCTTAATGTGCTCACACAGTTCGTCTACGTTTGCGAAAATAGGATAGGGTGCTGTGGTCTCGCGGTACTCGTCGCCTACGAGCAGAACGGTATCCGCCTTGCGCTCAAGCAGCATATTTACGATGTTCTGGTGCTCGGTGTGGCTGTACTCGCCCAGTTCCCTCATCGCGCCAAGGATGAATGTTTCGCCCTTGAACGAGTTGATGGCTGCCTGCATCGAAGTAGGATTGGCGTTGTAGGCATCCACGATCAGGGTGTTCTTGTCCGTGACAGTCTTTTGCGAACGGTTATTAGAAGGCACGTACGCGCGTATAGCAGCCAGTCCTGTCTCTCTGTCCACACCGAAATGTTCGCCTACACATAGTGCGGCTTGGATGTTCTCGCTGTTGTAGGCTCCTACGAGCTGCGTGCCTTCGGGCATCGTGCCGGTCGTGTAGGCTACGGTCTTCAGGTCGCCCGCCATCTTCTTTAGATACGGGTTGTCCGTGTTGCGGAAACAGAAGCCGTTATGCTCACGCAGGTAGTCGTACAGTTCGGCTTTGGTAGCCATGACGCCTTCAAACGAACCGAAGCCCTGCAGATGTGCCTTGCCTACATTGGTTATGAGTCCGCAGTTAGGTTCGGCTACCTCAACCAGTTCCTTGATATCGCCCGGATGGCTGGCACCCATCTCCACGATAGCCATCTCATGTTCGCGGCGGAGTTGCAGCAAGGTCAGCGGAACGCCTATGCTATTGTTCAGGTTGCCTTGCGTATAGTGCATCTTGTACTTCGTACTCAGCACAGCCGCCAGCAGTTCTTTGGTGGTCGTCTTGCCGTTCGTGCCGGTGATTCCTATGATACGCGTACCAAGATACCTGCGCCATTCGCGAGCCAGGTCCTGTAATGCCAGCAGACTGTTCTCCACCAGCAAGGCGGAATATTCGCCGGCTTGTAGAATGGTATTGTACACCTGCTCATCGTCCACGATAGCCAACGAAGCGCCTTGCTCCAAGGCTTTCAGGGCGAAGGTGTTGCCGTCAAAGGTCTCGCCTTTGAGTGCCACAAAGATGCAGCCTTCAGGCAGATTGCGGCTATCCGTAGAGACGCACAGAGCATCTTTGCCTTCAATCAAAAAACTCCAATCCATCACCTTTCACTTTTCACTTTTCACCTTTCACTTTTCACTTTTCACCTTTCACTTTTCACTTTTCACCTTTCACTCATTCACCTTTCACCTTATTCGGCAGTTCCAGGCCATAGCCTTTCTTGCGATCCTCTACCTTGAGCGCCAGGCTCAACAGGAATGCCAGCACGCCGAACGATGCGAACACTACCATCGGAACGAGATAGCCGTTGGTAGCGACGCGAAGCTTACCGATCAGCAGCGGCACGAGGCACAAGCCCACATTCTGAACCCAGAAGATGAGGCAGTAGGCCGAACCGAGCACTTTCTCGTCAATAATCTTCGGTACGCTCGGCCACATAGATGCCGGAACAAGCGAGAAGCTCACGCCCAGCACAAGGATGGTGATGAGCGCCAACGCCTTGCTCGGATAAGCCGGCAGCACAAAGGCAAACACGCTATGACAGGCAATCATGATGATAGCGCCGATCAGCATCATGGATGCACCCTTGCCCTTGTAGTCGATAAACGCGCCAAGGAAAGGAGTAAGCACCATAGCCAGTATCGGGAACCACTTGAACAGACCTGCTGCTTCTGCGTTCGAGATGCTCAGGGTCTCCTCAAGGAAGTTCGTGGCAAAACGCTGGAACGGGAAAATAGCCGAGTAATACAATACGCACAGCAGGGCGATAATCCAGAACATCTTCGATGAGAAGATCTTGCCCAGGTCGCTCACGTGGAACTCATCCTCAGGATCTTTCATCTCGGTAACTTCGCCGATAGCTATCAGCTGCTTGTCGAACTTGTTGTCCATGATGGTGAAGACGAAGAAGTTCAGCAATCCTATCACGAGCAGCAGCGATGCGAACAGCAGCGGAGCTACTACGGAGTTGGTGCCGTCTACGGCAAACTTGATGCTGAACATAGGCGAGAGCCACATGGCTGCAAACACGCCCAAACGCGCGATAGCCATCTCCAAGCCCATAGCCAGTGCCATCTCTTTACCTTTGAACCATTTGGCAAGGATCTTGCTCACGGTAGTACCTGCCATCTCGCAGCCGCAACCGAAGATCATGAATCCGAACATCGCCAGCTTGGCGCTACCCGGCATGGTGGTCCACCAGCTGTTGAGCCAGCCTACCGTGTTGGCGTCTGCCCACGATATGCCCCAGAACTTGATAGCTGCACCGATAACCATCAGCGAGGCGCTGAGCAATCCGGTGAAGCGCACACCCATCTTATCCAGAATGATGCCCGCAATAATGAGGAAACCGAACACATTCAGCAGATACTCGCCGGCAGCGTAGGTGCCGAACACACCCTGATCCCAACCCAGGCTGTCGTTCAACAGCGATGCCAGCGGGGAGAGGATGTCCACGAACATGTAGGCGAAGAACATCATCGAAGCAACAAGCACGAGCACGGTCCAGCGTGCCCATGTCTTATCGCGAAGTAAGTTTTGTATTTGTTCCATACTTCTGTTTGTTTTTCTTTTTCAGCCACTCTGCCTTTTTCTTCTCGTACTCGGCATAGTGGGATTCCAAATAGCCGTCTGCCATTACTTGATGCCCAGTTTGGCTTTTACCAGTGCCATCACATTGTCGGCATCGGGAGAGATATAAACGGCTGCAGCCGAGTCGAAGATATACGTGTAGTTGTTGGCAGCACCTACATCCTGAATAGCTTTTGCCATCCGCTCGTTGATGGGCTTCAAGTACTCCGAACGACGCTGTTCAACGTCCTGTTGTGCTGTCTGATAGGTTGTTTGCAGACGCTGCTGCATCGAGTAGAGTTCTTCTTCCTGAATCTGGCGCATAGCGTCGGGCATCGTGCTCTGCTTCTGCTGGTAGTCCTGAAGTTTCTTCTGGTATTCTTCTTGCATTTGCATGAGCAAGTTCTCATATTGCTTGTTCAGGCTGTCCATGCGAGCCTGAACATCTTTCAGTTCCGGCATCATCATAAACAGTTCCTGCGTGTTGACATACCCGAACTTCTGGGCGTTGGCGGTCAGCGTCAAAGCCAGAACCGCGATAATCAATCCAATCTTTTTCATATTCGTTTATTTTAATATTTTCATTTTATGTTTTGGATTTTGTTTCGAGCAGATTTGCGTTCCAAAACTTTACTTTGCGCCTAACTTTTGTAAGAGCTGATCCGAATAGTCTAATTTTGATGACATATACAATAACCCCGGGTCAGCCGAGCGGTCTTTGATGACGTCGATATGCTTCTCGTTAGCCAGTTCCTGGATGGCTGCATAGATCTCGTCCTGTATGGGCTTGAGCAGCGCCTCGCGTTTCTTTACCAGTTCGCCGTTCTCGCCGAAATACTTGCGCTTGAGCTCTATCAGTTCTTGTTCTTTTTGTAGGATCTCCTCTTCGCGGCGCTGACGCATCTCTTCGGAAAGGAAGATCTGCTCGGTCTGATAGTTGGTTGTCAACAGACGTACTTCCTGTTCCAGCGCATCCACCTCTTTCTGCCAGCGCTTGGCAATCATCGTCAGCTGCTCGTTGGCGGTCTCGTACTGTGGAAGGTTCTTCAAAATGTATGCCATATCCACGTACGCTACCGTATTATCTTTCGCCTGTATGCCGCCAAACGCGCATAACGCGATGATTATTACTACAATTGCTTTCTTCATTTTTTTTGCTTTTTTCCTTTCACCTTTCAATTTTCACCTTTCACCTTTCACCTACAGTTCCTGTCCCAGCACGAAGTGGAACTGGCTCTTGCCGTATTGGTCGGAGCCGTTGATCTTGTCGAAGCCCCAACCCCAGTCGATACCCAGCAGACCGAACATCGGGAGGAAAACACGCACGCCCACACCGGCTGAACGCTTCAGGTTGAACGGGTTATAATCCTTGATGTCTGCGAAGCAGTTACCGGCCTCCAGGAAGCCCAATGCCCAAATAGTGGCATTCTGTTCCAGCGAGATAGGATAGCGCAACTCCAGCGTGAACTTGTTGTACAGGTAGCCCATGTTTCGTCCGGTCTGGCTGTCGTAAGGAGTGAGCGAACCCGAACTGTAACCACGCATCGAGATGTAGTCCGTGGCGTACGATGAGTACGAACTCATTCCGTCACCGCCCATGTAGAACGATTCAAACGGCGACTTGGCATCTTTGTTGTAGTGCCCAAGATAGCCGAACTCGAAGCGGGTCATCAGCACAAGTTTCGAATCGCGGGTCAGCGGCGTGAACACCTTGCCGTTGAACTTCCACTTGTGGTACTCGATCAGGTGATAGCGCTCGGAGGTAGTCATCTGCGAGTAATCCTTGCCGTTGAACACCGACCATGGCGGCGTGATCTTCAGTCCCAGCGTGAACTGCGAACCGCGACGCGTGTATATCGGGTTGTCAATACTCGAACGCGACAGTTGCAGGTTGAGCGACAAGTTATGGCTCGTACCGTTGGAGATGAGCAGGTACGCCCAGTCTTTCATCCAATAAGCCTGATACGAAATTTCGCCGTAGAACGAGAAATAGTCGTCAGGCCAGCGCAGACGCTTGCCGTAACCTACACTCACGCCGAAAGTACGCAGGTACTTGTCGGGGTCGGCTTCGGATTCTGCCAGTTGCTGGTAGTAGTCGGAGTTGCCGTAGTAGGCATAGTTGTACGCGTACGAGTTGTACAGGTTGCGGTAGGCCTGGTAGTAACGGTCGGAATAGCCGGTCTGCGAAGCAAAGAACACGGATGTCGACAGCGAGTTAGGTCGCTTGCCGCCCAGCCACGGCTCCACGAACGAGATGCTGGCAGAGGTGTAGTACACGCCGTTGGTACGGGCATTGATGCTGAAAGTCTGTCCCTCGCCTTGCGGAACAATGCGGTATGCTTTTTTGTTAAACAGGTTCTGGATGGCGAAGTTGGTGAACTTCAAGCCGATAGAACCTACTATACCCGTTGCGCCCCAACCCAGCGAGAACTCGATCTGGTCGGATGATTTGGTCTCCAGCTGATAGGTGATATCCACCGTTCCGTCTTCGGGATTAGGCTGGATGTCCGGCACAAGTTTCTCTTGGTCGAAGTGACCCATCTGCGCCAACTCACGCAGCGAACGCATAATATCCGATTGCGAATAGAGTTGTCCGGGCTTGGTATAAAGTTCGCGGCGTACCACGTGCTCGTACACGCGCGTGTTACCTACTATATTTATTTCGTTGATGGTAGCCGGACGTCCCTCGTAGATGCGCATCTCAAAGTCAATCGAGTCGTTATCCACGTTCACCTCCACAGGCTCTACGTTGAAGAACAGGTAACCCTGATCGGTGTACAGTTTGGCTACGGCATCATCGTCCTCGTTCAGACGCTTGTTCAGCTCCTTGAGGTTGTATGTCGTGCCGGGCTTGATGCCCAGTACGGCGTTAAGGTATTCGTACGGATAGACCGTGTTGCCTATCCAGTTGATGGAGCGTATATAGTATTTGTCGCCCTCGCTGATGGTCATGTACACATCCACGCGCGTCGGGTCGTCAGGGTTGGGCGAGATGCTGTCGGCCACGATATAGGCGTCGCGATAACCCAGCTCGTTGTATTTCTCAATCACGGCTTGCTTGTCTTTCTCGAATTCTGCCGTGACGAACTTCTTTGTGCGGAACAGGTTGACGATGTTGTTGTCGTTGGTCTTCTTCATCGCACGGTTGATCTGCGTGTGCGTCAGCGCCTCGTTGCCGGTGATGTATATCTTGCCTACCTTGGTCTTCTCTTTCTTGTTGACGTTCACCATCACCTTTACATAACCTTCTCTGTCGCGGTCAGGCTGCTGGAGTACGCTTACTTCGGCATTGTGGAAACCTTTGTCGCTGAGGTATTTGTGCACTACCGTCTTGGCGCGGTCAGCCAGGTTAGGCGTCATCTGTGCGCCCTTGCTGATACCTACTTTCACCTCCACGTCCTCTTTCTCGCTCTTCTTCAATCCGTTGTACACGATCTCACTTACGCGCGGACGTTGCTTGAGGCGTATCTCTATCCAGATGTTGTCGCCCTCGATCTTTGTGGCAACCATCTTCACGTCCGAGAATAGTCCCTGCTTCCAGAAACGGCGGATAGATTTGGTTATCTGATCGCCGGGCACCTCAATCTTGTCACCTACCGCCAGACCGGAGAAGCCTATCAGCACAAAATCTTCGTAACTCGGCGCGCCGGTCACGCTGATACCTGCTATCGTGTAGGTCTTGCGCGTCAAGCCGTACTCCACTTTCGGCGTAGGTGCTGCCGCAGATCCCGCCGTGACTATGCTGTCCTGTGCGGCTGCTGTACTGTCCTGTATTGCCGCACCGGTCAGGTCATCAGCCCACGAGGGCTGACATACCGCCAGCATAACTGCTATATATGTGATCAGTTTTTTCACCTTTCAATTCTCACCTTTCACCTTTCACTTTTCAATTTGGTGATTCCTTTCACCTTTCACTTTTCAAT
>CAMKDV010000019.1 GCA_946411385.1 uncultured Bacteroidales bacterium
CTTTCCCCTTTCACCTTTCAATTTTCACCTTTCAATTTCCTTTCCCCTTTCACCTGTAGCGCAGCGTCCTTTCAATTTTCACCTTTCAATTTTCAATTCTTCCCCAGCGGAACAATGATTGCCGTCAGCCCTTCCACCTTCATCGGTTCGTTCAGGTCGATCTTTTGTCCGCTGATGACGTCCGTACCTTTCTTGCTGTAGTTGTCCATCACCTCAGCATAGCGCTCGATAGGAATGAGTCGCGGTTCGTCCGACGCGTTGATGTAAACGAATACAGCCTCCTCGTCCGTGTAGCGAACATAGGCGTACGTGTTGTCGCGGCTGAGGAAGTGCATCAGTTTGCCGTTGTGAACAGGCTTGCTGTCCTTGCGCCAGTTCAACAGACGGGCATAATATTCATACAGATCTTTCTGCTTGGGTTCCAGCTTGGCAGGTTCGTTGCCGAACAGCGGGTGGTTGACGCGCAGCGCTCCGTGGTTGCCGATATCGTCTGGGTTGAGCGAGATCAGTCCATATTCCTCGCCGTAGGTCAGTTGCGGTATACCGCGCATAGTAGCCAGCAAGGCAACAATCAGTTTGTTGCGCTCGTAGCTCTTATCAAGAAGCATATCGCGTACGCGAGGTGTGTCGTGGTTGCTGTCGAAAATCAGCACGTTGTCAGGATGGGCGTACAGGTAGTCGTCAGCTATCACTTCGTAGCACTTGAGCAGTCCTTTTCCCCAGCCTTCACCTTTGTCCCCCAAAGCGGCAGCCATAGCTTCTTGCAGCGGGAAATCCATCACGCAGGGCAGATTGGAGTTGTAGCCGTCAGAGTTGTTGGCGTCAGCTTGCCAGTAAGCGATCTGCGAGGTAGGACGTGTCCAGCACTCGCCTACGATATTGATGCCTGGGTATTCTGCACGCACGGCAGCAGTCCATTGGCTGATAGGCTCTTTCTCGTTGTACGGGTATGTATCTACGCGCAGACCGTCCAGGTCCATCGCCTCAATCCACCAGATAGCCCATTGCTGGAAATATTTGAGAAGGTCAGGATTGTCCAGATTCATATCCGGCATCGAGGTGTCGAACCATCCGCTGTTCATGCCGATGAAGTCGGCGTGTGAGGCGTGCGGGTCAGCAGCCGTTGTGAACTGCCAGTTGGAGCGCGTGAACTCGGGATACTGGTGAATCCAGTCCTGGTAAGGCAGATCTTTCATCCACCAGTGAGCCGAACCGCAGTGGTTAGGCACGATATCCATGATCATCTTCAGTCCTTTCTGATGGGCAAGGTCTACCAGCTGCTTGTACAGCTCGTTCGAACCGAAACGCGGGTCGATGTGGTAATAGTCGGCGCACGCATAGCCGTGGTAGGATTGCGTAGGCTCGTTGTCGAGCAGCAGCGGAGTATTCCAGATAGCGGTAGCACCTAAGGCTTTGATGTCATCCAGATGGTTGATTATTCCCTGGATGTCGCCGCCATGACGGCCGAACCACTCCGTAGGAGCTGCTTTCTCGGCGGTATTGGCGGTGTTGTCGTTCGTAGGATCGCCATTGGCAAAACGGTCGGGCATAATCAGGTAGATCACATCAGCCGGCGTATAACTGATATTGGCACGATGGTTAGCCTTTCGGGCTTCGATGGTATAGTCAACATAAGCGGATTTCTTGCCTTTCGTCAGTGTGATGCGGTACAGACCGGGTTCCGTAGCCACGAGGTCGACAAACAGATAGTTCGGCGACTCGGCATTATGCTGACTTTTCACCGTCAGACCGAGGCACTGACCTTTCATCACCTTGCCTGCTGCAATCTGTTGGATGTTTACAGTGGCGTCTGCCAGATCTTCGCCTTGCAGCATAAGGGTGAGAGGCATGTTCATGCCCGTGAACCAACTAAGCGGCTCAGCACGCTCAATGCGCGGCTTAGCCTGCATACTCAACGACAACAGGAGGCACAATGCCAATCCTGAAACGCTTGCAATGTTTTTCATATACAATATAATTATAAATTAAATTTTCCAATCACTCTTCCCGCTCAACTGCCATTACCCGTCTACATGCCCATCTCGCTGAGTCGGATGTTGGTCAGCGTATTATGCTCGTCTTTCAGCTGCGTGAATCGTTTCCAGAACGCTTGCATCTCAGCCGACGCGCCACGCAAGAACGCTTCCGTACCTTGCCTGTCAATCCTGTCGGTCACCATACCTACCGTAATCTTGTGGGTATCCAACGCAGGCTGGTAGGTCTTTTCCTCTTTCTCCTCGGTATATACGGTGCGCACCAAGCCTGTCTCCACCATCCGGTTCAGCAGGTTGATCACAACGCGGATAGGTATTTTCGTTTCTTGTGCCAATTCGGTAGCCATCAACGGCGTCTCATCGTTCTCAAAGCGGCTGATGATGATGTGCAGCAGATAGATGGTCAGAAAATCCTTGTACCGCCGCGACATCATATCCACATCTTTCTCGTACTCAAACTGTTCGTTGTTCTGGATGGCAAAACTCAGTTCGGCGCCGATCAATATGAGCAGACACGCCCATTGCAGCCAGATCATTATTATAGGTATAGCCGCAAACGCTCCGTATACGATGCTCGTCCTACCCAGGAAGACGATGATGTACATCGACAACATCTGCAATAGCTCGAAGAGCGAACCCATCACTATCGCAGGGAAGATCGCGCTCGAGAAATGTACTTTTGTGTTCGGTATAGCCATGTACATCCATAGGAATAGCACCCACACAATCACAAACTTCATGATTGTCACCAGCGAACTGTGTGCACGATGCAAGGTGCTGAGCCACGAGATGGAGTTCACCGTGGTATGTAGGAAAATGTCCAGACCGGAAGTAACGATCAGCAGCACGGGTATGATGAACAGCACGGCTATGTAGGTCGTCAGCTGGCGTACAACGGATCGCGACTTCTTGACATCCCAGATTGTGTTGAAGGCTTGCTCCACATTGCGGAAGAAGCTGTACACCGCCCATATAAGGATAAGCAGTCCTATACCGATGAAGGCGCCGTCTTGTGCTGTCTCCAGATAGCGGTTGACCATCTCCATGATTGTCGGTACAAGGTTCGTCTCGCCCAACATGGTGGATGACAGCCTATCCTCAATCAACTGGGAAAAACCAAACCCTTTGGCGATGGCAAGAACCATGGCAAAGATCGGTATGATGGCAAACACCAGGTTGTATGTCAGCGCGTTGGCAGCTATGTTCAGCTGTTTCGAACTGAAGCCACGAATCACCAGAATAATCGTCTTCAGCATAGCCACACCGAAGCGCTTCGTCTGCCTTCCGTCGCGCAACTCATCCGATGTCTTCCGCCATAACTCGTACTGAAGAAACTCTTTTATTTTATCCCAACTCATAATTCCCTTTCACTTTTCACCTTTCACTTTTCACCTTTCACTTTTCACCTTTCACTTTCCACCTTTCACTTTTCACCTTTCACCTTTCACTTTCCAAAAAGCCAGGAGCAGACCTGTAAGCGGGGTTCTGTGTCGCACCCGATAATGGACGCGATGCTTATCATTAATCTCGGGTAACATATTGCTATGCACCTCTCTCGCGCTCTACCCTCCTGCTCGAGCGAGCAACTCTCTGTTCGGGCAATTTGCCGAACACGCAGGTATACTTGAGCTTGCAGCCCGCAGTGTGCTCGTTTCACCTCGCCCTGGCGCCATCTGTGCGATCGCGTTGCCGAAGGCGACTCGTCTCTGTAGCAGGGACCAAACATTGCTGCCTGACGGCCGTTAACCGCTGCAGTGCTCTGTGCTGCCCCGACTTTCCTCTGCCTTGCGGTAGCGATAAGCCGGCCTACTCCTGTCTTGTTACACCTATCGGCAATAGAACATTCCTCTCGTCAATAGGATTTCGCTACAAAGGTACAAAAAAAAATCCAATTCTGCAAATTTTTCTACGATAATATGTTTTTTTTGCCGAAAAATTTGCAAATATGGAAAAAAATTTGTAACTTTGTAGTCGATTTGTTGAAAATCCCTTAAATTTATTCGAATATGGATACGTTACTTAAGAATCTCGGTTTGATCATCTTCCTTTGTGGAGTAATCTGCCTGTGTGTGTACTATTTCGGTGTTCCGAGCAACGGGCTGCTCGTTAGCAGCTTGGTGCTGGAGTTCATAGGCATCATCGCTTATGTTATTCTTAACAAGCGTCTTGACTGATAGCGCTTATTGGCAATTGGACTGATAAGTGTTTATGGCCGAGTTCAGCGACGCAATCAAATACCATCTGACGGGCATGTACCAAGACTGGTTCTTGGACTATGCCTCTTATGTCATTCTTGAGCGAGCCGTACCTGCTATTGAGGACGGCTTGAAGCCTGTTCAGCGCCGTATACTCCACGCAATGAAAGCCGTGGACGACGGCAAGTACAACAAGGTGGCTAACATCGTCGGTCAGACGATGCAGTACCACCCGCACGGCGATGCCTCTATTGGCGATGCGCTCGTGCAGCTCGGGCAGAAAGATCTGCTCATCGATTGTCAGGGTAACTGGGGTAACATCCTCACCGGTGACGGCGCAGCCGCACCGCGATACATCGAAGCGCGGCTGTCAAAGTTCGCACTGGAAACGGTGTTCAACCCCAAGACTACCCGCTGGATGGCGTCTTACGACGGCAGAAAGAAGGAACCCGTACACCTGCCTGTGAAGTTCCCGCTACTGCTCGCGCAGGGCGTGGAAGGTATAGCCGTCGGCCTGAACTCGAAGATTCTTCCCCATAACTTTGTTGAGCTGTGCGATGCCGCACTGGCTTATCTGCGTGGCGAGGAGTTCACCCTCTATCCTGACTTCCCCACGGGCGGTGAGGTGGATGTGAGCCGCTATAATGATGGCGAACGGGGTGGTGTAATCAAGATACGCTCGCGTATCAGCAAGGCGGATGACAACCGTACGCTCATCATCAGCCAAGTGCCTTATGGTACAACCACATCCAAGATTATCGAGACCATCCTCAAGGCGCAAGACCGAGGCAAGATTAAGATAAAGAAGGTAGACGACTTCACCGCCGAAGAGGCGAAGATAGTCGTGCAACTGGCGCAAGGCGCATCTTCGGATAAAACGATTGATGCCCTCTATGCGTTCACCGATTGTGAGGTGTCTATCTCGCCCAACTGCTGCGTTATTCAGGACAAGAAACCTATCTTCACCAGCGTAAGCAACCTGCTCAGGCTGTCGGTGGATAATACCAAGGCGCTGCTCAAACAGGAACTGGAGATACAGAAAGCCGAACTGGAAGAGCAGTACTTTTATACCTCGCTGGAGAAGATCTTCATCGAGAACCGCATCTACAAGGAGCAAGGCTACGAGCAGGCGGCAAGCAAGGAGAAGCTCATCCGCTTTGTGGATGGCGCATTGGAGCCGTTCAAAGCCAAACTTATTCGTGAAGTCAGAACAGAGGACATAGAAAAACTGTTCGACATCCGAATGATTCGTATCACCAAGTTCGACTCGAAGAAAGCCGACGAACTGATGAAAGATCTGGCGGCGAAGATCAAGGCTACCGTACACGATCTCAACCACCTGACCGAATATACCATCGCGTGGTTTGAGATGCTTAAGCAGAAATACGGAGCCAAGTATCCGCGCAAGACCGAGGTGCGTAACTTCGCCAATATCAATGTTAAGACCATCGTCGAGGCGAACGAGAAGCTGTATGTCAACTACCAAGACGGTTTCATCGGTACCGGTCTGAAGAAAGACGAGTTCCTCTTCAACTGCTCCGACATCGACGATATTATCATCTTCCACAAGGACGGCAAGTACAAGATCGTACGCGTGGCAGAGAAGGTGTTCATCGGTACGGATATCTTGCACATAGCCATCTTCAAGAAGGATGACACGCGCACGATATATAATGTAGTGTACCGCGACGGCAAAGGCGGCATCTACTACATGAAGCGTTTCCACGTCACGGGCGTGGCGCGCGACAAGGAATATGATGTCACGCAGGGCAAGCCCGGATCGAAGATCGTCTATTTCACCGCCAACCCCAATGGTGAGGCGGAGATCATTCGCGTGGCGCTCAAGCCGCAACTCCACCTCAAGAAGATTGAGGTGCTCAAGGATCTTGCCGAACTGGCAGTCAAGAGTCGCTCGGCACGAGGCAATGTGCTCACCAAGTACGAGGTCAAATCCATCACGCTCAAGCAGAAAGGTCACTCAACCTTGGGCGGTAGAAAAGTGTGGTTCGATCCCGATGTGCTGCGCGTCAACTACGACGGGCAAGGTACTTATCTGGGCGAATATGACGACGAAGACCGCATCCTCGTGCTCACCACCGAAGGCGATTACTATCTCAATACCTTCGATGTGACGGCGCACTTCGACAACAATATCCTCCGCGTCGAGAAATGGGACCCCGAGAAAGTGTGGTCTCTTGCGATGTGGAACGACGAACTGGGCTTCTATTACGGCAAACGCTTCACGCTGGCGGACGCTTCCGCCAAAGCGCAATCCATCTTGGGCGAAGCCAAAGGCCATAGGATGGTGGTGCTGCAAGATCGTGACGAAGCTACCTTCCAACTGCAGTTCACCGACGAGAATCGTCCGCCGCTGGATGTGCTCATGTCCGAGTTCATCGATGTCAAGTCAGCCAAAGCGCGCGGCAAACGTTTATCGAACTACGATATAGCCAACATCATCGATGTCACGCCCGAACCCGAACCGGAACCCGAAGAGCCGGAAGAGATAGAACCGGATAATGAGGATGCCGAGCCGGAAGGACAGGAGCCGGAGACGCAGGCAACGGACAATCAGGAAGAAAACCAACAGGAAAGCAAAACAGAACCCAAGGAGGAGAAGCCGAAAGGCGTAACCACCGAGATTCAGGGTGTACCCTTTACCATAACGAACGAGCAGCAAGACGTACAATTGTCGCTTGATCTGGAATAAACCATGGCAGAGAACTATAACGAAGACAATATTATCCATCTTGACGACCGCGAGCACATCCGCCGACGTCCGGGTATGTATATAGGCAAGTTGGGTGACGGCAGTCACTCCGACGACGGTATCTATGTGCTCATCAAGGAGACCATCGACAATTCTATCGACGAGTTCCGTATGAACGAAGGCAAGGTGATTGATGTTACTGTAGCTGATGGGCGCGTCACCGTGCGCGACTATGGCCGTGGTATTCCTTTGGGCAAGATGGTCGATGCCGTCTCCATCCTCAACACCGGCGGCAAGTACGACAGCAAAGCCTTCAAGAAATCCGTCGGTCTGAATGGAGTAGGTACCAAGGCGGTGAACGCCCTATCCAAAGAGTTTGTCGTCGAGTCAGTGCGTGAAGGCAAGGTGCGCCGTGCTACCTTCCGTCAGGGGCACCTCATCAACGATACGGGTATCATCGATGCGCCCGCTACGATGAAGCGCGGCACGATGATCATGTTCGTGCCCGACGATAGCAAAGGTCTGTTCGAGAATTACAGTTTCCGCGACGATTATATCGAAACGATGATGCGCAACTATGCGTATCTCAATACCGGTCTTACGCTCAACTACAATGGCCGTAAGTTCCTCTCTAAGAACGGTCTGCTTGACCTGCTCACCGAGACGATGACCGTCGATCCTCTTTATCCCATCATCCATCTCAAGGGTGAGGATATCGAGATTGCCCTGACCCATACCGATCAGACGGGTGAGGAGTACCACTCGTTCGTCAACGGTCAGCACACCATCCAGGGCGGTACGCATCAGGCTGCCTATCGCGAGGCTATCGGACGCACCATCAAGGAGTTCTTTGGCAAGAATCAGGACCTGAGCGACATCCGTAACGGCATCGTCGGAGCTATTGCCATCAATGTGGAGGAACCTGTCTTCGAGAGCCAGACCAAAGTCAAACTCGGCTCGAAAGATATGAGTCCCACGGGTGGGGTATCGGTCAATAAGTTCGTCAACGATTTTGTTGGCTTGCAATTGGATAACTACCTGCACATGCACCCCGAAGTCACCGAGGTGATGCTCAAGAAGATACAGGATTCCGAGCGCGAACGCAAAGCTATTGCGGGCGTGACCAAGGCGGCACGCGAACGCTCGAAGAAGAACCTGCTGAACAATCCCAAGTTGCGTGATTGCCAGATCCACTTCAACGATGCCAAGCCTGTGCGCTCATCCAAGGATGCTGACGACGATCTGCGCGACGAGACATGCATCTTCATCACCGAGGGTCTGTCGGCATCGGGTAGTATCACCAAGAGCCGCGATGTGCGTACCCAGGCGGTGTTCTCGCTCCGCGGTAAGCCGCTCAACAGTTATGGCCTGACCAAGAGCGTCGTGTACGAGAACGAGGAGTTCAACTGCCTGCAATCGGCGCTGAACATCGAGGACGGCCTGGACGAACTGCGCTACAACAAAGTAATCATCGCTACCGATGCCGATGTCGATGGAATGCACATCCGTCTGTTGATGCTTACGTTCTTCCTACAGTTCTTCCCCGATCTGGTAAAGAAAGGACATGTCTATATCCTCCAGACGCCCCTCTTCCGCGTCAAGAACAAGAAAGAGACCCGCTACTGCTATAGCGAGGAGGAACGCCTCAAAGCTATCGACGAGATCAGTTCGCCCGAGATTACACGATTCAAAGGTCTTGGTGAGATCTCTCCCGACGAGTTCAAGGGCTTCATCGGTCAGGAGATACGCCTTGATCAGGTCACGCTGCGCAAGGAGGATGCCGTGGGCGAACTACTGAACTTCTTTATGGGCAAGAATACCTCCGAGCGTCAGGACTTTATCATCAACAACCTGGTGGTGGAAGAGGATGAAGTCAACGAAAATTGACAATTGACAAATGACAAATGATATTTGCTGCGGGCAGCATCTTGATTGTGAAAAGGGCTTGCGCATCTTGCGCGACGAGAGCCTCTACTACAACGATGAGGAACTCGATGCCTACAAAGGCATTGCAGCCGAAGATCTGACCGAAGAGCAGGCGGCAGAGATACGCGAGGTGTTCCAAACGCTCATGCCTAAAGAGGTAAGCGATTGGGTCTGCGCCATGCAGGCGCGAGGTATCAGCCTGCCGGCGGATGTGCGCGAAGAAGCGCTACTGCTTATCAGCGAGCAATGACAAGTTAATAATAGGGCTAACTAAAAACGTGGAATTTTTAGTTAGCCCTTTAATTTGTAATGTGTCGCATCGCGGCGTGATAAACCGACTCGCGGATGTTCGGATTGAGCGCTTCCAGCTGTTTTACCAACTGCTTGATGTCCGTGCGGGAAGTAACTTTCTCGAACGGACAGTTTTTTATCTGCTGTGCATAGCCGCGCAGCTGGGCGTAACGAATCAGATCTTTCTCCTCAATCAGGCACAGCGGTCGTATCAGCTGCAGCGGCATCTTGTCCATCTGCAGTTTGGGGTAGATTGTCGATGTGCTGCCGTCGAAGATCAGGTTCATCAGCAGCGTTTCTACTATATCGTCCTTATGATGCCCGAAAGCAATCTTGTTGCAGCCCAGCTCCGCTGCGGCATCGAACAGCGCTTTGCGCCTGTACCACGAGCAAAGAAAACACGGATCTTTCTTCCTTTCCTCGCCTATCGAGGTGTCACGCACAACGAACGGTACCTGTTGCTCGGCGCAGAATTGCTCCAGATAACTCAAGTCGCTCAAGTACGGCCGTTCCTTTACGCGCACATGGATGGCTGTCACCCGGAACCGCGGCACATATATCTGCTGCCGCCTGCCAAGCATCTCCACCAGCGCCAGCGAATCTTTACCGCCACTCAGGCCTATCAGTATATGATCGCCGTCCTCTATCAATCCATAGTCGGCACACGCCTTATGAAAGCGTTTGGTCAACTTGCTCTGCAGCCGCAGCATTTCTTTCTCCTCCGGCGATCGCTCAACCGATGCAGATGATGTTCTTGGTTGATGTGATGATGGCGTATTTAGCATATTTGCTGTCTGGTTGGTTTTGTCTATCCTTTGCTGGTGTTGCATGAATAAAGAGTCCTATTCTCCAAACTCAAAAAAGTTGTTGTTGGTGTTGTTGGTGTTAATAGTATAAAAACTTTAAAAAAAAGCGGCCGCCGCCGATGTGGCTAGCATTGCATATTAGCAAATCCTCTCCCCATTTTGCCCACTGGTAGTCTGTCACAACTCACAGCCAAATTCGGCCACTTTTATCGAGGTTTTAACAGGGTTCTAACGAGGTTTTAACAGACTTTTATCGAGATTCGAATAGTTTTCGAATGTCCATGTTGAGAAAAGCATCTATCGATATCCCTTCATGACCGACAATCAACGCCAATTTTGGATGATAGAGATCACGGAATGTAATTATTCCGCTTGTCATCTTCTCATGATTGCTTTTGACCTCGATACCTACAATCTCATTGTCCCATTCGAGCACAAAATCCACCTCTTCGTCTTTCTGTCGCCAATACCACACGTTCATGTCGTACAACTCGGCTTGGCTAAGCAGATACGCTCCGACAGCTGATTCCACTTGCCGTCCCCATAACTTCGGATCGGTAGCTACTTGCCTGAATGACTGGCGTGAATAAGCGTTGTAAAGAGCGTTGTTATAAACTTGGAACTTAGGCACACTTTGTCGCTTCCTGGCATCATCGTTGGCGTACTTGTACAATCCCGCCAACAGATTGGCTTCTTTCAGGAGTTGCAGATATGCCGCAATAGTGGTTACATTTCCGGCATCTTGCAGCTGTCCTTGCAATTTGGTGAGCGAAAGCAATTCTGTAGAATACGAGCATCCGAGTTCAAAGATCTGCCGTAATAAAGCCGGTTTATATACATTACTGGTCTCCAACACATCCTTGGTGATGCTTGGTTCGGCAATGGAATCCCGCACATATCTGCGCCAACGATGCTCATCCTGAATGAGACTTGCCGCACCGGGATAACCACCGAAATAGACGAACTGCTTCATATCAAAGTTGAAGGCTTCGTGCATCTCGGCAAATGTCCAGTGGGTCATTTTGATGAGTTCAAACCGCCCTGCAAGCGACTCCGTCAAGCCGTGCATAATCATCAGACGGGATGATCCAAGGAGCAACAACTTGATGTTGGTCTTGTTCCATGTATCTTCGTCCCATTGCTTTTTGACAAACTCACTCCAGTTACGGATCTTCTGCACTTCGTCAATCACCAGAAGGCGTTCTTTCTGTCCTGAGAATTGCATCTCCAGACGCTCTTTTTGCCAGATCTCACTTATCCATGCGCCTTCTTGCTCTGCATCGGCAGTATAGAAAGAGTACGGAATTTGTATCGTATTCAGCACTTGTTGCACAAGGGTCGTCTTGCCCACTTGCCGTGGACCTAAAACCACTTGAATGAACCGACGCTCTTCTGCTAATCTTGCTCGGAGCAAGTCTTCGTAATACGGACGTTGAATCATAGCTTCTTTCATTTGACGCTGCAAAGATACGAAATATTTTTGATATATGCAAATATTTACTCAATTTTATTTCACATTTTACTCAATTCTCATGAAATTTTTACTCAAATGTTGCATTCCGTTTACTCAATTCTCGTAATATGATGTTCAATGTGCATTTTTCCTCATGTCTCATTTCTCATTATTTCTGTAGAAGCCATCACTCCCGATAATGGACCGATAATGGGCTGTAGATGGAGTGGAAACGGGGTGGAAATGAGCCGTGGATGAAGAGTAGTTGAGACTCCTATCAAGATAGGTATTGCCTCTGGTAATAATCAACAAATATCTAACCGATATATAACGAATAACTAACGTTTTGTGAGTCTGTATTATATACGTAGTATATAATACTATGGGTGTGTTATTTGTCCAAAATTACCCAAAAATATCTCAAAATGGCACTGATGTGGTAAAATTGCAAGTAGACACATAAAAAATTGCACTGGCGAAAGTGGCAAAAGTGGCGATATTGCCAATATTGCCAATATTGCCAATATTGCCATGCAAAAATTTGCATGAGATTCTTGAGACAGTTGGGTGTCAAGTTTTTTAGGATAAGTGTCCACATTTTCAGGACATTTCAGGATAGGAAAGCGGGAAGTGTCTCAAGAATCTCAACTTTCTCATGTCAATTTTTTATGCTATTAAAATGAGCGAGATGTGCATGTCGGGTATCCGGATTCAATCCGAACCAATTCAAAGAAAAAGCATGACACATTACGTCGTTGACGGCAGTTGCCCACATAACATGCGGGAGAAATAGACAAAATATAAACATCCAATGCAATGAACGATGTAGAAAGGAAGAAAGGTAAACGCGAGGCTGACGACTCGCGCACTTAACAAAAAAATGAACGATCTCGTAGTTTGCCAATTTTGCCAACTTTGCCAGTGCAGATTTTTCATTCTCGCTCATGGAAATCGTGAAAACTACCCCACGCGAGCACAGGATACCAATTGTCCAAATACGATTTGGACGTAACGGACGAAAAGAAATGTCCGAATGAAAAGGTCAAAGGGGCAAAAAGGGTCAACGGATTTTTCATGCAAATCAAGAGTGGACTTGTAAAAAAATATATCAGTGGCATAAGATTTGTATTTGGAATTGATAGAGGAATAAATCTTTTACAAATATCCACTTATTGAATTCTGCACTTATGGATAATATAAATGATACAATTGAGGAAGTAATTACGATACCCATCTATGATGAAGAAAAATATCATGGTTCGGTGTATTTCAATGATAATAGTCCTGAGCATCGTTACTCGGTGAAAGAAAAATCTTTCAGATACGAAGATATTTTGGCTATTACCACAAAGGACTCCACTATGGACAATATGTATCACTGTTCACGTGGCGGGGCATTAATCTTTGTTAGAGGCAGAGAGACTCCTTATCTTACCGAAGATCATTATTCTGTAAGGAAGATTTATAAAGAGTTAAATAAGAATCCACTTGCCTGCTTGTCGGGCTTAAATCAAATAGGATCAAGCCATATATATGCCAAAGAAGGCATAGTGATGAACAACGAATATGTTTTGCCGAACGGAGTGCGATTATACCTTACCGAAGATGCTATTCGAAAACTCAAGTTTATCAAGTATGTATGCTCAAAGAAACCCAAGAATACCTGTTTTTATGAGACAAAAAGTCATCATCGAAAGAAATGTAAAAAATGAACCCTTTTCCCGATATTTGCAAGTTCGGGATTATTTTAGTAAATTTGCACCTGTTTTTGATTCAATAAGGAATCAGATAGGTTAAAGTGAAAACCTGAAATTTCACGCCAAAATAAAAATTCAAGTAATATGAGCTGGCATTCGGACCGTTATCATGATGATTCTGACCGTGATAATCACAGCAATCAGTGTAATCCGAACAACGATGAGTATTCACACTCTCGCGAGCATTAAATCAAAAGGGGACGTCGCTCCCCTTTTGTTGTAAATGTAGATATTTATATAAAATTGCCAGACGCGATGATGCGTTGTTACTCACCATAAGTATTGAAGAGGTGATCTAAATCTTCGTTGGTGGTGATGTTAGCAACTTTGTCACGGAGTTCACCATGGGCTGCAAAGTCAAGACGTTGGACAACACTACCAGTGGGCGTTTTTGCCACACGAATCAATTGAGCACGACCGATAGCGGGATTCTCTGTGGCATATTGTGCTAAAGCTTTTGCCTTACCTACATTATCGTCGCGGGTGTTGTCGTGAGGTTCAAGGATATCCACGATATAATCTCCGCCATATTCTTTGCGGATGATAATGAAATCCGGATAGAAAGCTTTGAACGTACCTTTATAATTATAGTATAAAGCGAGTGCCGTTTCTCGTCCGCGAGACGGATTGCGATACCAGCAGCGGAAATCGTCACGTTTTTGTTCTTCTTCAATGACGCGTTTCTCCCATGAATTGAGTTTGATACGAACAGTGCCGGTCATTTCATCTACGAACAGGTGGTTGGAATACTCATCTCCATCTTCATTGTTATGGAAAAAGACGTTGTTGCTCAGATTAAACGGCACATTGGAAATCTCGGCACTATCGCGCACGATGTTACGATACTGCGTTTTGAGCGCATCAGAAAGACGTGTTGTCTTCTGACGATACTTATCGTTTAATTTATGGTACTCCCGTTTGGCAAAATCATTGAGCATGACCATCTGGAGTTCATCGCAGGTAAATAGAATAACATCTACCATATATAGACTAATACCTTCCGGATACGGATATTTTTGACCGTAAGCGATAGCCACACCTTCATTGCCCAATTGCTTTTCTGCGATACGCAACTGACGATCCAAGTCCACTTGCGACTCGGAAAACATATTGCCGGTTTGCTCCGTTTTGATTTGTTCGCCAAAGGCATCGTACACTTTCGCCAACATCTCAAAGTTCATCACTTGCTCTTTGGCTGCTGCGTATTTGCCAGATTGCTTGAGTTGGACGATATAGTCATGGATTCTTTCTACTATTGCCTGTACCACCGCTTCGTGCGCATTCACATCCAATCCAGACATCAGCAGGAAGTGCGACAAGGAGAATAGCGATTTAAGATAGTCGTTCATCTGGAATGTACGCACGAGATAGGTAGGAAGTGCAAGACCGTTGATGTAATCTACAATCTTATCGCGTTCTATTTCCTCGTACTCAAACTCAATCGGATTATCTTCTACCTCGATAGGTTTATGGTTTATCGGAGTGTTGGGATAGCTTGGTTTATGCGGTGTTGTAGTTGGTGTCGTCGGTGTTGTCGGAATATATGGTGTAGCCGGATTATTGTCTTTGTCGAATAATGAAAGCGTTTCCTCCTCTTTGGGCTTCGGCTTTGCGACAGGACGAGTTGTTAAGATGACATACGAACCATGCTCCAGTTCTTCGCCCAATACATCGGTTGGCAGTTCGCCTCCTTCGGAGTTCTGCAATTCATCGACCACTTGTTGCACTTTCTCGGCATCGAAATGCGGCAAGAATAGTTGCACATCGTTCAACATGTCGTCAACTAATATTCGTTGCTGTATCGGAGTGCGCACCATACGTCCGAGTAACTGCGCGATAGCCGTTGCATCAGTATAACGACGGAAAGACATCATCGTTTCTGCGCGAGGACAATCCCAACCGGTAGAAAGCGTCTCTTTGAAAAATACTACACGTGCCAAGCGGTTATCTTGTATCTTCGACGGTTCTTCGTATGGCACTTCAAGACCGTTAATCGTGATGGCACCTTTTGTATCGCCAAAAGCATGAACCACTTCACCCGTAGCGAATTGAATGCCAGATTTCTGTTCAATGTTCCGCAAGCACTCATCGAGATCTGTTTCTGTTATATTGCCGTTGGCTCCATTGAGTACTTGAACTACAAATATCGGTCGTACCATCCAATGGTGTTGCTCACGGCAGAATGTTTCCCAGTGAATGCACTTGCTTACCCATTCTTCGGTTGCTGCTTGAAGGATTGTCATATCCTTTTGCTCGTTAGCTTCCTTGGGATAGTATATGATGACGCGATCTTTGAGCAGACCGGACGCACGCACTTCTTCCGTCGACACGCGTACAGGACGGTTGGTCGCAGATGAGTTCTTTACCAGTTGGTTAAAACGCTCAATAGTTGCAGACATACCGATAACAACCGGAATAGGTTTGAGGCCATCTTTCTCGCTACCCAATATGAATTTCTGCATAATGGTAGTAGCACGCCCTGCTTCTTGCCCGCGCATACCACGGTGTGCCTCATCAATGATAAAATAGAGTTTGTCGGATTTTTCTTCAACGGTATTGGCAAGCGTTTCGTAGATAGTATATTGGCGATTGTCGGAATGTTGCGTAAGATTACTTGTTCGACTCAGTTTCTGGGTGTTTAGGAAATAGATATGTCCTTCTTCTAAAGTCTCGCGGTCGAAAGACTCATCTTCGATAACAATACATTGATCCAAACGAATCTTGTCAGCACGATTGTCGATCTTCTCTTTCGATTGCAGGTTCAGTTCCGGCGAATCAGAGAGCCATACAAAGATAGCGTCGGGTTGCTCCACATACTTATCCGTACCAAAGAATATATCCTCAATGAGTGCTGACATGATAATCGTCTTACCGGCACCTGTCGGCGCAGTAAACGACACCACTTGGTTTTGGTGCGAGTGGCGATACTCGTTTTGTGCAGCGGCGCAATGGTCACGCAGACGTTCTACGGCGCGCTTTTGGAAAGTCATCAATTCGTCTTTCATATCATCGAGGTATATTGATTCTAAAGTTATCTAAATAATCGCGGTACAATTGGCAAGTCTTAATGTGCCGAGAAGCAAATGCGCCGGTTGTCAAGGCTTTTGCCATTTCACGATATATGGCATCGCTATCTACAATCAGATAGACCATGCGAATGGATTCCTTCTCCATTATCTGCTGGAAGAACTCGCCAAAAGTTTTTTCGTTATTAAGCACCGCAAACTCATTGTTTGGTAGCACGAGCATATCCGGAACAGCTTCTCCGTCTAAGGTCGGGCATGTGCCAATAGCTCCGGATTTCATCCACAGGAGCGGCAGTAGTTCACGGAACTGCTTGCCGAGAGCGACGTTGTTCTTGTCGAGGAAGTTAAGACGGAAGAAGATACAGTTAGAATCAAAACCTTCTGACATTAGACGATGGTCTGTGCCAATGTATTCACCTTTAAGCGGTTGCCCATTCACATCATGTCCTTCAATAGAACAAACAGTACGAGGCCAGTTGACATATTGCGCGATACCTAATTTCTCCCATTCTGCATCACCGGGTTTGTAACCTTGTGCGGATAGCGATTTCGTTTCTTCTACAGACACTTCATTGTTCGTCACCATGATACAACGGCGATGACCACCATCTTCTGCATTGAGCAGATTGACGGCGTGAAGTGTTGTTCCACTACCGGCAAAGAAATCTACAATGAGTGCGTTGGGCTTATTAGCAACGAAGAAACGAATAGCATCGTGAACGGCATACACAGATTTTGGGAAAGAGAAACGATGTCCAATAATATCATTGAGCATTTTTGTGCCCTTTTGTGTCGCATCGTGAGATGTAATCCACCATTGTGTTCCAGGAATAAACTTTGCAGCATATCCGCTTTCATCCACCATAATAGAGCCATCATTATTGTAGCCTACAATCGGAAAATCTCCATTCTCAACTTTAGACTGTTCCCCTTCGGCCAAATAAGAGAGAGAAGCTCTATCACCTTGCACCTTGCCTAATTTTACATAGCGTTTATTAATGAGTTTCAGCAGCGTATCTCTTCCTAAACGCCATCTGCCTTCTCTACCATCTGGGAAAATAGGCCAAATCGCAATAAGTCCTTCAGGGGCGACAACACTTTTTCTGTCTACTTCTAAAGGAATACTATTGCCTACACTTATAATCTGAGTACTTTCTTTATTAACATAGATGGGATAGAACATATTAGGTCTATCAGTACGTAAAGTCGCAGTACCAGATCTTTGAAGACCGTTCCATCTAAGTTTGTCTTTATACCCACCTTTTATTTTACCTCGCCAATCTTCATTTAGAACGATAGCTGATGGTGCGCTTTGCCCAAATAATATAAAGAATAAATATTCATCCGTTCTAGCAAATTGTCCGCCACGACTTACTCCGGCTGGGTTTATGACACTACTAATCATCTGCATTCTTGCTTCTGGGAATAGTTCTTCAAGTAAGCATCCTAAATGCAGATATTCTTTTTCATCGATGGTTACAATGAGAACGGAATCTTTGGGATTGAGAAGTCGCTTGGCGAGTAACAAACGGCGTTTCATCATCGAGAGCCATTTGCTATGACGGTAAGTATCGGCGGAATCGACATAGTCGTTGTTGTACTTCCAATCGCGTGCGCCAGTGTTGTAAGGTGGATCAATATAGATGCAGTCGACTTGTCCCGGATAGAGGTATGCCAGCAGTTGCAGCGCATAGTAGTTATCCGCTTCGATGAGTGCGTGCCATAGTTGGTCGTTTTGCGCATGACGCACGGAATCCACCACTTCCAATCCCGGATAAATAGGACCATCATTCAGTCCTTCGGGCAAGTGGTCTTCGAACACAAGACCGAATTTCTTGTGCTTCATCACGCGCTTCAGTTCGGCCTCAATCCGTTGTCTGAGGTCTTCATCCTGTATTTGCGCTACTAAGTCGTTTATTGCTGCCATACTTACTTGTTTACTTTGTATACAGACATACAAAAACGCAGGCTTTTTGAAATATACAGGTCTATTCAGGTCTCGACTCCTTTTGGCTCCAATATACGCAAAAAGCCCACGCGCAAGCGTGAGCGTTTCGCAATATTCGGGAAAGCCAAAAATCAAATTGTCGAGAAATGAATAGGTTCCTAAATAAAGCAAACGCTTTTAGTATGTTATGAATTACGCAGAGACGCTTCTCTGCATTGCTCTTGCCTTGTAAGTGCTGCAAGCACCATCATGGCAAAGACAGATTGGTCGTTAATACCAAATCACCTGCAAAGATACGAAAATTTTTTGAAAAAAGCAAATGGTAAATGCAGATTTATGCTAAAAAGGAAAAGAAAAGTGAGAAATTTAGCGGGAATGCGCAATTTAGGGGTTACGGGTTATCGGTTATGGGGGATGGGTTATGGATTACGGGTTACGGGTTATGGGTTACGGGTTATGGGTTACAAGTTATGGGGTGAAAATCGGCAGGAAATGCAGAGATAATTAACGAAGAATGGAGCAGGGGAATACCGTCGGGAGCACAACACCAAAACTTACTGGGACATTGCCGCATACTAAACGAAGAACTCGCTAAAGGTAGGATGAAATATCACACTGCCGCAAAATACGGCAGAAAGGAGACATACAAAAGCTCCCGACTATGCGGTCGGGAGTTTATGGGTTGGATTACTATATGACTTGAATTATTGAAAAAGTAACCTTTAGTCTTCATCTTTTGATGTTTCTCCAGAGAGTTGTTCGGTGGAGCCGCTGAAGAGGGAGAGTTGGCGGATAGCGCGGTCGTAGTCGGACTCGATTGCATTTTCCCTTCTATAGCCCCATGTTGAGTGGTTGTTCGGAAAAACCGAACAACTGAATTTTGGTCCAATTCTCCTTCTTCGAAAATGTGCTTAAGATGCTCACTAATAGTAGATTTTGCCTTACCAAAGAGGGCAACCATCTGCTCCTGAGTTACCCACACAGTCTCGTCTTGAAGAATAACATCAATAGCGGCTTTACCTTCATCAGACTGATAGATAACAATCTCGCCCTTTGTGTCATTTGTTAGATCTTGTGTCTTCATAAAATAAATATAATTGTTTGCAAAGTTACAAAAAAAAATGCACATTTGCAAATATTCCCGAAGAAAAATTGCATTTTTTAGCATTTATTACCTCGCTTGGGCTTGCACAAGAGCGAGATGGTAAATGCTAAAAAGGGAAAAGCGTAGCTTTATTTTTCTTCGGGAATCTACAGCTTAAATGTACCCCATAGGGAATTCTATTGCATTAGGAATGGCTATACTATGGTATATATCTATCCGATCACTAGCGACTTGCAAATCGTCAGTTACGACTGACGATTTTACAATCGAAGAATCGACAGTTGTAACTGACGATTCTTCTGAAGAGTCGGCAATCGTAATTGTCGATTGTGATTTGTCGGTTGTAACGGATGAATCTGCATCCAACATCTGCCATGCTTCGTAAAAGGGGTCGAATTCGGCCCCTTTGAAATAGGGGTTATTCTACATTTCCCATATACCAAGATACTTAGGGCGAATAATGGATGGGAGATTGAAGAGGGTGCGCCAATCAGTTTTGGCACACCCTCTTGTTGTTACTCCATTAGCGGATTGTTCCGCGTGGCGATTTAGCGGATAACTTGTCCCTGTGCATCGTAGCGAACGCCATCAATGGTGATGATTAGTTGTCCGTTGACGAGCTGCTTGGTGATGTTGCTTACTTCGGTATTTTCCAGTGCGCTGGCAACGGGGAAGGTAATCTCCAGCGTGTTCGTCTCGTAGGTCCATGTGAATACATAGTCACCGTCACGGTCAGCAGCCAGGGTCATATTGTCACTGTTGCCGGTAATAACGCCGCTGTTGTCGTCACGGGTGAATGCCTTGCCGCTGGATGTCCAGTTGGAAGCAATGATCATCTTGAACTCGTACGTTGTATTGGCGGTGAGCGTCTTGGTGATGGTAGCGGTCAGTTTGTCTTCAGCAGATGTCAGATCTTCACCTCCCCAGCTATTGAACGAACCTGCAATCTTAACGCTCGGCAGCACTACGATAGCCTCTTTCAGCGTAGCGGTAGCATTGGTGGTCGGTCCGTTCAGGTCGTAGGTGAACGTTACGTCGTAGATACCGGCTTGAGCTATGTTGAGAACAGAGTTCTGTGCAGCTTCGCCGTTGTTCCACTGATGGTCGATAACCACCTTGTACTCATAGTCGGAAGCAGCCAGGGTGACATTCTCCCTCACCAGTTTGTACGTGCCGTCTTCCTGAAGCGTCATCTCGTTGCCTTCTCTTTCGTTCCAGCTCGTACCCATCAGCGCCTCTGCACCTGCTACGGAGTAAACGTGTGCGGGTGCGGGAGCCTCGTAGCTGTACCACTCCAGGTTATCCATTACCCAGCGGTAGTGGTTGCTGGTGCCGTCATCAGCATCGTTCATGTTGACAATCTTGATGGTGAAGTTGCCTGCAACTTTCAGGTTACCTACGCTGTAGCGATACGGTGCAGCCGGAATAGCCGTGCATGCATCGGTGATAGCACCCACTTCTACGTCATTGATATAGATCTTGATGTTCCACGGGTTGTTTCTTGCAGCCTCTGTACCGTTGCAGCCCCAGTCGAATGCCAAACTGTCGATACCGCCTTGGATAGTCGAACTAAGCAGATAGCCATGGTTCTCCTCTGCGGTCTTCTTTCCACGGATAGCAACCGCGATATTGGTTGTACTCCACATACCACCGCCTAAGTTGTCACGAACCGAGCCGAGCAGGGTAGTCCAACTGATACCTGTAGCGGTAGAAGGTGTACCGGTTGAATCGGTAGTCAGGTAGGTTCCATTGCCGGAAGTAACATTGGCAGCGCCGTCGAATGTCTCCAGATGGAAGTTCATCGGAACAACGCGAAGCGTGTACGAAGCGGTCGCTGCTTTGTAGTTGTCGGTTTCGGCAACGGCAGCGGTGATGGTAGTAGTACCTACACCTGCGATAGTAACTTCGCCGTTAGCAGCTACGGTAGCTACGGCAGTATTGCTGCTCTCGAAGGTAGGCGTAGCGTCAGACGTGTTCGTCAGCGTGTTGGTGAACGCAGCTGCATCAATCTTCTTGATGAGATCCTCATCTGCAAAGCTGAAAGTAGGCGTTGCCTTAACCGGTGCAGAGCCGTGAGTTGTCCAGCTGAGGTCGTCAATAACAAGGCGCTTGCTATTCTTATTCTGCGCACCGGAATGGAGACTCTTGTTCACAATCTTAATCGTGAAGTCACCGTCAATGTTTAGGTTGCCAAGGCTGAATGTGTTCATGGGCTGACCAGCTGCAATCTTTGCTCCGGCTGCCCCTGTCAGTGCGCCTACTGAATCACCGTTGATGTAGATAACTACATTCCATTGACCGCTCTCGTCACCATTGCTGTTCCATGTGAACCAAAGGCTGTCGATGCCGTCCTGAATGGTACTACTCTCCATGTACGGATAAACTCCGTTGTCGGCGTTTTTCATGGCGCGAGTAACTGATGCGTAGTTGGTAGCACCCATGTTGCCAAGGTCCTTTAAAATACCTCCGGCAAATACAGTCCAAGAAGCTTGTTGGCACTCTTTGGTAGTTGGTGATGTGACGTACGTGTTGGTCGCTGTACCATCCTTCACGTCAAATGTTTCCACTCTTACTTCAGCGAAGAGTGTTGCTGCTGCTAATAGCAGCGGAAGGAAAAAAAGTTTCTTCATGATTTTGTTGGTTTTGTTGGTTAATATTTTTGATTGTTAGTATCCTAATATCGTATAGGTGCGTCCGTCGCGTACAATCAGCAGTTGCCCGTCACGGATGATTTTCTGTACAGCCGGCTGACAGTTGACAGCGGATAGTTCCGTAGCAATCTGCGGCGCAATCAGCACGGGGTAGGAGCTGCCCTGTGTGAACGCTTCGCCCAGAGCGGTAGTCACGGTGCCGTCAGCAAACTGTGCAGCCGTAGCAGCCGTAGCCGTACGGTTGTTGTCCGATTGACCGAAAGCTGCCGGAGCAGAACCTTGCAGATACCAGCAGTTGGTGGCATTGACTTGCGTGCCGTTGAAGGCTCCGCCTATGGCTCCCTTGTAATGGGTGACGGAAGTCGACTGCCCGTATTTGACGCGGTCGTCGGTAAGCGCACCGTAGCCGTAACAGTTCTGCAGGGTGATAGAGCGTGAAGCGCTGCTGCTCTTGGCGTAGCCGATAATGCCGCCCATGCGTGCACCTTTGTCTTGTTGCAGACTCATGTTGCACAGGCTATAGCAGTCGCGGATGATGCAGCTGTATCCGTAGCCCAATATACCGCCGTAGATACCTTTGTGGCGTATGCGCCATGTGCCCTGCACGTAGCAGCGCTCGATCATCGAAGCGGTGGTGCTGGCGTCGGAGTTCTTGCCCACCAGCATGCCTACATGCCCGCTGACATTGGTGAAGATAGGCATCGAAACGGAGCAGTCCTGAATGGTGGACGTCTCCATACAGCCGCACAGGATAGCGTAGGCTTTGTTCTGGCTGTCATCGGTAGCCGGTGACGAAGGACGGTTGAAATACGACTCCTCCGTGCCCGTGATGCGCAGGTTCTTGATTGTAGCGTTGCGTATCGAACCGAACATGCCTATATACCGGAAGTTGTACAGGTCATTATCCACGGCATAGATATTGAATCCCGAGATGGTGTGTCCTCTGCCGTCAAATGTGCCGGTATACGGATGTGCTTCCGTGCCGATAGGTGTCATCCAACATTCTTGCTTCGAGTGATCCATGTTGATATCGTTGGTCACGATACCGTTGATGGCGTACGAGCCGCCATTCACTGCCGCCGCAAAATCTTCCAGGTCGGCACGCGAACCGATGGGATAAGTTATATTGTTTGCGGGCGCGCCCGTGAGCGCGAGCGTATAGATGGTCTCGTCGCTACCCATCGCCTCGGATATAACGCGAATGGTGTATCGTACCGTTGCTCCGTTAGCCGGCGCTACCAGCGGATAATAATTCGGGCGTGATGGGTTCTTCTCTATATCCGAACCGTTGATGTCGGTGATGTTGAGTTCGGCATTGTTGTCGATAGGATAGGCGTACAAATCCACCGGCGTGCGTGTGTAGTCCACCAGCGCGGTGAGAGCTGTATCGCCTTCGTTGAGCGGGATGTTCATTCCGTTGACGGTTAGCCGGCGCAGATGGCTCTCTGTGCCGGGAGCAATAGGATCGCCCTGATCCACGCCATAATCTTCCGCCAGCGAGGTCACGGCATAAGGCGTCAGCATCGCTTCATGCACGGCATGACGGCACATCTCGGCGCAGTAGTCGCTGATCGTTTCCGGCTTGTAAGTTACGCTCAGTGCACTCGTTCCGAAGATCTTCTCGTACCAGCATAGCGAAGCGATATACCTGCCATAGTTGTAGTTCAGATGGTAGCCGTCGCGGTTAAGTTTCTGCCCGATATAGCTTGTCCGGGCATTCTGAACGGCTGTGCCTGTGGGGATAAGCAGTTCCAGATTGGGATGCTGCGCCAGCAATCGTTGCGTACATGCCACGATGCTGTCGTACATCAGCTGCTGGTTCTTGCCATAATAGTTGAATGCGCTATAGGTCGACCCTTGATCGTACGCCCAGGTCATATAGAAACCTATCTTTACGTTCGGGTTGGAGCAGTGGCTCTTGACGAACGAGATAAGGTGCGACATGTACGGCACGTACGACGTGTAGATACCTGCGCTATCGTGGTCGGATTGGATGATCACCCAGTCCCACGGTTCGTCCTCCACAGCCATCGTCATGTTGTAGGTAGACAGACCGGTGGATGTAAACTGCCCGTTGACGAACTTGCGGTAGTTGTACGGCATCGTGTCGGTGCGGGTTGACCATTGGTCGTGTTGCGAGAGCCATGTGCCGCCACGGTACGGATAGCCTATGATTGCTTCACGGCCTTCGGCATCGATGATGGGCTGCAGATGTTGCTCCAACGCGTCAACCGTAAAACTGTTGCCTATACCCAGGATGCGCACGGGCGTAGCATACGCGCTCATGCAAGCGATGAGCAGCAAGGCGAAAAGTGTGAGTTTATGTTTCATGATATAGTATTGTGTTTGTTGGCCGTTTTCTGATGGTATTTTGTTTGTTGGCCGCTGTTACACAAACGTGTTCATCTCCTTCTCCAGCCGTAGCCAGTTCTCCAGCGAATCTTTGCCGAACTTCTCCATCTGTCGGCATATATCCTCAGGCGAGGCGATGTTGTCCGGTCGTGACTTCGAGAAGAACTTGTCCGCATAGCATATTACTTTCTCCTCAATGGTTTCCGGCAGCCAGTCTTGCAATGGAAGCGGTATGTTCTGCCGCTTGATTTGCTCCACGGTTAGTCCGCTTCCTGTATGCCTTTCTGCCACGCGTGCATGTCTCGGCAAGTTCAGTTCCCGTAGTAGTTGTCCTCCAAGAAATCCGTGGCGAATATACGGCTCGTCACCGAAGCAATATATCTTCGGTGCGTGACACAAGTATATACCTATATCGTGCAACATCGCCGCTTCTTGCACAAACGTCATGTCAGCCTGCCACTCAGGATGCGCCTCGCAGATTGCCTGCGCACGCTCCGCCACCTGCTGCGAATGCCGCACCAGCAATGCCCGCAATTCGGGTTGACCGGCATAATATTTGTCAATTATTGATAGGCAGTCCATTGCTTATTTATCTTTCTAGCGCTATCTGAATACTATTTGTTCTCGTCTTCAAAAGGCAACTCATTGGCATTAGCTTCTTCTATAGGACGAATGTAATCGGAGGCACGCTCGGAAGAGATGACAGTTCGTCCTAATTGCCGTTCCAAGTCTTCGCGGGTATTCTTGGCTATTTGCCCTCCGGCTTTGGCTACTTGTTTGCTTTCGTACATGCCTTTGGGATTGCGCTGGCGTGAAAATTCAGTTGTAGCAACTTCGGCAAGCGTGTTTAGCGCCAGTTCAATGTTAGTCATGTTGTCACGTAGGTTCTCTTTAGTCAACCCTTTGTGGCGCTTGTATTCGCCCGTAGTCATGCCGCTCCATGCCCGCGTCAGTACATTCGTCAGTATAGCAAAATCTTTCTGTTTCGTTATTCCCGAACGCTGCCACTCATCCGTCAACTCCTTGCGCATCTCAATGGAACGCATTCGTTCGTTAATCCATTTGTCCGAATACCCCTGCCGTCTATAATCCTCTACCGCCATTTGGAACGTAAGTTCCGGATCAATCATCTGGTCAATACGCTGTGCTCCTACCTCTGCGAGCCATCGTTTAATCGGCTCTGCTTTTTTCGAAGGAATAGATTGTATGATACGGAAAATTCCCTCTAAATCAGCCACATCCGCCATTCGCATCTTACCATCAGCTGCTGGTAATTTCAAAGCGTGACAATTTGTCACGGTTTCATTACCCTCTGCTTTTAGACGCTGTTTAAGTTTGCGCCAATAAGCCATAACATCAGCACTATCCGTTAACACTTGTACTATATCCGCAACAGCGAAATAGTATTTTTCCTCTTCTTCGTTCCAGACAATTCGTATTTTCTTATCCTCGAATAGTTTTATGATTGATTCGTTTGCCATAACGTTCTTTACTTTCGTGGGGGGGTACATTGTACCCCTCTTCAAATATGCTACTCTTTTCTACCAGGGGACAGATTGTCCCCCTGTTTAGATGGTGACATAATTTCACCGATTCAAAGTGTTACCTCAACCCATTCAGCAATGCTTTCGCAGCCATCCTCTTTTTTCCGGGAAGTTGCAGTTCCGTCAGGCTGATCTCGCCGTCAGCGCATTGCAGCGTGATGGGGCCGTGACATTTCTCCGTAGCAAACACTTTCACATTCTCGTAGGTTGTGCCGCCTATTGTCAGGTTGCACCATGCAGCAGGGTAGGGACTTAGTCCGCGAACGAAGTTATGCACCTCGGCGACGGTCTTGGTGGTGTCAATCTCGCAGGTCTCCTTGAAGATCTTCGGTGCGGGACGCAGTTCGCCTGCCTCTATCTCTGCCTGTGCAGTTGTTGGCAGCGGTGTGCCTTGCGCATCGGATTGTTCTATCAGATCCACTGTGCGGAGAACGAGATCCGTGCCGAGCTCCATCAGCCGGTCATGCACCGAACCTACATTCTCATCCTCGCCGATAGCAATCTTCTCCTGAAGAATAATGTTACCTGTATCTATCTCGTGCTTGAGCATGAAGGTGGTGACGCCTGTCTCTTTCTCGCCGTTGATCACTGCCCAGTTGATAGGCGCAGCACCTCGATATTGCGGCAGCAGCGAAGCGTGCAGATTGAATGTTCCCAATCGGGGCATCGCCCATACCACTTCAGGCAGCATTCGGAATGCCACCACAATCTGCAAATCTGCTTGATAGCTCCTCAGTTCTTCTACGAACGCCTCGTCTTTCAATTTCTCGGGCTGCAACACCGGCAAACCAACCGATAGCGCATATTCCTTCACCGCCGAGTATTGCATGTGGTGTCCCCTGCCGGCAGGTTTGTCCGGCATCGTGACTACTGCTACGACGTTCTTGCCGCTTTCAACCAACGCTCTGAGCGGAGCCACGGCAAACTCCGGCGTACCCATATATATTATTCGCATATTCAAAGATTCAAAAATTCAATATCTCAGGGTTTTGATTTTTTCTTGAGCAGATTTGGTTTTTCTCGAGAGGGAGTTATGGTGACCATAATGACCGAGCCAAAAAGCCGAAGATGCCAAGAAAAAACAAAACGCTATTTGCCCCATTGGAGTTTGTCTTTCAATGCCTGTATGAACGAATGTTCCTCCAATTGTACAACCTTCGTCGTGTACGGCGCTTTGCATATATGCAGTTTCACCTCGTTCAGCAGCGACTGGCTTCGGCCGTCTACCGATATCAGGTAGTTGCCGTTACGGCTATGGATGTTGAGGTCGATGGTCCAGTCATCGGGTATGACAAGCGGCCGTACGGATAGCCTGTGCGTAGCGATAGGCGACAGGATGATGGCTTTCACGTGCGGTTCCATCAGCGGACCTCCTACGCTTAGGTTATACGCAGTAGACCCCGTAGGTGTGCTGATGACCAGCCCGTCGGCTTCGTAGGTATGCAGATGTTCGCCGTTGACGAACGCCTCTATCTGTATCATGGATGACAAACCCGACTTCATCACCGCTATCTCATTCAGCGCGTATGGTGAAGAAAGGTGTCCTCCGCCTACACCGGTCACGGTCAGCAATGAACGCTGCTCGATGGTGTAGCGCCCTTGGATGAGTTGATCCATGATGATGTCTACCTGCTGCGTTTGTACCTCTGCCAGAAATCCCAGATGACCGCAGTTGATGCCCACGATAGGGATGTTCTTCGCTCCGATGAGTGAGGCGGTGGTCAGATAGGTACCGTCGCCGCCGATGGATAGGGCGAAATCAATCATATTACCTGCCTCTGTGAAGGCTTGCCACGCTTCTTCCTCTACGGGAAAAGCAGGGTAATCGCGCAGGTTCATCTCTTGACGCAACTCTTGAGAGAGGTAGATATCCACGTCACGCAACTGCATAAACTCCAACAAGTGCGACACCTCACTCAAGGTGTTGTGCTTCATCGCATTACCGAATATTGCTACTTTCATAAGCTGATAGTTGTTGTTGTAATGAATGATGTAGTTCGTTTGTTCCTTCTACGAGCGGCAGACGCACTTTGTCGCTGCATGTGCCCTGCTGGGCAAGCAGGGCTTTGATGCCTGTCGGATTGCCTTCCTTGAACAGCAATGCAATCAGCGGATTCAGTGCATCTTGTTCCTGTTGATTGGGTGCATGTACCAATCGCATCGCCGCTTCCGGCAGGGCGTTCGATAGTACGGATATCAATCCGTGTGCCCCTGCTTGCATCAGCGGAACGGTCAGCCCGTCATCGCCCGACAGCACCACAAACATACTGCCTCGTGCGCCGCGAATGATCTGCTCTATCTGCTGCTGATTACCCGATGCCTCTTTCACGCCGATGATGCGGTGCGGATATTTTGCCGCAAGGCGCAATACGGTTTCCGGCAACATATTTACTCCGGTGCGTCCGGGTACGTTGTACAGTATCACCGGTACGGGCGATGCTTCGGCAATGGCGGCAAAGTGCCGGAACAGACCTTCTTGCCCCGGTTTGTTATAGTACGGGCAGACGCTGAGTATGGCGGCATAGTGCTGCTTCAGTTCGTTGCCGAGCAGTCCCAGCCGTTCCACCACCTCCTGTGTGCAGTTGCCGCCCACACCCAGTACCAGTGGTATGCGTCCGGCTATGTGTTCCACGATCGTCTCACGCACCACTTTCTGCTCGCGTGGCGTGAGCGTAGCAGCCTCGCCTGTCGTGCCGAGCACTACCAGAAAATCCACCTTTGCCTCCAGCTGTTTGTCCAGCAGCCGGTGCAATGCCGGTATGTCCAGCTTGCCTTCCGGCGTGAAGGGGGTGATGAGCGCCGTGCCAAGACCTTGTATGGTTTGTTTCATCATTCAGTACTGTTAATCATCTTTAGGTAGCGGATGATCTGCTCCGCTATATCTTCGCTATGGTAGGTATCGCCTTCTGCCGGTGCGGGCAAGCTTACCATCATGTCCAGCACGCCTTGCTGATCTTCCTCAGGTACGTCCATAAACCGCAATCCGCACTTGAATGTAGCATCGATAGCCATCAGCAAATATTGTGCGCCGATGTGGTAGGTCGTGCTCAGGTCCAGTACCAAGTCAAAACGCTGGCTGGGCAGGGCTTGCAGCGCTGCTGATGTGGGCTTGCCCATGATGGTGAAGTCCTGTTTGGGCTCGTAGCCCACAATCTCCACCATGATGCTGTCTTTCTCCAATTGGCGAATAATCCGTTCTATCTCTTTGTTCTGTTCTCCGGCAAACACCAGCGCTACCGAACGCACCTTGTTGTAGTTCGGGAAGATCACCTCGCGTCCCTTCTGGTGACGCTTGGCGTAGCGGAAAAACCAAAGTTTGATTTTGTTCATCTTTTTCTCAATTTTTTAGGCGTTGATGAGCGCGAGGAACTCATCCTCGTTCATCAGTTGTACACCCAGGCTACGGGCTTTTTCCAGTTTGCTGGGACCCATATTATCTCCGGCAAGGATAAAATCGGTGTTCTTGCTTACCGATCCGCTGTTCTTGCCGCCATGGTCTTCAATCATCTGTTTGTACTCGTCGCGTGAGTGGCGGGTGAACGTGCCGGAGATGACGATGGTCTTGCCTGCCAGCACTTGCGGTACGTCAGCCGTGTCTTGCACTTGTGCGGCCATCTGTATGCCGGCGGCTTGCAGACGCGTCACGGTCTCCAGATTGCGGATATCGGCAAAATAGGCGATGATGTTGTCCGCTATCTGCTCGCCTACATCCTCCACGCTCGTTAGTTCCTCTTTGGTTGCCCATTGCAACGAGTCAACCGATGTGAATCGTTTGGCAATCTTCTTGGCTGTCGTCTCGCCCACCATGCGTATGCCCAATGCAAACAGCACACGCGACCACGGCACTTGCTTGGATTGCTCCACCGAGGCGAGGATGTTCTGTGCGGATTTCTCTCCCAGTCGCTCCTGTGCCGCTATATCTTCTGCCCGCAACGAATAGATGTCCGCAATGGAATGGAGCAGACCTTTGTCGTAGAGTAGGGCAATGGTCTCGCTGCCTAATCCCTCTATATTCATCGCCTTCCGGCTGACGAAATGTTCCAGTTTGCCTTTAAGTTGCGGCGGACATGACACCTCGTTCGGGCATCGCCAGGCCGCTTCACCTTCTACCCTGACCAGCGGTGTACCACACTCCGGACATGTTGTAGGGAATGCAAATGACTGGCTGCTGATGGCTTCCGGCTGATTGCTCTCTTCTTTCCCAACAATCTTCGGGATTATTTCTCCGCCTTTCTCCACGTATACCTTATCCCCTTCCGCGATGCCGAGCTGCCGGATAAAATCTTCGTTATGCAGCGTAGCGCGTTGCACTACGGTTCCCGACAGTTGTATAGGCTCCAGATTGGCTACGGGGGTGATTACTCCGGTACGGCCTACTTGGTATGTGATCTGTTTGAGCGTAGTCAGTTGCCGTTCGGCTGCAAACTTGTAGGCTATTGCCCAACGTGGCGATTTGGCGGTGTAGCCCAGTTCGTCCTGACGAGCCAGGTCGTTCACTTTCAGCACTATGCCGTCGGTAGCCACCGGCAGGTTCTTGCGCTCAGTATCCCAGTAGGCGATGAACGCCATCACCTCATCTACGCTATGGCAAACTTTGATAGCATCGCTTACAGGGAATCCCCAGCTTCGTGCCTGTTCCAATCGCTCGTAGTGGGTGGTGCCCGGTAGGTTCTCGCCCAGCATGTAATACAGATAACAGGTCAGCCCCCTTCGTGCCACCTCTTGCGCATCTTGCAGTTTCAGCGTGCCGGAAGCGGCGTTGCGCGGATTGGCGAAGAGCGGCTCTTCTTGCTGCTCTCGCTCTTTGTTCAGTGCTTCAAATCGCTCCCACGGTAGCAGTACCTCACCGCGCAGTTCCAATCGTTCCGGCGCATCGTGCAGCCTCTGTGGGATGGAGCGTATCGTGCGGATATTGGGCAGCACATCATCACCTTCCGTGCCGTCACCGCGTGTCACGGCGTGCGTCAGGATGCCGTTCTCGTACCACAGCGATATGCTTAGTCCGTCGTACTTGAGTTCGGCTACTATCTCCACCTCGTCGGGCAGTTTGCGTGCCCAATCTTCCACCTCCTCGCGCGAGTAGGTGTTGGCAAGCGATAGCATCGGATAGCGGTGACGAATACGCGGAAAACCGTCTTGCTTGCCTATGTCCGACCCCACTTTTTGCGTCGGGCTGTTCGGGTCGTACCATTCGGGATGTGCCGCCTCCAGATCTTGTAGGCGGTGCATCTTCTCGTCGAACTCGCGGTCGCTCATCGTCGGGGCTGACAGTACATAGTACTTGTAGTTCTGCTCTGCCAGTTCCTTGCGCAAGCTGGTCAGCTCGTCATGTTCTGACGAGGCAAACAAATCCGGTATCTGTTCCTTTTTATTCATTATGGCAACTTCATCAGTTTGATGCTGCGTGTCTTGCCTGCATAGTACAGGCGAATGATGTACCAGCCTGCCGGCAGGTTGCTGCCTACCGGGCATGGCGACTCGGTTATTTGCGTCAGACTCTGCACTTTGATGCCGTTGATGTCGTATACCTCGTAGTAGCCGTGCTGCTCGCCCCATTCGCTCACGTTCGAGATGAACGGCTCGCCGTCAATCATCACGATACCTGTGTGGCTGATCGGATCATCCGAATGCATCGGAATGGATAAGGTGCTGTCTAGCAGCAGTCCTACCAGTACAGGATCGTGGTCGCTGTAGCGGAACACGGTCAGGTCGTTTGATTTGTCGTAGGTATACTGGTCGGCTTCGTCGGAATTGACGTGCCAGGCATTCATACCCGTCACCTGTTTGCGCAGCGCTTCGTTGCATATAGCGTGATCCAGGTAGCCGGCTTGCTCGCCGTACACATATGAGTAACTGCTGTCTGCATGGAAATAGCGGTGCAGATCATACATGCCCGCATCCGTGAACGCACGGATAGGATCTTCCTTGGCATAAGCGTTCAAGTCGCCCATGATCAGGATGTCGTTGTCGCCATAGTAGCTCTGGTACGAACGGATGTTCTGCAATACGCTCTGTGCTTCTTGCAGACGGCTGTAGTTGAAGATGCCTTGCCCGTCACCCTGGTCGGCGTTCTTGCCCGTACCGTTGCCCGATTTGGCTTTGAAGTGGTTGATGCTGTAGATGAATTGTTCGCCGTTCTCAATCAGTATAAACCCTTGCACCATCTTTCTGTTCTGCACCACGGTATTGTTACGCGTTAGCACGCCTACCGGCTGTATGCGGTCGGAGCGGTACACGTAGCCCGATTTGGTATACGAGCCGTTCACGCTGCCTTGGTCGTTCACATAATTGTACGGATGACCGGTCAGGTCAGTCAAGTCTGAAGCTATCTCTGCCAGAGCCGATTGTCCCTGCTCGATCTCCACCAATCCGTATATGTCTGCGCCTATCTTTGCCAGTGCTTTCTTTACTTTGGTGCGCTGCCGCTGGTGGTCTTCATAGCTGTCAGGTCCGTAGCCCGTACCCAAACTCTGCACCAGGTAATACTCGAGGTTGGCGCCGCAGATCAGCACGTTGTGCGTCGTATCCAGATCCACCGATGGCGGATTGTTCTCCAGCTTCGATCGCGTGTTGTTACCTTCCCATGTTCCGGAAACGAATCGCAGCTTCAGTGTACCCGTCACTACGGCCACCAGGTTGTGCAACCTCTCGCCGTTGCGGTGGTAGGGGCAGTTCGACAGGTTGAACGATGCCTTGCTGTTCAACGATAGCAGCGTCTTGTAGCCGTCGGATAAGGGCACTTCCTGATTCGTTGGCGAGAAGATCCGTCGTGGCGACATGTTCAGCCCGCTGAAGTTGTAGCCGTAGTTGCGGTTCACAATCAGCGGTACGCTGAAGCGAACAGTGTCGCCTACGCGCCGGCTGCTGATAGCATCGTTGGTCCATGTCTGCGGGTCGGATACGGGGATGTCATATACCACCGCTCGGGCACATACCGACAACCCGACCATCGCCAGACCGACCATGATGCGGGATAGTGAAGGTCTCATCATTGTATATGTTGCTATTGGTTTTACCATTGGAATAGAGGGAATTGCGCCATCTCGGCATTCACTTCTGCGCGTACGGCTGCAATCACGGCTTCATCTTCCGGAGTGCGTAGCACCTTGTCAATCAGTTCCACGATCCACGGCATCCGGTCTTCCTTTAGTCCGCGGGTGGTGATAGCCGGCGTGCCGAAACGCAGACCCGAGGTCTGGAAGGCCGAACGGCTGTCAAACGGCACCATGTTCTTGTTCGTCGTGATATCGGCTGCCACCAGTGCCTGCTCGGCTTTCTTGCCCGTCAAGTCGGGATACTTGGTGCGCAGGTCGATCAGCATCGAGTGGTTTTCCGTGCCGCCGGAGATCACTTTGTACCCTTTGTCCACGAATGCCTGTGCCATGACGGATGCGTTCAGTTTCACTTGCTGCTGATAGGTCTTGAATTCAGGCAGCAATGCTTCGCCGAAGGCTACGGCTTTGGCGGCAATCACATGCTCCAGCGGACCACCTTGCGTGCCGGGGAAGACTGCCGAGTCGAGTAGGGCACTCATCATCTTGATCTCTCCTTTCGGCGTGGTCTTGCCCCACGGATTTTGAAAATCTTTGCCCATCAATATGATACCTCCGCGCGGACCACGGAGCGTCTTGTGCGTTGTGGAGGTTACGATATGTGCATACTCCAGCGGGTTCTTCAGTAGTCCGGCTGCTATCAGACCTGCCGGATGCGCCATATCTACCATGAAGATAGCACCGATCTCGTCGGCTACTTTGCGGATACGCGCATAATCCCATTCGCGGCTGTAAGCCGATGCTCCGGCAATGATCAGTTTGGGCTTGTGCTCACGGGCTTTGCGCTCCAGGTCATCATAATCCACCATGCCCGTTGCCTCGTTCAGGTCATAGCCGATGGCGTGGAACATCAATCCCGAGAAGTTCACCGCCGATCCGTGGCTCAGATGGCCGCCATGACTCAGGTTCAGTCCCATGAACGTATCACCGGCTTTCAGGCAGGCCATGAATACCGCCATGTTGGCTTGTGCGCCGGAGTGTGGCTGCACATTCACATATTCGGCGTTGTACAGTTGTTTCAGTCGCGTACGAGCCAGCTCTTCCACCTCGTCCACAACCTCGCAGCCGCCGTAATAGCGGTGACCGGGATAACCCTCGGCATACTTGTTCGTCAATACGCTGCCCATAGCGGCAAGCACTTCGTCTGAAACGTAGTTCTCACTTGCTATCAGTTCAATACCTTTGGTTTGACGCTCACGCTCACGGCGGATAATATCAAATACTTGTGTGTCTTTCATATATTTAGTGTTTTAGTCTTACATGATTGGTTGTCTGTTTGTATTGGCAGATGAATAGGCCGCCTACAATCAGCAATATTCCCATCCATTTGCCTATCGGCAGGTGCTCACCGAAGATGATGAGCATGATGATGGCGGTGAACACCGGTCGTACATTATTGAACGCATTGGCTTGTGTCACGCCTATCTGGCGAACCGTGTAGCAGTACAATATAAACGCTATCACGGACGAACATACCGACAAATAGCCTATCGTTTCCATGGCTGCCGGCACGTTATGCACCAGCATCCAGCCCTCTTCCATACACGCTCTGCCTTCTATCACTGCCCATAGCGGAATGAAGAACGCCAATGCCGTCAGCTGACCGTAGAACACGATCGACAGCGGTGAGTAGTGGGCAGGTATCTTCTTCATGACGATGGTATACATCACCGCCGAACAAACAGCCGTGATGGCAAACAAGATGCCTATAGGCTGACCGATATCGAAGTTTTGCGAACCTACCAGCACCAGCATGAACATCCCTGCCGTAGATATCAATATGCCCAATATATTGAATAGCGTCACCTTTTCCCGCAAGACCAGCCATGCCAGTAGCGGCGCAATCAGCGGCCCTACCGACAATAGCGCTTCTGCAATGGTGGGCGAGGAGATCGAGCCGTAGCAATAGGTCTCCAGTATATAGTACAGCACCGGCTGCAATATGCCTGCTAACAAAAACAGCAGTATATCTCCCTTCCGTATCCGCTGCAGTCCCAATATAGTCGACCTGCCTTTCAGAGCCAAACCTACCGCCAGCATCAGCAGCACAGCCGCGGAAAAACGCAGCATAATCATCGTGAACGGGCGGAAAAGTACCAGTGCATGTTGGATGAAGATGCCCGATGCAGCCCAGATGAGCATCGATACCAAAATGGCTATGTAAGGTAGCGCTTTTTGCATGCAAATGTAACGATTATTTATCTAAAATGCAAAATTACCTTACAAAGTTACAAATTTATTTGGAAATTTGCAAATCTTTTTGTAACTTTGTGCGATTTTTTTGCAAGAAAAGTGAAAATATATCAAAAAACGGACAAAATAGTAGGCTTATGGAACATTTGAGCTCGATAGAATTCTTCTACAATTTCCTTTTTGTGATGGCGCTCGTCGGCTTCGTCGTTTTCGTGTCGCTGTATTTCGTCGACGCAGGCTATGGCAAGATGCGTACCGAGAAGTGGGGACCGGCTATCAACAACAAGATAGGATGGCTCTTGATGGAGGTGCCGGTGTTTGTTGTTGTGCTGTATTTGTGGGGATTGTCGCCCGTACGTTGGCAAGTGCCGTACCTGCTGTTCTTCCTCTTGTTCGAGATGCACTATTTCCAGCGCTCGTTCATCTTCCCGCTGCTTATGCGTGGCAATAGCAAGATGCCCATCGTCATCATGGGGCTCTCGGTGCTTTGGAATCTGATTAACGGCTACGTGCAAGGCTATTGGCTGTTCCATATTGCACCTGCGTTGATGCCTGACCTCTATACGCCCGATTGGATCACTACGCCGCAGTTTATTGCCGGTACCGTCATCTTTATTACCGGATTTATCATCAACCTGCATTCCGATCATGTGATCCGAAATCTCCGCCAGCCCGGCGATACCAACCATTATCTGCCTAAAAAAGGAATGTACAAGTACGTCACTTCCGCCAACTATTTCGGCGAGATCACCGAGTGGCTCGGCTTTGCTATCCTTACCTGGTCGTGGGCGGGTGCGCTGTTCTTCTGGTTCAGTTGCTGCAATCTCGTTCCGCGCGCGAACTCTATATACTTGCGCTACGAGAAAGAGTTCCCCGACGAGTTCGACCGCCGCAAACTCAAACGAATCATTCCCTTTATCTATTGATAAACCCTTCGCCTTTCGGCTTCCCGAAGCCCTAAGACGTTCAACTAAAAAACTCCCTCGCGGAGTTTTTTTTTATATTTTTTTGTTTCTGTCTGTTTTTTGGCACGGATATTGTATATTTTATGAAAAGCACTGAATAGTCAGGCTTTTAACCCTTAAAAAAGATGCAATTATGAAACGCTTGCTATCCTTATTCGTACTACTGGCCACAATGGCTTGGAGTACATGGGCAGATGAGACGATCACCGTCACTGCCAACAGCGAAGATATAAGCCAAGCGCTCGACCTGAAAGCGGTGGCTACGCTCTTCGGTACAGTGAAGAACGTTGAGGAGTTCGAAACGCTTCTCAATAACCCCGATTCGGCTTTCACGAATCTTGACCTCAACGGCGATGGTATAGTTGATTACCTGCGCGTGGTAGAGACCTCGGCCGACAACAAGCACCTCGTTGTCATACAAGCCGTTCTCGCCAAAGATGTCTTCCAGGACGTAGCATCCATCTATGTCGAGAAAGATGAGGTAACCGGTGAAGTGACCACCCAGGTCATAGGTGATGAATATGTCTATGGTGCCAACTATGTGATAGAGCCGGTATATATCTACCGTCCGTACATCTACGACTGGTTCTGGGATCCGTTCTGGGTATGTTGGACCTCGCCGTACTACTGGGATTTCTATCCCCATTGGTGGCACCACTGGTACTGCTGGTCGTACGATCGCTACTGGCATCATTGCTATCATTGGCATCACTGCCATCCCTACTGCTCGTTCCGTTATGCATCGCGTCCGCGCTCTGCATATCACGACATGAGGCACACCGTAGCTCGTCACGAATATGCTCGCGCACACAACGACCGTTCGTTTGCTTCGCGTAACGCCGGTCACACCAACGCTCGTACCATCGCACCGCGTGCAACGTCCTCTCGCTCGTTCAGCGGCGGCGCAGCACCTTCCCGGCAGGGTAGTGTAGCAGCCACACGCGTAGGGGGAGCACCCACAGCTTCGCGACGCTCCGGCAACAACACCTTCGGCAGCTCCGCAGTTCGTAGCACAGCTTATGCTTCGTCCACGCGACAGGCAGCATCCGCACATCGCGGTTCGGCTCCGGCACAGCGCAGCAGTACAGCGCCCGCACAACGCGGCGGTCAGTCGTCACAGCGCTCCACGTCTGTCTCTGTGCAGCGTACCGCCACTACGGCTCCCGCACGCAGCGGACAACCTGTACAGCGTTCCACCAGCGTAGCGTCAACGTCAAGTCGTAGCTCATCGCCTTCACGCAGTTCGGCTACCACTACGCGCAGCACCGCTCCTACGCGCTCCTCAAGCAGCGCAAGCAGCTACAGCGGTTCACGTTCGTCAAGCTCGTCTACGCGAAGCAGTGCTCCCGCTCGTTCGTCAAGCAGCTCCGGCTATAGCGGTTCACGCTCTTCGAGCAGCTCGTCCTCATCGCGCAGCAGCGGTGGTTACAGCGGCGGTTCGCGCTCTGGTGGTGGTGGCTATAGCGGCGGACACTCAGGCGGACACTCCGGTGGAGGTTACAGCGGTGGTGGACATTCCGGCGGTGGCGGCGGTGGCCGTTCCGGTGGAGGTGGTTCTACCAGACGATAAACCGGATTGTTGATACGTTCTTTCATCGCGATAAAGGATGTTCTACCGAATAGAAAATATTCCCGATGAGCAAACCATGCAAGCGGTAGTGGCTAATCTGCTACCGCTTGTTCCTTTTGCCCGACGCGACAAAGCTCTGCGCTACAAGCATCTTCATGGTCAGTATACCTGCCTGCGCACTTGGCAACTGCTGCATTCGTTGCTTATTGAGCATGCTTGGCTGCCGGCCGATTTCCCGCTTGCCGATCTCACCTACACCGAGGATGCTCATGGCAAACCATGGCTCTCGATAGCCCCATCACATGGCAAGCTCTCGGAAGGTTCATCACATGACAAACCATCGGTTGGTTCCTCGCCTCTATATTTTTCTCTTTCGCACACCAAGACGGCTCTTGCCGTTGCCATTGCCCGCTTTCCCATTGGCATTGATATTGAGACCATCATCTCCGACCGACGGCTCGATCAGACCTTTCTTGATCACACCATGAGCCTTGCCGAACAAACCGCCATCCGCGCTGCGGCTGATCCCTGTTTGGCTTTTACGGAACTGTGGACGCGCAAAGAAGCGCTCTTCAAGGCGCTCGGTACCGGCATCGAGATGGCATCTCTGCCATCGCTCTTGGCTGATCCCGGCTCCTGTACCTTCCTCTCCGCCCATGCCGATACCTATGCCTATTCCATAGCCTCCCTTCAGGCATCTTTGTAATATGTTTTGGCTGAAATGGGGCAGAAAATGTTCTGTTTCCCGCCAGGAAACCTCTCCGAACCCCTATAAATACTACCTTGCATAAGACTTGTATTGGGTGATTATTGCGTGATTATTGAGTGGTTATTGCGTGATTGCCTTTATAGGGGGCACTGGCTGACTAAACCGGTCTTTATTTCGCGCCTTTTCACCCCTTCTTATCCCTCTTTGCAACATTTGTTTGGCAGAAAATGGCAAAAAATGGCAAAAAATGCATGTTTTTTAGAGAAAAATTTGCGTATATGAAAAAAATGTCGTACCTTTGCATCCGCTTTTGAGAAACAAGCGTGTTTCCCTTTTCTCCCGAAAGGCTGAGCGCCGTCCTTGTGACGGTCATCAGAGGTAGGGTATTAAAATTTGAATCTTCCTATGAGGTTCTAATTTTTTTGCGCTCTAAAATCCGAGAAAAGTAAAGCACCTTGAAATCAGGGGTCCCCAAAGAAATCGCAAGATTTCGCATGGGGAGAGCGGAGGCACGCGTCGCCTTAATGCCGCCTAGCGGCATCCGATGCGACCGCGTTGCCGAACGCGACGTTCTTTGAAAGATTGTTCAATCAAGATGTAGTACAAGAGAATGGTACACATAATCGAGGCGTAAGCCGAGAAGATGTGACCGATTGGGTCTGCGCCTTATATAATATATATTGTATATGCGTGCAGAAGTCAAGTCCCTTGTCGATTCCATTAAGGAATGAATCAGCCAAGTTTGGCTGATCAAGTGCAACTACGAAAATAAGTCGTTTGAGTGTAGGATGAGCTTTTTGTTATAATTGATATTTTACAACGAAGAGTTTGATCCTGGCTCAGGATGAACGCTAGCGACAGGCCT
>CAMKDV010000020.1 GCA_946411385.1 uncultured Bacteroidales bacterium
AGTATTTACAATGGGTCAGACCATGTTCCAGCCTGCAAAATGACCTATACGCCAAGATTTTCCTTTGTTAGACAACCCTTATACCCAAATGGAATATAAAATGATGAACGATAGTTCATATTGGGAACTGTACTATCCCTGGCAGTAAACGACCATTGTACCCACGGATACAACAGATTGAGGCTGTTTTACCCGTTTTTTACCCGTTTATAAGAGAATAGCCGCCGTAACTTATTGTGTTATAGTGGTTTGGGTGGAATGTGGGGCTCTCGCTTACGCAAAGGCTCACGCGACTTCGGGCACATCCCTCGTGAAGCGTTTTCGCCTTGCGCTACGCTCTCCCCAAGAATTAAAATTCTCGGGGACCCCGATAAAATGGGTTCTTAGCCACAAGGGCACGATTGTTTCTCGCCCGTACATCCGCACAAAAAAAACAGCGGCGATACCAAATGGTATTTCCGCTGTTTTGGGTGGAATGTGGGGCTCGAACCCACGACACTCGGAACCACAATCCGATGCTCTGCCAACTGAGCTAAGACCACCATGTTGCTTCCGGACTATCGCGTAGATTTTCCAAAAGCGGCTGCAAAGATACAACAATTATCTCAATTTAGCAAATAAATGCTTGCCAAAATGCCTATTCCCGCTCAATTATCGAAAAATTTGCAAGTTCGGTTAGCATTCTCGCCGAAATCTTTGGTTAATCCGATGCAAAGTTATTTGTTGTACTCGGTATAGCGGCGGAGGGCGGTGCGGTAGGTGATGAGGGCGTCGGTGTAGGCGTTCTCGGCCTGGAGGAGGAGAGCTTCTGCTTCCATGAGTTCGGTCATGGTGCCGACACCGGCCTGGTAATTCATGAGCGAGATGCGGTGGTTATCCTCCGCAAGCTGACGGCTGGAACGATGCTGCTCCATGAGCCTGAGCGACTCGATGAGATGGTCATATATCTGCCTGTTTTGCAAGCCCATCTTCTCCGTCAGGTCCTGTTGCATGAGTTCAGCCTGTTGGATCTTTAGGTCATGTTGCTTGAGCTTATGACTGGTCTCTCCCCAGCCGGTGATGGGTATGGAGAGGTTGACGAAAGCGATGGCGTTCCAACGGTGCTGGTTGAAGAAGTTGTTGTAGCCTCCCGTGATGCCTATGCCGAGATGGGGTAGTGACTCGCCGAGCGTGAGGCGGCGGTACATGCGATTGGCTTCGAGGTTGAGTTCCAGCAGTTTGCTCTCGGGACGATTGCTCACATTGATGGTGTCGGGCTGTTCGGAGAGGGCGATGATATCATCATCTTTGAGCGGTTCGAGCAGCAGTTCATGTTCGTAGGGCTGCCCGATGAGGTGGCAGAGCAAGCGTGAAGCCAGCTGGATGCCATCTTCCAGTTGGAGCGATTTGGTCTGCATCTCATTCTGCTTGAGTTGTACGCGTAGCAGGTCGTTGGTGGTGACCAGACCATGGTTGTATGCCACCTGTGCAATGTTATGAATGGTATCGAGCAGAGTGACCACTTTGCTTGCGGTCTGCCTTTTGTCCATGAGTCCGGCGATGAGCCAATAGGTGTCCGCCACCTCTTGCAGAACATCACGTTCGCTCACCTCTTGCTTGAGCCGTGAGGCGTCGATGCCGAGTTTGGCAAGTTTGTTTGCCGTAACGATCTGCCCGCCCCAGTAGACGGGTTGCACGGCTTGTGCCTGTGCGGTAGCTCCCCAACGCATCATCTTGATATCTGTGTCGATGGTGTCGCCAAAACCCTCACGGATAGCTTGCGATACATCTGAGAGGAAAGTGCCTACGCCGCCGCCCATGGAGGTTTGCGATACATCAATATCTATGATAGGATTAACCGCCCCGAACGCAAAGCCTTGCAGACTGACCTGCGGAAAGAACTTCCACAACATCTGCTTTTTCACTTCTTGCGAGACGGCCACCTCGAGTGCTGCAGAGCGGATGGTGCAGTTGCGCTGGCGTGCGCTGCTCAGGCACGAATCGAGGCTCAGCACTTGCGCCTTCAGAGGGGAAAGGTGAAAAGTGAAAGGTGAAAGGAGCAGAAGTATTATCAGAAATCGTTTATTTTTCATATTTGCGAGTAGATTTTTCAAACAGTTTCCAATAAGCCACGGGGAGCAGCGTTACCACCATCGGCATGGTGATGATAGCTCCGAAGCAAATGACGACGCCCATAGGCATCCAGAGGTCGGTAGCCGCCAATATCATCGGCACGACACCCAGCGCCGTGGTGGCGGTAGTGAGGAAGATAGGCCGCATACGCCTTTGTCCGGCGAGGTAGGCAGCTTCACGTGCCGTAATATGTTCGGTGTTGACGAGAAAATCGGAATATTCGTACATGATGATGGCATTACGCACGATGATACCTATCAGGGAGATGATACCCAGAATGGCGGTAATGGAGAAGTCCTGATTGAACATCCACAATCCGAACGCCGCGCCGAAGAGGCAGAGCAGACTGGAGCTGAGCGAGAGGAAGGCGATGTTGAGCTTCTTGAAGTGGTAGATGAGCAGCACGAGCAGCACGAGCAAGGCAGCCAAGACGGAGAAGACCAGTCCCGGCACGGTCTCCAGGGTCTGCTCCATAGCGCCGCCGTAGGTGATGCGCACACCGTCCGGCAAGCGTTTCTCCAGTTCGTATACATAGCGGAAGACAGGTTTCATGGCTCCGATGGCGGCAATCTTTCCGCGCGTGTCAGCCGAGACGGTGATGGTACGGATACTGTTGCGGCGCTTGATCTGTGCGTGGTGGAAATACGGCTCTATCTCCGCTACCTGCCGTACCGGTACCCACACGCCCGGAATGAGGGTCGGTACCATCACATTGCCTATATCCGAATAACTGAGCGAGTCGGCTCCGAGGGTGTAGAGGACGACGGGCGTCTTGTAGCCATCTTCCCAGATGGATGTCATCCGTCTGCCTCGCAGCACGCCGTTCAGATACAACGAGAGTGAGGCTTGCGTGATACCCAGACGGCTGGCTTCGTCATCCTTGAGGCGCAGACGGATGGTCTGCACGGTCTCGTCGTAATCGGAGTGCACCCACGACAGGTCAGGCAATCCCGCCATGAAGGCTTTGAGCGAGTCGGCTATCACCTCCATCTGTCCGAAATCGGAGCCTTGCACATTGATCTCCACAGGATTGGCTACTGACTGGTAATCCAACCGCTTGAAGCGGCAGAAAGCGTTCGGGAACGCATTTTCGCAGATAGGTTGGTACTGCTCGACCAGCTCGACCGTAGCATCCGAGGAGACGGTATTGACGATGAACTGGGCATAGTTCTCGCCGCCAATCTGCGGTGCGTAGGTGGCATGGAAGCGCGGACCGGACATGCCCACAAAGGCTGTGACGCTCTTCACGCGTTCGTCGGCGTTCAGTACGCTGCCCAGGCTGTCCACTACGGCTTGCGTCTGTTCGAGCGAAGCGCCTTCAGTCAGGTGGATCTCCACGGCAAAGCAGTCGCGGTTGGCTTTGGGCATCAATTGGATATTGAGGTGAATCAATATGTATATGCCTACCAATACCGATGCCAGCCCCACTGAGATGGTTATCCACGGATGGCGGAAACAGGCATCCAACAGCTTCTGATAGCCATTTTGCAGGGCAGCAAAGAACTTGTTCTGAATGCGCTCGACCATGGACGGCTTGGCGCCCGCAGGTTTGGGACGAATGAAACTGGCTGCCATGAAAGGAATGATCCAGATGGCATACAAAATGCTGCAAGTCAGGGCGATGAAGATAGCCCAGGGGAAGAGCTTGATGAAGTCAGCCAGCGGACCCGTCATCAATCCCAGCATGGGGAAGAACATGCCCGATATGGAAGTGGTGGCGATGAGCATGGGCACGAACAGATCGTGGGTGGAGACGGCCGACGAGTACCAGCGCGAGTGACCCTTGGCCAGCAGTTCGCTATAACCGTCGATGACGATGACCGAATCGTCCACCACCATGCCCAGCACCACAATCAACGCCGCCAGGGTGACGGTATTCAGCTCAATACCTGCCAGATACATGATGCCCAAGGTGATGGCGATACAAATAGGCAGACCCGTGGAACTGACCAGTGCTGTGCGGATAGGGAAGAGCACGAGCATCACGGCAATCACGATCAGCACGGAGATGACCAGATCTTTGAGGAACGAGCGTACGCTTTCGTCCACGACGCGCGGCTGGTCGGTGATCTTGTGCATGTGTACATCGGGCGGCAAGGCGGCGGACATCTGCTCCAGTACTTCGTCCACTTTCTCGCCGAATGCCACGATGTTGTTGCCCGGTTGCATCTCGATGTTCAGCAGCAGACATTGTGTCTTGCCGTCCTGATTGAACTGCTGGATATCTTTCTTGGTCTTCTCGTAGCGCCGTTCTATGGTGGCTATATCCTTGAGACGGATGGTCTGATTGGTCACCGGGTCAGCCAGGACGATCTGTTCCGCCAGTTCGTATTCGGTCTTGAAGGGGACATCGACATGGATGAGAGCAGCCCCCATGTCGTTAGCAATCTCGCCCGTCATGGTGCGGAAGCCTTGCGAAGCAAGACGCGCCAGGATGACATTCTGGTCGATGGAATACTTGCTTATGCGCTCCACATCCAGGGTGACAGCTATCTCTTCGTGTTGCTGGCCAAGCATCTTGATGCTACCCATCTCGCCTATCTCGCGCAACTTGTCGCTCACCATGTTGGCGTAGTCCTCCATCTCGCGTGGCGAACGCTCGCTGCTCTCCATGGCGAGGAGCATACTGCTGGTGTTGCCGAAATCGTCGATCACCACTACTGCCAGCAATCCAGTTGGCAGCTGCATCTGTTTCATCAAGCTCAGACCGCCGCGAATCTTGCCCCATGCCTCGTTGGCGTTCATTACTTTGGGCGTGAGCGCGGCAAAGACATAGCACATCCCGTCCTTGCTCAGGCTGTAGGTCTTGCGCTTGTCAATCTCGGGGAAGGTGAACAGGTACTGTTCGATAGGCTTGGCTACCTGCTCCTCCACCTCCTGGGCTGTGGCGCCCGGGTAGACGCCTACCACCAGACCCAGACGGATGGTTACCTGCGGAAACTCGTCCTTGTTCATCCGCCCCATGGCAAAGATGCCGAAAGCCACCAGCGCTATCACCACCGCATAGATGATGCGATGATGCCTCATGGCTGATTCTATATGGTTGCTCTCAATCATAGTCTCTCCACTCTAAACTCTCAATTCTCAACTAAAAAACTACCGTGGCCCCTTTGTACATCTTCTGGTAGCCTTTGGCTATCACGGTATCGCCCAGTTGTACGCCTTCGGTGATGAGCACACCGTTCTCGACGAACGCGGCAATCTTTACCATCTGCCTTTCGGCATGTCCGTTGCGCAGCAGCCACACGCTGTGGCCGCGTTGTTGCGTCTGGATACATCCGGCGGAGATGATGAAGCCGTTATGCTCGCGCTGTGTGATGATGGCGCGACACACCATGCCCGGCAGCAGGTCGGCTGCTGCATCAGGGGAGGTGATGGCGGCTTTTACCATGTAGGTGTGGGCTATGCGGGTGGAGGACAGCGATTTCTCGATGATCTGTGCCTCATAATCCTTTTCCAATGCCGGCAGACTGACGCGTACGGGCTGACCGACAGAGAGTTGTCCGATCTCGCTCTCGGGGACCGTGAACTCCACATTGTACGCCGACAGATCCATCAGGTGGCCTATGGGCTGTGCGATGCCTACATGCTGCCCCACATTGATGTCGCGCATGTTCACGATGCCGTCGCGTACGGCACGCAACGCACAATCGTCATAATGCTTGCGCGCAGAGATGGCCATCGAGCGGGCTTTCTCCAGCGTGGTTTCCATCTCCACCCATTTGACATCGCTGATACCACCTTCCGCATGCAGCGGTTTCAATCGCTTGTAGCCGTCTTGCGCCTGGGCATACATGGCATTGGCGCTCTCCATCATGGCTTTGGCTTGGGTGCTATCGACAGTAGCAATCAACTGACCGCTCTTCACGCGGTCGCCGCTATTGACATAGATGCCCGTAATCTGACCGCCCAACGGAAAGACAAGCGCTATGTCCGTCTGCGGACGAATCTCGCCCACATAGGTGTCTTCCACCATACGGCTGCTCTCACCCACCACTTCAATCTCTACTGGTAGCGGTTTGTCGGTAAGATAACTGTACTTCGATTTTTTTGAACATCCGGCGAGCAGCAGGGCTGCCACGCCAAGAAAGAGGATTATTTTTTTCATATTGGCTGATTGTTCCGCATTTTGGCTTGCAAAGATATAAAAAAAAATTGACATTTGCAAGCATCGAAGCGAAAAACTTTGCGAAAAAAGGGTAAAAATTACAGAAAAGACGGCAAAAAAAACAAATGTAAAATTTTTTTTGAAGAAAATTTGCATAATTCAAAAAAAAATAGTATCTTTGTATCCGTAACGATTTTATTGCAGAAAAGGACTAACAGGCGTAATTATTTGTATGGCAAAAAGACCCTCTAAGTCCCACTCGGAAAGCAGTGGGAGAAATATACCTCTTTATATCGAAGGCGCCACGGGCGAGAGCCTCTGGCAGCGTGTCAAGAACGGTGCATCGTCCGAGCAGTTCCGGGTAATCATGGCGGTGCTGCTCGGGTTGTTCACGATCTATCTGACCCTTGCTTTCGGCAGCTTCTTTTTCACGGGAGCCGACGACTTTTCCATCTTGGAGATGAGTCGAGCCCAGCGTGCGGCTAACCGGCTGGAGATAACCAATATGATGGGTCTGCCGGGTGCAGCGCTCGTGTTTCTGCTTGTGCACAAGACCTTCGGCTTGGCGTCGGTGGTGCTCATCGCCCTGCTTACGCTATGCACGCTGCGACTGTTCCGCGTGGGCAGTTTCAGCCTGATGAAATATACGGCTTGCCTGGTGTTCTGGCTGCTGTTCGGCTCGGTGGTGTTCGGGTTTATCGATCATCTGATCGGTCAGCCGCTGTTCTTCCGTCTGGGTGGAGCGTTTGGCTCGGTGGTGACGCTATGGGGACTGTCGTACCTGAAAGGTATAGGCCTGTTCTTTGTGCTGCTCGCCGTAGGAGTGATCTTTTTTATCTGCGTGGATGACAATACTATCCCCAGGATGAAGCAGCTGGCACGGTGGATTCAGAGTCTGTTTGTCCGCAAGCAGACTGAGCCGACGGATGACACCCTGCCCGAGCAGCCCGCATCGGAGCAGTCCGCGACGTCTCAACCGGCAGGGGAGGGGGATGCCACCAACCAGATACAACTGCTCGTCAATGGTTCTAAGCCCGACAAGACGGACGATGATAAGCCTGCCGGCGCGCCGCTTACCGTCGAGATCGTGGATAACACTCCCGATGACGATACGCTCCCCGCGCCCGAACCTACGGACGATAATGACGGCATAGAGCCTATTGACCTCAGTGCCGTGCAACCTGCTGATCCGCAACCTGCTGATTCGAAGCCTGAAGATGACAAGCCCGGACTTGTGATAGAGGATATCAAGGGTGTGGAGATGGCCGAAGATTCTCCTGAAAAACTGATGGAAAAACTTGGCCCGTACGACCCGCGCAAAGAGCTGGAGTTCTATGCTTTCCCTGCGCTCGACCTGCTCAAGGTCTATCCCAACGAGACATCGCCCGTCATCGACCAACAGGAGCAGCAGAACAATGCCAACCGCATCGTCACGGCATTGCAGAACTTCGGCGTGGAGATCGACAGCATAAAGGCTACTGTCGGTCCTACCGTCACGCTGTATGAGGTCAAGCCCAAAGCAGGCGTCAAGATAGCCAAGATAGCATCGCTCGAAAGCGATATTATGCTTTCGCTTGCTGCCAAAGGTATACGAATCATCGCGCCTATGCCCGGCAAAGGTACCGTAGGTATAGAGGTACCCAACGAGAAGCCGCAGGTAGTTAGTATGCACTCCGTCATAGCTTCCAGAAACTTCCAGGAAGACAAGAAGATGCGCTTGCCTATAGCCATCGGACGAACGATTACGAACGATGTATTCATGTTCGACCTGGCCAAGACGCCTCACCTGCTCGTAGCCGGTGCTACGGGACAGGGTAAGTCCGTGGCTATCAACGCCATCATCACCTCGCTGCTCTACAAGAAACATCCGGCAGAACTGAAGATGGTGCTCGTCGACCCGAAGATGGTGGAGTTTGCGCCGTACAAGCCGCTATTGAAGCATTATCTGGCAGCCATGCCCGATGCCGATGAGAACCAGGTGGTTATCACCGATTGCGACAAGGTGATCAACACGCTCAACTCGCTCGTGATCGAGATGGAGAACCGCTACAAACTGCTCATGGATGCCGGCGTGCGTAACCTGGAGGATTACAACGAGAAATTTATCAACCGCCGCCTCAATCCCGACAAACTGGTTGACGGCGCGTTGCACCACCAGTATCTGCCCTATATAGTCATCATCATCGACGAGTACGGCGATTTCATCATGCAGGCAGGCAAGCAGGTGGAGACGCCTATAGCGCGTATTACCCAGAAAGCCCGTGCCGTAGGTATGCACATGATCCTGGCTACACAGCGTCCGTCAGTCAACATCGTGACGGGTGTGATCAAAGCCAACATCCCGACGCGTATCGCCTTGCGCACTCAGTCGGTGGTCGACTCGCGTACCGTGCTCGATGCCAAAGGGGCTGACCAACTCATCGGACGAGGCGACATGCTCTATGCCGGCAATGGCGAGATCATCCGTCTGCAGTGTGCCTTTGTCGATACGCCCGAGGTGGATGCCATCGTCGATCATATCAAGGTGCAGCAGCACTATTTCGAACCCTACCAGTTGCCGGAGTACATCCCTGAAGGTGCGGAGGCAGAAGCTGTGGCGCCGGGCAGCGTAGACATGAAGCGTCTGGACCCGATGTTTGCCGATGTGGCACGCTATGTGGTGAACAAACAGGAAGGTTCTACCTCGCGTCTGCAACGTGCCTTTGAGATCGGCTACAACCGTGCGGGCAAGCTATCCGACCAACTTGAGGCTGCCGGCATCGTAGGACCGAACAAAGGCTCGAAGGGCAGAGATGTGCTCATTCAGGACCCGAATCAACTTGAAGCCAAATTACAAGAATTAGGAATAGGATAATGAAAATCATCTTAATAACCATATTGCAGTCCCTCTTCGCCCTGCTGGGACAGAAGACGATGCAGACCGATTTCACCATCACCGTGCAACAGCAGAAGTCGCAGCCCATATCGTATACGGGTACGATGACGATGCACGGCGAGCAGTTTACGCTGGAGGCGTTCGGCACGCAGGCGGCTTACGACGGATCGACATTGTTCGTTTACAATATCGATGCCAACGAACTCACGCTTAGTGCTCCCGCTCGCGAAGAACTGTACGAAGCCAACCCGCTGCTGTTTGCCCAGGCGATGGCGGACGCGTGTGACATCACCGAGACCACCGCACAAGGTCTGACCACCATCACTCTTATCCCCAAGGACCCGAAGATAGGTATCGACCGCATAACGATGAAGGTGAAAGAGCTCACCGTAGGCAAGCAGAAAGAGCTGCAGCCGGTCACCATCGTGCTCAAGGAGCCCGGACAAACCACTATGGTGAAATTCACCAACCTGAGCTACAGCGACGAGCTTAAGACGTTTGTACTGATGCCCGAGGGAGCGTTTATCAACGATATTAGATAAAAACTAAAATATTGAACACATGAGAACAAAAATGGTTGCAGGCAACTGGAAAATGAACAAAACCCTGCAAGAAGGCGTGGAGCTCGCCGCACAGCTCAAGAATGATGTAAAGAACCCGAAATGCGCTGTTGTTATCGGCACGCCGTTCATCCATCTGGCTACGGTAGCCGAGTTGGTGAAGGGTAGCCCTATCAAGGTGGCTGCCGAGAACTGCGCCGACAAGGACAAAGGTGCATACACCGGCGAGGTAAGTGCCGCTATGGTGGCGTCCACGGGCGCTGAATATTGCATCCTCGGTCACAGCGAGCGTCGTGCATATTATCACGAGGACTACGAGATCCTCAAAAACAAAGTGGAACTGGCTCTGGCTAACGGTCTGAAGGTGATCTTCTGCATCGGCGAGGTAAAAGAGGAGCGCCTGGAGAATAAGCAGAATGAGGTTGTGAAAGCACAGCTCGAAGGTTCTGTATTCCATTTGACAGCAGAGCAGTGGGCAAACATCACCCTGGCATACGAACCCGTCTGGGCTATCGGTACGGGTCTGACCGCTACGCCGGAACAAGCTCAGGAGATTCACGCGTTTATCCGTGGCTTGGTAGCTGAGAAATATGGCAAGCAGGCTGCTGACGACACCACCATCCTCTATGGCGGCAGCTGCAACGAGAAGAACGCAGCCGAACTGTTCGCTTGCCCGGATATCGACGGTGGCCTGATCGGCGGCGCATCGCTCGTGCCGGAGAAGTTCGAAGCCATCATCGCTGCCCGCTAATAATGTATCAGCCAATCATGGCTGATCAAATATCCCTAAATTATGGCTCTTATCAGATCCATTAAACGCGACGGCTTGACGCTCACCCCACAGATTGCATCCGACGTCTTCCTGGCGGAGAATGCGACTGTGGTGGGTGAGGTCAGCATAGGCGAAGGCTCGTCCGTATGGTTCAATGCCGTGCTCCGTGGCGACGTGAATACCATCACCATCGGCAAGCATTGCAATATTCAGGACGGCTCGGTGCTCCACACACTCTATCAGAAATCCACCATCACTCTTGGCGACTATGTATCCGTCGGACACAATGTGACCATCCACGGTGCGGATGTCGACGATTATGCGCTCATAGGCATGGGAGCTACGCTGCTTGACGGCGCACATGTAGGCAAAGGTGCCATCGTGGCTGCGGGAGCACTGGTGCTCAAAGGTACGCAGATTGGCGAGTACGAGATATGGGGAGGTGTGCCGGCTAAGTTCATCAAGAAAGCCGAACCCGAGCAGACGGCCGAGATCAACAAGAAGATCGCTCACAACTACGCTATGTACGCTTCGTGGTACGATTAGCCGGATATTGTTGAGTTGATTTTTGTGCATTCATTGCCCCGTTTTGCACTCCAAAGGTTGCAACACTAATTTTATTGCCATAAATCTCGCGCCCGAGTGACGCGGGATTTGCAAATATGGAATATTTGTTGTACCTTTGCGTGCTTTTTTCGGGTTCGGGCTCCGAAAGTCGCCATAGACGGCGTATGAGATAGCAGCAGGTTAAACTGTTAAGCGGTTAAACTGTTAAACTGTTATTAGCAGCGTGTAGGATCTATCAAGCCGCCCGGCTCGTGTAATTATTAATACATTAAGTTAATGTACGCAATTGTAGAAATGCAAGGCCAGCAGTTTCGCGTAGAGGCCGGCAAAAAATTGTTCATCAACCGCATGGAGACCGAAGCAGGTGCCACGGTTGAGTTTGAGAAGGTTCTGTTAGTAGATAAGGACGGCGCTGTTAAAGTGGGTGCGCCGTACGTCAAAGGAGCCAAAGTAGTATGCGAGATCATCGACAACGAGAGCCGTGGCGAGAAGATTCTTGTCTTCCACAAGAAACGCCGCAAAGGTTATCGCAAGTTGAACGGTCACCGTCAGGATCTGACCAACCTCGTAGTAAAGGAAATCGTTTGTTAAACCCCTTATTTAAAATCCTAATCAATTATGGCACATAAGAAAGGTGTCGGTAGTTCTAAGAACGGCCGTGAATCAGAAAGCAAGCGCCTTGGTGTAAAAATCTGGGGTGGACAAATCGCAAAGGCAGGTAACATCATCGTGCGTCAGCGCGGTACGGTACACAAACCCGGTGCAAACATGGGTATGGGTTCTGACCACACTCTGTACGCTTTGACCGATGGTATCGTTACCTTCACTCGCAAACGCGACAACAAGTCGTACGTCTCCATACAGCCGATAGCTGTCGAAGCATAAATCGGCGGAGACAACACAACCAATCTCCTACCGAGGCTTCGGCTTTGGGTAGGAGATTTTTGTTTTTTTAATTAGCAACTATAAACTAGACGACTAGAAAACTAGACGGCTAGAAGACTAGCAAAATATCACACCATAATGTTAACACTTAAGCAAATTTACGACAGCCCGGAAGCAATCATTGCCGGACTCCAGAAGAAACATTTCGCCAATGCCGAAGAGACCATCCGTCGCGTCATGGCTATCGATGCCGAACGCAAAGCTGCACAGCAAAAGAAAGATGCAGCTTCTGCCGAGATGAACAAGATAAGCAAGTCTATCGGTGCGCTCATGGCGCAAGGCAAGCGTGACGAAGCCAATGCAGCCAAAGCCCAGACCGGCGAACTAAAGCAGGCTATCGGCACGTATGAGCAAGAGATGGACGCCAAAGAGCAAGAACTGACTGCTCTGCTGCTCACCATCCCGAATGTGCCTTATGCCATCGTGCCCGAAGGTGCGTCGGCTGAGGATAACCTCGCCGTAACTATCGGCAACTGGCCTAACCGGCCGATGATCGACGCTATCGCCAAGGATGGTGCAGTAGCCCTGAAGAACTGGGATGCTGCCACCGACGAAGCTATCGCTGCCGAGCGTATCGCGCAGAGCGAGAAACTGCCTCATTGGGAACTGGCAAAGAAATATAACCTCATCGATTTCGATCTGGGCGTGAAGATCTCCGGCGCCGGATTCCCTGTATATATAGGGCAGGGCGCGCGCCTGCAACGCGCGTTAATCAATTTCTTCCTTGCGGAAGCCAACAAAGCCGGCTATACCGAGATCATGCCGCCTACCGTGGTCAACGCCGCTTCGGGTTACGGCACGGGTCAGCTGCCCGACAAGGAGGGACAGATGTACCACTGCGAGGTGGACGACCTCTATCTCATTCCTACGGCTGAGGTGCCCGTGACGAACCTCTACCGCGATGTGATCATCGACGAGGACAAACTGCCTATCAAGAACTGCGCCTACACCGAGTGCTTCCGCCGCGAGGCAGGCAGCTACGGCAAGGATGTGCGCGGCTTGAACCGTCTGCACGAGTTCTCCAAGATCGAGATCGTACGCATCGACACGCCCGAGCACTCCGACGCTTCGCATAAAGAGATGCTCGCGCATGTGGAAGGGCTGCTCAAGAAACTCGAACTGCCTTACCGCATCCTCCGCCTGTCGGGTGGTGATATGTCGTTCACGGCAGCTCTGTGCTACGATTTCGAGGTCTACAGCGAGGCACAGCACCGCTGGCTGGAAGTCAGCTCGACCTCTAATTTCGACACCTACCAGGCCAACCGCCTCAAGTGCCGTTACCGTCGCACTGAGGACAAGAAAGTCACGCTCTGCCATACCCTGAACGGCTCAGCCCTGGCATTGCCGCGCATCGTGGCTGCCCTCTTGGAGAACAACCAGACCGAGGAAGGTATCCGCATCCCCGCTGCCCTCCAGCCCTATTTCGGTGCAGATATGATCCGCTAATTATCCGCAAAAGAAATTTTGGATAATATTGGTAATTTTTGACGGAAAAGAATAGAGCCCTTTGGGGTAATTGTGGACTACAATTCCGGCGGTGCGTCAGTTTTGATGCACCGCCTTTTTGTAACCTGTACTTGCGATTAACTTGCCCTGTTTGTAAACTTATTTGTGCAGATTTTTTGTTTCCGAAAAATTGTGCCCAAAAAGCTTGCAAATTTCAAAAAATTGTATTACCTTTGCACTACAATTCACCCAACAATGAAAACTGTTATTTGTACATATCATCAGATAGTTACACCTGCTTGGGTGTGTGGCTATAAGTCGCAGAATGCTAATGCTTTGTGCGCAAATACCACAACCATGTAACATCAGCAGCCCTTACGCTGCTGATGCTGTTTTATAAGGATTTATAATGACTTACATAGCCGCTGCATAAGGACTTGGATAGTCTCTGCATCAGGACATGGATAGCCGACTATGATAGCTTCTTCCGGCAACGGACATATCCGTACCGATTTAGTTCCGCTGTGGGAACTCACCCGCCACAGAAGCGCACATTGACATAGTGGAATTACCGGCGCGTTTGGTAACATCAACGCGCAAGAATAACTTATTTGCTTGTGTAGCGCAAGATTTTTGCACAAATATTTGCAAATGTCAAATATTTTTTGTACCTTTGCTACGTCAAAGGTAATACGGACAAAAAAAATTGCGATTATGTTTGGTGTAAAATGTTCAAATCAACCTATTAGCGGAAGATTCGCTGAAGAGTTTGTGAAAAATCTACTGGAGGCAAGACAGCATTCACATGTGTCAACCCAAGAAACGGATTTTGAGATTGTTTGTGAATGATGGCAAAACAGAGATTTAATCTTGTACGCGAATACGATGCGTCAGTGTTGGCGGATTTTTATTCCGGAGTGGAGAGCATGGACGATTTTATTCACAATCGTCTGGCTGTCTTTTTGCGGGTCTATAACAATAGCCGCTTTTATGTTCTCCGCGATGAGAATAGAAATATTCTCGCCATGGTGGTCTTGAGCTGCGGGCAATTATTCTTGGATGAGGATTGTAAAGACGATTTGAGATTGAAGTTCCCTGATATAGAGGAAAGAGAAGATTTGAAAGAATATTGGGATGGAGGTCTTTTCCCCAGTATAGAAATTAACTATCTGGCAGTAAGTAGAGACTATCAGAAGAGGCATATCGGAAGCAAGATTATAGAGAAAATTGAAACTTTCAAAAATGATGAGTTTTATAATCATCCGTTGTTTTTGTCAGTCGATGCCTTATGTACTAAAGAGTATTCAGCAGTAGGCTTTTATGACAGATGTCGATTCTGGGCATCGGAATATCTGAATATGAGATTAGATACACTCAGAATGTATCGGACGATAAGATAATAACTGCTACGCATATTTATAGCGCCTAAGCGCGCAAACTAAACGGTAATTCCACTATTGAACGGAGTTACCGTTTTTTGTGTGGCAAATTGTCAATATTGCCAATATTGCCATGCAAAAAATCACAGTGCCCCTCCCGGCACTCAAAACAAGGTGAGAAACGAACATTGACATGTTGAATGACTGATATGTGTTAAGCGTGCATGCATTTTTTTGACAAAATTCTTGCATATTTCAAAATATTTTTGTACTTTTGTACTGAATTTGTTAAAACCGCACACTTATGGAAGATGTAGTACTCCGCATGCCATCAGCCGATGTAGCTTTGGTTATGCAGTTTGCAAACAGAATGGGGTGGAGGATAGAGAAACGCTCCAATATCATCGACCGTTTCATCGAAGCCTGCCGCAAGAACAATGCGGATGCCCTTACAGAACAGGAAATCCAAGAGGAAGTTAACGCAGTTCGATACGGAAAATGAACGTAATACTTGATACCAATATTTGGGTTTCATTCCTGTTTGGCAAGCAATTACACACAGTTGCTGACTTGTTCTCCAACGAGAACATCCACGTCTATGTGTCTCAGCAGTTGATTGCGGAGCTTACATCCGTTTTGGCGCGTCCAAAGATCCGTCAGCATATCTTCGACCAATCAATAGAGGCTATGTGGTCACTTATGCGCGAGAAGTGTCTTCCTGTTGAAGATTACCCTTCGGCAGACTCTATAGTTCGTGATGCAAAAGACGTTTATCTGTTGGCTATGGCTCAGGCTATTCCAGCCGATTATATTGTTACGGGCGACAAAGATTTGCTGGTTCTGGGCAAATATAATGGGACAACAATTCTTTCTTACAATGATTTTCGCTTACTCTTGCTTGGAATGAATATGCAAGGATAACTCCATAACAATACACATCATATCAGTCTGACATGGAACGATTGTTCTGTGTCAGATTGTTTTTATTCGTATCAGTCATTTCAATATTTTGGTGTCGTTTGTTGAGACCATTGACATAATGTAGATAACTAAATGCATTGCGGTTTTTGGGGTTTATTTCCGAAGGCGTTTGTTACTCGCAGAGTGTGGCTTGAACGTATAGGTATCTCGTCAAGCTGACTTGAATGAGGGACTTATACGGGTAAGACACAAGCCCGTAAGGGCAACAAACGGCTGAGGGGTTTTATAGGTTTTTGTTAAATTATAGGAGATACTTGGATTTTGGGATTATTTTTGGATATTTTGGACTAAAAACCGAACGCGCATCAGGGGCTTATCAGAGGCTCATCGGACCAATCACGTATCCTACCCATACATATAATATATATTTATATATATTATCCCGTGATTTTGAAATCCCTGCCGCTACAGACTATGTTAGTTATCTATGTTATGTGCTAAATAGTTGTGCAATAGATAGTAATCGTTCGAGCAACATAGTTGCGAGACAACGAAACACAATAAAATAGAAATCATTAAACCCAAATAGTATGACAAATTTGTTTACTTGTTTATCGAATTGGAAACAGAAGTATCTTCGTGTTTTGCCCGTAAAACTCGTGGCTTTCCTCGCATTATTCCTCATTATCGGCAGCGGAAATGTGTGGGGAGCGGATCTTTGTAAATTTACAACCTTTAACGGATGGCCTACATCAGGATATGCTGATACGAAAACCTACACTCCGTCGACTGGCGTAACTTGGTCATTTACAGGAATATATCGTAGTAACACAACGCAGGCATATCACCAGATTAAAAAGAATACAAGCACATGTGTTATTACCACTCCTACTTTTGCTTCTAATATCGGGACAATCACCGTTACATTTAGTGCTGGAGCTGGTACAGTTACTATAAAAAGTTCCGATGGTAAAACTACATTTGGAAGTGATTCTTACTCAAGTTCCGCAAAAGCAGTTATTGATATCTCTTCAGAGAGTGTTAAGCAGGTGCAAATTTGTGTCAGTGAAAACAATACTGCAACGGCACAAATGACAGCGCTTCAAATAACAGAATCAGCAGGTGATGCAAGTACTCTTATTGATAAAATGTATGCTAAAGGCTTCGCGAGTTATACAACTAGTTCATATAGTGCAGCCGGAACAGACTATACAGCTGTGGCAAATTCTACTAATGCCACTAGTGTAACCTACGCCATGCAGGTATTTAATGGATCTACTGGTCAGGTGCGCGGCAACCAATCTGGGGCAGCAAACTTCAGTTGCCGTAATACAACTACGAAATCCGGATATTACATATCATCTGTATCTCTTACAGTTAGCGTAACTGGTTCGGGAACACCGGGCTTGGATGGTTCTACAGAAGGCCGTTCTCTTGTATATTTTGGTTCAAGTGCTTATGACAATCCAAATACTACTGCTCCTTCCGGAACAGCCACTACTGCCTCTCCGTCTAGTTCAGGACAAACCACGTTAACATGGAGTAACTCAGATCAGAGCGTCTCGTATTTTATTTTATATAATCTTAAAGCAGCAGGAACAGCATTAAGCGCAACAAGTACTACAACACTAAATGTTACATGGTCGAAGAAATCGGCTTGTGCTGCTCCGACAGCGGTGGCGAGTAGTTCTGTGGGAAACAGAGGGGCAACACTGACAGTTACAGATGCTAACGATGTTAACAAATATGATTTCTTCTGTAGTACAAGCAGTACACCTGCTACAAAAACAGCATCATATAGTGTAAGCGGAGGAAAAGCGAAAACAATCAATGACCTAAACTACGGAACAAAGTATTATTATTGGGCGCGAACTGATTGCGGTAGCGGTTCAACCAGCGACTGGTTCCCGAGCAGTAGTCCGTCTTACTTTACAACGACCTGCCCGACGGTAAGCATTAGTGCCGGTTCTATAACTTCAGACGGAGCGACATTTACTATAACAGACGGGAATACTGCGACATATACGTCTTTTGGTTCCGGCTACGGCTATGAGATATATTATAGTACATCATCAACGACACCGACATCGGGCACCTCTGCCACAACAAGTACAACTTCCACTTCCAAATCCGTATCCGGCTTGACAGCAGGTACACCATACTATTATTGGGTACGCGGTTATGGTCCTGATGCCAAAAGTAATTGGAGCGGCGGTAGCAGTTTTACGCCCATTAGCGTCAGCAGCATTGCAGTAAAGACAGCCCCGACGAAAACAACCTATTGCGCTGGAGAATATTTTGACCCGACGGGGTTAGTAATAACGGCTACATATTCCAACTCAACAACGGCAGATATATCTTATGCCGGGAATTCGGCAAGTTTTACATTTTCACCATTAACGAGTACTGCTCTGATAGCATCAAACACATCAGTAAGTATCACGTATAGTGCTAAAAGTACCACTCAGGCTATTACGGTTAACACCTTGCGCACTATAACTTTGGACGGCAGCGGTAGTGTGACTGGGGGTACATTCGAGGCAGACAATTCTTCTGCCTGTGTTGGAGCAATAATAACACTAACCCCACATGCTGCATCTCACTATTCATTTGGCAGTTGGACTGTAACGAAAGCAGGAGGTGGTACAGTAGATGTGGCCGATAACCAGTTTACTATGCCGGACGAGAATGTGACCGTTAGTGCTTCATTTAACGAGGCCGCATACAAGACCGTAGTGTTCATGAACAATCGGGAGAAGTTGTTTGATGATGGTGGTGTCGCCAGTACATACGACGCAATCAATAAGTGGAAACAAAAAGTGTACGTAGGAGAAAGTCCTGTTATACCGACAAGACTTTTGGCGGAAGACGCATGCGACGACGAAAGCACCACGTTCTATGGTTGGACGAAGAACGGCTGGCCTGGGAAGATTGCAGACAAAGCAACTGTTGATGCTCTGACCGGTGCCAATACGGTATATGCCGGGGCATTGGCAACGGTTGCGGCAGGTGATCCAAGTGAAATTGTGTACCATGCAGTATGGGCGGAAGGCTCAGCAGTATCTGACATCTCATCGACACTAATCGCCAAATGGGATAAACAGTCATTAACAGCAGGCACTGCAGTAAAAGCAAAAGATGCAAGTGGAAATACCCTGAATGATGTTACACTCACAATTTCTAATGTTTCGTTGACTTCTTCAACAGGTGTATATGGATATAGCAATAATTCTATTAGTGGTTACCCAGTAATAACCATATCTGGCTTGGACTTCAGCAGTTACGACGGAGGTACAATTGTATTCTTTGCTCGCGGATCTCAATATGGTGATTTTAGTGCTACATACTCTACTAATAACGGTTCAACTTATTCTGATTTGGACTGGGAAGATTCGGCAGTTAAAGCAGAAAATTCATATATTATTCCTGTACCTAATACCACCACTAATGTGAAAATTTCTTATGGGAGTAATTCCGGCAACTTCTATTTTGGAACGGTCAGAGCATATGGTGATACAGATACTGACTATTATTTTACGGAGTTGACAAGTACTAACACTAGCGGATGGAGTGGCGCGGATTGGGATGGTTATTATCTTATTACGGCTACTCAAGATGATAAAACTTATGCACTGCGAAGTGATGTGATGGAGGGACGGTATGGATATTCCGAAGTAACTCCAAGTGATGGTGTTATAGCTACTGATGATTTAGGGGAAATCTTTAAAGTGACTTACAACTCCAGCACAAGCAAATATGCTATACAGGGTGTAGCGACACTAGATTATCTCACAGATAATGCTGGCGGAGTCAGCGAAAAATATCATCTTTTGGAAACGTCTGCCACAGAGAACGATGCTATAGCATATGATGATATTACGCATGCAACGGGTTATTATATAAGGTGGAATAATGGTGACCGTTTCGGTTCGTATTCAAGTGGAACTAAACCGAAACTCTATAAAATATTTCCAAATCTCAGCAATTTCATGACCACGTGTTGCGCATCTACAGGATTGACGCTGGAAGGTCCAACCGGCAATATTGTGTTCATCACATCCACTGCCGAGAAGAAAGTGCGCTCGCAAGAGGCGTTCCATATATCGGGTTGCGGAGTGAGTGGCAGTCAGACTGTAAGCTTCGACTTCGGAACTGATGCATTGAATACTAAATTTTCATGCTTGACAGAAACGGGAGGTTCAATTAGTACAGAAATTGACGGAACTATTGACACCGATTTCTATATCTATTACACACCGGGTGCAGGTGATACGAGTGATGGAATAGACAAATCTACGAGTCTGACAGCAAGTGTCGGAGGCACACTGTCTGCCAACGTAACATTGGATACCAAGACCATCATCGGTCGTCACCTTCCTGCAGGGTTTGTGATTGCGGCTAAGAAAGATAATAAGTGGTATGCAATGCCTGCAAATATGACTTCGACCACTAATCCGAAACCGGTAGAGATAGCTGTGAATGATTTTAATAATCCGAGCGTTGCTTATACTGCAACAAGTAATATATACGGGTTAGAAAGTCCTACAGCTTCAAATATCTCCGGAGGTAAAGGACAATATATCCGACTTGTCATGACACCTCTTTGGGCGGATGATGCAGATCACGAGAAAGGGCACGCTCCGTTATTCGGAAAAGCTTCAGGTTCGAATGAAATAGGAAGGAGCGGTAATAGCCAAGCAACAAGCGATTTGCCATCAGGTGGATGGTGGTGGAAATTGGTTCAGACCAATACAAGTATTACCAATCCACAAGATGCGAAATATACTATTTATAATCACAACAACACCAGCTCGTTGAGTTTGCGAGACAACGCTGGTAAACCTGATTGGGGATTGTTTGCGAGTGGCGTGGAAGAGTTGCGACTGATTCCAGCGAGTGATGTGGTATTTACAGAGGCATACATCGTGGAGTGGGCTAAATATGGTGGTGTCGTAGAAGTAGATGCATCGACAATTGGAGCAACGAAAGTTAAAGCCATATTAAACGGCACTCAAAGTGTGAAGAAAACACTCACGCAAACGAAAGCCGGTGATGCAAAGAATAATACTTCCATATATAATTATACCTTAAATTTCGATGACGAAGAACATGTGATAGATTTTTCGGCCGCAGCAAGCAACGGAGCGATGCTGATGTTAGAGTGGTACAACAGCAGCGATGTGAAAGTTGCCGTAAGCAATATTATTGTGCCGAAAATCATTGCGGATAATGGCGTTATGAAGACCCTAATGTCTGGCGATGTCCAATGGGAGACCGAAGTACATGTACTACCGAGAGTGACACTGACTGCCAATGCGGGTGATTTTTTAAGCAATGATGTGACCATCAAGCAACTGGAGATTTACCAAGGTGCGACGGTGAAGGTAACATCAGGTACTTTGGATGTAGATACCCTCGTATTACGTAACGGTTGGAGTCGTGCCGGCGAAAAAACATACGACGTCGCTCGGTTGTATATAGCTACTACCGCCAATCTGACGACAGAAGCCAACCATACGTATGCCGACTGGTATATCGATTACGATCAGTATTACCCGATAGCAGTGCCATGGGAAGTAACATTGGCAAACATCCGCTATCGCTACTGCACAGTCTCGCCAACTGTAGGGTATAATAGTAATATCCGTTTGCGCTACTACGACGGCGCAGGTCGTGCTGCCGGAACAAACAACGGCACGAGTTGGAAAGACTATGGAAAGACGGGAAACACTGATGTACCTACAACGTTGAAGCCGTCACAAGGCTATGTAATCTCCGCAAAACGTCCGTCAGGTAAGGCATTCTCAATCATCCGCATGCCGCTGACTATTCCTTCCAATAGTTGGACTGCATTGGGCGAGCAGGGTAGTGTATCTACGACGCACAAAGATCAGGTGGCAGTAACAGCTTATGGCAACGATAATACACCGTGGTACGCCAAAGGATGGAACTATATTGCTAACCCGTATATGGGTGTGTTCAACGATGAAGATGAAAATAACGGCATAGCCGGCAAACTGCTGGGAGAGAATGGTGGTAGCGTCAAGTATGCTACGATACCTGATACGGATTTCAAGGGTTATAGCCAAGAGATTATTACCGAGGCACAACTCAAGCCTTCCAGCGGATTCCTTGTGCAGGTAGAATCAAATTGCACGCTGACTTTCAGCAATGGCAATATTAATATACCCTCTGCGCCAATAAGAAAGGAGTCTGAACAGGAAGCCATATCTGAGCAAGAGGCATATATACGTCTGAGCGGCGAGAACGGTAAAGACCAGATGGGTCTGATAATTGGTGCAGACTATACGGCTAACTACGAGATCAATGCCGACCTGTCAAAGATGATTGGTGAGGCGAACATCGTAAAGACGTGGATGCGCTACACCGATATGGACTATGCTTACCTCGCTATCAATGAGCAGTTGGCGCGCGAACTGATTCCCGTAACAATCAACCTGCCTGCTCCAGGCGAATATACGTATTCGCTCAAGAACAGCAGCACCGTGGATCAGCTCGAAGGCTTGTACCTCATCGACTATCTGACAGGCACTACAACCAACCTCATCTACGATGATTATACGTTTACCAGCACTACGGAGGGCACTATTGGCAACCGCTTTGCGATAAATGCTATTGTCGGCGAGCGGCAAGTGCCCACCGAAGTGGATATATCCGGAGCTGATAAAGACGGAACAGCTGCCGTGAAGTTCATCTGGCACGACAAAGTGTATGTGCTGCACAATGGAGTGATTTACGATTCAACCGGCAAACGGGTGTATGAAATCAATAAATGATGTTTAATGTTTAACGTTTAATGATTAAAGAATTAGAGATTATGAAAGCATTAAGATATTTATTGATTGCAATCGTAGTGATGCTGACCGCCTTGCCTGCCGGTGCTCAGTACTCGAAAGTAAACTCCGTAGCCGGATGCACCACTTTCGGGCAAACCGACCGACAATATCAGTTCCACACCACCTCCACGATGCTCTATGCGGATGACTCATCAGGTATGGGAAGCACAGCTTTCTCTACAGGCGTAAGTACCGGCAAACCCCTGTTCCTCAGCATCAAGCCCCGCAAAGACATAGGCGGTGGAGGTGCAACAGAGGATGAAGACACACCACCTGAGGATCCTGAAGACCCGTTCCCCGTTGGCGAAGGTACATGGTTCTTGCTGCTGCTGGCTGCGGCCTATGCCAGCTACATATTCCGGCGGCGGATGGTTGTGCAAGCGGAGTGCATAGAAAACAAGTAAATAAATACCACTCAGGGCTGCAACATTGACGGTTGCAGCCCTGAATGTATAGTTCGTTGATTTTTTAATAATTCTTGCATTTCATTTGTAATTTTTGGGGCATTTCGTTTTCAAGAATTGGGGTAATGCCAGGCGTTTTTCCTCGTTTGTTACACTTTTTCGAACGACTTTTTGGCGGATTGCTACACTTTTTCGAACGACTTTTGGCTGCAAAGGTAACTTTTTTTCCGAAATATGCAAGTAAGAGTGTCGAAATCTCTGATTTTTGATGACTTTTCGACGTGATAAGACTGCAGACGGGATATGATATATCACGCTTTCCGGAGGATGAGGCGGAAGGTGGTGCCTTCGCCGAGGGTGGAGCGGAGGACGAAGATCTTGCCGCGGTGGTAGTCCTCAACGATGCGTTTGCACAGGCTCAGACCTAATCCCCAGCCACGCTGCTTGGTGGTGAAGCCCGGGCGGAAGATTTGCCGCAGATGTTGGCGGCCGATGCCTTTGCCCGTATCGGTCACATCCAGCACCATCCTGTCGCCCCGCTCGAAGAGATGCAAGGTGATGTTGCCTTGGCCGTTCATGGCATCGACGGCATTCTTGATGAGATTCTCAATGACCCATTTGATCAGCGGGGCATCGGCTTGCGTCAAATACGATTGACGATTGACGATTGACGATTGACAGTCCGCTGTGGGGAGTGAAGGATCGATAATGAGCTGCATATCCACCTTATTGGATACGCGCGAGCGCATGTAAGCGAACGACTCATCTAATACGCAGCTCATGTCCACCGTCTGCAAAGCGGGACGGCTGCCGATCTTGGAGAAGCGCTCCGCCACCAATTGCAGCCGGCGTATGTCGGTCTCGACATCGGGCAAGATAGCCTCGTCGGGATACTTGGCTTTGAGCAGCTCGAGCCATCCGTTGAGCGAGGAGATGGGCGTGCCCAGCTGGTGAGCGGTCTCCTTGGTAAGACCTACCCATACGCGGTTCTGCTCGTTGCGGTAGGAGGTGATGATATACGTGACCAGCAGCGCTGCAAACGCAATGAGCACGAGCATCTGTACGACCGGGAAGAGCCGCAGTTGGCGGAGCAGGTCGGATTGCTCGTAGAAGATATACTGCTTCACGCCGGGCGAGATATTGACCTCGATGGGCGTCTGCGTCTCGCGCAACCGGGCAATACGCTTGGCATAGAAAGCTTCGGGATGCTCGGCAGGCGCTTTGACATTACGCGTGAGGATAACTTCGTAATCGGCATTGGTCATGTAGACGGGGATAGTGGTGTTGGCAGCGATGATGGACGAATAGAAAGAGATATCGGTATTATCGTCAGCCATCACCAGTTGGCGCGTAGCTTCCGCCCATACCTCCATGCGCTCCTTCTCCACCGAAGCGAAGCGGGAAGTGAGGTGATGGGTGAACCATACGGATAGCACCACAAACGATAGCGCAAAGGCTACGACAATCCAACCGGCAATAGAGGAACGCATGTAACAATTTACAATTTAACAATTTACAATTTACAATTGACAATTGACAATTGATTGACGATTGACAATATTTACAATTTACAATTTATTTGATGTTGAGTTTTTTGCGGAGGGGTTTGGGGAGGGCGTCCTTGTGGACAAGGACGTCGTTGGTCTTGTAGCGCATGAAGGCTTCGGAGACATACCAAATACCCTTATAATCGGAGCGGGCTGTGCCCCAGGAATTCTTGACCATGTAATACTTCTTGCCATTCTGATCGTGCGCTATGCCGAAGATCTGCATGCCATGGTCGTCGGTGGTCTCCCAGCGATCGTAGGCATCCTGGCGCATCTGTTGGGTGACGACCACTTCGGGCAGCGGACGCTTGGTGAGCTCATCCTTGCGCTCGTCGGCTTTGAGGCCGAGCCAGTGAGCCATGTCGGAGCCGGTGATCTCGGCGCCGTTGTCGGCATCGGGCATGACGCCTATACCTTTGCGCGTGAAACCATCCTCGCTGACATCGGCTCCCCATGCCAGGGTGTAGCCGTGCGCCAGAGCATTGTCGATGACAGCCATCATCTCGTCGAGGGGCACGTTGTACATCTGATCCATGCGCCAGTTATCCGGCACCTCGAGCGCAAAGCGCTGATAGAACGGATGGTGGGTATAGCTGGTGATGCTGACGTAGTTATCCTCGTTAAGCCCGAGCATCTCGACGAAGGAGAGCGGCGTATAGGTCTTGCCGTTATAAACGAACGACTCGGGGCACGGGCCGAGATAGGTATCGTAGATGGCTTGCAGCCCTTCTTTCCACACGGGCGTGAGCTTTTTGAGCTTGCCGCTTGTCAGGGCTTTGAGATAGCCTCCGGCTACAGCATCCAGCTCGGCATGAACGGGCAGGGTATCGCCCTTGGCAGCGCCGTAGCGGATACCGGGCATGACCTGTTGCGGCACCAGACCGTAGTGCGACATGCAATAGATGACATCATAGGCACTGCCGCCGGGGGCAAAACTGCTGCCATCGCCGTACATGCGTACAAAGTAGGTGGCACGGTCCATCATCGTCTTGCTGACGACGAACATCTCGCTCAGATCATACTCGCCCTTGCCCATACGCAGCAGTTCGCTCTCAAGAAAGCCGATCGTGGAGAATGCCCAGCAGGTGGAGGAACGGTTCTGATCTTTGACAGGCGTGATGGCGATGCTGTCGATCGTGGTGAAACGAAAACCGTCGATACTATCCGAGGGAACGGAATCGACGGAAAGAGCCTGTGCCGACAGAAGGGCACTGCCAAACACTCCGCAAACGAGCAGAGCAAAACGGCGCAGATGTGACAAAGATGATGCCATGATAATACGATATTTTTGGTATTTGACTGCAAATGTACGAAAAAAAAATGACAATTGCAAATTTTCGTGCAAAATATTTGCAAAAGTCAAAAATTTTTAGTAACTTTGTAGCCAATTCGGTTGTTAACCCATAAAATCAACATACATCATGGAAATAAAAGAGATGAAACAAGCCTTCGCTCAGGCGTACGGCAAAGAAGCTACGGCGGTATATTTCTCGCCGGGCAGAGTGAACCTGATAGGCGAGCATACCGACTATAACGGCGGTAGCGTGTTCCCGTGTGCATTATCGTTCGGCACGTATCTGCTGCTGGCACCTAACGGCACGCAGACGATGCGGTGGAAATCGCTGAACATGCCGGAGGTGGTAGAAGTGCCGGTAGACAAGATGACGGAGCCGCTGCCCGGCAAATCATGGGTGAACTACCCGATGGGCTGCTTTGCATGGTACGTGCGTCAGGGACATAAGTTTGACCAGGGCTTGGACGTGCTGATATGGGGTAACGTACCTGCGGGTGCGGGATTGAGCAGCAGTGCGGCTTTGGAAGTGGTGGCAGCCTTTGCAGCGAACGACTATCTGAAGCTCAACTACAACCATACGGATTTCGCCAAGATAGGTCAGCTGGCCGAGCATGAGTTTGCCGGCGTGAACTGCGGCATCATGGACCAATTCGCTTCGTCGTGGGGCAAGAAGGATCATGCTATCCACCTGAACTGCGACACGCTTGAGTTTGAGCATGTGCCTGTGAAGCTGGACGGCATCAAGGTGGTGATAGCCAACACGCACTCGCCGCACCATCTGGACTCCGGCGCGTATAACGACCGCGTGGCACAATGCCAGCTGGCGTTGACGCAACTGCGTAAGGTGAAACCCGAGCTGAAGAACCTGGCGGAACTGACGGAAGCCGAGTTCAAGCAGATAGAGGGCGCCATCACCGACCCGATAGCCCACAAGCGTGCTCGCCACGTGGTGGGTGAGGTGCAGCGTACAGCCGATGCCGTGAAAGCATTGAAAGCCGGTGATATAGAGAAGTTCGGCCAACTGATGAACGCGAGCCACGTGAGCTTGCGTGACGACTATGAGGTGACCGGCTTGCAGCTTGACACCATGGCTGAAGAGGCATGGAAAGTGCCGGGCGTGCTGGGCAGTCGTATGACAGGCGGCGGCTTTGGCGGATGCACAGTTTCGCTCGTGAAGGATGAGGCTATCGAGCTATTCAAGAAGCAGGTAGGCGAGAACTACGAGCGCATCACGGGTATCAAGCCGGAGTTCTACGTAGCAGAGATCAGCGACGGCGCCAGAAGGCTCGAATAACGGATCAGCCAAGTTTGGCTGATACAAAAACAAACAGACATGAACGAACAAACATTCAACACCATCATCCCGGTGGTGCAGGGCGGTAAGAAGCGTCAGGCACGTGTAGGGCTGTACACGCTTCGAAGCTCGTCGGGCCTGGTAGCGAAAGTGACGAACTACGGCGCCAAGATCGTGGCGCTGATCGCAAGGAACAAGCAGGGCGTACCTGCCGATGTGGTGCTGGGCTTCAATACGCTGGGCGAGTGGCTGACGCAGGAGACCTACTTCAACGCCGTGATAGGCCGTATGGCCAACCGCATCAAGGACGGCCGCTTCACGCTGGACGGCCAGACCTACGAGCTGCCGCACAACAACGGCAACAACTGCTTGCACGGCGGCGTATCGGGCTTCAACGAGAAAGTGTGGGAGGTGACCGGTCAGACGCCATACTCCGTGACGATGCACTACCGCGCGATGGATGGCGAGGAAGGTTTTCCGGGCACGATGGACGTGACCGTAACCTATGCCGTGACGCGCGACAACGCGCTGCGCATCACCTACGAGGCTACGACGGACAAGCCCACCTTATGCGGATTCACGAACCATGCCTATTTCAACCTGGCAGGTGAGGGTAGCGGAAGAGTGGATGACCATGTGCTGCAAGTGCTGTCGGACGAGTACACGCCGTTTGACGAGACAGCATGCCCTACGGGCGAAGTGCTGCCGGTGGAAGGTACGCCGATGGATTTTCGTGAGCCGGTACGCATAGGCGACCGCATCAACGATCCGTTCTTTGCACCGGGCAGGGGCATAGACAACAACTGGGTACTGCGCCCCGCCACGGACGAAGAGCGCGAGCAGAACAAGAAAGACCCGTCGCTACGAAAGGTGGCAGTACTGAGCGCTGACGGACGCACGATGGAAGTGCGCACCACATCGCCTGCATTGCAGGTATATACGGGCAACTATGTGGAGCAGCATGAGGGCAAGAGCGGAAAGATGTACGACATCCAGCATGCCGTATGCCTGGAGGCGCAGAATATACCCGATGCCGTCAACCACGAGAACTTCCCCTCGCCCATCCTGCGGCCGGGACAACTATACAGGCAGGTGACGGAGTATGCGTTCGTGTGAGACGGAAAGGCTGTAAACAAATGGAAAACATCAAAAAAATCAGTATAGAATGAAAAAATATAATTTCAATGCGGGCCCAAGTATCCTGCCCGACGAAGTGATAAAGAAGACGGCAGAGGCAGTCTTGGATTTTGAAGGTCAAGGATTGTCGGTGCTGGAGATCAGTCACCGCGCCAAGTATTTCCAGCCGGTAGTGGACGAAGCAGAAGCTTTGTTCAAAGAGCTGCTGGGCGTACCCGAAGGTTATCGTGTGCTGTTTTTGGGCGGTGGCGCCAGCCTGCAGTTCTGCATGGTGCCGTATAACATGCTGGCAACCAAGGCTGCATACCTGAACACGGGCGTATGGAGCAAGAAAGCCATCAAGGAAGCCAAAGGTTTCGGCGAGGTGATCGAAGTGGCAGCGAGCACCAACTCGATCCCCAACGAGTATGACATCCCGCAGGATGCCGACTACTTCCACATCACGACGAACAACACCATTTTCGGTACGGAGATCAGCGATGCCAAGCTCGCAGAGATCTATGCGAAGAAAGGTGAGGTGCCGTTGATAGCCGACATGTCGTCGGACATACTGAGCCGTCCGGTAGATGTCAGCCAGTATGACATCATCTACGGTGGTGCACAGAAGAACCTGGCTCCTGCCGGTGTGACGTTCGTGATCATCAAGGAGAGCTGCCTGGGTCGCGTAAGCCGCTATATACCCACGATGCTGAACTACCAGACGCATATCGACGGCGGATCGATGTTCAACACGCCTCCGGTACTGCCTATCTATACGGCGCTGCTCACGCTGCGCTGGCTGAAAGCCAACGGCGGCGTGAAATGGATAGAGGCGCGCAACAAGGCGAAAGCCGAACTGCTGTACGACTGCCTGGACCACAGCAAGCTGTTCACGCCGACGATCATGGCCAAGGAAGACCGCAGCCGGATGAACATCTGCTTCGTGCTCAAACCCGGGTATGAAGACCTGCAGGACGATTTCTTCAAGTTCGCTACCGAGCGCGGCATGGTAGGCATCAAGGGGCATCGTCTGGTAGGAGGCTTCCGGGCGAGCTGCTACAATGCGATGGATGTGGAAGGCGTGCAAGCCTTAGTAAACTGTATAAAAGAATACGAAAAACTGCACTAACATGAAGGTCCTTTTGGCAACAGAAAAACCTTTTGCTGCGGTAGCGGTGAAAGGCATAAAAGAGGTAACGGACGCAGCCGGCTACGAACTGGTGCTGCTGGAGAAATATACCGACAAGTCACAGCTGCTGGAGGCAGTGGCGGATGCGGATGCACTGATCATCCGCTCGGACAAAGTGGATGCCGAGGTGCTGGAGGCTGCCAAGCAGCTGAAGATCGTGGTGCGTGCAGGAGCAGGTTACGACAACATTGACCTGGAGGCAGCTACCGCCCACAAGGTGGTGGCGATGAATACGCCCGGACAGAACGCCAACGCCGTAGCCGAACTGGCTCTGGGACTGATGGTGTATGCCGTGCGTAACTTCTACAACGGCACGAGCGGAAGTGAGCTGAAAGGCAAGAAGATAGGTATACATGCCTTCGGCAACGTAGGCAGAAACGTGGCACGCATCGCACAAGGCTTTGGTATGGATGTGCTGGCGTACGACGCCTACTGCCCCGACGAGGCGATGATAGCTGCTGCCGTCACGCCCGTACATTCGGCTGAAGACCTGTACCGCAACTGCGACATCGTCAGCCTGCATATACCCGCTACCGCCGAGACCAGGCAGAGCATCAACCGTGCGCTGGTAGGCATGATGCCTAAGGGCGCCATCCTGGTCAATACTGCGCGCAAAGAGGTGATCAACGAGGACGAACTGATAGCGCTGATGCAGGAGCGTCAGGACATCAAGTACGTGACGGATATCATGCCCGACGCCGATATGAAGTTCCGCTCGCTGTTCCCCGGACGCTATTTCGCTACGCCGAAGAAGATGGGCGCGCAGACCACCGAGGCCAACACGAACGCAGGTATAGCTGCAGCACGGCAGATTGTCGACTTCATCGAGAACGGCAATACGCGCTTTCAAGTAAACAAATGATGCGTAGGAGTTTAGGGCTGATAGTGTTGATGGTGTGTGCACTGCCGATGTGGGCATTGCACGTGCGTCCTATGGGTACGCCAGATGTGGATTATACCTTCATCGACAACAATGGCGATACCATCTATGTCTTTGCCGGCGACATCAGCATGCAGCATCCCGGCGGAGCCACTACGTGGTACACAGCAGAGAACGACCAGGTCTACCAGTCGGGTGCAGACGAGCTGTTTGCGCCCGATGATGGCGGGTACTACACGATAGAGGATGGCGAGAAGGAGTATTTCTACGTATTCTCCTATGCCAACTATGCCTTTACAGCGTCGGACTGGCAGCTGGCTGTCACGCCGTACTGCGAGGATACGCGTCTGACACTCAGCGGCACGCTGCCGGCTGAGATGGCATACACCCTGCCTAACGGCCTGACGCGCGTCGTGCCGCGCACCTGTACCATCAGCTATACCGCCTTGGCATGGAACGAAGCCGACATGCATTGGCAGGACTCGGCTGCCGTGTTGACCGAATCTTTCCCGCGCACGTCGTTCACGCTGCCGCCATTGTACCAGGCTACTGATATCACGCTTGCGGCGGACAACATCGCTCTACTTCTTGGCAGGGAGACCGACTCGGTAAGCGTGCGTCTGGACAACCCGATAGCCGTTAGCTCGCACGTAGTGAGCCGCACCGAGGTGCGCGGACAGGCAGGCGAACTGACCAACGAGCTGGAACGTCCGACGGAGGAGACCGTCCTGTCAGGTTCGGCAGAACTGCGCATACAGTTCAGCAGCAATCCTACACCGGCTGCCACGTTCTTCACATGGCATGTATACAAAGGCTCCACGCTGATGTACACGCGCAACGACGAGAACCTGTTCGAGGTGTTCAGCGATCCGTCGTCGTATCGCGTGATCTGCAGCGTGACCGGTACCGATTGTCCGTGCGAGACCTGCACGAAAGACTCTACCGAGATCACCGTGAACATCTCCGCCTCCGACCTGCGCGTGCCCAACGTATTCACGCCCAACGGCGACGGACTGAACGATGAGTTCAGGGTGCAATACCGATCGATCGTGGAGTTCCATTGCTGGGTATATAACCGTTGGGGCAGACTGGTATACGAATGGACCGACCCTTCGAAAGGCTGGGACGGAACGATCAACGGCCGTCCGGCGGCAGAAGGAGCGTACTTCTATGTGATTCGTGCGCGTGGCTCGGATGCCAACCCCAACCAGGGCTACCGGACCAAAGCCGCTTACAGGCGCGCACAACTCAAGACGGATGAGATGATAGGCATCTATCAGATGTCGGGAGATATTAACCTGATACGAGGCAAATAATACCATGAAAAAAACGATTTTAATCTTTACGAGTCTTCTGCTCGTAGCGTCGGTATGGGCGCAACAGATAGATATGCAGGCACATGTCGGTTCGGACGAAGGCCTTGCTGCTTACGACGATTATCTGACTGAGCAAGCCGACTACTATGTCGGATCATGTGCTCCTACTGCGCTTGCCACGCTCAGTGGCGACCAGCTGTTTGGCGTGCTGAACACGCTGATGGGTGGCACTTGTCTGCTGGAGGCGAGCGGCTATAATTATAGCTACAACTCGCTGCGCAGCGCCTATGTGAATGTTGACCGCGACCTGAACAACCCCGGTTACATCATCGGCTACTACGATGGCTGCAAACTCAACGGCCAATGGGATGGCGGCAGCACATGGAACAGAGAGCATACCTGGCCGCAGTCGAAGGGCGCGGACAAGAGCATATCCATGGGACATGACATGCAGAGCGTGCGACCGACGAGCACGGCAGTCAACTCCGACCGTGGCAACACCGCCTATGGAGAGTCGCCCAACTACTACGATCCTACCGATGTGGCAATCAACAATACGGCCTACAAGACAATCAACCGCGGTTCGTACCGCGGTGATGCGGCACGCGTCATATTGTACGATTACCTGGTGTACGGCAAGGTGGGCAACTACCAGAACGACCTGTACAACGGCAATGCGCAGCTGCTCAACAAGCTGGGCACAAGCGGCGTATTTGAGAGCGTGGAGGTACTGCTCAAGTGGCACATGGAAGATCCGCCGTCGCTGACGGAGATGGTTCGTAACGATGGCGGTCAGGACTATCAGGGCAACCGCAATCCGTTCATCGATTTCCCCGAGATAGCCGTGGAGATTCTCTGCAGCCAGGTGACGACCTACAATGTGACTGTTGCAACTGACTTGACGATGTGGCCGGCGTACAGGCATACTACCAAGCGGGGCTTTGTCGTATACCTGCGCGATGCGCTGGGAAATTTCCCGACAGATGTGCAAGTAACCGGCACAAGCAATTGGACCTACGAAGCCGCTATGGGCCGGTTGACCGTTACGAACACTTCGGCAGGCGTGAGCATAACCGTACCAAGCGATCCGTCGGCGATAGATGCCACCGCTGCACAGTACGATACGACTGCTGTATACGACATCCTTGGCCGTCCGGTCAGCCACATGCAGAAGGGGCAGATATATATCAGCAACGGAAAGAAATTTGTGTATTGATGGCAGTAGCGGCGCAGACATACGAGCAGGTGATGATGCAACTCAGGCAGGGGCAGTACCAGCCCGTGTACCTGCTCTATGGCGATGAGCCGTACTATATCGATCGCGTGACCGAATATGTGGAGGATCATATCCTGGACGAAGCAGCCAAGGCTTTCGACCAGGTGACGCTCTACGGTAAGGATCTGCCCGACGGCAGCATAGCGGAAGCGGTGATGCAGGCACGTGGCTTTGCCATGTTCGGCGGAATGAAAGTGGTGATAGTCCGTGAGGCACAGACGCTGACCAAATGGGATGCGCTCAGCGCCTATCTGGCAGCTCCGCAGCCGCAGAGCATTCTGCTCATAGCGTACAAGAAGACCAATCCTCCTGCCCTGAAAGACTCGCCCAACATGATCCAGATGCAATCCGTACCGCTGCGCGACTATCAGGTAGCAGGGTGGATCACGCGTTACATCGAGGAGTGGAACAGGCAGCAGAAGAAGCAGCCCGGCGAGGATGTGAAGATCGATCCGAGAGTGGCGCAGATACTGGCTGACCACCTCGGAACGAACCTCTCGCAGATAGTCCTCTCGCTGCAGAAACTCGTGGACGGACGGCCGCCGGGCAAGAACATCATCGATGCCGAACTGGTGGAGCGCAACGTAGGTATAAGCAAGGACTTCAACAATTTTGCGCTGCAAGAAGCTCTGCGCGACGGCGATGTGGTGAAGGCGAACAGGATAGTCCGCTATTTCGCCTCGTCGAAGGATCATCCGATACAGAAAGAGCTGCCTGTGCTGTTCTCGTTCTTTGCCAACCTGATGCTCTTCCATTATCTGCCCGACAAGACGAACGAACGAGCCGTGGCTGCTGCGCTGAAGATCAGTCCGTTCGTGGTAAGAAACTATGCTCAGGCTGCAAAGCGCTTCTCTGCCGGCAAGACCTTCCGCATCATCTCCTACTTCCGCGAGACGGATGCCCGGAGCAAAGGTATAGGTACAGGTTCAGCCACGGAAGAAGATCTGTGGAAGGAACTTATATATAAAATATTACATTAACATGAGGGATGGATTTGTTTGCTTGCAACCCTCCTAATTAAATGCTAAAAGACAATGAACTACTTATTTACATCAGAATCGGTGTCAGAAGGACACCCCGACAAAGTCGCTGACCAGATCAGCGACGCCATTTTGGATAATTTTCTTGCCCTCGATCCGCATGCGCATGTGGCATGCGAGACGATGGTAACTACCGGTCAGGTGGTTGTGGCGGGCGAAGTGACAGCCAGGAGCTATATAGACCTGCCGGCTATCATCCGCCGTACGATCAACGATATAGGCTATACCAAGGCTGCCTACAAGTTCGAGGCAGAGAGTTGCGGCATCCTGCAGGCCCTGCACGAGCAGAGTGCGGATATCAACATGGGCGTGAGCCGTGGCTCGAAGATGGCGCAAGGTGCAGGCGACCAGGGAATGATGTTCGGCTACGCTTCGTCCGAGACCGACAATTATATGCCTCTCACGCTCGACCTGGCGCACACGCTCGTTTACACGCTGGCACGTATTCGCAAGGAAGGTAAGGAGATGCTCTATCTTCGTCCGGATGCCAAGAGCCAGGTTACGATGGAGTACGACGAGCATAACCGTCCCGTACGTATCCATACCATCGTCCTCTCCACCCAGCACGACGAGACCATCGACGGACGCAAGGTTACGCCCGAAATGATCAAGAGCGATGTGATAGCCATCCTGCTGCCGCGCGTGGCCAAACGCGATGCACGCTATACCGCCTTGCTCGAAGCGTTCCTGGCCAACCCCGACAGCCGGCTGCTGGTCAATCCTACGGGCAATTTCGTCATAGGCGGTCCTTATGGCGATACGGGCTTGACGGGTCGCAAGATCATCGTGGATACCTACGGCGGCCGTGGCGCTCACGGCGGTGGAGCTTTTTCAGGCAAAGACCCCTCGAAGGTTGACCGTTCGGCTGCCTATGCCGCTCGCTATATAGCCAAGAACATGGTGGCGGCAGGTGTGGCGCGCGAAGTGCTTGTGCAGATCAGCTATGCCATAGGCGTGGCTAAACCTGTCAGCTTCTACGTCAATACCTACGGCACGGCGCAGGTCAAGATGAGCGATGCACAGATAGCCCGCAAGATCAACCGCCTGTTCGACTTGCGTCCCGCGGCTATCATCCGCGACCTGAAGCTCGATCAGCCTATGTATGAGGAGACTGCCCGCTATGGTCATATGGGTCGAACCAACGAGGTGGTTACCAAGACTTTCCTCGATTCCGACGGCAAGGCCTTCACCCGCGAGGTGGAACTCTTCACCTGGGAGAAACTGGATAAGGTACAGACTATCAAATCCGCTTTTGATCTACGCTGATATGCAATCGTCCGTATACAAACATCTGGCATGGGTTATCCCGCTGGTCATCGTGTTACTCGTGGTGCTTGATCAGGCGCTCAAGCTGTATATCAGTACCCATTTTGCTTTGGGCGAGTCAGTTGAAGTGCTGCCGTTCTTCCAGCTGTGTTTTGTCGAGAACAACGGCATGGCGTTCGGCATGGAGTGGATGCCCAAATGGGCGCTTACCTTCTTCCGCATAGCGATGGTGGGCTTGCTCGGCTATTACATGTATCTGCTCTCCGTCAGACAGCATGCGCGGCTGTCGTACATCGCCATGATTGTGCTCGTCACGGCGGGCGCTATCGGCAATATTATCGATTGTGTGTTCTACGGTCAGCTGTTCGGCTACGCTCCGTGGTTCTACGGCAGGGTGGTGGATATGCTCTATTTCCCCCTCATCCGCAATGCGGCGGGTGAAACGCTCTTCTTCCGTCCTGTGTTCAACGTAGCTGACTCGTATATCACCGTGGCGGTGTTTGCTATCATCTTGTTCTTCCGCCGCGACCTCAACGATAGTCTCGAATCAAAGAAATAAGAAACTCTAAGTATAACCCTGAAATTTTTGAATCGCACTATGGCAATAGTTATTCAGGAAGTCAAAACCAAATGGCAGTTATATCAGTTCGTTAAGTTCTACAACGACCTCTACAAGGATTGCAAGGAGTTCTGTCCGCGTCTGATCCTTGACGAGATGAATACCTTCAATCGTAAGAAGAATCCTTCGTACGATGTATGTGAGTCGGTCGAGTATCTGGCCTACCGCGACGGCAAGATCGTAGGCCGTGTGGCGGGTATCATCAATCGCGAGGCGAACAAGAGTTGGAATGTGAAGAAAGTGCGTTTCGGATGGATTGATTTTATCGACGATCTGGAGGTGAGCCGTGCGCTGCTGGATGCCGTAGCGGCATGGGGCAAGAGCAAAGGCATGACCGAGCTGAACGGTCCGGTAGGCTTTACCGATTGGGATTATGAGGGTCTGCTCATCGAGGGCTTTGAGTACCTTTGTCCAATGGCTTCGCTCTACAACTATCCCTATTATCAGAAGCACATGGAGGCGTACGGACTGACCAAGGAGAACGACTGGATAGAGATACAGATGCAAGCGCAGTGCGAGACGCCCGAGCGTGTGCTCCGTATCGACAAGCTTGTGCGCGAACGCTATAACCTGCGCGTCGACAAAGTGCATTCCGCCAAAGAGCTGGTCAAGAAGTATGACCTGAAATATATGGATATGCTCGACGAGGCATACCAGGCTCTCTATAATTTCCAGCCTATGACCGAGCGGCAGAAATGTTACTACCGCGACCACTATTTCTCGCTCCTCAACTTCGATTTTGTTACCATCGTTGTCAACGACAAGGATGAGATTGTCGGCGTGGGCGTAGGTATGCCCGATGTGTCGCATGCGCTGCGTAAGTGCAAGGGACGCTTGTTCCCCTTCGGTTGGATTAGACTGCTGCGTGCCCTGAAAGCCAAGCAGATGGATGCTTTTGACCTGCTGCTCATCGGCGTGCGTCCCGATTATCAGGGCATGGGCGTCAATGCCGTCATCATTGCCGACCAGCATCCTTATTTCCGTAAGTATGGCATACAACGTGTCGAGACTACCTCCATCATGGAGACCAACACGCGCAATATTGCCAACTGGGAGATGTTCCCCCATAAGCAGCATAAACGCCGCAGAGCCTATATGAAACAAATATAATAGTCAATAATTTGTCATTTGCCATTTGTCATTTGTCAATTGTAAATTGTAAATTCTTTTGACCAGCGAAGAAAAATATAATCGTTCACTTGAGCTTCTCAACGCCTATATCCTCGACAATCACATGAGGCATACGGCGGAGCGGGAGATGGTTCTGCAAGTGCTCACCGAAGTCAAGACACCTACTTTCACGACTAAACAGGTCGAAAACGAAGTGTCGAAATTGCATATTTCACTTCCTACGCTATATAATTGCTTGCGATTGTTCGTTTCGGCACGAATTTTGTATAAGATAGACCGTGTGAGCGGAATGCAACAGGAGCACTATGGTTGGCATGTGGATGCGAAGAACAGCATGATAGTCGTTTGCACCAACTGCGGCAGAACGGCAAGGTTTGTCGACAAGGCGATACACAACACCATCTACAACCGCAAGTATGCCAATTTCGTTCCTGCGCATTATGCGATGTTCGTCTACGGCCAATGCCGTGCCTGCCGGCGACTCATCGTCAAACGCCTGCAAGAAGCCGCCAAAAATAGGTCCCGTAGCTCAATTGAATAGAGTGTCAGATTCCGGTTCTGAAGGTTCTGGGT
>CAMKDV010000021.1 GCA_946411385.1 uncultured Bacteroidales bacterium
TAACTCATTCACTCCTTCATTCCTTAACTCATTCACTCCTTCATTCCTTAACTCATTCAACTCATACAGCAAGTATTTCCGTGCAGCAGCGGTGTCTTGCATGAGGTGTTCAGCTCCGAAGAAATCCTGATAGCAGGTCTTATACACATCATGCAACGTAGCCTGCGGATAGGTGTCCACCGTATATTCGCATAGCGTCCGCACGGCATCTTCCGGCACTTTCGCTTGCCGATGGCACGCGGTAAGTGATAGTACCGCCAATGCAGAGATGATTAGTTTTTGCATATCTATTGTATTATTTGATTCCTGATTCTTTACGCTTCTGCTCGTAATATTCGTGGCGTTTCGGATTCTCGGGAAACCAGCCTTTGAGTACGCGTTTCTCTTGGTGGAACACTTCACCTATACCCCAAAGAGCCGAGAAAGCAAAGATACCTAAGAAGATTGACACGTACGTATTCTCCACAAACAACGATCCGACTGCTGCCAACAGTCCAAGTATCAGAAATGCCCACCAGGACTTCACGCCCCAATAGTACTCCGCCTTAATCACCATAGGGTGAAACAATCCGATGCACAAGAATGCACCCGCGCCTAAAAGTATTCCTTCGTAATTCATATTAACTTTTTCATTCTTTAGGCGGAATCACTCTGATAATCTTCGCAGGATTGCCGGCGGCCACGGAGTTGGAGGGTATGTCATGTGTCACCACCGATCCGGCTCCGATGGTGCAGTTGTCACCGATGGTTACGCCGGGAAGGATAGTCACATTGCCGCCTATCCACACATCATTGCCGATGGTCACGGGTTCCGCCCACTCCTGACGCGTCTTGCGCTCATACGGATCGGTACTGTGACATGCACAGTAGATATGCACGCCCGGTCCTAAAAAGCAATCGTCGCCAATCGTCACATACGCCTCATCCAGAACCGTCAACCCGAAGTTCGCAAAAAAACGCTTGCCGACACGGATATGCTTGCCGTAGTCGCAATAGAAAGGCTGGTTGATAAAGGTATCTTCGTCCGCTCTGCCGAGCATATCGCGGAGCATCCGGTTACGCGCCGCAAAATCCGTTGGCAGCAGGTTGTTGTACTGCTGACATTTTACTTTGACTTCATTCAGGTCGTTCAGCAACTCTTTGTCGCAGGCATCGTACAACTTGCCTGCCAGCATCTTTTCTCTTTCTGTCATAGCAGCATGTATCTAAATATTTCCTTAGTCGCCTCGCGAATAGATGCGCGCAATGATGGCGCCGCTGATGTTATGCCAAACGCTGAATACTGCGCCGGGGATGGTGGCTAACGGGAATGCTGCAAAATGCATCACCGCCAGCGACGTCGCCAAGCCGGAGTTCTGCATGCCTACCTCAATGCTGAGTGCCACGCGCTTCGCCCGCTGCAGACGCAACAACCTACCTACCAGATAACCCATGCCCAGCCCGAGCAGGTTATGAAGCATCACCACCAGCACGACCAGCAGACCTGCGGTCAGCAGCCGGTCGGCATTATGCGATACAACGATACCTACCGTCAGCGCTACCGCTACGGACGAGAAAGCAGGCAGGTAAGGCGTGACGCGTTGCGTGACCTTCGGAATGAAGCGTTGGCATAGCAGGCCGCAGATAATGGGCAGGATAACAATATACACGATGCTCAGCAGCATAGCGGTTGTATGCACATCCACCATCGTGCCCGCCAACAGCCAGATCAACAACGGTGTCAGCAGCGGAGCCAATACGGTGGAGGCGGCGGTCATGCCAACAGAAAGAGCCAAGTCGCCTTTCGCCAGATAGGTGATCACATTCGAGGCCGTTCCGCCGGGGCAACAACCAACCAGGATCACGCCTATCGCCAGTTCCTGAGGAAGCGAGAAAACCTTGGTCAGGCCCCATGCCAACAACGGCATAACGGTGAACTGAGTGAGGCAACCGATAATGATATCTTTCGGACGACTCAACACAATCTTGAAGTCCTTTGCCGAAAGTGTCAATCCCATGCCGAACATGATGATGCCCAGCATCGGATTGATCACCCACGTACCTATCCACGCAAGCGATGCCGGCACGATCAGGCTTAATGCCGCCACCATCAGCACTATCACGCCCATCCATTTCGCTATAAAATCACATATCCGTTGCATTTCTCTTTCTTTGCGTTGTCTTCGACACAAAGTTACGAAAAATTTTTGATATTTGCAAATTTTCAGCAGAAAAAATCGTTTTTGCAAAGCAAATCTGCCTCCTTCCTCATTCCCCGATAGATCTGCGTGTACATCCAGCCGTAGAACTTATAGTGCTGCGTACAGCCCTTCGGAATCGTCTTCATATATTCCGCATATTTCTGCTGCCAGATTTGTGCTTGCTCACGGTCTTCCTCGCCGTACTCCTCCGGATGGTAACACACGCATTCGATGTCGTGCGCCATCCGTTGTGCGGCTTTGAGCAATAATTATAGATGTTAAACTGTTAAACTGTTAAACTGTTAAAATGTTAAACTGTAAAATTGTTAGGAAACTATGGGATGATACTGAGATGATACCGTAAAAACCCTGTCAATGGTCTAGGATAACCCCGTTAAAACCCCGATAATGACAGGTAATTGCCCCGTAGTTGATCCGTAAATGTCCCGTAGTTGATTTGATGTCGGATAGCCGACTGTATTTTTGCTATGGCACTGTGGCACTCTGGCACTCTTTTTGTAATTAGCAGATCCTCAGTTTTATACATCATCATTAAGAGTGCCAAGAGTGCCAGAGTGCCATCCTACTTTTTTGTAGTGCCCATAATTCGTCTTTAAAACCATCCCGTTTTCTTGCCAACCATCATTCCAGCGGATAGCACTTCTCCGTGAGACTCCATGTCTTTTTGCCACGGTTATAAGCTATTGAAGTTTATACTCCTTTTTCAACTGCTCGTACAACATCTGTTTCTGGCAGCTCGTCTCTATCTGAGGCACCAACTCCGTTTTCTCGCCCTCTATCATCTTGTACGCCGCTGCCATGTGGAGGATGAGTTTGCTGCCGATGAGTTCGGCGGTGGAGTAATCGGCATCGGAGCAGAGGAATCGCCCATACATGGTCGATGCATCATTGCTCGCGGGAATACCCGCGAAAGCAGAACCTAAGCGTAGCGCGGAGAGGATGAGGGCGATGCGCTCTATTTGGATGGCCATGCGGATGACCACCGAATGGAAGTTCTCTCCCAGCAGCCCTAAAAGCTATTTGGCTCCGCAAAACAGCAAAACGGCTCACAAATCAATGAAAGTAAGTCCGTTATAAAAAGCTATTTTTTTCTGTTTGTATGTAATTTTTTTTCGCTGTCTGAGATTTTAGCAAAATCCACATTCCTGCGCAAATTTTGCAAAATTATTTGCATTTATGGAATTTTTTTTGTAACTTCGAGGACACCGACGCGGTTTATTATAAAACCGCCCCACCTCGAAATTACTGGAAGGCAATGCGGTACATTACGCAGTAGTTTTCCCGAAGAAAAATGACACTCCGTGTCACCTCTTTTAGCATGAATGCCCTTGCTTCTATGCGAGCATAAGCAGGGCATTCATGCTAAAATATGCAATAAATTGCAATTTTTCTTCGGGAAAAGTTGCAAATGTGCATTTTTTTTCGTAACTTTGCAGTCGAAAAGGTTAACATGTCAGCGCAATCGTACATATCACAACTCTCTCCGGTATTGTTCCGGGATATGGATAAGGAGCAGATGGATGTAGAGCGCCACAGAACTGAAACTGACAAAGAAAATCCCTAAAATCGCTATACAATGAAACGATTATCTACTCTTCTTCTTGCACTGGTATGTGCAGCGGGAACCATCTATGCCGGCAACGGCTGGATCCCTGACAAAAAGTATTGTAAGTGGGGCGACAACTTCAAGTTCGACCATGCCTTTGAGTTCCACAACGCGGGTGCGTACAACAACACCTATGGCGATGGCAATGTGGACTTTCAACAGGCACAAGGCGTCATCGCCTTCAGCTACACGGCATGGAAAGAATACAAGGGTCTCTTCGCCGACAACTATCTGGCAGAAAAGGTGGTGGTGTATCTCACTGCCAGCGGCAAGGACGAGATGCCTTTGGTGACACTTCGCCTGAAAGGGAAAAGCAAGTGGAACAAAAACTGGGTGACTACCTTCGATAAAGAGTGTCATTTCGACCAGGTGGAGGGTCATCACGATTGTACCGCCTATTTCGTGCAGAAACGTCAGGTGGAAGACGGCGATTTCCAATATGCCTATTTCAATATCGTTTATAGCGATGAAGTATATAACTACATCCACAACAATAAGAACAAAGGTCTGGGTCTGCACCTGCTGGTCGGGTGGGATGGCAATGAATATAATTATTGGTACACGTTCGAGCAGGGCGAGTTGAATGGTATCATGGAGCCGGTATCCGATCCGGTGATAGAGAATATCCAATGGACGAAAAATACAGCGGGCAAGACCGCACTGCGTTTTACGGCAGACGGTATAGATGAAGGGGTCTATCACGAGCGTGCGGCAGGCAGTGCGGTAGGCCGCGCAATAGACGGTATGATCCCCGATACGGAAACTAAAATCTCATCCGCCTACTACCTCAACCGCGAGCGCGATGACGTGGCTTCGCTCACATGGGAGCAGCTCAATCTCATGGGGCAAGACGTCCCGCCGTATGCGATCGAAGTGTCGCGCCAGCCGGTTTCCTCCATCAAGAGCTCTTATTACGACAGCAACCACGGAGGTCCGAAGTCTCCGTTTGCAGGACCCATGTCTAATTGGAAGAAGATAACCGTCCCGCCACTCTATCTGCCGGAGGGGATAATGCTCTCGCATACGGGCGGAGATACGCTATATGCGAAGTTTACTATCCCGAAGAAGCCCTACGATATGCCGGAAGACGAGTCTGATATTATCATCGAATATGCCACGAACCCGTCCTTCTCATCGTGTGAGACTGTGCGCGTGCCTTTCAATCTCTCCAACCGCCATGCCCCGACGTCCTACCGCGTAGAGTTGCCGTTGCCCCAACGTATGCTCAACCAAGGGCGGCAGACTTTCTATGTGCGTTTCAGCCGTGACTTAGTGGATCACGCCAACACCTGCTCCAAAGCGTCCATATTTATCAATACCAACCTTAGGAAATTGTCGGGAGTGAATGCGCATGATGAGGGCGGTAAGATTAAGGTCAGTTGGACGCACGAGGGCGACGACGAAGGCATTTGGACAGGAGATATGTACTATCGGGTACAGTACATCGTGAATGGCATCACCTATACGCAGGATTTCGCCGACCGCGACCTCACTTCTGTTTTTGTGACACAAGGTATTCCGACCTGTCTGCCCATCGAATATACGTTACAGATCCGTACGGATGCGAAGATCATTAGTTCCTGCAAGAGTAATTTAGAGACTATGGCTCCCACCCGCGATGCGGTCATCACTTCGCTGACCGCCACCAAGGGTGACAGCAACAACCGTGTACGCCTGCAGTGGACCGTCCCCAAGGACAAGAACGGCTTCTCTTATTTTACGATTACGCGTGCCCTGCGTGGCGACAGCGTGGCTACCACACTCGTGCCACAGATGCCGATGAACCCCGCGCTGACCACTTTCACCTACGAGGATAACTCCATGGAACTCGGTACGTACTATAACTATACCGTAACGGGATTCCGCGATTGTGACGGATCGTTGTCGCCGATGAGTACGCTCACCGAGACAGGCTACGCCCTGCCTTACGGCGTTATAACCGGACAAATCACCTACGACGGTCGCCAAGGCGTACCCGGTGTGCTCGTTACTGCTGTCACCGAAGACGAAATTCCTGTGCCGAAGAGACTGAAGATGGATACAGTATACAAAGATACACTCCGTAATTTCCGCACGCTGAAACCTACGAATACAAATAATATTGGAGGAACGTCATACACAAGCGATTATGGAACCGTCATGTTTTGGATTCGCAATAATGCTAACGATAGACACATGTTTACTACGGTTTTAGCATTAAAAGAAATTGAAATCAATTTACTAACAAATGGCACTCTAGGGGTCGGCACAAGATTTGCACCGACAGATTTTAATTCGGAACGGCTCACTTTGAATGAATGGTACCACGTAGCAGTATGTTATACTCCCGACTCCTTTGCCTTGTATCTGAATGGAACTAACAAAGTAGTTAAGAAAAAGTCCCGCCATTTTACCTCTTATAGTGAATTTATAGGCGATACTTATTCAAGAAGTTACGAGATGGCAGATGTACGAGTCTATAACTATCGCATGGACTCTACGGAGATACGCAATACTGCTCTCACTATTCCGCTCAAAGGGATTGAGCGAGGTCTGGAAATTTACTACTCCGCTTGTGAGGAAGGCACGGAAGTTCACGACTTGTCGGGGCATGGCAGTCACCTCCAAATACGTGGCATGAGTTTCGGCAACTATGCTTCTAAAGACTCAATCCCTGACAAAGTCGAACTGCGTATGGTGGACGACCCCACGCGTATCAACTACACCACTTATACCAAATCCGACGGTACATACGTCATCACCGGTGTTCCATACAGCGAGAGGGGTACGTACTACAAGGTCATTCCTACACTCGGCACACACGAGTTTGCGCCGGCTAACCGACCGCTCTATTTCAACAACAACGCCAACACGCATAACAACGTCAACTTCACCGACCAGACCTCTGTCAAGGTGTCGGGCGCCATTTATTACGAAGGCACAGACTACCCTGTAGAGGGTGCGTTGCTCAGTGTCGATGGTACGCCGTGTCTGGTAGGCGGTGTACCGGTGCTGACTAACGCGGATGGCCGGTTCTCCATCCTCGTGCCGATGGGCGAGCATTATATCACTGCGACGAAGAAGGGGCATACCTTCCTGTATAACGGCCGTTATCCCGAAGACCCGAACAATGCGGGCGTGACCCATGAGTTCCTGCACGATATCAACGACCTGCGTTTCTACGACAACACCAAACTGCTGCTTGTAGGCCGTGTAGCCGGCGGCGACGAAGAGATGCATAAGCCGCACGGCATGCAACGCGGCAAAGCCACTATAGGTCGCGCTGTCATCACCCTGGAGGCTTCCACGCTCTACTCGCTCAATACCGACTCCGTGGAACGCGTCTGGGAACAGCCCACGGATAGTATCGTTGCCGCAGGAAAGGCGGTTACATCCGCTTTCGGTACCGACCTCAGCCACAACGTGGTCATCTACACCGACTCCTTGACAGGCGAATACACAGCATTGTTACCGCCGCTGACCTACAAGGTGAAGAGTATCGTCATTCCGTCCAACGACGAGTACCGCTTCAACCCGCTATCGTATAACCCGATTGAGTTAGGCGCATGCGCCGGTCAGCCGATGATGCAGGACTCCCTGCGGCTCGACAGTACCACCGTCCGTCGTGTCAACTACCATCTGGCGTTCGATGCACCGTACTATGTAGAGCCTGTACTCACCGTCACCGATGCCTCGCGTACCGACCTTGCTTTCGGCGAGGAGTGGATACCGTGGCAGGACGAGAAGGAGAGAATGCTCATGGTGCCCGCCTTTACTGTTGATTCGGCTACGGGCAAACCGGACTACCGCATGACCTATCCGCTCTTCCGTCAAGGCTCGTCCTACCGCTGGCGGCTGAAGATCACCGAGACCTACGTCAACAAGGACGATGCCGCCCACCCTGTCACTACCGTGCTGCCGTGGCAAAACGGCATCGTGACGGTGAAGAGCGAACTGGGCAACCGCATAGCCGCCGAGCGTGATACCATCATACCTGCGGGTGATGATTCTACCACCATGGTGAACTTCAAACGAGGAGAGACTATTGTCCTTGGCGAAAACCAGATTGCCCTTGACTCCACAGGACAGGGGCTCTATCAGTTCCGTGCCTCCGACCCGAATCTGACCAAGCCCTACACACTTGGAGTGAACATCAGTTATACCAATGTCTATGGCACACGCAATTATTCATGGACGGAGAATGGTAAATTCTATGGTGTGGTGCTCGGTTCCATCACCAATGGCTCGGATATACTGACCAGCGGACCGGACGATATATTCTATATTCTCCGTAACGCTCCGGGCGGTGCCTCCACTGTGTCTGCCACCAAAGGTACTACCTTTACCAAAACCAACAACAACACCTCGACTGTACGTGGGGGGATAACTGCAGATTTCAAGTTTGGCTTCGGAGATGCAAAAACGTTATTTGACTGGGAAACAGCATTAGTAACCAAATATATTCCGTTGATGTTTATGGGCGAGAAGTATAACTTGGGTATAAATGGTACATACTCCGGCAATAGATCGAAATCGACTTCCGAGACTGTCGTGAATACGCTGACAGAGACGGTATCTACTACGCCCGGTCTGAGCGGTGCGGCAGGTGACGTCTTTGTCGGACAAGCTACCAATGAGGTATTCTCCAATTCCCGCCGTGTGGACATCCAGCGTGACCCGACCGATTCTACCAAGTATATCATTGGTGATTTTGACGGCTTTATTTTAGGCAAACAGTTCGGCACGCAGTTCGTTTATACTCAAAATCACATTGAGACCAAACTTCTGCCGGACTTCATCAGAAAGCGTAATGAATTGTTGCAGTATGCGGATTCCGTAACGATTGCCCGCTACCGCAACAATGATACTACCGCTCTCGTCAATACCTCGGATAAGATGAAGTATTTTACATGGCTGTTGCCGAGTAATCCGAGATATGGTACCGATAGCACCTACGTCACTGTACCGTCAAAACCGGCCGCGGGAGAGAAACTGCATGTAGAGAAAGACATGGTACACTACTACAACGAACAGGGACGTCTATGGAAGGAACTGCTCGCACACAACGAGAAAATGAAAGTAATGTGCAAGCAAAGAAGCGGAGCTTTCAAGCAAGAGCAGTATGATAACGCCATTGAGAAATCAAACCGCGTGCGCGAGGTAATGAGTGCCCTATCCGATGCACGCGCCAAGATGGCGGCAGCGTGTCAATATGATTTAGAGGGTCTCAAGGCATTTAACGATACCACAACATACGGCGATGGCAAACTCTACAAAGGCTTCTCCAAAGGCGAGGTAGAGCGACTGATCAAAACCTACAACGACAATAAAAAAATAGAGGAAGACCAACTCGCAACACTTAAAAATGAAGAACTGGATTCCATGCGCCTCAATGTATCCGACTACTACGGAGGCGGCTATCTCCTGCGCAATATATCCCTCAGCCCGGGTGGGTCTATCGCGTTAGGGAAGACCAACTCACTTACAAAGGGAGATAATCTGACTATTACACATGATGGTACATTCACGGTCAGCGGAGCAACTGGTGTGGAACTCCACTGGTTCGGCTTGATATTTAACGGTAATGGGAATGTCGGCGGCGGCACAACGGCTGCAAGTGGTTCGGATACAAACGAATCTTTCTCCACCAACATCACCCTCGCGATGAACGCTACCTCGTCGATGTCGTTTGATATGTACGCGGCGCCTGACGGCTTTGCACCGATTTTCTTCATCCGCGGCGGTGCTACCTCTTGTCCCTACATTGACGAGGAGCGGACGAAATATTACGAGCCCGGACGACATTTACTGGCTACCCAAACGACGGCGATAGACAAACCCTACCTCTATCTCCGTCAGGGCAGCAGCTCGATGCAGCACGACTTGCCCGTAGGTGCTTCGGCGTACTTCACGCTCGGCATGACCAACCGGTCGTCGGTCTCCAATAGTGCCGGAGTGTATAAACTCCGCCCGATAGACAAACATTCGGGCGAGCAATTAGGCGCTGTGCTGGAGGTTAACGGCACGCCGCTTACCTCCGAAGGTATTACCTATTCGCTGCCGGCAGGCGACTCCACCTTTGTCACCCTGCGCGTCTATCAGTCCAACCCCGAGGTGATGCGTTATGACAGCATTGGTCTTGAGCTCATCAGCGACTGCGACCCGACCCGCCGCTCGGAACTATGGCTCACCGTCAGCTACCGCTATTCCTGCCCGGACATCAACCTCACGCTCGACAACACGCTCCTCAACACCCAGACGAAGTCTATTTTGGGCAGGGACACGGTGGAACTGAGCGGCGAGATAAGCGGCCTGCTGCCGGATTACAGTGCGCTATACGGCGTCCGCCTGCAATACAAACGCGGCGAAGGCGAATGGAGTACGCTCCGCACATGGCGAAAGGGTATAACCGTGCGTGACAAAGAGGGCAACTACCCGATGCCGCATGCCGAGCACTTCCGCTTCAATATACCAATGCCCGACAAAGACTATACCGACGGCACTTATCAGGTACGCGCAGTCACCGTCTGCAAGCCTGCTGCCGAAGAGGAGGTTTGCCACGAGTCCGAGACCTTCACCGTCATCAAAGATGTGGTCCGTCCCGAGCCGATCAGTACGCCAACACCTGCTGACGGGGTTTTGCGTAACGGCAATGATATATCTGTCACCTTTACCAAGGACATACAGCCCGCCCGCGTGCTGACGACCAATATATCCGTCACAGGCGAACTGAACGGACATGACCTGCGTCACTCCGTAGGTCTGCAGCTCGGCGGACAGAAAGCCGCCACTCAGGCTACGCTGCGGCTCGGCGCATCCGACTTCACCATCGAGACATGGCTCAACTATTCCGAAGCCGGTGAACTGATGAACATCGGCGGCGACAAGTTCCGCCTCTCGCTTACTGAGGACGGCAAACTCGCCGTACAGATTGACACAACCGTCATCACCACAACCGGCTCGCTGCCGAAGAACAAGTGGGTATTCCTCGCGCTCAGTTATTCACACGCCACTACCGGTAATAAGTTAAACGCATCAATCGCTTACGACGAGGTGACGGATTCGCTGATGACTGATATTATAGTGCCTAATATCAACACCAAAGCCGCTCTCCAACTGGGAGGTGGTTCTGCAATAGCCACGCTGCACGATCTGACGATTTGGTCTGTGGCACGCAGCATGGTCACCTCTTTGAGCGAGCGCAGCCGATCCAAAGTGCCTTCCACGCCGGGCTTAATAGCTTATTGGCCGATGAACGAGGGATACGGACCGGTAGCCGCCGAGCATGTGCATGCACGCCACATAGCGGCAGGTAACAACGCATGGTGGATAGCCGGCGAGAATTACTCCGCTGTGCTGGACGGCAGTACATCACTCCGTGTTCCTGTCAGCGAAGTGGGTATAGCAGCCGTAGATGACTATGTGCTTGATTTCTGGGTGAACGCCAATTCGGACGGCACTATCTTGAGAAACGGCGACACTACACTCGTCTTCGCCGTTAAGAACGGTAAGCTCGACTTGCGTATCGGAAATAAATCGTACATCGTAAATAGTCCAATCGTAAATAGCTCCTGGCATTATATTGCGCTCAATGTGCGTCGCAGCGGCTCTACCTCCGTCATCTTGGACGAACGCATCGTCTATCAGTACGTGGACGGTTATACGACTCCTCGTCTTGGCGATTTCGTCACTATCGGTGAAGGGCTCTCCGGAGCGTTCGATGAACTATGCATCGCTCGGGCTTCTGTCACTAACGAACTACTGCTCTTAAGCGCGCATTTTCGCCTCCATGGCAACGAGACCGGCCTCGTGGCGTACTATCCGTTTGAGAAAGACTCTATCGATAGCGGCAACCAGCACATGACTGTTCCTACGCTGGAGGACCGCTGCAAGAATGCCCTCAACAAGCATTCTGCACAATGGGTAAATGGTCAAATGGTAAATGACCCAATGGTAAATGGTCAAATGGTAAATACCAATCATCCCGCCTTGGTGGAGGCCCGCCCTGTAGAGCCGGTGCCGTTCACCTTCACTGCTTCCGACCGGCAGATTACCATCCAACTCAATGACCAACAGATGGCGCCGGCACGTGTTGAGGGATGCAACCTGAAGGTGGAGATCATGAATGTGGTGGATGAGCACGGTAATTACTCTGCGCCTGTCTGCTGGAATCTCTATGTACAGCGCAACTCTCTGCTTTGGGAAGACAATTATGCAGCTGTCACCAAGGACGAATTGGACGAACAATCGTTTGAACTGACCATGGTTAATACCGGTAGTGAGATACAGAACTGGCAGATTACGAATATCCCGGCATGGCTGCAACTCAATGCCACCTCCGGCGTAATCAGGCCGCAGTCCGAACTGACGTTTACAGCTACGCTGCCTGCATCGCTCGCTGCCGGATATTACACCGACATACTCCTCCTCACCGGCAATGACGGTATAGCCGAGCCATGCCTGATTGAGGCGTTCGTACTCGCCCCGGAACCGGACTGGAAAGTCAACGTCAATACATACGAAGCAACCGGTAATATCATCGCCCGGCTCGCACTGCCCGCAGGTGTGGCGCAAAGCGAGCATGATATCATCGCCGCCTTTATTAACAGCGAGTGCATCGGTATCGCCCGTCCGCAGTACGTCGGCAACTACGATGCATGGTACGTGATGATGACTGTCTATGGCGATGAAGAAAACCCTGCCCAAACGCCTATTCAGTTCCGGCTATGGAATGCCGAGTCGGGTATCACGTATTCGGCAATCAATGTGCGTCCTGCACCCTTCCGGTTCTCGCCGAACATGGTCAAGGGTACGCTCGCTGACCCTGTCGTATTGGAGGTAACGAACCATCTGCAACAAACGCTCGCGCTCCTGCCATCATGGAACTGGATCAGTCTCAATGTCAATCCCGTCTCCGCCCGCACGGAGAATGTGTTCAGGCCTATCCTCGGCGATATTTCGTACGTCAAAGACAAGAACAGCGTCTTCAGTATCAGCAATGACACTACCTATGGCGGTACGCTCAAGGTGATGGGTGTCACCTCATCCTACCGCGTTAAGGCGAACCGTGCAACTACGTTCGCTGTCGAGGGAACAGCCATCAACTGCGCCCAAACGCCGATCACCATCAACAAGGGATGGACGTGGATAGGCTATCTGCCGCTGCAGACGATGTCTGTCTCCGATGCATTGGCGGATATAGCCCCTGCCTCCGGCGACCTCGTCAAGAGCAAGACCGCCTTTGCCGTCTATGACGGGGCGCAATGGGTCGGCACGCTCACTCGCATGACTCCGGGCGAAGGATATATGTACCAATCCCACGCCGCTGAAGGCTTCACCTTCCGCTATCCGGAGGTTTCGGCACTGCAATACTTACGTGCACCCATGAGAACAAATGGTCAAATGGTAAATGACCAAATGGCAAATGGCCCATACGGCGAAGCAGATCGTATGAACGAAGTGAATAAAGAAATGGCAAATGTCTTTATTCCCGTCACCGACCCCTATAGCGGCAATATGTCCATCATCGCACGTGTAATGAACGGCGACAAGGCGGTACATGGCGTCGAGGTAGGTATCTTTGCCGGTGAAGAATGTCGCGGTGCCGCCACGGAAGACGGGTACATGGTAAATGACCAAATGGTAAATGACTTTGGATACTGGTTCCTGACTATTGCAGGCGACGAAGCCGCTCCGCTTACCATCAAGGTCCATGACCCGGCTACAGGTGAGACCATCACCGTTCAGCAGACTCTAACCTACACCGATGATGCCACCCTCGGGTCGCTTGATGAGCCATACATCATCCAACTCAATGTGGCAGAAGGCATTGAGGAAGTCGATGCATCCGCCATGCTTGGCGGATACCGCAAAATCCTCATCAACGGCATTCTCTACATCGAGCGCAACGGAGAGAAATACGATGCCACCGGCAAGAGAGTGACTGAGAAATAAATCATAGCTGTCAGCATTCAGCTGTCAGAAATCAGCCAAGAGACGGTTCACGAACATCGTGAGCCGTCTCTTTTTTTGTCAATTACCTACGGTCTACCACTTTCTGTCACGTTTGTTCGCCCTGACCATACAGCAACGCGCCCAATACCGCCGCGGCCATGAATCCGCCTATCTCTATACGCTCTTCGGCAGTTGTACCATAAATCAACCGATGATTCTCATAGCGGAGCCTGTCTGAGAAAATATATTTATCTAGCAGTCTTTTCATTGTATTCGTTTCTTGCTGCATACAATTTATTCGTAATGCCTGATGCGGACGTCGATGTCGGGTAGTTTGCCGGGATGCCGGTCACATCGGTCTGGCTGTAGTGATACGAAAACAGCACAATGCATCATTTCATCAGCGATTTGACGAGCAGCCCGAGGAACAGGCGTTCATGCCAGTTGAGCGTCTGGATATGTCCGAGCATAATGACATCCAGCGCCGCAAAGCGTTTGCACTCGGCGTTGAAGGTGTCCAGATTGTCGGGACCGTTGTACGCCAGGGCAAAGGTGTTCCAGAACTGTACCATCTGTTTGTCGGTCATGTGGGCGATGTCCTGCACACGTTGTCTCTTGCCGAACATATTGCAGAACAGCCAGAAATAGCTGAGGTCGAACATCGGCAAACCGTGCGTGGCACGACCGAGATCAATCCAATACGCTTTGTCAGAATCGAGCGAGAGGATGAGGTTGCTGAACGTAAAATCGCCATGCAGCAGGGTGGGAGCGTCTTCCATGTTTTGTACAAATGCGATGGTCTGTTCCAGTCTTTTGCCGCTGAGCATTTTCGTCTCAGCCAAGGCTTCCAGCATCAACGCTTTCATCGACGGGATAGCCGTTTGTGCGGAAGTATGGGTACTGTGAAACTGCTTGGCAAGTTTTGCCATGCGCTCCGCGAGCCGGTCGATGCGTTCAGGTGTTTCTCCGCTGATGCGCGCAAAGGATTTCTTGTTGGCGATAGCCTCGCAGATGATACCTTCGTTTTCTCCCACGCGCACCATTTCCTTCATTTCGGGCGTAGGCAGACCGAGGTCATAAACAGCTTTGCTACGGGTAAATTCATCAGTGATGGTTTCTGTAGCGCCGTCTTCAGCCGTGTAGTTGCTCACTTTGAGAATAACGCCCGGTTGTTCGGGGCATGTATAAACGCTTCCGTTTCCTCCTTCTCCGACCTTTGTCCAGCTGGCGAGGTCAATCTGTTTGTAAGTAATTTTTGTCATAGTGTTGGTGTTTATTTATGGATGCTTTATTTATTTTGCAAATCGGATGCAGAGCGGTTTGCTGACGCGGATGTATCCGTGGATTGTGCAACCACCAGTACATTATCCGCTTGCAGCCGCACGGATAGCCAGCGACTGATACGTTGTTGGTCATCTTCATTGAGAGCAGGCTCTGCCTGAACAACTAACACGATCTGTTTCTCGTTTCGTGCGAGCGTAACGCTTGTGATCTGTGGCCACTGCGTTTGCACCTCCGATGTTATCTGTTCTACCGGAAGTTGCTGCGCTTTGAATACATCCAATTGCTTATTGAGCACACGAATCGAATCGTCCCGTTGCTGCAGTTGTGCCTCAGTTGATGCCAGCCAGTCTTTCATGACTTCCGTCTCGTTGAGTCGGCGCACCTCAATGGTCGCGTCCTCCAGGATACGTATCTGCGTGTGCGAGATGCCGTTTTTCTCCGCTTCTGCATACAGATAGGCGCGATGCTCATTACTGAGTCGTTCGCCCGCCAAGCGAAGTGTCAACGTATAGGGCTTATCCGACAGATCGGTTGAATAATCATAGATATACGTACCGCCTATCGCCTGATTTTCCTTTACGAAATGACGTGCGGCGTTGGTGAACTGATTCTCGCAAACAATACTGTATGCACTGAAGAAACTCGGGATCAGCACTACCAGAATCAAGAGAACGTATATGATCAGCCGCCTGTAGGATTTTGCCTCAACCTTTGACGGGAAATGCAGATATTTGGCAGCAAGGTAAGTGGCTAAAGCAATGAACACGCAGTTGATAAAGAACAAGTACAGCGCCCCGCTCGCATAGTGCCAGCTCCAATTGGCTATACCGTAGCCCACCGTACATAACGGAGGCATCAGAGCTGTTGCAATCGCCACACCGGAAAGCACTGTGCCTTTCTCTTTGCGCGATAGCTCCAATATTCCTGCTATACCACCAAAGAACGCAATCAATACGTCATATACCGAAGGATTGGTACGCGCCAACAGCTCGGTCGGATTTTCCATCTCCAGTGGTGTCACCATAAAATACAAGGTGGAAGCTATCAAGCTGACCACAAACATGATGCTCAGATGCTTCAGCGACTTGATGATCAATGCAGCATCGTTGGTCCCCAAGCCCATACCGAAACCGATGATTGGACTCATCAACGGCGAAATCAACATGGCACCGATAATCACCGGTATCGAATTAACATTCAGTCCGACCGAAGCAATCACTATCGCCACGAACAAAATGTATATGTTCGGTCCGCGGAAAGGAATGTTCTTGCGGATGTTCTCTTCCGCCGCTTGCACATCGATATAGTGCGTCAGACTTAGTTGCTTGCGAAGAAAATGCTTCGCGCGTTTTTTGAATTGAGAATAATTCATAATAGTCAGCATTTAGGTTGGTTACCTGCTTGTGTAGTGTTTGGATATTTAGTTCTGTTATTCATAATGTCTGATTCGAACGTCTATTTCGGGCGTAGGCAGACCGAGGTCATAAACAGCTTTGCTACGGGTAAATTCATCAGTGAGGGCTTCTGTAGCGTCACCTGCAGACCGTTCAGAATCATCCGGTAGCGTTGCTCCGCTATCAGGTTGTCGGTGAAACTGTTTGCTATGCCGGCGATGAGGGAGTGCATAAGTTCTTTAATTCAGCTGCAAAGGTACGACAATTACCGAACATCATACAATCAGTTTGATGCGGAATCCGCGGGTGGTGGGTTCTTCGATGAGTTCCTTCACCTGCGGACGGAGGGACGCACGGGCGGCATCGGTCAAGGGCGATTCGTTCAGTCCCTCTACCATGAAATCCAATGCCGTCACGCCGGAGAATTCGGTGTGCGTCAGGCGCAGCGTGAGCGGACGGATAGACTGCATGTGGGTGAAGAGCATCTCCTTGATGAGCGAATAAGCCAATTCGGCTTTCTCGGTGATGTTGTACTTGAGGCAGAACTGATTGAGCCCGGTGTGGATCTGCAGGTAATCGAAGTCGTCCGAGTCAATCTCATAGACGAGTTTCTGGATGCGGTTGACGAACGCCTTGGTAGCCGAATGGACGGGGTGTTCGAATATCTGTTCGGGCGTGCCGTCCTCGTAGATGATACCTTCGTTCATGAAGAAGATACGTGTGCTCACGTCGCGTGCGAAACGCATCTCATGGGTGACAATCAGCATGGTCAGACCGCTTTTCGCCAACTGGCGGATGACGGAGAGCACTTCGCCAACCATCGTCGGGTCAAGCGCCGAGGTGGGCTCGTCGAAGAGGATGACATCCGGGTGCATGGCAAGCGAACGGGCGATGGCTACGCGCTGTTTCTGTCCGCCGGAGAGGGAGGACGGATAGACATCCGCCTTCTGCGCCATGCCTACTTTCTTGAGCAGCTCCATCGCTTCCTCCCTGGCTTGCGCCTCAGGCATTTTCAGCAGCCGCGTCGGGGCGTAGGTGATGTTCTCCAGCACGGTCATGTGCTCGAAGAGGTTGAAGGACTGGAAGACCATGCCCATCTTACGGCGCAGCTTGTCCAGCGGATAGCCGGGAGCGGTGATGTTCTCGCCGTTGACGATGATCTCGCCCGAGGTGGGCGGTTCGAGCATGTTGATGGCACGCAGAAGCGTACTCTTGCCGGTGCCCGAAGGACCGATGATTGAGATCACTTCGCCTTTTTTTATGGTGCAGTTCACATCCTTGAGGACGGTCAGAGACGACCCGTCCGGATTGATGAAGGTTTTGCTGAGATGATGGATGGTTATCATAAGATGTACGATTTACGAATGTACGATGTACGATTTATTTACGAAGGAGGCAGAGGCTCAGGGTTTTGCGGATGAGCCAGGCGAGGATGAAATAGATAATCGTGATGACGAGCAGCGGGATGAGCGCATCGAACGTACGGGAACGGATGAGGTCGCTGGCTCGCGTCAGGTCGGCGATGGCAATATAACCCACGATGGAGGTGTTCTTCAGCAGCGAGATACATTCGCCTGTGTAGAGCGGCAGACCTTTGCGCAGCGCCTGCGGGAAGACGATGCCCATGAAGGTCTTGAAGGGCGTGAAACCGAGACTCAGTCCGGCTTCGGTCTGTCCTTTGGGTACCGCGGAGATAGAGGTGTCGAAGATACTTCCCGACGAGGACGCAAAACACATGGCGAACGCCACGATAGCGACCAGGGTGGCACTCATGCCGGAGTTGGCAAAGACCACATAGAACAGGATGAGCAGCAAGACGAGTGTCGGGATACCATTGATGAAATCGCCGTATAGGTCCGCCAGTCCGCGTACCCATCTGCGCTTGGAGCGACGGCAGGCACAAACACCGATTCCCAAGATAGTGCCTAAGAGGATAGCGAAGAGCGTGATTTTGACGGTCTCGACCAGACCGTCCCAGATGAGTTTGATACGGTTCTCTTTGATGAGGTTCATGTTGATGCGCTCGCCCAGCCCCATGCGTGCGTCACTGGAGTGGTCCACAATGAAATAGCCCGGGTGGCACTTGTAGTAGGGGGCAGAGAAATCCATCGATTTCCGGCGTTCCTCCGTGATAAAAAGACAGCCGGAGAAGACATCCGCTTTGCCGGTGTTGATTGCCATGATAGCCGAGCCGATGTCCACAAACTGCATCTCGAATGGCCGCCCGTTGGAATGCGCGAAACGCCGGAGAATGTCCGCATCCATACCTTGCCACTTGCCGCCTTCGCCGACATAACTGATAGGGGCTATATTCACAGCGCAGACACAGCGCAGAGGCTTGGCTCCTTCGGGAATGGTATAGGCAGGTTCCTCCGTATATGGTCCGCCGTTGATCCAGTGGTTGATGATGTCATTCAGAGGAGCCGTAGCCAGGAAAGCATTGAGCAGGTCAGTCAACTCGGTGTTACCTTTCTTAATACCAAAAGCCACATCGAAACACTCGTCTCCGACAAAGGCTTTCTTCATGCCCAGACGCTTGAGGTCCTCCTTTGTAAGCATCACTTCGTCGCTCACATAGACATCGGCGTGCCCTTGCCGCACAGCCTGCACGCCATCTGCTTCGCTGGAGGTGAGGAAAAGTTGCACATCGGCGCGTTTTTCGTACTTCTGTTGGTAATAACTGCCGTTGGAGGCTGCCAGTACAAGTCCGGAGAGGTCCTCCTCCGATTTGGGCTCCCGGTAGTCCACGCCGCCGGAACAAGCGGTGAGGGCATATAGCATAATAAGCAGGTAAAACAGTGGATTTTTCATATTAATAAGTGCCTGTATTATTGTTTCTTGTAATACTTGCTATGCTGGTATATTTATCTTCAAAGTTTGCTTACTCGTAATGCCGGATGCGAACGTCAATATCCGGAAGTTCAGCAGGGATAGCACTCAGATCTGTGTCGCTGTAATGATAAGGAAAAAGCACTCTCGGTTGGATGATACGCGCCGCCTCGATCAGTCGCTTTGGCGTCATGGTGTACGGCTGGTTGCAGGGCAGGAAAGCAATATCAATATCCTTGATGTCCGCCATCTCGGGAATGACCTCCGTGTCGCCGGCAATATAGATCCGCAAGCCGTCCAGCGTCAGAATGTAGCCGTTATCCCTTCCTTTCGGATGGAACTGCAGATGTCCGTCGGTGGTGTTGTAGGCTGCCACGGCCTCGATAGTTATCTCATCGGTAAGCTGCAACTTGTCGCCGTTCGCCATCACCGTACCTGCACCGCACTTGTCCGCCGAACGTTGGTTCATAATCACCTGCGTACCCTCTTTGCTGAGCTGCTTGATAGCCGCCTTGTCCAGATGGTCGTAATGCTCGTGGGTGATGATGATATAGTCCGCTTTCGGCATGGCGCTGTAGTCAATCATCCGATCGCCCAACTTGCCGCATGGGTCAACTTCTATCTCCTTTCCATCGAACTCGATACGGATACTGGAGTGTACCAGCGCATGCAGGCGCACCGTCTTCCCGCTCTTGGTCTGAAATTCATCTACTTCGTACATGTCTTTGGTCTGATGGGCGCAAGCGGTCAGCGATAGTGCCGCCAGCGCAAGAGTGAGTAAGCTTTTCATAATTTCCTTATTTGCGTCATTTATGCCACAAAAATACGATATATTTTAGCGGCTTATCGTTCGAACAATCGCAACAATTTCATTTTCGTTTTGCCCGGTTCGCCGATGTAGGGGTGTTCGCGTAGCGACAGGTTAAAATGTGTGTGGCCTTTGAGGACTGTCTGCGGGTGGGTGAACTCGCGGAATCCCCATTCGCCATGGTAAGCGCCCATGCCCGAATGACCTGTACCGTTGAACGGCACACCTTTCACCATCATATGCACACACACTTCGTTGATGCAACCGCCGCCGAACTGCTGTGTTTGCATCACGCGATTTGCCCAACGCATGTCGCGAGTGAACACATACATCGCCAAGGGGTGTTCGCGGTCAGCAATCACGTCCATCAACGCATCTACTTCCGCATCTTTGTACGGCATGATAGGTAGCAGCGGACAGAAGAGTTCGTGCTGCACGATATGTTCGTTGATGTCCACGGGGTAGATCATCGTCGGAGCATATTGTCGCGTCTCGGGATTACCTACTCCACCGAACACAATACGGTCGCGGTACTCATCCGCTAACTTGGCGCACTTGTTATAGGCCGCGTCGGTGATGAGTCGCGGGTACTCGGGATTGGTTTCGGCATATTCGCCTATCTGCGCGATGAAAGCGGCTTTGAGTTCAGCGATAAACGCGTCGGCAACCTCTTCGGCTACGGCTATCTGGTTGATGTTGATGCATATCTGTCCGGCGTTGAGCAGCTTGAAGAAGGCTATCTTCCTTGCTGCATCACGGAGGTCGGCATCCTTTCGGATGACACACCAGTTGCCGGTCTCGCCGCCCAATTCCAGGGCCACCGGCGTGAGGTTCTTCGCGGCTTCTGCCAGCACATGTTTGCCCACGGAAGGACTACCGGTGTAGAAGATCTTGTCCCATCGTTGCGCCAGGCACATGTCGGCAACGTCGTGGCCGCCGTCGATGAGCGTCACATACTCCGGCGGGAACACTTCGGCGAAGAAGCGCTTGAGTGCCGCCGTACTGGCAGCTGATTTCGAGCTGGACTTGATGACCACCGTATTGCCGCCGCACATGGCTGCGGCTACTACGCCTATGGTCAGTAGGATGGGGAAGTTAAACGGACTGATCACGAGCGTCACGCCGTAGGGCATCTTATAGACCTTGGTGATGATGCTCGGCCAGCACATGAGTCCGCTGAAATGTATCTCCGGTCGTGACCAACTACGCAAGCCGCTAATCATCTCATTCACTTCTACGATGATCGGTCCTATATCGCACAGGTATGCTTCCAATTCACTTCTGCCGAGGTCTTCGCGCAATGCAGCTATCAACTCATCCTGATGGGCTATCACGGCTTCTTTCAGCCGCTCGAGCTGCTTGATGCGCCATGCTATCGGAAGCGTCTCGCCTGTACGGAAGAACTTCCGCTGTGCGGCTACGATGTCACGAATCTCATCTTCGGAATTATTAATTTTTAATTCGAAATTCGTAATTCCTTCCAGCACCGCTTTGATATCGGCGTTGCTGAGTGTGACGGGTGCAGAGTAATTGATTGAATCTGCAGCGATCATCGGAATGAGTTGTTCGTGGTCGCAAGCACGAACGGGCGATTGGATATCATCCATGCCGCAGGCGGCCATGAGGTTGCGTATCGCTTGCAGAAAATCCGGCACGTTGCAGTACTTGGCCAGTGCGTCGTAATGCGCCTGACAGGCTTCTTTCTGGAACTCCAGTACTGGTAACAGCATCATCGAGATCGCTTGTCCGTGGGAGAGATGGTACTTGGCACCTATGCTATGGGCAAAAGCATGTACGTATCCGGCTAACTGCGTGTTGATGGCGTTACCGCCGTACATAGCAGCCCGAGCCATATTAAGTCGCGCCTGTTCCAACCGTTCATCCGTTAATCCCTTCACCCCTTCATCCATTAACAGTGGCAGATTCTCTAAAATCAATTTCACACCATCCATCGACATGCGCATATCCTCTTCATCCACCTCGGTATCACTCACCGCGCCTTCTATACAATGGCTCAAGGCATCTATTCCGCATGCAGCAGTAACGGATTTTGGTGCATGGATCGTCAGCTCGCTATCGTGCACCACATTGGTCACTTTGAGGCCTATCAGAACGGTCGATCCCTTTGCGCCCTGGTCGTTCGTCACCACCGCTCCGACGGTTATTTCGGCTCCCGTACCGGCAGTGGAAGGCACCATGATAAGCGGAAGCGTCTCTCCCGGTACCGGCAGAAACTTCAGCAGCAGGGCTTTCACCGGCACATGTGGCATCTTGCAGCCTGCGGCAATCATCTTACAGCTGTCCATGACCGACCCGCCGCCAAGCGCAATGATCGCTTCGGCTTTGGTGTCCATCGCCAGTTGACGCCCTGCTTCGATGATGGTCGTATTCGGCTCGGAGTGGATGTCGTAAAAGAGCGATGCTTGTACACCGGCTTCTTGAAGCGACTCCAGGATAGCTTCGTCGTATCCCAGCTGATGCAGCGTAGTGTCAGTCACCACCAACACATGCCTATAGCCGGCTTTCTTACACATCGCGCCAATCTCGCGACGAGCACCTCGTCCGGCTGTCACTTCCGGCTCCGGCAGCGGTATAGCGTGTATCACCTTGCCCGGCAACCGGTGAATCTGTTTTCTGAAATGATATGTATCCATTGTTCAATTATTCAAATCAAATTGTGGTGCAATTGTTTTATCCCATCACCACATCCAGGACCATCATCAGTACAAAGCCCAGCGCAAAGCCGATGGTACTGAGGTTGGAATGTGTGCCGTTGGAAGCTTCGGGGATGAGTTCTTCTACCACCACGTATAGCATTGCACCGGCGGCAAAAGCCAGCAGATAGGGCATGGCGGGCAGGAAGAGGGATGCCAGAAGAATGATCAGCAGACCGCCGACAGGTTCAACCACGCCGCTCAGCGAACCAATGAGGAAAGAGCGCCAACGGCTATTGCCTGCGGCACGCATAGGCATGGAGATGATAGCGCCTTCAGGGATATTCTGGATAGCTATACCGATAGCCATAGCCAGTGCCCCCATGAGCGAGATGTCCGCTTGTCCGTCTTGCGTACCGGCAAAAACGACACCTACCGCCATGCCTTCGGGCAGGTTGTGGATGGTGACCGCCAAGGCGAGCATCGCCGTACGCGACAGACGGGCTTTGAGGCCTTCGGGACGGCTGCTGCCGACATGCAAGTGTGGCGTCAGTTCGTCGATGAGCAACAGGAAGCCCATGCCCAACAAAAAGCCCGCAGCTGCCGGTACAACTTGCATCGCACCTTCGCCGTGAGACATGTCGATAGCCGGGATGAGCAACGACCATACGGAGGCCGCAACCATCACACCCGACGCAAAGCCGAGCAGCGCCTTCTGCAGGCGCTCGGGCATGTCGCGCTTCATAAAGAACACGAACGATGCCCCGAGCATGGTGCCCAACAGAGGGATGAGCAGACCAATGATATTTACCATTTGTTATTTACCATGTACCATTTATTTGGTCATGGGGGCATTTAGTCATTCATCAGATGGTTGTCTCAATAAACGCCCGGAGGTCAGCAAGGTCTTGCTGGTTCGGATGACCGGAATGGAGAGGTCCCATCGAACCTTTGCAGGTGAACGAACGCTCGTCGCACCGGATACCTTTCGCTTCCAGCATCTTACGCATCTGCGGTACCGGTGAGTCGATGATAGCACACGAACCGAAGCACACTACATTCTTCACCTGTTCCGGCTTGAGTGCATTGATGAACTGACCAATGGCTCCGTTGACTTTACCAAGGAAGACACCGGCTCCGAGATAGAGTGTATCCACCGGTTCGGACAACGGCACAGCTACCGTCTCCGGTTGGGTCTTGACCACTTCGCCGACTACTTTTGCCATCTGTTCGGAATGACCGAACTTACTAAAATAACGAACTGCGTATTTCATACATTTATTGCTTTAACATTTGTTCTACTTCTTCGCGGTGCTCCCATAATGCGCAACCGCCGGAATGTTCGCCGCCTACCAGATGCACCTCACGCAGACGCTGGAAAAGAGGCGACTGCAAGGCTCCTTTGACACCCAGTGAGAGCACGTTGCTGTCGCTATAGGGCGAGAACGGGCATGGTTCGGCACTACCGTCAGGACCGATATGGAAGAATCCGCGTCCTGCAGCCAAGCAACCGCCCATGTGCTTCTCGTCACCGGGGAAAGAGATGATGATCACGTCGTGATAGCGTTCACGCTGATGCGCTTGCACGGCTTCCATCTGTTCCAAATCGGCATCGCCGAAAGCCAGATCTTCTGTTCCCGGTTCGGTAGGCACATACTCGACGTAGATAATGAGTTTGCAACCGAGTTCGCGCAGGTGATCCACATACTCGTCGGATGTGACCAGTGCGAAATTTTCCGTTGTGACGGTTATGCTGACACCAAAGAACAGTTTTTCCGCGTGCAGGCTCTCAACGGACATCATCGCGCGACGGTAGATACCTGCTCCACGCCGTGTGTCCGTGCCATGTTCCGCACCTTCGATACTGATGACGGGAATGAGATTGAGATGCTCTTTGAGGAAAGCGATATATGCCGGACCGATGAGCGTACCATTGGTGAAGATCGGGAAAATCATGTCCTCCACTTCCGCTACTTTCTCCAAGATATCTTTCCGCATCATCGGTTCACCTCCTGCCAAAAGGGCGAAGTTGATACCCAGCGATGCGGCTTCGGAGAAGATGTCGCGCCATTGTTCCGGCGTGAGTGTCGGACGCTGGCTTTTACCGGGGTCATCGGCTATACCGTTTGCACGGGCATAGCAGCCTTTGCAGGAAAGGTTGCATTCGGTGGAGATACTGCAAATGAGGAATGGCGGGACATCAATACCTGTTTCCTTCGCCACGCTCTTACGCCGGCTTTCCGATTTGAGGAAAATCTGCTGCAAGCGGAAGACCGTTTTGGCCTCACGCGGATTGCCTAATACATTACGATAGGCTTTCTCCATGATACGGCGGATGGCTCCGCTCATATATCCTTGTAAATCCATAATGATTATGCCGGATTGAAACGGGACTTGGGTTGTTTGCAACGCGGGCAACGCCAATCGTCAGGCAGGTCTTCAAAAGCAACGCCGTCATTCTCGGCTGGGTCATATACAAACCCGCAGATGGAGCAGACATACTTGCCGCTTCCCTTTTGCTCGGAGAAGTCCACCTCGGCAAAGACTGTCGGGACGGGGTTGTCCAAGTCCATGACACGCTTGGCTTCGAGGTTCTCTGGTCCTTGCGGGCTATGGGTAGAGAGATACACGGTGGGGTGCTTGCGGATGAACTCACGGATGCGGTTCTGAGTGACGCGGGCGGCTGCCAGGTCATCGTACACGACAGAGAGTTTGTCGGCATACAGCGCTTCGTCGCAATACGTTATATCGCCGTGAATCATATAGAACAGGTCGCCGTCTTCCACAATGATAATACTGTTGCCGCGTGTGTGTCCTTCGGCCTTGACAAACCATATACCGTCCTGTATCTTCTGCGCCTCTGGGAAGTTATAATACGCGCCGTCGGAATAAGTCACCGGCACGAGATTGTCAATCCCTTCCAGTTCGGCAGCTCCCAGCTCATGCGCATTGACGAATATCTGCGCGTTAGGGAAGGATTTCAACTCGCCGGAGTGGTCTGCATGACGGTGGGTGAGCAGGATCTTGGTCACTTGTTCGGGCTGGTAACCCAACGCTTTGAGGTTGTCGATATAGTCGCCGCAGGCATAGCCCGTGAAACCTAACGACTCTTCGGTGGGCACTTCCTCGGGGAAACCTTTTGGAAAACCGGTATCCACGAGGATGACGTCCTTGCCGGTGTCAATCAGGTAGTTCTGGAGACTGCCGCGATAGCGGATGTTATGGTCGAACTTGTCTTGTCCCTCTTCCCCTCCGAAGGCGAACGGCTGGGTGTAGAATCCGTCTTTGCGGAATTGAATAGCTTTGATTTGCATAATGCTGTTCGTTTCTTATTCCTCTATTTTTACAAATTTCTCTTTCTTGCGTTTGCATCGCGGACAACGCCATGTATCCGGCAACTGCTCAAACGGTGTACCGGCAGGGATATTCTGTTTCGGGTCTCCTTTCTCCGGATCATACTTGTACTTACACGGACAGATGTATTTATCCATAATAGTTGATTTTTTATGTTTAAACAAAATGGGGAAGAGCCGAGACCCTTCCCCGACAAAGAAATTCATTTGCCTGCGATGGTGGCGCAGGGTTCTTAGTTAGCCGGAGCCCATTTGCAACGAACCGGAGAAATGATTGCACCTTCTTTCTTGAGTTCTGCAAACGCTTTGTCCACCTCTTTGCGGTCTGCTCCGAGAGCGGCGGTTACTTCGCCTGCCGAAACCGGCTTTCCTGCTGCACGCATGGCAGCTAAAACTTGCTCTTTCATAATAATTTGATGTTGTTTGGCGGCAGAGCCGCTGTTTGATGTTGTTAATTAGAACTTCAGTTCTTCTACCAGTTCCATGAGTTTGTAGAAACGGGCTGTAGCGTCCTTAACCTCCCACATGACTGCGTTCTCGCCGTGGTCGCCGAGAGCGGCTTTGAGGGAGGGCATGTGCGCCAGCATGGCTTCTTTCACCTCGGGACGGGGATCCTCCACGAGTTTGCACTCCACACGGAGTGTCTGACCCTTGAAGGCGCAGAACTCCGCCTTGCAGTTGTTTTTCAGCTGGTCTGTAGCAGCCGTGCGGGCAAAAGACATGAGGTACAGTTTGTCCTCAAAGAGTAACTGTGCGCCATAGACGCGTACACGTGGCTGGTCACCCTCAACGGTAGCCAGATAGAACGACTTGGCATTCTCCAAGAAGTCAAATACTTTCTTTGCTGCTTCCATAATTACATCATTTCGATGAGGAAGTTCTCGTAACCCAGTTTGTCGATGTAGTTGAGGTACTGCTTCTCCCATGCCATATGCTCTACCTCGCCGTCAATCCATTTCTGGATGAGTTTCTGGGTGGGATAGTCATCGGAGAAAGCAGCAGCCAGTTCGCTGAGTTCTTTGATTGCGTCTGCGTTGTAGTCGGTCTCAATCTGCTGTTTCGGGTCGTCATAGAAGGGGAACTCGATGGTCTTCATAGCCTCTTGCAGGTCAGCCGGCTTGCAGCCGAGCTCTACCAAGCGGTTGAGAACCTCTTCTGCCTCGTCCCACTCTTCCTCTGCTTCCTCTTTCCATTTGTCAGCCAGCTTGTTCCAGCCGTTCAGACGGTCGTACGCCGAGAAAGCGAAATGTTGTTTACTGTTTCCAAACCATACTGCGCCCAGATATGCCAGGCCCTTCAGTGCTTCTTCTTTTGTCATAATTGTAAAAATTTAAGTTATTTTTGTATTTTAGATAGTCCTTCTATCAGTTTATCGAGTGTGGGAATCATCGCAACGATCTCATCTACGGATCCTATTTTGTCCGTAATCTTATCGCTCAGGCAGTCCGGTATGTTCACCATCTGCTCTTGCAGTTCCATTCCTTTTGGAGTGAGCGAAACGATGCGCTGGCGTGTATCTTCGGTACCGCGTGTGCGGACAATCAGTCCGGCCTTCTCCATCCGCTGAAGCAGCGGTGTGATGGTATTGGTGTCGAGCATCAGACGCTTGCCGATTTCGCACACCGGCTGTTGGTCGTTTTCCCACAGCACGAGCAGTACCAGGTATTGCGGATAGGTGATCCCTAAGGGCGCAAAATAGGGCTGATAGACATTCGTAACGAGCCTGGCTGCCGTGTAGAGACGGAAGCAAAGCTGGTTATCTAATTTTAATTGCTCGTACATATAATCTAATAAGGAATTATAAGTATTTGAGTACATCTTTCTCGATATCCTCGGGTTTGGTGGTCGGCGCATAGCGTCCCACTACGTTACCCTCGCGATCGACAAGGAACTTGGTGAAGTTCCAACGGATGTCATTCTCTTTCTTAAAGGTCTTGCTGATGCCTTTGAGCATCGTAGCGGTAGCTTTGGCTTTCAGGCCTTCGTATTTCTCCTCCGGACCATTCTCCTTGAGGTATGTGAAGAGCGGACTCTCGTTCTCTCCGTTGACCTCGATTTTCGAGAACTGCGGGAAAGATACTTTGTATTTGAGTTGGCAGAAAGAAACGATCTCTTCGTCCGTGCCCGGAGCCTGCTGACCGAATTGGTTGCAAGGGAAGTCCAAGATAACCAAGCCCTTGTCCTGGTATTTCTTATAGAGGTTTTCGAGCGCCTCGTACTGCGGAGTGAAACCACAACCCGTCGCGGTATTAACAACTAAAAGGACTTTGCCTTTGTACTCGTCCAATTTGACTTCGTTCTTCTTGGTATCCAGCACCGTAAAATCATAGATATTCATAATAATAAATAATATAATTAATAAATTTTTCATAATTCTCTCAAACGTTGTTTATGTCGTTCACGATGCAAAATTACAAAAAATAATTTAATATCGCAAACGATATATCTATTTTGTGCAAAAAAGAATGCACTTTTTGACGAAAATGCATTCTTTAGTAAGCAAATTAGCGCTAATGGTTGGTACTTGCCCATCACCTATTACCATGCGTTATAGTGAATATTCTCCGGGACGAACTTGTCTTTTATCTCGGGTTGTTCAGCCGGGACGCCTACTGGTACGATGCAGAGCGGGATGATATGTTCGGGCAGTCCGAGCATGTCTTGCACCATCTTGGCGCGGTTCATGTCGGGGTGCAAGCCCGTCCATACTGCGCCTAATCCCATCGCGTGAGCTGCCAGGAGCAGGTTCTCGGTTGCAGCCGAGACGTCGTTGATCCAGAAAGCACCCATCTCACCGGGAATAGCTTTGCTCAGATCGCCGCAAGGGATAATGGCTACCGCGGGATGGTTGCTGCAGCGGGAGAAAGGCAGTGCCTCGCCCAGCGCCGCAATCTTGGTTTCGTCCGTCACGACGATAAACGCCCAGGGCTGTTTGTTGATAGCCGAGGGAGCCGCCATAGCGGCACGCAGCAGCGTGTCCAACTGTGCTTCGCTGATCTTCTCACCGGTAAAATTACGCACCGATACGCGCGTCATGATGTTGTGAATAGTTTCGTTTTCCATAACTTTGGGTTGGTTACTGCATGCAGCAATACCTATTGCCGCCAATGCGATGATGATTAGTTTTTTCATATCTGTCTGTTATATAGTATGGTAATGACACCAGTTGTGAATGCCGGGCACGCGGGCATACTGGATGTCGCGGATGGCTTTGTAGAGCCGCGCGCAGACGGCACCGGCTTGTTCGCCATAGGCATTTTCTCCGCTACGCGTCTATAATCGCTTCCCCAACCTTCGTTAGTCAATCACAACGGCTGTGCCGCTAATGGAGATCATGATCATGCCATTGGCTTGTCCCATCGTCTCGTAGCCAAAGCTAACTCCCACGATGGCATTGGCGCCTAATTTCTCGGCGCGCTCGCGCATTTCTTTCTGCGCAGTCTCGCGTCCTTCGAGCATAGCCTTTTCGTAACTGTCGGTACGGCCTCCGAAGAAATCACGAAGCGACGCACCAAAATCCTTCAGGAAGTTCATTCCGAAGATAACCTCTCCGGATACAAGTCCTTTGTACTCCTTAATTGTGTGACCCTCAATGGTCGGTGTAGTGGTAATTATCATATTGTTAATCTTTAACTTTCAATACTCGTTTAGCGTCCTTTAAAATAGTCTTATGGTCGAAAGCCAACTTAGGTAGCGCATTGAGCGGCCACCATTGTGCAGCAGCGGCATCGTCCGAAGCAGTAGCTTCAGGCATGGTGGTCATAGCGGTATAAGCAGCCGTGATAACGCGTCCGCGCGGATCACGCTCCACGTTGGAATAAATACCCACTAACTGCATTCCTGTCAGCACAATGCCGGTTTCTTCCTCCAGTTCGCGCTCGGCACAACGAGCAACCGTCTCATCCATATTGAGGAAACCACCGGGGAAAGCCCAATAGCCCTTATACGGTTCGTTGCCGCGCTGGATAAGCAGCACGTATGTCTGCCGGTCACGTTGAGCAAAGAGCACGGCATCTGCCGTCACTGATGCCCGCGGATAGCGGTATGCGAACAAACCGTCCGATGTCTTTGTATAATCTATCATAATTCAGCCTCAAAAAGAAAATTACCCTATTATTTCTCTCCATCCTTCGGGAAGTGCTACATTCTCCATTGCCACCGCAGCTTTGAATAGCGGGGCTATCTGCTCGTCAGTAAAACCGGCTATACCACAACCGATGCGCGTCACGAAGAATAGCAACTCAGGATGTTGCCCGGCATAAAGGATGAAATCATCTACATACGGACGGATAGTGTCCACGCCGCCTTGCATGGTCGGAATAGCATAACATTGACCTGTCATGCCGACTCCCACGCCCCATTCGGCTCCAAAGGATTCGTACGCTATGCGCGCCGCTCCTCCGCCATGAGCGCCTGCAAGGTTACTGCCAAAGACAAAGATTTCGTTCGGATTCAAGGAGGTAATAAACTTCGGTGTTACTCGTAGTGTCATAGTATTTCAGTTAATTAGTTATATATCACTCATAAGCCATGTGCCTAAGAATCGTCTCTTGATCGGACGATCCGAATCAACGGACGAAACCGACAATCGTTTTTATAACGGATTATTACATAGCGTCTTAATCACTTTTGCAGGATTACCGGCTACCATCACATCGTCAGGAATATCATGCGTCACAACGCTACCTGCACCTACTATCACACGATTGCCGATGGTCACACCCGGACATACGATAACGCCACCGCCGAGCCAACAATCGTCGCCAATATGTATCGGCAGACCGGTCTCAATCGTCTTCCTACGCTCCTGATAGTCGTGCGGATGGTCGGGCGTCAACAACTGACAGTTCGGTCCGATCAGCGTGTGTGCGCCGATAGTTATTCCGCCGCCGTCCAGGAAGACCGCGTTGAAGTTTATAACCACTCCTTCGCCAATGGTAATGCGGTCGCCGTGATCGCAACGAAAAGGCGGGATAACGAGTGCAGACGGATGCGCGTTAGGTAACAGTTTTTGCTGGCAACGACGGAACTCATCCATATCCCATGCGCCGCATTGATTGAAGTCACGCATGGCATAATAGGTCTGCTTGATGCGTGCCTGTATCTCCGCGTCCGTATAGTCATACGGTAGGTTACTTAGCATTTTCTCGTATTCGGTCATATTCATATCAAATCACTTACTACAGATTCCTTCTTGCCCATTTAACACGTATTTTCTGTTTCGCTTGCAAAGATACAAAATATTTTCCAAAAAAGCAAATGTCAAATGCACATTTCTGCAAATTCAGCAGAGAAAAGTGAGAATTTAAGCGGAAATGCGAGAAAAACTCGCACGCTTCATGTAACGCAACCTGCTACAGCGAGCCGAGGGCGAGGCAGAGGAGGCCGAGGAGGATGCCGACCATACACAATATCTTGGGAATCGCATTTTTCTCATGCAGAAAAATCAGTCCGTAGGCGAAGCCTATCACCGTTCCGCCGCGACGGATCGTACTCACCACCGCTATCAGCGAATCCGGATCGCGGAGCGCCAACATATACACATTATCACTGATGATGAGAAAAATCGAGATCAACACTATCACCCACACACGCCTAATCGACGGTCGTGCGCCTTCACGACTATGCTCAATATGCCAAACGACGAGCATCATCAGCGCCTGATAGAGCGTGTAATAGACCTGAACGGCATTATGGTCGTAGCGGCGCATGAGGAACTTGTCGTACAAGCCCGAACAAGCGCCAATCAGGATGGCCAGCGCCAGGAAGGCATAGTACCGATTCATCTCGCGCTTGTGCTCCAACGTACCTGTTGACTTATGGGTGAATGAGAAAAGGAAGATCGTTCCGATAGCGATCAACACGCCTGTCCATTGCCAGCCGTTCAGCCTTTCGCCGAAAATCAGCACCGCACCCACCAGCGTCCACATAGGCCGCGTAGCCTGCATGGGACTGACCACCGACAGAGGCAGATGTTTGAGCGAGACGAACGCAAACACCCAACTACTCAGCACGATAACCGATTTCAACACAGTCAGCAGATGACCTTTGGCATCCAGTTGCGGCACAAAAAACGGCGTGCCGCTTATCGCTTCCGGCATGTATCGCGACAGCAGCAAGGGCATAGAAAGCAGCAATGCCGACACGCAAACGCTGAGCGTCAGCACGTCCATCACCTTATTGTCCTGTAGTGCCGCCTTCTTACTGATGTCGTAGCACCCCAGACAAACCGCCGATATAAATGCCAATACAATCCACATAGGTTCTACCAATTGTCATGCAAACGATTACGGAAATCCTCTGACGATGGCATTAGCAGCACAGTTGTCAAAACAAAAGACAGTAGTTGTTTCATATCTAAAAATATAGTGTGTCAGTAATTGTTCTGCCAATGGGACGTACCATGTGCGAACCTCTTCTCATTTCAAGCGCAAGGTCTTTAACAAAGCCTTTTGTTCGTCCGTGATACGGAAACTCTCAACGGCTTTCTGTATGGTTTTGTTGTGCGTGTCTTTCTCCAAGCGATGTTGCTCGATATAGGGCAGCGCGGCATCCCTTTGTTTGGCAAGCGCCGTAGCAAAGAACCATGCCTGCATCATGCGGATGTAATACTCATCGCTTTTAATGGATGCAACCCACTCCAAGTACTCCGGCCGGAAAGCCTCGTCCAAAAAATATCGCATCAGCGTCCCTATGCCAAAGCGTTTCGTATAGGTGTGCTTGCTTCTCATCCACTTGCGAATGAGCGGTAACAGTTCAGTCGTGTGTCTCTTGAAGCAACTTGGCGATAGTTGGTCACATGTTGCCCAATTATCTACATACGGCAGGAATTTCTCCAGATTAGCGATACAGGTGTTGAAATTTTTCTCTTCCGACAGGATAAACGCGTGCAGTTGGTTCTCGTCAAAATAGCGGTGTGGCAAAGATTGCAAGAACTCCTTTGCTGCTGGAGTCCGGCTGAGTTGCTTTGCCATCTTGCGCAAGTCCGGTGTCCGCACACCGATAACCGTCTCGCGTTGAACTGTCGGCAGCAACTTACTTTGGAAGTCGGCATACGATTTGTCTTGCAGATCAAAGAGTAGGGCGGTAATATCTATGCTATCAGTTTTCATCGTATCCAATCGGTCTAAATTGTTCTTGTTCTTCGCTATAGACATAACCGGCATCATAGAGAAGGGCTTTGATCTTCACCGGCTCGGTATTGAAGTTATAGCATAGTGATTCGAGCGAGTCAAACTCCTCGTCGCGGAGCAGCATATTGATGCTCGATACTAATATGGCAGGGTTTTGCGGTAAGTAGTCCATATTATTGTAACAAGGATTTTAGCAATTCAACAGACAAATCCGTTTGTTCCTCCAGTATCGGTGCCACATTGAGCATGTGTCGCTGGTCGGTGACATCCCAATGGAAGCCATTCGGCACTTGCTTGGTTTCCCCTTGCAGCACATATACATAACCAAAGGTCTTGCCATCCTTAAGCAAGCGGTCGATACACAGCACGCGGCAGTTGCGCTTGTTAATCACCACATTACGCCAGATATATTGCTGAGGCTGTGCAGAGTGCGTCGAGCCGAAAGTCGTTCGCCAAATCCATGATGCGCCCTCGTTATCTACCTCGTAGTCGGGTAGCAGATCCACATACTTGTCGCATTTGAACGCATATACTTCCGGCTTTACTTGTTTGAACTCGCTGACCGCAAAAGGCATGTCTCTACGCAAACTTTGCTCATATTGCGCTTCCGTCAACGGCTTTTGTATACCGCACGAGACGAAGCAAAATGCCGCCAAGACTATGGTGATTAGTTTTTTCATGTAATATCTTCGTTTGTTTCATTTACAGCGCAAAGTTACGAAAAAAAATGCACATTTGCAACTTTTCCCGAAAAAAAATAGCAATTTATTGCATTTTTTAGCATGAATGCCCTGCTTATGCTCGCATAGAAGCAAGGGTATTCTTGCTAAAAGAGGAGACACGAAGTGTCATTTTTCTTCGGGAATATACCGCGTAAATGTCCGGCATTGCCTTCCAGTAATTTCGAGGTGATGTTCCCCCGATGAAACGGGGGAAACGAGCACGCGGAGCGGGCAGAGGAAAA
>CAMKDV010000022.1 GCA_946411385.1 uncultured Bacteroidales bacterium
CAGTATTTACAATGGGTCAGACCATGTTCCAGCCTGCAAAATGACCTATACGCCTGATTTGGGACCGAATGGAGATATTTTTGCTGCGTTGGGAGGGTATGCGTTTGGGCAGATGCTTATTGCCGGGCGCAAAAGGAAATTAGGGTGGATTTTTCCTCTCTTTCTGATGGTTATGCATTACCTCTTCATCAATTTTTCCGACGGAGCGGGCATTCCCTATGAATTTCTAAAGATATTATGTCCGCCGTTGGCAATACTTTTCGATTCGTCGTATGGGCATCCGATACTCCACTACTTGCTGCCGATGTATGTCACCGTTCTTATGTTTGTCTATCTGTACCTCCAGCATCTGCTGGTTCAAGCCGTTTTGGACAAGATGACAGGTGGTCTGCGCAAGAGCCAACATCCATTCTGCATCCGAATGGCTGAGGCAGACATACTCATCCGCATGCCACGGACAAAGCTCGACACCCATGAGATGAACGGCAAGCCGGTGCGTGCTAAAGAGTTTGTCGGGATAATTGTCCTGCTTGTAGGGATAATTCTAGGGCGCTGGTGCTATTATGCCACAAATGAAGTGGAATGGACTGAAGGCGAAGCCGTTGTGACCAGCAAAACAGAATTGTATAAAGCCAAACATCAATGGCTATACACTTTACAATATGATGCCGACGGCAAATCAACGCAAGGTTTTCTGCTGACGGATGAGACACTCGCTTTGTCGGACACTATCAGCATAGCATACCAAAACAGGGAACAAGAACGCATGCTGCCGCCGTGGAAAATAAAACTGCAATAGTACTTATAAACATTCAAGACAAAAAAGACATGACAAACAAACTGATACAATGGTTAAGGCGTATGAACTTGCGGCTGAACGCCTCGCCGTTCACCATCATACTGCTCATATTGTTCCTGGGCTTTGCTCCTGAATGGTACGCCTATGTCCGCAAGATTCACTATATCCAAGACAGCGAACCTTGTGAGGGTGTAGTTGTTCAAAAGGAGTGGTGCGTGCATAACGTTACGCAATGCATGACTTATGTATACGAGTATGACGGGAAATACTATCTCGGTCAAAAGAATACCGAATGGACACCTAATGTAGGGGATACTATTACGTTGCTTGTATCAAAAGCCAAGCCGGAGATATCTACGGTGTATTAATTTTTCTATAAGATAGTAACCATAAAACATTAAAACAATGAAAAAGTTAGCCAAACTATTGTTTGTCACTCTCATTGGGTTGACATTCGCAGCGTGCAACAACAGCTCTGATTTTGTAGGCAATTACAAATTCTCCGGAACGGCAACGACCGTCGTGACCTATGTAGGTGAAACGCCGCAACAAATGAACCAAACGGTCAATGGCTCGTTTACCATCTCAATGAGCGGCAGTAACTCCGTCGTGTTCGCGGGAAACATTACCGGACAAGGCACGATCAAGGACAACGCTATCGTGATTGAACCAACGCACGCGGAGCAAACGATGGCGGGCATGAAACAAACGTCAGATGTGTCCGTTGAGCCTATCCTACTGGGTGGCAGCTCCCTGCATATCGTTTGTCATTCAGTATCGAAACAGGGGATGGACGGTGAAGTAGTTCAGACAATGACGGTGGAAGAAGATTATATAGCTGTTAAGTTGTAACAATCTGCTCGCCCATAATCAGAAAAAATAAAGTTAAGTTTTTTCGTAACTTCGGCAATGGGGATTTGTAACTTCGAGGGCACCGACGCGGTTTTAGAAAAAACCGCATCACCTCGAAATTACTTTAAGGCAGTGCGGTACATTACGCAGTAGTTTTCCCGAAGAAAAATAAAGCTGCGCTTTTCTCTTTTTAGCAGGTATACCCTTGCTTCTATGCGAGCATAAGCAGGGCATTCCTGCTAAAAAATGCAATAAATTGCAATTTTTCTTCGGGAATATTTGCAAATGTGCATTTTTTTTTGTAACTTTGTGCGTTGTTTCTAAAACTTATGTGTTATGCTTATTGAAGCTAATCCTTACAAGGTTTTTGCCGGTAGCCAGGGTAGGGCTATCGCTGAACGTGTGTGTGAACATCTTAACTGTACGTTAGGACGCGTGAAGATTGACCGGTTCTCGGATGGCGAGTATTCCGCTACGTTCGAAGATTCGGTGCGTGGACAGTCGGTCTATCTGGTGCAGTCGACCAATCCGACGGCGGACAACCTGATGGAGCTGCTGCTGATGATCGATGCCGCCAAGCGTGCGAGTGCGTACAAGGTGATAGCCGTGATTCCGTATTTCGGATGGGCGCGTCAGGACAGGAAAGACAAACCCCGCGTGAGCATCGGAGCCAAGCTGGTATCGAACATCATACAGGGAGCCGGCGCTGACCGCGTGATCGTAGTGGACCTGCATGCCGACCAGATACAAGGATTCTTTGACATCCCGGTGGATCACCTGTTCGGCAGCAACGTGCTGGCGCCGTACGTGGAGAACCTCAACCTGAAGAACCTGATCATCGCCTCGCCGGACGTAGGCGGCTCGAAGCGCGCTGCCAACTTCTGCAAGAAACTGCTGGCGCAGACGGGTCAGTCGGTGCCGATGGTGATATGCTACAAGCATCGTCCGGAGTTCAACCAGGTAAGCGAGATGCGCGTGCTGGGCGAGGTGGAAGGCAAGGACGTGGTAATAGTGGACGATATCGTCGATACCGCCGGCACGCTGTGCATGGCAGCCAAGGTGATGAAAGAAGCCGGAGCGAACTCGGTACGTGCGGTGATATCGCACGGCATCATGTCGGGCAACGCCTGCGAGAAGGTGATGGCGAGCGAACTGGACGAGCTGGTGATAACCGACTCTATTCCGTTCGATACGAGCCGTTGTCCGAAGGTACATGTAGTATCGGTAGCGCTGCCGATAGCCCGGACTATACTTGCCATACAGGAACATCGTAGCATAAGTGAGCAGAATTATTAAGATGCATATCGTTCGCTCGCTATTTATCATAAGCTGTACGCTGCTGATAGGTTGTGCGTCCACGCCGAAGAAGGCTGTGGAGGCTGCTCCCGTGGCGGCCTTTGATGCGGACTCGGCGTACGCGTTTGTAGCCGGTCAGGTGGCCTACGGTCCTCGCGTGCCGGGCACGGACGCGCATCAGCAATGCCTGCTGTACATAGGCAGCACGCTGGAGCGGCTGGGCGCTGAGGTGCAGATACAGACGGGAGAGATGATCCGCTATGACGGTCAGATGCAGCATGTGGCGAACATCTGCGCTCATCTGCCTGCCGATAGCGCGTATGCCGACCGTCCGGCCATATTGCTGACAGCCCATTACGACAGCCGTCCGTGGGCTGACCAGGAGGAAGATTATACGCAGCGTACTATACCCATCCCCGGCGCCAACGATGGAGCAAGCGGAGTAGGCGTACTGATGGAGGTGGCACGCCAATGGCAGAACCAGCCGGAGCACAAGCGGCCGATAGATATCGTGCTGTTCGACTGCGAAGATATGGGTACGCCGGCCTTCTATACGGGCAAGCAGAGGGAACATACATGGTGCTTGGGCGCACAGCTGTGGGCGCAGACCTACAACCACGCTTTCCCCAACCAGGCAGCCGGAAAGAAAGCCAAATATGAGTACGGCATATTGCTGGATATGGTGGGTGACCCGAACGCCATGTTTCCGCGCGAATATTACTCGATGCAGTATGCCGGCAAATATGTGGACAAGATATGGCGTACGGCAGAGAAGTTGGGTTTTGCCCATCGGTTTGTAAACACGCGCACCTATCCCATAACTGACGACCATTACTACGTGAACGCCATAGCGCACATTCCCTGCGTGGACCTCATCCACTACATGCCGGGCAGCGAGACGGGCTTTGCATGGTGGTGGCACACGCAGAAAGATGACATGAGCAACGTGAATCCGAACACCTTGCGCGAAGTGGGGATGATAGTGATGACCCTGATAAACGAATAAGATGAATACAATACTTGACATACGCAACCTGCACGCCTCGATCAACGGCAAAGAGATCCTGAAAGGCATCAACCTGACGATAGGCGAAGGGGAGATACACGCCGTGATGGGACCCAACGGTGCCGGCAAATCGACGCTGAGCGCCGTGCTGACAGGCCATCCCGCCTACACGGTGACGGAAGGCGAAGTGATCTTCCGTGGCAAGAACTTGCTGGAGATGCCGGCAGAGGTGAGGGCGAGAGAGGGACTGTTCCTGTCGTTTCAGTACCCGGTGGAGATACCCGGCGTGAGCATGACCAATTTTATGCGTGCGGCGGTGAACGCCAAGCGTGAGCACGAAGGGCAGCCGGCACTATCCGCTACAGAGTTTCTGAAACTGATGCGCGCCAAGCGTGCGCTGGTGGAGCTGGATACGAAGCTGCAGAACCGATCGGTGAACGAAGGGTTCTCGGGAGGCGAGAAAAAACGCAACGAGATATTCCAGATGGCGATGCTGGAGCCGACATTGGCTATACTGGACGAGACAGACAGCGGACTGGATATCGATGCGCTGCGCATCGTAGCCGAGGGCGTGAACAAACTGCATACGCCCCAGAACGCTGCTATCGTGATCACCCACTACCAGCGTCTGCTGGATTATATCGTGCCGGACTTCGTACACATACTGGCTGACGGACAGATCATCCGTACCGGCGACAAATCGCTGGCGCTGATGCTGGAAGAGAAAGGCTATGCCGAACTGGTGAAGAGATGAGTATGCAATCGCTACATATAGCACGCGGGGAGCACAAACATCTGCTGATATACTATACCGCGAACGAGAGTGCGCAGTGGGATATCGTGCAAGAGGCAGACTCGCAACTGACAATCCATCTGTTTGCCCTGGATGATGATCCTGAGATCCGGAGCGACATCCGATTGACGGTAAGGCAGGCGGGCGAGCATGCCGAGACATATATCTACGGCATAGGACTGCTGACCGGCACGCAGCAGGCGAGCGTACTGACCCATGTGGTACATGAGCAGCCCTACGGCATCTCGCGCCAGCTGCTGAAGTTCATCGTGAAAGATGAGGCACAGGGATCGTTCATAGGCGAACTGATCGTAGCACCTCATGCGCAGCATGCCGACGCGCAGCAGACCAACCGCAACATCGTGCTCTCACCCAAAGCGATGATGCATACGCAGCCGCAACTGGAGATATATGCCGATGATGTGAAATGTTCGCATGGCGCTACGACAGGTCAGCTGGACGAGTCGGCACTATTCTACATGCAGCAACGCGGACTGGACGCCGCCACGGCACGACAACTGCTGCTCACGGCATTCTTCCACGAGGTGCTGACCACCATCGGCAACGAGGCGATAGAGGAGAGGATGAGGAAGAAGATTGCAGCGCTGCTGCAAGGTGAAAAGTGAAAGGAGAGAGGAAATTGAAAAGTGAAAATTGAAAAGTGAAAGGAGAGAGGAAATTGAAAAGTGAAAATTGAAAGGTGAAAGGAGAGAGGAAATTGAAAAGTGAAAATTGAAAAGTGAAAGGAAAATAATAGAATAAGATATGGAAAAGGAAAGATTGCAGAAGCTGATAGCTATCTGGTTTGATGAGGACATACGCGACGGTGATCATACCTCGCTGAGTTGTATACCTGCCGATGCTGAGGGATGTCAGCAGTTGATTATCAAAGAGGAAGGTATACTGGCCGGCGTGGAGGTAGCCAAAGAGATCATCCGGTATTTCGATCCCGAATGCCGCGTGGAGCAGTACCTGCACGATGGCGACAAGGTGAAGAAAGGTGACATAGCCTTCAAGGTGTGGGGCAAGGAACTCAGTCTGCTACAGATAGAGCGCACGATGCTGAACGTGATGCAGCGGATGTCGGGTGTGGCCACGACGGCGCACCGTTATCAGAGCCTGATAGCCGATACCAATTGCCATGTGCTGGATACCCGCAAGACCACTCCCGGCCTACGTTACCTGGAGAAAGAGGCGGTAGCGATGGGCGGAGGCATGAACCATCGTATCGGCTTGTTCGACATGATATTGCTCAAGGACAATCATGTGGACTTCGCCGGAGGTATCACGGCAGCGCTGACGCGTGCTCGCGACTATTGCAAAGCCAAAGGCAAAGACCTCAAGATAGAGATAGAGGTGCGCAACGATGCCGAGTTGGCTGAAGCTCTCCAGACCGGCATACCCGACCGCATCATGCTGGACAACTATACGCCGGAGCATACGCGTGAGGCTGTGCGCACGATACGCGAATGGGAGAAAGACCACCGCAAGATGGAGATAGAGAGCAGCGGCGGCATCACCATCGATACGCTGCGCGACTATGCCCTCACCGGTGTCGATTTTGTCAGCGTAGGCGCACTGACGCACTCGTACAAATCGCTGGATATGTCGTTCAAGGCAGTGAAATAAATCATAATGGCAGCATACGAGATCATATCGGAGCGGCAAGAGAAAGTGCTGCGTTACCTGGAGGAGCACGGCATTCCGTTCACCACATACAACCATCCGGAGGGCAAGACGATAGAGGAAGCGAAGCAATGGTGGCATGACGACGGGAGCGTGCACTGCAAGAACATCTTCATGCGTAACCACAAGGGCAACCAGCATTACCTGATATGCTTCCCGTGTGACGACGATCTGGCTATCCATGACATTGAGCATTGGCTCAAGCAGGTGCTGACGGCACAAGGACTGAATGCTCCGGGCAAGCTGTCGTTCGCATCGCCGGAAAGGATGATGCGTTACTTGGGACTGGAGCCGGGCAGCGTCAGTCCGTTCGGGCTGATCAACGATGAGGAGCATCATGTGATCCTGTTTTTGGACAGGCGATTGCGTGAGGCACCATCGCTGAGTTTTCATCCGAACGACTGCCGTGGAACGGTGGTGATAGAGCAAGAAGCGTTTCAGCGCTACCTGCAGGCGGTGGGGAATAAGGTGGAGTACATCTTTTAAGGTGAAAGGTGAAAGGTGAAAATTGAAAAGTGAAAGGTGAAAATTGAAAAGTGAAAGGTGAAAATTGAAAAGTGAAAGGGAGTGAGGTATAGGATTCACATATTCGCGGCATTGTTTCTCATCGTGGGTATGGGCGTACAGATTGTAGCGTCCTACCGTCAGGCACGGCGTCATGTGCAGAAGCGTCTGGATCTGGAGATGCAGATAGCACAAGAGAAACTGACCTTCGAGCTGTACGATGCGTACGACGCGGTGGGGCAGCTGGAAAAAATCGTGAGAGAGGATCAGTCGACGCCTGAGCAGCTGATGGAGGTGACGCGTGCGTTCATCGAACGGTATCCGAATTTCTATACATGCTACGTAGCTTTTCCCGAGAACCGTTACGCCGAGCAAGGCCGTTGGTGCTGCCCGTCATCATACAGGGTGCATGACTCTATCTTCTCGAATATCTACGGTGATGAGGGGCACGACTATTTCAAGCGCGAATGGTACGATGGCGCTTTGCATAGCCTGGAGGCCGGCTACTGGTCGCAACCGTATCGCGACGAAGATTTTGATGAGACAATCTACACCTATTCCGACGACATCCGTGACGAGGAAGGCAAACTGATAGCCGTGGTCGGTCTGGATTTCAGCCTGAGATGGATGAGTGAGCTGCTGAAGCGGTTCAAGCCGTTTGATGATGTGGTGCTTGAACTGTATAGTTCCAGCGGTGCGCTGCTGACCTCGAGCGACAAGAACGGCAATGCCGTCGGGCGGCTCGATAACGGAGAGTTTGACAGCAAGTACTGGGTGGTATCGCGCCGAACGCTCAATCCGGTAGGTATCAACATGATCATTGCCGTGCCGCAATGCTTTATCTGGGAAGGCATACTGCCGGGTATCGTGCTGCCTTTCTGCGTGTTCCTGTTAGGAATAATCGTGGTGGCGGTGCTGTTCAGGCGGATGTGGAAAGACAGCCAGGAGAAGGTGCGTCTGGCGACGGAGAAAGAGGTGATGGCCCGTGAACTGCAGATAGCCCACGGCATACAGATGGGCATCTTGCGTCACGATTTTCCGATGGACGATGATGTGCAGGTTCATGCCGACCTGATACCTATGCGTGAGGTGGGCGGTGACCTGTATGATTTTCACCGCGAGGGTGACAACCTCTGGTTCATCGTCGGCGACGTGAGCGGAAAGGGTGTGCCGGCAGCGATGTTTATGTCGGCTACGGTGAACTTGTTTCGTGCCGCAGGGCGCCGCCAAAACTCGCCCAAAGGCATCATGGAGGAGATCAACATGGTGCTGAGCGACAATAACCCGTCGATGACATTCGTCACGGCGCTGGTGGGCAAACTGAATGTAAAGACCGGACAACTGCTGTACTGCAATGCGGGACATTGCGAGCCGATTAAGGTGAAAAGTGAAAGGTCAAAGGTGAAAGGGGATAGGAGAGAGGACGCTGCGCTACAGGACGGCGCAAGCGCCTATAGGATAGAGGTGGAGCCGAATATACCGCTGGGGTATGACGGGAAGTTCCGGTTTGTGGAGCAAGGCACCATGCTGGGCGAGGGCGAGCAAATTGTGCTGTACACCGACGGCGTGACGGAGGCGCGCAATAGCGAGCGTGTGATGCTGGGCATGAAGCGATGGACGGAGATGGTGGCACAAGGCGGCGACCTGCTCCAGGCGGTAAAACGCTACATTGGCGCAGCCGAGCCGACGGATGATATCACGCTGATGACCGTGAGCAAGGTGAGCGCAGTGGAGCCATTGACGCTGCGCGTGGAGAGTAAGATAGAGCACTGGACGGAGTTACGTGCAGCACTGCGCAACTATGCACTATGCGCCGGAATGAATGTTCGCGCCATGAGGAAGATAGAAGTGGCGATAGAGGAAGTGGTGGTGAACATCGTGAACTACTCCGGAGCGGAGTGGATGGAGATGGAAATTGAAAAGGGAAAGGTGAAAGGTGAAAGGTTGGAGGTGACGCTGCGGGACAATGGAGGAATGTTCGACCCCACGCAGCAAGCGGAGGTGGATACCGATGCCGTGACGGCCGACAGGCAGATAGGTGGCTTGGGTATAGCCCTGGTAAGGCAGATAGCTGATGAGCTGAGTTATCGCCGCAGGGACGGAATAAACGAATTGATAATCACAAAAAACATATAATATGCAAGTGAACATTCAACCGAACGGGCAAGAGACTACCGTTCAACTGATTGGCGAATTGGATACCATCGCCACCACCGAACAGGCTGACGATCTGCAGCAAGTGTTGAACATAGCCGACAAGCAGTTGGTGATTGATTGCAGCGAGATGGAGTATATCTCATCCGCCGGCCTCAGGTTCTTCATGCAGCTGAAGCGTGCAAGCGAGGCCAAAGGCGGCACGATCCGCATCACGCACTTGAACGAGGATGTAACCGACATTTTCCGCATGAGCGGATTTATGAATATCTTCCAAATTGAAAAGTGAAAATCGAAAGGGGAGAGGATTTCAAAAGGTGAAAAGTGAAAATTGAAAGGAAATGCCATGAAAAGTCCGTTGAGTCAAGCGCAGGCAGGAGTGTATTATGCCTGTGAAACATCGGTATCCGATGATTATAACTACCAGAATCCCGTACTGTTCGCCTTGCCGGAGGAGGCAGATCTGGCGCGATTGCAGCAAGCCGTGCGTGAGGCATTGTGTGCGCATCCGTACCTGCTGAGCCATGTGGTGGTGAATGATGAAGGTGTTCCTGAAGTACTAAGTGACGAAGTACAAAGTACAAAGGAAGAGATGGTGTCCATGCGTGAAGTGAATGAGGAAGAGTGGGTTGAGGTGCAGAAATCTTTCGCCAAGACGATGGATGTGCACAGAGAGAAACTCTACCGCGCAGAAATCTATGTAGTTAAGAGCGAAGAGGTAAGAGCTAAGAGTTATTTGTACATCGATTTGCACCACGTGCTGGCGGACGGGTTCTCGGTGACCTTGTTGCTGCGCGACATAGAGCGGATATACAATGGCAAGAAGCCTGCAGGCGAGATGATAGATGGTGCAGCTATCGCCATTGCAGAAGCTGAGCAGCGTGCCGATGAGGCGCTGATGGGCGAAGCCAGGGAATGGTACGCCAAGACCTTCTGCGATGCAGCCGATACGGATTCGCTTCCTATCCCCGAGGCAATTAAGGTGAAAGGTGAAAAGTTAAAGGATGAAGGGGAAAGCAAGTATGAGCATTTTGCATTGGAAATCACCAAGGAGGAAGTGCAGACGATAGAGAAGCGTTTTGGCGCGAAAGAGAGCGTGATCATGCAGACGGCTTTTGCTCAGCTGCTGGCAACCTATAGTGCAGAAGAGAAAGCCTCCTATTGCACAGCTTTCTGGGGACGCAGCGACCGTCGTACGTTGGGTTCGATCACGATGATGGTGCACACCCTGCCGGTATTTATGCAGACCACGGCCGACACAACGATAGCCGAGATGCTGCACGCGATGGACGAGCAGCTGAACCTGACGCAGAAATACCAGTATTACGCCTATCCGGATGCCGTGAACGACTTGGGACTGAACAACCAGGTGATGTTCGTTTATCAGGGAGCCGTATTGGCAGACAAACGCGGTCTGCATTTGGGCGAGACGCTTGTGCCGTACACCGACCTGCGTAAGCCTACGCCTGGATGGAAACTGTGCGCCGAACTATTTGAGACCGACGGAAAGTATTCGCTCAAACTGAGTTACAATACTGCCGACTATTCGGAAGCATACTTGCAGCAACTGGCTGAGACTTACGGCATGATCCTCCGTTCGATGCTGACGGCAGAGAAAGTGAACGAGATAGAGTACTGCTCAAAGGAGCAGCTGAAATGGCTGGATGCTTGTAACCCCGAAGAAGTGAAAGCTGCGGAAGGCAGTCTGGTAGCATGCTTCAAGGAGCATGTGAAAAAACAGCCGAACGCTATCTGCGTGGTGGCAGGCGACAAACGGCTGACCTACGCCGAGGTGGATAAACTATCCGACACCCTGGATCCCCAGTACACCGAGCGCTGCGGCGAGCATGTGATAGGCTATTCCGTACCGCGCAATGAGCAGATGGTGATCGTGCCCTTGGCCATTGCCAAAGCCGGCATGACCGCTATGCCGCTGGACAGCTCATATCCCGCAGAGCGATTGGATTATATGCGTAGCGATGCAGCGCAATATGCAGGCGGTGATGCGTTTATCTTACTCTACACATCCGGCACGACGGGTCTACCGAAAGGCGTGATGCTGAGCGAAAAGAACATCTTGACCTTCTGCGAGTTCCATGCCAAACATATAGGCCTGACCAACGAGAGCCGCTATGCGACCTACGCGGGCTATGGTTTTGATGCGTTCATGCACGACCTCTGGGGCTGTATGGTTGCCGGAGCGGCGATGTACGTCATAGGCGACGATATCCGCTTTGACCTGGAAGCTATCCATGCTTATTTCCTCAAGGAAGGCATCACGCACACGTTCATGACCACGCAGGTGGCTACGCAGCTCGTGCAGAACTATCCCGACATACCCGGCTTGCAGTTTGTGGGCACGGGAGGTGAGAAACTGATGTCGCTGGAGCCGCCTACCTACAAGTTGCAGAACGGCTACGGTCCGACGGAAGCGACGGTGTATGTGAGCAGCTATTGGGTGGAGAAGAACGAACCGAACATACCTATCGGTCATCCAAACGATACTGCGCAACTGTTCATCGTGAACAAGTACGGCAAGCGTGTGCCGTGGGGTGCGGCAGGTGAACTGCTGGCAGCCGGTCCGCAGGTAGGCATAGGCTATCTGAACCAACCGGAGAAGACCAAGGAGGCGTTTGTGCAGTGGAACGGCAAGCGCGTCTATCGCACAGGCGATATCGTCCGTTACCGCTACGACGGCGAGATAGAGTTCGTAGGCCGCAAGGACGGACAGGTGAAGATCCGCGGATTCCGTATCGAACTGAAAGAGGTAGAAGCCGTCATTCGCCAGTACGAGGGCATCAAGGATGCGACGGTACAGGCGTTCGACTATCCGAGCGGCGGTAAGTTCATTGCTGCGTATGTGGTGAGCGACCAGAAGATCGACATCCAGGCGCTCAATGCCTTCATCATGGATCAGAAACCACCGTACATGGTTCCGGCAGTGACGATGCAGATTGATGCCATCCCGCTCAACCAGAACCAGAAAGTGAACAAACGTGCACTGCCCGAACCCAAAGCACAGACGGAAGAGGTAGCGAAAGAGGCTGCACCGATGAACGTGCTGGAAGAGCAGTTGGCAGATATCGTAGCCGGCATCGTGAACAACCGCGATTTCGGCATCACAACTGACCTCAGATATGTAGGACTGAGTTCTATCTCCGCCATCAAGCTGGCAACGCAGGTGTACAAGCGTTTCGGCGTGCAGCTGGATGCCAAGCTGATCGTGAAGGGCGTAAATATCCAGACCATCGAGAATCAGATTCTCAACGCCCTTCTAACAGGCGAAGCCGGTCTCGCTTCTAACAGCGATAGCGGTCAAACAGGCGAAGCCGGTCTAACAGCTGAAAGCGGACCTTATCCTCTGAGCCATGCCCAGACAGGTGTCTACTTCGAATGCATGAAGAACCCCACCTCGACGCTCTACAATATCCCTATGCGTGCACGGCTGCCGCTGGAGATCAGCGACGAAGAGTTGCACGCAGCGGTCATTCAGGTGGTGAACAACCATCCTGAGCTGTTCGCACATTTCCGCACGAACGATACCGGCGTGGAGCAGGTTGTAGATAAGAGTTTAGAGTTGAGAGTTGAGAGTTTAGAGAAGAAAGAAGATGAACTGGAGGCCTATCGTGCAGAGTTTGTGCGGCCATTCAACTTGAGCAAAGACCTGCTATGCCGCTTCAGCATCGTGCGCACGGATCAGGCTTTGTACCTCTACTGCGACATGCACCACCTGGTATGCGATGGAGCTTCGTACGATGTGTTCTTCAATGAGCTGTGTGCCCTGCTGGATGGTGGCACGATTGACAAGGAGATGTGCTCTTATGCACAGTTTGTAGCCGATGAGCAGGCTGCCGAGGCAGGCGAGGGCTATGCGACTGCAAAAGAGTTCTTCCAATCGCAGCTGGGACAAGTGGAAGGTGCCACGGAGATAGCAGCCGACCTGACGAATCCGAAAGACGGCGAGATAGGTCAAGTATATGCCCCGATGGATATCCATGCCGCCGAAAGCCTGGCGCAAGGCGCAGGCGTGACGCCCGCAGGAGCCACGCTGGCGGCAGTGTTCTATACGCTGGCACGCTTCGCCAATGCGGATGAGCTATGCATCACCACCATCTCCAATGGCCGTAGCAACCTGAAGATGGCTAACACCATCGGCATGATGGTGAATACGCTGGCGCTGAGCAGCAAGATAGCTGATCAGAATGTACAGGACTTCGTGCGTGAGACGGGTGAACATTTCGAGCAGACGCTGGCGCACGAGAACTATCCGTTTGCACAGATTGCTGCCGACTATGATCTGACGGCAGAGATCATGTTTGCCTACCAGCTGGGCGTGCTGTCGGAGTACAAAGTGAAGGGACAAGCGATCGCTACGGAGAACATGGAGCTGAACGTGCCGAAGTTCAAGATTGCGTTCTATATCGTAGAGGTGAACGGCAAGCCGAGCGTAGCCATCGAGTACGATAACGGCCGTTACAGCCGCGAGATGATGCAGTCGCTGGCGCAGTCGGTAAGCAATGCGCTGAGTGCGTTTGCCGCACAGCCGAAAGCAGCCGTGCGTACTATCTCGCTGATGGACGAGGCGCAGACGAAGCTCCTGGACAGCTTCAACCAGACTCAGGTGCCGTACGACGATACGCAGACTATCCTCTCGCTGTTCAAGGCACAGGTAGAGAAGACCCCGGATGCATTGGCGCTCGTCTATACCGACAAACGCTTTACCTACCGTGAGGTGGACGAGATCTCCGACCGCATTGCTGCCGGACTGAAGCCGACGACGAACGTGATAGCCATCAAGGTGCAGCGCAGCGAATGGATGGTGCTGGGCGCGCTGGCGGTACTGAAGACCGGCTGCGCCTACCTGCCGCTCGATCCGAGCTATCCCGAGGAGCGCCTGAGCTATATGCAGCAAGATGCCAACAGCTGCATGCTGCTCACGGAGGCAGAGTTTGAGCAGCTCAGTAAAGGTGAAAGGTTAAAGGTGAAAGGTGAAAGGGAGACGAAACCGTCAGACCTGTTCATCTTGCTTTATACATCCGGTTCGACGGGCGTGCCGAAGGGCGTGATGCTGGAGCATGGCAACCTCGTGGCTTTTTGCCATTGGTACCAGCGCTACTACGACCTGCATGCCGGACACAAGGTGGCAGCATACGCCAGCTTCGGTTTTGATGCGTGCATGATGGATCTGTACCCCGCATTGACTTGCGGTGCAGCCGTCTATATCGTGCCGGAAGACTTGCGCTTGAACCTCCCGGAACTGGGTCGCTACTTCGATACGGAAGGCATCACGCACTCGTTCATGACCACGCAGATTGGCTATCAGTTTGCAACGAACGTGGAGTGCCATTCGCTCAAGCATCTGTCGGTAGGCGGTGAAGCCCTCTCGGCACTCAATCCGCCAACGGATTACAAGATGCACAACGGCTATGGTCCGACGGAGTGTACGATCTTCACCACGACCTACATGCTTCGCGAATACGAGCAGCATATACCTATCGGCAAGCCGCTGGACAACCTGCAGCTGTTCATCATGGATACCAACGGCCAGCGTCTGCCGCTTGGCGCGACGGGCGAGTTGTGGGTAAGCGGTCCGCAAGTGAGCCGCGGCTACCTCAACCTGCCGGAGAAGACGGCAGAGACCTTTGTCACATGGAACGGCCGTCGCTGCTACCGTACGGGCGATATCGTTCGCTATCTGCCTGATGGCAATATTCAGTTTGTAGGCCGTCGCGACGGACAGGTGAAGATACGCGGCTTCCGTATCGAGCTCAAAGAGGTGGAGGCAGTCATCCGTGAGTTCCCTGGCATCAAAGATGCAACCGTACAAGCCTTTGAATACCCCAACGGAGGCAAGTTCATTGCTGCGTATGTAGTGAGCGATATCAAGATAGAGCCGCAGGTTCTCAACGACTTTATCCATCAGCGCAAACCGCCGTACATGGTACCGGCAGCCACGATGCAGATTGATGCCATCCCGCTCAACCAGAACCAGAAAGTGAACAAGCGCGCTCTGCCTGCACCGCAGATGACGGCAGACAATCGCGAATATGTGGCACCTGCCAACGATACGGAGAAACTGTTTGCGGATATCTTCGCTTCGGTTCTCTCGCTGGACAAAGTAGGTGCGACGGATAACTTCTTCGAACTGGGCGGCACCTCGCTGATGGTGACGCGTGTGATCATCGAGGCCGACAAAGCCGGCAAGCATATCGCTTACGCCGACCTGTTCGCCCACACCACGCCGCGTGAGCTGGCTATCTTGGTGGACGGTCAGGCTGCAGCCGGAGAAGGCATGAAGAAGGATAGTGAGATCACCGAGTTTGACTATACTGCCATCAACGAACTGCTGCAAGCAAACAATCTCGAGTCGTTCATGAACGGCGAGCGGAAAGAGTTGGGCAACGTGCTGCTGACCGGCGCTACGGGCTATCTGGGTATCCATGTGCTCAAAGAGCTTATCGATTCCGATGCCAAGACCATCACTTGTCTCGTGCGTGGCAAGAGTCAGGAAGATGCAGAACGCCGCGTACGCAACCTGTTGTTCTACTATTTCAGCCGTCGTTTCGATGATCTGTTCAATAAACGTATCTTCGTCGTGCAAGGTGATGTGACATCGGATATATCCGAAGCAGTCAGCCATCAGCAGTCAGCCATCAGCACAGTTTTTAACTGTGCAGCCAACGTGAAGCACTTTTCGAAGGGCACGGATATTGAAGATGTGAATATCGGCGGCGCACAACGCTGCGTGGACTTCTGTCTGGCTACAGGTGCCTCGCTCGTACATGTGTCGACCACCTCTACCGGCGGCGTATGGGTAGACGATTCGCCCGTACCCACCCTGACGGAACGCAACATCTATTTCGGGCAGTACCTGGGCAACCAGTACATGCACTCCAAGTTCCTTGCTGACCGCTTAATACTGGATGCCGTGGCAAAGAAGGGACTGAAAGCCAAGATTATGCGCGTAGGCAACCTGGCGGCACGCAGCTACGATGGCGAGTTCCAGGTGAACTTCTCCACCAACAGCTACATGGGGCGCATCAAGATCTTCAATATGCTGGGCTGCTGCCCGTACGAACAGTACGACCAGCCTACCGAGTTCTCGCCTATCGACCAGACCGCACGCGCTATCATGCTGCTGGCTACTACGCCTGACGCCTGCACCGTATTCCAGCCCTACAATACGCATACCCGATTGATGGGCGATGTGCTGTCAGGATTGGAGAAGATCGGTACTCCCGTGCGCTTTGTAGAGCAGCAGGAGTTTGCCATGCTTATGCAGCAGGCTGCGGCTGATCCACAGAAAGCGTCGATGCTCACGACGATGATTGCTTATCAGAATATCGGTGGCGCCAAGCAGACACATATCGTGGAGCGCAACAACGAATATACCGCGCAGGTATTGCTTCGTCTCGGCTTCCGTTGGAGCGAACCCGATAGCGCATACGTCAACAGGATGCTTACCGCTATCTCGCAACTCGGCTTCTTTGAGGTATGAGAATAACTACATAATTACGAATTAAGAATTACGAATTACGAATTACGAAATACGAAATAATCGTTCCCTTTAGGGCTAAGAATTACAGAAAAGATATGAAAGAAGGGCATAAAGGTTTCACTTCTTCGGCAGGTGTTATCCTGGCGGCGGCAGGCAGTGCGATAGGATTGGGTAATATATGGAAGTTTCCGTATGTAGCCGGCATGAACGGCGGCGGAGCTTTCCTGATCGTGTACCTGATATGCGTGGCCGTGTTTGGCATGCCGCTACTGATGACCGAGTTGCTGATAGGCAAGCAGTCGGGCAAGAGTGCGTACGGCGCTTTCCGCACTATCACGGGCAATAACCGTTGGCAATGGCTCAGTTGGTGGACGCTGGCAGGCGTGGTGATACTGATGGGCTTCTATTTCGTGGTGACAGGCTGGTGTGCGGCGTACCTGGTAGAGTCGGTTACGAACGCCTATAAAGGTATGGACGCTACGGCGCTGGCGGAGCATTTTGCCATTACGGTGACCAACACGCCCAAGATGATTCTATACGGCTTGCTGCCGGTGCTGCTGACCGGTGCTATACTATGGTTCGGCGTGAACAAAGGTATCGAGCGCTTGAGCAAGATACTGATGCCGGTGCTGCTGGTGATGATGATCGTGATGGCGGTATATGTACTGATGCTGGATGGCAGCAAGGAAGGATTGCTGTTCCTGTTCCGACCCGATTTCTCGAAGATCACTCCTCAGGTGGTGATGATGGCGGTAGGTCAGTGCTTCTTCAGCCTGTCGGTAGGTATAGGTGCGCTGATCACCTATGGCGCCTACATGCCCAATACGCAGGATGCCTCGATGACCTCTTTTCAGGTGATAGTGCTGGATACGCTGGTAGCCTTGCTGGCGGGTGTGATCATCTTCCCGGCTGTGTTTGCTTTCGGCGTCAGTCCGGAGGAAGGTCCTGAGCTGGTGTTCGTGGTATTGCCGGCTATCTTCCAGCAGATGCCGTTGCCATGGTTGAGCAGCGTGATGTTCTTCCTGCTGCTGTTCATCGCCGCGTTGACCTCGACTATCTCGGTGATGGAGGTGGCTGTGGCGAGCTTGTTGGAGGCCTTCGGTGGCAAACTGAACAGGCATCATGTTGTGCTGATTACTACGGTGATTGTGTGTGCGCTGGTGAGCTTGGTAGTGCTGTCGATGACAGGCGCATGGAGCAAGCTGACCATCATGCAGCATAACCTGTTCGATGTGTCGGACAACCTGGTGACGATGGTTATCATGCCGCTGGGTGCGATGTGTATGTCGCTGTTTGTGGGGTGGTTCATGCCCATCAAGAGCATCGATGTGGTGCCTTACAGCAAGAGACCATGGAAAAAGGCACTTCGTCCTATGCTGATCTTCTCGCTGCGCTTCGTCGTTCCGATTACCATCCTGCTTGTCTTCCTCAATGGTCTGGGTGTATTCTAACGGGTAATGAACTATTCGTTTGCCGCATATCGCCCGTACTACCGCCGTAACCTGCGTCTGGCTTTCCCCGTGATGCTCACGCAGTTGGGTGCGGCGTTGGTGGGCTTGTTCGACACGATCATGGTGGGGCATTACACCACGACCGATCTGGCGGCTGTCAGTTTCTCCAATGCGTTGTTCTTTACCGTGATGGTTTTTGCCATGGGTGCGCTGATGGCGGTCACGCCCATCGTAGGCTATGCCGTGGGTGCGCAGCAGGGCGATGAGCATATCTCGGAATTGCTGGCCAACGGCATGGTGTTCACGTTGCTGGTGACGCTCCTGGCTATGGTGCTGCTCGTGCCCTGCATACCGCTGCTGGGCTATTTCGGTCAGGAACCGGAGGTAGTGCTGTGTGCGCGTCCGTATTATATCTATATCGTGCTGTCCATCGTGCCGTTCATGCTGTTCTGCCTGTGCAAGCAGTTTCTCGAGGGCTTGGGCAATACGACGGTGGCTATGGTGATCACCATTGTATGCAATGTGCTGAATATTGTACTGAATTACATGCTTATCTACGGCCGTTGCGGTTTGCCTGAGATGGGAGCCGCCGGTGCAGGATTGGCTACGCTCATTGCCCGCACGCTCACGGCGGTGAGTTTCTTGGCGGTGATGCTGCTGCGCAAGCGCTGGCGCGGCTACCTCACGCTCATCACCCGCCGTATGCTTAGCCGCGAGGAGATAGCACATTTCATCCGCGTAGGCACGCCGATAGGTTTTCAGTCGTTTGTCGAGGCGTTTCTGTTCACCTCGTCGTTCGTCATTATCGGCTGGATTAACAAGGAAGCGCTCGCAGCCCATCATATAGCCAACCAGATGGCGGATCTGACTTTCATGCTGGCGTTGGGCATAGGTGCGGCTACTACAATCCGCATCTCCCATCAGCTTGGCAAAGGTGACTTGCAGGCGGTAAGGATGGCAAGCCATGCGTCGGTTCATCTGTGCCTGATGATGAATACGATAGGCGCTACGCTGATGATTACGCTCCGCCATTACCTGCCCTACATCTTCACCGACGATCCTGATGTGATGGAGCTGGCAAGCACGCTTATCCTTATAGCCGGTTTGCTGCAGTATGCCGACGGCTTGCAATGCATCGGTGCTGCCATGCTAAGAGGTATACAAGACGTGCGCGTACCGATGCGCATCGCTTTCTGGGCATATATAGGCGTGGGATTGCCGTTGGGGCTGCTGCTCACTTTCCCCTTGGGCATGGGCGCCAAAGGTATGTGGATAGCCTTTATCGTCGCTCTGGCTATACCTGCCGTATGTTTCCACCTGCGTTTTCATCGGCAGTTGGCGCGTATGGAGGAAGGCACCATGCCGGAAGATTTTGCCGGTCAGCAGGCAGAAAATAATGCACCATTCATATAAATCTTTCCGATACGATGAACGAAACTATTTGCGCCATAGGCACACCGTTTGGTGTAGGCGGCATAGCCGTTATCCGCGTGAGCGGCGAGGACGCTATGCCTGTAGTGGACAGCCTGTTCCATGGGCGCTGCCCTTTGGCTGACGCTCCTACGCATACAGTCCACCACGGCTTGCTTACTGCTCAGGACGGCACCACGGTGGATGAGGTGGTCTGTACCGTCTATCGTGCGCCTCACTCGTTCACGGGCGAGAACACGGTGGAGATAGCTTGTCACGGCAGCCTGTATGTGCAGCAACAGATACTGCGTCTGCTGGTGGCAGCCGGAGCGCGTATGGCTGACCGCGGTGAGTTCACTAAGCGGGCTTTCCTTAACGGCAAGCTCGATCTGGCGCAGGCAGAAGCGGTGGCGGATCTGATTGCATCTCAGTCGGCCGCAGAAAGAGATATAGCCCTCTCACAGCTGCGCGGAGGCGTGTCGGAAGCTATCAAGCAGCTGCGCGAACAGCTGCTCACCTTCACTTCTCTTCTGGAACTCGAGCTGGATTTTGCCGACCATGAGGAGCTCACTTTTGCCGACCGCAGCGAGTTGACTGCCTTGGTCGATAGTGCGCAGGCCATGATCAGCCGGCTGGTAGATACGTTCCGTCGCGGCGATGCCATCAAGCAGGGCATACGCGTGGCTATCGTGGGTGCGCCCAATGTGGGCAAGTCCACCTTGCTTAATGCGCTTACAGGCGAGGATCGTGCTATCGTGAGCGACATACGCGGCACCACGCGCGATACGATAGAGGACATCATAACCCTCAAGGGAGTACAGGTGCGGCTGACCGATACTGCCGGTATCCACGATACGGACGACACCCTGGAGCAGATGGGCATAACGCGCAGCCGCAAGGCGCTGAACGAGGCACATATCATCATCGAGATGCTCGATTGCCTGCAGCCCGAACAGGTGCTGCCTGCCGATGTGCCGCACGACGGACAACGGCTGATTCGTGTATATAACAAAGCTGACCGCCTTGAGGGCAAAACCATAGCAGCAGATGACGGCATCTACATCTCCGCCAAGCTGGGCGAGATTGCTCCGCTCAGAGAGCGCCTGGAGGCGGAGGTGGCTACCCTGACCGAACATTCCGATGGCGTACTGATTAGCAATATCCGCCATTACGAAGCCCTCACGCGTGCAGCGGAAGCGTTGACTCGTGTGCAGACGGGACTGGCGCAGCAGCTGAGCGGCGAATTGATTTCGCTTGATCTGCACGACGCACTTGACGCCCTGGGTGAGATAACGGGCGAAGTAAGTTCGCAAGAGGTGCTGAACACCATCTTTGAGCGATTCTGTATAGGTAAATAAAGGTTGCTCTTATTCGAAGTGCATGACCCGTGCGGGCGAGATGCGCGTGGCGAGTGATGCAGGACCGAGCAAAGTGAGCATCGATACGATGAGGATCAGTGCGTCCACCGCGATGAGCAGCAGCCACGGGAAAGCCACCGGCACATACGGTACATAGTAGGTGGCAGCATCCAACGGAACGATATGCAGCGTGTATTGCAGGCACGCCAGCAGCAGACCGAGTATATTTCCATACACCATTCCTTTCCCCACCAGCATAGCCGCTTCGCCGATCACGATGCGGCGGATGAAGCGGTTGTCAGCACCCAGCGCCTTGAAGATGCCGATGAGCGGGATAGCATCCAGGATTAGAATGATCAGTCCGCTGACGATGCTGAAACCCGAGACGGCGAGCATGAGGATGATGATCACCCACACATTCATATCCAGCAGGTCCAGCCAGTAGAAGATGGCGGGATGCATCTGTATGAGGCTCTGCGGATAGTACGCACCGCCGTCGGCATCCAGGCGGTTGGCTACTTGAAAATATACGCGGTCGTACACCTCGTCCAGATGACGGAGGTTGTCCAGTCGCATCTCGATGCCCGACATCTGCTCTTCGTTCCAATCGTTGAGCCGCGCTACCGTAGGCAGCGTGCAGAAGACAAATAGCCTGTCGTAGTCGGAGAACGACGAGTCGTAGATGCCGCTGATGGTGAATTTCCTCACCTTCAAGTCATCCGCCACGAAATAGCACAGCACGCTCTCGCCCGTATGCAAGCCCAGCAGCCGTGCGTTGGTGGCGGATAGCAGGATGTCGTTAGGCTGCTCGGGTGCGGTGCCCTCAACGAGCGCGTCAGTCACGAACGCCCAGGCATCCCTGTTGTCCGGCAGACCTTTCAATACGATGCCCTGAAAATCCGTAGGCGTCTTGAGCATGCCCGTCTTGGTGATGAATACGTTCACGCTCTCCACATGCGGCATCGCTCTTAGCTCGCTCAGCAGCGTCTCCGGCGCAAGGATGGGCTGGTATTCGTAGGTGTTGTTGTTATCAAAACTCGTGATACGGATATGTGCTCCGAAACCCGCCACTTTCTGCGTGACGGTCTGCTTGAAGCCAATCACGATACACACGGTAAGCAGCATCACCATCACGCCTATGGTCATGCCTATGAGCGCCACCCTGACGGCAGGACGGGCAGTGCGATGGGCAGACGATGCGTAATATAATCTGCGTGCTATGAGTTGTTCTGTTCGCATTGGCACGATTTTTGTTGTGTGTTAGCCAAAGGACTTTTAATCATCCGTCGGGCTATATGCTGTGATGAACCGCGTGTTGCGTATATATCTTCTTTTGTTGTTGCTCCTGGCAGCGTGTGCTGTTGGTGCGCAATCGTCTGCCGTGCCCCAGCGCACTCCCGAGGAGCGAGCTATGAAGCAGACCGAGATGTTGGTGCGCGACCTGGGTATCCGCGATTCGCTCATGCGCGATACCCTGTACCGTGCTCACCTGCGCTATGCCCGTGCCCGTGAGGGGGTGAAGACCCGTGCCGAGATGGTTGAGTGTCTGAATGATCTGCTGGCCGAACTCAAAACCATTCTTCCTCCCGAGGATTACGAGCGCTTGCAGGCTATCCCTCGCCAGCAGGATGCCCGCACTTCGCGCGTACGGCCGGACAGTTCAGCACTATCCATGCCACCAGCGCCATAAGCGCGCCTACCGCCAGTCCGGCCAGTATATCCAGCGGGTAATGTACGCCCAGGTACATGCGGCTGTAGCAGTTCAGCATTACCCACAGCATCAGCGGCAGCGTCACATACAGGTGAACGAGCCTCTTTTTTTTGTGGGTATATATCAGGCAGAACAGTAGCGCGGCTGCCATGGTGTTGGCTGCGTGGTTGCTGCAAAAGCCGTAGGCTCCGCCTGTGTAGCCGTTCACGGTATGGATCAGCGGCCCGATGATCAGGTCGTGCGTCGGTCGCGGCCGTGCAACGAGCGGCTTGATGATCCGCGCGCATATAAGGTCCGCGCCGCCTACTGCTACGGCAAACAGCAGTACCGTCAAGCCGAACACAGCCCATCGTGGCCAACTGCCGGATGCTTTTTTTGTAGGCTGCTTGGGTATGTTGTACCACAGCAGCACCAGCATCAAGGCGTACAGCGGCAGCCATGTTGCGGGCCTGCTGACCTGCCACATCAGCGCGTCTGCCCATGGGGCGTGTGCGCCGTTGATGGCAAGCAGCCATTGCTGATCCATATGTATCAGGCTATCAATCATTCAATCCTTTCAGCTGTTCTGTACAATCGTGGTGGCAACGATGGCGGCTGTCTCGGTGCGCAGCCGCGCGTCGCCCAGGCTCACGGGGATAAAGCCGTGCTCCATAGCCAGCCGCACCTCTTCATCGCTAAAGCCGCCTTCCGGACCGATCAGCACGATGGTGGAGCCATGCGGCGTATGCTGCAGCTCGTCGCGGAGAATCTTTTTGTCGGTCCATGGCGATGAGTGGGCAATATATCGCCGCTGTTCTGTAGCCGAGCAGATGACCTGCTCCACGGGCGTCATCTCGCTCAGTGCGGGCTGATAGGCGGACAGGCTCTGCTTGGCTGCAGAGAGGATAATCTTCTCCAATCGGTCGGTACGTATCTGCTTGCGCTCGGAATAGCGGCAGAGCAGCGGCGTGATGGTATCAACGCCTATCTCCGTACATTTCTCGGCAAGCCATTCGATGCGCTCGATATTCTTGGTCGGCGCCACGGCTATATGCAGCTCTACGGGGTGATGCTTGGTCTGAAGGGTTTGCTCCACGATCTCCACTTCGCAATGTTTGGGATGCGGATTGGTGATGCGTGCCTCGTAGAGCATACCGCGGCCGTCGGCTATGTGCAGCATATCGCCCGTGCTGCGCCTCAGTACGCGCACGGCGTGCATGCTCTCCTCCTCGGACAGAACATGCGTTTCGGCTATAGCCGGACAATAAAACAGGTGTTGTACTGCTTGCATCTGATAGCGGGCTGTGATGCCCGGGTTTTGTAATTTGCGGGTACAAAGTTACACATAATTTTTGATATTTGCAAATAATTCTTGCATATATCAGTTTTTTTTTGTACCTTTGCGCCTGTTTTATTAAACCGACTGTATGAAGACTGACGTTTCTCGTGAGAAAGAGATATATCGGATAACCATCCTCGGCAGCATCATCAACCTGCTTCTGACCGCTCTGAAGTTCGTTGCGGGTATCCTGGGTGCTTCGGCGGCAATGATTGCCGATGCCGTGCATTCGCTCAGCGACCTGCTCACCGATTTTGTGGTGCTCCTGTTTGTGCGCATCAGCAATCGTCCGGCGGATGTCGACCATAACTACGGTCACGGCAAATACGAGACGCTTGCCACGACCATCATCGCCGTAGCGCTGGTAGCAGCCGGCGGCATACTGCTGGGTGAAGGTGTGGAGAAGATCCTGGATGCCTGGCATGGCGAACCGCTGGTGATGCCCGGACGCATCGCGCTGTGGGCTGCGCTGGTCAGTATAGCGGCTAAGGAGCTGATCTACCAGCTGACCGTGGCGGTAGCTAAACGGGTGGACTCGTCCGCGCTGCGCGCCAACGCCTGGCACCATCGTACGGATGCTCTCTCGTCCGTAGCTACGGCGCTGGGTATAGGCGGTGCGCTGCTGTTTGGCGGCAAATGGGCTATCCTGGACCCTATAGCGGCGGTGCTCGTGTCGCTGTTCATCATCGTGGCGGCTGTCAAACTGCTGCACGAAGCCGTGCAGGAACTGCTGGAGAAAAGTCTGCCTAAAGAGGTGGAGCAGGAGATCCGCGCCATCGTGGATGAAGATAAAGAATTAAGCCGCCTGCATAACCTGCGCACGCGGCGCGTGGGAGCGATATATTCCATTGAGATGCACGTGCGTATGCGCGGCGATGTTACGCTCGAAGAGGCGCATGCACATAGCGTGCTGTTGGAGAAGCGCTTGCGTCAGCGCTTTGGTGAATCTACTCTGATCACCATTCACTTGGAGCCCATCAAGCCCGACAAGCCTCAACCTGCCGTTTAGGCCTGCAGTGGTGCATCATCCTTCAGCTCACGCTCCATCTCTACGAGTTGCTCCTCGCAGTAGCGGAGCAGCCGTTTGGCCTCTGCGGCTTTTTGCTTGTATACGCTTACCGATAGAGCTTCTGTCTGCTCCAGTTCGCTGACGATGGCTTGGATGCGAGCCATCGCTTTTTCGTAAGTTAGTTCGTTATCCATGATTTATTTGCCTTTGCCGTCCAGGATGACGCCGATGGTATAGAATAGTATCTTGATGTCCAGCCTGACGGACATGTTCTCCATATATACGATATCGTAGTTCAGCCGGTTGATCATCTTCTCGATGGTATCGGTATAGCCTACGCGGATAGGTCCCCAGCTGGTTAGTCCCGGACGTATCTTGTACAGCAGACAATAGTACGGTGCCTGCTCGATGATCTGACGGATGAAGAAGGCTCTCTCCGGTCGCGGACCTACAATCGACATGTCGCCTCTGAGTATGTTCACCATCTGCGGCAGCTCGTCCAGGCGGTACTTGCGCATCCATCGGCCTACGGCAGTGATACGCGGATCATCGTCCGTCGACAGCTGCGGCACTTCATCTTCGGCATGCTGCACCATCGTGCGGAACTTGTATATGTTGAACGGCTTGCCGTGCAGCCCGATGCGCTCCTGCGTATAGAAGGCGGGTCCTTTGGATGAGGCATATACGAGTGCTGCCAGCAGGGCGTATAGCGGCGATAGGATGATCAGTGTCGCGGCTGCGGCTATCACGTCGAAGGCGCGCTTGATGCATAGCTCCGAGTCGCTGATCTTATGGCGCGTGATCATCACCAGCGGGTTGCCGCTGATCTCCTGTATCTTGGCGGCGCCGGTCAGCATGTCGTACAGTTTCGGTACTACGGCTATCTCCACGTCCATCGGATATACCTTGCGTATGATGCGGTAGAGCGTCTCTTCGTCGCGGGCAGGCAGCAGGTCGATGATGATCATGTCGCCTTTGTTCGGATGGAGCGTATCGATATCTTTATCGTCGTGTATCGTATAGGTGGCCATAGGCGTGGCATGGCGGCGGATGAGCAGCGTCACGCATAGGCGCAATACATAACTGATGATGAACTGCAATCCCCACAGCACAGCCAGCGATACCACGTAGCGGTGGTAATCCTCCACCTGGTCGTCAATCACGATGATAAAGAAAGCTATCAGCGCTATCAGCACCGACGATACGAAGGTGGTGATCACCTCCTGCGTCAGCCGCTTGCGCTGCACGCGCAGGTAGTAGCCCGACAGGTAGTAGATGATCAGACAGCCTATCGGGTAGAGCACCAGCGGCGGATAGAAGTCGAAAGCGGGGATCAGCACTGTATCCACGCTGAACACCTTGCCTTCGTACACCAGCCAGCGGAATAGCAAAAAGCACAGCCAGACTACCTCCGATGAGAAGATGTCGGTGCAGATATAGGCGAGTTGTAGTTTGCGTCGTTGGCTCATTTGCGAATGATGGTTATCTCGTTATGTTTCCCTACTTTCACGATGCTGCTGGGTTGCGCGGGTTTCGTCTCGTTGCGCCGTGTGCGGCATACATAATCCATCCGCGATACGATCACCGTCTCTATCTCGGCATAATTGGCGGGTGTGGGATGTCCCGACAGGTTGGCGGAGGTCGATACCAGCGGCTTGCCCAGCTGCTCGCACAGCAGATGTGATAACGGCTCGTACGTCACACGTATGCCCAGGCTGCCGTCCTCGGCTTGTATGCCCGGTGCCACGCCTCGGGCTTCGGGGTAGATGATGGTCAGCGGTTTGGGCGAGATGCCGTCTTCCGGCGCACTCACTTCCAGCAAGGTCTGCGCTGCCTGCGGTATGTCCGGCACGTAGTCTGCTACCCTCTCGGGCGTATCCACCAGCACCAGCACCGATTTGCCTTTTTCCCGCTCTTTGACCTTGAATAGTTTCTCCACGGCTTCCGCGTTCGTCGCATCGCAGCCTATGCCCCAGACGGTATCGGTGGGGTAAAGGATCACGCCGCCTTTGTTCAGAACCTCTACGGCACGCGCCACATCGTTATGCATGTTGATCTCGCGCTGGTGTTGCGTCTGTGCTTCATGTTCGACACATTTCATCTGCTCTACGGCTTTCTTCGGCAGCTTGGTCGAGTCCGCCAGCGCCTTGTATATCAGCAGCGTAGCCCATGCGTCGGTCGAGGCGTAGCGCGCTTGTTCCGGTGTGAGCGTCTCCGCTTCCCAGTTAGTCAGCTGCTGCGATTTGGATATCTTCTTGCCGAAGATGATGGCGAAGATCTTCTGCAAGCCCAGCTCCATGATGCCGTACTGCGCTACCACCTGCTGCACGTCGATGCAGTTGGCGGGCACGAAAGGCTGCAACCGTCGCAGTCCCGCCAAATCGTCGCGGAAAGCCAGACCTACCTTGCATATCTTCTTGTTGGCAAATACAGCCGCCAACGATGCCGGCATGCCTATCTTTGATAGGCGGAACAGATAGCAGCGCTCCTCCGTGGCAATCTGCACAAGGGCGGTGGGATAGTGGATGCCGCGCGTAAACGACGGACGAGACTCCGTGTCGATACCTATCACCCTGGCTTGGTTGAGGTACGCCACGGCGTCCTCTATCTGATCCTCTTGGTCCACGATGATCACTTCGCCGTCAAACTGAGCCAACGGCAGAAGGTTGACAAGTTCTTTCGATATATGCGGAACGTATTTTTCGGCGTGTTTGAGCATTTTTTTATCAATCCGTAGAAAAATTTTCACAAAGTTACAATTTTTTTTGCAAATAACCAAATTTTTTTGTAACTTTGTAGTCGCTTTTGTGAAAATTGGGAAACAAACTAATAAAATCTTCGAAATATGAAACGAATTTTCTTGTTTTTCTCGGCGTTGATGTTTGCCTTCTCGCTTAACGCGCAACATGTAGCGCCTCTGGGAATCTCTCTCACGTCATTCAATCTCGATTCGATGCGTGCCTCCTATCAGGGTACGGCTTACATGCTCGAACTGCAGCGTCTGGACAAGCTCATGAAGGATGATACCAAGCTGCTGAAAGATGCGCAGACGCAGCTCAAGGGCGAGATGAATTTCCACAAGCAGATGACCGGCTATGTGGATAAGATGGAAGCATCGATCAAGAATATGCAATCGCTCTCACAGAAAGAGATGGACGAGATGACCAAGCTGCGCGATAATATCGACAAGCAACTCCAGGCCATCAATTCCAACAACGAACTGACTCCTGAGGCGCGTGCCAAGGCGGTAGGACAGCTCAAGGATCAGCATCGCGCTATCGAGGCGATGATCAAGGCTATCTCAGGCAAGATGTCGCAGCTCGCCAACTATCCTGCTGAGATTCAGCAGATGCGTACCGACCTGCTCATGTACAGCAGTGAGCTGACGAACAAAGAGGCGGACATCAAGCAGATGGAGAACACCCTCAAATCGCGCAGAGAGGTGATCAAGAATGAGATGAAACTCGTCAAATCACAGAAATAACCCAAACAAACACCCCGAGTATGAAAGTTGTCAATCTTTCCGAGAACAACAGTGTTCTTAACAGTTTCCTTGCTGAGATCCGCGATGTGACTGTTCAGCAAGACCCCTTGCGTTTCCGCCGCAACATCGAGCGTATAGGTGAGGTCATGGCGGTAGAAGTAAGCCGTGCGCTCAACTTTGCGCCCAAGGATGTTACTACGCCGCTGGGTACTGCCTCCGTGCAACTGCCTACCGATCAGATTGTTCTCGGAACGATTCTTCGTGCCGGTCTGCCGTTGCACCAGGGCTTCCTGAACATCTTCGACCGTGCCGAGAACGCTTTCCTCTCGGCGTATCGCCGTGCAGGACGCGTGGTGGATGGCATACAGGAACTGGAGATCGTGGCTGAATATCTGGCTGCCCCCTCGCTGGAAGGCAAGACGCTGCTGCTCGTCGATCCTATGCTGGCTACCGGCATGTCGATGGAGGTGGGCTATCGTGCCCTGCTCAGCCATGGCAAACCTGCGCATACCCATCTCTGCTGCGTGATCGGTACCAACCAGGCTGTCGAGTATCTGCAAGCTAATATCCCCGATGATGTGACGCTCTGGTGCGCGGCCATCGATCCCAAACTCAATACCAAGAAGTATATCGTACCCGGGCTGGGCGATGCAGGCGATCTGTGCTACGGTGGCAAACTCTGATCACATGCCCCTTTCGCCGCAATCATACACAGCATCACGCCGTTGGACTTTGTTCATCCCCTCCGGTGTGATGCTGTTGGCTATCACCTATCTCAGCATCTTCAAGACGCCTGTGCCCGTGGCGTTGCAGGATGTGGCGCTGCTCGACAAGTGGGGACACATGCTCGCCTATGCCGTGTGGACTGTCTGTCTGCTTGCTGATTTCTCACGCGCTCGTATCCGTCATACATATATTCTCTCTGCCGCCATCGCCGTTCTCTATGGCGGGTTGATGGAGCTGGTTCAGTATTTCTTCTGCCCGCTTCGTCAGGGCGAGTGGCTCGACTGGCTGGCTGATTGTATAGGCGTCGTCCTTGCGCTCCTCCTCTTCGCCGGCGTTAGGGCGCTTATATCAAATATAAAATGACAAATGACCATACGGCGAAGCAGATCGTTCGAGCAGAGCGAGATAAGAAATGACAAATGACAAATCACAAATAATGTCCTCCTCTCTTCTATATGCCATCGCGTTGCGCGATATGTTCAGCAGCCGTCCGCATGCTCTACGGCAGCTGCTCAAGGCGTATCCGAAGCCTGAACTGGCGTGGGATAGGATCGATGGGGAAGGCAAATCGGCTTCCCTGGAGCGCGCCAAACGAGAGATGGAGTTTGTCGAGCGTCATCATATCCGTATCGTCTATTTGCATGATGACGATTATCCCCGTCTGCTCCGCGAATGTCCCGATGCGCCGGTGATACTATTCATGAAGGGGAATGTCAATCTCAGTGACGGACATTTTGTCTCTATCGTCGGTACGCGCCAGGCATCCGAGCGAGGCAAGGTGCTTACCCGCGAGATCGTCCTCTCGCTGGCGGAGCGCTTGCCACGGCTCACCATCATCTCCGGTTTGGCGTACGGCATAGATATAGCGGCTCATCGGGCTGCTCTTGAGATTGGTGTACCTACCATCATCATCCCTGCCCACGGCCTGGACCGCATCTATCCGCCGCTGCACCGCAACGATGCCGTACGCGCACTTGACAAAGGTGGTATCGTTACCGAATATATGTCCGGAACTACCCCCGAGAAGTATAATTTCGTTGCGCGCAACAGGATTATTGCAGGTATGGCTGAATGTACGGTGGTCATCGAGTCGCGTGAACATGGCGGAGCACTCATCACGGCGCGTATGGCTGCCGATTACGACCGCCCTGTTTTTGCCGTTCCCGGTCGCGTCACCGACGATGCGTCCCTCGGCTGCAACCATCTTATCCGCGACCACCGTGCCATGCTGTTGCAATCGCCTGACGACTTGCTCCGCGAGATGAACTGGCAGTCCCGGTGCGCCACACAGACTACCCTCGATCTGCCTCTTTCCAATCAGCCGCCCGCTGCTGCGGCTTCCGATGCAGACAGCCCTGCTTCCGATGCCTCGCTCACCGAAGACGAACAGACGCTCATGCGTATCCTTCGCGATGCCGAGGACGGCGTGACGGTCAACGATCTCGTTGAAGCCACGCAATGGCCGTTTACCAAGATAAGCTCCTTGCTCATGATGCTCCAGGTCAAAAAATATGTCCGCTCTTTCCCCGGCGGAATCTTCCTCTCCTGCTAACCCCTCATACATCACACATCACACATCATACATCATACATCGTTCGAGCAGAGCGAGATAAGAAATGTCAAATGACAAATTACAAATCACAAATGAAAATTACTCTATTGGTCGTCGGCAAAACCACGAGTGCGGAACTTGTTCGCCTGATTGACGAGTATGTTGGCCGTCTGCGCCATTATGTCCCGTTCGAGATGACCGTCCTCCCCGAACTGCGAAACACCAAGAGTCTGAGCGAGACGCAGCAGAAGGAGCAGGAGGGCGATATGGTTCTTCGTGCTACAGAAGGGCATTTCGTTGTTCTCCTCGACGAGCATGGCAAGGAGTATCGCAGCATCGATTTTTCCGCACAGCTCCAGCGCTGGATGAATAGCGGCCGCAATCTCACGTTTGTCGTGGGCGGTCCCTACGGTTTCAGCCCTGCCGTCTATGCCCGTGCCGACGCACAGATCTCGCTAAGCAAAATGACTTTCAGCCATCAGATGATCCGCCTGCTCTTCACCGAACAGCTCTACCGCGCCATGACCATCCTCCGCGGCGAACCCTACCACCACGAATAACTTTAGTAGATGAGGTACACAAAAAATCCCACAAGCATTTTTGTGGGATTTCTTTGTGTTTACGGCTTTCGGTGAGCTTCTTTTAGTCCAAAATTACCCAAAATTGGCCAAAAATTTGCAAGGTTCAAATCATGGGCGGTTGATGGTTATTAAGGACATTCAGAGTTTCTTCGAAGCGTCGTACGATTCGATGGTCTTCGATTGGATGATGATGGTTGTGTCACCCTTTTTGACGCTACTGGAGGTCGTAGTGATCGTACGGGTCACGTTACACGAAGTCAGCACCGTGGCGGCGCCGATGATTACCAGAGCGATTATCGTTCCGATAATCTTTAGTATCAAGGACTTCATAATAGAAAGTTGAAAATTTCCTTTTAACCGAAAACGCGGCGGTACGCTGCCTTTCGCAGCTGTGTGAAAGCGTTCGTTGTAACTGCCGGAAACAAGTTTCCACAGCCCCAACGCCCGCTTACACACCAGCATGTTTTAACAAACATTCTGCCGCCTTACAAAAACTCGCTTCGCTCACAAGAAAACGTTCGTTGCACTCACTGCCAAAAACCCATGCGGCTGACATGTCTGGCACGTGTAAGCGCATTCCGGACGATTAGGTTGTAAGCTGACAAGCAAGTTTCTGCTGCGTTTGTCGGTTAAATTAAACGATTAGCCTTGGGACTCGTCATAAGCCTCACCGCAGACCTGCCAGAGGTAGGACTTGAAGGTCTTGCGGCCACCGGGCAGATCCTTCTGCGCTTTGAACGCAGCATAGTCGGTCTGGTAAGTGCTCATGTTCTTGGCACGAACAGCCACCGCACGACTGACTGCCGTGAAACGAGCGCGGATAGCCAGTTCGTCCGCCGTGACGGGTGTGTTGCGGGTGACAGCACTCAGACCGCGGAGGAAGATGCGGGAGCAGATATTGCTCTCGGTGGGAGCGGTACGGTGGGTAGCCAGCACCATCTTCTGGTCAGCCGCGTGCTGCGACTTCTTGTTAATCTTGGTCAGTGCACCACTGACGGTTTTGATCATGTCTGCATATTCAGCTTTAGCCATCGTGTTCGGCGTTGCCGTTGGCTGTTGGCTATTGGCCGTTAGCCGTTGGCTCTTCTCCACGCCGTGGGAGGGGTTAAGTATGTCAAAGATCGCTGCTGCCGTATTGTCACCCACAGGCAGCATGGTGGGGTTTTCCGGAAAAACGATGCAAAGATAGTATATTTTTCGGACATTTGCAAATTTTCGGCTTCGCAAATCTGAATGGTTCAGATTTTCGCTATCTGTCCGGCAAACGCTCGCCCGTGAGGAGGTCATAACCGGCATATTGGGACAAATCGTGCACCTCGGTCAGGTACATCCAGTCGCGGTGATAGAGTTTGTCGCGGTAGGTATGGCCGTAGCGGCGATGTTTGAGCCAGCCGTAGATGAGCGTGTCAAGGCCTTGCATGCCGACATTGTGGCGGATGGCAGCGCTGAGGCGGTCTGCCAGGAACTGTTTGGTGATGCGCTTCATAATCAATCAAGATAACCGAGGGTTTGCAGATAACGGTAGAGCTGGATGACGTCGGATGCGTTGAGCAGGCGGTTGTTGTGGCGGCAGACGGATTGTTGGACGCTGCGCCACTGGTTGAGGACGGAGAGCCGTTCGTGGTCGGGGAGATCGTCCAGGCGCTGTCCGCTGAGCATCTCCATGACCGCTCCGGCAAACTCCTCGACGGGGACGCTGATGCCGGTGACGGGGAAGCCGCCGTTGGCAAGATCGGCGCAGAGGC
>CAMKDV010000023.1 GCA_946411385.1 uncultured Bacteroidales bacterium
GATAGCTTAAATGTTTAGTTTACAATAATTTAGGTACTCCTTGTATATAATTGTCCTCACGCCGAAGGATTCCCGCCTCCTGACAGCCTCCCGGCAGCCCCATCTGCCACATTTACAGCGGTTTATCTCGTGCATGCAATGTGATTTATGTTTATGTCTTTTGAAGGTTTTTGTTTTTTGTTGGAACCAGACTATAATTATTTGTTGATTTTTAACATTTTACAGCTATGGCAAAAGTAGATCCCGCACTTCCTTTCGACCATTTCCGTGGCAAACTCTCCTCCGGCGAGCGCATCACCATGCGTACCCGCAACGGCCGCACGCATGCTTATGCCATCATGCATCCCTATACCGGACCGCTTGCCGAGAGCCGCAAGCAAGCCATCAGTACGTTTACCCAAGCCGTCAACCTCTGCAAGTCCGAGATGGAAGCACCGCAACGTCTCGCTTATTGGCAGGACCGCTACAATCAATACCGCCGAGCTGCCAGCCGCAACACGGCTCATGCCAATGCCACTTTCATCGGCACGCCCGCTTCCTCCACCGCCTCTTCCCGTCCTCGCTCATATGCCAAGTTCTACACCACTCTCCGCGGCTTCATCATCGCCTCCCTCTCCGCCCAACTCAAATCCTCTTCGGAATAGTTTGTGCTATCGTTCTTCGTTCATTAGCCCGGCATCCCATGCCGGCATCTTTTCTTCGTATTGCGCGGCATTGAATGCCGCTTTCTCTCTGTCCATTTCCCCGCATTCAATGCGGCTCTGTCTCCATTATCTTGCATTTCTCTTACAAAACGCAGAAATTCCATACTTTTTCCCCATTTTATTTGCATATGTCCGAAAAAAGTAGTACCTTTGCAGCCGCAAAGGTTTCTCGCCCCTGTTCGATAAATGTATCGACCAATCTTGGGCGATCAACCCTTTGCTTGACATATTAACAGCGTTTATTGCGCTTTGTTCTTGGCAACTCAGAATCTCGCAAGTTCTTGAATTTTCAGTCAAGGCAATGCAACAATGAATGTCTGCTTGTGTATGTATATACATAGGCCCATTATGGGTTTACTATATCTATACACGGCGGGCTTCGTGTTGCTATCCTACTGAAAAAGGCAATGCGAGAGCCTTGAGTTGCGGGATAGAAACAAGTTGTCCCGCTTTTTTATGCCGGTCATAGCGTAATGATAATCACTAATGCTATGACACCCACACAACAATCCCAGGCTGCGGCGCTCTTTGTGGAGCACTGGACAGGCAAAGGCTACGAGAAAGGCGAAAGCCAAATCTTCTGGACTACACTTCTTAACCAAGTTTTCGGCATTGAGCACCCGGAGCAGTTCATCACGTTCGAGCAGCAGGTGCATCTGGATCACACCTCTTTCATCGACGGCTTCATCCCGTCCACCAAAGTGATGATCGAGCAGAAATCGCTCGGCAAGAACCTTGCAGAAGGCATCAAGCAGTCGGATGGCAGTGTGCTCAATCCTTTCCAACAGGCGAAGCGTTATGCTGCTGAACTGCCTTATAGCCAACGTCCGCGATGGATCGTTACGTGCAACTTCGCGGAGTTCTGGGTATATGATATGGAGCAGCCAAACGGCGAACCGCAGAAGATTCTCCTTGTTGACCTTGAGAAGGAATATTACCGTTTGCGATTTTTAGTAGATGCCGGCAACGAACATCTCAAGCGCGAGATGGAGGTGTCGTTCAAGGCGGGCAAGCTCGTCGGTGAGATATACGATCTCTTGCAGAAGCAATACTTCGATGCGGATAATCCGGAAACTCTGCGCAGCCTCAATGTCCTATGTGTGCGTCTGGTGTTCTGCCTCTACGCAGAAGATGCATTGCTCTTTGGCTCCAAAACGGCTTTCCATGATTACCTCACGCAATATCAGGCAAAGGATATCCGCCGTGCGTTGATTGACCTTTTTGCGGTACTGGACACACCTGTTGAGGAACGTGACCCGTATATAGACGACGTGCTAAAGGCTTTCCCGTACGTCAATGGCGGGCTGTTCAGCAACGATACACGCCTTATTATCCCGCAGTTCACTGACGAACTGAAAGAGCTGATTCTTGCCAAAGCCTCGGACGATTTCGATTGGAGTGAGATCAGTCCTACTATCTTCGGTGCGGTGTTCGAATCAACCCTCAACCCCGACACACGTCGCAGCGGCGGGATGCACTACACCAGCCTGGAGAACATCCACAAGGTCATCGACCCGCTATTCCTCAATGCCCTCAAAGAAGAGTTTGCTACGATTAAGCAATCCTTACCGGCACCCAAGCTGATTTACGATAAGACCAAGGTAAAGAATGTGTACAACCTGCCATTGTCTGCTAAGCAACGCTTGTTAGCCTTCCAGGACAAACTGGCGAGCCTCACGTTCTTTGATCCGGCCTGCGGTAGCGGTAACTTCCTCACGGAGAGTTATATCTCGCTCCGCAGGTTGGAGAATGAGATACTACGCGTTCTCTATCTCGACCAATCCATTATTGGTACGTTTGACAATCCGGTCAAAGTCAACATTCACCAGTTCTACGGTATTGAGATCAACGATTTTGCGGTGTCGGTAGCTACTACGGCTCTTTGGATCTCCGAGCAACAAATGCTACAAGAGACAGAGAAGATAGCATCATTCAATATCCAGCCCCTACCCTTGAAGCCCTATCACAATATCCACGAAGGCAACGCTCTACGCATCGATTGGTCATCGCTCTTTATGAATCCGCCAAGTTTGGCGGATCAACCATCGCGCTTCCCCAACTACATCATGGGCAATCCACCGTTTGTGGGTGGCATGATGATGAGCCGGGACCAAAAGCAGGAGATGCTTGATACATTCGGAGCAAAACTAAAAGGTGTTGGTGAATTAGATTATGTCGGTGCTTGGTATAAAAAATCAGCTCTACTGATGGAACAAAGTCCCGCAATAAAGGCGGCACTCGTTTCCACAAATTCCATTACTCAAGGAGAGCAAGTCGCAATCCTTTGGCAGCCGTTAATGAAAGATCATAATATCCATATTGATTTTGCTTTCCGCACTTTCCGTTGGGATAGTGAGGCGGATATTAAAGCTCATGTCCATTGTGTCATCATCGGTTTCTCTGCAAAAAGTTCTGCTCTCGACGGTATTCCGTCGAGCAAGAAAATCTACCTCTCCGACAACCAATTCGTCGATGCATCCAATATCAACGGCTATTTGGCAGACGCTCCTGATGTGTTTATTGTCAACCGCAGCACACCCTTGTGTGATGCACCAGCGATGAACTTTGGTAATATGCCTCGTGATGGAGGTGGTTTCATTCTTTCCGAAGAAGAAAAGGATGAGTTGATTGCTAAAGAACCTCTTGCTGCCAAATGGATTCATTTGTTCTTAGGAGCAGTTGAGTTCATCAACAATAAGAAACGTTATTGTTTGTGGTTGCAAGGTGCAAGTCCTGCGGAAATACGGCAATGCCCTACTGTTATGCAAAGAATTGCCGTTGTGCGGGATATGCGTTTGGCAAGTGCTGCTGCAAGTACACGCAAAATGGCAGAAACGCCTACATTATTTGCACAAATAACACAACCTGTAGGTGTTTCGTATATTCTAGTGCCTCGTGTGTCTTCTGAAAGACGTCGCTATGTTCCAATAGGCTTTGTAGACGGGAATGTCATTGCGAGTGATGCAGTCCAAATCATCCCCAACGCCTCTCTCTACCACTTCGGCATCCTCACTTCCAATGTTCATATGGCGTGGATGCGCATTGTCTGTGGCCGTTTGGAAATGCGTTACCGCTACTCCAAGGACATCGTTTACAACAACTTCCCGTGGCCGACACCTACCGACGAACAAAAGGCGCGCATTGAGCAAACCGCCCAAGCCATCCTTGATGCCCGAGCCAAGTACCCCGATTGTTCTCTCGCCGACCTCTATGATGAAGTCACCATGCCACCCGAACTGCGCCGAGCCCACCAAGATAACGACCGTGCAGTTATGGCTGCCTACGGCTTCTCCCCCGGCAAAACTACCGAATCGGAGTGCGTAGCCGAACTATTCAAAATGTATCGGGATTTGACCAAATGAAGTTATACACATGATATATTTAAAGATGTAATGTAATTGCTTGTTGAACTCCACAACTTATATTCCTTCGTTCACCACGTTGGAAACACGCCAGTATTGGATATCCTATTAAGATTGACATGATATCATAACTATTTCCAATAATATAAAACTACTTCCATAATATATATAATTATAATATATAATATAACGTGTAACATTACAATTACATTAACAAAAACATCACAGAACACAAATACAACACAAGCACAAGCACAACAACAAACACAACATTGAGCACACGCAAAACAAAAGGCAGCGCAAATATTAGTCATTTTGAAAATTACTAAAAATTCCCGAAAAATTGCAATGTACACTTATCGAAATGGTGAATCTTTAGAAAAACACACATGAAAATTTGCATATTTCAGAAAAATGTTGTACCTTTGCATAAATTTTTAAAAACCGACCACTATGGCAATCAAGATTATTAGCACAAGGAATTTCGCAAAGCCAATGAAGGCGACGCTTCAATCATCTGGGAAATTAGGTTTCACACACGACACCGCAGAAATCCTGAAACTGGAATCAGGCAAACTGATTCAGTTCGGACGTGATGAAGAAAAAAACGAAATGTACATGATACTGACTCACGGGACACCGGAAGATGCGTTTGCGGTTGCTAAGGCGGGGGAATATTTCTATTTGCCTACAACTCTGATGTTTGATGCATTAGGATATGACTACAAAATAGTAACGTACTTCTTCGATTTAGTGCGACGGATTGACTTGGATGAGGATCTGAATGGAGAAGTATATTTCATGAAAGAACGTCAAAAAACAAAAACAACGAAAGCGATGGAATCATAATTCGAATATATGGGATAAAAAAAATCGCCTCTCAATTTTGGAGTCCGCCAAGATACCTATTTGAGAGACGATCAAACAGCCCTGGTAACAATATCGTATTAATCCGACAGGGACGGACTGTTTGCATTGACGGTGCAAAGATACAAAAAAAAATCCGAATTTGCAAATTTTCTCTCTGTCATAAAACAAAATTAAAGCATGGAGAAAGATTTACTACTCTTTCAGGACAGAGAGCTTTTAAGCGAAGAAGTTCTTAATTCGCCAAACGATGGTAAGTGTTTATTGCCATCGAAAAGTAAGACACGGAAAAGAAAACAGTCTTACCAAAACATCAATCTAACTACTGAGTTGAACCTCGTAGGGAAATTTGAGTTACCCGAAGTAAGACCGTATACCGGCAAAATTCCGGCTGTATTAACACCCTACTCAATGAAGGATGTAGGTCACAGACATGGAGCTATCCATTTCTATGTGGATGACTATAGATTTACTGGGATGGTACTGTGGGGGCACTTGGAGCACTTTACCGAGCAGGTTAAGCATTACCAAATGGTGATAGCACCGGATTTCTCACTATATCTTGACCAATCGCGAACTTTGAATCTCTTTCAACTCTACCAAAACCGCGTGGTTACAGCAACTTGGCAACGACAGGGGTTGCAGGTGATACCCTCTGTTAGTTGGGGGAATGCGGATTCATTCGAATATTGCTTTGACGGGCTACCACAAAACAGCGTTCTCTCACTCGGAGGATTGGGGAATGCACATCATCAGTCGATGATTGAATTATGGGAATATGGTGTACAACTTACCATTAAACGATTGAATCCTATAGCACTAATCATTTATGGCGCTCCGAAGCACTTGGATTTGCCCGTGAGTACATTTTATTATGGAAGTTTTATTAATAGAAAATTTAGAAAATAGTATGGGAGGACAAAATTATTATAGAGCCGAAGGAGGCTTTTCGCAATATCTATATCAACATGTAGGAGAGACGTTTGAGATTAATGGTTTGCGTGTAAAGATAGTTGAAAAGATTGGAACTAAAGATCATCATGAAGGATTGCCATTGTACTCAAACACGTCTGATGTATATCTTAAAATTTCAAGAGGATCTACAACTGGAGAAATAGAACAAGCACGCATAATGAAGGATCGGCATGCATTTATGGATTTGGATTGGGGACACCAACACATAAAAGGTTCAAAATTTGTAAAGGGCAAAGTACATGTGCATTTTTACGAATTAAAGAATGGTACATACGTTAAAAATGGAAAGAAATCTCGATTTATGAATAACAAAGAGATGAAACTTTACGGATCAATCATTCGCAAAGTTGCACCTCAAGCAAAATTTAGATAATATGAAACACGAACCATTATTTGATTTATGCGAAGATGATGCTAAACTCTTCGACCAAATGAAGGGACAGTATCAATCCGAAGAAGAGCGCATCTTCTTTGAAACAATGTGTTACAAAGAACAAGAAGAACCGGCGTATTCCAACGAAGACCTCATTTTAGAGGATGAAAACGAGGATTTGGTATATATCGTCCGTTGTAGCGAACACGAATATGAATTTGGTAGCGGAGAACTTGGGCATCAAACTAAATTCTATGTCGATTCGTTATACGATATGCTCAATACTAATCTTGCAGATGTAGCTGTAACATCCATGCAAGGCACGATGTTGGATTGGCTTCGTGCGCGGAATTATGAAGGAATTAGATATGACAGAAACCTTGCACTAATGTAACAATAACACTTAAACTTCACGATTGCACGTAATCGTCAGTCTGCCTATGACTGTCTAATCCCGCCGCACGCTACGCGCTGCAATGGCACGATGTCGCTTGCATCGGTTAACCTCAAGCAAAATAATGGTTTTAACAGCCAATTGTTAGATTGTAAATAGAACCTAACCCTTATACTATCTAACATACGTAGCCGTTAAGCCTAAGTGACCTAACTATTTAATAAATTTTATTAATTTTCCTTCCGCCCCCAGAGCGGAAGTAAAGAAATCTCTGGGACAAATATGGCATTCATTTCGCCCATGACCCATATCGATTCGATGATGGGCAAGTACGCCAAATCAGATCAGGTGTACACAAAAGTACGTAAGTTTGATGAGCAGACCATTGGTGTTAGGCTCAAGCACCCTGTTACTAACAACCCTCCGTCTGCAGCGCAGCTCACCGCACAAGAGAAGTTCAAAACGATCTTCACACAAGTCCAGACCGCCTTGGCTGACTCCGAGCAGAAAGCCGCACTGCGTAAGGAGTGGCAACAGCAACACAAGTGCAAGACACTCCAGGGGTATACTTTTCGCAAACTCTATCTTCAATCACTAACCTCTAATCCTTGATTGTTATGGCTAATGTAGATTGGAGCACCGGTATCGATAGTGTATCCGGCGCATTGAGCAAGCCGAGTAAGAATGGTCAACACTCTTGCACGAAGATGCTTTTGGGAACGCACCGCGTTGCACCGACCGAAAGTTCGGAATGTAACAAGCTGTATATGCGTAAGAAGATCAAACGGTCCACCCCCGTCACCGCTGACGAACTGGCTATCCGCGCACGCTTCACGGCTGTCAGTCGTGCAGTAGCTGCCCGTGCTAAAAACATGAGTACCTACCAAACCGACTACGCAGCCTTCAGGGCGCAAAAGGACAGCCCGGGTGGTCGCAGGACCTTCAAGGCATACCTGTGGCAGGTTTGCGGTCAAGCTTACGACGAGAGCAACGGATAACCTCTCTATTTCTCCCACAAGGAGAGTACCGGAGGTCCATTGCACCTCGTTATATCACATCAACCCCGTGTCATGTCCACATTGGCACGGGGTTGTTGTATTCTTCCTACATCCGCTCTCACAAGCTGCCTATTTGCCTCATTTCCGCATAATTTCTAACTTTTTCGCAAAAATCACCTTGTTCCACTTGCATATATCAGATTTTTTTCGTAACTTTGCATTCGCAAACCTTTAACTGCACCAGCCTTATGGAAAAAGTATTATTTACCAGCCAACTGTCGGCGGCAGAAGCCGAGAAACGCAAAAACAGTATGACCATGATGATGAGAGTGTTTCTTGGGGCACTACTCATTCTATTTCCCATCATTCTTTATCTCATGGGGCTATTCAAACTACCTATCGACAATGTCAGTTTGGGAATAGGTCTGTTCATCGTAGCCATGATGGTGATGATGCTGTGGATTGTAGCAACGCTGTTGCGCTATGTTCTTCCCGCCAAGTATGACCAGATGCCGGATAAGCAATTCGGCTATGATTACCAGACGGATAAATTTTACTATAAGGACAATAACCGGGAATTGACCTTCAGCGCCGATCAGATAGAAAAGTGGTATTCGATGACCGGCAGAACAGGCGAAACGACCGACATCTTCTTGCTTCCGGACGAAAAACCCATCGTATTGGAAGGCGAGTTCAACCCGGAGGCACATGACTTCCTGATCATGCGCAAAGAGATGCTCCACTTGCCCAAGCCGTCAGCCATGTGGCTGAAAATCCGCATATACGGCTAATGGCATATCTCGTAATCCCGATGTATTGCGAGATGAGCGCTATACCTGAAATTTCTGCTTTACGCAATCGGCAATGAATTGTGCTACGGCAGTGGGGCTGAGGTTGGCGACATTGAGGACAAGATCATAGTTGCGGGCATCATAGCGCGTGTTGCCGCTGAAAGTTTTGGTGAAGTTCTCACGCGCCTTATCCACCTTGGTGATGAGAGCGTCTGCCTGTTCGGGAGAGATATTCTCACGGCGTGCCACATTGGCGATGCGGAAAGCACGATCCGCCATCAGGAACACCTTGAAAGCATTGGGATGGTTACGGAAGATATGAAAACCCGTACGTCCGAGCAGGACGCAGGACTCTTTGTGCGCCAGCGAGAGCACGAGGAACTCTTCGTCGCGGTACATATCTGCCGAGACCGGTTCGTACCACCAGCGTGGTTTGATGGACTTGACATAATCAATCTCCTCCTGGGTCATCTGATAGCGATCCTTGATAGTGTCGAGCAATTGACGGTCATAGAGCTTGACGCCCAGAAGAGCAGCCAGTTCGGTAGCGATCTGCCGTCCGCCCGTACCGAACTCGCGGCCGATAGTGACAATAAAACGATTTTCCATTCCGCAAACAGTTTAGTGAGTATTCCGGGTGCAAAGTTACAAAAAAAAATGCATATTTGCAACTTTTCGTGAGGAAAAATTGCAAATTTGTGCATTTTTCTATAGGACGCGATTAGGAAATTGAAAAGTGAAAGGTGAAAGGACGCTGCGCTATAGGAAATTGAAAATTGAAAAGTGAAAGGTGAAAGGACGCTGCGCTACAGGACGGCGCAAGCGCCTACAGGCTAACATTAATACACAGCAAGAGCCGCCCGATGAGCGGCTCTTACTGTGTAGGATGGTTTACTGCACCTTGGCACCGGTGGCGGAATATTTGCTTCCATCGGGCAAGATGATGTAGAGCAGGTCATCTTCAATCACCTTCTGCGCTTGCGGCGCGAGCGAGGGTTGATCAATGGCTGTCCATACGTGCGAGCAGTCAACTTCCGTTACGGTTATCTGCGTGCCCGTCGTACCATTAAGCGAGTAGCAAGTAGAAGCCGTGACGCCTACGATATCCACGGTCTGGTATCCAGAACCGCTGTTCCAGATGATGTTGATGGAGCGTATACTCTCGTCGAACGTGTATGCCCACCAGCCGTCAACATCCTGAGTTACCGGCGTACCGGGCCATGCACCTGTCGGCTGCGTAGCGCCCGCGCCTGTCCACGAGTAGAGATAGACGGCGTTCCACGGAGCAGCGCTCTGCGGATCGAGCTTCACCGTGATAGGCTGTTCGGGTTCAATCGGCTCAACCGGCGTTGCCTCGAAGGTAGCAGTATACGTGGCGTCGCCCACTACTGCCACTATCTCAGGCGTCCAGCCGCTGAACTCGTACGTGTACTGCTCATCCGCCTCTTTCGTCGGATCGTCAGGCGGCGTAGGCATAGCGCCATAGTCGTAGTCGACAGTAGAGATCGGCGAGCCGTCCTCGTTGGCGAAGATGACGGTGTAGCGGTTGAGGCTCTGCGAGAACGTGGCGGTATACATAGCATTGCCCGTGACGGTCGCAATGGCAGGCGTCCAGCCCGTGAAGGCGTACGTATATTGCGCAGTATTCTGCTTGGTAGGAGCCTCGGGTGCTACAGGCATAGCGCCATAGTCATAATCGACAGTAGAAATCGGCGAGCCATCCTCGTTGGCGAAGATGACGGTGTAGCGGTTGAGGCTCTGCGAGAACGTGGCGGTATACATAGCATTGCCCGTGACGGTCGCAATGGCAGGCGTCCAGCCCGTGAAGGCGTACGTATATTGCGCAGTATTCTGCTTGGTAGGAGCCTCGGGTGCTACAGGCATAGCGCCATAGTCATAATCGACAGTAGAAATCGGCGAGCCATCCTCGTTGGCGAAGATGACGGTGTAGCGGTTGAGGGTGGCCGTATAGGTAGCAGTATAAGTAGCCGCAGCGGTGGCTGCTACGATCGCGGGTGACCAACCACTGAACGTGTACGTATACTGCTCGGTAGCCGCTTTCGTCGGTTCGGCAGGCGGCGTAGGCATAGCATCCAGCGCCACTTGCGACTGCTGCAGAACGGTCGTGCCGTCCTCATCCACGAAGGTGATGGTGTACTTCGGACGCTCCATGACGGTGAAGGTGGTTTGTGCCTGAGCTGAACAGCCGTGCTCGCTGGCAACAACATAACGCAGCGTGTGTTCGCCTACGCCCACGCTGTTGGCGCGGATGAACGTCGTCTGGCGTGTAGCGTCGTCGAGGAAGAACTGTCCGCCGGCAGGTGTAGCCATACCGGTGAGCTGCACTACGCCGGCATCGGTATAGATGACTGCGGGCACAGAGAGTTCGATCTGCGGCAAAGCGTAGATGACCATCGTGGTAGCTTCAGAAGTGACCATGGGCTGCAAGGCACACGGGTTGTCTGCGGTAAGACGTACTGCCACTTGATCGCCGTCAGCAAACTGCGCATAGGTGAATGTCGGGAGGTCGGTAGTGCCGATCACGCGATTGTTGCACAGCCACTCGTATACGGGTGCTGCACCCGCGTTGGTAGCCGTAGCGGTGAGCGTCACTTCCGAGCCGACACAGACGCCGTTGTTCAGGCTGAGCGCCACCGTCGGGTTGGCAGCACTATGCACAACCACCTCTTGCGTGTACGAAGCTTCGCAGCCGTCAGCGGTGGTAAGCGTCAGCGTGATGGTATAGTTGCCCGGTTCGGTATAAGTATGGGTAAAGCCGCCCTTGGTGGTATAATCGGTCGTGCCGTCGCCATTGACATCCCACGCGTAGGTGGTGGCAGACAGATCGACATTCTCGGAGAGATCTTCGATGTACACATTACCGTTCTGGCAGATGATATCGCCATCACCGAAAGCTTCGAATAGCGGTTGAGGTGTCTTGCAGAACTCGTGTTCCGCCATGAAGCCCCACTTGCCGTCGGCTTTGGCGCGGAGGTACAGAGTGTGCTTGCCGTTAGCCAGCGTGTTGGTAGGCAGCGGATAATGGCTGATTATCACCGAGTCGCCCACCTGCGTGAACGGGATGCTCATCGGGTGATCATAGTCATAATCCCAGTAGCCCTCGATGGCTTGAACGGTCATCTCGAACGCGGTGTTCGGCAGAATGACGAACGAATGGGTGTAGGTGTGTCCCCACGAGTTGCCTTGTCTGAGACGTATGCCTACAATATGCTCGCCTATCTGTAACGCCGAGGTGTTGACCGGCAGCGACAATTGCGTTGCATCGGCTGCCACGCTTATAGCAGTAGCCTTGCCGTGACCGGGGTCGTTGTCTACCCAATACTCCGCTCCGCTTAAGGTGGAAGCATTGTTGGTCGGCAGAATGACGAAGGTGTGGGTATAGGTCAAGCCCCACGAGTTGCCTTGTTTGAGTCGTGCGCCCACGGTATGTATGCCTGGTTCGAGACCGGTAGTGTTGACCGGCAGCGACAGTTGTGTCGTACCGGCTGCCACGCTTACTGCGGTGGCCTTGCCGTGACCGGGGTCAGCGTCCACCCAGTATTCAGCTCCGCTCAAGGTAGTAACGCCTTGTGAGGGCAGAATGACGAAGGTGTGCGTGTAGGTATGTCCCCATGAGTTGCCTTGTTTGAGTCGTGCTCCCACGGTATGTATGCCGGGGTTGAGACTTGCCGTGTTCACGGGCAGCGACAGTTGCGTGGCGTCAGCTGTCACACTGACGGCTGTAGCCTTGCCGTGACCGGGGTCGCTGTCCACCCAGTATTCCGCGCCGCTCAAGGTTGTAACGCCTTGCGAGGGCAGAATGACGAAGGTGTGCGTATAGGTTAAGCCCCAAAAGTTGCCTTGTTTGAGTCGTGCGCCCACGGTATGTATGCCGGGATCGAGACCGGCGGTGTTGACAGGCATCGACAGCTGCGTCGTTCCCGCAGACACACTTACCGCAGTAGCCTTGCTGTGACCCGGGTCGGTATCCACCCAATATTCAGCGCCACTCAAGGACGAATAGCCGCGGTTGGGCAGGATGATGAACGAATGGGTGTAGGTCAAACTCCATTTGTTTCCTACCGCCGTGCGGATACCCAGTGTGTGCATGCCGGGTGAAAGAGCAGCCGTAGAGATGCCGGCGGAAACTGTTTCGCCTGCAACTGTTATCGCTGTGCCTCGTCCTCTTCCCGGGTCGACGTCCAACCAATATTCAGCACGTTGGGCAAATGCCCAAGAAGCACCACAAACAAGCAACAACAAGAGACTATATATGCGTATTCGTTTCATATAGTCAAATGGTTAATAGTTTGTTAAGTGTGCTTATTGGTTGTTGGCTTTTACCTTGAAGCTGATGTTCAATACGTCGTTCTCCGGATAGTTGGGAGCGTTTACGTCATAGATGTAGGGCACGCCGCGCGGACGACCATTCACTATGAACGGGTAAGCACCTGCGTACGCGCCGCAGTCCTCGCCCTGATACGCCTTGCCGGCTGCTACCGAACTTTCTTTCAAACGGAAATACGTTTCTGCCGCACCTCCTTCAATAGTGCGCGTAAATGTGTTGGCAAGTGTAGCACCTATGTACGAGTTGTTGGGGAAATAATTTTGAAAGTCAGCCGTTACATTTTCCGCAGTGATCGACAGCACGTTATTATAGAACTCACACGTGCTCATCTTGTCGTACTTCAGCAGAACTGACTCATTTAGATTGTTTTTTGTGAGACGATTGATAATAATATTGTCGCGTATCGTCGTGTAGTAGGCTTCAATAGCATAGCTGTCATATGAATAGTTTGAATTGTTGCGAGTAATGATTGTGTTATGAGCAATCAGACCTGTCGTATTCAATACGTTGGCGGCTCTTAACACAATAGCGGCCGTGCAATTGTCATTTGTTTCAGTCTCATTATAATTAACGATGATATTATTCTCGATGGATACATTCAGGATCGAACCGAAGTAAATCAAACTAATCGGGTCGTCACCGTCATAGAGTTTGCTGCTGATAAAGTTGTTGCGGATCGTGAGGTTTTTCAGCGTGTGGTTATAACAGTTATACTCTGAATTCGCATAGATTTGTCCAAACATGCAGCGCTCGATAGTCAGATGATTGATGCCTACATGACTGGGCAGTAATATTTTGCTTGCCCATATGCCGGCAATATAGGTCGAGTCAGTGGCTACTTCCAATACTCCGGTAAAACTGGCCATAGCAATCGTGCTCGTGCTGCCGAAGTTGGTGGGAATCTCCCATCCGGGACCAAGCAATGTGAGTTGAGGCTTGCTTATCGTTTGTGTGCCCTGATATGAACCAGGTTCACAATAGAGTGTGTCACCACGAGTGACTTTTGCAGCGTTGCACGCATCAGTTACACTCAGGAAGTCAGCACGGGCTGCTTCGTTAGGATTAACGCGCCACACTTTGGCGTTGGCAGCGGCTGCACTTACCAGCACCGCTGCGAGAAGAATCAGTTTTTTCATGTCTGTGAGGTTTTTATAAGTTAAATATTGAGGTTTTTGTATGTCAGTGTATTCAAAATCACGGGATATAGATGCAAAGGTACGAAAAATAATTGACATTTGCAAATTATTCGCATGGAATTTATGGAATAAACAAAAAAATCTTCATTTTTTACGTGAAATCAACATATTCTACACCTGCGCGACCGATTAGCATCCAGGCAACAAAAAAGAGGACATGCACGGTGGCATGTCCTCTCCCATGAAAAAACTTCTATCTTATTCGTTTTGGTTTATGTTTGTTTTGTTGTTTACTGTTTTTTAAGTCAGTCCAGCGTGGTACCCGGGTGGGTAAAGCCGGAATGATTGCAGGCGCGGATTACTGGATGTACGAGCCTTTGATGTGCGAGGTGCTGGTAATGTAGTAGTTACCTTGACGCACGGGTTTGTCGACATCGCTATTGGTCTGCTCGATGAGCTGCCATTTGTCGTTGTAGATGCGGATGGTAGCGTGGTGCTTGTTCTCGACGACGATTCGCTCTATGTCATAGAAGCGTACGATATGCTTGTCGTTCTCTTCTTCGTTGAGAACATGCTCGCGGTAGACATCTGTCTGCTCGACGTTCTGCGCTTGCTGGTTCATTACTGCCTGATTGGGATCAGGATTGTCATTCTGTCGAAGACCGGTAGCATTGGCAACTGTTGCCGTGGCTACAAAAAGTGTTACTGTTACAAATAACTTTTTCTCTGCCTCAAGGGCGCGATTAATTAAATAATTTTTCATTGTTGGTAGGTTTTTTGGTAAGGGTTTATCTTCCCTTTTTTTAAGTTTAACATTTGTTTTTGACGTTACGTCTTCCATTTTTTAACGTCCCGTCGGGTTTAGTTAATTGTTTTGTTTGGGTTGGTTTTCGCAAATACATACTCAATAGGCGTGCCATAAATATGTTTTATAACACAAAATAATGCATTTTTCGAACGGTTGCAATTTGCATTTTGCACTTATACACGCTTGCTGCTACCTGCTGATTTCATTTCGGCACATCTGCTGCAATATGCAGTTTGCATCGCTGGCAGCAGGCTTTGTAGTGATTGCAGGCGGCTTTGGCACAATTTTTGTAGTACAGTAACACGTATGAAGCGAATAGCAATTTACTGTTCAGCGTCGGACAGTATACCGGAGATATATAGGTCAGCGGCCTATCGGTTGGGTGTGCTCGTAGGTGAGGCACGCCTGGAGCTTATTTACGGTGACGGCGGCATAGGGCTGATGGCACAAGTGGCTGACGGCGTGCTGAGTACGGGAGGAACGGTGACGGGAGTGATACCCCGGTTCATGGTGGATAGAGGATGGCACAACCCGAAGAGCACCAACCGGATAGTGACCGAGACGATGCACGAACGGAAAGCATACATAGCCCGTGAGGCAGACGCGATGGTGGCTCTGCCGGGCGGCGTAGGCACGTTTGAGGAGCTGCTGGAATGCCTGACATGGAAGCAGTTGGGGCTGCACAATAAGCCCATCGTGATCGTGAACATCAACGGCTACTACGACCATCTGCTGGCAGCACTGGACCACATGGTGGAGGAACATTTCATGCAGCCGCTGCACCGCGATGCGATGTTTCAGGTAGTGAGCACGCCTGAAGAGGTACTGCCGGCCATAGCGCGAGCACCCCATTGGGGTAAAGAGGAACAGGAGCACGCCCGGAGCTGACAAGGGAAGACAGGCAGACTGACATTATGGCAGAAGGATTGATCATATCAACGGGAGTGGCTGCGGTATGGCTACCGTGGCTGATGACAGGTGCGATGATACAACTGTGCCTGGTATGCTTGATGCAGCCCCGTTATCTGCACGCACTGTTGAGCAACAGCGTACGACCGTTCACAACCAACGCCGGCGAACAGTTGCCGAGCATAGGAGCGCAGATAGGTCAGTGGCTGCTGAACGTGGTGCTGATGGCCGTTAGCGCGTACGTGTACGCGATAAGTAAGGATGAGTATCCGTCGATGGCGGTGCTGCTGTTAGCCGCCACGGGCATCGACGTGCTGCGCCTGGCAGCTGCGATGGCAGTGACGTACACATTTGAGCTGAAAAGAGCGCTGCACGATGCATATATGCGCTACTTCTCGCTACGATCGATCTATACGCTGGCGCTGATGATACCCGTACTGCTGATGTACAACGGCATCAGGGGGATAGGTATGCAGGTGGCAATCATCCTGCTGACAGCAGCCTACTACGTGCTGCTGGGCGTGCAATGGGCCAAGCTGTACTGCACCACGCCGATAGATATACTATTCATCATCATCTACCTGGCTACGGCAGAAGTGCTGCCGACATGCTTTCTGATGATGCTGCCGGGATTGACAGGAGAATAAAACGAACCAAGATAGTAAACGTAACCAACAGAAAGAAACTGTATTATACAGACATGAGTAAAAAAGTACTAATCACACAGCCCCGCCCGTTAGGCGAGCACAACCCGTACGACCTGCTGGAACACCACCATGAAGTGAGTGTGGATTTTCAGCCGTTTGTGCGCATCGAAGGCCTTACAGCCAAAGAGTTTCGTGAGCAGAAAATCAACCCATTGGACTATACCGCTGTGATACTCAACTCGAAAGTGAGTGCCGATCATTTCTTCCGTCTATGCAAAGAGATGCGCATCTCCGTGCCGGAGACGATGCACTACTACTGCCAGAACGAGAGCGTGGGCAACTATCTGCAGAAGTTCATCGAATACCGCAAACGCCGCGTCTTTTTCAGCGAGACTAACCATTACGAAGATCTGCTACCCACCATGTACCGCCGCAAAGAAGAGGGGTATCTGATGGTGTTGGGCGAGCACTATACGGAAGACATGTACAGCGTATTCACGGAGCACGATATAGAAGTGACGCCGGCAGTGATGTACCGCACGGCTCCGTACATCTGGCCTGAAGACCGTCCGTTCGACTACGATGTGATAGCTTTCTTCACCGCCTCGGGTGCGCACGCTTTCTGCGAGAACTTCCCCGATTTCCGGCAGGGCGAGACGGCTCTGATAGCCTACGGCGCCAATACGGCACAGGCACTGACGGACGCCGGCCTAAGGGTGGACAAGACGGCTCCGACGCCGCAATGTCCGTCGATACTATCGGCTATTGACCAATATCTGAGCGAACAAGGATGATGCGCCACGTCTTCCCGAAAACGATGAAGCTGTGCGGCGACATACGTATCCGCCGCACGCAGCAGGGCAAACGCATCGTAGCCTGGCCGCTGCGTGCACATGTCACGCCATCGGACACAGGGAAGACACAAGTGCTGGTATGGGCACCCAAATCGCTGCACAAGCACGCCGTGGACCGCAACCGTCTGCGCCGGCTGATGCGCGAAGCCTACCGCCTGAACAACGAGGCGCTGCTGGAGGCGGAACAGCGCGGACAGGCGCTAAACATAGCCATCTACAACATGGACAAGCAGCTATCCGACTTCGGGCAGATACAACGCGCCATGCGCAAGATAATAGCCAAGATAACCGCCGGGACGGAAGACCCATCAGCCAAGCAGGGCTGACAGATGAGGATGAAACAGCTGATCAGACATATCTTTCTGCTGCCGGTATACTTCTACCGCGCGTGTATCTCGCCGCTGACGCCTCCGTCGTGCAGGTTTACGCCTACGTGCAGCCAGTACATGGTGGAGGCGGTGATGAAGTACGGCATCCTGAAAGGCGGCTGGCTGGGCATCAAACGCATTTTGCGGTGCAATCCGTGGGGTGGGTCGGGCTACGACCCCGTACCATAGAATACAATCAGAGTAATATACAATTATGAGAATAGATATCATCACCTGTTGCCCCGAGCTGTTGGAGTCGCCGTTAGGCCACTCGATCGTGAAGCGTGCGCAAGACAAAGGTCTGGCAGAGATTCACGTGCATAACCTGCGCGACTACACGCTGGACAAACATCGCAAGGTGGACGATTACGCCTTCGGTTTCGGTGCGGGCATGGTGCTGCAGATAGAACCTATCGACCGGTTGATTACCCATCTGACATCCGAGCGCCATTACGACGAGATTATCTTCACCGCGCCCGACGGCGAGCGCTTCACGCAACAGGAGGCGAACAAGCTGTCGATGATGGAGAACATCATCATCCTGTGCGGGCACTACAAAGGTGTGGACCAGCGCGTGCGCGACCACCTGATAACCAAGGAATATACTATCGGCGACTTTGTGCTGACGGGTGGCGAGATGCCGGCAGCCATCATGACGGACGCCATCGTGCGCCTGCTGCCCGGAGCGCTGGGCGACGAGACGAGTGCGCTGAGCGACTCATTCCAGGACGGGCTGCTCGAAGCAGGCGTATATACGCGTCCGGCGGAGTACAAGGGCTGGAAAGTGCCGGACATATTGCTGTCGGGGCATCAGGCGAAGATAGACGAATGGATGTACGAACAGTCGCTGCTGCACACCCGCGAGCGACGTCCTGACCTGCTGGATGAAAACGAAAGATAAGAAACAGACATGAACCGACGGATTCTGATAGTACTGGTATTGTTTGCCGTTCAAGAGATGATGGCCCTCTCTCCATCCGGCACGCTGCCCGTGATGTATATCACCACGAAGAACGGTCAGCAGGTCAGCCTCGAGCATGCCACCGATGCCACGCTGTATATTCAGGGCCATGGCAACTATGCGTCGTTAGGTTCGCAGCAACAACAGATACCGTTGACTATCAAGGGACGAGGCAACTGGACGTGGACGGCATTTGACAAGAAACCGTACAAGATCGTGTTTGCACAAGGCTACGGGCAGAAACTGCTCGGGATGAAAAAGAGCAAGCACTGGGCATTGCTGGCGGCGGCGGATGATTACCTCGGCTTTCTGAAGAACACGGCAGGCTACTCGCTGTCGGAACATATAGGATTGCCCTACACGCCGCACCAAGTGCCGGTAGAACTGGTATTGAACAACGACTATCTGGGCATCTATTTCGTCACGGAAACCATCCGCATCGACAACGACCGTGTGAACATCCACGAGCAATCGGACGGTGAGACGCGACAGGACATCATCACCGGCGGATGGCTGGTGGAAATCGACAACTATCAGTCAGAAGGCAACATATCGTTCACGGAAGGCAACGGCGAATATATGATGGTAACGATGCATTCGCCCGAAGATCTGTCGGCAGCCCAACGGCAGTACATCACCGCGCAGCTCAACACGCTGAACGATGCCATCTATGCCGGCAATCCAACAACGCTATGGACGATGATGGATCTCAATGACGCCGCACGCTACTACCTGGTACAGGAGATCATGGAAGATTGCGAGAGCTACCACGGCAGCTGTTTCCTGTACAAGGACCGCGACTCGACCGACACACGCGGCCGCAGCGTAGTACCGGCATGGCATTTCGGACCGGTGTGGGATTTCGGCAACGCATACGACCGTCAGCAGCAGCGCTTCATCTACGACGGACCTACGTTCGCTCAATACTGGATAGGACAGATAGCACAAGACCCTGTATTTCAGCAGCGAGTGAAGCAGTACTGGTATCTGTTCCGCACGCAGGGCGAAGCCAAAGTGAAAGCCGACATTGATGCTTTCGTCAACACCATCAGCCAAGCTGCCAAACGCGATGCACAACGCTGGCAGAACAGCAACGTACGCACCAATGCGGACATGAGCGGCAGAAAACAGGAGTTTCTCAACCGGATGAACAACCGCCTGCAATGGCTGTACAGCCAATGGGGAGAGGGCGACAGCACACCTATAGCGGACGAGCTGACGCCTGTCACAACGCAGCAAAGCGCCGCAAGCAAACGCATCGTGAACGGACAGCTGATCATCCGACACGAAGGAACAGACTACACCGTATTGGGTCTGCCACTGTAAACGACAACAAAGCAAAAAACATACCACCATGATTGAAGTAATCAAATATTGCATCCCTGCACTGATTGTGCTGCTGGCTACATGGATCGTGATGTACAAGCTGTTCGCCAACGAACAGCAGAAACGCGAGTGGGAACTGAAGAAAGCTGCTCAGAAAGAGATTTCGCCTATCCGTCTGCGCGCCTACGAGCGTCTGGCACTCATGCTTGAGCGCACCCAGCCCGAGCATCTGCTGCTTGATCTGGACATCGCCTCGATGACCGTCCAGCAGCTGCAACAACGCCTGTTGCAGACTATCCGTCTGGAGTTTGACCACAACATGAGTCAGCAGATCTACGTATCGGAACAGGTGTGGGACGAGATCACGAATGCCCGTTCGCAGATGTCGGGGTTCGTGGCAGCCATGGCTCTGCAGTTGCCCGAAGGCAGCACATCGCTGGACTACGCCAAGACGCTGCTCACCGCCTACAAGACCAACGGCGAGACGGCTAACGAGAAAGCTCTGCACGCCCTGAAAGCCGAGGCAGCTACCCTGCTCTAACGCCCTCATTGACAAACGAAGAAGATGCTCAACCGTCGGATCATAGGATTGCTGTTGCTGCTCTGCACCATCCGTGTGATGGCGCAGACGGATAGCGTGCAGGTGGCTGAGCCGGCCGCATTGCCCGATACGCTGCAAGCAGCCGAACCGGTCGCCATGCCCGACACGATGCAGGTGGCAGACCAACCTGCCGACACAAAAGCAAAGCCCGAACCGCCAAAGCCGCAGGTATATCAGGCTACGTCCATCAGGGTGGACATACTCAATCCTGTATATGAGCTGATACGCTCAAAAGGCCACACCTACTCCGTGGAGATAGCTGCCAACGTGCGGCTGCTCAACCGCCTGTTCCCCACGCTGGAACTGGGCTATGCGGGTGGTTTTGAGCAAGATAAGAACGCCACGACGCCGGTCTATAACGGTCGGGGAGAATTCATGCGCCTGGGATTGGACATCAACCCGTTGAAGAAGCGTCCGGATACGCCATCCTACATGACGGTAGGCTTACGTGCCGGCGCTGCCGTACAACACCTGAGTACACCGGCGCTGCTGCTGGAATCACCCAAAGGCGAGACGATAACCGATGCATGGGGCGAAGTGGTGGCAGGCGTGCATGTGAACATTGCGGCAGGATTCAACATGGGCTGGGCGGTCAGACTGAAATTTCTGTTCACCACCAATTCCCACGGCGTCAACACCACACCTAACTATATTCCCGGCTACGGATTCCACGACACGATGAACTGGGGATTCAACTACTACCTCGGCTACACGTTCTAAAGCCAAAAAGTAATAATTCCGTAATTATTGAACATTATTTGCTATTTACCTCAAAAAAATTTGCAAATGTCAGATTTTTTTTGTAACTTTGTAGGCTTTTAGCGACATAATGTCCTTTACATGCTCAAATCAGACACCGAAATAATGAACGAACTCGCCCGCACGAGCGGTCGGTTGCGTCAACTTACAGCAGAAGAGTCAGCGGCGATGAAGCAGGCTTTGCTGGCTATCTACAGCGATCTGGCAGCCGTCTGCCGGGTGCATAACCTGACGCTGCTGCTGTGCGGAGGCACGTGCCTCGGGGCTATCCGTCATCAGGGTTTCATCCCGTGGGATGACGATCTGGACGTGATGATGCCCCGTGCGGATTACGACAAGCTGATCAGCCTGCTGGCAGCGGGTGCGATGGGCGACAAGTACGAGTTCTCCTACCCCAACCCGGAGACGGACGCGAAGAACGTCTTTCTGAAGATCTTCCGCAAGAACAGCCGCGACGTGGAAATCTTCCACGACAGTGCGCCGTTCCCGAAAGGGCTGTACATCGACGTGTTTGCCCTGGACGGAGTGCCGCGTACGAAGATAGGACAATGGTGCAAAGGTCTCATAGCCAATGCGCTGCAGTACTGCTCCATCCTGACGTCGTACGCCCAGTACCCTTCCCCGACGCACAAGGCGTTCATGTACTCCACCTCAGCGGGCAGAAGGCGCTACAAGGTGAAACGCGCCCTGGGCAGCCTGATACGCATCGTACCGCACAAGAAATGGGTGTGGTGGTTCGACCGATGGGTGAGCTGTACCGATGCCGACCGACCGATGGGCATACCTACGGGCAGGAAATATTACAACGGCGAGATCTTCCCGCGCAATGTGTTCCTCCCGCCACGACAAACCATGTTCTGTGGCATTACGTGCAACGTGCCCAACGACACCGACAGTTACCTCAAGAACCTCTATCACAACTATATGCAGTTGCCGCCGGAAAATAAGCGGGAGAGACATTTTATCGTTGATTTTCAACTTCCTACTGATTAATCGCCAACATCATTGGTATGAAGAATATAGCAGTCATCCTGGCCGGAGGTTCCGGCTCACGCCTTGGCAACGAGACGCCGAAACAGTTTCTCAAAGTAGCCGGCAAGCAGATTATCGAGCACACGCTCACGGTATTCCAGAACGCCGCACGCATCGACGAGATTTGTATTATCTCGCGTGTGGACTACGTGGAAGAAGTAGAGTCGCTGGTAAACAAGAACCAGTTCACCAAGGTGAAGAAGATCCTCGTGGGCGGCAAGGAGCGCTATGAATCGTCGCTCACCGCCATCCGTGCGTACACCGACGATGGGGACAACCTGCTTTTCCACGACGCCGTGCGTCCGTTGGTGAACGAGCGCATCATCAACGATTGTATTGATGCCCTCAAGCGATATAATGCCGTGGACGTAGCCGTGCCAACGACCGACACGATCGTAGCCGTGGACACGAACACCGGCTGCATCCAGTCGATACCCAACAGGGCGGTGCTGCGCAACGGTCAGACGCCACAATGCTTCAAGCGCGGAACGATACGCCGCGCCTACGAGAAAGCATTGGCTGACCCCAATTTTGCCACGACGGACGACTGCGGAACGGTACGCCATTACCTGCCGGAAGAGCCGGTGTACGTGGTGAACGGCGAGAACTTCAACATGAAACTGACATATGTCGAGGACCTGTATCTGCTGGACCGTCTGTTCCAGCTGCGCACGCTTCACGGCACGCAGAAAGAGCTGACACCCAAAGCAGCCAAAGAGCTGAAAAAGAAAGTGATCGTGGTGTTCGGCGGGTCGTATGGCATAGGTGGCGAGATAGTGCGGCTATGCAAGGAGAGGCATGCACACGTCCATTCGTTCTCGCGCACCAACGGCGTGGACGTGACGGACAAAGAGGCGGTTGAACGAGCGCTGAAATATGTGTACGAGACGGAAGGACGCATCGACGGCATCATCAACACGGCGGGAGTACTTATCCGCAAGCCGCTGAATAACATGGAGGACGAAGATATCGTGGAGTCGGTCAATACCAACCTCAATGGCGTGATCAACGTAGCACGTGCCGCCTTCCCCTACCTGCGCGACACACGCGGCTCGCTGCTGTTCTATACATCGTCGTCCTATACGCGAGGCAGAATGTTCTATTCGCTCTACTCCGCTACCAAGGCGGCTATCGTCAATTTCACGCAAGCTATTGCCGACGAATGGGGCGACTGCAACATCCGAGTCAACTGCATCAACCCAGAGCGCACCAAGACGCCCATGCGCGTACAGAACTTCGGCAACGAGCCTGAGGGCAGCCTGTTGCCACCGGAAGACGTGGCTATCGCATCGCTCAACACATTGTTCTCCGACACGACAGGCGAGGTGGTGGACGTGCGCCGCAACAACAAATGATGCAAAAAATGGTAAATTGTCAATCGTAAATCGTCAATCACTATGGCTTTCTTCGGATTATTCGGAAACAAGACAAAACAGGAAACACTGGACAAGGGGCTGGAGAAGTCCAACGAGTCGGTACTGAGCAAGATTGGCCGTGCCATAGCCGGCAAATCGACCGTGGACGATGATGTACTGGACGACCTGGAAGAGGCGCTCATCACATCGGACGTGGGCGTGGATACCACGCTGCGCATCATCGAGCGCATACAGGAACGCGTCAAGCGCGACAAATATGTGGGCACTGCCGAACTCAACCGCATCCTGGTGGAAGAGACCTGCGCGCTGCTCGCCGAAAACGACCGCACATCTGATGGCGACAGCGGCACTTCCGACAGCAATAGCGATCCGTACGTGATCATGGTAGTAGGCGTGAACGGCGTAGGCAAGACCACCACCATAGGCAAGCTGGCGTACATGTACAAGCAAGCCGGAAAGAAAGTGTACCTCGGTGCAGCCGATACGTTCCGTGCTGCAGCCGTGGAGCAGCTGTGCATCTGGGGTGAGCGCGTAGGCGTGCCGGTGATCAAGCAGCAGCAAGGCTCCGACCCCGCATCCGTAGCGTTCGACACCTTGCAGTCGGCGAAAGCCAACAATGCAGATGTCGTGATCATCGACACTGCCGGACGTCTGCACAACAAGATCAACCTGATGAACGAGTTGACGAAGATAAAGAACGTGATGCAGAAGATCATACCGGGGGCGCCGCACGATGTGATGCTCGTGCTGGACGGTTCTACCGGTCAGAATGCTTTTGAGCAGGCACGGCAGTTCACGGCAGCCACGCAAGTCAGCTCGCTGGCTATCACCAAGTTGGACGGCTCAGCCAAAGGCGGCGTAGTACTGGGCATCTCCGATCAGTTCAAGATACCTGTGCGCTACATAGGTCTCGGTGAGCAGATGACCGATCTGCAGCCGTTCAATGCCGAACAGTTCGTCAAGACATTGTTACACCAATAAGCTATGCGCCTGATAAAGAACCCTTGGCTATCGATGCCTGACTACAACTGCTTCGGTTGTTGTCCTACCAACCCTATTGGCACGCAGATGCGTTTCTACGAAGACGGCGACGATATCGTCTGCCTGTGGCATCCTACGCAGAACCACCAGTCGTGGATCAACACCCTGCACGGCGGCATACAGGCTGTGCTGCTGGACGAGGTATGCGGATGGGTAGTCTTTCACAAACTGCAAACCGCCGGCGTGACGGCCAAGATGGAGATGCGCTACCATAAGCCCGTAAGCACGCTGCTACCTTATATCGAACTGCGCGCCAGACTACAAGACATGCGCCGCAACGTTGCGTATGTGCATGGCGAGATACGCACCCCGGGCACGAAAGATGCCAACGGGCTGTTCACTCCCGGTGAAGTGCTGTGCGAATGTCTGTGTACCTATTTCACTTTCCCTCAGGACAAAGCAAAAGAGGAGATGATGTACATCCCCTCCACCACCGATGCCGAAGATCTCTCCGCAGATCAGATTCTTTCCGAAGCAAAATAATAGCATATTTTCATGGCAAACAAACACATGGACACCGAGCTGCTGGACCGCGCGATAGTATATGCGGTGAAAGCACATAAGAATACCGAACGGCGCGGGAAAGGTTTTCCGTACATAGTGCATCCGATGGAAGCCGTAGCGATAGTTGCGACGATCACGCCCGACCAGGAACTGCTGGCCGCAGCGGCGCTGCACGATACGATAGAAGATACGGACGTCACGGCAGAAGATATACGCCGCGAGTTCGGGGAGCGTGTAGCCAAACTGGTACACGCGGAGAGTGACCAGATTGACGGCGAGGTGTTTACCGGCGCTAACAACAATGAAGAGGCCACCTGGCACGCCCGCAAGCAAGCAGCCATCGACCGCCTGGCAACAGCCTCGCACGACGCAAAGATCGTGGCGATGGGCGACAAGCTAAGCAACATGCGAGCCATTTATCGCGACTACAAGACCCAGGGCGACAAGCTGTGGAACATCTTCCACGTCAAGGACAAAGCATCGCACGAATGGCACTATCGCGGACTTGCCAACTCGCTCAAGGAGCTGAGCGGGACGTTTGCCTATCAGGAATTTGTGAAACTCATTGAGGAAGTCTTTGGTGATTGACAATTGACAAATTGACGAGTGACGATTGATTGACAAATGACAAATGACAAATTGACAAATGACAAATTGACAAATAATTGAGTTGGATATAGTATTTGAGAACATAGTGAATGCGCGGGACCTGGGCGGGTTGAAAGGTGCAGGCGGACGGACAATCCGTTCGCGCAGGCTATTACGCACTGCCCATCTGCATGATGCGACTGACAATGACGTGCAGCGTCTGAAAGAGGAGTATAACCTCTGCCGCATCTTCGATTTTCGCTCGATGGGCGAAGCAACGGTAGTACCCGACTGCGAGATAGAGGGCGTACAACATCACCTGCTACCAACCATCGACATGCGCGCCGAGCAGAGCACAGGCAAGCCTATTCCCGAAGAAGCATTCTTCGAACTGGACAGGCATATAGTAAACTACTCGTTCTATCCCGAGGTGCAGCAGATGGCTGCCAACATGTACCCGTCGCTGATATGTTCGGAATTTTCACAACTGCAATATGCAGCATTCCTGCGGCTGATAGTTGAAGCGCCTGAAGACGGCGGCATCCTATGGCATTGCGCTCAAGGCAAAGACCGTACGGGCTGGGGAGCAGCGTACCTGCTGTTTGCACTGGGCGTGGACAGAGAGACGATTATCGAAGATTTTGACCACAGCAACGATGCCTACCGCGAACTGGTGGCACGGCTGAACAACGACGTGATAGCACGCGGTGGCGGAGAGGCGGAGATGGACGTGATACAGGCATTCATGGGCGTGAGCACAAAGAACTTCATCCGAACGCTGGCACTGATAGATCGCGAGTACGGTGGGATGAACAACTATCTGCATGAGATACTATGCCTCACGCACGAGGATATACAATTGCTACGGAAACGATTTTTAGAGTAGTCCCACCGAGAATCGAACTCGGATCAAAGGTTTAGGAAACCTGCATTCTATCCATTGAACTATGGGACCCTTGCCACCGATGGCGGCATTTTTTTATTTTATATTTTAGATTTCTTATCTCGCTACGCTCGCATGAATTTGAAATTTTTAATTCGTAATTTTTAATTTCTTATCGTCGGTCGGGGAACTCGCCGTATTCCTCGAAGGTGTAGTTGAGGAAATCGTTCATCGGTTTGGCAGCCGCTGCCACCTCCAACAGATGATCCAGGAAGTTCGGGCGGCACACCTCATCATCGGTGAAAGGTGTGGAGATGATCACCCATTTCTGTTTCAGCCAGTCGGGATGCTTGAAATCGGGATCATACCCGTTGGGCACCCGCTTGAGCATAGCAGAGTGTTCAAAATCACGGAAGTACCTCTGAAACGGCTCTGCCGCCATGATCTGCTCCACCTCATCACAGTTAGCCACCATCTCGCGCCTGACAGCATTAAGCAGATCGCTATTGGGGCACCACATGCCGGCTGCGAACATACATTGTCCGGGCTGGATATGCAGGTAGTAGCCTGCCCTATCGGAGTGTTTGCCGGCAGAGTTAGGCTTGCCGGGCTGCGGAGCAGCGGGATAAGCGCCGAAATGGTCTTTGTACGGCGTCTTGTCCTTGGAGAAGCGCGTATCCCGATAGATGCGCCACATACAATCCTTGACCGTAACGGTGGCGAGCATCGGGTCGATACGCTTCATGCCCTCCAGGTAATCGGACGCGAACTGCGTGAATGTAAGCAACGCCTCCTGGTAGCGCTGCTTGTTGGCGGTGAACCACTCACGATTGTTGTTCTGTGCCAAATCCGATAAAAACTCCAATACCTGTTTCACTCTTTATTGCGCGGTATACCTATTTCATTTTTTTGGGCCCCCCGACGCAACTTGCAAAGTTGTGGTGGGGAAGCGCGATAAGCAACCGCGCGTTTTATGCCGCAGGGCGGCATCTGTTAGCGCGGTTTGCTTTCGCGCTTGTGATCCCGCTGGGGCTCAAACCCAGAACCTTCAGAACCGGAATCTGACACTCTATTCAATTGAGCTACGGGACC
>CAMKDV010000024.1 GCA_946411385.1 uncultured Bacteroidales bacterium
TCCACGCGCTGGTTCATGCCAGTATATGGATTGAAGCCGGCGACAAGCAGATCTTTGTCGATCCCGTTTCGCACCTCGGTAACCGTTCGATTGATTACACCACCATGCCAACGGCGGATTTCATTCTTATCACGCACGAACACCATGACCACTTGGACAAAGCGGCTATCAAGACGCTGTCTAAAGAGGGCACACAGGTGATTATGAATCAGCGTTCGGCGGATGAGTATGGCGCAGGAATGGTGATGGCAAACGGCGATAAGTTGCAGTTGGCAGACGATATCTCTATCGATGCTGTGGCTGCTTACAACACGACCGACGGGCATCTGCAGTTTCATCCCAAAGGACGGGATAACGGTTACATCCTGACGTTGGATGGCTTGCGTATTTACATTGCCGGCGATACGGAGGTTATTCCCGAGATGGCTGACATCAAAGATATTGACATCGCTTTCCTGCCGTGCAATCAGCCATATACGATGACGCCGGAGCAACTGATTGAAGCGACGCGTATCATCCAACCGAAAGTGCTATTCCCATATCACTACAGCCAAACCGACGTGTCCGGCATCCCGGCACAACTACCCGATATCGACGTCCGAATCAGACATTATGAATAATGTATCAACAAATAAACACCTACACTATGACAAAAATTACGTACAAACAGATTGACCTCGTCGGCTGGACGAAGGTCGGAGAAGGAGGTAACGGAAGCGTGTATACCAGCCCCGAACAACCGGGCGTTATTCTCAAGGTGAGCAACTACACGGCTGAAGACGGCGCTACAAAAACCCTCGCCGATGAGTTCGTCCGTAGCAAAGCGGTCTTTGACCTCGGTCTGCCTACGCCCGAAATGAAGGAAATGGTGCGCGTGGGAGAAAACGAAGGTATCATCTGCGAGGCTATCACCAACAAGAAATCCTTTGCGCGCATCAGCGGAGAAGCTCCTGCGCATATCGATCATTTGGCAGAGCGCATGGCAAAACTTGCCAAGCAGTTTCACAGCACCGATACCTCCGCACAAACGGCTATCCCGTCGATGAAAGCGCTGATGTTGGATGCCTTGGCTGAGACGAAAATGCTCAGCGGCAAAAGACTGCAACAGACCATCGCTTATGTGCAGAACATGGCAGACGCTCCCACCCTGCTGCATGGCGATTTTACATTCAGTAATCTCATTCTCTCGCTCGATACCGACAAGGCCTATTGGATAGATCTCGGTCGCGCCACGCACGGACTACCGATGTTTGACCTCGGCCATTTCTGGCTGTTCTGCAATCAGTTCGGCAAGAGTCAACGTGTGCAGGACATCGCCCACATGACCGACAAACAGATGGTACAGTTCTGGAACACCTTTGCCCTGGCATACAACGGTCCTGACAAGCTCGAGGCCTTCAACGCCGAGTGCAAACGCTTTGCGGCGCTGGATATCATTCTGCTCGGACATATCCAGACGCTCAACTGGCATGAACGCCTGTTCCTCGGACTGCTCGTCAAATCGCTAATGAAATAATACATGTATTTACTTTCAGGCGACGAACGCCTGGCATACCAAAAGACGATATAATAACTTTACAAAGTATCAGAAATAGGCATTTACATGAATACCGACCGCATTCTTCCTGTGAATCGTGAGCATTTGCTGCTTATGCAAGTACTGTGCTGGCTTGGACCCGGTATAAAGGTGTTAACTACCGGCATACAAGCCATGCTGTATGTCAATACTACTCATCCGGAACGAGTATGGTGGCTTATGCTCATAGCCATTATGGTCACTATCACTTTCTCGCTGATGTTCAATAACTTCATTAAGCGTTACACTGCCCGCATTCTCAACTTTCCTGAACGCAAGAAATCGCTCTTCGCGTTCTTTGATGCTCATGGATACATCATGATCGCATTCTTTATGTGTTTGGGCATTGGCTTGAAATTCATCCCAGGCATGCCGGTTGAGTTTTTTGCAGGCTTCTATCCAGGACTGGGTACAGCGCTATCTATTGCTGGTATCCGCTATTTTATCAGTTGGTGTAAAGCAATATGATGTAATACATGCTATGGATATGAAACATCTGTCTCTTTGGCTTCCCATACGCTCGATAGCGTTCGTGCTGGTGATTATCATATTGCTGCTCATAAGGTTACAGGAAATGGTGAAGAAGTTATAATAACTATACACGGCATAAATAAATAATAATGCTGACAAAATAGAAAAATGTCCCGCATAAATTTGCAAATGTGGGATTTTTTTTGTACCTTTGCAGCGTAAACGTGCAAACAAACAAGAACATGGATCGCAGAGCATATCTTATATCGGTTTTTGACGACACGTTAGCGCATTAAAAGAACAGTAGAAATAAAAACACAACCAAAATATGAGAAACAAACTGTTTTTACTTATCCTTCTTTTGTGCTCCTTGTTCATTGGTGTGAACAGAGCCGAGGCAAATGATTTTTTGGAGTTAGAAAAGCACTACTCGGCGTATACAGCCGGAGCGGACAAAGTGCATTTCAAGTTACCTATTTACTCGCGTGGTGCATACGACTACTATGTATCCACCAACGACCAGGGCGAGTCGTATGTGTACTACAAGCTGAACGGCTCGGAGTACAAGATTTTCTCCTATAGTAGCGAACGCGCCAGCGACGGCCCGAGTGCGGACGACGACAAAGCGTACGGTCGCGCGTGGGTGAAAGCCTACAGCGGCAGAGGTATCGTGGAGATCACGAACATCCACGACGGCCAACGCAAGGTGGTGCCGAATGACAATCAGGAGCACGCGTACGACGTGAAGAAAGTGGCGGAGCCGGACAACGACAAGGACAATGTGACTTGGGTGGAGATAGACTGGTATCCGCAGGAGGCGCTGGACGGAGAGACCTTCAACATCGGTACGTATGTGAAGATCAGTAAGCGTATGACGGGTAATGTCAACTACACGAAGAACTGGATCCTGGCTACTGATATCAAAGGAAATAGCAATATGATTCAGGCGCAGTTGTACGACCCGTATTTCTATACGGTCAACAATGCCGGCGTGACGGGATACGGTAACGCGGCGGTGCCGTATATGGTGTTCTATGACCCGAAGAGTTATCATACCTCGTTGGATGCAGCGGAGTTTCAAACAGCGGACCGATCGGGTAATATCTTTGTGCCGACGACCGATACGGTGCAGGAGAATTTCTATGCCACCTTCCAGATATACCGAATGAAGACTCCTCAGGAGGTGATGAGTACGCAGATGACCACCAAGGTGGATATCCCGCCTTACCACCGTATCTATAATTTCGAAGCGGAGGAGGAGAAGGATGCTACCGGTACCTACACGGGTAACAATGTGCTGCATTGGACGATTAAGAACCCTCGGCTGGTGGATCTGGTTGATGGGGATTATTTCGAGATCCAGCGCGCGTTGAAGGAGGATTTCTCGGACGCCCAACAGTTAGGTATCCAGCGGATGATGCGCGATTCTATCGGTTATTATACCTTCCAGGACAACAGCCGTGAGATATGGACCGGCAATGCGGCGGTTCGGACCGATACGGTGGATGCACGATGGAAAACAACCCTAAAACATTACTATATCTATGATGATAACGGCACGTTGCTCCTTGATGTGTCGGCTACGCTCACGTGCAACAAAGGCCATATGGCAGCTGTGCCTGTTTATTACCGTATCCGCCGTGCGACCTCTTCTGTATGGGGATGGGTGGACGGATTCTCGCGACAGGTGACGCTCTACAAGCATAACTTCCTGGCGCCGCTGGCGAATCAGCAAGAGAACTATATCAAGGATGCGGAGTGGGAGAAGAACCATAAGGTGCATTTTCAATTCAAGATTGACAACTCCGAGATTCAAGTGCTCCCGCTGAGTAAGGAAGACTGCTCGATGAATTATACTATCAACAGCGCTTATACGGAAGGAACCACCTCCTTTACTATCGCCTATGAGAAATATGCCTATTATACGGTCAATCCCAAAGACTATTTGACGTTCCGCGTGCTGAATGCGGAGAAGAGTGTCATCCGAGACTGGCAACGTATGGACGCCGGTACGTATGACATCCCGATAGGAGGTATGGTACAGGTGAATGTGGATAAAGGTGTACGCAGTTCGTATAAGTCATATGAGTTCACGGTATGGGGAAATAGTACCATCAAGTGTAAGTCCCAAATCTTGATGGCGGAAGATTTTATCGACATCGGGTTTGATGGTCCTTCCTCGCCTGACTTTAGTGTATACGAGCCGGTTATCAAAGACAGTTTGTTCAAAAAGTTGCAAACCGAATATGCGAAAGGCTACGGTCGTTGTATGTGGGATCGAACCGCACGTCTCATCCTCCGGCGAACGATCCAAGAGACCGGAGAGTTTTCGGAGTTTATCATTCCGCAAGATAGTATCAAGCGTCAGGATGACGGTTCATGGATAGCGACCTATTCTGATGTGGCGGACAAAGCCTGCACGCATTATTCGTATTCCGTGCGTATTGACCAGTCCAAGTCCGACCTGCATGTACAAGACTCCACACAGTTGCAGCCAAAGGCCATAAGTGGTCCGAGTCTCTATTTCGACGAAGCGGCTACCATCACCTCCTTTACGGCGAGTGAGGGAGATGCTGTGGGACATCATAAACGCGGAGTCAAGCTGGAGTGGATGGCGTCCTCTACGGCGGTAGATCAATATGTGCTGCGCCGTGTAGCGAAGAATAGTGATGCAGCGCCGGACACGATTTACATCGGTTTGGACAATAATTTCTTTGACGAGACAGCTGTGCCGAACCAACGATATACTTATTCGATCACGGCGGTATATGACTGCAACGGCAAGTCTTCACGCAACAGTGCCGAGGCGGTAGGTTGGCGTAGTCCGTACGGTGAGATTAGCGGTAGTGTCCTGATGCCGGATAACAGTGGTTTGGCAGGCGTTACCGTAACAATTACGGGTGATGGGTTACCGGTTACGGGTTTACAGTGCGTCACCGATCCTACCGGCACCTTTAAATTCGACAGCTTGACATACAATATAGCCACAGGCTCTAATTATTCGATTATCCCGACGCATTCGTATGCGGTGTTCAGTTTCAATAATACCACAGCTCCGACGGCTTCTATCGGCCTATCGACGGATAATGCGGTGGTGGAAGGCCTCAATTTTGCGAACACTTCTACTGTGCGTCTGACGGGACGGGCATTGTATAAGTACTCGACCATTCCGGTAGCCGGAGCTATGTTCACGCTCAACGGCGACACCGTTCGTCGCAACGGAGCACCGGTGAAGACCGGCACGGATGGTAATTTCGAATTGACGCTGTCCAAACGTCAACCGTATGTCTTGCGTATCGTCAAACACGGTCATACCTTCGAGGGCGACGGTATCTTGCGTTTAGAGCAGGGCAAGGACACCTTCGCGCTGGATGCTCCGGAAGACGGTGTGCGGTTCTACGATATGACCACAGTGCGCCTTGTCGGTCGCGTAGCCGGTGGTATCGACCAGCGCGACCTGCCCGAAGCCTTCGGTTTGGGAACGAACAACTTAGGTGATAACCTGCAACTGGTGCTCCAGCTGGAGGGTGATAACATCGCGCAGATAGTGCATGACCCCAATGACCAGACGCGCGACACCGTACAACAACGCGTTCAGTATGCTTCCGTCAAGGGGGACGAATCTGCGGTTGTCACCAATACGCTCTTTGAGAAGAAGCGTATCACGATTCAGCCGGATCCGAAGACGGGAGAGTATGCCGTGGATTTATTCCCTGTCAAGTACAAAGTGGTACAGGCTACCGCCAAAGGTTACGCTACGCTTTTTGCCGCAGGGCAGGGCAGTGAGGTCATCGACCTGACGAATGCGCCGCTGGATGTGACGAAGACCTATTATAATCAGGATAGCGCGATATACAATGCCGTGTATGACCGCATCTACCGTTCGCCTGTCAAAGTGCATCTCAAGCAACTCCTATATGGTATGGAGCAAGACGGATACGGCGAACCCTCTATCTCGGTCAGCGGATTCGACCTGTCCCGGAAAGAGAAAGTACAACTGTACACCAAAAACAGTGACAGCACCGTCACTTATACCTTGGGCTACCCGCTCTTCCAGTACAACCGCCGCTATCAGTTTGAAGCGGAGGCATTCGAAGATTATTATTACAACAATGACGAGACAGCCAAACTGGACCGTGTTCCGCAACGAGGAGGCAAGGTAATCGTCCATAACGGTATGCATAGCGCTACGGAGCAACTGCCGTACGAGCTCGACCGCTTGGGTAAAAACAGCAATGTATGGCTGTTGGTAGATCATATCCAGACCCAGACCTACGGTGAAGATGCACTCAGTACGGTCAGCATCGCCCTGGAGCAAGAAGGCAACACGGTGGAGACAGACGCCTTCCAAGCCTTTGTGATAGGAGATGTCATTCAGGCGAACGAACTGACCACTGCCGATGCGGATATTACGCTGCTCGACATCATCCGTGACCCGGGAGGAAACGGTAGCTCCGCATGGGTGGAGAACGGTACCACGTATAACTACGGCTATACCGAGAGTTATGACTGGAAAGGCGGTATCAACCTTACTCCGAAATACGGACTGAACATATCGAATGATATCGGTATTGTCACAGCGCCGTCCGGTGCCGGTTCGTATATCGGTAGCAATTATACGTCCAGCAAGCAGTTGTCCTTCACTATTCCTATCACGCACGAATGGGCATGGGGCTATAAATATTCTTATACCTTCACCACCACCGATAAAATCTCCACATCGTCCAGCCATGCCAAAGCCGGCGTAGGTTCGAATGCGGATGTGTTCGTCGGCGTGATGAACAGTCAATTGACTGGTAAAGCGAAGTCTATCGCCGTCATCAATGATACCATCTTCCAGGCGCGTCAGCCGGCTATTCAGGCAGGCACGATGCATGTGCTCGCCAGCGGTACCGGCGCAGACAACAAGCCGTATTACCTCGTGACGGGTGAAAAGGTCGTCATGGGTTCCGGTATCACGAATAGCTTCGCCTATTCGCAGTATTATATTATGGAGAGCGTGCTCCCGCAGCTGGCGATGCAGCGTCAGAACCTGCTAACAATCTTCCCGGACTCGGCTTCCGCGCAAGCGGCTGCGAATGCATCGGATGACGTCGTATATTGGTATATCGATTCGTTGACGAGCGTCAGTCTGAATGACACGCTGGCGAAAGACTCGTATCGGATGATATTGCCGACTAATAGCACGAAGGCCTATCCGAACCGCGTGGCTGCAATCGATAATATTATCCAGAAATGGTGTACTATCCTTATCCATAACGAGGCGGAGAAAGTAGCGGCGCGTCAGTCCGGTCAACATGTAGGTACCTATTCCGTCAATGCCGGAACAACCCTCTCGCACTCCGACAGTTATTCGGCTACTGCCAACTACAACGAACTGCCGCAAGGAATGGGATTAATCGGTAAGGACGCCGCTTCGGCTGCTACCTCCAATGCCCAAAATCTTCTCAAGGATGCTATCAAAAACTTCAGCACCTTCTGGGGTAGTGATAGTCAGAAACGCTTCGGAACCACCATCACGGATGCTATCTCGGCCATGTTCAAGGACGAGAAGAACCCGAACGGAAGCGGCCATAAGACACAGTCGCAGTTAGGTACGGTGACGAACGCGTCCAAATGGACGATGAGTTTCGATCCCGTGCTGGATTTCAATACCGATGCGCGTACGTCGAATGAAAAGACCGTCAAGAAATCCTGCGGTTTCACCATCGTGCCGGATGAGCAGGGCGATATCACCGTTTCGGTCTATCGGGCAGAGGTGGATAGCCTGTGGAAGGCCACGACCGGTACTATCGTCAGCAAAGTGGGCGAGTCCAACAACGACGATATACTTTACGGTTCGTACGTCTTCTTCACGCAAGCGGGCGCTACCTATTGCGTACACGAAAAAGAGGAGAAGACGCAGTTCTACAACAAAGGTACGGTCATCAACAACGGGACGATGGCTTTGGCTCTGCCTGAACTGAGCATCGACCGCCATGAGGTAAGCAGTGTGCCGGCGGATCAGCGCGCCGTCTTCCATATCGAACTCAAGAACGAAGGACAAGTGCAATACGGTCTGGCGAACACCGGAACGACCTTCTCGCTCTCCCTCACGGGTGACAGCAACCCTCACGGCGCGAAGGTCTATATCAACGGTGCACCGCTCGTGCAAGGACTCGACTATTTCCTCACGCCGGGACAATCCATCACGCAAGTGCTGGAGGTGGAACGAGGCGAAGTGGATGACTACGACAACCTGACCCTCTATTTCAGCCTTGCCGACTGCCCGAAGACCTATGCGATGCTGCAGTTCTCGGCGCACTTCATGCCGGAATCCAGTCCGGTCAGCATCGAGATGCCGCGTCAGAACTGGGTGATGAATACCCTCTCGCCGCACGATTCTATCGGATACTACCTGCCGGTGGACATCGGCGGATTCAATATCCATCATAAGAACTTCGACCATATCGAGTTCCAATATAAACTCTCCACGGAGAGCGAGGAGAAATGGGTGAACCAATGTTCGTTCTACGCCAGCGACAGCCTCTATGCACTCGCTACAGGCAATAAAGCGATGATTGAGAACGGACGTATTCCGCAGTTCCGTTTCTACGGTGAGCGGGACCCGATGGAGCAGCAATATGACCTGCGCGCCGTCTGCTTCTGCCGCTACGGTTCGGGATTTGTAACGAAGGCTTCGCCTGTTATCCGTGGAACGAAAGACACCCGTCCTCCGCGTGTGTTCGGCGATCCCGAACCGGCGAATGCCATCCTCGGTATAGGCGACCATCTGTTGCTGCGGTTCAATGAACCGATAGCCGGTAATTACCTCGATGAGGATAATAACTTCCAACTCCTCGGCATCACCAACCGTACCGGTATCTCCGCCTCGACGGCAATCCTGTTCAGAGGAACGGCTGATTCGTATGCCGCCTCCTCCGTGGAGCGTAGTCTGACCGACAAATCCTTCACGGTGGAGATGATGGTGAAGCCGACGTCTCCGTACAATGATGAAGTATTCTTCACCCACGGTGACAAAGGCAAAGGATTGATCTTCGGAAAGACCGCTGATAACCGCCTCTATGCGCAGATAGGTGGCCTCACGACGTACTACTCTAAAAAGTTGGCAGACCCGATGTTGGCCTTCACGCGTGTGGCTGTCACCTATTCCAAAGAGAAAGGTTTCTGCTTCTATGTAGGTACGGTAGATATGACCGAACCGTCAGCACTGCCTTCGAAAAACATCGAATACTCCCTCTCTGCACCGCTCATCTTCGGTCAGGGCTATGCGGGTCAGATGCTGGAGGCACGCGTATGGACCAAGGCATTGACGTTCGAAGAGATAGCCGCCACTTATGACCATTACCTGACGGGATACGAACAAGAGTTATTGGCTTACTATCGCATGAGCGAAGGTAAGGGTGAATTGGTGAAAGACCATGCACACGGTGCTACGCTCTCGTTGCACGGTTGCACATGGAATAAACTGCAAGGCTTCTCGGTTCAACTGGCTAAAGAGCAGCGTGTCAAGTTGATAGGCGACCTCTTCGGACGCTCCAAAGCGTATGATGCTACCCTTATGTTCTGGTTCCGCACCACGGACAATGCTGCCGAGCGTGCGAACCTCTTCAGTGCCGGACGTACGGATGATAAACACGGCGCGCTCATCGCGCTGGAGAACGGTAACATTGTACTGTGCTCCGACTCGCTCACCTGGATCGGTTCTGTCAACTATGCCGACGGCGAATGGCATCATGTCGTGCTGTCTATCAACCGCACGTATAACAACGCCGCCCTGTTTGTGGACGGCAGTCTGATTCAGACTTTCCCCGCAACCGTTGCAGCCGGTGCGCAAGGCGATATGTACTTGGGAGGTAACTTCGCCGGTAACATCGATGAGTTCGCTGTGTTCGAACAAGCACTGCCGAAATCGCTTGTGGAGGCGTATGACAACATCGCTCTCGTGGGAGACGAGATGGGTCTGATCGCTTACCTGCCGTTCGAAGAGCAGTTCCTCAACCCCAACGGCAAACTCGAACAACGCTTCTCTATCAACGACCGTCGTCAGTTCAAAGATCCGGCTACCGGCAAGGTGATAGACAAAATACTGCCACTCGTAAAAGGCGACATCACGGCACTGGCAGATAAGACGCAGAACGCACCTGTCACCAGTCACGGGGCATTGACCAAACTGAACTTCGACTGGTCGTTCAACGGCGATGAACTGATGATTAACCTCAATATGCTTGACCGCGAGATTAACAAGCAGTCTATCTATGTCACTGTGCGCGATGTGGAGGACCTCAACGGCAACCCGATGCGTTCGCCTATCACTTGGACCGCTTTTGTGGATCATAACAGTCTCAAATGGGCAGACAAACAACTGACTATATGGGGTCGATACGGCATGGAAGATTCGAATAACTACATCGTCACACAGATCATCAACATGAGCGGTAAGCGCCATACGTATAAGATTGAGTCGTTGCCCGACTGGCTTACTGTGGATCAAACTTACGGTACGATAGAGCCATTAGGCGAGTTGTCTATCAAACTGGTATATAAGCAGCCTATGCCGGTAGGTACGTATGGCGACCTTATCTACGTCGTGGACGAAGATGGTTTGGCGGAACCGCTGCAAATCGAATACATGGTAGAAGCCTTCCCGCCATACATCGATGTGGACGAATCCAAATACCCGCTGAACATGTCCATTTGCGGTCAGGTGAAGATAAACAATATCTACGACTCCGACGAGAACGATATCATCTATGCGATTTATCGCAACGAGTGTATCGGCAAAGCCAACGTGGACTACGATAACACCGCTAATACCTCCAATGTCTATCTCACGATCTTCGGTAACGAAGCGATGACGGGTAAGACGGTGAATTTCATCCTATGGCAGGCATCCACCGGGCGTACATATAACCTGATTGTAGATCGGGATGTACAGTTCCGTGCAGGTGATGTCCATGGTTGCGGAAACGAAGCACAGGTACTCTTCACCACCGGTGGTAGTGAGACACAGAATATCGACATCTATTCCGGTTGGAACTGGATATCGTTCAATCTGAACCTCAATGAAACCACAGGTATAATTCGTAATATGCTGACGGCGAACGAACCGTGGAAAGAAGGCGACCTCATCAAGAACCCCTCCACCCAGCAGTTCGTCACTTATTCGGAGGCCATGGATGCCTTCCTCGGTACTATCAAGACCTTGAACTACCGCGATATGTATATGATGTATGCCGCCGGAGGCAATACCATGCATATCAGTGGTGATCCGCTGCCGGAAGACAAGATGGAGATCACCGTTAAGGGTGGTGGCGAATGGAGTCCGATGCCGTGCTTGTTACAACAAGCAACGACCATCACCGAAGCCTTCGCCGGCTATTATGACAATGCCACTCCGGGTGATATGGTGAAGGCACATAATCGCTTCGCCGTCTTCTCGCCCGACCGCAAATGGGTAGGTGACCTTACTGCTTTCCGTCCGGGCGAAGGATACTTCTTCAAGCGCCTTGCTGAATCAGATGTAACGATCAAGTTCTACAACAAGGCCGCTAACGCGCCGCAACGCGCTCCGAAGTTCAACGGCAAAGCCGCTACGAACATGACGATGATCTGTAAGGTTGAAGGAGGGAATGAATTAATGAATGAGGGAGTTAAGGCGTTCAGCGGTGATGAACTCGTAGGTATCGCAACGCCGATTGAACTGAACAACGAAACGCTCTACTTCTTAACGGTTTCGTCTGACTTTGCTGACGAACTTCGCTTCGAAACAGAAGATGGGACCCCGCTTCGTGCCGAGCAGCCTATACGATACACCTCTGATGCCCATCACGGTTCGTTAAAGGCTCCTATTATCCTGAAAACCGGCGAGACCAGCCGTCCGTATAAGATCATCGAAAATAACCATGTAATAATTATTCGTAATAATGAGAAATATGATATTACAGGTAAGAAACTTTAAACATATCTTCCTCCTACTGCTCCTTTGTGGGGCAGTAGGAACGGCCTTCGCGATTGATCCGCCGTACGGCGATAATCTGGAGTACGCGATGGATGGTACGACGCTTGTCCTCACTTCACCCGACCCCACGCAAGCGGCTACAATTGCTACGCAAGCGTTTAAGGATCGTGCGGATATCACGGATATCGTCTTCCCCGATAACCTTACGGAGATTAGTTCCTATGCTTTTGAAGGATGCACGTCACTCGATAATGTGGTTATCCCGCCTTCGGTAACCAATATCGGTGCGTATGCATTCTACGGTTGTACCGCCCTTCATAACGTACTCTGTCGTCCCTTTACGGCGCCTACATTGGGAACTGATGCTTTTACCAAATGCAATCCACTTGCCCAATCAGGCTGTTATAACGATCTGCAGATCTGTGTCCCCGCTTTGGGTAACTATAGATACAAGACCAACTGGACCAGCTATTACGAAAATACAGTACTGACAGATTGTGAATTCCTCGACGAGAGTGATGAGCTGAGCAATACGGAAGCGAAAATCAACTCTTACCGCAGTACGTCCGTATCCTCTCTTACCCTCTTCCGGACGCTTCGCAAGGCAGGGTGTTTCAATACCCTGACCTTGCCGTTCAATGTATCCAACTTGGCAGACTCGCCCCTTGGCGGAGACAACGTAGAGGTCTATACCTTCACCGACGCTGCTGTGGAGAATGGAACGCTGGTCTTTGACATCACGAAGGTGAACATCAACCGCCTCGAGGCAGGTGTGCCCTACCTGATCCAATGGAACAACACCGGCGAAGTGATTACGCGTATGGACTTCACGGACATAGATGGTTGGGACGGTGACAACACCGCCGAGACCACGAATGGTACAGGAGTAACCTACCATGGTTTCTACGGCAAGACTCATATCAGTGACGATACCCAAGGGGAGCAGCATCTCAACCTCTTCTTAGGTGGCGGCAACCAGCTCTACTGGCCTTCGGACGGCGATGATGCAAATGCCAAGATGCTCGGTTTCCGCGCGTGGTTCCGGATCAACGGCTCGTCCGTCAGCGGAGCACCTGTCCGTCGAGGTATGCCCGCTATGCTCCGCATCGTCGCTACGCCTACGGCTATCAATGAAACGGCTGCTGATCCCTCTTCCCTTCAGGGTGAAGGGCAAAGCCCGATCGAGCGTCCGGTGGACGGTCGTAGAACAAATTTAGGAGGTAGGCTTATTCTTCGCAACGGACAATTAGTAATCATCAGGAACGGTCAGAC
>CAMKDV010000025.1 GCA_946411385.1 uncultured Bacteroidales bacterium
CTGAATGGGCATCCAAGAACTTGCCGACGATCATGAAGCATCGTCAGCAGTTCGAAGAATAAGCTAATCCTGCGTTAGGGATTGGAAGGGCTACGGTGTTTGGTACAAATGCGGAACTTGTGAACCCCTGCAAAGCCCGACCTCGTCGAAACGCACATGCAAAACTGCTTGCCTACAAGCAGAAGCGGAGGAGATAAATGCTGGTATTGTGCAACCTAAAGACTTGAATACTCACGATAGTCTTCTATGTTCATATTACCATTATTAAAGTACCTGCCAATAGCAGCAATGAACCAATAAGAGTTTTCCAAGTGAACGCTTCTCCAAGGAAAATAACAGCAAATAGTATAGTCAGGACAAGGCTGCATTTGTCAATGGGAACAACCTTCGATACCTCTCCGACCTTTATCGCATAGAAATAGCAAAGCCAAGAAGCCCCCGTCGCCAGTCCTGACAAAACCAGAAACAGCCAACTGCGTGACGTGATGGATTCTATGCCGCCTTGACTATGTGTTATGAAAACCATTCCCCAAGCCATCAGCAGCGCCACAACTGTTCTGATGGCCGTGGCAAGATTGGAGTCCACGCCCTCAATGCCTATCTTGGCAAGGATGGCGGTTGCTGCGGCAAATAGTGCCGACAGGATTGCAAAAAGTAGCCACATATTATTTGTCTTTTTCATTATATCATCTAATTGGGTCTAAACAATGTCATCTGTTCGACAAATTGGAATTTATATGAGTTTGGTTGGCACGAACATCGTGCGTCGGGTCATTAGAAAATTGGTCTAAATGCCATATTCTATAACATTACGCAGATCCTGCCTGCTTACTTTAGTTGCTTGCCGTCCTTGAAGGCATTGCCAACACGCTCACCCAAACGGATGTAACCGAGGTGAACGGGGTCGTTTTTGGCAGACACGATACCAACGAAATCCGATGCGACGAGCGTATCAACGGTAGCAAAAGCGACAGTAAACTCACCTGTCTCGTTGAGGTTTTTGGTAGTAGCATGGTCACCCATAGAAATCATGATCTCATGCTGGTCCCACTGACCTGCCCATGCGGCATTCATAGCATTGGCTTTACCGTCTTTGTCATACGTGCCAATGATAGTTACGAGTTGGGGCAATACCCAATCTTTCGGTCCAAAACTTTTCATATTCTTAAAATTCAAATCGTTCTAATTTCATTTGTCCGCAAGCCTCTATTTCAATTATTCCTTGTCATCTCTTCGAAATGTACAAGTGCCCAGTCGATGAGAGCGGAGACATGGGGCATGAGGGACTGCCCGCGGACAGTAAGGCTGTACTCCACACGAGGCGGCACTTCGGGATAATTTATTTGCCTGTGAGTGTCCTATCCGTTATTCCGCATTCATCACATGGCTGAGCCAGCGGCAGAGTTCGGCTACTTGCTCCGGAGTGTTGCCCATGAAGACGGCGCACTCCTTGTGTCCCTCGAACTGCGGCGTGACGCCGTCCATGGCACTCAGGGCTGCCACGGTGACGAGTTCGCGGACGGCAGGCGTGAGTTGGTCGGACGCGTAGATGTCGCCGAAGAGGTGCGACTTCATGTAGTAGTCCGCCTGCGGGCAGAAAGTGTAGTCCCACGGCGTGCCTCCTTCGTCGCGTGTCTGCATAGCGGTGCCGGTGCGCAACGCCTCCGCGGCATCGTCCCACACGGCAGGACGTACAAAAGGCTTACCCCAAGACCATTTGGTCATTTTCTCATTTACCATTTTTTCATTTACCATTTCTTTATTCACTTCGTTCATACGATCTGCTTTGCCGTATGGGTCATTTACCATTTCTTTATTCACTTCGTTCATACGATCTGCTTTGCCGTATGGGTCATTCAGGATTTTCTCCAGTACGCCCAAGGCGTTGAGCGAACGCGGGAAGCCGGCGTAGGCGTAGAGTTGCGCGAACGCGTCTTTCAGTTCGTTGATGGTCACGCCGTGGTCCAAGGCTTGCGGAACAGCCGTTTCCAAGTGCTGCAAGTCGCCCTTTGCCGCCCATGCCACGCAAGCGCAGAGGTACAATATGCGCTCCGGGAGCGCAGAAGTCGTTGTTTGCATATTCTGTTTCATTGTTTATTGTGTGTTTGGTGAAGGTTTAGCACCAAAATCGTTGCAAAGGTACAACATTTTTTTGAATTATGCAAGAGAAGGTGCCATTTTTTTACCAAAACTCTTGCATATATCAAAAAAAAGTTGTATCTTTGCAGCCAGTTTTGAGAGTTCTCTCACCCTACAGACATGTGGAAACAATGATAATTGAGAAATATGAAACGTAAGCTTTCTTTTCTTTTTGCTTTGCTGTGCGTAGTAGCACAGGTTACCATCGCCGACACATGGGACGGCACAACGACATCGAAGCCTTCTTGGGACGGTTCTGCGGCAGTCATTAGGACGTCAGCCGAACTGGCTTACATCCGCGACCACTGGGCAGAAGGTTCGGGCTATGACGGCGACAAGTATTTCTATCAACTCAACTACCGCGTGGAAGCCGACCTGGACATGAGCGTCAGGAACTGGGTTCCGATGTGGAATGCGTACAGAGGCACGTTCAACGGTAACGGGCACACCATTCGCATCGTGATTGATGACCCTAACCTGAGCAGCAACTATCAGGGACTGTTTACCCATATCCATTCCAGCGGGAAGGTGGAACACTTGCACGTGGACGGCAATATCAATGTAGGCAACGCCCGATTAGTGGGCGGTATTGCCGGTGAAAACGACGGCGAGATTTTGGACTGCTGGGTGAGTGCAGATGTCAAGAGTAATCATTACAGCATCTATGCTGCCTCGTTAGGCGGCATTTGCGGGAAGAACTACGGAACAATACGTTATTGCTGTATGTCGGGCAATGTAACTAACCTTGCTGGCAATTCCGGCGTAGGAGGACTGATTGGCTGCAATGAAAGCAAAAGAGTTGGGTTCTGTACTGACTGCATGTTTTATGGCGATGTTAACACCAACCACAGTCAGGGAACCCCATATATTGGAGACGACGTACATGGAGCGTTTTATTATCCAGAAGTTAGATCTATATATAACCCAAATGTCCTCAATACGATTCCCGGTGAATACTATGTTTATCGCGAAGCTTTCAGGTATCCGTATTCGTGCACTGTCAGCATTACCGGTACCGGCACTCTTGAGCCGGGATTCGTTAGAGGGTTCCCCGGTGAGACCATCACTGAGAAAGTGACATTAGGTGTGTCGGAGAGCATGTCAGTTGATAAAGTCGATGGCGGCAGCGTAGGCATCAGCGGGAATGATGTCAGCGGCTATACATTCCGAATGCCGAACAGAAATGTGATTGCAAAAGCCGTCTTCTATGACGGTTTTCCGACACAAGGCGCAGGAACAGAGAGCAACCCGTATATCATCAGCAGCACTGAAGACTGGGAGGCTTTCGCCCGGCAAGTAGGCAATGGGTACAACTTCAGCGGCAAGTATATCAAATTAGTCAACGACCTGAGTGTTTCTACGATGGTTGGCACAGACGAGGGAAACTCGTTCCAAGGCATATTTGAAGGCAACGGCAAGACGCTGACCTTCAACTATAATATGGCAGATAAAAATAATGCTGCACCTTTCCTCCATACGAAGAATGCCAATATCGCTAATCTGCACGTGACAGGAACAATCCACTCTTATGCGCAATATGCCGGCGGTATCGTTTCCCAAGCACACGGCGGGCTGACCCTCCGCAACTGCCACAGTTCGGTGACTATCGAGTGTAGCAAGCATGTCGAAGGCATGCATGGAGGATTGGTTGCAAGACTTAACGGTAACGGCGGCAAAGTCATTATAGACGGCTGCTTGTTCGACGGGGTCTTTACCACTTCCAATTATACTTTCAGCTGTGGAGGATTTGTCGGATATTCAGAAAACGACTCTGTCACTGTCAGCAACTCACTGATGCTGCCTAAACGTGTGTACGAAGGCATGATTTCTAACACCTTTGTCAACCACAATGGGACCTATGCTACAATTACCAACTGCTATTCTGCAGCCCCCGCCAACCTGTCAGGCAACCAAGGCAAGCGTGCGCGTTCGGTCAAAGCAGGTGATGCATATGTTATCATCAAGTCAGTCAGCCCTGTAGGCGGAAGCACAGCTTCATACAACGTCAGCGGCATTACCACATATAACATGGGTATGACCTGCGACAGCACATTCTACTACGGCAATGAAGATGAGGTGGTTCTCACGCTCACCAATACAGCCGTCTGCCCTGAGCCGGGCTACAGCTACGGCTACAGTGTCAGCGCAGGCACACTCAATGGCAGTAACCTCAGGATGCCGAACGAGGATGTGTTCATCAGAATGGATACCCAGACTATGATTCCGGAGGATTGGGCAAACGTAAGCACAGGTGACAAAGACGACCCTTATATAATCTATACCGTAGAGGGTCTGAATCTGCTCGCCCAACGTGTCAACCAAGACAATCAAAGATACGAGGGAAAATTCTTCAAACTCGGAGCCGACATCACTTACAGCCATACTACAGCATGGAACGACTCTACAAGTACGGAGAATAACTTCACTCCGATTGCTTACTACAATGACTTTAGTGGCAATTTCGACGGAGCCGGACACACTATCAGCGGTATCCGCATCTATAGTAATTCTGACACGAACACCAAACCGGTAGGTCTTTTTACGAGGACAGACAAGAACGCCTGCATCCGGGGCGTCACACTCTCCGATACACGCATGTTCGGCTACATGGTGATTGGTGGTATCGTAGGTTACCCGTTCAATAGCAACATCACTGACTGCCACGTAACAAATACTGTCTGTCTGCGGTCTCCCGACTATCTTGTAGTAACGGTCGGAGGTATTGTCGGAAATAATTACCGCAGCAATATCAGTCATTGTACCAGTTCTGTCGTCATCACAAGTACTGCCGGCACTCCCTGGATTCAGCAGTATGGAGGTATCATAGGACAAAGTGATAATTACGAGAGTCTGACAAGTGAAAATATGGTTGTCGGAGCCGTCATCGCAACATCCATGAATGGACAACATGGCGCAATTGTCGGTTCAAGTTCCGGCGAAAATCTCCGTCACAACTATTATACAGGTTGCACTGTAGCCGGTGTGGAAAACGCCACCAACGTAGGGCATAAAGGCGCAGACGTGCAGGAGAATGACGGTGCCGTAAGTATATCACCAATCGCCGGCACCGGAACAAAAGCCGATCCTTTCATTATATCTTCTACAGGCGAGTGGAACCTGTTTGCGTATACCATCAGAAACGGCAACAGCTATAGCGGTCAGTTCGTCAAGTTGGATGCCGACATCAATGTCTCGACGATAGCCGGTAGTGAAGAAAGTCATCCTTTCAGCGGCACTTTCGATGGCGGCTTACACACTATCACCGCCACCATTACCGACAACGCTGCCTACACCGCTTTGTTCCGCTATATCAATGGTGCTACAATCAAGAATCTCAAAGTAGCAGGCACTATCGACGGCGGTCAGTACGCGGCAGCCATAGTGGGCGCAGTACAAGGCACAGGCGATAACACTATTGAGAACTGCGTGGCAACAGCCAATGTTGTAGGCGGCTCGCACATCGGCGGTATAGTAGGCAACGGTCAGGCAGGCAATGTCAGCATGACAGGCTGCGTGTATGCCGGCCTGATGAAGGGCGGAACAGAAGCCAAGGGTGCTATCATCGGCTGGTGCGACAACGGCGGCACCAAGACTGCTACCGACTGTCTGTATATCATGCAGGAAGAGCAGAGAACCGATAACCTTGACCTCGTGAAAGGTGGCGGTGAAGTTACGTTGACCAATTGCTACAAGACCGACCAGGCAGAATACGACAGAGCACAATCAGCTCCAGGACGAAACCGCCTCGCACCGAAAGACGAGAGTTGGGACAATGACGAGTTGTACTATGGTATTTGGGCAAATATCTATGATGTCATGCCCGACTACTTAGGTAAGCTTGAGGTGGACTACGGTTTCTTGAAAGTGTATGACGGCGGTTTGGAGTACGAAGGTTGGTATATCGTTGCATGCATCAGCCTTGCCGACGATAGCGACAATAACGCACTCATAGAGTTGGCTACAGACTATATTGTCGATGTAACCCTCACCGACCGCACGCTCTATAAAGATAACGCATGGCAGACCCTCTGCCTGCCGTTCAGCCTCGACGACTTCACAGGCACCCCATTGGAAGGCGCTACGGTGAAGACACTCGTTGGCTCGACATACGATGAGAGCACCGGCACACTGACGCTGGACTTCTCCGACAACCTGACGTCTATTGAGGCCGGCAAGCCGTATATAGTACGCCGCCCGAATGGAGTAGAACTCGCTAACCCGATGTTCAGGGGCGTTGTTGTAAGCACCGAAACTGCGGATGTCCATACGGCATACGCTGATCTTGTAGGCACCTACAGTCCGGTTGTCTTTGGAGAAGAGACTCCAAACGTTTTGATCTTTGCCGAAGATGCCTTGCTACGCAATCCGCAGGCAGATGATGTTCTTGGTTCGTGCCGCGCCTTCTTCCGTCTCAGCGAAGGTCTTGCCGCAGGCGAGCAGCTGCGTATCGTGCTGAACACCGGCGAGGACAGCCAAGCTATCGACCTGCTGAATGAAGAGAAGGAGCAGACCGTTAAGTTTATCAAGAGCGGCAATCTGTTTATCCGATGTGGCAATAATACTTATGATGCAATAGGACGGAGTGTTTATCAATGATAGTTCTTTTGAATGAGTAGTTTTGTTATTCGCTGTGCTACCTCTTCGGGCTGATATTCGAGGAAGCAGCTATCGTCCTTTGCCGCTGTAGTCCACGATCTCCGTCTTGCCCTCTTCAATGAAAGCTTCGGCACCAGACTTGTCACCCACATAGACGAATTTGCCGTCTTTCACAGCCAAAGCTTCCACAATCTGATTATCTTCGGCTGTATAAATCTTGTCATAAACCACAAGGTCGGCACTCTTATTGCTTTTGCAGCCGGTAAGCGTACTCGCACCTAAAATGGCGCAAAAAAACAGACCCTCGCTATGATAAGCGTGAGTCTGCTTAGGGAAAGAGAGAACTTGCGCAGTAGTACGCAAGTCAGGGATACTCTTTACTTAGCTACTACAAAAGCAGGTTTGAACGGTTCGGCAATGGTGCCAAGGTGGTCATCGTTGATGA
>CAMKDV010000026.1 GCA_946411385.1 uncultured Bacteroidales bacterium
CCATAGAACACATTTTACCTTTTTTTAGCCTGCAATTTGACCCATAGGTCAAAATCTTTGACAAGCGCGTCGTAGTTCTGATACATTCTTCCGTTTTCTTTGTTTTCCCATAAATCAAGTGACATGCATCCCAGAGCGTTCTCCAAGACGCGTTGTTGCTCTTCTTCCGGAAGTGTGGAAATATATTGTTTCAACTTGTTATTATTTTCTATATCTGCCTGTAAAATCTTGTATAGATGACTGCCAAATACTTCCGACAGCCAGCCATCTGATATGAGCGCGATGTTACAAATGAAAGCACAAACGTTTGGTTGTAGGTCGCCACGTACAAACATATCCCATCGCGGGTCATCATAAATTTCAAGTGCTTGACTGGCACTGGAATATATGGTATTTATATTTTGGTCTATTTGTGCTTTCTCTTCCGGACTGATTAATCGAATCCGATAATAACGTTGTAAATCCTTCATGTAGTTGGTGCATAATAGCTCATATTCGGAGTCGTCATAGGGTGGCGGGTTGGTCGCGTACCAGTTTTCGTGGAATTCATTCCTGCCTTTCCAATAATCTCCAATTGTATATCCGGAACAATACAGGTCATCCTCATACCAGAACATAGTGTTTTCGTCGGTGATGCCTTCGTCCGGCAGCCATGAATAAGCTTTGTAAATGCACAATTTTCGAAGATGACCGTCGCCTTTTTCAAAGAAATGTATCTCGGCATGAAAATCGCAGTCGAATTCTGGAAAGCCGGCGAACACATCATCTGTCGAGCGGGAGACATATTGTGCGGCGGAAATGATGGTAGGAACCAATTTGCCCTTTTCGTTGAACAGTGCCGCTCCGCGCCATATACAACCAATCTGCATCAACACCAAATAGTCCTTGTGGTCGGGATAATAAGAAACAAGTGGGGCAGTATCTTCTTCTTCTAATCCGCCATAAAGGAATTTATTGATATATGAGCCTGCAAGGTCTATGCTGTCCTTTTGCGCCTTCTTTAGCAGTGCATCAATTTGTTTTCTGGCGTTTTGGTATGCTTTGTCCGTCAACTTCTTTTGAACAGGATAGATGTTATATTTTGCCTTGCCTGCCAACGCGATATCAAACTCCTCCTGCATTATCTCCTCGCATACGGCGCACACCTCCCTGCCGGCGTATTTGCCCGCGTGGTTGCTGTCGTACCTCTTCCCGCAAGAGGGCAACATAATCACCACGATGCCTGTTAGCATCAATGCCAATCTAAAGATATGTGACGTTCGCGTGTTCATAATTCAAATTGTTTGTTGTTTGTTGCAACCCGATTCATCTGTTGTCAAATGCTGAAGCCATCCGTTCCTGGTCATCGCGGGAGATATGTGCCTGCGTGGCGAATGTGCGCCATCGGGATACAACTTGTCGTGTCTTGGAGATGATGCTGTCAGCCTGTATAGCGGACAAACCGAAATAGGATGCCACCTCTTTGGCAAGAACAAAATCCAAAGCATTGTCGCTTTCGTTGACGTTAAGGCTCAATCCAGCACCATAGGGTTGCGGATTGAGATCATAGGCCGGCGAAAGTGTCCAGCCCTGACGCGTGAGTAGAAAACCGTGATTGCGCAGATGGTCGTCGCAGTTGCTGATGGCTATGTTGAATACAATACGCTTCCACATCTGCGCAAGGTTGTCTTCCACATTGTCGCAAAAGCGTGCAATCCATTCTGCCAGTTCAAGATAACTGACTCCGTTTGTTTCGCCATCCGTATAGCCAAGCATCGTCATGGCGGAAGTGAAATGCAGCCGCCGATTGTTGTCCGTGCGGTCAAAACGGCGAGTGAGGAACGTCGCGTAACGGTTTCCCAACTCCTTTGTGCCGAATGGTGCCACATCGATGCCGCATTGTTGCGCCATGGTCATAGCTACTGCTTCCCATGCACCTACATTGTTGTCATCGTGCCGGCTGGGAAACTTGGCAATCCACAGACTGCCGTCCGGCATCCGTATGTTGGCTTTCGGCCGTGCGCCGCCAAGCGATGAACCCGGGGCAAGGAGAATGCGCAACCAACGGCTATCGGCGTTATCGGCTTCGTATTCCCAACTGGCATGCTCCAACTCGCGTAACGAAGCGAGCGGCGGCGTACTATATGTCGGGTCGTTATCCAAGAAATCACCTTCGGGCGAAAGTTTCAACCGCAAAGCTCCCATGCGGCTCTCATCGAATACGCCTAACAGATAGTCGCTTTCATGCAGATGTGCGGCTGCGCGTTGCTCATCTTTGGCGCGTATGCTCTCTCGTCGGTCTAATAGTACGCGCCCCCACCGGTCGGGTGAGGAGTCAAGAAACAGCCCGAAGTTGCTTTTGCTTTCCGGCAAATACTGTCTGCCGGCGTATAACTGCAAATCAGGGTCAAGCAACTGACAACGTGAGTTGTGAAGCCATTCGTCTGCAAACTCAAACGAGAAGACCTCTTTGCCTCGCAGCAGTTGCGAAGAAAGGATGCCTATCAGTTGAGGAGCATCGGAATAGACATCGTCAAAATATATGTAGATGGAGCGTTGCATAGCTATGATGTCGGACGTTTGGTGGCACGTTGAGGTGTTATAAGCTTGGCATCCTGCAGTTTGCGGCCGAGGATATCATCTTTGGCTACTCCAAGCAAGTCGTCCTGCAAACCAAGAACAATCAGCACGCGCAAGTACAGACCTATCGCTACGCCTTCGTCACCGCGTTCAATCTTGATCAGCGTGTTACGCGAGATTCCTGCACGTTCTGCTACCTGTTCAGATGACAAATCCCGGCGCAGACGCGCCAAGTGGATGTTCTCGCCTACCGTCTGCAGCAGGCGTACATGTTTAGGAAGGAGTGGACGTTTCATGTTTGTGCGCGATATGATAATGTTCAAAATTCTGCACAAAGTTACAATATTTTGCGCAAATATGCAAATTTTATCACAACACTTTTCAAACTTTTGCACTTGGATTTTCTCGTTTTTGCATATCTATAGTGCAAAATAGGGTTATTCTCTTGTCCTTTCTGTGTGTTTATTGCGGATTATATATTACGGGAACCGTGTATTTGCCCCCCACAACTTGACCTCTGTGCTTGCCGGGTTTCCATTTGCTATACTTCGTTTTCATGTTGTCAGGATTTAATACTCCACAGATATCTCCGGCTTGGCTTTTGATACGAGCAACGTAACAGTATCTCCGACATCAGGTGTCCATTCGGCATTCTTCTGAGCGTGCTTTCTAAGAGATAGAAGACTTCTTTTTTTTAGTCATAATGATTTAATTTTTGGATAAGTTATTAAACATCATTGCTGTCCCATTAACATCTGCTCTCATTCTCTTAAATGATTGATTCTACGCATACTCATCTCGTTTTTACTGTCAACGGATATTTTTCAACGATGTTTTTGATGTTTTTTCTTTTGAGTGCTTTATACTCCGCAGGAGTGCAGGATTTGATGATAAAAACTGTCTAAAAGGCCACTTTTAAGGAGTTTTTAGCAGCAAAGCGTGCATGGGTAAAGCCTAAAAGCACTCAAAAGCGGTTTTTATTGTTTTTGTTTATTTTTTATGGGACAGTAGTGATTAAACATAAAAAAAGGCTCACTACGGAGTGAGCCTGAATGGGTTGCAGGGCATGGGGTTATGCCTTGAGTTCCGCAGGGAGGAGAGGCATGGCGCCGCGCTGGGTGCAGACGTAGGCAGAGACGGCTACGGCTTTCTCATGCGCCTCGCGGATGGTCTTGCCGAGGAGGAGCTGGGCTACGAAAGTAGCAGTGAAGCTATCTCCGGCACCGACGGTGTCAGCCACCTGCACTTTGGGCGTAGCGACATAACTCTCTTTGGAAGCCGTGAAAACATACGAACCGATGGCACCGCACGTGAGAATGAGCATATTCAGGTCGTACTTGGCAATCAAGTCGCGACATATCTGACGCGTCTTCTCCACATCTTCGGCTATCAGTTTGCCGGGGACAGTAGAGATACCCAGCAGCATCGTTGCTACTACATCCAGCTCCTCGTCGTTGATCTTGAGCACGTTCGCACGATGAAGGCTTTCAGAGATTACTTCGGCGGTGAACCAGCTCTGACGCAGGTTGATGTCAAACACACGCAGCGCATCTTTCGGTGCTGCGTCCAGGAAGGCATGAATCGTCTTGCGGCTAACCTCCGAGCGCTGTGCCAGCGAACCGAAGCAGATAGCCTGCGCGTTACGGGCTACATCGAGCATCACATCGGTGAGAGGGATATTATCCCATGCTACCCCCAGACAGATATCATACTGCGGGATACCCTTGCTGTCCAGCGTCACTTTGACCGTACCCGTCGGCTGCTCTACCTTGGGCAGGATATGGTTCAGACCGACAGCCTCAAACTTCTCGATGATCTCCTCGCCGAGCTCATCATCGCCGATGGCGGAGATAGCACAGCCGTTCAAGCCGAACTGGCTTACGTGGTACGCAAAGTTGGCGGGTGCGCCACCTAGTTTGCGGCCTTCAGGCAGGCAATCAAACAATGCCTCACCTATTCCTACTACATAGTTCATGATAGATATAAATTAGTCGAAAGACCGTGCTTCGCACGCAAAGAAAAATGAACGTGCTACGCACTCATGGCCTATCGCGGGTGAATATTTTACTGTTTTCTTTTAGCGTTAGCGGTTTATTTTCAGCGTATAGAACGACAGGTACAGCGCACCTATAGCCATGACGAGGACGGCACCGAGGGAACCCATGAGATCGGACATATAGCCCATGCAAAGCGGGAAGATGGTTCCTCCGAACAGTCCCATGATCATCAGACCGGAGATCTCGTTCTTGTGCTCGGGGTCGTGGTTGAGCGCTTGCGCGAAACATATAGAAAAGATATTCGAGTTACCGAATCCGACGAGGGCGATACCGGTATAGAGGGCAGCCTGCGAATGACTCACGGCGAGAAGGATCATCGCTGCGATAATCATGCATACGGAGATAGCGAAGAACACTTTCTCGGGGATGAGACGCAGGATAGCCGAGCCGGAGAGGCAACCGATGGTACGGAAGATAAAGTAGAGCGAGATGGTAAATGCTAAAAAGGGAAAAGCGCAGCTTTATTTTTCTTCGGGAAAACTACTGCGTAATGTACCGCATTGCCTTCCAGTAATTTCGAGGTGGGGCGGTTTTATAAAAAACCGCGTCGGTGTCCTCGAAGTTACAAATATTCCTTATCTACGGAAGTA
>CAMKDV010000027.1 GCA_946411385.1 uncultured Bacteroidales bacterium
TCTGCATAGCGGTAATCTCGGGGAAGGTGATACCCAGACGGCAACCACGGTGACCAAGCATCGGGTTGTTCTCGGCGAGAGAAGCAACACGTGTCTGGATCTCCTTCACGCTGACGCCCATCTCCTTCGCCATAATTTCCTGACCTGCGAGATCATGGGGTACGAACTCATGCAACGGTGGGTCGAGCAGACGGATATTTACAGGCAGTCCGTCCATAGCCAACAGGATACCCTTGAAGTCGGCTTTCTGATACGGCAGCAGTTTAGCCAATGCTTTCTCGCGACCTTCGCTGTCCTTGGCAAGAATCATCTCACGCATAGCTACGATCTTCTTGTCGTCAAAGAACATGTGCTCGGTACGCGTCAGACCGATACCTTTGGCACCAAAGGCGCGAGCCACCTCTGCATCGTGCGGCGTATCGGCGTTGGTGCGAACCTGCAGATGGGTATATTTGTCGCAGAGGTCCATCAAAGCCTTGAAATCTCCTGAGAGCTCGGCAGCCTTGGTCGGAATCTCTCCGGCATAAACTTGTCCGGTCGAACCGTTGAGCGACAGGTAGTCGCCTTCCTTATAGGTAACACCCTCAATGGTGACGGTCTTAGCCTTGTAATCAACAAGGATAGCACCTGCACCCGAAACGCAGCACTTACCCATACCACGGGCAACAACGGCAGCGTGCGAGGTCATACCGCCACGAGCGGTAAGGATACCCTCGGCAGCCGACATACCGGCGAGGTCCTCGGGCGAAGTCTCGATACGAACCATGATCACTTTGTGACCGTCTTTGTGCCACTCTTGAGCGTCGTCAGCATGGAAGACGATCTGACCGCAGGCAGCACCCGGAGAAGCGGGCAGACCCTGGGTGATAACTTTGGCTTTCTTGAGTGCGTCCTTGTCAAATACGGGGTGGAGCAGCTCGTCAAGCTTCTGGGGCTCGCAACGCATAATAGCCTCTTTCTCAGTAATAACGCCTTCGCGAACGAGGTCCATGGCAATCTTCACCATAGCGGTACCCGTGCGTTTGCCGTTACGAGTCTGGAGGAACCAGAGTTTGCCTTCTTGTACGGTGAACTCCATATCTTGCATGTCGCGGTAGTGGTTCTCAAGTTTCTGCTGGATCTCGTTGAGTTCAGCATAGAGAGCCGGCATAGCCTCTTCCATAGACGGATATTTCGAAGCGCGCTCTTCCTCGCTGATACCTTGCAGTTTAGCCCAACGGCGGCTGCCCTCGAGAGTGATCTGCTGCGGCGTACGGATACCTGCTACAACGTCCTCGCCCTGTGCGTTAACGAGGTATTCACCGTTGAAGAGGTTCTCACCGGTAGCGGCGTCACGGCTGAAGCAAACGCCCGTAGCCGAAGTCTCGCCCATGTTACCGAATACCATAGCCATAACCGAAACGGCTGTTCCCCACTCGTCAGGAATTCCTTCCATCTTACGGTAGAGGATAGCGCGCTCGTTCATCCAGCTGCGGAACACAGCGCAGATAGCGCCCCAGAGCTGCTCGATAGGATCGTTGGGGAAGTCCTTGCCGGTCTGCTCTTTGATAGCCGTTTTGAAACGAGCTACGAGGAGTTTGAGCTCATCTACATTGAGGTCTTTGTCGAGCTTGATGTGACGAATCTCTTTCACTTCGTCGATGATCTTCTCGAAGGGATCGATGTCGGTTTTGTTAACCGGCTTCATGCCGAGCACTACGTCACCGTACATCTGTACGAAACGACGGTAGGAGTCGTACACGAAATGCGGGTTGTTGGTCTTCTGGCACATTCCTTCTGCTACGGTGTCGTTCAGACCGAGGTTGAGGATGGTATCCATCATACCCGGCATGGATGCACGTGCACCGGAACGTACGCTGACGAGCAGCGGGTTCTTCGGATCGCCGAACTTGCAACCCATAAGGTTCTCAATGTGTTTAACAGCAGCGAGTACGTCGTTGTTGAGAAGTTCCATGATCTTCTCCTGACCAACCTGATAATACTCGTTACAAACGTCGGTAGTGATTGTGAATCCCGGAGGAACGGGTACTCCCACAAGGTTCATCTCGGCGCAGTTGGCACCTTTACCACCCAGTTGCTCGCGCATCTGAGCATTACCTTCGGCTTTACCGTTACCAAAGGTGTAAACGCGTTTTTTGTTGTCCATTGTGTTTGATTTATGTTGTTTTATTTTGTTTTATTTTTTTTCAAAACCTGCTATTGTGCCTGTTAAGGGTGTGTAAAAACCCTGATAAAACCCTGACTAAAGTCTAGGATGCACTCGATAAAACCGTGTTAAAAGTCTGTAAAAACCCTGTATCAACCCTGTGTGAACTGTGTCGTATCTTCGAAATTTCTTTTACAAGGGTCGGTAAAAAGTTCAGTCCCGCAAAAATCCGTTACAAAGTTACAAAAAAAAATTCGAATATGCAAATTAAACTGAATTTTTTTTATCTACATGTGCCATTTAGGGGCAAAAGTTGGGAAAAGTACATTTTTTTACGAAAATATTTGCATTTGTTAAATTTTTTTTGTAAATTTGCAGGCTGTTTTATGTATGCGCGTCTGTATGCGTGGATTCGAATGCGCATAACGAGCGTAGTGAGGGCGTGCATAGGAGTGCGATAAAGTGGAAAACAAAAATTGCAACAAGTATACGCTATGAAAAGTATTAAGCAAGTATTGATGTGCATGCTGCTGATGGTTGGCGGCATGAGTATGTATGCTGAACAGGAGACGCCAGGCCAAGCGCAACATGTGAGTGCAACGTGCGAGGCTGAACGTATTGCTATGGGCTATCCGTACCACTACTGCCATTGTCACGAGGAGGCTATGCCGTTCTTCTACACGATAGAAGCGCAGATAACGGATACGGTGTGGTTCTGGGCAGAGATAGATGACCTGCGTCAGGGTATATCGGCATACTGGTTTGCCGACTGCAGCGTGACGCTGGAGCTGTACGCCTACTGCACATCGAAAGAGCCGACGATAGCGATGACCGTAGGCAAGGACCAGATGCGCGAGAAAGATATGACGGAGATCAACCGTAAGTTGGATGAGATGGGCGATATGGCGCAGATACTTCAGAATGCCGTGAAGCCGCGACTGAAAGTGTATCCTAACAAGAACGCTAATGGTACAGGTTCGGGCTACGTATACGTCTATCCGTACGATGCGGGACCGAACTCGACGTGCGACGATCCGCTGCCCGTACGCATAGGCATGACCTACGTATCTTCAAGCAATCAGGATATCTATGAACTGGCTCCGGCACAGATACCTACGACGGGCAAGATGTGCGTACAATGGAAGCAGAAGAACAACCAGCCTTGTACGCTGAACGTGCGTCAAGGCGGGTGTGAGGGTCCGGTGGTATTGACCAAACAGATGGCGGACTCGACCAAACTGCTATTCCTGGATGCCGAGACGATGAAAACTCACAAGCGCAACAACGATACGCTGTACTTCGAATTCAACCATGCCGACAACATAACAGGCCGTGTGATGTTCCGCAACAATCCGCGAATGCTGACCGATACGATTGACAGCACCTTCTGTCAGGGCAAGTATCTGGAACTGGTGGATACAATACTGCGTGAGAGCACATGGTATCCGGATACGGTGTGGTTCAGAAGGGATACGGTGTATATCCATCAGTATAACCTGAACGTAACCGTGCCCGATACGGTATACGATACGCTGCGCGTAACATCAAAGCAGTTGCCGCTGCTGTACAAGAGCCAGGAGCGTATCAACAAGGGCGGTTATGGTGACTATGAGTTCCTGATCCACGAGAAGAACGGCTGCGACACGTACTACTACCTGAACGTGGAGCACAAGATAACCTATACAAGCACAATCATCAACCAGACGCTCTGCCAAGGCAAGTCGTACACGTACAACGGCAAGACGTACACGACCAACTATGACTTGCAAGACTCCGTATGGATTGATGAAGATACACGAGCTTGGGCAGACATACATATCCATTTCACGGAGCCGACGCTGGAGTTTGATACGGTGACAGTGGCGCCGAGTGTGATGAACAGCAGTACGGGCTACTACTACCGTCCGGGAAACACGTACTTCCATACCTATGGTACGGACACGATTACCGTGACGAAGAAGAACACCTGTACCCGCCTGATAGCCGTGACGCGCTTGCAAGGCGAAGATCCTGAGGTGCCGTGTGACCCGACGGATCCGACGAGCGAGTGCTATGTGCCGCCTTGCGATTCGCTTGACCCGAGCAGCCCGTGCTATATTGAGCCATGTGACCCGACTGACCCGACAAGCGAATGCTACGTGCCGTGTGATCCGACAGATCCTGAAAGCGACTGTTATGTATGTGACTCGACGGATGTCAATGGTCCGTGCTACAAAGAGCCGTGTGATCCGACTGATCCAGAAAGCGACTGCTACGTATGCGACTCGACGGATGTGAACGGTCCGTGCTACAAAGAGCCGTGTGACCCGACAGACCCGAATGGTGATTGCTACGAGTGTGACAAGACCGACCCGAACAGCGATTGTTACGAGTGCGACAAGACCGACCCGAACA
>CAMKDV010000028.1 GCA_946411385.1 uncultured Bacteroidales bacterium
TAGGCCTGTCGCTAGCGTTCATCCTGAGCCAGGATCAAACTCTTCGTTGTAAAAAACATAATTCAAATCCTGAACCCAAAATAACTTATCGTAGTTTGCTAAAATTGACAAGGACACCTTATATATATTATATACAATGGTATTCCCAATCTTGTACTACATCTTGATTCATCAATCTTTCAATGGTCGAAGCTTTTGCAAGCGGCTCCGGTTTCTCGGATTTTAGAGCGCAAAAAAATTAGAACCTCATAGGAAGATTCAAATTTTAATACCCTACCTCTGATGACCGTCACAAGGACGGCGCTCAGCCTTTCGGGAGAAAAGGGAAACACGCTTGTTTCTCAAAAGCGGATGCAAAGGTACGACATTTTTTTCATATACGCAAATTTTTCTCTAAAAAACATGCATTTTTTGCCATTTTTTGCTATTTTCTGCCAAACAAATGTTGCAAAGAGGGATAAGAAGGGTTCATCGAACGCCCTCAGACTATACAAACAGAACAGACGAAAGAGATAAAAGCAATCGGCCGCTTGAGGGCGACCGATTGAAAGGGAATGTTTCGATTGATTAAAGGAAACGCAGAGACTGATTATTTGAGGGCTTTGACGAGGGCTGCGAAGAGTTTGTCGATCTCTTCCTGGCAGTTGTTGAACGACTCGTTGATATCCTCCATGAGATCGGCAGCCTCTTTCTTGGCTTTGCCTTTGCCGGAAACAGCCGTCTGCTCGGCTTCCTCGTATTCTGCAATCTTGCCGGAGAAAGAGTCAGCATTCTGGCTCTTGCCGAAACCTTCGTACTTATTGATGAGGGTCATGTCACTCAGACGAACGGTGATCTTGCCGTCAGCATAAACAACTTCCATCTTGAACGACATCGATTCGTTGAAGTTGCCGGCAAAGGGGCTATAACGCATCTTGGTGTTCTTGGTGAGTTCGTACACGATGTTCGCACCAGCCTCTTCGCTCTTGACGGAACGGTTCTCAAAAGTCTGTTTGTTGACAGCCACCTTGACAGCTTTCAGTGCGTCCGTAGCGCTCTTGTCGGTAGGAATGACTTTCTCCACAATACATTCGCCATCATCGTTAAGGGTGAAGTTCCAGTTCTTAGGAGCCTTGCCTGCCAAAACGGGCAAAGTTAGAAGTGCCATTACGGCAAAGGTAAGAATCTTTTTCATTGTCTTGAAATTTTGTTGTTTCTATTTGGTTTAATCTATTCCTCATTATATATACTACTCAACGATATAGTCCGCGGAGAGGTTGAGTACGGTAGGACCGCCATCGGGGAGCTGGATAAAGAACGCCTGGAAGGGTTGGAGCACATATTCGTCCATTCCCGGGGTATACAAACTGTAGGCCGTGCCGTTCCATACCGCAATGGGTGCTTCGATCTCCGCAGCTTCGAGGGCACTCATTATATTATAGGAGTACGGATACGGGTTACCAAGGAAGTTCCAGTTGGCATTCTCGGCATGGTTGGATGGATAGTAGTTGAGCGCGATGCTCACCGAATCCTTATCCCATGCCTCGTCGGGTACCACAATGGTCATTGTGGCAGACTGGCTGCCTGTAGAACGGACGAGGTAGGCCTGCGAGCAATCGAGACTGCCCCATACTTCATAATTCTCCCATCCCGACATGCCCTGCGAACGTTTGTAGCCGTTGTAAATCGCCCATGCGAAAGAGGTATCGCCGTAAATGCTGTCGGAGGATATACGGTTGCCGGTAAACGCCCCGGGTAACATGATAAACGTCCATTCTGACGTGAGTGGGACAGTCATAACTATAGTCTGCTGACCTTCGCACATAATCGGGTTGAAGTTGCTCCAATAGTCAGCTGCCTTATACGCCTTCTTTGCCTCGCAGGGGACGAAAAGGGTATCCTGCTTGGTGAACGTATTGCTCTGCAGAGTCGGCGGCGTATAGGCGTTACATGTGACGCGCGTGAGCGAAGTGCACGAACCGAAGGAGCCTTGATCAACAGAGGTCAATGTAGACGGGAGCACAAGGGCAGTCATCGGAGCATTGTAGAATGCATACTTGCCTATCCGGGTCACTCCTTCGCCAATGATGTACGTCTTGATGGCATCCTGGTTGAAGGCTGACTTGATGTTCGTGCTCGTTGAGTAAGTCTGCGAGCAGAGGTCATTGGAATTGATGGTCAGTTTAGCCAAGTTGGTGCATCCGCCGAAGATGTTCGTACCAAGGCTGTCCACGCCACTCGGGATGATCATCTCGGTGAGGCCGGTACACTGGTAGAACGCTGTGCTGTTGATTGCTTTGAGGCTTTCGGGCAGCGCAAGGCGTGTCAAGCATGTACACTGGTAGAACGCCGAGGTGCCGATGCGCAGCAGTCCGTCGCTGAGCTGTATGCTATCCAAAGCCGTACAGCCGTTGAAAGCATAGTTGGCGATGGTGGTTACGCTATTGGGCAAAATGACGCTCTGCAGCGATTTGCAAGCGCTGAAAGCATATTCGCCGATTACGGTCAGGCTACTCGGGAACGATACACGACGCAGGCTATCCAGCGAAGTGAAGGCATACTTGCCGATGGTAGTAATATTGCCACCAAGAACGAGTTCGCGAACATAGCCACCCAAGGCTTGCTTGGTGGTAGTACTTGAGGACTTGGTTTCTGCGACCCAAGCTGAGGATAGGACAGTCATCTTCGTCAGGTTGGTGCAGCCGGTGAAGGCACCGGAGCCGATGGTTGTGATACTTTCCGGAATAGTTATTTCGGGTAAAGCCGTACAATTGGCGAAGGCACTCGTGCCGATCTCCGTCAGTCCTTCCTGCATCGTGACAGAGGTCAGTTTGTCGCAGTTCTGGAACGCTTGTCCGCCCATTTCAGTAACTCCTGCGGGAATAGTGATGTGCTTGAGTCCCGAACCATAGAATGCATCCGAACCGATGGACTGCAAACCGGCAGGCAAAGTGATGCTGTCCATGTTCTCCAGATAGCCGAACGCCCACGTACCGATAGAGGTTATTCCTTCGGGCAGTATGACGGAGCGCAGGCTGTCAGCACTCTGATTATAGAATGCACTGCTTGCAATAGCTGTGACACCTTCGCCGATGATGTATTGGCGGACCTGTACACCGAAGATATTCTGTAGGTTGCTGCTGGAAGAATAGCTACCTTGTCCGACGATGGTTTCGGAGTTGATGGTTACGGTCAGTAGCGGACACTGGTAGAAGTAGTTGTTGGCGAGCGTGCTGACCGTGCTCGGGATTGTTACGCTGTGGACATTGTTGTATGCACCGTTGGTATAACTGCCGGCGTTGTAGAATCCGTAGGGGCTGATTGACGTCACACCTTCTTCGATGATTATCTCGCTGATTTGCGGACCATATTCCGCCCACGGCGCCTGACCGTTGGAGTTGGTATTATAGTTCGCCATGGCACCCGTGCCGCTGATGTACATGACGCTGTCACAGGTAAGTTCCCATGTCACATTGTCACCTTCAGCACCACATTCACCGGAAGCGGTGATACAATCCCGCAGAGGAAGGATATTGGTGAAGTTCTTCCAACCGTCGGCTGCACGGTACAATGCGACAGAGCGTGCAGGTACATACAAGGGCTTGGTGGTCGGCACCTGATAGAACGGGTCAGAGTCCGTCGTCGGAGGCGTGACAGCACGGCAGATGAGGGAATCGCAATAACTGCAATACGCAAACGCCCCTTCACCGAGGTGCTTCAGACCGGCAGGCAGATCAATAATCCTGATATCTATACACGAGCGGAAACCTTGCTCCTCAATCGTATCCAGCGTACTCGGCAGAACAAGTGTCTGTATGCCGGAACAGCCCCAGAAGGCTGAATTGCCAATCTTCGTCACGCCTTCGCCGATAATAACCTCTTGGATGTTTTCTGCCTGACGGAAGGCGTAGCTGACGAGATCGGTTATACCGTCACCGATAATCACTTTCTTGATTGACATGCGCAGGTCAAACCATTTTTCATCATCGCCTGTCTTCATGGCACCTGTGCCGCTGAGAGTGAAGATGCTGTCACAGCTGATTTCCCATCTGAGGTTGTCACTCACGCCGCAATAGCCGGAGGCGATGAGAGAATCGCAGGCAGGTGTCTCACCTATTGCACGGTAATCGGTAAAACTGCTCCAACCTGTAGCACCACGGTATTGTTCAATCGTTCCAGCCGGAACGTATACAGGAATCATGTAATTCAAGCCGGAGAGAGACGACTCTTCAGCGGCAGGAGGTGTAGTAGCATAGCAGATGATGGAATCAACAGCTGAGCAATCAGCAAAGGCGTTCGCATTGACAGCCTGAACACCTGCAGGGATCTCTACCGCGTGAAGCATAGTGAAGCCAGAGCAAATACGTTCAGGAACAACCGTCACATGAGGACCGAACGTCATACTCCGCACATGCTCACGGACATTGTAGAAGATACCATAGTCTATTGAACCCGTATAGTTGGGTACATCCCAATAAATAGTGCTCAAC